>NZ_JAIMIB010000009.1 GCF_019966515.1 Roseovarius aestuarii | reverse complement strand
CCGGACACACGTCTGCTTCTGACCAGTGCCAAATTAGTTCAAAAAATGTCTTGCTATGCAGGAGCTATCCACACAGGTCACTTTGGGCTCGCAGCGGACATTTTTGAGGTACCAGCCCCCGACGCCATTATAAGGCGGCATCACCGACCTCGGAGAGAACCATGAGCCCGATGAGACCAAAATACATCCGTGAATTAACGGCCGCAGATAGAGAACATGCGAATTGCCAACGACAAAGTCGGCTTTGTCCGCATAGCGGACATCCAGATTCTGCCGCACGTCCGGAAACATGGCCATCAACCCTTCAATCGGAGAACATTGCCCGCAAAAGAAAAGCTGATCGCCATGCTCGGGGTCAGGGAATTTCGATTTCAAAGGGTAGAGGATGGTTTCGGTCATGCCGGCTCCTGTTTTTTGTGCCGTATCGGATGCATATGCCGGTCAGGAAAGAAACGCTGCTATTTCCTTGACCGCTTGTCGCGCGGTCTTGGTGACCCCGAAGGTAGTGGCCGAGGCATAGCCGGTCCAACCGCCATAGCCAACTAACCAAAGCCCCGGCATATCCATCGCGCGAGGCCCGCCGTCGGTCCGCTTTCCCATCTTCGATCGGCAAAATGGGTTGCAGATGCGCGAGATTGGCACGAAAGCCGGTGCACCAGATCATTGCATCAAAGGTGCGTTCGGTGCCATCCGGCCAGATGCCGCCGCTGGCTGTCATTTGGGAAAATGGCCGGATTGCCTGCAAATCATTGCCGCGTGCCCACGCTTTACGCACGCTATCAACCATGACGATGCTGCCAAGCGAAAAGCGAGAGGTGTCCCCGTTGGCCTATCCCCCGATTGCACCTGGCTGAACCTCTGCGTTGCCACGCCAAAGATATGCCGCCCGTCGACGTCATCGGAATTGAAACGCGGTTCTTCGGGAGTGATCCAAAGCGTGTTTGCTTCAAGCGAAACTTCGGCAAGGATCTGTGCGGCTGAATTGCCCGCTCCGACAATGGCCACGCGATGCTCGGCAAAGGCGCAGGATTGCGGTAGTCGACAGAATGGATTTGCAGGCATTCAAAGGCGTCATGCCCGTTGTAATCGGGGATAAAGGATTCTGGGCGGCGCCCGTCGCGCTGATGACCGCACGGGCGGTATATGGTCCCTGATCGGTGTGCATTGTGAAACCCTCTTTGGCACGGCTGACAGTCTCTACCCGCCTCCGATTATAATGATATCGAAGGTCTTGTCCGTCATGCCTGTAGGGCGGTCTTGAACCGCTTCAGTGCCGCCTGAATATCCGCGCGCCCGGCAGAGTGATGATCTTGCCAAACTGGTAGTAGGCGGGCACCTGCATCAACACCCGGTCGCCTGTGTCAGACAACTCGCGGATCAGCAGTGAAATCGCTGCCAGTACGCCGGGGAAGGGTACGAAGTTTTTGGGGTTGAGGGTCAGGTCATGGCGACGGGCAAACCAGCCCGAGATCATAGCAAAGATGCCGTCTGAGTTGAACTCATAGCCAGATTGGCCGCGATCTGCGATATACCGCAGCGCATCCTTGATCCGGTCGGCGATGGGCAGGTCCATATCAGCCACCCAAAACGGCGTCACCTGATCGGTGCCATAGAACATTGTCAGATAGTTCGGATTGTGCCGAACGAATGTATCGCCAGTCTTGGCCGGTGCGGCGTCAAATATGCTCATGTCTTTGGTCCGATCTCGTGATCAGCAACACATTTCCAGCGGTGTGCTGTCGCTGAATTCCGTGCTTTTGGCGGCGGCACCGCGACCCAGGAAGGTCTGCTCAGACAGGTAGAAATCCGAGAAATCAGCTACAAAATCAGGCGCGACCGATTTGGCGGGCAGGGTAGATTGCATGAGGTTATTCTGCCATGCTTTCAGCTTGGGGCGACCGCCTAGGAAGTCATAGCCGCTCTTTTGTTCGATGATGCAGGCGCGGTGCAACAGCACCAGCCAGGCCACATCGACCATGCCGATCCCGTCACCGGCGAAGAACTTTGTGTCGCCTAGCTGCGCTTCCATTGTGTCGAAGGCCTTATTCAGCTTCTGGTTCCGCTCGGACAGAATTTCCTGATCGGCGCTGCGCTGTGCGCCACATTGGGTCAGGTAGTGTTTGGTCGCCAGATAGCTCCATGCGCGCTCACGTGCCTTTTCAACTGGGCTCAGGCTGGGGCGCAGCGGTGGATAGGCTTCTTCGATGTATTCAACGATGGCGTCGCTCTCAAACAGCGCCTCTCCTTCGTCCGTGATCAAGAGCGGCACTTGCGCATTGGGCGAAATCTCCAAAAACCACTGGGGTTTGTTGCTGAGGCTGATAAATTCCAGATCATAGTCGATGCCCTTGGCTTCCAGCAGGGCAGTGACGCGCTGGACAAACGGGCAGATTTTGAAACTGACGATTTTCATGGTTTGGGGTTCCTTGTTTTCAGCGGGTCGATGCATCGATCATCGATATGTTTGCGCAAATGTTTTTAGGGGCTGGCCTCGCAAGAACAGTCCTGCAGGCAGCGGGTGATTTTCATCCATTCGCCCAGAGCGACTTGGTAGGCTTCGCGCCCCTTATCCGTCACTGAATAGATCTTACGCTCCCGACCCGAGACGATTTCGGATTTGAAGGTGACATAACCACCCTCGGTAAACTGCTTAAGCACTGGGTAGATCGTGCCTTCGCGCGGGGTGCAGCAGCCATCGGTGCGCCGCTCAACCGACTTGGCAATATCGTATCCGTGCAATTCCTCATCTTGCAGCACGCAGAGGATGAAAAACTTTGACAGACTCATCTTGATCGTATTGCCCCAATAGTCGGGGTCGAGCAGGTTCGGAGTGTTTGCAATCTTGTTCATGCGGATCGCCTATACCTCGATGATCGATGCGTCAAGGAGATGCCCCGTGCGACCCGTCAAAACCCTTGGCGATATCCAAAGCAGTCAGGAATGCCGTGAGGTTGCCAATCCGTTTTCCCCGCATGTCATTCGTGCGCCAACAAAGGCGCATGGTCCGGTACAAGATCCTGTCAGCAACGGCATGGGTCGTGACGAGGCTTCTGGTACGGTCTGATCCGAGCACGGATAGCTTCGGTAGCAAAGTCACCCCTTTGCCCGAGGCCACCATCTGCCGCAACATTTCAAGGCTGGTGCCGACGCGCTGTGTCGCACCGGAGGACAAATCGCAAAAGGCCATTGTCTGATCACGGCATCCCCGCCACTTGTCGCCACATGGATGGGTTCGGCAATCATACCTTCAGCTTTATCAACTCGGAGAGTGAACGATTCTGGGTGAAGTTCCACTTCAAGACCCAACAAGGCATCAAAAACCCGACCGATGCCGAGGCTGCCAGCATCGTTGCCGGAGATCGGGAAAGCCATCAGCGTGATCTTTATGAAACGATTGAAGAAGGCGATTTCCCGAAATGGACGCTGTTCGACAACACCGCACGCGCCATTGGTGGTGCCCGTATCGATATCTAAAAACGGCATATCGAGAACTGCACCAAGGCGGATCCTGCCTGTGGCACCGGTGTCGCGCAGGCCTTGGGGCTGGAGGTCCAAAATTGGGGGGTCAGGTTTTCGGCCCCCTGGCAGTACCACCACAATAGACCGGTGTTATCTGCGGGGGTTCTGCCAATAGATGCCTTAGCTTCAGACGCGCGACTTAGCGGCTGAAGTGGCGCCGGACCTGCGGCAGCGCTACAAGCTGAGGCTCTGCCGACAGAAACGGTGTGATCGCGAAACCCCGGCGATCACGCCGTCAGTGGCAAACTGACTGTCAGTCACATCCGCCCAACTCACAGGCATCCCCTGAGGGTGATTGATCCACCTGATCCGCCACCTTCGGCCCATTCGCCAGCAATGTCGCAATCTGCGCTCCGATCTGCATTTCAGAAACCTGACCGAAGTGATGGGCAGCAATTTGCCCCGCCTGATCCAGCACGATCAGGCTTGGCGTGCCGCGCATGTCAAAGGCTGCCATGGTTTCGGGCAAGGGACCAGCACCCGGTTTATCGACCCTCACAGGAAAACTAATGCGGTATTCGTGCAGAAAGGCTTTCAACGATACGGGCGTCATCGCCTCGTGATGTTCAAAGACCGTGTGGATACCAATGACCGCGACCTGGTCGCCCGCAAAAGTCCTTTGAATGCTCTGCGCCAAGGGAATACCGTGAAGCACACAGCCCGGGCACAGCATCTGAAACGCTTCAATGACCACGACTCTGCCGCGCAAAATGCCCAACGTGACGTCCTGATCCGTGTTGAACCAATGCGAAATTGAAAGCTCTGGTGCCTGCATCTGGTTACCTCGATCATGTTAAGGACAGCGGCACAGTTAATGCCACTGTCCGTGTTTTGTCACTTCAGAACGCCCGGCAGGCTCAAATCACCCGATGCCACATCGAAGACGTCCGTCACACACAAGAGCGGTGAGTGGATATTGGCGTTCACCCGCAAGGCGGCCGTTACGCCGTCATAGGCGACCCCGGCAAGGTCCACATCGCTGGCAAAGCCCGCATTGACGCTGATTTCGGGTCCGTCGAACAGCGGTGTAAATCCCGGGCTGTCCAGAAAGATCGGAAAGCCGGGCCAAGTCGCAGGCAGTTTCGGGTTGCTGCCCTCGGGGATGTCGCGGACCGCCAAAGCGCCGGGGCCGCAAGCCTCTGTCGGGGTCAGAACAACCCAGTGGCTGTGCCATTCCAATCCATCGTTAGACGGGTCGCCATCGCCGTTTTCATCAAACAGCGGTGTGTCGTCAAAGTCGGGGTGGCTGGTGGCGGCCATCGCCAGAATGCCGGTGCCGCCTTCGAAACCAACGGCGGAAGGGTCAAGCGATGTCGGCCAGACATAGGACCACACGTCAGAGCCGCCGACAGCGCCGGTGGCAGCTGGGGTATCAGAGCCGGCGGTTCCATTGGTGGTCATGTGGAAGGTCACTGTGTTGCCTTTGCGATGTGCGTGTGCAGCCAGAATGTCAAAGGCTGCGACTTTGTCTGCAACTGCGGGTGATTGAACTGCGTCGTGCATGTCTGCGGCGTGATCTCCGCCAGCAGAGGCAGCGCTGGCAGTAAGCAGAATGGCGGCTGTTATGAAAGGGGACTTGTTGGGCATCGTGGATCTCCGTGATTCAATGTACTAGTGAGTCGCTATCATATTGAAGATTGGGATTGCAATAGTAATTTCGAGTCGATACCTAACTGTCATGACTTCAGAACGAAAAATTCGTGCCCTAATGAACAGGTTGGCAAGGTTGGATAACGCCAGCAGCTGGTCCGGCGATTTGAATCCAGTCCAAAGGTCTGCGCTTGAGTACCTACGCGATGCGAATCGTTTTTCTCGGTCTCCGTCGCATGTCGCGGAATTTCTGGGGACAACGCGCGGAACAATGTCGCAAACGCTCAAAGCGCTTTTGCGCAAAGGATTTGTCCAGGAAGTGCGCTCAGAAAGCGACAAGCGGTCAATCTCTTACGCGTTGACGCGGGCGGGATCCGCCGTGCTGGCAGAAGACGGGGTTATCGCCGTGGCGCTGACGAATCTAACGGACCAAGAGGTGGTTGAGCTGGAGAGTGGGTTACGCCAAACGTTGCGACAGGCCCTGAAGTTGAACGGCGGGAAGTCGTTTGGCCAGTGCAAGACCTGCCGGTATCACGAAGCCGCAAAAGGCGCGGCGTTCTGCCAACTTTTGTCCGTTCCATTGTCGGCCGAGGACAGCGAAAAGATTTGTATAGAACACGAGGAAGCGGTAGTCGCATGACCCCAAATCTGTCTTCCAAAATCGATGGTCTGTTTGTTGGGAAGGTGGCGGATCGCTGGCCCGGCAAGCCGCAGTCTGCCATCCAAAAGGATCCCGCGACCGGGGTGCAGGGTATCGGAGTCCACGGTTTAGTTCGGGATGCACAGGCCGACCTTGAAGTTCACGGCGGGGCGGACAAAGCGATCCATCACTATGCATTCGACCACTACACCGCGTGGCAGGCTGAAGGGCTTATCCCCGACGGAGCTCAGCCTGCAGCCTTTGGCGAGAACATCTCGACCACCGGTCTGACCGAAGACACGCTTTGCATTGGCGATATTCTGAATCTTGGAAGTGCAACGGTCCAGATTTCACAAGGGCGTCAGCCATGTTGGAAACTGGGGCTCCATACGGGTCAGGATAAAATGCCCTATCTGTTTCAAAAGACCGGGCGCACGGGGTGGTACTATCGGGTGCTTGACGAAGGTGCCGTAGCTGTGGGTGACGGCATTACACTTGTTGAACGTCCACAACCAAACTGGACTGTCCGAAAGGTGACCCAAGCGCGTCTGACAAGACGTATCACGCCCGAGGACGCTGTGCAGTTGGCGGACATGCCAGAACTTGCAGCAAGCTGGCGGCAGGCATTTGCGAAGATGGCGGCAGGGCAAGTCAAGGAAGATACGTCCAAGCGGCTTGGTGGACCTGGCGCCGGGAGCTGAGGCGGCTTGATCCGATTTTACGATCGGAAACAGGTCCTCAGGTTCATGCACCGCCGCGGCGATCGCCGGATGTTAATCGCGGCCCCAATCATCTGATTGCATCTCGCGCAGGCGGCTGGCGGTGCGCTCGAATTCGAACGTGCCTTCGCCCTCTACATAAAGGTATTCCGGTGCGGCCGCGGCCGTACAGATCAGCCTGACTTTGGCTTCGTAGAGTGCGTCGATCAGGGTGACAAAGCGCTTGGCCTCGTTGAAATTGGACCGGCTGAGTTGCGGGATGTTTTCAAGGACCAGCATACGCGCGGCCTCGGCCAGGGCGAGATAATCTGCCGGGCCAAGCGGTTTGCCGCAGAGATCGTAAAACGACGCCCGCGCGACCCCGTTGTGAAAGCCGGGCAGTTCGACCTCGCGTTTGTTGACATGCAGCGTCAGGGGTTCGCTTTCGCCGTCGGAAAGATCCTGCCAGATTGCCCGGATCTGGGCGCGGGTTTCGTCATTGATGGGGGTGAAATAGGTCGGGCTGCCCGCCAGTTTGCCCTGACGGTAATCGGTCGGGCTGACCATTTCATGCACCACCATCCGATCCTTCACCAGATCGATGAAGGGCAGGAACAACTGGCGGTTCAGGCCGTCCTTGTATAGATCGTCCGGTATACGATTAGAGGTGGTTACCACCACCACCCCGGCCTCGAACAGGGCTTCGAAGAGGCGCCCGACAATCATTGCATCGGTGATGTCGGTGATCTGCATTTCGTCAAAGGCCAGCAGGCGGGCCGATTGCGCGACCTCTTTGGCGACCGGCGCCAGCGCATCCTTCTCACCGCGCCCGCGGGCGGCGTGCATGCCGCGATGGATTTCCTGCATGAAGGCGTGGAAATGCACGCGCCGGTTGGGAATTTCCAGCGTCTCGACGAACATGTCCATCAGCATAGACTTTCCACGCCCGACACCGCCCCAGAGATAGAGGCCCTTGGGCGGCTCTGCGGCTTTGCGAAACCAGGTTTTCTTAGGTGTTTCAGCCAGTTCGATCTGGATGCGTTCGAACAGGGGCAGCACCGCCTGTTGTGTGTCGTCGGGTGTCAGATCACCGGCATCGACAAGGCGCGCGTATTTCGCGGAAAGTGTTTCCATCCGTTTGGAATATCGCGGCAGGAGGCATAAGAAAAGCGCGAACAGATGCTGATTGTCGATATCACAAGTCGTGATTTGACCAATCCTGCGGGGCTCGTAGATTGGCAGTCGCGCGACGGAGAGACCCGATGACAAAGCCGATCCCGATATTCACGCCGGTGCTGATAGCCGGGTGCGTGATCATGCTGATCTCTTTCGCGATCCGTGCGAGCTTCGGTGTTTTTCAGATCCCGATTGCTGAAGAGTTCAACTGGCTGCGCAGTGAATTCAGCCTGGCGATTGCGATCCAGAACCTAGCCTGGGGGATCGGGCAGCCGATATTTGGCGCGATGGCCGAGCGGATCGGAGATCGCAAAGCGATTGTGCTGGGGGCGCTTACCTATGCCGCCGGCCTGGTCCTGTCGTCTTTCGCGGTGACGCCGGAGGCGCATCAGCTTTATGAGATCCTTGTTGGGTTTGGCATCGCGGGTACCGGGTTTGGCGTCATTCTTGCGGTGGTCGGCCGTGCCAGCAGCGATGAAAACCGTTCGATGAGCCTGGCGATCGCGACCGCTGCCGGGTCAGCGGGGCAAGTCTTTGGTGCGCCGCTGGCGGAGTTTCTTTTGTCGCTAATGAGTTGGCAGATGGTGTTTGTGGTATTTGCCGTGACGATACTGGCAACGTTGAGCGTTCTGCCAATGATGCGTGCGCCCATGACGGCAGGCAAGGCCGAGCTGGAAGAGAGCATGGGGCAGATCCTGGGCAGGGCATTCCGCGATCCGAGTTATACACTGATTTTTCTGGGTTTCTTCAGCTGTGGTTATCAGGTGGCGTTCATCACCGCGCATTTTCCGGCCTTCGTGACCGAGATGTGCGGACCAATTGCGCCGGGCGGGACGCTGCATACGATGGGAATCACCAGCACATCGGCCTTGGGTGCCGTAGCTATTTCGCTGATTGGTCTGGCCAATATTGCAGGTACGCTGACAGCGGGTTGGCTGGGGAAACGTTATTCAAAAAAATGTCTGCTGGCCGCGATTTACACCGCACGAACACTGGTATCGGCGGCGTTCATCATGACGCCGATCACGCCCGCGACGGTGCTGCTGTTTTCAGGCCTGATGGGGGCGCTTTGGCTGGCGACGGTGCCCCTGACCAGCGGGCTGATCGCGCATATCTACGGGTTGCGCTATATGGGTACGCTTTATGGGATCGTGTTTTTCAGCCATCAGCTGGGTGGCTTCCTGGGGGTTTGGCTGGGCGGTCAAATGTATGATATCTACGGCAGTTACACTGTGGTCTGGTGGATCGGTGTCAGCATAGGTGCCTTCAGCGCGATCGTGCACCTGCCGGTACGGGAGCGGGCGCTGAGCCCTCGCAGCACCTGAACGCCCAAGCCTCAGCGGTATGGTGCGTACGGGACGTACGACATGTAGGCATATTACGTACGTTCCGCAGCAGGCGGGCCATCAGTACGTTTTAGTGCAGGGTCGCCCGTCAGCCGGGAAGCGCGCGGGCTTGGGCAAAGGACAAGAGCCGTTTGCTGTTCTCATCCCAGAGGTGCAGCCGGGCGCAGCTCAGGCTTTCGCGGATGGTCATGCGATTGCATCTGTCAAGCTCGGCGTGATCGCGCAGCACTTCGGTCAGACGATAGAACGGGATACGGCTGTAGAGGTGGTGCACATGGTGAATGCCGATATTGGCGCTGAACCATTGCAACACCTTGGGCATCACATAATGCGAACTGCCATGCAGCGCGGCGTCGTGCAATTGCCAGTCGCCGTCATGATCCCAATGGGTGTGCTCGAACTGATGCTGAACGTAGAACAACCACATGCCAGCAGTGGCCGCCAGCAAGGTTGTGGGCAGGAAGATCAGGAGGATCGGGGCAAAGCCGCCGAAATACCAGATCACGGCCAGTGCGGCGAAGATCACGACATTGGTGCCGAGCGCGCTGATCCAGTAGCGCAGGTTGTTCATCAACCCCAGTGGAATGCGGTTTTGCAACAGAAAGAGGTACCCCGGCGCCAGACCGAAGAGGGTCAGCGGGTGACGATAGGCACGGTACTTCAGCCGCTGAAAGGGTGTCAGAGCGCGGAATTCGGTCACGGTATAGGTATGAATATCGCCCATGCCGCGACGCGCCAGATTGCCCGAGCCGCTGTGATGCGCCGAATGGGTGCGCCGCCAGACATCGTAGGGGGTCAGGGTCAGCACGCCGATTACACGCCCCACCCAGTCGCTGACCTTGCGGTTGGCAAAAAACGCGCCATGGCCGCAATCATGCTGAATCGTAAAGAGCCGCAACAGGAAGGCGGCGTTGAGCACTGAAATACCGAAGGTAAGCCAATAGCTGATCGAGAGCGTATACCAGGCCAGCGCCCAGAGAAGCAGAAACGGCCCGATGCTGATCGCGGTCTCGAAAATGCTGCGCAGGTGATTTGGTTCGCGGTAGGCGGCGAGGATCTTGACCCAATCGCGTGACGAAGTTTCAACAGGGTGCGCGGGCGTAATCTCGGAATATTCTGTCATGTGCCTGTATCATGTTGATTGTTGCAGTCCCCGATAGACTACCTGCGCCACAAGGCAAGAAAAATATGTTCTCATGGATACGATGATACGGGCGCTTGATGCCCCGATTTACCTGGAATCGCGCTTAAAAACGTCACGCGGCCAGGCCGAATTCACAATGTCTTGTGTGCCGTTCAGCTCTCGCACATGGCAAAGACGCGGCTGGGTCCGCCGGTGCCGCGGACATGTTTCGGAGCGCCGACAATAAGCGTACAGGCTGCGCCCGCGTTCATCACCTCGGCCAGTTCATTCACTTCGGCCAGGTTTTCGACAAACAGCACACCGCGCTGCATCAGTACCGTATGGCTGTACCAGGCATTGGTCTGCATCGGGTACGCACCCGCGCCTTTGGCGCCCTGCCCGGTGTCAATCGTGATGTTGTCCATCGCGATGCCGCCAAGTTTCAACCCGCGTTCATCGATGATCTGGGCCAGGCGGTCGATCGCGGCGTGGTTGAGGCCGGGGTGGTTGAAATTGTTGAAGTAGGGAGAGTTGCGCAGGCTGGCGCTGCCTGTGAGGTAAAATCTGGCCCAGTCCATGTTCACCACGAGCCACGCGCCATCGACAAGCTGGTCGGCCACGGCGTCGATATCTTCTGCGGTGACGACGTTTTCCGAGCTGTCGGAAAAATCCGTGACCGAGATATCGGGGCTGGGTACGCCACCGTTCTTTGCCAGTTCGGCCCGCACCCGAGGTCCGATATCGAGCATCACAATCGGTCCGATCAGATCAGCAGGCGTCAACTCGGACATGCCGAGGCGGGCATCGTTGGGAATGCCGCCTTCGATTAATGTGTCCTCGCTGTTGATGATGTGGTTGACCGCGTCCAGATGCGTGCCGTGATGTTCATAGACCGTCAGCGTGCCTGAATCGTAATAGCCGGTATCGGTCTGAAACACGTCAATGCTGAGGATCGCCTGCTGGTCCCATGCGACATGCGGCATGCTGTTGAGCCAGGGCTTTCCAAGGTCAGCCTGATCCGGGCTGCCCGGTACCGGCTGAAAGGTCGGTAGCGGATGGGTGAGGTCTATCCAGAATGTCTCGGACCATGCCGGGGCCGACAGGGTCGCCAGAAATGCGATTGCTGTGACTGCGTTTGCGATGGATTGGAACATGCCGCCTCCGAAATAATATTCAGGCTCTCCTCGCAGGCTGCGGGCAAACCGATCAAGCTGATGTTCAGGTTATCGTAACCGGGTTCTGGCGGTTGAACTTGATTTAGATTGCTCTTTCGCCCGGGGCAGTGGCATGTGGCTGACTAACCTGACAGGTCGCGCAGCGCATTGAGCACCTGATCGCTGTGCGTATAGGCCAGCGCGTGAGCTGCGGCATCAATTACTTCCTGCCGGGCATCAGGGTTCCATTCGGTCAGCCTGTCCAGCCCGGCGATCGGGATCACCTCATCCTCGCGGCCCCAGATGGCCAGCACCGGCACACCTGCCACGCAGATGGCGCGGTGCTTTTCTTCTATATCCTCGTCCACGATGTTGCGGGTTGACGACAGGACGGCGGGCCGGAAGCCGCGAAAATCAAGCTCGGCCATTTGCAGATCGACGATACCATCGACCGCGCTGGGCAGGCCGCGTTCACCCTCCAGCGCCTGCCGGTAGGATTTGCCGTAAAGCGCCATCATCAGCCATGTTCCCAGCCGGTTATGGTTGATGACAAGCCGCGCAATCGGGCCGAGATCATGCCCCATGCCCAATGGTGCCAGCAGGACAAGCTGGCGTACCCGGTCGGGAAAATGCGCGGTAAAAGCGGCTGTGATTGCGCCGCCCATCGAATAGCCCAGCAGGGTGATCTTGCCCTCGACCTTCTGGTTTTGCAGAAGCTCTTCCAGCTGGGCGACAAAGAAATCTGCATCCTGCGCGCCCCTTGGCCGGTCGGAATAGCCGCGCCCGTAAAGATCGTAGAGCAATACGCGAAAGCCCCGCTCAGCCAGCCCCCCGGCAATCGGTGTCCAGACAAAAGACGGTGTGGTCAGCCCGTGTACACAGACGGCAACGGGGCCGTCTTCTGGCCCCAGCCAGCGGAAATGGGTCAGGCCACGGGAAAGGCTGGCGAATTCACCTGGTGCCGATGCGCGCGCCGCTTGGGTCATCTTTGGACGACGTGCCTCGGCAAGAAACGGTGCGGCGATCAACGCCACGAGCAGGGCGAGGGCGATCCAGATCATGCCGCTTCTCCTCTGGTCAGCAGGCCAGCGTCGACCAGGCAGTCCGCCCAGCCTGCGGCGGTTTCGAACAGATGCGCGTGCCAGCCGCGGGTGCGAGCGGCCTCGACATTCTCGGACTTGTCGTCGACGAAAAGCAAGGCATCTGGCGCAAGGCCGCTGTCACGCTCGACCGCCGCATAGATCGCCGGATCGGGTTTGCACAGCCCCATCCGGGCCGAGATGTAGTGGCGGTCAGCATCGCGCAGAAAATCGAACTGCGCCGCGCTTTGGGCAAAGTTATCAGCACCGAAATTGCTGAGGATAAAAATCTGCAGTCCCCGCGCTTTCACTGCCTGCATCAGGCGCACCGAACGGGCGATGGGGGGCTGGGCCAGATCACACCATCTGTCACGCAGGATGTGCAATTCCTCGGCCCAGTCGGGATGGGCGGCGGCGGCGGCGCTGACGGTCGTGGCAAATGGCGCGCCCGCATCAATCCGGAGCATCAGCCCGTAGAAATCGAATGCGTCAAAAAAGGCGCGGCGCCGTGCGGGGCCGACGATCCGGTCGTAATGATTTTCAGGCTGCCATTCGATCAGTACCTTGCCCACGTCGAACACAACCGCCCTGATCTCTGTCATTGCTAGCGCCTCATGCTTCGGACGCGTCCCTTGATGGTTTCGCGCCAGACCAGATACAAGCCTGATCCGAGGATCAGTGCAATCCCGATCCAGGCGGTCCGATCCGGGAAGGTGCCGAAAACGGTGATGCCCCAGATGATCGCCATTGGCATCGAGACATATTCGAAGGGCGCAGCAAAGGCGGCCTCGGCGATGCGGTAGGCCTGGCTGATCAGATACCCGCCCAGAACACCGCTGACCCCCAGCATGATCAGGATCGGCACATCGGCCAGATCGACCGGCACCCAGGGGCGCAGCAGGAAATCGAAGGCGGGGTGGAACTGGCCGTAGTAACGCCCGTCCCCCACGGCCAACCCGATGGTTGCGCTGACCACGATAAAGCTGACGACAATGTAAAAGGTCATCGTCGCCGCGCTTTCTGTTGTGCCGATGCGGCGGGCAACGATGTGCATCACGCCATAGAGACAGGCGGCAGCGATCGGAAAGAGCGACGCCAGCTGAAACGCCGACGTGCCCGGCTTGACGATCACCATGACGCCGACGAAGCCGACAGTGATGGCAACCCAGCGCCGCGGCCCGACAGTTTCGCCCAGAAAGACGATGGACATGAGGGCGATCAGCAGGGGCGAGACGAAGAATATCGCCACCGCATCGGCAATCGGCATCACGGCCAGCCCTAGAAACAGAAACGAGTTGGCTGACACGACGCAAAACCCGCGCAGCAGGTGCCAGCCGATCCGCCTGGTGCGCACCAGTTGCCAACCGCCCGAGAGCGGCATGATCACCGCCAGGAATGTTACCAATCCCGTAATGGCGCGAAAGAACACGATCTGGTGCAGCGCATATTGATCGCTGAGGAATTTGATGCCCACATCATTCAGCGAAAAGCACATGGCCGCGATCAGCGCGCAGAGCGCACCGGCCAGATTGGACCGCTGAATTGTCGTGGTGGTCATGGGTTTCCGGGCAGTTAGGAACCCCGCCAGATGAGGCCACGGGTCGGGTTTTGTAAAGCCCCGGCTTCTGTGGCGTAAAAACTTCGCTGTTTAATGTGTCTTATCATAATGCTAGCAAAACGGCATGTTGGCCATCTTCCTGCAGACCCTGCCGTTTTTCCTGATCATCGGGCTGGGCTTTGTCGCCGGGCGCACCGGCTTTTTCAACGAAGAGGCCACCGCCTGGCTGACCAGGTTCGTCTTCTATTTCGCGCTCTCGGCGATGCTGTTCAGGTTCGCCGCCAACCTGTCGCTGGCCGAGGTGCTGGACTGGCAGTTTGTCACTGCCTATCTCTGCGCGACAGGGTTTGTGTATCTGCTGGTGACCGGGGTGGCGTTTCTGAGGGGGGCCAGGGTTGAGGTTGCCGCATTCGAGGCGCAATGCGCGACCATCGGCAATGTCGGCTTTCTGGGTGTGCCGATGCTGACGCTGCTGATGGGCGAGGCGGCCATTGGACCGGTCATGCTGGTGCTTGCGGTCGATCTGATCTTTTTCGGCTCGCTCATCGTGATCCTGATCACCGGCGCGCGGGATGGCAGGATGAACATTCGTATCCTCGGTACCGTGGGCATGGGGTTGCTGAAAAACCCGATGATCGTGTCGATCATGCTGGGGCTGGGATGGTCGGCGCTGGCGCTGCCGATTCCGGTGGTGATGAATGATTTCCTGTCGCTTCTGGGCGGGGCCGCAACACCCGGCGCACTGTTTGCCATCGGCGCGTCACTGGCAGGCAAATCGGCCGAGCGGCCTTTCATCGCCGGATGGCTGTCGATCTGCAAGCTGGTGCTGCATCCTGCCGCCGTGGCCCTGTCGGCGCTGTGGCTCTTTTCGGTGGCACCTTATGCTGCGGCTGTGATGATTGCCGCCGCCGCCCTGCCGGTGGCGGGGAATGTCTATATTCTGGCGCAGCATTACCGCGTGGCGCCGCAGCGGGTGTCGGCGTCGATCCTGATTTCGACGGTTGCGGCGGTTGTAAGTGTATCCTTGGTGATCGGCTGGGTCGGCGCGCTTTACTGATCAGCCTTCGGGTGCGCTCAGATCAACCGGGACCGGGTCGAAGAAGAGTTCATGTGTTCGGGCCGACATAATGCCGGTACAGACCTGCCGCTTGTTGACGTCTGCACGTACGATTTCGAACATTTCCACCTGTTGCGGGTGCACGTCGCATTCATCTGACTCGAAATCCTCGCACAGCGCTTCGAACAGCCGGTAGGCGCGCATCATCGGGCATCTGAGATCTTCGTCGAAATCAATTGTTGCCCGTGCCGCCAACCATCTTTGTATCTCGCCGCGAACCTCTGCCTTGGTTTCTTCGTCCAGACTATGAAAAGCTTCTGATTGCGTTTCTGCCTCCAGCCGTTCGAGGGAATCCATCAGTTGCCACTTGTCAATAGCACGCTGAAGAAGCCGGCGGCGGGAATGGTCGGAATAGACGATCGTGTTGATCCTGAATGGGTCGTCTTTCAGTATATCTTCGGGGTTGGTCTGTGGATAAAGCTCCGTTCCGTATCTATACCAACGATCAGGATCATAGGGCGATGCGACCAACAGGCGGCGGGTGTATTCGAGGCGTTCCTCGGGTGTGGGTCGTTCGAGCTTTTTGATAATAAACCTGTCCCCTTTCAGTCGCGCACCCGAGATGCCCGCCAGCAAGGTTTCAAGCAGTTCGGGATTGTAGGGGTCGCGTTTGATCGCCTCGCGGGCATGAGCCCTGGCGCGGCGCATGTGTGCCTCCCCAATGAATTCAAGGTTGTATTTATGAGCGACATAGTGGTCGAACTTACCGGCGTTGTCAGCATCGGTCACGCCTTCACGTTGCAGGTATGCCTGTATGAAATGGGCGTCGGCGCGCGTTGCTGACCGGTTCGCCAGCCGTTTCACAACTATGAGTTCGAGACTTGGATAATCTCCTTCTTTCAGGATGTCATGAGCCCATTGCCCACGTTTCGCATGATGAACCCAGGCACCCGCGACGAGCTTGCAATAGGTCACCGGATCACCTTCGTGCCAGTCCACTTCCGGGCCATAGCTATCGCAGAGCTTCTCGGCCTGGTTCCAGCTGCCTCCTCGGCCCCAACTGGTGGAGCTAAGCCAGACACCTCGCCGCAGCGTGCCCATGTTAGGATCAGATTTCATAACCTGATGCAGCACATCGTAACCGCGCCGCCGCTTGAGGTTGGGAAGTGCAAGCCCAAGGACGGCATCTGACGCCGGGAGCAGGCGATTGTCGGCCTTGTAGGCCTGTTCCCAGGCCTTGAATTGCATCCAGCTGAATTCGCGGAGCGCGTCAGGGTACGTAAAGCGCGCCAGACCTTCGCCCCGGATGTTCCATGCCACGTTGTTATAGAGCATCGCCCGCGCCGTATGAGCGAAAGGTGAATTCGGGTAGGTTTCAAGCCACGCGTCGGCAAAGTGATCCAGCATGGGGTTGTTGGCGTCGAACAGGCCCAGCAATTCGCGCGTCTGGTCCTGATTTTTGCCGGTTCTCAGGTAATCTGCATGAGCATTGGCGACTATCGCCTCAACCGCCGCGTAATCCGAGGCAGAGATCGCTGCCCAAAGCTCATCCTTGGCTGCTTCTGTGGCGGGGTCGGCTTGGGCCGCTACGTGCGTTGCGCAGCAGATGGCAAGCAATAGAGAAAAAATATAGCGAAGCATGAACAGCCCTCCGATTATTGCTCACGTTTAGGTTGCGCTTCGGATTGCGGCGCAGATGTGGCGGCGGTTGGGAGACATAGGGGATACTCTGCTGATTTTGTTATGTCGTAGCCGCGCGGTGTCGCGCCGGTTTTGCGTTTCCCGGCGGCGCGGGGCCTGTTAGAGACGGTGTTGTAATGGTCAGTTGAGGGAGGAACGCATGGAAACCCAATCGGAAAACGCCTGTTTCGGCGGTGTGCAGGGGGTCTATACCCACAGATCAGATAGCTGCGATTGTGACATGACCTTCGGTCTGTTCCTGCCCGAGGAGGCCAAGGATGGCCCGGTGCCGGTGTTGTGGTACTTGTCGGGCCTGACCTGCACCCATGAAAACGCCATGACCAAGGCGGGCGCGCAGGGTTGGGCGGCGGAACAGGGCATCGCGCTGGTCTTTCCCGATACCTCGCCGCGCGGGGACGATGTGGCCGATGACGACGCCTATGATCTGGGCAAGGGGGCCGGGTTCTATGTCAACGCCACACAAGACCCGTGGACGCCGCATTACCGGATGTGGGATTACCTGGCCGAAGAACTGCCCAGCCTGATCACCGGTAATTTCGCCGTTGATGCCGATCGGCAGGCGATTACGGGGCACTCGATGGGGGGGCATGGTGCGCTGACGCTGGCGATGGGTCTGCCCGGCCGGTTCCGATCCGTATCGGCCTTCGCGCCGATTTCCAACCCGGTGGCCAGCGACTGGGGCCGCAAGCAGCTGACCGCCTATCTGGGCGCCGACGAAAGCGCTTGGGCCGCGCATGATTCCAGCCTGCTGATGCGCGAAAAAGGCTTTGACGGGCCAGTGCTTGTCGATACCGGCACCAGCGATCAGTTCATTGACCTTTTGCGCCCCGAGGCGCTGGCCGAGGCCGCCGCTGCCCGCCGCCAGCAGGCGATGCTGCGCATGCAGCCGGGGTATGATCACAGCTACTTCTTCATCTCGACCTTCATGGAAGACCACGTCGCCTTTCATGCCGAAGCACTTTATGCGGGGTAGTGCATGAGCCATTATGATCTGATTGTTATCGGTTCCGGCCCCTCCGGGCGCTCGGCGGCCATTCAGGCGGGTAAGCTTAAGCGCCGTGTGCTGGTGGTTGACCGCAAGGACCGTCTGGGGGGTGTTTCGGTGCATACCGGCACGATCCCGTCCAAAACCCTGCGCGAAACCGTTTTGAACCTGTCGGGCTGGCGTGAACGCAGCTTTTACGGGCGTGCCTACCGGGTAAAGGATGATATCCACGCCGATGACCTGAAAGCGCGTCTGCACCAGACGCTGGATTACGAGGTCGACGTGCTGGAACATCAGTTCAACCGCAACCATGTCGATACGATGATGGGCATGGCGCGGTTTACCGACCCCAACACGATCGAGGTCGCGACCGAGGCGGGGGATTTCAACATCGTGACTGCCGACCGTTTCCTGATCGCGACAGGCACCAAGACCTATCGGCCTGAAAATGTGCCGTTCAATGGCAGTACGGTCGTGGATAGTGATGAATTTCTCGAACTGGGTCAGATCCCGCGCAGCCTGACCGTGGTGGGCGCGGGGGTGATCGGGGTTGAGTATGCCACGATGTTCTCGGCGCTTGATGTGCGGGTGACACTGATCGAACCGCGCGATAGTTTCCTCGATTTCATCGACCAGCAGACGATCCGCGAATTCACCCACCAGATCCGCGACAACGGCGTTGACCTGCGGCTTGGCTCCGAGATCGAAAAGATCGAGGATGCGGGCGAACATGTCGAAGTGACCATGGCCAACGGGCGCCATGTGCGCAGCGAAATGCTGCTCTTTGCCGCTGGGCGGATGGGGGCGACGACCAGGCTGAACCTTGATGCGGTCGGACTTGAGACTGATCATCGCGGTCGCCTGGCGGTGGATCGCAAGACCTATCAGACCAAGATCCCTCATATCTACGCCACTGGTGACGTTATCGGCCACCCCAGCCTGGCGTCGACGTCGATCCAGCAGGGCCGCGTTGCCGCTTGCCATGCGCTGGAGGTGCCGACACTGGGTGAAAGCCCGTGGTATCCCTACGGTATCTATTCGGTGCCGGAGATCAGCACCTGCGGCATGTCCGAAGAGGAAATGCAGGAACGCGGCATCCCCTATGAAATCGGCGTGGCACGGTTCCGCGAAACCAGCCGGGGCCATATCATGGGGCTTGAGCACGGCATGCTGAAGATGCTTTTCAGCCTGAAAACCCGCCGGGTTCTGGGTGTACAGATCGTGGGTGAAGGGGCGACCGAGCTTATTCACATCGCCCAGGCGGTGCTGAACCTGAAGGGCACGGTGGACTATTTCGTGCAGAATACATTCAATTACCCGACCCTTGCCGAGGCATATAAAATTGCCGGTCTGGATGCGTTCAATCGGATGCCGATCCCGGAAGAGTACAAGGTGACCCGAAGCAAGAAGCCGGCCAAATCCAAGTAAAGGTATTTTGGCTGTGTTCGTGCTTCGAAGGTCTGCGTCGTTTTAGCGCCGCAGACCCGCAGTTCTGCATATTTTCGCCGTAAACTGGTGTCGGTTGAGGCCGAAAGCCCAATATCTCGTATTGCGGTCACTTCTGGTGGTATTCGGTCTTCATCTGGAAACAAACAGTGCAAAAGGCCCGTTATCGAATCTTAACGGGAAACAGCCAGCTTATATCGAAACGGCTAACTATAACCAAAAGTTAAGTCAGTCCATAACCTGAGGGACTGGAGTCAAGTTTGTAACAAATTTGGCCTAAATCTTTCTCTCCCACAGCCGTGTTTGGCCTCACTTTGCGCAAAAAGCCACACGAATTTCGAAGGGACTAAAAACAGAGTGGCCATTTGCAAACCGGCTGTTCGAAATCAGGAGCTGAAGGAAAATGTCAGTCGCCAAGAAAGAACCGGAAGTCGTTGAGGACGATCGTGAATTCACGCCGAATGGAGAAATGTCTGCAGAAGGCCTCGATTCCGAACAGCTTTTGGACGAGCTGCAGCCCGGAACCGTGTTGCTACATGGGCAATATACGATCACGAAATTCCTGAATAATGGCGGCTTCGGCATCACCTATCTGGCCAAGGACAGCCTGGACCGGGACGTGGTGATCAAAGAATGTTTCCCCGGCGCATTTTGCCGTCGGACCAACACCATCGTCAAAGCCAGATCACGTGCGCATCAGGGCGAGCTGAAATCGATCATCCGGTTGTTCGTTCAGGAGGCGCGCAGCCTGTCGAACCTTGAGCATCCGAACATCGTGGGTGTTCACCAGATTTTTGAAGACAATGACACCGCCTATATGGCGATCGACTTCGTGGATGGCAAAGACCTGCTTGAAATCATCGACAGTGATGACAAAAGCCTGTCCCCTGACGAGATTGTCGGCGTTACCCGGAAATTGCTTGAAGCGATCGGATTTGTACATTCGCACGACATTCTGCACCGCGATATCTCGCCCGATAACATCCTTATCGATTCCACCGGCGAACCCATTCTGATCGATTTTGGTGCGGCGCGCGAGCATGCCACAAATACCAACCGGGCGCTTTCGGCGCTGCGTGTGGTGAAAGATGGATATTCCCCGCAGGAGTTCTATATCGCTGGCGGTGAACAGGGCCCGTGGAGCGATCTCTATTCGTTCGCTGCATCGCTCTATCATGCGATCAGTCAGGAAGCGCCGGTCAATGGCCAGCAGCGTCTTGCGGCGCTCGCTGAACAAAAAGAAGACCCTTACAAGAAGCTTGCAGGGCGTTTCCCGGGTTATCCCGCAGGTTTCCTGGAGGCGATCGACAAAGCGATGAACGCGATGCCGGACAAGCGGATGCGTTCTGCCGCTGACTGGCTGGCCTATCTTGACGACGCACAGGCGCAAGGCTCCGATGCCCAATCTGCCACCGAGAACGAGGCAAAATACGACCCGGCGATCGAGGCGAGCATCAAGACGATTATCCAGGCAAGCGTCGATGACCAGGACGACGTTGAAGCAGATAATCTTGAAGAATCCGCTGAAAATGTGGTGGCATCGATCGCGGCCAGACCGGCTGAGGTAGAACCGGCTTCAACCGCGCCGATTGAGCCGGCAGTGGCTGCCGCTATCCAGGATAAGCCCCGGTCGCGTGCGCTGTTGATGGCTGGCGTGTCTCTGGTCGTGCTGGCGTCAGTCGCGGGCTACGTCATGCTGCAATCAGACGGTGCCCAGCCGGTTGCGCAGGAGCTGCAAGCTGAGGTTGCCGCTACCGCCGTCACCGACGATGTGACGGAAGCCACCGACAACGCTATCGACGATGCCACCATCGTGGCGGCACTGACTTCTGAAGATGCTGATGTCGCTGTTGGCGCGGACACGGTCGAGGCCGTTACCGATGTCGCAACAGAGGGTGCGGCGGAGCCGGTCGAGGAGATCGTTGCGGCGGCCGTCGCCGAGGCTGAGACCGACGCGCCGACAGTCGAGACCGCAGGTGCGGCGGAAGAACCAGCCGAGGTAACGGCAATGATCGCGGAGGCGTTACCCGAAGCGGATGAAGTGGCCGCGATCGAAGAGGAAGAAGTTGCCGGGATTGCCACCGAAGTGGAAGCCGAGACTGTTATTGCAGCAGAAGCTGAGGTCGTAACGGCTGCGGTAGTCTTGACAGAAACGCAATTGCCCCAACCCATCGCCCCACAGCAGATCACCTTGTCGGTCTGGGATGTGGTGATGCCTTTTGATGTATCGCTGCAGCGGGTCCGGAGTGCCGAAACGGCGCTGATCACTCAGATTGATCCGGATGCGGACCTTGGCATCGCCGGGGACTGGATAAGAGAAGGTACCGTAATCTATGCGGTGAATGAGGTTCCGCTGGACGGAAAATTCGGTGTTGCGTCGCTTATCCTGAACGGGCTGAACGTTGATCCCGACGGCTATGCGCGCGCGGGTGTACGTTTCAAGGACGCGGGAACGCAGCGCTTTGAACGTGGTCTGCTGACGGTGCAGGTTGTGCGGGATGTCTGGCTTGCCGATGGCACCAACATCCGTTTCTCCCAGGTGGAGGGCAAGTGGGTCGCCGAAGTGCATGCGGTTGGCGCCAATACGTCCGGGTCAATTCAGAAGGGTGATATTCTTCTGATGGAAACCGTCACGGGGACCAAGATCGACACCCCGGAAGACCTTGAAAGCATTTACAGCAAGTTGGTCGAAAACGAGATCGAGGCAGCCCGCTTTGAGGTACGTCGCAACGACACGACATCTGTTGCCGAGCTATTTCTGGCTCGGGGTCAATCATAAGTCGGACACAGAATAAAGTCAGAATATCAAAGGCATAAATGATCCCAGGAAATCGGATCAAGCCGACATAAGAGCAAGGAACAGGATGATGAAGCGACAAAGCCCCTTGGCCAGATTAAAGCGGCGCCACACAAACGATGCACCGGCAAACGGCGGAATGAATGGCGTGGACGCCCTGCTGTTTTCATCGACATCAGAAGAGGACCCGCTTGCAACGATTGGCGGTTTCGATCTGACCCGCGCATCTGGCGATCAGCAGGTCGAGGTGGCACAGCGCACGGCAGCGGCTGATACGCAGTCGATTGAGCCAAGCCCAGCCCCCGCGCCTGAGCCCCCCGTTGCTGCGGCTCCTGAACCTGAGGCTCCGGCACCTGAAACCACCACGCCGGCCGAAGCAGAGGCCAGCGCCCCCGTTGCAGACACTGAAGCACCGGCGGATGCCAGCGCTGCGGCGCCGGAAGAAGCATCACCAAGCGCGCCCGAACCGGCCTCGGCACCAACACGCCGCAAGAGCCGGGTCAAGACGACATTGCTGGGCTTCGACCGGTCTGATGGCCGGACCGAAGAACTGTTCAAATCAGCGCCTCAGGAAAAGGCGCGGGCGACCACCGATTTTCCAACCGGCTGGCTTGTCATTACCAGCGGCCCCGGGCGTGGCACTGCGATGGCGCTGCAAAGCGGCGTATCGCTGATTGGTCGAGATGACGACCAGACCATCCAGCTGGATTTTGGCGACAACAGCATCTCAAGATCGAACCATGCGGCGGTAGCTTACGATGCGGAAACCCGCAGCTTCTATCTGGGTCATGGCGGTAAGACGAATATCGTGCGTCTGAACGGCGCGCCGGTACTGAGCACCGAAACCCTGCAAAACGGGGATCAGATCCGGGTTGGCGAAACCACCCTGAGTTTCGTTGGCTTCTGCAACGAAAACTTCTGCTGGTCTGAAGACGAGGCGCACTGAAGATGATCTATGATGTCGCAGCTGCGCTGGATCAGGGACAGCGGGATTACCAGGAAGACGCGGTTGCCTTTGGCGTGATCGACGACGATTCAGGATTTGTGGTTCTTGCCGATGGCATGGGCGGTCACGAGGCCGGAGATATTGCTAGCAGGATCGTTGTCACAAAACTGGTCGATGTTCTGCAAGAGCGCCTTGAAGAAGGTGTGATTGAAGATAGCGCCATACCTGAGTTTCTTAAAGAGGCCACGCTTGAAGCGAATGCGTCGATTGCCGCCTATGTCGCCAATAATCGCGATGTTGCCGGAATGGGCACGACGCTTGTGGTTCCCGTGTTGAGCGGTCGCCGCCTGCATTGGATTTCTGTGGGTGACTCACCGCTTTATGTGTTCAACAACGGCCAGATCAGGCAGGTCAACGAAGACCATTCGATGGCGCCTCAGATCGACCTGATGTTCCGCTGCGGGATGTTGAACGAAGAAGCCGCAAAAAATCACCCGGACCGGAATTGCCTGACATCTGTGCTGATGGGCGAGACCATTCCGCGGATCGATTACGGCCAGGCGCCGGTGGACCTTGAGGCGGGCGATATCGTCATCGCCTCGAGCGACGGGCTGCAATTTCTGGAAGATGACCAAATCTGCGAAATCGTCAAAGCCAACCGGGACAGCAGCAGCGAAGAGATCGCGCAAGCGCTGATGGCCGCCGTTGCCGAGTTGAATGACCCGGACCAGGACAATGTGTCGGTCGCGGTGATCAAGGTATCGGCCCAGAACGATGAGTTAGAAACAATAATGGGCGGTGACTGGCAGTTCAGCCACCACCCCACTGAGAGTTCGAAAGGACCATAAGATGAAGAAGATGACCGCCTTCGCACTGCTCACTGTAGCTGCCTCTGCCCTTTTGCCAGAAACCAGCTATGCCCAGAGCGCCTGCGAGATCTATCGAGTTAAAAAAGGCGACAGCCTGCGTGGAATCACCAAGAAAGCCTACGGAAATAATGACTTCCGGGTGATCTATGATGCCAACAGGGATGAGGTTGGGCGCAATCCCAACATCATCGAAGTGGGCATTGTCTTGCGGTTGCCCTGCGCCGATGGATCGCTTCCGGGCGAGCAGCAAAAAGCGCCGACGCTGGCTGAAATGGCACCTGATGCGATCAGTTTCGTCACGGCCAATGGCTATCTGCCCTATACCGACGAAAGCCTGCCCCGGCAGGGGATTTTCACAACGCTTGTCGAGCGCGCGATGTTGCGGGCCGATCCCGAACAGGAATACACCGTCACGTTTGTAAATGACTGGGCAGCGCATCTTGAGGCGTTGCTGCCGTCAATGGCCTTTGACGCCAGCTTCCCCTGGACTCAGCCTGCCTGCGAGAACTCGGTAAAGCTGACACAATACGAGGCGAAAGGGTGCGAGACCTATATCTATTCGGCGCCATTCTACGAGATTGTCGAAGTGTTCTTCGCCCAGAATGGCAGTGGCTATGACAGCACTGTGGATTTCGTCGACCTTGAAGGTGCCAACATTTGCCGGCCCGAAGGCTACCCGACAACGCATCTGGCCGAGCTGTATCTATTGCCCCCGGTTACCAAACTGACCCAGCCTGAACGGATTAGCGACTGTTTCGACATGCTGATGGCGGGCGAGGTTGATGTTGTCGCGCTGGACTCTCGCGCCGGCAGCCATGCTGCCGAGGCGATGGGTATCTCGGAAGTGGTTTCGGAGAACCCGAACCTGAACAATATCGTGTCGCTTCAGATTGCGGTGCATCGCGAGAATCCGAACGCTGAGAAATTGATCGAAATGCTAAATCGCGGCCTGCTCAACATGCATCAGTCAGGCGAGTGGCGAGACCTCATAGCTGAAGGGTTACAGAGTGAAATCCAGGTACAGGCGGGCAGTGTCATGAACTGATCTCTGCCCAAACCGGCGGCCCATGAGCTTTCGCGGTGAGCGGGCGGCCAATCTCAACCGCACAACAAGAGTGGCGCGTCGCGCCGACCGAATAAACCAAATTGAGAAGGAGCAAGAAATGCTTTGTAATGTAAAGAATATGGCACGCGGCTCAATGGCCGTCATCGCCATGGCAACACTGTCGACAACGGCCGCAGCGCAGGAAGCGTGCTCGGATTACACGGTCAAGGACGGAGATTCTCTGGGCAGCATTGCACAGACCGCCTTTGGTACATTTGACTACCAGATGATCTTTAACGCCAACCGGAACAAGATTTCGGATCCGAACAGGCTGGAAGAAGGCACGCTGTTGGAGATCCCCTGTGCGGACGGCAATCTTGCCTCGGGTAAATCCCACCAGGATGTCATTGAAGAGCAGGAAGCCATCCAGGCAGCCCGCGCCAAGAAATCGAACATCTACGAACCGCCGATCAAAATTGTCAGCGGTAATGGCTGGGCGCCGTTCACTGGCGAGGACCTGAAGGGTGGCGGTATGTTGGTACGTGTTGCGTCGACTGCCATGCAACGTGGCGGCAACGACCGCGAATTCACCGTCAGCTTCGTCGATGACTGGGGCTCGCATATGGAGACACTCCTGCCGCTTGGCGCCTTCGATGTCTCGGTGGCCTGGATCAAGCCCGATTGCAGCAAATACGACCTTCTGAATGACGAGTCGCGCAAGCGCTGCGACGAATACGATTTCTCGCAGCCGATCTATGAAACGGTTGCAGCGTATTGGTCGATGCCGGGTAATGACTACGCGAACGTAACATCCTTTGCGGATTACGCCGGTGCGCGTATCTGCCGGGTCGACGGATGGTCGACAGCCGACCTGAACACTGAAGGTCTCAATGATCCGGTCGTGACCTTTGTGCGTCCCAACTCGGCCAAGGAGTGCATGGAACTGCTGGCGAAGGGTGACGTTGATATGGTGTCGCTGGACCTTGAAAACGGTGCCGCTGCTGCGTCGGAAGTGCCCGAAGCAGCGGAAGCCCTTCCCAACCCCAACCTGTCCAAACTGGAGACGCTGCACCTGATCACGCACAAGACCAATCCTCGTGGTCGGGTCTATCAGGCGCTCATCAACCGCGGGCTGACCGAAATGCGCCAGTCGGGTGAGTGGTATGCGCTTATCTCGGATTCATTGGTAGATGTGAACAACCTCTCCAACTGAGGTCTCTGACATGAATTGATCACGGCCGCGATGTGGCCGTGATCGCCCCTTGGTTCGTATGATTACCCTTCAGATCTTTGCCTACCGAATTTTTGTCGCAAGAGAGTCGAGACAAAATCATGACAAACAGCACCAATTACCCTGTCGCCTGCAACCCGGACCTGATGAAAGCACTTCAGAGCCGGGAACTGGAATCGGAACTTGCAACGCTGCGGCGCATCGCTCCTGACATCGGCCTTGCGATCCAGATGATCGATTATAACGGTGACAACTACATGCTGAAAAACCGGCGTATGACGCTGTGGGCATCGGGTAATGACGGCCATGATAAAGCCGAGGTTCTGTTGTCGATGACACAAGGCGATTGCTTTGAAACCATTCGCATTCTGGCGCTGGGCCTGATGGCCGAGGGTCTGAGCCCCGTCCGAACCGAACTCGTCTGCGCTGCCTTGGATGTCACAAGCGCGCTGAACCGAAGCTACCAACCCTCAATGGCAGCATGATCTGTTTTGAGCAGCTGGGATAAATTGGTCTGAGAAACTGTTATGGTCCAGAATTTACATCTTCTGTCTAGCGGCAATGAAGCGTTTGCCGAGCGGCGCAATGATTTTTCGGCCCTTGTCGAGAAACTGGAGCGCCTGGCATCCTTGCCGGACGCCCGGGTGTCAGCGCGGGCCAAATCGCTGCTGTTTCGTCTCAGGCAGTTTTCGGCGAAGGTCATTCTGGTCGGGCAGGTTAAGGCAGGTAAATCGTCTCTGACAAATGTGCTGGCTGGATCACCGGGCCTTTTGCCTGCGGATGTGAACCCGTGGACGTCAGTCGTGACCTCGATCAACATCCGCAATGAAGTGCCTCAGAACCCGCCCGAAGATGAGATCAAGGCACGTTTCACATTTCTCGATAAAGGTGACTGGGATACGCTGACCAGGAATGGCGGCCGTCTGGGAGAGCTGGCCAACCGCGCGGGCGCACCTGATGAAATGGCGGATATCGAACGCCAAATTCAGGAGATGCGTGCCAAGACCGAGCGTCGGTTGGGCAAGCATTTTGAGATGCTTCTGGGGCAGACACACGACTATGGCTATGTCGATACCGAGCTGATGGAGCGGTATGTCAGCCTTGGTGACGACTACGACATCGACGGCATTAATGCCAAGACCGGTTGCTTTGCCGACATAACCAAATCAGCCGAGTTGTTTCTGGATGTGCCGCATTACGCGATGCCGATGCAGGTCTGTGACACGCCGGGCGTGAACGACACATTCATGATGCGTGAGCAGATCACAATTCGCAGCCTGCGTGGCGCGGAACTCTGCGTTGTGGTTTTGGCGGCGCATCAGGCGTTGACCACGGTTGATATCGCGCTGATGCGGATCATTTCCACGCTTGAGAAGCGCCAGATCGTGCTTTTCGTGAACCGTGTGGACGAATTGGAAAACCCCGCCGAGCAGATCCCGGAAATCCGCGACAGCATCCGCGATACATTGCGCTCACATCAAATCGAAACAGAGGTTCCGATCATTTTCGGAAGTGCGATGTGGGCCGAAGCAGCGCTGACCGGTGACATGGGCGCGATGCCCGATACGTCCCTTAACGTGTTGGAGACTTTTCTGAATGAAGAGCCTGACATGAAAGACCAGACGCTTGAAGAAACCGTCTGGCATTTTTCCGGCCTGCCGTCACTATTGACTACGTTGGCCGAGCGCATTTCGCAGGGCAGCGCACTGCATGCCTATGAACGGATACGGCGCCGCACCCATAACCTGGCGAGTGAGACCAAGGTGATGGCCACCGCGCAGAAATCCAGCGCTGACGGGCAACCGCTGATGGCGCTGAACGGGGAGGTTCCGGCGTCGATGATCAAGGATATCGCCGTCAATCGTGGACAGGAACTGGGGTCGCTCTGCGAGCAGTTGCACGGTGATCTTCTGGCACGGATGGAGCGGGCGCAGGAGGATTTCGTTCACCGCGCGACGACGTCGCTGGTCAATCACTTCGAGATGTACGGGGAGCAGGGCACCTGGACATATGAACCGGCGGGGCTTCGTATGCTGCACCGTTCGGCCTACGCCAGTTTCGCCCGCCAGTTCAAATCCCGCGTCGGGCAGTTACTTGGCACAACCGCTCAGGAAGTGGAAACACTCTACCGCGAGTCGATGGCGGGGCATCTTGATGACCTGAGGATCGAACCGCCGGTCCTTCCGCGCGTACCGCCGCCGGTCAGCCTGGGAAAAACCATCGCACTTGACCTTCAGGGTAACTGGTGGCGCAGGTGGTGGCAGCAGCGCCGCGGCTACGAGACCTCTGCCAGTCAATACGCAGAGCTGATCCGGGCGGAAATTCAGACCGTCATTTCCGAGGTCATCCAGTCTCAGGTGCCGGAGCTGCTTGAAGAATGCCGGTCGGCCTATAACGAATTCATGCACGAGCATCTAGAGATGGTCGAGACCCTTGCGAATGGCGACAAGCAACAACCGGCGAAATCTGCCGATGCTCAGCGCCAGTCCGATCATGACGCAGCTATGTGCTCGGAAATGGTTCGCGATCTAGACAAAATGTCAGCAGTAGGAGAGTTCTGATGACCTTAGCCAATTTCACGGGCACGCCCGACGCCACCGGGCAAGCCACGGATGAGGGGGCGGTCAAGGGGGCTAAACCATGTATCGCGCTGTTGGGAGAGTTCAGCGCGGGTAAGACCACGCTGATCAACTTTCTGGTGGGCAGGGATATTTTGCCGACCAAGGTGACGGCGACACAGGTACCTCCGGTCTGGTTGAGCCATGGGGACGCGTCACCCTACTATGTTGACAGCGACAATAACGAGCACACGGTTGATCTTGCAGATATCCAGTCGCTGGATGTCAGCACCGTGCGTTACATAAAGATTTACGCGCAAAGCGAATTCCTGGAGAGTTTCGATCTGATCGACACGCCGGGCATCTCGGACCCTAATATTCCCGAGTTCCATCGCGACACAGCGCTTGAAAACGCCGATATCATTATTTGGTGCACCCACGCGACGCAGGCCTGGCGGGCAAGCGAAAACAGCGCCTGGGGTCAGGTGCCGCAG
Source organism: Roseovarius aestuarii (assembly GCF_019966515.1). Classification (GTDB taxonomy): domain Bacteria; phylum Pseudomonadota; class Alphaproteobacteria; order Rhodobacterales; family Rhodobacteraceae; genus Roseovarius; species Roseovarius aestuarii. The sequence continues at coordinate 145,192 of NZ_JAIMIB010000009.1, read as the reverse complement.
GCTCTTCAGGAACGTTCAATTCTGTTGGCAACGCGGTCAGACAAGCTGGATGCAAGGAACCGTGAGCGCGTGAAGCGACGCCTGACGCATGAAGCGGGTAGCCTGTTCGGCGACATTATCATGTTTTCGGCAGTCGATGCGCTGGCGGGAAAGGAGAACCCTGATGCGTCCGACCTGTTGGAGCAGAGCGGCGGCACGGCGCTGCTGGCCACGCTGACCCGTCTTGCTGAACAGGAAAGCAGCATCTCGACCCCGTTGGCGGAAGCCGCCGATACGGCTGTTGCTGAAGAGCCGGTTATGCCTCGGGTGCGCCCGATGCGGGTGACGCGCAAATCCGGGTCGGGTCGTGAGCGCATCAGCGCCGAAAAGGCGGAAGACGTGCGCAGTCGCGTGCTGAGTGTTTCTGAATCAGGCGAGATGGCTGAGCTATTGGAGAAAGCCAAAGCCGCTGAAAATGCGAACTACTCGCCTGAGGGCGAGGAACAGGTTAGCGACGAGCCGCAGATTGAGAGTGAACCGCAGGCTGAGTGTGACCTTCGGATTGAAAGCAAACCGCTGTTCGCGGACGAAGAACAGGTTGAGGAAGAGCCGCAGCTTCGCGAAAGCCCCGTCCTGGTTGCCGACGAAGCCAGCGACCCGGAGGCGGATGACATGTCCGAGCACGCGATGACGCCTGCTGCGATGGACGCTATGGACCCGGACAACGACCTGAGCACCGAGATCAGCCCCGACCTGAGTGTAGAGGAAGGCCCTGATCACGGTGGTGAGGATATCGCTCCTGATCCGGAAAATAACATGGAGTCGGCCTTGTCCAACCTGCAGAGCCTCTTCCACGATGATGACGACAATGGCGAAGGAGAGGAAGCCGACAAGGTCTTGACGGCAGATCCCGAGCTGGTCGAAACGGGAGTTAGTGCTAAGGCAGGTGCAGCCTCCGCGATATGGAGCCAGATCGTTGCCGAATTCGAGATCGAAAGCATTCCGGATGTTCTGGGCGCCGTCGGTCAGCTGATCGAACGGATGGAGCAGGAAGGTTTGTGTTTCGCTGAGGAATGCGGAGCCGGAAAATCAGACCTGCACGCGGGAGGGTCTCGACTGACGTGTAGTTGAAACTGATGGGCGTGACGCGGCATGCTGCGTTGCCAACAGCCTGCACAATTGATGGGGAATTCAGGTTTGTCGCTTAACGAAGTACTGCAGGAAAGTTTGCAATCCGTGCCAGCGTGTCAAAGCGCCTGTTATGTCGATATGTCGGCAGGGCTCGTACTGGGCACCGCCAGCGAGGTGCGGCGCCCTCAGGAATTCTACGACAGGTTGGCGGATCATGCCGCGCGCCTGTGCATGAAAGACCGGTTCACAATCATTTCGACAGGCGCATCGATGACGCCGTTTTTTCTGTTCGAGCCGTCGCGGGTTGGCGTGTATTTGCGGAACTGTGCGGAGGTCGAGCATGCGCTTTGTTTTGACTGCACCTCGGTCGACGATCTGGAGCTGACGGTCGACCGGGTCAGGAAAACCGGCCATCGCATCAATGATATCTTTGGCCTGGAGGAGGGTGCCGATGCCGGTTGATCCGACTGCCATTGCGATCCTGTCTCGGCTGGATGAGAGAATGGCCTCTTTAAGCGGTGGCCAACAGCAGATTGATGCGGCGTCGCCTGAAGAAAAGCTGCGGGTGATCCTGAATGAGACGTCGGATACCATTCTGCCGCGGGTGCTGAGTTTCGCAGTTGGCAATAATGTCGTCCGGCTGCTGGTGGCGAATGCCCGCATCCTCAAGGCCGATACTGAAGATGAGCCCTTGGTCTGGGTCAAAAAACCGGACGATGTGGCCCAATCTCTCAAGCACCTTACTGCGGCGGACGGCGCGATCAGCATCACACCGGAGAGTCTGACGGAGGATATCGTGTCCGATGGCGCGGGCGTGCCGGGCCGTGATGTGTTGAACTATTGCCAGGAAAGCGGCTGGTTTGAAGAAAAAAAACCCGTTCAGGAAGTACCCGCCGATCAGACCTTTGAGGACGTGCTTTTCAATCTGTCGGATGCCACGGCAACGCTGACCGCAGATGGTGTCTTGGAAAACATATCCGGTCAGGATGACCTGTTGCCGCCGCCAGAGCTTTTGCAGGAATTGCAGCGCGAGTTTGATGAGGTGCGTACGGCAGATGAGGCCTGGCTCATTCTGCCGGTTTTCGGTCAGCACGGCCATGCCACCGGCATGTACCTTTGTGAGGGAAAAACCCTTGTACACGTGACCGCGTCGGAGGACATGTCTGATGTCGCAGCCGCTTGGGCCGCGCATCTGCAACAGAACAGCGTGTCGGGTGCCCCCGATCGCGGGGATCACTGAGCATGAGCATGCATGATGATATCACCGGTGCTGACGAAAGACGCCAGCTTGAGCACCTCATTACCTGGCTTGAAAACGCTGGTGAAGCGCAGAGTGATGACGCACGCCGCGACTTGGAGATGGCGCGACAGCTTTTGGATCAGGTCGGCCAGCCGGTCCGGATCGCGGTGGCCGGCAAACAGGGCGCAGGCAAGTCCAGCATCGTCAATCTTCTGTCCGGAGCGGATATCCTGCCGGTCGGGCAGGATCATGTTGACCTGCCGCCCGTCGTACTCAAATACGCGGCGGTCGAGCGTACCGTTGCCGGTTGGTGGGATCGCGCTGATGTGCCGTTTGATGGCATTGATCTGACGCGGGCGATGGCGGAAAAACCAGACATCATCACGCTTGAGATCGACTGCGATGCGCTGCGGGATATCTGGCTTGTCGATATCCCGGCGCTGGATGACAAAAAAGCCGGGCGTGCGGCGCTGTTCGCGCTGGCGACCTTGGCGGATATGATGATCTGGTGCAGTGATGTGACGCTGGAGGGGAATGCCGAGTTCTCTGACTACTGGCGGAAAATTCCACCGACTTTGTGCAAGAACGCGGTGGTGTCGCTGACCCATGTGGATCGGATGGATGGCACACTTATGCCCGATATCGTCAGCAAACTGCAGTCAGGACCCGCGAAACGTGCCGAGGCGATCCTTCCGATCGCGACGTTGACAGCGCGTGCCGCGCTGGATGCGGAAGACGATCGCCTTTGGGAAGAAAGCGGTGCAGGTGCTTTGGTGACATCCGTGCTTGATACCGCTGAACGTATTCAATCCGCCCGCTCGGACAAGGTTCGTCGTCTTATCGCTGCGCATGGTCTGGCACCCGTCCCGACAGACAAGGTTGTTGCGGAGCCGCTCATCGCCCAGCCGGATGAAACGCCGGGTGATCCCGGTTTGCCAGACACGCTTCGGGCGCGCTGGGCTTCCGGCATTCGATCAATCCTCGCCAGGGTCGAAAGTGGCGAGATCGATAGTGATGCCATGTTTGTCGATGAAATGCGGTCGCAAGTGAGCGCGTTTCTGGAGGTCTTGACCTCGTCGGACAACAACGCACAGGATCTGACAGGGCTTATTGTCGAGTTCGAACGAGCAGAAAATCTTCTTGTATTGTTTCAATATGAGGAGCTCGGCCAAATCGCGTTGGACACGGCGCGTATTGTCCAAAACTTGTCGGATACCGTCACATCCTGGGCTTGAGCTGATGTCATAGATGTTGTGACTACGGGGATTGCGCCTTGGTTGTCGCGACATCGAGTTAAGTGAAATCGAACTTGATGCCGAAAACATCTGAACGCATGATCTATTCTTATGGCCTGAAAGAACTTCAGGCTATGCGTGTGTGCATGGTGAATTTTTAAATTGACAAGCGGCCAGAATGTTCAATTCTGAGCACACTTCGTTGACGGAGATGACCACGGAGATGACCACGGAGATGGAGCAGTAAGATGGTATGTTACCCCGCTTTCTCCAAGTTTGACCTGTTCCGGATCTTGCGGCGCGTACGATCCAAGCGGCGCGTTGAAAGATGATCGACCAAGGCATCGGGTAAGCTTGTTGCAATAGCCCATTAGTGATCTGCGAAGGCAACGAACGTTATGCCGAGCACAAGTACCTAACCAAGACGTAAACGCATGAAGAAACGCAACTTTGTAACAGGTTTTGCTGTTTCACGTCGTTACTCAGGAGAACATTGGACAGATGGCCAAGAGACAACTGCCCCCTCTGAACAGCTTGGTTTTTTTCGAGGCGGTGGCCCGGAACAGCAGCTTTTCCGCCGCCGCACTGGAGCTTGAAGTTTCCCAGGCTGCTGTCAGCAAACGTATTGCCTCGCTTGAAGAACAGCTAGGATACAGCTTGTTCGACCGGGTGTCCCGCCGCCCGTCATTAACCGCCAACGGTGAAGTTCTTTTTGAACGAACGAAGGCAGCGCTCGACTATCTGGATGACGCTTTTGCCGGCATAAACAGTCACCTGGAAAACCCAACGCGGGTCGGAACCAACAGCGCAACGCTTTCGGTTTTCTGGCTTCAGGACAGGCTCACCGATTTCCTGCTTTCGGATGATTCAAGATCTGTTGCTTCGGTGGCGACTGATGATTTCGCAGAGCTGAATGCGTCTAATCCTGATATCGTCATTCTTTACGGTTCAGGGAAATTCGCTAACTGGAAAACAGAAAAGCTGTTTGACGAAGTTCTGGCCCCGGTCGCATCCCCCGCCGTTGTCGAACATTACCGAAAGATTGTGCGCTACGGGATTGACGACCCGAAACTTGCGCCGTCGCTTCTGGACTACCCGCGCTGGAAGCCGAGCTGGGTCGATTGGAGGGGTTGGCTGAAAGGCACTAAACACGAGCATCTCAATCGTCTGAGCCGGCACAAGTTCAAGACCTACTCCAAAACCATTGGTGCCGCGACCAAGGGTGAAGGCATCGCACTGGGTAGTCTTGCGATGATCACAGACCGGATTGCCTCGGGTGAGTTGCAACGGCTGGACGACACAGAGTTTTATACCGGTTTTGGGTATTATCTGGGATATCCGGCGGATCGTGGCCTGTCAGACAACGGGCGTGTCGTTTATGATTTCCTTTTGGAAGTCAGCGAGAAAGTGCGTGACTTCATATCGGCGATGGAACCGCAAAGCGGCCCGGACGCTGACCAGACGGCCGAAGTGATCGAATTGGATACAACTCGCGCGGATGCCAGCTGATTAACCGGAACGGTGGAGCTTCGGGTAAGTCATCCGTGCACCGATCTTGCGCGATGTCCAAGCGGAAAACCGCTTCAAGTTCTTCGCGTACGCTCTAATCGATCTGGTTTGATCTCAATGCCGATGCGACCAGCCAGCTATTGGTTTTTACGCCATAGCGATCCCGGGCGGTTTTCAACCGTGCTTTGGCGGCTGAAGCGCTAATATTGAGATTATCTGCCGCTTCGTCGACCGTCATGTCATTGGCCAGGCATTGAAGGACATCCAATTCCTTGATCGAAAACGCTTGTTTGCGATTGCAGGCTGTCACATATCGCTCAAACCATCCTGCGAGGAACGATATCTCGTCGTCAGTTAGTTCACGGTCGTCACGCGCGACGCTGAAGACGGATTTCTTCGTCAGGAAACCCTTGCTGAAGATTGCGCCGTAGATCAACCCGAACCGTCTGGCCTTTTTCATCACGCCCGAGGGGTCCGGCAGTTTGATCTCGGACCATCGGCGCGAGCCATTTTTTGCAAGGCTCCAAAGAAAGGCGGGATCTTTCAGATGATAGGAATTTTCATCATACTCGGTTTGCCACTCTTGGGGATAGCTGCTCTGAATAAATTCCGGCCCCTTCCGCGAATGGTTGACCATCACGAAATAGCCTTCGCTCCCAATCGCAGAGATCGCTTCAAGAGACTCTTCAAACAAGTCTGCTGCCGAAAGTGCCTTTACCTCCCGAAACGCCATTCAACCCGTTCTGCCTATTGCGTGTAAACTATGTTCTGCTGTCTTCAGAATTGCTCTGCCCAATACACAACGTCACCTGTCATTAACTTTGGTTGCCGCTTCTGGCGAAAGCAACCGTGCAGCGATTCTAGCCGTTTTCGCAAGTATATCTAACCTCAGGTTAGGTATTTTAAATGATTCTAACCTGAGGTTTGATTTTTCATGCGAGCCCGTTAATCAATCGACTCGAGTCGGTAACACCTTCAGTTTACATTAAATTTATTCAGGAATTAGGATCGTAGTGTGATGGTTGCTTCGGGAAAACGCGGAGACAAGACACTTTCGACCGCGAATTTCGCGGTACGTCGCCGACTTCCTTATACACAGGTCAAGGTGGTCCAGCCACATGATGACCCCAAGGGGCTGATCGATGAATTTCATCGCCTCAGAAAGCGGGTTTTTGTCGAAGATATGGGCTGGCAAATTTCCTATGATGACGATCTTGAGGTCGAACAATATGATTGCGAACACACCGTTTATCTAATTGCTCACGACACCAGACATGGCGGCGTTCTGGGTGGTGCGCGCCTGCTGCAAACAACGCATCTCTCAGAGGACGGCAACGCATCTTACATGATCCGTGATGCATATTTTGGCCGGTTGCAGGGAATACCCGCAACGATCTGCAGCGATGAGCCGCCACTTGACAAGAATACATGGGAGCTGACCAGGATCATTTCCTTTGGCCAAACGCAGCTGGGTCCAAAAATACTACGCGCGGCCAATGAATTTCTCGCGCGCAAGGGTGCTCAGGCCTGTCTTTTCCTGGGGTCCCCTGCCTTCATGAGAATGGCTCGTTCCATGGGGTTTCAGGCCAGGGCGCTTGGCCCGATTCACCGCACGGATGACGGTCGCTTTCTGGCGTTTTCGTGCAATGTGTTCACACCCGCGCAAAGCGAGGTCGTCCTGGGGGAGGCATTAGCATGAATAGCTCTCAGCCCTATCAACCGATCACGATTGAAGAAATCTACCTTTCATCCCTTGGCTTCAACACCGGCCATCCAGGCGACCCGGAAATCGGGCAATCCACATTCTCTCTTCCGGCCGAAGATCATTTCGCCAGAATTTTGCACGGCTGGTCGGGATTTTGCAAAGACATGGCGGCATGGTATTCGGCGGCGTTTTCGGAAGAGCCTATCGTGTTGATCAGCGCGCCGACGATAGAAATGTGTATCCGTCATCAGATCCCGGCGCGCAGGGGGCTCGTCGTCCGTACACTTGGCAGGATCATCGAGGCGATGGGGCCCGATAGTTTCGTCGGTATTGTCGATTGCAAGCATGACCCGATCACCGACCCTGTCCTTGACGCCCAGGTAAATCATTGGGTCTATGAATTCTCGTCACTCGGGCAGATACCCTATCCGGCCGAGTACAAACCCCGGCGCCTTAATTTTTCAAACTAGTGTTCGACGATATATGACCTCGACCTGCGCGATGTAAGCCGTGTATTGGGTCACCCGATGGTCAGGCAGCTCAAGGCCAAGATGCTGACCAGACCTGAATGGCCGGATCTGTGCAAATCTACTTTTGCGACCGGTCCGCGCGCGCTATAGCAGTGCCAGGATGGCGAAGCGTAAGAGCAGTAAGAAATCAGCAAACACCAAGGCCCGGTTCCGGCCCGTCGCATGGCTACGGCGCTGGATCTTTCGCGTTGCGCTGCTCTGTCTTGCGGTGGTGGCGCTGGTGATCGCGGTGCACCGGGAAATCTCCCCGCCGGATACGTTCTATATGGGGCAGGAAGCCCGGCGGTTGGGTCGGGTTGATCATATCTGGGTGCAGCTTGACGATGTGGCACCGGCAATGGCCCGCTCGGTGGTGGCCGCCGAGGATGCCAACTTCTGTGCTCATTGGGGATTTGACATGACGGCCATTCGCACCGCGATCGAGGAAGGCTACGGGCGCGGAGCCTCGACCCTGAGCCAGCAGACAGTCAAGAATACATATCTTTGGCATGGTCGCAGCTGGTTGAGAAAGGCGCTTGAGGCAGTAATTACGCCCGTGGTTGAAATGATCTGGACCAAGCGCCGGATTGTCGAGGTCTATCTGAATGTGGCCGAGTTCGATGAAGGGGTTTTTGGCATCGAGGCGGCGGCGAACCATTATTTCGGTGTCAGCCCCGACAAGCTAAGTGATGTGCAGGCCGCGCGGCTCGCGGCGGTGCTGCCGGACCCCAAGGGGCGGTCGGCCAGCAAACCCACGGCCAGCCTGCGCGAACGGGCAGCGAGCATTATGGATGGCGCAGCTACGATCCGCCGTGATGGCCGCTCTGCCTGTTTCGAGGATTGAAAAACATCCGCGTTCGGGGCATTGAAGGCACAGCCCCTCTCAAGGTTTAACGGATTTATGGCCAAGCTCTTTCACGTCCCGCTCTCGCCCTATTGCCGCAAGGTGCGGCTGTGCCTTGCCGAAAAGAAGATCGAATGCGAACTGGCCGAGGAGCGTTACTGGGAGGGCGATCCGGATTTTCTGCGTCGCAATCCGGCGGGCAAGGTGCCGATCCTGCGGATAGACGGCAAGACGATGGCCGAAAGCACTGCCATTTGTGAATATCTGGAGGAAAAGTACCCAGAACCCGCGCTGATGCCGCGCGGTGCCGATGCGCGTTACGAGGTGCGCCGGCTGGTGGCATGGTTTGACGACAAGTTTCACCACGAAGTGACCTCGAAGCTATTATACGAGCGGGTCAACAAGAAAGTGATGGGGCAGGGATATCCCGACAGCGGCAATATCAAGCAGGGCGCCAAGGCGATAAAATATCATTTGGATTACATGACCTGGTTGCTGGATCACCGCCGCTGGCTGGCGGGCGACACCATGACGCTGGCTGATTTCGCTGCCGCCGCGCATCTGAGCGCGCTCGACTATATCAGTGATGTCGACTGGCACCGAAGCGAGGCGGTCAAGGACTGGTATGCCAAGATCAAATCACGTCCGGCCTTCCGGGCGATTTTGGCAGATCAGGTCTCTGGCTTTCCGCCGCCGGCGCATTATGCTGATCTGGATTTCTGACGCCCTACCTTATTGATTTTGCCTGATGTCCAAGGCGAAAATCGTTTCCGATTTTCGCACCATCGTTCTAAACTGCACGTGGAAGGACGTGCATGGGTAAATCGGAAAAATCCGTATTCGCGGGTCTGGTGATTGGCTGCGCCGGGTTGTTGGCTTTTGCGATCGGGCGGGATTTCGTGACCGGGACGGTGCCGGGGTACCAGCCCTACACGCTTGAGCGACCGGACCGTGACGACTATCCCCAGACACCGGAACTGATCGAGCCGACGCAACTGAACAAGGCGTGGGTTGACGAACTACCTCTGCCCGAGAAGGTCAGCGAGACGCATAAATGCCTTGCGGAGGCGCTTTATTTCGAGGCAAGGGGGGAAAGCGTTCAGGGACAGATCGCGGTGGCCGAGGTCATTCTGAACCGCGCGGCGCACCCGCGATTTCCAGACACGGTGTGCGATGTAATCTATCAGGGAAGCGAAGAAGGAAGTGCCTGTCAGTTCAGCTATGCCTGCGATGATCACCCGGAAGAATTTAAGAATTCAAGAGCCTATGACCGCTCGTTGCGCATTGCTGCATTCTTGTTGCGTCACGGGGCGTGGGGTTTTGCCCGTGGCGCGGTTTATTATCATACACATTCGGTGTCCCCGACCTGGGCCGAGCAGATGAAGGTTTTGACCGAGATCGGCAATCATCTGTTTTTGAATGCTCATGAAGAGTGATCGGGTTTGCGCCGTGCGCCTGATATTGCGTTGGGCGGGTCCCGGTCATGGATGAGTTGAAGCAGCAACTGGTGGCGCAGGCGATATCCGAAGGGTTTGATCTGGCCCGTATATGTCGCCCCTGGGATGTGCCGCAGGTGCCCGAGCGGTTGGTGGCGTTTCTGGACAAGGGGTATCACGGGCAGATGTCGTGGCTGGCGGAGCGGACCCATTGGCGCGGAGCGCCCGAAGTGCTGTGGCCGGAGGCGAAATCGGTCATCATGCTGGGCGAGAGCTATGCTCCCGGGTTCGATCCGTTGGCGACGCTATCGCGGGCCGATGTGGGCACCGTTTCGGTCTATGCCCGAAACCGCGATTACCACGACACGGTCAAGAAACGACTCAAACGGTTGGCGCGCTGGCTGATTGATCAGGCGGGTGGCGAGGTTAAAGTATTCGTCGATACCGCCCCGGTACCGGAAAAGCCCTTGGGGCAGGCCGCAGGGCTGGGTTGGCAGGGCAAACACACCAATCTTGTCAGCCGCGATCTGGGCAGTTGGTTCTTCATCGGGTCGATATTCACCACTCTGGAACTAGAGACTGATTCCGCGGAAACCGACCATTGTGGTAATTGCCGTGCCTGTCTTGACGTTTGCCCAACGGATGCCTTCCCCGCGCCTTACCAATTGGATGCCAGACGGTGTATTTCGTACCTGACGATCGAACATCACGGTCCGGTAGATGAAGACCTGCGCCGGTTGATGGGTAACCGGATCTATGGCTGCGATGATTGTCTGGCGGTCTGTCCCTGGAACAAATTCGCCGTGGCGGCGCGTGAGGTGAAGTATCATGCCCGCGACAATCTGATGGCACCGAGGTTGGTGGAGCTGGCCGCGCTTGACGACGCGGCGTTCAGGGCGTTTTTCTCAGGTAGCCCGATCAAGCGCATCGGGCGCAACCGGTTCGTGCGCAATGTGCTATATGCGATTGGTAATTCGGAGGACGCGGGTTTGCTGCCGGTGGTGCAGCGGCTCTGCGACGACCCCGATGCCACTGTGGCGGATGCGGCCCGCTGGGCGGTGCAGCAACTGAAATCTGCCGCAAACGGGCTGGTATAGCCGGAAAAACCCGCTAAATCCTTTGGTCGGAACAGGAAGAGGAATATCCCCATGGCATTGCTTTTGGGCGTGGATACCGGTGGCACATATACCGATGCGGTGCTTGTCCGTGATGAGCAGGAAGTTATCGCGCGCGCCAAGGCCCTGACCACGCGCCATGATCTGGCGGTAGGAATAGGCGAGGCGATTGCAGCTGTGCTGGCAAGCAGCGGCGCGGATGTAAGCGACATCGGCATGGCGTCCTTGTCAACTACGTTGGCCACCAATGCGCTGGTCGAAGGCCAGGGTGGGCGCGTCGGATTGGTCTATGTCGGTTTTCGCGAACGCGATCTAGAAGCGCATGGGTTGCGCGAGGCTCTGGGTGGCGATCCCGCACTGGTTATTGAGGGCGGGCATAATCACGCGGGTGGACAGGTGAATGCGCTGGATAAGGCAGCACTTTCCGGTTGGTTAGAGACTGATCAGGGCATTTCCGCCTATGCGGTGGCATCCCAGTTTGCGACCCGGAATCCGGCGCATGAGCTGGAAGTGTCCGAGATGATCCGCGAGATTACAGGCAGGCCAGTGTCGTGCTCGCACCATCTGTCGGCCAAGTTGAACGGGCCGAAGCGCGCGTTGACAGCGCTGTTGAATGCGCGGCTGATCGGGATGATCGCACGGTTGATTGACAAGGCCGAGGGCAAGCTTGCCGAATTGGGCATCGACGCACCGCTGATGGTGGTGCGCGGTGATGGCGCTCTGATCTCGGCCGTGCAGGCACGCGAACGGCCCATCGAGACGATCCTGAGCGGTCCAGCGGCGTCAATCGTTGGCGCGCGCTGGATGACCGGGGCGGAGCATTCCCTGGTGTCGGACATTGGCGGCACGACGACAGACGTGGCGGTGTTGCGCGGCGGCAAGCCCGCGATTGATCCGGCGGGCGCACAGGTGGGACCGTGGCGGACAATGGTGGAGGCCGTGGCGATGCGCACCACTGGGCTTGGCGGTGACAGCGAGGTGCATGTGATCGACGAAGGGTTGGTAGGTGGCGTCACGCTGGGCCCGCGCAGGGTTGTGCCCATCAGCCTGATGGCGGTTGATGCGCCGGATGTGGTGCATGACGCGCTGGATAACCAGCTCCGTAACCAAACACCGGGCGAATACGATGCGCGGTTTGTTCGCGCGGTGCCTGGGATCGAGGCTGGCGGCTTGGGCGATCGGGATGCCGCGCTCTTGGCCCGGATCGGTGAGGAGGTTCAGCCGCTGGGTGCGGTGTTGAAAACTCGCATGGAGGCGCAGGCGCTCAAACGCCTGGTGACGCGCGGGCTGGTGCAGGTTTCCGGGGTCACGCCGTCGGATGCGAGCCACGTCCTGGGACGGCTGGAGGCCTGGGACACAAAAGCCGCAGCCAAGGCGCTGGAACTGACCGGGCGCAAGCGCACCGGGTCAGGTAACATGCTGATGCCGGATGTGTCGGGCATGGCGCAGATGATCGTGGACCAGTTGACGCATCAGACATCTTTGGCCTTGTTAGAGTCTGCTTTCGTTGAAGAAGAGGTTGATTTTGGCTTGCCTCCGACACAATTGGCGCGGCATGTGCTGATGCAGAAGGGGCTGGAGCATCATCGCGGTTTGGTCCGGATCGAGGCCGGCGTGAACGTGCCGGTGATCGGGCTTGGCGCCTCGGCGCAGAGTTATTATCCGGCGGTAGGCGACCGGCTGGGTTGTCAGATGATCCTGCCGGAACATGCCGGGGTGGCGAATGCCATCGGTGCGGTGGTGGGCCGGGTGACGATCCGGCGGATGGGCACCGTAACCTCCCCGGCGGAAGGCAAGTTCCGCGTGCACCTCGAGACCGGGCCCGAGGATTTCACCGAGGCCGAGGCGGCGATGCAAGCGCTGGAAGACACGCTGGAATATGAGGCGCGGCGGGAGGCCGAACTGGCAGGCGCAGAGGATATTCACCTGTCGCGGACGCGCGATGTGCGTTCTGCAAAGGCCGAGGCGCGCGAGGTGTTTTTGGAGGCGGAGATCACGGTTGAGGCGTCGGGCAGGCCGCGGATTGCGGCGTAGGCCGGGATTGATCCCCGGCTACAGGTCGATCAGCCAGCCGCGCACCTTTTCGGCCTGTGGCGACAACGGCATGCTGTTGGACCAGACAAGGTAGAAGCCCGCGCCGGTGGTCCAGCCCCATTCGGGGCGCGCGGCGAGCAGGCCCTGGCTGATCAGGCTTTCGGTGACATGCCGCCAACCGAAGGCAAAGCCTTCGCCCGCGATTGCCGCCTGCAACACCAGCGCGTAGTCGTTGAGCCGCAGACCGGTGCGGGGCTCGGTGTAAGGAACATTCCAATGGCTGAAGAAATCAACCCAGCCGGGGCGTTCACGAATAGGCTCTTCCAGGTGAATCAGAGTCTCATTTCTGAGGTTTGCGACGGTTGCCAGATTGACGGCGGCGGCCATGACGCGGGGGGCGGCGATGGGGCAGATCACCTCGGGCGCGAGCAGGTGGCTTTGGCAGCCCGGCCAGTGCCCGGTGCCGCGCCGGATGGCCAGGCTGATGCCTTCGGCGCCGATATCGGGTTCCCGCTCGGAGGTTTGCAGGCGCAGGTCGATGCCGGGATGGGCGGCGTGAAACTGCGCCAGCCGGGGCACCATCCAATAATGGGCAAAAGCGGTCGAGGCCGAAAGGGTTACATGATCCTGGGCGCTGCGGGCGGTCAGCAACCGGGCGCTTTGCAGGATGCGGTCGAACGCACCGGCGACATCGGTATAGAGACGCTCACCCGCCTGGGTCAGGGTGACCGAGCGGTGCGCGCGGGTAAAGAGCGTGAGACCCAGCGAGGTTTCCAACTGCTTGATCGCGGCGGAAACGGCCGGTTGCTGGACGTTCAGTTCCTGCGCGGCACGGGTGAAAGAACCGGTGCGGGCGGCGGCTTCGAACACCAGCAGGTGGCGCGGGGAGGAGACGAGTTTCCAAAGCTCTTGCATAAGCTGAAATTATCCAAAGCCTCAGAATTTACAAGGATCACGAAGGTTATGAGATCAGATAGATTGTTTTGACAATAGGGGAGTGTGCCGGATGGCCAGACGCGCGCGACATAAAAGGGAGACCGGGGCGGAAGAGGTGCCATCGCCGGCATCCCCCCATGTTTTAAGGCGCTTGCCGCATTTCGATCCGCTGGATGAAGAAACAATCATCCAGCTGGAGGCGCAGGTCAACTGGCTGATCCAAGAGATCGGCATCGAATTTCGCGACGATCCTGAGGCGCATCGAATCTGGCAGGAAGCGGGTGCGGATGTCACTGGCACGCGGGTGCGGGCCGATGCGGGTTGGATTCGTGCGCTCTGTGCCAAGGCCCCGCGCGAATTCTCCCAGGTGGCGCGGAACCCGGAACGCTCGGTCGTGATCGGGGGTAACAATCAGGTGTTTGCGCCGATCTATGGCGCGCCTTTCGTGCGCGATCTGCGGAGCGGGCGGCGGTATGGCGATATGGAGAGTTTCGAGAAGCTGGTGAAGCTGGCCTATATGCATCCCAACCTGCATCACACCGGGCTGGTGATCTGCGAGCCCTGTGACGTGCCCGTCAGCCATCGCCATCTGGACATGGTTTACCGGCACATGGCGCTTTCGGACAAACCGCACCTCGGTGCGATCACCGAGATGAGCCGGGCGCAGGACAGCGTGGACATGGCAGAGATCCTGCACGGGCGGGAGTTCATGGACGAAAACTGCGTCATCATGGGCAATGTGAACACCAATTCTCCGCTTCTTGTGGACAAGGTCGTTAGCGAGGCGATCAGGGTCTATTGCGGCCGAAATCAGGGTATCGTGGTGGTTCCCTTCATCCTCAGCGGTGCGATGGGGCCGGTCAGCACGGCAGCGTCGGTCACGCAGGCGATGGCCGAGGCGATGATGTGCTGCGCCTTTGCGCAGCTGGTGCGGCCCGGGGCGCCGTTCGTGCTGGGAAACTTCCTGTCATCCATGAGCCTCAAATCCGGGGCGCCAACCTTTGGCATGCCGGAGCCGGTGATGAGCAACTATGCGATCGGACAGATGGCGCGGCGTGTGGGCTTGCCGTTGCGCTGTGGCGGGTCGCTGACAGCCAGCAAGATCGAGGACGCCCAGGCGGCCTATGAGTCGGCCGATTCGATGCATTCGACCATGCTGGCCGGTGCGAATTTCGTGCTGCATGCCGCTGGATGGATGGAAGGCGGATTGTGCACCGGGTTCGAGAAACTGGTGATGGATGCCGACCGGCTGGGCGGGTACCAGAAGCTGCTGGGCGGGCTGGATACCAGTGACGAAGCGCTGGCGCGGGATGCTTACGCCGAGGTTGAGCCCGCTGGTCATTTCCTGGGCTGCGGCCATACCATGCGCAATTACACGACCGCGTTTTATGAACCTGCCCTGAGCGACAGCGAAAATGTCGAAAGCTGGGAGGATGGCGGCGAGAAGGATATGCGCCAGCGGGCGTATGAGCGGTGGACCGGGATGCTGGAGCGCTATGAGGCGCCCAAAATCGACGCGGGCACCGATGAGGCGCTCAGGGACTATGTTGCCCGTCGTAAATCCGAGATACCTGAGGCATGGTACTGAGTCAGGAGGACCATGACCATGAGAGCATCAGACAGATTTAACGACGATATTGCCGGGCGGCTGGACGGGTTGCGCGATGAAGGGCTTTACAAGACGGAACGGGTGATCACCAGCATGCAGGCCGGTGAGGTGTCACTGGTCGATGGGCGCGAGATGATCAACCTGTGTGCCAATAACTACCTTGGTCTGGCCGATAACACCGAGATCATTGCCGCGGCGCATGCGGGGCTGGATCGCTACGGGTTCGGCATGGCCTCGGTCCGGTTCATCTGCGGCACGCAGCAGGAACATAAAGAGCTTGAGGCGCGGATCGCAGGCTTTCTGGGAAAAGAGGACAGCATCCTTTACGCCGCGGCGTTTGACGCGAATGCCGGTTTGTTCGAGACGCTTCTGGGCCCGGAAGACGCGATCATTTCCGACGCGCTCAATCATGCCAGCATCATCGACGGGGTGCGGCTCTGTAAGGCGCAGCGGTTCCGGTATGCCAATAGCGACATGGCCGATCTGGAGCGTTGCCTGAAAGAAGCAAGCGGCGCGCGGCATCGGATGATTGCCACTGATGGCGTGTTTTCGATGGATGGCTATTACGCGCGCCTCGATGAGATCTGCGATCTGGCGGATCGCTATGATGCGATGGTGATGGTGGATGATTGCCATTCAACCGGGTTTGTCGGTCCGACCGGGCGCGGAACGGCAGAAAAATTTGGTGTGACTGAGCGGGTCGATTTCATGACCGGCACGTTGGGCAAGGCGCTTGGCGGGGCTTCCGGCGGCTACACGGCGGCAAGTGCACCGGTAGTAGATTGGCTGCGGCAACGCTCGCGACCTTACCTGTTCTCGAACACGCTGGCGCCGGTGATTGCCGCGGCATCTTTGAAGGTTTTCGATCTTCTGGAAAACGGCGGCGAATTGCGCGACCGCCTGTGGGACAATGCTGCCTATTTCCGCGAGAAGATGGGCGCGTTGGGGTTCGAATTACTACCCGGGGAGCATGCGATCATCCCGGTCATGCTGCGTGATTCGAAACTGGCGCAGGAAATGGCGGCGAAGCTGGGGGAACGCGGGGTTTACGTGACCGCCTTCAGCTTCCCGGTTGTGCCCAAGCAGCAGGACCGCATCCGCACACAGATGAGCGCGGCGCTGACCCGCGAGATGCTGGACCGGGCGATTGACGCGTTCGAGGTCGTGGGCCGTGAATTGGAGGTGATCCAATGAAAAACGAGATGAAAGCGCTGGTAAAGGCCAAACCCGAACCGGGCCTTTGGATGGAGTATGTCCCCGTACCAGAGCCGGGGCCGAGTGACGTGCTGATCAAGGTGAAGAAATCGGCCATCTGCGGCACCGATGTGCATATCTGGAAATGGGACGAATTCAGCGCCAAGACGGTGCCGGTGCCGATGGTCGTGGGCCATGAATTCGTCGGCGAGATCGTTGATTGCGGCAAGGCGGCGGTGAAATACAAGATCGGCCAACGGGTATCGGGCGAGGGCCATGTGGTCTGTGGTACCTGCCGGAATTGCCGCGCCGGTCGTGGGCATCTGTGCCGTAACACCAAGGGTGTGGGGGTAAACCGGCCAGGTTCGTTCGCTGAATATGTCTGCATCCCGGAAAACAATGTCGTGCCGATCCCCGAGGATATCCCCGATGAAATCGCCGCGATTTTCGACCCGTTCGGCAATGCGGTGCACACGGCGCTGAGTTTCGATCTGGTCGGTGAGGACGTGCTGGTGACCGGCGCGGGGCCGATCGGAATCATGGGCGCGCTGGTGGCGCAGAAGGTCGGTGCCCGCAAGGTAGTGATCACCGATATCAACCCTTACCGGCTGAAGCTGGCGCGCGAGATGGGCGTGCAATATGTCGTTGATGTCGGCAACGAAGAGCTGCGCACCGTGATGGCCGAGATCGGCATGACCGAGGGCTTTGATGTTGGGCTTGAGATGTCCGGTGCGGCACCAGCGATGCAGCAGATGATCGCGCGGATGAACAATGGCGGCAAGGTTGCCCTGCTCGGGATCGCGCCGACGGCCTTCCCGGTCGACTGGAACACGGTGATCTTCAAGATGCTGCATATCAAGGGCATCTATGGCCGCGAGATGTTCGAGACCTGGTACAAGATGATCGCGCTTGTGCAGTCGGGGCTGGATGTCTCGGGCCTTATCACCCACCGCATCGGGATTGACGATTTCGAGGCCGGGTTCGCCGCCATGATCTCGGGCAATTCGGGCAAAGTTGTGATGGATTGGGGCTGACTAGTGTCTGTTTCTGTCAGTAAGCCATGGGACTGTCTTCTCGGTTACTTAGCAATCGGAGAGATAAGATGAACGATATTGGCGCTGAATTTCGGGCATTGCACAAGCCCGGTGATCCGTTCTTGCTGGTCAATGCCTGGGACATTGGCTCTGCCCGGATGATGCAGGCACTGGGTGCGTCTGCGATTGCCACCACATCCGCCGGACACGCGTTCACACAAGGCCGGGTGGACGGCGGCACGCTGACGCGGGACGAGGCATTGAGCCATGCGCAGGATCTGGTGTCCGCCGTATCCTTGCCGGTATCGGGTGATTTCGAGAATGGCTTCGGAGAAGCGCCGGATCATGTCGCGGAGACCATTCGGCTGGCTGCCGAGGTCGGGTTGGCGGGTTGCTCGATCGAAGATACGGCGCTGCCGGACTTCGGACCATATGAGTTTGACCTGTCGGTTGAGCGTATCCGGGCTGCCGCAAGTGCGGCGCGTGCGTTGCCAGGTGATTTCGTTCTGGTGGCGCGCGCCGATGGCGTGATGCTTGGCTGCTATGATTGCGACGAGGCGATCCGCCGGATTCGGGCCTATGAGGCCGCCGGGGCGGATTGTGTCTATGTCCCTGCGCCGCCAAATGTGGAGGAGATGAAACGGATCACCGCGAGCGTGTCTGTGCCGGTGAATGTGCTGGCATCGGGTCAGTTTTCGACCCTGACACGCCGCAACTTTGCAGAAATGGGCGCGGCGCGCCTGTCGATTGGTGCGGCCCTGGCACGGGTGGCCTATGGCGCGGCGATTGATGTGGCCTCTGGCATGCTGGGCGGCGATTTTTCGGGTCTTTCCCGGGCTATCGACGAAGATGACATCAACAAATTACTGATCAGAAACAACGGAGACTGAGATGCCTGAAGTTCAGAAAGAGGGCGACGTTGGCGGGAAAAAGCTGCCGAGCCACGCCAAGGTGGTGGTGATCGGGGGCGGCGTGGTCGGCTGCTCGATCCTGTTCCATCTGGCCAAATTCGGCTGGAAAGACGTCGTGCTGCTGGAACGGGACGAATTGACCAGCGGGTCAAGCTGGCACGCGGCGGGACAAATCCATACGATCAGCAGTGACCCCAATATCAGCCGACTTCAGGGTTACACGATCGACCTTTATAAAGAGATCGAGGAAACCAGCGGCCATTCCGTCGGTCTGCATATGACCGGCGGTTTTTATCTGGCGTCGAACCAGACCTGGTATGACTACCTCAAGCGCGAACGGTCAAAAGCGAGGTATATGGGCCTGAACCAGGAGTTCATCAGCCCCAAGGAGCTGGCCGAACGGCATCCGCTGATTGATCCCAAGCATTATCTTGCAGCGCTGTGGGATGATCAGGACGGCGATCTGGACCCGAGCGGCGCCACCTATGCTTTTGCAAAGGCGGCCAAGGTGCATGGGGCGCAATATTTCACTCATTGCGGCGTAACAGAGACGAAACAGCGCGCCGATGGCAGTTGGGATGTGACCACGCCGAAGGGAGTGATCAATGCCGAGCATATCGTCAATTGCGGGGGGCTTTGGGCACGGGAAGTGGGCCACATGCAGGGCGTCAACTTGCCGGTACAACCGATGGAACATCATTATCTGATCACCGAGGCGATCCCCGAGATCGCCGCCCGCAAGGATCGGTTGCCCTGTGGTATCGACTATGAGGCCAATATCTATTTCCGGCAGGAACGGCAGGGCATGCTATTGGGCACCTATGAACCCAAAGGCACGCCGTGGAAAGTAGGCGGCACGCCGTGGGATTTCGGCCATGAGCTGTTGCAGCCTGATCTTGAACGCATCGCCGACCGGTTGGAGCTGGGTTTTGAACGTATTCCGGCGCTTGCCAATGCGGGCATCAAGGATGCGATCAACGGACCCTTCACCTTTGGCCCCGATGGCAACCCGATGATCGGGCCGGTGCCGGGGATGAAGAATTACTGGTGCGCCGTGGGGGTGATGGCCGGGTTCTGCCAGGGCGGCGGTGTCGGTCTGACCATGGCCGAGTGGATGATCGACGGCGAACCCAGCATTGACGTCTGGGCGATGGACGTGGCGCGGTTCGGCGATTGGGCTAGCCCGGATTGGGGCACGGTTAAATCGACCGAAAATTACGAACGCCGCTTCGTGATGACCTTCCCGAATGAAACCTTGCCCAAGGGGCGCATGCAAAAGACAACGGCGCTTTATGACCGGCTGGTCGCCAACGGTGCGGTGATGGATCAGGGCTTTGGTCTGGAAAACGCGCTCTGGTTTGCTGATGGGGCAGATGACGCCCACGAGGAACCGACCTTCCGCCGCAACCGGTCCTTCGATTACGTCGCGCGCGAGGTCAAAGCCGTGCGCGAAGCCGTGGGCGCGATCGAAGTCGCCAACTTTGCCAAACACGAGTTCAAAGGTCCCGGCGCGCGAGCATTTCTAGACACTGTTCTTGCCGGATACGTGCCGAAACCGGGCCGATTGACCCTGACGCCAATGCTGACCGAAAAGGGCAAGTTATATGGGGATCTGACGGTGGCTTGCCTGGGCGAGCAGCATTTCATGCTGTTCGGGTCTGGGGCAATGCAAGAGGCACATCGCCGTTGGTTCGAGAGCCAACTGCCGACGGGTGTGACCTATGAAAATGTCAGCGATGACTGGCACGGTATCGCGCTGAGCGGTCCGAAATCCCGCGCGTTGCTGCAACAGATCACCCGCAAGGATGTAAGCGCCGAGGCGTTTAAGTTCCGCGATCTGGATCAGTGTTACGTGGGCGATGTGCCGGTGATCCTGAACCGGATCAGTTTTTCCGGCGAACTGGGATACGAGATCTACTGCAAGCCGCAATACCTGTTGCGCCTGAGCGCGGCGGTTGAAGAGGCGGGTGCCGATCTTGGCCTGCGCTGGTACGGCGCGCGGGCGCTGATGAGCATGCGTTTGGAAAAAAGCTGGGGTGTGTGGGCGCTGGATTTCCGGCCCGATTTCACGGCAGCGGAATCCGGTCTTGATGCCTTCATCAACTGGAAGAAAGAGTTCATCGGCAAAGCAGCCGCAGAAAAGCAGCGGGCAGAAGGACCGGCAAACAGGCTGGTGACGCTGGTGATTGATGTCGATGGCATTGATGTCAGCAATGACGAAGCCATTTTGCATGAAGGCGCCGCTGTGGGCTATGTAAGCTCGGGCGGGTATGCGCATCACGTTGGAAAATCTGTCGCTATGGGATATGTTCCGTCGGAATTGGCCAAGGGCGGTACAAAGGTACGGGTAGAGATCCTGGGCGAAATGCATGACGCCGAAATCCAGGGCGTGCCGCTTTATGATGCGAACGGGGCCAATATGCGCGCCTGACAACGGAGGAGCCCTGGGGGTGAGTTCAGAAGACAGGCCAAAGCGATATGTCTTTTTGCTGATCCCGGGGTTTTCGCCTCTGGGCTTGACCTGCGCGCAGGAAACGCTGGCGCTGGCCAACCGGTTTGCCGGTGGCAGCCGGACCTACTATGAGTATCTGCTGATCAGTGAGGGTGGCGAGCCGGTAACCAGCTGGAACGGGATGAGCGTTGCGGCGGAAGCCGGGCTGATTGATCTGCATCGCAACGATACGCTGATTGTCTGTGCCGGGGTTGATGCGGCGATGGGCTGCACCCCGAAGGTCCTGAACTGGCTCCGGCGCGAAACCCGCAAGGGCATGGATTTTGGTGCGCTTAGCAGCGGGGCATGGATTCTTGCCCGGGCCGGACTGCTGGGCGGCAAACGGATCACCACGCACTGGGAATATGCCAGTGCAATATCCGAAACCTTCCCTGATGTGGAAATGCAGGAATCGATCTATACCGTTGACGGGCGGGTATTCACCTGCGCCGGCTCTGCAAGTTCGATGGATCTGATGCTCGACCGGATCAATTCGGATTACGGGGCCGAGCTGGCGACCTGGGTGGCGGATCAGATGATCTATACCGCGCCCCGGTCCGAGACTCATTCGCAGCGGGTGTCGATGGCGGGGCGCATGGGCGTTCGGCATACCAAGCTGGTGCAGGCGATCCAGATCATGCGGGACAATATCGAAGATCCGATTCCGCCTGCCGAGGTCGCCAGCCAGGTCGGCATGTCGACCCGCCAGCTTGAACGGCTTTTTGCGCGTTACCTGAACACCTCGCCCAAGAAATACTACCTGGGCCTGCGGCTGGAAAATGCCCGGAACCTGCTGATGCAGACCGAGCTTTCACTGATGGAAATCTGCGTGCTCTGCGGGTTTCGGGCACCGTCACATTTCTCTAAGACCTATCGCAAGGCGTTCGGTGTTGCGCCCAGCCGCGACATGCGCGGCTCCAGCCTGTTATTCGCGGAACGTGGCGACGGTGAATGACCTGAATTTGTCGTTTTCAGGCATAGTAGGGCGTCGTGTTTTGCAATGTTCGTCCGCGTCGTCTGGCGCATGCTGGGAGGTGTTAGACATCTGATCGGGACGGCCATGACCACAGTTGACATCATCGAAGACGGACACGCGATTGCGCTAACCTCATCCGGCACGGTAATGCGGTATCACGCCATCTGGTTGCGCGATAACGCGTGGGACGAAACGACTCGCGCGCCCGGCAACGGCCAGCGTCTGATTGCGCTAAGGGATATTCCCATCGATACAAAAATTAGGGCTGCCTCGGTGGAAGACGGGCAGCTTTGCCTCGAATTCGCGCCGGAGAACCGCCGCATAGCCTATGATCTTCAATGGCTGTCGGATCATGCCTATGATGTTGTCAAAAGAGGCGATTCAAGCTGGGTTAGTGACGAAATCAGCATTTGGAATAGCGCGCTGAGCGATCAAATCCCGCTCGCTGATCTTGGACAGGTTCAAACCAGCCCGGAGGCGCGGGCAAGCTGGCTGGGGGGTGTGGCGCGCTATGGGTTCGGCAAGCTAACAGGCGGGCCGGTCGAAGAAGGCGCTTTGTTTCAGGTGGCCGATCTTTTTGGCTATGTGCGCGAGACCAATTATGGCCGCCACTTTGAAGTGCGCACCGAGGTGAACCCCACCAATCTGGCTTTTACCGGCTTGGGCCTGCAGGCGCATACCGATAACCCTTACCGCGATCCAGTACCCACGGTGCAGATCCTCTATTGCCTCGAAAACTCTGCCGAGGGCGGTGAAAACATGGTCGTGGATGGCTTCGCCTGCGCCTTGAAATTGAGGGATGAAAACCCCGAAGGATTTGACCTGCTCAGTCGTTATTGTGCCCGGTTTGAATATGCGGGCGAG
The DNA here is from genome assembly GCF_019966515.1 of Roseovarius aestuarii. Classification (GTDB taxonomy): domain Bacteria; phylum Pseudomonadota; class Alphaproteobacteria; order Rhodobacterales; family Rhodobacteraceae; genus Roseovarius; species Roseovarius aestuarii. Next base: position 122,440 of record NZ_JAIMIB010000009.1, on the reverse strand, counting down.
GGGGGTGTCTGTCTGCGGTCGCGCCGTCCGATGATCGAACTGGCCCCGGATGGCGAGTTGACGGCGGTGCGGTTCAACAACCGGTCGGCGGCGGCGATCACCGATGTGCCCTATGCCGACATGGAAGGTTACTACGCGGCCTACCGGCAACTGGGCGAGATTATCGATGACCCGGCAATGGAAGTGACGTTCAAGCTGAACCCCGGCGAATGCTTCATCGTCAACAACACAAGGGTGCTGCATGCCCGCAAGGGATATTCCGGCGAGGGATCGCGCTGGCTACAGGGGTGCTACGCAGATATGGACGGGCTGCGCTCAACCCACGCGGCGCTGCTGCAGGAGCTGGGGATGGCTGCGGAATGACCGGTTCGGACAAGACACTAACGCAGCACAATATCGTTGAATTCCTCGCGGATATCTTCGACCGGCGCGGCGGTGAGGAATATCTGGGCGAGCCCGTGACCATGGCAGAACATATGCTTCAGGGCGCGACGATTGCCGAGAAGAACGGCCAGCGCGAAGAGATCGTCGTCGCCACGCTGCTGCACGATATCGGGCATTTCACCTCGGAATTCGGAACCTTCAGCATGGCCGACACCGAGGACCGGTATCACGAGGAGGCCGGCGCCGAGGTGCTTGGAGAGTTCTTCCCCTCGGTGGTGACCGATTGCGTGCGCTATCACGTGGCGGCCAAGCGGTATCTCTGCGCGACCAAGCCTGAATATTTCGCGCGGCTAAGCGAGGCTTCGGTGCATTCGCTGAACCTGCAAGGCGGACCGATGAGTGCGGCTGAGATTGCCGAGTTCGAAAAGAACCCGAACCTGAAAGATATCGTGGCCGTGCGCTATCTGGACGATGCCGGCAAGCATCCGGATATGGAAACGCCGGGTTTCGACCATTTTGCGCCAATGGTTCAGCGGGTGGTGGATGCCTGCTGTGCGGCGCGAACCGACGCATAGCTGATATGCAGGCCCGCGTGCTAAAGCCGGATTGACCTTCACTGCGGCTTTGGACAAGGTCGGGCGGAGGAGGGCCGCAAGATGAGCCCCATCAAAGGCATCGCGCTCAAACTCTGCTCGGTCGTGTTGTTCATCACCATGGTGTCGATGATCAAGGCGACGGCTGATCATGTGCCAGTGGGCGAAGCTGTATTCTTTCGCTCGTTCTTTGCCATTCCGGTCATTCTGGGATGGGTGATCGCGCGAGGGCAATTACGCACAGGTCTTAAGGTGAAATCAAAGCTGGGGCATTTCTGGCGTGGTTTCGTGGGTAGCCTGGCGATGGGGATGAGCTTTGCCGGTCTTGGCCTGTTACCCCTGCCCGAGGTCACGGCATTGGGCTATGCGGCGCCGCTGCTGACGGTAGTTTTCGCGGCGATGTTTCTGGACGAAAAAGTGGGCGTTTTCCGGATCAGCGCGGTAATGCTCGGCTTGGTGGGCGTGTTGATCGTTGTCTCTCCGCGCCTCAGCTTGCTGGGGTCTGAGACGATGGAGACGACGCAGGCCGTGGGTGCCGTGCTTGTGTTGATGGGGGCGGTCTGTGCGGCACTGGCACAGATCTACATCCGCAAACTGGTGCGGGTCGAGCAGACGGCGGCGATCGTTTTCTACTTCTCGATCACGTCAGCCGCGCTGTCGCTGCTAACAATTCCATTTGGCTGGGTGATGCCGACGCCGGGTGAAGTGGCACTGCTGGTGCTCGCGGGCCTGCTGGGTGGCGCCGGACAGATTTTCCTGACCTCGGCCTATCGGTTTGCCGATGCAAGCGTGGTTGCGCCGTTTGACTATGCCTCGATGATCTTTGCGCTGGTCATCGGTTATTTCATCTTTAATGAAGTGCCAACGGGCACCATGCTGATCGGCGCTGCGATAGTCATTCTGGCAGGCTGCATCATCATCTGGCGAGAGCGTCAACTGGGCCTCAAACGTGGCCAGGCCCGGGCGGTCAAGACACCCCAGGGCTAGCAGGTTGTCGCGTCGGCGTGTCGATCGCGAGATGGCAAGCTTGTCAGATCGCGCCTTATTCGGCGGCGTGAGCCTGGCTGCCCTGTTCAAGCTTTCGCCGGAAATCGGTAGCGAACATCGTGCGCGTGAACCGGCCCAAACCCGACGCATGTTCGCCGAAAGTATCGATGCGCGACAACAAGGTGGACTTCACGCGCGGATCGACCTGGGTCTGGAAGTCGCGCGGCGCGTCAAATCTGTAGTCGCTCAATGATCCTTTGAAATCCGAGGCTTTCCACGTTTCGATATCGAAGAGGGAGGTCCAGACCGGTTCGCGTTCCAAGCTATCGGCAAAAGGAACGTGCAGCATGATGGCGCTGTAATACTCGATAATCGTATCCAGCATTTCCTGTGCGTCCGGCTTGTCATCGCCCAGCAGATCCGAGATCGCCCGTTTCAGAAAGTCGAGCGCTTCGTTCAGCACGATGAAGCGGCCAATCATCGAATATTTGCTGAGGAGATTGCCGCCTAGTTCACCGCTAATCAGGTCGTCGTAGTTTTTGGCTGCCCAGTCCACGCACTCGTCACGGGTCTCGAAAAGCTCGGCCTGATTTTCCTCAAGATATCCCGAGACGGCGTTACGCAGCGCTTCGGGGGCTTCGTCCAGAATATCCTGCATGTGCTTGATGACATGGAATGGGCGGATGTCGTGGGTGCGTGCCAGACGGAAGGCTTCTTCGAAATTGTCTTCGTAGTAGAAGATCGTCAGCAGCAGGTGGAACACGCGCGTGTCCAGATAGTCCTGGAACGAAAAGTTCTCGGATTCCACGACCATCTCTTCGGTTTCCACCACGGTGGGGCCGTGATATTTGCCGAGGCATCTGGCAACGACCCGGTGCAGGGTCTTGAAGCCGAATTCCTCACGGCTTTCGGGATTTGCCAGCGGTGCGCCATGCAGCAGCATCAGCTGATGCGCGGCAACCCGGCTGACGCCGGATTCGATCAGCTGATCAACCGCATCCATGAAGGATTCCTTGGTCTCACCCGGCATGCACAGGATCAATTCGCCATAGGATTGCATGCCCTGGTCATGCAGCTCTTTCTGGACCTCGGTATAGGTGTCGAGGCTGATGTTATCGCGCTTGATGTTCTTCAATACCACCGGGTTTAGCGATTGCACGGATGACGTCATCGGCAGCCGCCCCTTGGCCTTGCGCATCACCTTGATGATCCGGTCGCTCCGGTTCTTGCCGGTTGTCGTGCGGATATATTTCGGCCAGTCATACCGTTCCATCAAGTGACCCAGATAATCGGCCACCTCCTCGTCCTGCACATACATGCCGAAATTATCGTCGGCAAAACACAGCGGGCTGGCATGGTTGATCCGCGCCACGATGTAATCAAGGTCAGCCTTGGTGCGTTCGAAGGAATGGCGGAAGACCTTGGAATTCGATTTCACCGCCGAGTTGCAGAAGGCGCAGGTGAACGGGCACCCCCGGGCAAGCTGCATCAGGGCAAAGAGGCCGGTATCAAAAAACTTGTCCATCAGCCCTTCAAGATAGGGTGAGGGGATCTCGTCGAGATCGCGCATGCGCGGCACCTCGCCGCCACGCAATATTTCTCCGGTCTCGGGGTGCACAAAGAGCGAGCCGTCAATCGCCTCGTCCCATAAACCCTCGCGCCGCTCGCCCACATCGATGAACCGCTGCAGTGTATTGAGAAAGGCGCGTTCACCTTCGTAGGTCGGGCCGCGCACATGCATGTCGATCTGCGGCATCGTTCTGATCCAGCTGTCCTGCTCTTCGTCGGTCAGAGGAAAGTTGGGGCCGCCCATCAGTGTCAGAACATCCGGATTGACGGCCTTGACGTAATCCGCGAAGGACAAGGCCAGATGATGGTTCCAGGAATAGCTTGAAAAACCGATGACATCCGGCGCAGCCTTGTCGATTGCCGCTTTCAGCTCTTGTGGGTCACGAAAAATATCAACCTCGACCGGCGTTTTTGGCTTCGCGTAGGCTTTGGCGAATGTCGCAAGATTGCCCACGCCAAGCGGATAGGTGTCCGACGTGGCAGTCACAAGGTTATGGCCGAGATCGGCGAGATAAATACGCATCGAAAACCTCTTAGTCTAAAAAAATACTGGCCGAATGCCGAATAGTTCCGGCGGGCGTAGAAAGGTTAATGTACGAACTGGTATTCTGTCCAGTTTCCTGAATCGGATCATGTGCAGGTCGAATAAAGGTCAAAAAAACTTTGATTTGTTTCTATATCGGCGACAATAACACAGATTCTCTGGCGCTGACAGCGTGGGATTGTTTCCACGTAATCTGACAGTAACACCTCGGTACAGGTAACAAAACAGTTGTAGTTTTCGTGGAGATATTCGCGGAAGATCTTTCTCCACTTAACTCCCGGTCAGCAACGCGGCGGCGTAAAGGGGCCAGATAGTAGCGCGGCGAAGGCGGCCAAGCGGGAAGCGTTTGGGTGGGGTTTGCATTATCTTGGGATGCAGGTGCCGCGTTACATTGCCCTGCACCAGATCGGCCAGCAACGCGCCCGCATAGGTGGCCATCGCCACGCCGTTGCCGTGGTAGCTGAGCGCAGTGAAAGCACCGGGCATTTCGGGGATAGGGCCAGCGTAAGGGGTCAGGTCGCGGGAAATCGAGAGGAGGCCCTGCCAGGTGTAGGGTGTCTCGACCCCAGCCCAGGCGGGGAACATCTTTTCAAAATGCTTGCGGATCAGGCGATACATACGCGCATCGGCGGCGGCTGAGCTGAGCAAGCCGCCCCGCATCCCGAAAAGCATCCGCTTGTTTGGCATCAGGCGAAAATAATGCAGCAGGAACCGGTCATCAAAAGACATCTGACGGCTGGTCCAACCCTGTGCCGCCAATTCCGTGTCGGTCATCTGGCGGGTGACGATGACGTTTGATTGCGTCGGCAGATAGCGTGCGCGCAGCCATTTGGGTAGATCGTCCGAGGAATAGCCGTTGGTGGCAACTACCAGCCGTTTGGCGCTGATCCGGGCCTCCGGTGTCGTTAGTGTAAAACCGGATTGCTGGTCGATGTGCTGCACCGGGGAATTGGTATAGAGCCGTGCGCCTGCCTTGCATGCGGCTTCGGCCAGACCAAGGGCGTATTTCATCGGGTTGAGAGCAAAGCCGATCGGTGTGGTGATGGCCCCGAAAAACGGCCCTTTCATGCCCTGCGTGGCCAGATCGTTCTTGGTGGTGATCGTGGGGGAAACGCCATAGTCACGCTCAACGACTTTTGCCCGTGCCTCGAAATCGTCCATCGCCTTTTGGGTATGGGCCATCAGGGTCTCACCGTTGGAATGGGTATCGCAGGCGATCTTGTGATGTTTGATCAAGCCCGCCGCCAGATTTACGGCATGGAGTTCGGTTTCCCTGAATTCCCGGCGGGCGGGTTCGCTATAGAGTTGCGCCAGAATAGTATCTGATGCGGCCGATCCGCCCAGGCAGCAGAAACCTCCGTTTCGGCCGGACGCACCCCAGCCCGGAGAATGCGTATCCAGAATAACCACGTCACTCCCGGCCTCAGCCAGATGCAGAGCTGCGGAAAGGCCAGTATAACCCGCCCCGATCACGGCTACATCACAGGTCAGGCTGCCCTCGGCACGGGGATTGTCGGGCGGTTGCGCCGTACTGGGCCAATAGCAATGTTCGCGCGGGCCTTCCCCGTAGGTATAGGTCGGGAAAACCCGCGTCATGCCTGCACGGCGGCGCGTTCCTCGGCCTCTTGGCGTAAAGCTGCCCGTTTGGTGATCAGCGACGCTGAGATCACGCCAATGGCGACTATGCCGATCATCAGGGTCGAAAGCGCGTTGATCTCCGGCGAGACGCCAAGGCGGACCGAGCTCCAGATTTTCATTGGCAAGGTGGTTGCGGACGGCCCGGCGGTGAAGCTGGCGATGACCAGATCGTCAAGGCTGAGCGTGAAGGCCAGAAGCCAGCCCGAGATGACCGCAGGCGCGATGATGGGCAAGGTGACCAGCCGGAATGCTTCCATCGGCGAACACCCCAGATCCAGCGCCGCCTCTTCCAGTGATCGGTCGAAGCTGACCAGGCGTGAGGACACTACGACCGAGACAAAGCACATTGAAAAGGTTGTATGCGCCAGCACGATGGTAAACACGCCGCGGTCCAGCCCGATGCCGATAAAGAGCAGCAGAAGCGAAAGACCGGTAATCACCTCTGGCATCACCAGCGGTGCGTAGATCATGCCGGAAAACAAGGTGCGCCCCGGGAAGCGACCAGCGCGCACCAGCACCAGCGCTCCCAATGTGCCCAAAATGGTGGCGAGGGTGGAACTGAACACCGCGACTTTCAGCGTGACCCAGGCGGCGCTTAGGAAAGCCTCATTCCCGAGAAGTTCGCCGTACCATTTGGTGGAAAAACCCGCCCAGACCGTCACCAGCTTCGACTCGTTGAAGCTGTAGATGATCAGGATGATCATTGGCAGGTAGAGGAAGGCGAAACCCAGCGTTAGGGCGGTGGTGTTGAACCATGTCAGGCGTCTCATCCGTCGGCCTCCCGCTGTTTTTGCTCGTTGCGCTGAAAGAGGATGATCGGGATGATCAGGATCAGAAGCAGGATCACTGCCACGGCGGAGGCCACCGGCCAGTCGCGGTTGTTGAAGAACTCCTCCCACAGGACCTTGCCGATCATCAGCGTTTTTGAACCACCCAGCAGCGACGGGATAACGAATTCACCCAAGGTCGGGATAAAGACCAGGAAACACCCGGCAATGATGCCGTTTTTCGACAGTGGCACCGTGACCAGCCAGAAGGCCGTGAGCCGCGAACAGCCTAGATCCTCGGCGGCTTCCAGCAGCGAGGCATCCAGCCGTTCAAGCGCCGAGTAGATCGGCAGGATCATGAAAGGCAGATAGGTGTAGACGATGCCGATATAGACAGCGGTGTTGGTGTTGAGGATCGTCAGGGGCTCGGAGATTACGCCCATGCCCATCAGAAGCTGATTGAGATATCCCTCGTTACTGAGAATGCCCATCCACGAATAGACCCGAATCAGGAAACTGGTCCAGAACGGCAGGATCACCAGCATCATCAGCGTCGGGCGCCAGTGATCCGGCGCGTTCGCCATACCATAAGCGATGGGATAGCCGACCAGCAGCGTGAGGAACGTGGCAATGACCGCGATCTTGAGCGAGGACAGGTATGCCTTCCAGTAAAGATCGTCAGTTGTCAGGAATTCGAAGTTTTCAAGGTCCAACGCTGCCCAGAAATCCTTGATTCCCTGCCAGCCATTGCTGAAATCCAGTGTCGGCGTATAGGGCGGAATGGCAAGCGCGGTGTCCGAAAGGCTGATTTTCAGCACGATCAGGAAGGGCACCAGAAAGAGGGCCAGAAGCCAGAAATAAGGGATGATGATCAGGGCGGCGCGACGCATGGGGCTACTCCTTCAACAGGACACCAGCGGTGTCTGTCCACGAGAGCCAAACCTCGTCTTCCCAGGTGAAAGACCGGCGCGATAGGCGGCGGGTATTGGCGGTCTGCGACTTCACGACCTGACCGTTGGCCAGTTCGACGTGGTAGGTCGACAGGTTGCCGAGATACGCGATGTCGAGAATCTTACCCTGTAGCGCGTTGGCGGCGTCTGCGGGTTTTTCCGCCGTGATCGCGACCTTTTCGGGCCGGATCGCCAGATGGCAGGATTGAGCCTTGGCAAGCTGTATATCGGATTTGGCATGCAGAATTGGCTGGCCTTCGGCAAAGGCGATGTCATAGCCGTCGCCCGCCGGTGTGGCGGTGCCGCTGATGATGGTGACATCGCCGATGAAATCGGCCACATAGGCGGAATTGGGCATCTCGTAAATGCGGGCAGGGGTGTCGGCCTGGATAATCTTGCCGTGGTCCATGACCGCGACGCGGGAGGCGACAGTCATTGCCTCTTCCTGATCGTGGGTGACGATCACGAAGGTGGTGCCGGTTTTTTCCTGAATGTCCATCAACTCGAACTGCGTATCCTGACGCAGCTTGGCATCCAGCGCGCCCAGCGGTTCGTCGAGCAGCAGGAGTTTGGGCGCCTTGGCGAGTGATCGGGCTAGGGCGACACGCTGGCGCTGCCCGCCGGAACACTGGTGCGGTTTGCGCTTGGCGAACTGTTCCAGGCGGGTGAGTTTCAGCATCTCGGCTACGCGGGCGTCGATCTTGTCTTTGGGCATGTTATCGCGCTTGAGGCCGAAAGCGATGTTTTCCCAGATGCTTAAGTGAGGAAACAGCGCGTAGGACTGGAACATCATGTTCACGGCGCGCTTGTTTGGCGGGATGGGGGCAATGTCCTGCCCGCCCAGAAGGATGGTGCCCTCGGTCGGAGTCTCGAACCCCGCCAGCATCCGCATCATCGTGGTTTTGCCGCAGCCCGAGGGGCCGAGAAGAGCAAAGAATTCCTGCTCGTAAATATCAAAGGACTGGTTGTCGATGGCAACGAAATCGCCAAATCGCTTGGTCACATTCTTAAACTGAATTAGCGGTTTTGCGTCCGGATCATTCCACGGCTCAAATACGGTCTGTCCCATTCCTGCCCCCTGAATGCAGTAAAGAAAAACCCGTGCAAGTTGCCTAGCACGGGTTTGTATTATGCAGGCTTAGGTGCCCGACTTGATTTTCGTCCACAGGCGCGTCACAACCCGCTGCACCTTCGCGTTATACGGCGTGATGGTGTAGAGGTTGGCCAGTGTCGCCTCATCAGGGTAGATCGCCGTGTCGCCGATCACATCTTCCTCCAGCATTGGCTGTGACGCCTTGTTGCCGTTGGCATAGTAGACGTAGTTCGACGCATCCGCCATGTTCTGCGCGTCCATGATGAAGTTCAGGAACTTGTGCGCGCCGTCCACATTGGGGGCGTCTGTCGGAATGGCCATCTGGTCGAACCACATCAGTGATCCTTCGGCAAAAGCGTTATAGGCAATCTCGACACCGTTTTCGGCCTCGGCGGCCCGGTCACGGGCCTGCAATATGTCACCGGACCAGCCGACGGCGACGCAAATGTCGCCATTTGCCAGCGCGTTGATATATTCCGAACTGTGGAATTTCTTGATATGCGGCGCGACCGCGGCCAGAACCGGCTCGGTTTTTGCCAGCACGTCAGGATCGTGGCTGTCCGGGTCTTCGCCCAGATATTGCAGAACCATCGGAAGGATTTCGGTCGGGGCGTCTAGGAAATACACGCCGCAATCCGCGAGTTTTTCCATGTTTTCTGGGTTCAGCACCAAGTCCATGCTGTTCAGCGCCACGTCTTCGCCCAGAATTTCAGTGACTTTGCCAACATTCACACCGATCCCGGTGGTGCCCCACATGTAGTTGATCGAGTAGGCGTTGTCGGGATCATACTGGATGGTGCGCGATTCGATCACGTCCCACATGTTTTCTTTGTTGGGCAATTGCGATGTGTCGAGTTTCTGGAAGGCGCCTGCGGTAATCTGGCGCTGCAGGAAGGTGCCCGACGGGACAACCACGTCGTAGCCCGAGCCGCCGGCAAGCATTTTGGTCTCGAGCACTTCGTTGCTGTCGAATACGTCGTAGATCAGATCGATACCGGTTTCCTGTTCGAATTTCTCGAGCAGTGCTTCGTCGATATAGTCAGACCAGTTATAGACCCGCACCTCTTCGGCATGGGCGGTGAGCGCGCCCAAGGCGAGGGTGGCGGTGGTCAGAATCAGTTTCTTCATGTTTTTCTCCCGTTGGTCGGCAAGTTTATTGCCGTGCGCGCGAATTTGATCAAAAATTTCCGCGTTTGGCAATATGGTAATGTTTCCACGCAGTCGTTAAACTCGCAAGGACAGAGATTAGAGGCGATATAAAAGGCCGCAGGATAATGAACAAACAGGCCCGGAAACCGGATAGCGGCGGCGGTGGCGAAAGCCGTCTTCCGGCGCATGAGCTGATCTACCGGCAATTGCGTGACCAAATACTGTTCGGTGACCTGGCGCCGGGGCAGGCGGTGACCATCCAGGGGCTGACCGATCGGCTGGGCGCGGGCATGACCCCGGTGCGCGAGGCAATCCGCCGTCTGATTGCCGAGGGCGCGCTTGAGTTCCAGGGTAACCGACGGGTCAGCGTGCCATTGTTGTCAGCAGATAATATCAGTGAAATAATTGTTGCTAGGCAATGGCTTGACCCTCATCTGGCGTTGCGCGCGACGGAACGGATTTCGTTAGAAGAACTCGATGAGCTGACCGAGATGGATGCGACATTGGATCGGGCCATCGAGCAGGGTGACCTGCGCGCTTATCTTGAGCTGAATTACCGCTTTCACAAGCGTCTCTACGAGATTGCGGATGCCCCTATTCTGGCAGATCTTGCAGATGGGTTGTGGCTACGGTTCGGGCCATCATTGCGGGTGGTTTGTGGCCGTATGGGGACACAGAATTTGCCTGATAAGCACAAGGACATGCTAGCCGCCATGCATGCTCGCGATGCTGAACGTGCGGCGCGCGCCATTCGCGAAGATGTGATACAGGGCATGGAGCAGGTGCGCCGCTCGTTCGAGTTGCCGGTCGCCTCGTTCTGATTCGATTGACAAGAAATAATTTGATCATATTCTGGGCGCGTACTTTTGGCGCGTGACGCGTCTTTCCCTCGTTCCCGTATGCGAAAGGCCCAGACGATGAACATGATCTCGAACCATATGCCGACGGCAGAACTGCAGGCGCTGGATGCAGCGCATCATATGCATCCCTTCACGACCAATAACGAGCTAGCCGAAAAGGGCGCGCGCGTCATCACCCGTGCCAAGGGCGTGACCCTGACCGACAGCGAGGGCAATGACATTCTGGACGCGATGGCGGGGCTGTGGTGCGTGAACCTGGGCTATGGCCGTCCCGAGCTGGCCGAGGCCGCGATGCGCCAGATGCAGGAGCTGCCCTACTACAACACGTTCTTCATGACGACCCATGTGCCGGCGATCGCGCTGAGCGCCAAGCTGGCCGAATTGGCGCCGGGCAATCTGAACCATACCTTTTTTGCCGGGTCGGGCTCGGAAGCGAATGATACCAATATCCGCATGGTCCGCACCTATTGGGCCGAGTTGGGCAAGCCGGAGAAGAAAGTGATCATCGCGCGCCACAATGGCTATCACGGCTCCAGCGTGGGCAGCGCCAGCCTGGGCGGGATGAAGCCGATGCACGCACAGGGCGGCCTGCCGATTCCGGATATGCACCATATCGGCCAGCCCTACTGGTATGGCGAAGGTGGCGACAAATCCCCCGAAGAATTCGGTCTGGAGCGCGCGCAGGAGCTGGAAGCGGCGATCAATGAGTTGGGCGAAGATCGCGTAGCGGCCTTTATTGCCGAGCCGATCCAGGGCGCCGGTGGGGTAATCATTCCGCCCAGCACCTACTGGCCGGAAATTCAGCGCATCTGCGAAAAGTACGAAATCCTGCTGATTGCCGATGAGGTGATCTGTGGCTTTGGCCGTACCGGCAACTGGTTCGGCAGCCAGACGTTCGGTATCCGGCCCGACATCATGACCATCGCCAAGGGACTTTCGTCGGGCTATGCGCCCATCGGCGGCTCGATCGTCAGCGATGAAGTGGCGAAGGTGATGGATGCCTGCGAATTTGTGCATGGCTATACCTATTCCGGTCATCCGGTGGCCTGCGCCGTGGCGCTTGAAAACCTGCGCATTCTCGAAGAAGAGAAGATCGTCGAAAAGGCAGGTGCCGAGACCGCGCCTTATCTGAAGGAGAAATGGCAGGGGCTGGCGGATCATCCGTTGGTCGGCGAAGCGGTGATCGAGGGCTTGATGGGCTCAATCGCGCTGACGCCGGACAAAGCCAGCCGCGCGGCTTTTGCCGCTGACGCGGGCACCGCCGGGTATGTCGTGCGCGAAGCCTGTTTCGCCAATTCTCTGGTGATGCGTCACACAGGTGACCGGATGGTGATTTCCCCGCCACTGGTGATCACCAAATCTGAGGTCGATACGCTGGTTGAGCGTGCGTGGAGGGCGTTGGATTTTGCTCATAAGAAGCTGAGCGATGACGGGTTGATGAAAGCCGCCTGACCTGGCGTCGAACGCGCTGCGCGTGACGTATGTGGCAGCCTCTTGAGATGAATAACCTCAAGGGGCTGTTTCCTGACGGCACGCCTTTGGCGTAAGACCTAGCCCGCGTTCAGGCCACGCAGGCCCTGGGGGACGCCCCCCAGACCCCCGTGCCGACCGGTCAGTCTTTTACGAACATCTTGCGCGGGCGGTTGCAGAAGGTCTGCGCCGGGCCGTTTTCGGTGATCAGGATCGACTCGGTGATCTCGAGCCCCCAGTCATCCATCCAGAGGCCCGGCATGAAGTGGAACGTCATGCCCGGTTCCAGCACGGTCTGATCCTCGGCGCGGAGGCTGGCATGATGCTCACCCCAATCGGGCGGATAGCTGAGACCGATACCGTAGCCGCAGCGTGCACCCCGCTCGATCCCCGCGCGGGTCAGCGGTGCGGCCAGTGCATTGGCGATGTCGCAGGTGCGGTTGCCGGCACGGGCGGCGTCGAGCCCGGCCTCAAGCCCTTCGACAAGGGCGGCTTCGGCGCGGCGGATCTCGTCACCGGGTGTGCCGAGGAAAAGCGTGCGGCAGAACGGGGTGTGATAGCGGCGGTAGACGCCGGAGATTTCAAAAAACGTCGCCTCGCCGTGCTGAAACTCGCGCCCGTCCCAGGTGAGATGCGGCGCCGAGGCGTCCTTGCCCGAGGGCAGTAGCGGCATCAGACCGGGGTAATCGCCCCAGATGTCATCCACGCCGCTGATCGCATCGTGAAAGATGCTGGCGGCGATCTCGTTCTTGCGCACGCCGGGTTCGACCCGATCGAGATAACCATCGACGATTTTTTCGGAAATTCGTGCGGCCTTGCGCATGAAGGCCAGTTCCTCGTCGGATTTGACCGAGCGCTGCCAGTTCACCAGATAGGTCGCATCGACAAAACGGGCATCGCCCAGCTCGGCTTGCATCACCTCGAACGCCTTGGCGGAGAAATAGTAATTGTCCATCTCCACCCCGATCCGTCCGGTGTGGCGGCCCATCGCCCTGAGCCGTGCGGCGAGATCCTGCATCGGGTGGCTGGTGGTGGATTGCACGTAGCTGTCATCGTAGCCCAGCACCCGGTCATCGCTCATCCAGACGGTGCGCAGCCCGCCATTGGCATCCATCCGGCGGCCCCACCAGATAGGGTCTTCATCGGGGAAGACCAGCACGCCCTGATGCACGTAGAACGACCAGCCGTCATAGGCGGTGAGCCAGTTCTGGTTCGACGGGTCGGTGACGAAAAGCGTGTCGATCCCGGCCTTTTCCATCGCGATGCGGGTCTTGGTCAGGCGGCGCTGAAATTCGGGACGAGAGAAGGGAAGGTCTTTGGGGGTCATATCATACCTGCGGCTTTGTTCTGGGTTTCATTCTGGCACTGTCGCGGTCATCTGCCCCGACAAAGGCGGCAAAGCGCGTCGTTTTCCGGCGATGGGCGCGGATCGGATTGACGTATCGCAATAGCTGACCAAGAGTGAGCCGGATGATCGGGAGGGACGCTATGCAGGTTACATTGGCTGATATTCATGCCGCGGCGCGGGTGATCCGCGGGGTGGCGGACGCGACACCGCTGGTGCCCTCGCCCTTCATGTCGGCGCGGACCGGCACGGAATTTCTACTCAAGCTCGAAAACATGCAGCCCATCGGCGCCTTTAAGCTGCGCGGTGCGATGAACGCGGTGGCGGCGCTGGGGGACGATGCGCCGGGCGTGACCTGCGTTTCCACCGGCAATCACGGGCGCGGTGTGGCCTATGCCGCCGCGCAACGCGGGATGCGCGCCATCATCTGCATGTCAGAGCTTGTGCCGCAGGCAAAGGTCGATGGCATCAAGGCGTTGGGGGCTGAGGTCAGGACCATCGGCAAGTCTCAGGACGAGGCCCAGGTCGAGACTGATCGTCTGGTGGGGGAGGAAGGTTTCGTCGAAATCTCGCCCTTTGACGATCCTCACGTGATCGCCGGTCAGGGCACGATCGGGCTTGAGATCATGGCGGCGCGCCCGGATATCGAAACCTTGCTCATTCCGCTCTCAGGGGGCGGGCTGGCGGCGGGGATCGCCCGGGCCGCCAAGGCGATCCGGCCCGAGGTGAAGGTGATCGGCATCAGTATGGATCGGGGGGCGGCGATGCATGCCAGCCTGCAGGCGGGCAGGCCGGTGGAAGTGCCGGAATTCGCCTCGCTCGCCGATAGTCTGGGCGGCGGGATCGGGATGCAGAACCGGCTGAGCCTGGCGATGTGTCGCGAGTTGCTGGACGAGGTGGTGCTCGTCACCGAAGAAGAGATTTATCACGCGATGCAGACGCTTTATTACGAGGATCGGATCGTCGCCGAAGGCGGCAGCGTGGTGGCGCTGGCGGCGGTGCTGTCGGGGAGGGTTTCACCCCGGGGGCCGGTCGCCACAACCATCACCGGGCGCAATCTGGATATGGGTGTCTTTACCCGGGTCGTGGCCGGACAGGATGTGCAGCTTGGCGATGTCACCGTGACGGGCCGGGCCTACGAGGCAGCGTCATGACCCGCGTCGCCTGCCTGCTGGGCAGCCCCCGCGCCGGGGGCAACAGCGACATGCTGGCCGGGGTGTTTTGCGAGGCGGCGGCGCGTAAGGGGGCGTTGGTGGAGACCTTCGCGCTGCGCGAGCTGCGCTTTCAGGGCTGCGTCGGGCTCAGGCAGTGCAAGACCGGGGGCACGGGTTGCGGATTGCTGGACGATCTGATCCCGGTGCTGAACGCGGTCGCCGCGGCGGATGTGGTGCTGATCGCCTCGCCGATCTATTTCTGCAATATCTCCGGGCTGCTGAAACAGGCGCTGGACCGGTTCTTTTCGTTTTTTGTGCCCGATTACGTGACCGCTGAGGACCCTTCGCGATTGGGCCGCAGCAAGGCGTTCGTATTGGTGCAGGTGCAGGGAGAAGGGGTTGAACGCTATGGCGATCTTTTGGACCAGTATGGGCCTGCGCTGGACAAGCTAGGGTTTCAGCGCCGCGTGCTGATCCGGGCCTGCGGCGTGCGCGAGGTCGGAGATGTATTGCAACATGAAGAGGCGCTGCAACAGGCCAGGCATCTGGCGCAGCGCCTGACCGGGGGCACCGCGTGAAGCTGGGCGTCTATCAGTGCGTTGCGGCGGGTCGATCATCCCAGGAACGGCTGGCGGTGTTGGAGGAGCATCTGAAAGAGCAGGATATTGACCTGCTGGTTTGTCCCGAGCTTTTCCTTTCAGGATATAATGCGGGGCCGGAGATTGACCGGCTGGCCGAGCCGCCTGATGGCCCGTTCGGGCGCAAAATGGCAGCGTTGGCGCAGCGCCACGGGTGCGCGATTGCTTATGGCTATCCGGAGCGTGGACCGGACCGGATTTACAATTCGGCGGCGCTTTACGATGCCGGTGGCGCGCTGTTGGCCACCCATCGAAAACAGATGCCCGCTCCCGGAAGTTTTGAAGAGGATGTCTTTGGCCGGGGTGATGGCATCACCTTTGCCGAGGTGTGCGGTTGGCGGGTGGCGATGATCATCTGTTACGAGGTCGAATTCCCCGAGATTGTCCGGCGCGCAGCGCAGGGCGGGGCCGACCTGCTGCTGGTGCCTACGGCATTGGGGGCGGATTGGGGCGTGGTTGCCGAAAAACTGGTGCCCGCGCGGGCGGTCGAAAACGGGCTCTATCTGGCTTATGCCAGTCACGCTGGCGAAGAAAACGGCGCGTCCTACTTCGGAGGAAGCCGGATCGCGGCCCCGGATGGCTCGGACCTGGCTGTCGCCAGACAAGATGAGGTGCTGATCAGCGCCGGGATCATCCAGGAGATGGTGTGGAAGATGCGCGAAAGGCTGCCCTATCTACGCGATTGCAAAGGGCTGTGAGATACCATGCTGAAACTGGATGACCGGGATATCGCGATTTTGCGGGTGCTGTCGGCGCAAGGGCGGATCACCAATGCGAAGCTGGCCGGGAAGGTTGGCCTGTCCGCCAGCCCCTGTTGGGAGCGCGTGCGCAAACTGGAAAAGGCGGGGGTGATCGAAGGCTACCGCGCGTCGATCAGCCTGAAAAAACTAGCCCCGGTCATGACCGTATTCGTGACGGTTGAACTGACCGACCACACGGCGGCGGCGTTTCGTGTCTTTGAGGGGCATGTGCAGAAACAGCCCGAGGTAACGGCCTGCTGGGCACTGGGCGGCGGGTTCGACTATCTGATGCAGGTCGTGGTTCGGGATATCGAGGTGTATCAGGTGCTGATGGATGCGATATTGGACGCCGATGTCGGGTTGGCGCGTTATTTCACCTATGTCGTGACCAAGGAAGTGAAGGCTGGTGCCGCTCTGCCGCTGGATCGGTTGATGACTTGATAGAAGTTGCAGAAGATTCTTCTGCAATTCTGCGCAACTTCAGTTACACGATCTGGGGCGGGCGGTGCACCTTCGCGCCGACCGACTCACTTGTGATTATGGGGACAGACCATGCTGAGAAATGACCAACTAGCGGAATGGGATCGCGACAACTTTTTTCATGCCTCAACCCATCTGGCGCAATTCGCGCGCGGAGAGCTGCAAAACCGGGTGATCACCGGCGGGTCTGGCTGCCACATCGAGGATCGCGACGGTGTGCGTCTGCTCGATGCATTTGCCGGGCTTTACTGTGTGAACGTGGGCTATGGCCGCGAAGAGATCGCCGAGGCGATTGCATCACAGGCCAAGGAACTGGCATATTACCACGCCTATGTTGGCCACGGCACCGAAGCCAGCATCACCCTTGCCAAGATGGTGCTGGATCGGGCGCCGTCGAACATGTCCAAGGTCTATTTCGGCCTCAGCGGCTCGGATGCGAACGAGACCAACATCAAGCTGATCTGGTATTACAACAACATCCTCGGGCGGCCTGAGAAGAAAAAGATCATCTCGCGCTGGCGCGGCTATCATGGGTCGGGCCTGATGACCGGGTCGCTGACCGGGCTTGAGCTGTTTCACAAGAAATTCGACCTGCCGCTGGCGCAGGTCGTGCATACCGAGGCGCCGTATTATTTCCGCCGCGCAGATCAGAGCCAGAGCGAGGAACAGTTCGTCGCCCATTGCACAGCGGAGCTTGAGGCGCTGATCGAGCGTGAAGGCGCTGACTCCATCGCGGCCTTCATCGGCGAGCCGGTGCTGGGCACGGGCGGGATCGTACCGCCGCCCGAGGGGTACTGGCCCGCGATTCAGGCGGTGCTGAAAAAGCACGATATCCTGCTGGTGGCCGATGAGGTCGTGACCGGGTTTGGTCGCCTGGGCACGATGATGGGCTGCGATCATTATGGGATCGAGGCGGATCTCATTACCATCGCCAAGGGGCTGACGTCGGCCTATGCGCCACTTTCGGGCTCGATCGTGAGCGAGAAAATGTGGAAGGTGCTGGAACAGGGCACCGATGAAAACGGACCCATCGGCCATGGCTGGACCTATTCGGCGCATCCTATCGGGGCGGCGGCGGGTGTTGCCAACCTGAAGCTTCTGGACCAGTTGGACCTGATTGCCAATAATCGGGAAACGGGCGGTTATCTGAAGAAAACCATGTCCGAGGCATTGCAGGATCATCCCCATGTCGGCGAGGTGCGCGGCGAAGGAATGCTTTGTGCGATAGAATTTGTGAAAGACAGAGAAACTAGAAGTTTTTTCGACGCGGCCGAGAAGGTTGGCCCGCAAATCGCCGCAGCCCTGGCCGCCGAAGGCGTCATCGGGCGAGCAATGCCACAGGGTGATATCCTTGGATTCGCGCCACCCTTCTGCCTGACCCGAGATGAAGCCGACGAAATATCCGAAAAAACTCAAAGAGCGGTCAAATCCGTCCTCGGATAGGCGAACTTAGACGAATCAGCGATGAGAACCTGCGTCGGCCGCGCCGATTAAATTACGAATTTCATCATCTCAAACCACGAAAGTGATGAAATTCCTCAGGCCGTCGCATATTCGGCGAAAATTGCCGCGCTGAGCTTGCATTGCAGCGAGTTTGTCGGTTTAGTTCGGTCCGAACGCGGAAAAGCCGCGAACAAAAAAGACAGGGAGCTCGAATTGGCAGAGCCAAGAAGCAACGATGCGTTCGTTGAATTTGAACGTGTGCAAAAGAGTTATGACGGCGAAACGCTTGTTGTAAAAGATCTCAACCTCTCGCTGCCGAAGGGCGAATTTCTGACAATGCTGGGGCCGTCGGGGTCGGGTAAGACCACTTGTCTGATGATGCTGGCAGGGTTCGAGACCGCGACCCACGGCGAAATTCGTCTGGACGGGAAAGAGATCAACAACATCCCGCCGCACAAGCGCGGCATCGGCATGGTCTTTCAGAACTATGCTCTGTTTCCGCATATGACCATTGCCGAAAATCTGAGCTTTCCGCTGGAAGTGCGCAAGATCGGTAAGTCCGATCGCGAAGCCAAGGTGAAGCGGGCGCTTGATATGGTCGAGATGGGGGCCTTTGGCGGGCGTCGTCCGGCGCAGCTTTCGGGCGGCCAGCAGCAGCGTATCGCGCTGGCCCGCGCGCTGGTCTTTGAGCCAGAGCTGGTTTTGATGGACGAACCACTCGGTGCGCTTGACAAGCAGCTGCGTGAGAAGATGCAATTCGAAATCACCAATCTGGCGCATAGCCTGGGCATCACCACGGTTTACGTGACCCACGACCAGACCGAGGCGTTGACGATGTCTGATCGCGTCGCTGTGTTCGACGATGGCCGCATCCAGCAGATTGCACCGCCCGATCAGCTTTATGAAGAGCCAGATAACAGTTTCGTGGCGCAGTTCATTGGTGAGAACAACACGCTGATGGGGACACTGAAAGAGATCAAGGGTGATCAGGCGCTGGTCGAGTTGGATGATGGCGAAGTGATCGACTGCAAACCGGTCAATGTCAGCCAAGTTGGCGAACGCACCCGTGTGTCGATCCGGCCCGAGCGGGTCGAGTTTAACAAGGACCGCTTGCAGCAAGGTGCTCATACGCTGAAGGCCGAAGTGCTGGAATTCATCTATATGGGAGACATCTTTCGCACACGCCTGCGTGTGGCCGGAAATGATGAGTTCATCGTCAAGACCCGGAACGCGCCGGATCAGGTTCGGCTTGAGCCGGGCACTCAGATCGATATCGGGTGGCTTCCGCAGGATTGCCGGGCACTTGAGGCATAAGGAATATCGCGCCTGAAACTGGCGCGGTGAACAGCGAGTTCCGACTGTAACGCCCGTGACAGGGACTCCGAAATGTAGCTAACGGGCACTCTTAGGGAGAAATGAGTATGAAACTTACCAAAATTCTACTTGCCACGACGGCGCTAACTGTCGCTGCAGGTGCGGCGGCGGCCCAGGAAATGACCATCGTGTCATGGGGCGGTGCCTATTCGAAGTCGCAAAAGAATGCCTATCATGATCCGTATTCGGAAAAGAGCGGTGTCACCATCATCAACGATGACAGCTCGGCAGAAGCCGTGGCAAAGCTGCGGGCGATGGCCGAAGCTGATAACATCACCTGGGATGTGGTTGACGTGGTCGCCGCGGATGCGCTTCGCCTGTGCGACGAAGGTCTGGCCATGGAAATCGACCCCGATACGATGCTGGCACCAGCACCCGACGGCACGCCTGCTTCGGAAGATTTCGGTGAACTGCTGGTTGGCGACTGCTTCATCCCGCAGATCGTCTATTCAACCACTTTCGGTTATCGCACCGATCTGGTGGGTGACAACGCGCCGACCGATGTCTGCGCAGTCTTCGATCTGGATGCCTATCCGGGCAAGCGTTCGCTTGAAAAGCGTCCGATCAACAACATGGAATGGGCGCTGATCTGTGACGGTGTCGCAAAGGATGACGTCTACGACGTTCTGGCAACGCCGGAAGGTCAGGATCAGGCGCTGGCCAAGCTGGACTCGATCAAAGACCAGGTTGTCTGGTGGTCGGCAGGTGCTGACACGCCGCAACTTCTGGCGGACGGCGAAGTTGTCATGGGGTCCACCTATAACGGCCGCCTGTTCAGCGTGATCGAAGAACAGAAGCAGCCCGTGGGCATGCTGTGGGACGCGCAGGTGTTTGACCTTGACGGCTGGATCATTCCTGCCGGTCTGAGCGACGAGCGTAAGGCCCGTGCGCTGGACTACATCATGTTCGCGACCGACACCCAGCGTCTGGCGGATCAGGCCAAGTGGATCAGCTATGGCCCGGCACGCAAGTCGTCGGCACCGCTGGTCGGCAAGCACGCGGAACTGGGTATCGACATGGCGCCGCACATGCCGACCGACCCGGAAAACGCCAAGAACACGTTCCTCTATAACTACGAATTCTGGGCAGATTACCGCGACGACATCGACGCCAAATTCCAGGCGTGGCTGGCACAATAAGCCGGTTGAAATCTACGGGAGGGGGCGGCCTGTCTGCCCCTTCCCTGCCCATACCTGAACCGGTGTGGACCTGAACAAGAAAACCGACGGGGATGACATGAGTGACACTGCAGATACCGGCCCTGTATTGGCCGCAGACGGTACACCGCTAAAACGCAGTCTGGCCAAAGCTCTCAGGGTGCAGAAAATCCGCGCACTGTTGTTGATTGCACCACTGCTTATCTTCGTGCTGATTTCGTTCATTGTTCCGATCATCAGCATGTTGTCCCGCTCGGTCGAGAACGACATCGTGCAGAATACCTTGCCGGAAACCGTGCCTCTGCTGGCCGCGTGGGACGCTTCAAGCGGCGAATTGCCCGGCGAAGATGTCTATGATGCGCTCGCACGCGACATGGTTATCGCCGTAAACGCCAAGCAGCACACGAAGCTGGCCACGCGGCTGAACTACGAGCAAACCGGCATTGCCTCGATGTTCCGCAAATCGGGCCGCACGATCAAGAAATGGGATCCCGTAGCCGATGCGCCGTTCAAGGAGAAGTTCCTTGAGCTGCATGATGGCTGGGGCGATATCGAAACCTGGAAAACGATCCAGACGCATTCGGGGGCGATTACCAACGGGTATTTCCTGAATGCGATCGACATGCAAAAAACCCCGGACGGCATCCAGGCCCAGCCCGAGAACAAGCAGATCCTGATCAAGTTGTTCATCCGCACCCTGATCATGTCGCTGGTGATCATGGGCTCGTGCATTCTTCTGGGGTATCCGGTGGCATGGATTCTGGCGAACCTGCCGGCCGCCAAGGCGAACCTGCTCATGATCCTCGTGTTGCTGCCCTTCTGGACGTCGCTTCTGGTGCGGACGTCCGCGTGGAAGGTGATGCTGCAACAGCAAGGGGTGATTAACGACGTGCTGGTCTGGATCGGGCTGGTGGATGATGCCAACCGGCTGATCATCATCAACAACCAGTTCGGCACGATCGTGGCAATGACCCACATCCTGCTGCCCTTTATGATCCTGCCGATGTATTCGGTGATGCAGACGATCAACCCGACCTATGTGCGCGCCGCAAAATCATTGGGTGCAACCGATTGGACTTCGTTCTGGCGGGTCTATTTCCCGCAATCCATTCCGGGCATCGGCGCGGGCTCGATACTCGTCTTCATTCTGGCGATTGGCTACTACATCACGCCCGAAATCGTCGGTGGCACCAAGGGTGTCTTCATCTCGAACCGGATCGCGTATCACATCTCAAGCTCACTCAACTGGGGTCTTGCGGCCGCGTTGGGGACGATCCTGCTGGTGGTCGTGCTGATCCTCTATTGGGCCTATGACAAGATTGTGGGCATCGACAATGTTAAACTGGGGTAACGCGACATGAGCCTGCCAATCTATGCGACATTCGGCCAACGCGTCTGGTATTATACATTCCGGGTAATATGCGCGCTGATCTTCATCTTCCTGATCACACCTATCCTTGTGGTGCTGCCGCTCAGCTTCAACGCCGAGGATTTCTTTACCTTCACGCCTGAGATGCTGCGGTTTGATCCCGAAGGCTATTCGCTGAAACACTACCGGGACTTCTGGAACAACAACGAATGGCAGCGCAGTTTCAAGAACTCGCTGATCATCGCTCCGATTGCGACCGTAATATCGGTGTCGCTGGGGACGCTTGCGGCCATCGGCCTCAGCCAGAGCCACGTACCGTTCCGGCGGGCGATCATGGCGATCCTGATTTCGCCGATGATCGTGCCGCTGATCATTTCGGCTACGGGTATGTTCTTCTTCTACAGCCAGGTCGGCAACTTCCTCGAAGGCACGCTGGGGATGAACAAGAACTTCGTGGGCTACGTGAAAGTCGTTCTGGCGCATGCGGTTCTGGGCATTCCCTTCGTGATCATCACGGTGACCGCAACGCTGGTGGGCTTTGACCGGTCGCTGACCCGCGCGGCGGCCAATATGGGGGCCGATCCGGTGACAACCTTCTTCAAGGTGCAGATGCCGCTCATTCTGCCGGGCGTGATTTCGGGTGGCTTGTTCGCTTTCATCACATCGTTTGACGAGGTGGTGGTGGTGCTTTTCGTGGGCTCCGCAAGCCAGAAAACCCTGCCGTGGCAGATGTTCACCGGGCTGCGTGAACAGATCAGCCCGACCATTCTGGCGGTCGCAACGATCCTCGTGGTGATCTCGATCTGCCTGCTGACAACGGTCGAGTTGCTGCGCCGCCGATCCGAGCGGCTTAGGGGCATCCGCCCAAGCTGATAGGGTTTTGAGAATCATAAAAGGGCGTTTCGACTGAGGCGCCCTTTTGATTTTTGCGCCATCTGACTACTGAGAAACGCGGTACGCGGCGGCCTGGCCCATGCTTGTGCCTTCGGGATCAACATTCGCGCGGGGCCGGTCTGGGCTGAACCCATCCTCGCCCCCCAGGATCGTCTTGATATGCTAGAAGACCTCTGCGCCGATGACGAAGGCCAGGCCTGTGGTCTGTTGGGCAGGCTTAGCCTGGGCGATGATTATACCGGCCTTGAACTTCCGCAAAATCCGGATGCTGCAAAAGAATTTTACACCCGCTCTTGCGAATTGGGCCATCTTGACGGCTGCACAGATCTCGCGCGCATGTTTGATCCGGAGAATACCAAGACGGGAGACCATTCTCGAATGATGGCGCTTTTGTCTGAGACATGCACCAATGGCGGCGCGGCCGCCTGCGATATGCTTGGTGGCAAGTACCTCTATTCCGACCTTGTTACTCAAGACATTAACCAAGCCCATCATTTCTACAGGCTTGCCTGTCAGATCAGGCTTGAAACCGACACATGCGAGGATGCCGAACGTACCCGTCTTGCCATCGAACGGCGCGACTTGCGCAAAAACCTTGGCGGCTTCGAAGCAGCCCTTGCCCCGAGGCTTCAGGATTTCGGTCTATATTTTCACGCCCCTGCCCGTCGAATGCGGGTGGCCTGCGCTGCCGGGGAGCAGGATCAGTGCCTGGCGCTTGCTGGTCTTTATCAGACCTATATCGCCCTGGCGCATGAAGGGCGGGACGAAGATCAGGCGCGCGCCATTTATGTGCACCTGTGCGACAACGGTAGAAACGAGGCGTGCTACCGCTACGGCCAGAGCTATCAGGATCAGGGGCATCTTAGCCGGCACGACATCTCGGCCGATTACTACAGCCGTGCCTGCGATACGGGGCATGGCGAGGCCTGCACAAGCCTGGGTTTGTTCTATGAGCTTGGAGATGACGCTGTCGGCTCGGAAGACGACAATGTTGCTGGCGAATACTATCTGAAGGCTTGCGGCTATGGGAATGCCCGCGGCTGCGACTATCTCTCGGGCCTCTTCGATGTGCCCGCGAAAACGAAACCTGTCTTCGACCTGATTGCCTGCCTTGGTGGCGACGGTCAGGCCTGCGGGTTTGTCGCCGACCACTATCGCAAGGGCAGGGGCGGCGAACCCACAGACATGACCCTCGCACGTGCACTATATGACTACGGTTGCAGTTTCGGTGATGAGGACGCGTGTTATTATTACCGCCGTCTCGGTGACCACTGATCTGGCCCCGCGGGAGGTCACCTCATATCTGCTTTGATCTGCGGGCAACCTCTGGGTCGGGTCTAATTCGCAGCAAATTTGCCCGGTATCGGGTTACCGAGCGATGAATGCGCTGATATAATAGACCTCCGGTTCGGACTGCAATCCAAAGGTGAACAACGCAGAATTGCACCTTTTTTCTCAATCGTGTTTTCCCGCATCCCAGTTTTGGGCTGGATATTTGAGGAGGTATCGTTATGCTTCTACCGTTGGACCGACAGATCGCCAGTGCGTCGCTGTTAATGAAAAACCTACCGGACACCGTTGTCGACAATCTACTGGCCAACGCAACAATCCGGCAATATGGCCGCGGGGAAACTGTATTTCTGCAAGGCGATGAAGCCAATGTGATCCACGTTGTCCTGGATGGCTGGGTCAAACTCTATCGTATAGCGCCAAACGGTAACGAGGCTATCGTGAATGTGTTCACCCGCAGCCACAGTTTTGGTGAAGCGGTCGCCTTCAGGCATGAAAGCTACCCGGTTTCAGCCGAGGCGGTGACGGAATGCAAACTCTTGTTGATTTCGGCCCGGTCTCTTATCGCCATGATGAAAAAGGAACCCGAATTATGTGTTTCGGTGCTGGCATCAACCTTTCAACATCTGCATGAAATGGTGTCGCAGCTGGAACAGATGAAGGCCCAGACCGGTGCGCAGCGGGTCGCGGATTTCATTCTTGACCTTTGTCACTGTGATACGGGAAGCTGCATGGTCACGCTGCCCTATGACAAGATACTGATCGCGGGCCGCTTGGGGATGAAACCGGAAAGCCTGTCACGTGCGTTTTCGAAATTGCGCAAGGTGGGGGTGAAAATCGCCAAAAACCACGCCTCGGTCAATGATGTCGCCGCGCTGCGCTCTTATGCCAAGATTGACCCCGCGACCGCCTGGAACAAAGCGCTCTGATTGTTGTGTCTGCTGGCTGTATTGGTGATGATGCCATTCCGATCCGGCAGGTTTGTCAGCCGGGATAGTGTGGCAGCAGGTAGAGCCCCAGCAGCAACAGGCAAAAGAGGGCAAGAGAGATTTCGAATCCGCGCTGCCACGATGGCGCCGCTGCCAGACCCAGATATCGCGACAGGACGATGCGTGCTTTCAGCCACGCCAGCACCAGCGCGCCGACACCCGCAGCGACGGGCCACAAGGCCCAGATGCCGGGCTGTGAAAGCAAGGTCGATCCCAAGCTGAGTGCCATCAGCGAGCCCCAGGCGATATGTAGTTGCTGATCTTTCATTGCAGCAGGTAGATCACAGGAAATAACAGTAACCACACGAGGTCCACCATGTGCCAGAACGCGACCCCGGTCTCGATATTGCGGGGAGCGTCGTAGCAGGCGACCAGCAATAACAGCAATATGCCAGCCACCACATGTGCCGCATGAAATCCGGTTAACAAGTAGTAGAAGGTGAAAAACGGATGTGTTTCCCAGCTAATGCCTCCGGCTGCTTTAGATGCGTATTCAAGGCCCTTGACCCATAGAAAGATAACACCCAAACTTGCTGCAGAAATCAGCGCCATGCGTGCCCTGCCGCGTGATCCAGCGAGCCGCAACTGATGCGCCAGCGCCGCCAGAAATCCACTGGTAATCAGGATAATCGTATTGATGCCAGCCCCGGTGCGATGCAACGCGCTCTGCGCTTGTGCAAATCCGTCAGGATCGGTCGCGCGCACGGATAAGAACGCGACCAGACCGGCACCGAAGACCAGTAGCTCGCTAATGATCAGGACCCACATCAGCAACTCGCCCGGCAATTCATCCAGCACGCTTGTGTCGCTCATGCGCCGACAAGCTCGCGGTAGATCAACGGAAGGGCCTCGGTCAGTTTTTCAGGATTGGGAATGACGTGGAAGCCGCCTCGGCCAAATAGGCGTGGAAGCCAGCTTTTTGCATTTTTGTCGATGGTCACGCCGAAAACCGCATGGCCCGCACGACGCGCCTCTCGGACCGCCATTGAAGTGTCTTCGATGCCGTGCCGCCCTTCGTAATGATCTAGGTCATTGGGTTTACCATCGGTAATGACCAGCAACAGCCGCCGCTTTTTGCTTTGCCGCGCCAGATCAGCCGACGCATGCCGGATTGCCGCTCCAAGCCGGGTGTAGAAGCCCGGGCGCAACCCGCCGATACGGTCCTCAATCATGATGCTCATCGGCTCGGCAAATGCCTTGCACCGCTGAATGTAGACGCGGTTGCGTTTGAGCGATGAAAACGCATGGATCGCGAAATCGTCGCCGCAGGCGTCAAGCCCCCAACTCAGCGCGGCCAGCGCTTCGCGTTCGATATCGATCACCGCCCGGTCGTGCACGGCGCTTTCGGTTGAGCGTGATACATCCAGCAATATCGACACGGCCAGATTGCGCGCCTGTGGCCGGGTTTGCCGCCAGATGCGATTACTGCCCGCGCCATTGGCCATGATATCGACCCGGGCGCGCACTGCCGCCTCCATATCCAGTTCATCGCCGTCCAAACATCCCGGTACTGAAACGCGACCGGGGCGCAGCGCCTCAAACTGCTTTTTCACCTGACGAATGCGCCGCTGCGCCTGTGGATCGTCGCGAAAAGAGGGCACGTCTTCCCCCAGTTCGGCCTTACTGGTCAAAACAGTCACATGGTTCGGCAGGTACTGACCGGCGCGCGCATCCCATTCCGGATAGGTCAGAACGCCGGATAGTCGTTCCCGGTCAACGTCTTCAGGGGCAAGATCGAGATGCAGTTTCAGCCGGGTGGCGGGGGCCTTGGAAATCTGTCCTAATCCAATTTCATCCTGATCATCCGCCGCTTTCTTGGCATTGTCCGGGTCATCATCATCGACCCGGCGGTTGAGGTTCAGAAATTCCGCCCAACTCAGGATTGCCTCGAACTTATGCAGGATCAGGCTGTCATTGCGCTCGGCCTGGTCAGCCTGTTTGCGCCGGGCGCGGTGAGTGCCGTCGCCGCCGTCCTCAGGGGGCCCATCGGTATCGCGGGTCTCTACACTGTCTGACGCACTGAATACCAGTTCGCGCAGATCTGGCCACAGGGGAACCGGTTGAAATGGCTGATATTTTCGCGGTGCCTCAAGCTCGGAAAGTGGAGTATCGCGCAGCGCTTTAGCTACATCCGGCAATGGTGCGGCATCCCCCAATGCCTTGCGAATAAGTGCTTCGACGGCAGCTTCGGTTCTGGGCAGCTTCGCGGTGGCGCGATGATGCAGGGCTATGGCGCAGAGCGTTTGATACAGCTCTCGCAAACCCGGGGCTTCGGTCAGCGTCACCGCGACCATTCTTTGCGCCGCTGCAATTGCGCGCAAATCAGCCCGTAAAGGATCCGCTTCGGGCACATGTTCAGCGGCATGTGCAGCCGCAGCCGTCAGCCACAGGTAGAGCGCGCCGTTGGCTTCGCGTGAGGGGAAAACCGCGAGCCGTTCGGGTAACCTGAGGGTTTCGCCGTCAAAGCTGGCGCGCGGCAGGATTTCAGTTTCGGCGCCCAACCGACGCAAGAAACTTAAGCGGTGCCGGCTGACCTCAGCACTGACCGGGCGCAGATCAACCGATTGCCCGCCACCCAATCCCCGGAAGAAAACAGCCAGCCGCCCGATGACCTCAGAAAGGTCAACAGCGGCTCCGTGATGCACCTCTGGCGCATCCAGGCGGCTGGCAAAAGCGTGCCACAGTTTGCCGATGGTTTCCTCGGGTTCCCATGGCTCGATTTCAATCCCGCTCGTGACCATACCTCACCCAAAGATGGCCACGACAAGATCTAGGAGCCCGCGTTTGATATCAGCGTCATCCGTCAGCGGCTCGATCATCGCGGCCTCAACCGCGCGTTCAACCGGCATGCCTTGTGCAATCAGCGTGGCCGCATAGACAATCAGCCGGGTTGAGACGCCTTCTTCAAGATCCTGTCCTTTCAGGGCCCTCAACTTGACCGCAAGACGCACAAGAGACCTGACCCTTGCGCTGTCCAACCCGCTTTCACGGGCTACGATATCGGTTTCCAGATCAGGTGGCGGAAAATCGAATTCCGCCGCGACGAAACGCTGACGTGTCGACGGCTTCAGCGTCTTCAGTATGTTCTGGTAGCCCGGGTTATACGAAGCTACCAGCATGAAGCCGGGGGCCGCTTCCAGTTCTTCGCCGGTGCGGTCGATGGGCAGGATACGGCGGTCATCAGTCAGCGGGTGTAGAACCACGGTCACGTCCTTGCGCGCCTCGACAACCTCGTCGAGATAGCAGATCGCGCCCTCACGTACGGCCCGGGTCAGAGGACCATCGACCCAGACCGTCTCACCCCCTTTCAGCAGATAGCGCCCGATCAGATCGGCTGCCGACAGGTCATCATGGCAGGCAACCGTATAAAGCGGACGGTTCAGCCGCGCCGCCATATGCGAGACAAAGCGCGTCTTGCCGCAGCCCGTGGGCCCTTTCAGCAGCATCGGCAAGTTGTTGGCGCTGGCCGCCTCGAACAGAGCGCATTCGTCGCCCTGCGCCAGATAGAAGGGGGCGTCTGTTGCCTTTTTGGACGCCCCCTCCACAGGTTTGCACGATCCATCCAAAACGCTCACTCCGCCGCGACAGTTGCATCAGGCGAGATAACCTCGCGGCGCGGCACCAGGATCGAATAGAGGAACAGCAGAACCCCGATCAGAACCACCACGCCGGAGCCGAAACGCATCCAGTAGAAGATGGAGATCGCGTCTTGAACGTCCATGAAATAATCCCCCACGACGCGCTGCATATGCGTCTGCACGGTGCCCGCGAATGTCAGGGTAAATGTCATGAACACCATGCCGCCGGACATCAGCCAGAACGAGGCCATGTTCAGCACCTGATTATAAGGATCGCGCCCTTTCAGGATCGGGAATGCGTAGGTGAAGATCGCAAGGTTCAGGCAGACATAGGCGCCGTAAAAGGCCAAGTGACCGTGGGCGGCAGTGATCTGGGTGCCGTGGGTGTAATAGTTGACCCCGTGCAGCGTGTGCAGAAAACCCCAGACGCCCGCGCCAAAGAAGGCCAGCGTGGCACAGCCCAAGCTCCAGAGCAGTGCCGCCTTGTTCGGGTGATCCCGGCGTCCTTTCCAGACCATGATAAAGGCAAACGCCATCATCGCGAAGAACGGGATCACCTCAAGCGAGCTGAAGATCGAACCGATCCATTGCCAATACGCGGGCGAGCCGATCCAGTAATAGTGGTGGCCGGTACCCAGAATACCCGAGAAAAGTGCGGCGGCAACAATGACATAGAGCCATTTTTCCACCACTTCACGGTCGACGCCGGTCAGCTTCAGCATCAGGTAGGCCAGGATTGAGGCCATGATCAACTCCCACACGCCCTCGACCCACAGGTGGACGACATACCACCAGTATTGCTTGTCCAGTGACAGGTTTTCCGGGTTGTAGAAGGCAAAGAGAAACAGAAGCGCCAGACCCCAGAGGCCCAGAAGAAGGATATTGCTAATCGCGGTCTTCTTGCCTTTCAGCACCGTCATGGTGACGTTGTAGAGGAACATGAGCGCGGCCACGACGATTCCCATCTTGACCCATTTGGGTTGCTCAAGGAATTCGCGGCCTTCCTTTCCCAGTAACCAGTTCCCCTCGAAGAGGTTGAACACGTAAGTCACCACCACACCTGCGGTGCCGAGGACAAGAATGATCAGTTGCAGATAGGCGATTGTGGGCGAATGTATCTCGCGCTCGGCCTCTTCCGGGATCAGGAAATAGGCGGCCCCGAAGAAGCCCAGCAACAGCCAGACGATCAGGCTGTTGGTATGCAGCATCCGGATGATGTTGAATGGCAAAAGCTCGGACAGGGTGTTGGGCATCACATAGACCCAGCCGGCCAGCAGCCCGCCCAGAATCTGGACGGCAAACAGTGCCAGGGCGACAGCAAAATACGCAAAGGCGATTTTCTGTGTTTGATATTTCATTTTTGACGTCCTTTCTCAGCCCGCATCATTGGGCGGCCAGCCCTGAGTATCGACTTCGCCCGTCCAGAGCAGGAAATCGCTAAGGGCGCGGTATTCTTCGTCCGACAGTCCGAAATTGGGCATCTGGCGGCGACCTTCGATACCGGTCGGCATCGCTTCCATCCAGGACTTCAGGGTCTCGAACGCTTCGTCCGGATCTTCCTGAACGCCCCATCTCTCCATCACATTCGCCAGTTCCGGGGCGAAATAAGCGCCTTCGCCCATGATCGTGTGGCAGTTGATGCAGGCGTGACGCTCCCAGACACGTTTGCCCAGGGCGACGCTTTCCGTGATGCCTTCGTGATTGGTGGATGTAGTGACGATATATCGGTGAGAGTGAAGCGACAGCCCCAGGAAAATGATGATAAAGAACAAAGACCCGCCAAAAAAGATATTCCGGGCCATGCTCTTGGTCATGACTTCGCGCATCGCGTTCTCCTTTGCGCTGCGTTAATAATTTGGTCACAATGCGCCCGTGCGGACACCACAGCCTTGTCTAAAGTCAAGGCGTTTGGGATTGAGGCGTCGGTGAGGGTGCGACATTGGCGCGCGCTCGGCGTTTGAGCACCGGGCAGGTTTCGGGATCATTCATCACCACCTGACACCGCAGACATAAGACGCATTCATTGGCGTTGATCCGGCCCAGCGGATCAATCGCCCCCACGGTGCACTTAGTCTCGCAAAGCCTGCATTCCCGGCCGCATTGCGGGCGCCGATGCAGCCAGTCGAAAACTTTCAGCTTTGCCGGAATCGACAGTGCCGCCCCAAGGGGGCAGAGGTACCGACAATAGAAACGCTCGATGAAGAGACCCGCCATCAACAGTATGAGAACGAAGGCTACATAAGGCCAGGCCCGGACCATCCGCAGCGAGATAGCGGTTTTGAACGGTTCGACCTCGGCCAGGATCAACGCATCGCGCATCGAATAGAAGGACAGCGCGAGGATCGCCATGAAGAGGATGTATTTGATCATCCACAGGCGTTCATGCACCGCGTGGGGCACGGATAGCTGAGGCACGCCCAGACGCCGGGCCAAGAGGTTAGAAAGTTCCTGAAGGGCGCCAAACGGACACAACCAGCCACAGAACACACCGCGCCCCCAAAACAGCAATCCCATCGCGACACCCGCCCACAAGGTGAAAATCACCGGTTCGATCAAGAACGTCTCCCATCTGAAACCGGCCAGCATCGATTGCAGGAAAGCAACAACCTGAACCACGGAAAGTTGCCCGTTCAGCACCCAACCCAGCCAGACTAATGTGATCGTCAGATAGGCCAGTCTTATGCGGAGCCACAGGCGTTTTCTGCGTACCAGAGGTTCCTGAAAGAGCAGGATCAGGGTGAGCGAGACTTGCATCGCCGCAACGCTGATGACGGCAAATTTCTTCTCCGCCCAGGTGCGATGCCACAACGGCGCCACCTCGGCTGGCGGAGCCTGCACAAAGCGGTCGGGCAATTGGTAGTCAAGCGACAGCGTAAATGATGTGTCTTGCCCTGCTGCTGTTGACCGCGACGCCGTAAAAGCCAGCTCGAAGGGTTGGGTGGGATCAAAGCGACCCCCGCGGATGCGAAACAGGCTGCGTTCCTTGAATGGCGGCGCATCCCAGAGCGGCAGTTTATCAATTCGGGTGTAGCCCGCGTCGGTCAGCGGAAAGTCCACTTTGCCCTGTCGTATCATCAGCCGATCAAACACACCGCTGCGGCGCCAGTTGGTTCCGCGGTGAGAATAGAGCCCGTGAGACGCGACAAAAAGCAAGTATTCTTCGGGTTCCAGTGCCCCGGTCACGCGGTTGAACTGTTGTTCCCCCAGTATGTTGCGGCCAATGGTTGGCGTGTCTGCCAGCGCCACCCAAAGGTCGATAAAGGGCGCGGAACCTTCCGGAATTGGCGGCTTTGCGCCCGGCAGGGCCGCGTGGGCTTCGCTGAGGGTCACAACGTGGTGGCGAACGGCGCCCATGGCCTCTAGTTCCGCCCAGCTCTGTGATGCGAAACCGATCCGGTCGATGCCGCCGCCGGGAACAAGCCCGCGACTGATTGCCAGCAGGCGGGCGGTGCGCAGGATCGCATCGCGGATAACGCCGGTTGAAACGGTGGCGCGCGAAATGATGTCGGGGGCGTCAGGCCCTGTTCCGGCGCCGCCGGGATCCATCAGATTAACCCCTGCAAAGCCCGTGACAAACCTTTCAATGTCCTGATCAGATAGGCCCAACGTAAGGATCGGCTCGTTGTGACGCATGAGCCGTGCCCCGGCGATGCTGCCTTCGAACGACACCGCGACCAGCACATCCAGCGGTTTGCCCGAGTATCCAACCGACCGCAGCACCTCCCAGGTCGACATGATGTGCCCGACCGTTTCCGTCCCCAACGACACTGACCATCCGGGTGCATCACCAGCAGTTCGGGTTACGTTTGGCAACTCTTTGAGACCAAAGAGCGCTGCGGCGACATCGCGGGCTGGGGCTGCGCCATTGGCCTCCTCGCCTGTGAAAGGCCGAACGTCATCGGCGAAAATTGGGCGAGGGAAACAAATGAGACTTATCGCGCACAGCCAACCCAGGACAATTAAGAGGGAGGAACGGGTCATCCCCCCTTCTGATCTGCGACCACGTGACCTGCCTTAACGAAAGTCAAGGACGGCGTTCAGGGCCAGCGTCAGGATCACCTCAGCCTCACCAGCTAGTGGAGAAGTCCTGATGAAACCTACAACTGCCAGACGGCGCGCAACGCTGCTCGCGGGTGCAGCGATTGCGCTTGGCCTCGCCGTAACCGGCGTATCGGCGCAAGAGAAGCCCAAAGACCATACCGACGGCCCCGCAGCGGCCTATGAGCCCAGCATGACAACCCTGGGCCAGATCCAGGTCGAAATTCCGGGCCGCAAACCCGGCGACCCGGTGATGACGCCGGAAGAATTCCAGAAAGCCACAACGATTTATTTTGAGCGTTGCGCCGGCTGTCACGGTGTGCTGCGCAAAGGCGCGACAGGCAAAGCTTTAACCACCGATATTACCCGCGAAAACGGTTTCGATTATCTGCGCGATTTCATTACCTACGGCTCGCCTGCGGGCATGCCCAACTGGGGCACATCCGGCGATATGACCGAAGAAGACGTGGACATGATGGCACGCTACCTGCTGCTGGAGCCACCGGCGCCGCCGGAATTTGGCATGCCCCAGATGCGCGACAGCTGGAAAGTGCTGGTGGCCCCCGAAGATCGTCCCACCGAGAAGATGAACGACTGGGACATCGACAACCTGTTCTCTGTAACGCTGCGCGATGCAGGTCAGATCGCCCTGATCGACGGCGCCAGCTATGAAATCAAGGCGGTGATCGACACCGGCTATGCGGTTCATATCAGCCGTATTTCGGCCTCTGGACGCTACCTTTTCGTCATCGGTCGCGATGCCAAGGTCAACATGATCGACCTCTGGATGGAGAAACCAGATACAGTTGCCGAAATCAAAGTCGGCTCCGAAGCGCGTTCCATTGAGACGTCGAAAATGGAGGGCTGGGAGGATAAATACGCAATCGCCGGCAGCTATTGGCCGCCCCAATACGTGATCATGGATGGCGACACGTTAGAGCCGCTCAAGATCAAATCGACCCGGGGCATGATCTTTGACGAACAGACCTTCCACCCCGAGCCGCGTGTTGCCGCGATCCTGTCGTCGCACTACCGGCCTGAATTCATCGTCAACGTCAAGGAAACCGGAAAGATCCTTCTGGTCGACTATTCAGATATCAAAAGCCTGAAAGTGACCGAGATCGAGGCTGAACGTTTCCTGCACGATGGCGGGCTGGATAGCAGCCAGCGTTATTTCCTGACTGCCGCAAATGCGCGCAACAAGGTGGCCGTGATCGACACCAAAGAGGGCACGCTGACGGCGCTAATCGACACCGAAGGTGCCACGCCGCACCCGGGCCGTGGCGCGAATATCAACCACCCCACTTATGGTCCGGTCTGGGTCACGTCACATCTGGGGGACGAAACCGTTGCCCTGATCGGCACCGACCCTGAAGGCAATCCGGATCATGCCTGGAAGATGGTACAGCAGCTTTATGCGATGGGCGGTGGCTCACTCTTCGTAAAGACCCACCCCACGTCCGAGCATCTTTATGTTGATGCGCCGCTGAACCCGGATGCCGAAGTGTCCGGCTCGGTCGCGGTCTTCAAAGTGGGTGATCTGGCACAGGAAGAGCCCGAGTACACCGTGTTGCCCATCGTCGAATGGGCCGGAATTGCCGAAGGTCAGCCCCGCGTTGTGCAGGGTGAGTTCAACAAGGAGGGTAATGAGATCTGGTTCTCGGTTTGGAATGCAGCCAACCTTGAATCCGCCATTGTGGTGGTGGATGACAAGACGCTTGAGATGAAGCATGTCATCAAAGACGAGCGCCTGATCACGCCAACCGGCAAGTTCAACGTCTATAACACCCGTGCCGACGTCTACTGATGCTGGCTTTGTGGGGGCCACGTCAAGCGGCCCCCATACCTTTTCTATGACCTTCATGATCGACAGCCAAGTTTAGGAAATGCCGCGAATGACACTAACGGGCAAAGTCTATCTGATCGGCGCCGGACCAGGCGATCCAGAACTGCTAACACTGCGTGCCCTGCGGATGCTGGAAGCAGCAGACACTATTGTCTATGACAGGCTGGTTTCCCCCGAAATTCTGGCATTGGCACCTACAACCGCCACGATGGTTTCGGTGGGCAAAGCCCCTAATTGCCATCCGACTCCGCAAAATCAGATCAACGATATTTTGACCGAATTGGCCTTGGAAGGGCAGACCGTTGCCCGCCTCAAAGGGGGCGATCCGATGATCTTTGGTCGCGGTTCGGAAGAAGCGGCCTATTTGCAAGCGCGTGGCATTACTGTCGAATACGCGCCCGGTATCTCGGCGGCTCAGGGTATGGCTGCGGCAACAGGAGTGCCGCTGACGCATCGGGGGCTGGCGACCGGCGTACGTTATGTCACCGGTCATCTGGCGGCCAACAAAACACTGAATCTGAATTGGGAAAGTCTGGCAGATATCGATACCACACTCGTGGTCTATATGGGCGCTGCCAACATCGCAGAAATTGCCCTACGCCTGATCGGTGCTGGCTTACCTGCCAACCTGCCTGTTCTGGCGGTGTCAAACGCCACTAGATCAAGCGAGATCAGAGTGCTGTCACATCTCGGCCAGATCGGCGTCGACACACAGACAATTCCCTTGCGCGCACCGGTGCTTTTCGTGATCGGCCGGGTTGTCTCGCTTTACCAAAAAACTTTGCTGCCGACAGCGGAGGCGTCGTTTTCACCAGCGGCGGTGGCCGGTGAATAAAGTGGTGGCATTCCTATGCTGCGCCAGCACCGCATGGGCCAGCGAAGCACCAACTGATGGATCTGCGCTGAAGCGTCTTGTGCATCAGGATTGTGGATCATGTCACGGCCTGACGCTCAAAGGCGGTCTTGGCCCGGATATTCGCCCCGAGGCGCTGCAACATTACGACGCGCAGACCCTGAGCCTTGTGATCATGGACGGTGTCGAGGGCACAGCGATGCCAGCCTGGCGGCCTTTGCTGACCACATCCGAGATCGACTGGATGGTCGATTATCTTTTGACCGGAGGCGAATGATGCAAAATCAACTGCGTGTGTTTTTCCTGTTGTTTGCCCTGTCAGCCCCCGCCGCATTTGCGCAAGCCACCGGTGACCTGGGGCTTGTGGTTGAGCGCACCGAAGGATCTTTGCTGGTGGTGGATCAGTCTGACCGCGCCCGCATCGGTCGGATCACCGGACTGGGTGATCTGTCACACGCCTCGCTGGTTTATTCTCCGGATGCGCGGTTTGGCTATGTTTTTGGGCGCGATGGTGGTCTGACCAAGGTCGATATTCTGACGCAAAGTATTGTTGGCCGGGTCATGCAGGCCGGCAATTCCATCGGTGGGGCCATTTCCGACAATGGCCGCTATGTGGCCGTGTCCAACTATGAACCCGGCGGTGTGCGCGTGTTTGATGCCGATACGCTGGAACTGGTGGCCGACATTCCTACCGGATCGAAAACCATTGGCCTTGTTGATATACCGGGAACGCGGTTCGTGTTCAGCCTGTGGGATGATGGCGAAACCTGGATCGTTGATCTGTCGGATGCCGAACCGGAAATTACCAAGATCACGGGCATGGGCGCCAATCCTTATGACGCGCTTGTCACCGCCGACGGGCGCACCTACATCGCCGGGCTTTTTGGCGATGATCACCTGACCGCACTTGACCTTTGGCAACACAAGCCAACGCCAACACCGATCCTTGAGGGATACGCCGCCGGGCGCGAAGGATTGCCGGTTTACAAGATGCCTCATCTGGAAGGTTGGGCACTGGCGGGCACCGAGTTCGTATTGCCTGCCGTGGGCCAGCACGAAGTTTTATGGGTCGATGCCCGTGATCTCATCCAGACCGGGCGTACCAAAACCCACGGTCAGCCGGTCTTTGCTATTGCGCGGCCCGATGGCCGGCATGTCTGGGTGAATTTCGCCCACCCGCTGAACGACACCATTCAGGTGATCGACACCGTGAGCAAAGAGGTCATCCACCAGTTCACGCCCGGCCCGGGTGTTCTGCATATGGAGTTCACACCCCGCGGGCACGAGGTTTGGGTGTCGGTGCGCGATGCCGGGAAGATCATGATCTACGATACCCAGAATTTTGAGAAATTGCGTGAAATAGAGGCGCTTAATCCGTCCGGCATCTTCTTTACCAATCGTGCGCACAAGATGGGGCTTTGACGGATGGACGGTGTTGATGATTTTGTGAATGAAAGACTACTCGACGCCTGGCAGCGCGATTTCCCGATCGAGCCGCGTCCGTTCGATCAGCTGGCTGAAGCTTTGCAGATCAGCGCTGAAAGTGTGCTGGAACGCCTGCGCATGCATCGCGAAAACGGCCGCGTAACACGGGTTGGGGCCACTTGCGCACCCAATACCGTCTCTGCCAGTACGCTGGCGGCGATTTCCGTGCCCGATCGCCGCATCGAAGAGGTGGCGGCCATCATCAGCGCACAACCCGGCGTTAACCATTCCTACCTGCGCGAACATGATTGGAACCTCTGGATTGTAGTCACAGGCCCCGACCGTGCCCATGTGGACGCAGCTCTTGCCCGTATCGAAACACTGACCGGGCTGCGTGTGCTGGACCTGCGCCTTGTGCGCCCCTTCAACGTCGATCTCGGGTTTTCACTGAACGGCTCCACCACCCCTGTTGGCAGAGCACGACAGGTTGATGTTTCGGCCTTTCAGGATACCGACCGTCCGCTCTTGCAGGCGCTGACCAAAGGCTTGCCCCTGAAACACCGCCCCTATGCGCGCGTCGCTCACCGCCTTGGCTGGACCGAGGCCGAGTTGCTGGAGCGTGTCGGGGTTCTGGTCAATGCGGGCATCATTTCCCGGCTCGGTGTGATCGTACGCCATCGGGCACTCGGATGGAGGTCGAATGCCATGGTGGTCTGGGATATTCCGCATGACACGATCACGCATGCCGGGCCTTTGTTGGCGGCGCAGCCAGGCGTTACCCTTTGCTACGAACGTACGCCCGTCGACGGTATCTGGCCATATCGGCTCTACTCGATGATCCATGCCCGCAGCCGGGATGAGGCGATGAGTGCGCTCAGCCGAGTGCGTACGTTGCCGGAATTTCAGTCTGCACCTTACCAACCGCTGTTCTCGATCCGCTGTTTCAAACAGACCGGCGCAATGATCGACGCCTGCCCGAAGGACGCCGCATGACACTTGATGACACCGATCGTTTGATTTTGAACACCCTGCAGGAGGGGTTTCCGATCACCCCCAATCCTTTTGAGGACGTGGCACTACAACTCGGGATCACCGAGGCCCAGCTTTTATCCCGTCTCAAAGCGATGAAAGAGGCGCGTGTCATCACTCGTTTTGGACCGTTTTTCGACGCCGCGGCTATGGGCGGCGCTTTTTGTCTCTGCGCCATGTCCGTGCCCGAAAGGGCGTTCGACGATATCGTCGCCACGGTCAACGCCTACCCGGAGGTCGCCCATAATTACCAGCGCACCCATGATCTCAACATGTGGTTCGTGCTCGCCACGGAAACCGAAGCCGAAATCGCGGAAGTCGCACATGAGATTGAAAGCGAAACCGGGATCAAGGTGCTGCTTTTTCCGAAGTTGCAGGAATTCTTCATTGGCTTCCGGGTGGCCGCATGACACTGGACCCGACAGATCGCGCGATTATCACCGCCACCCAGTCCGGCCTGCCACTGGTGTCGCGCCCCTATGCCCAGATCGCCACCGATCTGGGACTGGACGAAGGTGACCTGTGCAACCGGATGCGCGCAATGCAAGCCAACGGCGTGATCCGCCGTATTGCGGTGGCCCCCAATCACTACGCCTTGGGCATGACGGCCAATGGCATGTCTGTCTGGGATGTCGATGATAACCGGGTCGCAGAACTGGGTCAGCGGGTCGGTAATCTGGAGTTCGTCAGCCATTGCTATGAACGCCCGCGTGCTCTGCCTGATTGGCCCTATAACCTCTTTGCGATGATCCACGGCACTTCGTGCGATCAGGTCGAGGCCCTGCGTGCAGATGTCGCCGCGATCCTGGGGGATGCGTGTCGCGGCAATGACATCCTCTACTCCACCCGCATCCTGAAAAAGACCGGGCTGCGGCTGAGGCGGCAGAAAGGATAACCTTATGTTCCGAATGTCCGAATATATGCATCAGCTGGTCGAGCCCACACAGGTGCGCGTGCGGCGGAGTAGCGGGCCGGTCAAACCGGTGGTGATCTGGAACCTGACCCGTCGCTGCAATCTGAAATGCCGCCATTGTTATACGGTTTCGGCAGATGTCCATTTCCCCGGAGAGCTGACCCACGATCAGGCCATGGCCAATGTCAGAGACCTTGAGCGTTTTGGCATCTATGCCCTGATCCTGTCAGGTGGAGAGCCGCTGGATCGGTTTGATTTCTTTGACATCGCCCGTGCCTCGCGTCCATTCACGCGGATGCTGGCCTTATCCACTAACGGCACAAAAATTCACAGCGAAAATGCCGACAGGATCGAAGAGATCGGGTTTGATTATGTGGGCATCTCGATCGACGGCATTGGCAAGACCAATGACTGGTTCCGGGGCGTTGACGGTGCCTTTGACGATGCCGTGCGCGGCGTGCGTGAATGCAAGAAACGTGGCATCAAAGTAGGGCTGAGATTTACGCTGACCCGTGACAATGCCAGGCACCTGCCCGATCTTCTGAAGCTGTGCGAGGACGAGGACGTGGACAAGTTCTACCTCTCACACCTGGTCTATGCCGGGCGTGGTGATAAGAACCGGGGCGAGGATGCGATGCACGACCACACCCGCGTGGCGCTTGACACGCTGATCGAACACGCCTGGGCTGGTGCGACGGGAGGCTTCCCTCTGGACATCGTGACCGGCAACAACGACGCCGACGCGGTCTACATGATGAGTTGGGCTCGGCAGCATTTCGATCACGACAAGCTGGACAATCTGCGCAATCATCTTGAGGCCTGGGGCGGGAATTCCTCGGGTCTGGGTGTCGCTAACATCGACCCCCAGGGAAAAGTTCATCCGGACACTTATTGGTCCGACTACACCATTGGCAGTGTTAAAGACACGCCGTTTTCTGAGCTCTGGACCGGGGATGATCCGATGCTGGCACAACTTCGGACACGTCCGCGCCCGCTAAAGGGCCGTTGCGGGGCATGCGTGCATCAATCCATCTGCGGCGGCAACACCCGTATCCGTGCCTTGCAGCTGACCGGCGATCCATGGGCCGAAGACCCAGCCTGCTATCTCAGCAATACCGAGATCGGCGTTGTGGAAAACGAACGTCTGACTGTTACGCCGTTCAGGGGGAAACGCCATGATCCGGCGCATCGCTTCACCTAGCCTTCTGGCACTTTGTGCAACCGTGTTGCAGGCCGATCCGCAAAGCGATTATGCCAGCCATTGCGCTGTTTGCCACGGTGCAAACCGGCTAGGCGGCATCGGCCCTGCGCTGATCCCGGAAACGCTGCGCCGGATGCGCGGGCCAAATCTTGAAGCGGTGATTTCTGATGGTCGCCCCGCCACGCAGATGCCCGGTTTCTCCGAGGCGCTGGACGCGGGCGGGGTAACTGCTCTGGCGGAATATCTGAAAACACCGCTTGAAACCGTCCCCGAATGGGGCACAGAACAGATCACAGATACGCGTTGGCTTGATCCAGACTACTTGGCTGCAGATGCGCCGGTATTTTCGGCTGATCCGATGAACATCACGCTGGTGGTGGAAACCGGGGATCATCATGTCAGTGTGCTTGACGGTGACAGTTTTGAGGTTCTTGATCGGTTTGAAACCCCGTTCGCCGTGCATGGGGGCCCGAAATTCACCCCCGATGGCCGCTATGTGTTCATCATGTCGCGCGATGGATACGTGCAGAAATACGATATCTGGTCACTGCAACAGGTCGGCCGCGTCCGCGCCGGATTGAACAGCCGCAACATCGCCATCAGCCGAGACGGCAAACACCTGGCGGTTGCCAATTATCTGCCGATGACGCTGACGCTTCTTTCGACCAATGACCTGAGCGTGCAAAAGGTCATGCCGGTGATCTCGAAATCGGGTACCAAAAGCCGTGTTTCTGCCGTCTATCAGGCTCCGCAACGCGACAGTTTCATCCTGGCCCTCAAGGATGCGCCCGAGATCTGGGAGGTGGCCACCGACCCGAACGCCGATCCGGTCTATGAAGGGTTCATTCACAGTCAGGAAAAGGGAATGGTTGAGGCGATCCCCTCATCCCAGGGTCTCTTTGCGCGCCGCCGGATCGAAACGGCCGAGCCCCTGGATGACTTCTTTTTTACCGATGATTACCGCCACCTGATCGGCGCGGCGCGCGACGGCGCAAGAGGCGTTGTCGTTAACCTGAATGTCGGGCGCGAAATTGCAGAGCTGCCGCTGCCGGGCATGCCGCATCTGGGGTCGGGTATCAGTTGGGAGTTGGACGGACGTCGGGTGATGGCCACACCGCATCTGAAAGAGGGCAAGCTTTCGGTCATTGATACGGCGGATTGGAGCGTGCTCAGGACCATCGACACCGAAGGGCCGGGTTTTTTCCTCAGAAGCCATGAGAATTCGCCCTATATCTGGGCCGATGTCTTCTTTGGCCCGAACAAGGATGTGATGCATGTGATCGACAAAGCCAGTCTGGAAATTGTCAAAACCATGCGACCCGAGCCGGGCGCGACCGTTGCGCATGTAGAATTCACCAGGGATGGGTCACATGCGCTGGTATCAATATGGGAGGATGACGGCGCGATTATCGTTTATGATGCGAAATCTCTGCGGGAAATCCGCCGTCTGCCGATGCGCAAACCATCTGGAAAGTACAATGTATTCAACAAGATCACCTTCTCGGAAGGCACAAGTCACTGAAGGCGGCAACAACGCCTTCGGTGTGACTTCAGATTGGGGGCGATCATGAACCGCTTGTCGGAGCAAAATGACCGGCCACCCTCCAGCGGGTTGCCGTTCAAGCAGCTCTATCTGCTGCTCTATGTGTTCACGACGGGGGCCGTTGCCATCAACCTCTTTATGCTGGGGCTGATGGCGCAGGCAATCGGATTGCCGGCGCTGAACCCGGTCACGGCGCTGATCATTTCGGTACCTCTGGGCATCCCGGCCAATTGGCTGGTCACACGGTGGGTGCGCCGCCTTATGGATGAGGCAGACGAAAATCTTTGACACCCACACGCCACGGCTGACGCGATCCTGCGGGGCTTATTCGAACCCGGCCAGATAGGCGATCACATTCGCGACGTCAGCTTCCTTACGCAGCCCCGCAAATGACATCTTTGTGCCCTTCATGAAATCCTTGGGTTTGGTCAGGAATGCCGACATCGATTCTTCGTCCCAGACCAGCCCATCGGCGGCCATCGTGGTCAGCGCTTCGGAATATTTGAAATCCGCGTTCTGGCCCGCCGGCGCGCCGATGATGCCATTAAGGTGTGGGCCCACCTTGTTCTTGGCATCTTCGCCAACCGCGTGGCAGGCCTTACATTTCTTGAATACTTTTTCGCCCTTCTCGGCGTCACCTTCGGCGAAGGCAGGGGCGTTCAGCGCGCAAAGCACCGCAACGGTTTTCAGGATTGGCTTGATCATTTTTCAGGTCTCCTTGGTTAGATCAATGTTTCGAGTCTGGTCTCGGCGAATTGCGTCAGACATGTTTCAATCTCGGCTCTCTGCATCAGGCAAAACGCTGTCGACAGCCCATCCGCCAGTGCGGCAGAGCGGGCGGAAACCGAAACAAGGTGGTATCCTGGTTCAGAAAGCTGTCGCGGGTCGAGTATATGACCCAGGCGTTGTGCCGGAACCAGTATCGTACCCATCGGGGCAGAAGTAGCAATCGCACGGTCACGCAAAATAACGTGATCGGCGATATCGCCCGTGGGTGTGGCAATTCCTACCTTCCAACGCTTTTCGCCCACCGCCGCGATCTCACCCATATCAATTAAGATATCGGTCAGTCCGCGCTGACGCAGCAGCGCGGCAATTTGATCGGTCACGTAGCCCTGAGCGATGCCATTGAGCGTGATACCGCAGCCGTCGCGATCAAGACGCACCTCGCCTGCGTCAAATGAAAGATGCTCCCACCCCACATTGTCATGAGCCACAGCCTTTTCATCCGATGACAGAGCACGGCCATGTGTCGCCGCCTCTGCATGGGCCAACCATAAGGACTGTATCGTTGGATCAAAGGCCCCGTTGGTCGCCGTGTTCAATGCATCACAAAGGCTCAGCACCTCCAGTATGTCTGGAGACGGTGCCTTTAGTATGCCGGTCTTGTTCAGCTGCACTATCTGCGAGCCTGGCTGATAAAGACTGAAGATACGCTCCAATCTGGCAAGTTCCTGCTCAACGGCGCGAAAGATCGACCGCGCCTCTGGTTCAGCTATCGGGCCAACCAGCTGCATGCTGGCTTCGGCACCCATCGCGCGGCCTTTCCAGCCTATCCTCTCACTTGCCTGCACCGGGAAACCTGCGCTGGCCATGCTGGTCGCAAAGATCGTCAGGAAAC
The DNA here is from genome assembly GCF_019966515.1 of Roseovarius aestuarii. Taxonomy (GTDB): domain Bacteria; phylum Pseudomonadota; class Alphaproteobacteria; order Rhodobacterales; family Rhodobacteraceae; genus Roseovarius; species Roseovarius aestuarii. Next base: position 79,516 of record NZ_JAIMIB010000009.1, on the reverse strand, counting down.
GTCGCCGTGTCAGCATGTTCTTCATGTCGGTTCCTCCAGTTTGTCGTCCAGATCGACCGGTCCCAATGCGGCATCGTCCGGTATCGCCTCAAGCGAAACCACTGCGCCGCCATATTTTGCGGTAAAGGCATCCGCATCGAGCTGGGTTGCAAATGGCACAATTTCGGGGGCGCCCATACCGCCTGCGACATTTGCACCGACCACGAAATGCGCGTCTTTGGCTGCGATCCAATCTGCCGCATCCGGTTGACCCCAACTGGGCGCCGAGCCCATGTCACTGACATAGACCACCAGTATATCGGCATCGCGTTCGGGGCTTTTCAGATAGGCGATCAGGTCACGCACCTGCGCAAAAAACAGCGGCGCAGGGTAGCCTTCCAGATGTACCTGGCCTTTGGGTCCGGCATGGCTGATCACCTGCATCTGGCAGAAATAGCTTAGCGCGTCTTCGGTCATCGGCATGGCGTCCGGCAGGTCCGCGACTTCCTCCTTGCAGGCGGCAATTGACAGAAACGCCAAGATCAACAGGTATCTCACGGCTCGACCCTCCCGAAGAACATTCGCGCCAATCCAAGTGCCAGAACCGGCCACGTCAGCAGCGACAGGGGCGCCACCCAGCTCGGCAGAGTGTTTGCCGCTCCGGTGAGTCCGGTGGTAAGCGCCACCCCCTCCGACGCCGCGACATTCCACAGCCGGAACGCATCTGCGGGATTGATGGCCATGACCCAGGGAAACAGAACTTTGGTGAAAAATCCGTCGTCGTCGATCACCACTGCGCCTAGAAGGCCCAGATCGTAAAGCACGACGAATATCAGCCACAGCCCCGCGCTCAACCCCGCCGCCGTCGTGGCACTGCGGCTGAGCGCCGACACCATGTATCCCAAAGCCAGAAAGCATGCCCCAAGCGTAATTGAGGTCAGGATCAAACGCAGCAACGCCGTAAAGCTTGCGGTATCTGCACCACCATAATAAGCCGCCACGCCACCCGCGGTGCCGAACCCGATGGTCATGGCAAAGGCCAGCGCCGCTAGGTGCGCAAGAAACTTACCTAACAGGAACTCACCGCGACTGACCGGGTAGGACAGAATCAGTGCCAACCCGCCACGCTCGACCTCGCCTGCAATCGCATCAAAGGCCATCATCAACGCCAGCAAAGGTGCAAGATAGACCGATAGCGTGGTCATCGACGCAACCGATACTGTCAGCAGGTCGACGCCCAATGTGCCGGTTGGCGCACTGCCCGCAAAGGTCAAAGCCAGCGCAAAAAGCAGCATGATCAGTGTCGCCATCACCAGCCAACGGTTGCGCCTCGTAATGGCCCATTCGGTACGCGCGATGGCAAGGCTGCGGCGGATCATCCGTCTTCTCCGGTTGCATAATGGCGATAGAGCTCTTCGAGCCCCGGTAAATGCATGTCGATATCAGCGACCTTGTCACCCATCGCGGACAACTGGCGCAGGGCTGCCATCTTGTCGTCGGGGGCGCATAGCATTTCGACATGCATGCCGTTCACACGGGCGCCAGCGGTTTCATGCGCGATATCTGCGGCGCAATCCGGGGCGGCGCGCACCCGCAGCCGGATCGGCAAATGCGCACGACGTGTAAGGTTCGCTAGCGTATCATTCGCCACCAGCTTTCCCTGCCGTAATATCGCAATCCTGTCGGTGCGTGCCTCGACCTCGGTCAGGGTGTGACTGGCGATCAGTACCGCCGTGCCATGCGCGGCCATCTCATCAATGACTGCGTAAAGCTCGTGACGTGAAATCGGATCAAGGCCGCTTGTCGGCTCGTCCAGCAATGCCAGTTTTGGCCTGCCCAACAGAACCTGAGCCAACCCGAGCCGCTGGCGCATCCCCTTGGAATAGGTGCCAACCCGGTTGTCCGCCGCATGGGCCAACCCGACACGATCCAGAAGCGGCGACACATCCGCTGGCTTGACCCCTGATAGCTGCGCAAACATGCGCAACACTTCGCGTCCTGTCAGGGCGACGTGAAAGGCAACCGATTCCGGCAGATAGGCCGTTGTGGTACGGGCGGGCGCACTCCCAGGGGTGTGACCTGCGACGGTGATCTGGCCGTCACCAAGCGGCGTCAGGCCCAGAATGGCCTTCATCAGCGTCGTCTTGCCAGCACCGTTATGTCCCAGCAATGCGATACGCTGTCCCGCTTCAACCGATATCGAGATATCCTCGAGCACCCGAAGAGACCCGCGGGATTTGCCTGCATGCGATATGCTCAGCACCTCATCCATCCGCGCCCCCGCGAAATTCCGGCAAGGTCATGTCAGGGGCGCGCATCAGCGCGCGACTGTCCATTACACCGCCCGGCAGTAACGCCGGAAATGCCGATTGCGACCACCGCACCAGTTGGACAGCTGGTGAGCCCAGCAGCATCTTCGTGGCGGGTTGCGTCCAGAGAATGTGATCCATGGCGTCATTGGGCCGGAAGGCCGTGTCAGCAATGCCATCGCCGTCCAGATCATAGGCGGCAAAATCGCTCCAGTGATTGCCACGGCCCTTGTCAGACCATTCATCCCATTTCGTGCTGACATATTTTACCTGCGTCCGGTTGCCGACAAAAGCGTTACCGGTAATCACGTTTTTCGCCGACCCACCGGTGAAGTGGATGCCAACATCGCAATGTTGGAAATGATTGCCGGAAAACCGGTTGCTATTGGCATTGTAGAGAAAAGCGCAGCGGTTTTCGCCGTTCAGCACGGTGTTTCCGGTGATCTCGGAATGGTTGGTATAGTTCAGCATGATTCCATGCTCTCGGTCGTCAGCTGACAGATTGCCGGTCACCTTCACGCGCTTGGAAAACATCACCGCATAGCCCAGATCGTTCCCGATCGAGATATTGCCGCTCACCTCGCTCTGGTTGACATACATGTAGTGCACCGCAAAACGCAGATCGCGGAACCGGTTGCCGCGAAAGATGTTCTTTTTGGAGGAGTTAACAAAAAGACCGTCGCGCCCCCACCGCACGTCATTACCCTCGACCACGGCACCGGGGGCATTCCAGACATAGATGCCGTTGCCCCGATCATTCATCCGCTGGTCCTGCCGCCCCTCGATCCGGTTATTGGCGACCAGCGCATCCTGTGCACCGTGGATATCGACACCGTAAAGGTTGCCCAGCAGGGTATTGCCCCGCACCACCGCAGACGTCGCCTTTTCGGTTAGTTTGATGCCCGCATCTATGGTCTCGTGGCTTGATCCGGACCCGTTGATCGTCAGCCCCTGCACCACGACATCAGGCGCATCGACGGTCACCACGCTGCCTTGCCCGTTACCTTCCAGCCTGGCCCCGCCGCCTCCGTCCAGCGTCACGGATTTGTCCAGCAAGACCGTTTCGGCATAGGTGCCGGGGGCTAGGTACAAAACATCGCCTGTCACCGCCCTGCTCAGGGCATTTGCAATGGCCCCCGGACCCGGCTGCACCTGCCATTCCGCTGCCCACGCGGGCAGCGAAAGAAAGGTCAGCAAAAGGGTCAGGGAGCAGCGCATGTTTTAGCTTGCCCGCGGCTCGACAAACATCCGGCCACGCATCTCCATATGCAGTGCGTGGCAGAACCACTGGCAGTAGAACCAGTGCACGCCGGGCCGTTCAGCTACGAAAGTGACCGAGGCAGTGGCCTGTGGTGCCACCTCCATTGCGACCCCGTAATTCGCTAGGCAGAAACCATGGGTCACGTCGTCGATATCGTCCATGTTGGTCACATAGATGGTCACCTCATCCCCCTGGGTCACGGTGAATTTCTCCATCGAGAATTCCGGTGCAACAGACGACATATAGACCCGCACCTTGTTGCCATCGCGGATCACCCCGTCATGGCCCCAGTCAAGATCGACGCCGTCAGCCTCGGCCTGTTTACGGGCATCTTCCCAGGTCGGATCGTCGCGCTCCCAGATATTGGCGGGGTTCACGATATCGCGGCGCACGATGATACTGTCATGCGGCTCGGCAAAGGTTGGTCCGTCATGGACCAGTTCCATCTGCGATCCGGTAATGTCGATCAGCTGTTCATTCTCGGGTTTCAGCGGCCCCACATTCAGGAACCGATCTTTCGAGAACTTGTTCATCGAGATCAGCCATTTACCGTCAGCCTCTTTCGTCTCGCCCATAGAGGTTGAATTATGGCCAGGCTGATAGTGCACATCGATTTTCTCAAGGATCGGATCAACGTCCTCGCCCGCATAGGCGCGAATGGCCTTGTCGATGTTCCACTTGGCCACCTGACTGTCGAGAAAGAGCGTGGTGAAACAGTTGCCCTCGCCGTCAAAGGCGGTGTGAAGCGGACCAAGCCCCAGTTGCGGCTCTGCCACGATACAGGATCGCGGATCGGCGTCATCGTTGAAAAGTGCATCCACCTTTTCCACATCGATCACCGATACGGTCGGCGACAGCTTGCCGTTGATCATCACGTGTTTGCCATCCGGTGCGGTGTTGCAGCCATGCGGGCTGTTGGGAATCGGAATGTAGCGGGTGTAGTTCTTGCCCGAGCCCTTGCGCCCGTCGATCACCGGCACGCCTTTGAGCATCTGCACGTCGCCATTGGCCACGCCCTCTTCGATGGCCTTGATGTTGAAGACAACCACATGATCCACCTCATTGGCCGTCATCTCGGCCAGGTTCATACCCATTTCCGAGTTGTAGCTGGTGGAAAACGCGTATTTGCCCTGATAATCGCAATCGGTGTTATCAAGATTGCCGCTGACGATCACCTGCCAGGATACTTTCATCTCGTCGCCGTCGATAGCGGTGAAGATGTTCACGTATTCCTCGGGCTTGTCCAGCACCATCCCGTCATTGACCAGCGGTGCCTCATGTTCGCCATTGGCAAAAACATAGCCGGTGCGCGGGAATTTTTGCGGACGCATGCCGTGGATATCATGGGCGTTGGGGATCTCGATAATCTTGTCGCATTTCATCACGTCGCAGCGCACGCGCGCCACGCGGGTGTTGGCCTTGTCGTTCATGAACAGGAAACGCCCGTCATAGGTGCCATCAGTGAACGACATATGCGGGTGGTGCAAATCGCCATTGTCGTAGGTCTGCTTGCCCTGTGCCGCGAGATACGCTTTGGTTTCCGGCAACAGCCCTTCAGTCAGGATCTTGAGGCTTTCGTTGGTCTGTCCCCACCCGGTGGCCGAGCAGCGGTTAAAAACCGGTACGCGCATGAACTCGCGCATCGAAGGCACGCCCAGAATGCGCAGTTCTCCGGTCTGACCCGAGGACCAGAAACCGTAATACTCGTCCAGCTCACCGGGTGCCAGGGTAGCTTTCCCCGCTGCCTGAACCGCGGTGCTGGACGCCAGCGTGGCGCTCAGGCTGGAGGCGGCGAATACACCCCCTGTTGCCGCCGCACCCAGCATACCGCGCCGTGTCATCGCGAGTTTCTTGAATTCTTCTGACATGGGTATGTCCTCCTATAAAATCTCAGGTTTTCGCCAGATCGGGCATCTGGTCTTGTTTTGGAATTTCGGTCACCTTCCCCACTGCCGCGCGGCGCTTCAGCTGTCGCATCACAACGGGGCACTTGGTCTCGGACTGGTAGAGCACCTGGCAATGCAGGCAGTTGACGCATTCGTTCGGATTGATCTCGCCGGTGGGATGGATGGCCTGTACCGGGCATTCGTTGCGGCAGGTCTGGCACGGGCTGCCGCATTCCTTGTAGCGCTTCAGCCAGTCAAACATCCGCATACGCGCCGGGATCGCCAGCGCCGCACCCAGCGGACAGAGGTAGCGACAGTAAAACCGCTCGACAAAGAGCCCGGCCACCAACAGCAGCACGGCAAACAGAACAAACGGCCAGTCGCGCACGAATTTCAGGATGATGGCGGTCTTGAAGGGTTCAATCTCAGCCAGATGTTCAGCCGTAGGAATCGACGCCAGTGATACGCCAAAGAGCCCCAGAAAGATCATGTATTTCGCCGGCCAGAGCCGCTCGTGCAGGCCCCAGGGCAAAGACCATTGCGGAACCTTCAGGGCGCGGGCGATCTTGTTGGTCAGCTCTTGCAACGCTCCAAACGGGCAAAGCCAGCCGCAATAGGCCCCGCGCCCCCAGAAGAGCAGCGCGGCGGCAATGGCAAACCACTGAATGAACACCAGCGGGTCGAGCAGGAAGGCATCCCAACTGAACCCGCTGCGCAAACTGCCCGCCAGCGCCATCAGGTTCACCACCGACAGCTGTGCATTCGCATACCAACCGATGAAAAACAGGCTCATGGTCAGGTAACCGACCCGCACCCAATAGAACACGCGCGGATTGGCCGTAGCCTGAAACTGGAAAAAGAAGATGCCGGTCAGCGCCAGCAACATTGTCCCCAATACACCGATTTCAAAAATCCGGTCGCGCCAGATACGCTGCCAGAGGGCGGATTTGGCGGCGGCTTCGGCGGTAGCATCGTTGGCCAAGGCGCTTGGCGAGGTGGACGCGGGCAGCAAGTACCGTTCGGGCAGGCCATAGCCCAGATCAAACGTAAGAAAGGTTTTTTCGACGGCCCCCACTGCGCGCTGTGCCAAAAGCTGCACCCGAAACGGCTCTGCCGGATCAAATTCTATGTCGGCGGGAATGCGGTAGAGGTCGAGTTCGTTGAAAGCAGGTGCACCGGCAGCGACCAGCGCCCGCACCCGGCGATGTTGCTTGTCATTCCAGCGCACGGCGTTGTCGCCCTGTATCAACTGGATGCGGTCAAACAGCCCGCCACGCACATAGCCCGACCCCTTGAAGGAATACCTGCCGCGACCCAACAGCAGGATGGCCTGCTCGCCCTCACCAAGCCATGCCTCCAGATTGGCGAACTCCTCATCCCCCAGCAGGCTACGGCCAATCGAGGGCACGCTGACCAGAGCCGCATGCATGTCGATATATGTCTCATCGGCCGCGCCCTTTTCAGGCCGTTTGATCGCACGTGCATCACCCGTCGCCTCGAATGCCGCATTGATCTGGCCCACATCCAGCGAGAGCCGCCGGACCGACCCGTCGCCAGCGAGGGTGATCCAATCTGCAACCTCGTGCTGTGACAGATCCAGTTCGCGTTTGGGTCCTTCCAGAGTCGTGCGGGTCAATCCGCCCAGACCCAGAGCACGGGACACCTTCAGCCCGGCGCGCACCAGTGAATCGTCGATCACCATGATCGTTACCGTCGCGCCCGAAATGATATCCAGATCATGCGCGCCGCCCCCGGTTGCGGCCTCGGCCTTCAGGTCCAAGCCGGTATAGCCCTCGGTCAGGGCGCGCACTTTGGCGTCCGGAATGCCGATCAAGACGATTGGCTCCGAGTGCTTGACCAGTTCAACACCGGTCAACACCGCATCGGGTGACAAAGCGGCCACCACGTGGATTGGCTTGCCGGAATACCCGGTTGTGCCCACGAAATCCGAGGTCAGAAATATCCACGCAACAGTTTCACCCGCCCTCAACACGGGCGCCACGGGAATGTCCTGCCTGATTGGGCCAAGGCCATCGGCCCCGTTGGCAAATCTGGACGGGTCAAGTTTGGGCAAAAAGCTTGCCAACGTATCGGCTTTCGCCATCCCTGCCGCCATCACGCACATCAGCAACAGGGCCAAAGCCCGCGCATGGTAAAACCAGACGAGGATACCGAAACGTTCCATACCCAAGTACTATGAAAGCCGGGGCTAGTCGTACTTGACCCTTGTCAAGCCGTGATCATTCCGCCAGGGCGGTAGCTGGACATATATAGCCACGCCAGCCCGGCAACCTGCGGGTTGGTTTTGAATAAGTGAAATGGTGTGGGTTTTGCGATCCGGCGAAACCACGAAACCGCCGATAAGTACCGAGACGATTTACTTTGACGACGCCGGACGACCCGCGCGTTATTCCGGGTTTGGCCCTGTCGACAGGATGTAAGCCCAGACGTTTCTAGCGGCGTCTTCTTTCTTGAGCCTGAATGTCATCTTGGCTTTTGCACTGCCGTCGTCGAGATATTCACGCAAGAAACCTGTTGGGTCAGCTACATATGCCACGAAATCTTCCTCATTCCAGGCAAGCCCGGCTTCACCTGCAGACACCATGAACTTGGAATACTTGCCGTCTTCGACGCTGCCTGCTGTGCGGTTGTGCAGGCCATACAGGTTGGGCCCAATTTTACCACCCTTAACAATCGTATTGCCTTCATGGTCCCTGATCATATGGCAGGCCTTACACTTCTTGAATTCTTTCTCGCCTGCTGCCGCATCCCCGCTCGCATGGCCGTCAGCAAATGCTGCCTGCGAAAACGAGAGAGCCGCGATAAGTGCTAAGTAGCTGGGTTTCATATGGTACTACGCCTTTATTTTGATGATCGCGCGGGAACCGCGGGGCCATGATTGTGGTTTTTTTGGTATACCTGCATTCCAGTTATGAGTGAACGTCGCGATCATCCAAATCACAAAAACTTTTCCGAGTATCACAACGCTTTGACCAGCCGCCAGTTTTGTTGACTGCCAAAACTGTTGGCAAAGTTGATGGAGTGTGGAACGCTGACCGGAGAAACCAAAGGGAGATTTCGCCATGAAACGATTGTCGATCTTATTGGCGGTGATGGGAGCCGCGGCCTCGCCAACCTATGCGGCTGAGCAAGGCGAGCGCATTGAGATCAAGGGCGAGCTGATCGACACCTGGTGTTATTTTTCCGGGGTCATGGGCGGCCCCGATGCGGTTGTCGGTTCGGCACATCACACCTGCGCGCTTTGGTGCTCGGCGGGCGGTATTCCGGTTGGTTTGCTGGGCGAAGATGGCAAAGTCTACATGGTTCTCAAGATTGACGGTGATGATACATCGGCATCAGGTGATACGCTTTTGTCGCTAGCCAGCCACCAGATTGAGGCGGATGGCCTCTACTATGAACGAGACGGACTCAACTACATCGTCGTCGAAAATGTCGTCTCGGATAACGGCATCACCTATCGAAATCACGAAGATTACGGTCCTGTACCGGGCTTCGCCTTGCCGGAGCCGAAAGAATGAAAAAACTCGCATTTACCCTTTGTCTGATGGCCGCACCGCTGGCCGCCCCACTGGCGGCTCAGGATTTCTCGGAAGGATCCGAGGCGAAAACATGGAACCTTTACGCCGAACAGCCAGCCCGCTTCGACGCTAAGGTTGTCGATATCCTGTGCGAGTTGACCGGCGATTGCCCGGAAAACTGTGGCGACGGTCGGCGCCAGCTTGGGCTGCTGCGTGCTGCCGATGATGCGCTGATCTTTCCCAACAAGAACTCTCAACCCGTTTTCAGCGGGGCCGCCGAAGAGATGCTGCCCTTCTGTGGTAAGGATGTCGAGGTTGACGGGCTGATGATCGAAGACCCGGATGTTGGCGCGAAAAACATCTACCTGCTGCAAAAGATCCGTGAAACCGGCGCATCAGAGTGGACCAAGGCCAATAGCTGGACCAAGAAATGGGCTGCGGCCAATCCCGAGGCAAAGGGTAAAGGGCCTTGGTTCCGTCGGGACCCGCGCGTCAAGGGCCACATCGAACGGGACGGGTATTTCGGGTTGGGGCTGGAGGTTGATCAGGAATATTATGAGGAAAACTTTTGATGCGATTTGCGGTCGCATTTATGGCGTCTCTTCTGCCGGTTCTGGCCCACGCTCATGACGGTGTGACGCACGGCTCTGACGCCGAGGCGGCCGCGCATCAGGCCGAAGCCGCAGTTGCCAATCTGCCCCTGGGTGCCCCGACCGAATTGCCGTTTGATCTGGGCGGGCAATTCGAGCTTGTTGATCACACCGGTAGTGCGCGCAGCGAAGCTGACCCGGACGGGCACTCGCAATTGCTGTTTTTCGGCTACGCCAATTGCCCGTCCATTTGTGCGGTTGCCATGCCGATGATGGCCGAACTGACCGACGCTCTTTTGACCGATGGGTTTAAAGTGCGGCCCGTGATGGTAACGATCGACCCCGAACGAGATACGGTTGTAAACATGGGCCCCGAGCTGGAGAAACTGCATGAGGACTTTGTCGGGCTGACCGGCAGTGATGACCAACTTGCGCATGTCTACGACTTGTTCCAGATCAGCCGCGAAAAGGTTTTCGACGATCCTGAGTATGGCGCTGTATATGCACATGGCAGCCACATCTACCTGCTGGATGACCAGGGGAAGGTACTAACCCTGATCCCCCCGATTCTTGGCGTGGAGCGGGCTCAGAAAATCGTTGCGAACTACCTTGATTCAGATATCGCGCAATAATTTCCTGTTACGATAATTTTTTGAATTGGCGTTACTTGCAGCCCGTTGCGAAATGCGCCGACATATACCGCAAGTATGGAGTGTTGGAAGGGGCGTTTGCACCTGAAAGGCCAAGTACGACGGAATGGCAGTTTCGGATACCTTGCAGCGTGAAGGTGCCATGCGGGCCGATGTCTCGCTGATAACCCGTGAACCGGATGCCAAGCGTAGCAGTATTACCCGCACCATGTTCACTGGCGGCCCCTTTCGCATCTGCTTCTATGGCTGGCAACCCAGTCTTGGATACTCTGGTGAGCGGCGGGGCCATTATGTAGGGCATCTGCGGGAGAGCGCTGTCAAACAGCACTCAGCGCAAGAACGCGAAGATTGCAAAGGCCCTCATGGTTACTGGCGGCAGCACACCTCAAGCCGCAATAAGCGATCTGGCCAAACGAAAGATTATTGAAATCCTGATGGGGCAATCACTCGCCTGATCTGCCTCAATGAAACCTAGGTCCAGCAGCAACATCCCCATTGTCCTGGAACTGAAGCGTTGGCCTTCTAGCACCATTGCAGAAGTGAAATCACAACCATCCCTGTTGGATGAAGACACGCATGGCCCGCTATCTGCGAGCGATCATGTACCTGCCAAGAAAGCCTTGGATTGCGGGGGAATTGGAAACAATATTTGTCATGCTAACAGATTAAATCTCCTACAATAAACAGTCGGCACATTCCTGACACATTTCACTTGAACCGCGCTGGAGACTCACTTAGCCAAGCGGGTCAAAGCCATGTAGGCAAGTAAGCGGTAACAAAGGACAAGTTGGGTAATGATTAAGAAGATTTCCACGATTGCAGTTGCAACATTCCTGTTCGCTGTCCAGGCGAATGCCACAACGACACTCAGACTGGACGGCTATTCTTCGCCGCTTCAAACTGTGAATATTGAATCATCTCCGGTATCCGGAACGCCGTCTCGCGTTGGAGCGGCAGGATTTAGCGTTACCGATATGTCTGGAAGGCTGGGCAGTTTCACAGCTTGGTGTCTGGACGTTGGCCATCGGCTTATGCGCGTTGGGCAGTCACAGGATTACAATGTGACAACTAATCCGTTCTCGAACAGCTCCGGCTTAAGTCTGACGGCCCGTAAACGGGTGCAATCGGTTTTCGATGCAAACTACGCCTTCATCGACATTGCAAATGGTGACCAAGCTGCGGGTTTCCAGATGGCACTATGGGAAGCCGCTTTCGAAGACGACAAGAAGCCGTTAAACATGAGATGGGGCTTATTCCGAGCCAGCAGTTCAGGAAGCACTTCGCTCGCTAATCAGTATTTGGATAACGGTATCAACTATACCGGCAACAAACGTTGGAATCTCAAATTCCTCGAAGTGGCCGATTTTGATGCGAACCGTAGCTATGATACCGGACAAAATCTCGTAACTGTTTCTCCGGTACCACTGACTGCCGCCGGATTCTTCTTGCTGACGGCGCTTGCAGGAACGGGACTAGTGGCACGCCGCCGACGCAAAGCGTAAGCTAGGTCAGATTAGTACGGCCAACAATTGAACCTGGATGGCGGCATATCTTTGCCGCCATTTTAGTGATTCCTGCATCAGCGTAAGCCAGCAGAAGAGTCATATCGATTGTGTCAGATGACCGCTTCGAGCCCTTGTTAACCGGTGCTGCAAGGTGTGCCGATGTCTGCTGTTGCTATCCTATTGCAGCAATCTGCGGGATTTTGCGGCCGTGCGACAGTTCACTGGCGGATTGTATCAACGCATCTGCGTTTATGCCGAAATGACGATACAGGTCGGCGATAGTCCCGGTTTGGCCAAAGTGCTCGACGCCGTGCGGAATGGTTTGATGTCCGTGAACCGCACCCAACCAAGAAAGCGTGGCCGGGTGGCCGTCGATGACAGTGATGAGAACGCAGTTGCGCGGCAAGCCATCCAGCAATGCCTCGATATGGGCCTCGGCGCCGCTGATCCCATTGGATCGCGCCCGTTGCGCCGCCGTCCAGCCCGCGTTCAGGCGGTCTGCTGATGTCACAGCCAGAACGCCGACGTCACGCCGTCCCTGTGCGATATGGCCGGCGGCCTTGATGGCTTCCTGCGCAACGGCACCCTGATAGGCGATCACAACTTCACAATTCGGGCCCGGCTTGCGCAGCCAGTAAGCCCCATCAATTGCTCCATGGCGAAAATCGTCATCGACTCGCTTGCCGGGCTGTTCAATTGGATTGGTCGTCAGGCGTAGATAGACGGATCCGCCGGTTTCATCGCGTAACCAAGTGCGTTCATCCGGGTCGCCTTCGCCGTCTTTTTGCATATGGGTAAAGGCCCATTCCATGATAACCGCCAGTTCATCCGCGAAGGCAGGTTCAAATGCCGCCAGCCCGTCTTGTGACATGCCGATAAGAGGCGAGGCGATGGACTGGTGCGCACCGCCTTCGGGCGCCAATGTGACACCGGACGGAGTGCCGACAATCATGAACCGTGCATCCTGATAGCAGGCATAGTTCAGTGCATCGAGGCCGCGCGAGACGAATGGATCGTAAACCGTCCCGATGGGGATGACCCTTTTGCCAAAGGCAGAATGCGACAAACCAGCGGCAGCAAGCAAAAGAAAGAGGTTCATTTCAGCGATACCTAGTTCGATATGCTGACCTTCTGGCGTAAACTCCCATTTTGCGGTCGAGGGGATGTTTTCAGCCTTGAAGGTATCCTCCTGATGCGAGCGTGCGAACAGTTTGCGGCGATTGACCCAGGGGCCGAGGTTGGTTGTGCCGGTCACATCAGGTGAAGTTGTGACGATACGTTCGGCCAGCAGGCTGTCGCCCTTTGACAGGTTGTCCAGGATTTTGCCAAACGCCATTTGGGTCGAGATTTCGCGATCAGAAGTCAGCTCAATCGCCGGCACATCTATGATATCATCTGTGTAGCGCCGGCGGCCCTTGGCAAAGAAGGGCGCCTTGTTCAGCATGCTTTGGAAGGCTGCCGGGTCCGCAATGGTGGCAAACTTGTCCCATTCCTCACCTTCAGCGACACCCATGTATTTCTGCCATTCGGCCATTTGCGACTTGTTCATCAAACCGCCGTGGTTGTCCTTGTGGCCCGCAATCGGCGTCCCCCATCCCTTGATCGTATAGGCCAGGAAGCAGACGGGTCTTTCATGATCGACTGCCGCAAACGTATCGGCTATCGTCTCGACGCAGTTGCCACCAAGGTTTTCCATCAACGCGGCCAGTTCATCGTCGCTGCGCCGCTCGATCAGCGCGGTGACATCGCCCTGATCGCCCAGGGCGTCCATCAGGCGTTCGCGCCAGACAGCGCCCCCCATAAAGGTCAGGGCAGAGTAAAGCTGGTTTGGACAATCATCGATCCATTGGCGCAGCTTGTCGCCGCCCGGCTCTTTGAACGCGGCCTGTTGCAGAACCCCGTACTTGACGCGAACCACATCCCAGCCGAACGCATCGAAAATCTGTTCGACCCGCTGGAACAGGCCCTCGCGCACCACGCCATCCAGGGACTGCCGGTTGTAGTCAATGATCCACCAGCAATTGCGCAGGTCATTCTTCCAACCCTCCTGCAGCGCCTCATAGATATTGCCTTCATCGAGCTCGGCGTCACCCACCAGCGCGATCATGCGCCCCAGTTTCTGATCGTCGCCCCATGACTTGGCCTGAATGTAGTCCTGAATAATTGAAGCAAAGGACGTGATCGCAACCCCCAGACCAACTGAGCCGGTGGAAAAGTCGACATCATCGATGTCCTTGGTGCGCGACGGATAGCTTTGTACGCCCCCGAAGCCACGAAAGTTTTCCATCTTCTCGCGCGTCTGATTCCCCATGAGATATTGGATCGCATGAAAGATCGGCGAGGCATGCGGTTTGACCGCCACGCGGTCTTCTGGGCGCAGCGTTTGAAAGTAGAGCGCCGTCATGATCGACACCATCGAAGCCGATGACGCCTGATGTCCGCCAACCTTGATGCCGTCGGCCTTGGGGCGAATGTGGTTCGCGTGATGGATCATCCAATGGGACAACCACAACAAACGTTGTTCGATGGTTTTGAGGTCTTGGGACATGATGGCCTCTCTTTATGCTGCGCTGTGGATCAGGGGTTTGGGCAGGGCCTGTTCAAGATCGTAGATTACATCGTCGATCCCTTCGAGCCCGATAGACAGGCGTACCAACCCTTCGCTGATCCCATGAACGGCGCGCTCTTCGGGCGTATAGGTGGAATGGGTCATGCTGGCGGGGTGTTGAACCAATGTCTCGGCGTCGCCGAGCGATACCGCGCGGGTGATCATTTGCAGATTGTTCATCATGGCCCGTCCCGCTTCCAGACCTCCGTCCAACTCAAAGGCAATCATGCCGCCAAACTGGGACATCTGTCGCTTGGCCACATCGTGCTGCTCAAAACTGTCCAGCCCCGGATACCAGACCTTTTGCACCCCATAGGCGTTTTCCAGCATTTCAGCGATGGACGCAGCGCTGCTGCAATGGCGATCCATCCGTAGCTCAAGAGTCTTGAGGCCGCGCAGGATAAGCATCGCATTGAACGGTGCCATGACCGCGCCGGTCATGTCCTTCATACCGTAAAGGCGGATTTCCGAGACCAGCTCCGCCGATCCAGCCAACAGGCCAGCAACAACATCCCCGTGACCGCCAAGGTATTTCGTCGCCGAGTGCAGAACGATATCCGCGCCATGTTTGATGGGTTGGGTCAGGTAAGGCGTTGCATAGGTGTTGTCGACGACCACATAAGCACCCTGTGCATGTGCAATTGCCGATACCGCCTGAATATCGACAAGGCGCATATTCGGGTTGGCAGGTGTTTCGAAATACACGACCTTGGTTTTGTTGCTGATCGCTGCGGTCAGATTTTCAGGGTCTGTCAGATCAACATGGGTTACGGTAACGCCAAATTTGACCAACCCGTGCTGCATGAACGAAAACGTGCAGCCATACAGGGTCTTATCAAGAATGACCTCATCACCCGGGGCGAGAAGTGTCCACATCGTAGCGGTGATTGCTCCCATGCCCGAGGCCAAAGCCAATCCGGCTTCTGCCTCCTCAAGCACGGCGATGCGGCGCTCTAACAAGTCACATGTTGGGTTCGAGATGCGCGAATAGATATGCCCGGCGCGATCGCCCGCAAACATCTCTCCACCTGCCTCAGCAGTCTCAAACGCGAAGGTCGACGTCAGATGTAACGGCGGCGTCAACGCGCCTTCATTCTCCATCGGATCATATCCGTGGTGGATAGCACGTGTGGAAAAGCTGTCTGGACGATTGCGCATTGGGTGGCTCCGTGATGTCGAGGATTTCGAGTAGCGCCTCGATTTCAAGAGGCATCATATCGCAATCGACCTGCTGGATTATTTCAAATTATGCTTTGATTATCACCTTACTTGGCATTAAATGCCGCCTTATGAGAAATCTGGACAATAAAGACCAACAGATCATCCGAACCTTGCAACGCAATGGTCGTATGACGAATCAGGATTTGGCGGCAGAGGTAAACCTGTCACCCTCTCCCTGTCTTAGGCGGCTCAAGCTGCTGGAACAAAACGGCGTCATCACTGGCTACAGCGCTAATATCGATGCCGAGGCCTATGGATTACCAGTAACAGTATTTGTTCATATCAAGCTGGAGAGCCACACCGAGGAAACGGTAGCGAAATTTGAAACTGACATTGCGCGCATAGATCAGGTGATGGAGTGTTTCGTCATGACGGGTGCGTCGGACTACTTGCTTCGCGTGGTGGTGGCCGATCTTTCAGATTACGAAGATTTCGTGCGTCGAAAGCTGCATTCCATTGGCAGCATCGCATCAATGGACAGCAGTTTTGTCTATGGTGTCGTTAAGAAAACAAACGTGTTTCCAACGATTGGGTAACGCTGGTTGCCGACTTAATGCGTGCTGACTGCAGACATTGGTGGTGAAGCCGCGAATGGGTGCTTTGTCCGCATTGCCGACGTCTACTGCTCCCATGCGGACAGGTATGACTACCTCTCGACCAGCTATAACCATTTGGTGCCATACCCGGCCCATCAGCAACTTGGAAACATTGAATTTCCAAGCAAATAATTGAAATACAGATAAAATTATAATATCAATACGCGGTTGTGTTTTGAGTGTTGATATTAGTGGTCGGTTAAAAATGCAGGATCCTACTGAATCCTCCTTGCTGCAAAGAATTGCTGCGCAATGCAAAGCAGATGCGGTGGCGGCCAAAAAGCCACCCGCTGAACCTAGGCTACCGCTTTGGTCTCTTCCCGGATTTGGCGCTGGTGCGCAGGTGACGACATCGTTTGGTAATGTCCCGGTCGAAGCATTGCGCCGGCGTGACCCGGTCAAGACACGCGATGGTCGCTTTCTGAAGGTTCAACACATTGATGTCATTCGGCTAGACCGCCGCTTTCTGCTGACTCATCCTGACGCTCAGCCGATCCTTATTCCTCGCAGCGGTTTAGGCGTAGACATCCCGAAACAATCCACCCTCGTATCTGGCTGCCTGAAGATTCGATCACCCTTACAATATAATCAGGCTTTTGGCCGTCCCGCCGTGGATTACACCGGTCACAGCGGCATTGCGCGGAAATTCCACGGATACTTCACTTACTATGTGTTTCAATGTGGCGAACCTAGCACTGTCAACGTGAATGGTATGTGGATCGATCTGGATCCTAGCGTTCTTGAAACGCCCGGGGATTGATGCGCCGATCCATAGCAGCCGTCTAATTGCAGTTGGGAATATAGAGTGCCCAGAGCGCAATACATAAAGGTAGAAGAGTATGTTGCCGACCTATTCGCGTCCAACGAAGGTGTAACGGCACCTATGGCAATTGCCGCAGCAGTAAATAGATACCCCAAATGTCCCGCTATTGATGCGGCATTTGCATTTGTTTCGGTGGTTTCTTCGCTTGAAGAACCATTTTTTTTGTACACTGAGAATGATGAAAAACTAGCGATTGATATGTATCGCTCAATCGCTGCGTTCACGGCCGATATTTACGCTGTAGAGAAGCTTTTCGGTCCTTCTCCAACCTGTTCCCAAATCAAGGATTTCTGGGCGGAGTCCAAAGAAGCATTCTTCACCAGCACTGATCCGAAATCAGCGTAATGACTTTAGTCTGCTCGTAACGCTACACCCAACCTGGCAGTTACTTCCCCGTTGTCCAGAAACTGAATGCCATAAGCTTCTAATGCCTTACGGACGGCCTCTGCGTCAGCGTGTTGCTTTTCTCTGTCGCGCGAGCCTAAAAAAACGTTTTTTTTGTAGTGTCGCCGACAGAGCAGTCATGATCTTCTCGTTCTAACTATGCTGAAAACGAGATATATGCGGCATTATGGAGCAAACTCACCAAATAAGGTTAGTTGACTTTCTAGATTTACTCGCGGGGTTCTTGAACGGTACTTCGTATGAAGTTTTAAACGGCTAATGAACTCTTTGCCCTGACAGTCCAGTTCAACAACGTACCTATCCGGCAAACGATCAACTATTCGGAATATACCACCAAACATCCAAGTTTCCGGCTCGTGGTAGAACTGGGCCAAAGCGAATACGAACTCGCGATTGAATGCATCGGTATTGGGACGGTACTCTTGCCACGTCTGCCACTCAGAAAAGTCTTCTACCATAACATCAAGAGGCTGTTTGATCTTGTTCCAACGAGCAAAGTGGACCTTGTATTGGTCTTGGTTTTCGATGGGCCAAATTTGTTTGAGGGGAATTCTCATATGGAAAGCGTAGCGTGGTCGTTTCGAAACGTGAACAGCTTGTTTCGTGCTAATGCGCCCGATCGACGCTTCGACGAGAATAGAAATTAAGGTTAAGGTCCGAGTTTTGTCTGATGTTTTGAGGTACACTAATCATTCAGCAGGGCATCACATCCAAACGGCTCCGAAAAAGATAACGAGATCAGCGTTTAATTCGAAGCGTGCTTCAAAAATAGCCGACGATAGACTGTACCCCGTGGTTCCCTAGCAGCACGAGAGAACAAATCGGGCGAAAGCAGTGATCGGTTTAATGGCTAATTTGCCGGATTGTGCTCTGGATTGCTCTAGCGAGCGCGACGAATGGTGCAGGTGGAACGATTGGAAATTGCGGCCCGTTAACACACAGCGCAACAATTTTATTTACGGTCGATTGCTCAACGAGATGAAACCGTCATTTACCGTGATCCAATTTACGCAAAATCAATCCGCTTTCAGGCACTTTTACGATCGTCGTCATCAGGTCGAGTTGTTTCGTGAAAGCTATCAGGGTCGGGCAATCCTTCCCGAGAAAGGATTATGGCGATCGGGCGAAGTGCCTTGATGTGAGAGCAAACAATCATAATCGAAACCATAATGGGGACTGCCAGGAACATGCCCGGAACACCCCAGACGGCGGCCCAAAAGGCCAGCGATGTGATGATTCCAAAAGATGAAAGTCGCAACGCCGTGCCAAGAAACAGAGGATCAAGTACTTGTCCGACAACAAACTGAATCGTGGCGACGATGGACAGCACCGCCAAGCCGGTTACGTTGTCACCAGTCTGCACGTACGCCACAAGTGCGACAACGATAGTTGCGACGATTGAGCCAATATTAGGAATGAAGTTCAAGACGAAGGTAAGAACCCCCATAGCGAATGCAAGTTCGAGCCCAAAAGTTCTCATCACCGCATAAACAAGCATCCCTGTAATAGAACTTATGATAGTTTTGACCAGTAAATAGCGGTTCAATCGGTGCATGATGGAAGAAATAATTACCTCCACACGTGCCGCGCGGTCGGCGCCTCCCATCAGGCTGTTTAGCTTCGTCGAAAACCACAATCGTTCAAGAAACAGAAATCCCACGAAAAGCGTTACAAGTACTGCGCCTGATGCAATGTTGCCCGCCTGTCCCGCCATTGCGGTTAACCAAGGTTCCAGCCGAACACCTTTCAACCAATCAAGAACAGCTAATTCAACATCTTCCCCCATCCAGCTAAACAGTTCGGCAACTGCCCTTTGAGCAGGATCGGTATATTGCAGGATTGTAAACACGGCGGTGTTTGCTTGCGTAAGGATGATCGCGGAAACCAAGATCAAAACCGTGGCAATTGTGATCACTGCCAGCGTCGAAGCAAACCAAACTGAGATTTTTGCACCGCCAAATCGGAAAGTTTGGATGTAGCTAATTGCGTCCGAGGTCAGCGAAAAAAGCATGATCGCGATGGCTAGCGAAATCAGAAGGAATTTGGCCTGCACCAAAAGAAAAAGAATGACAGCAAATGCAATGATGCCAAGAAACCAAAGTTGAAGCCGCCGCGGCTCATGGTTTGAAGGTGGAACGGGATGATTAGGATCAGACGGGGCAGTCATTTGATGTTATTGGTTACCGCAATGCAGGTTTTATCAGTCGTCAATCATAGCTTACGGGCGGCGAAGCACCTGAGCAAGGCATAGGAGAGTTGGCAACTTTCGAGCGTTAATAGCCGATCTTCGATACGTTAGTAGGTTCGGCCCGAATGTAGTACCGGCTGCTGTTCGCAGGTGATTTTCTGGCATGTTCTCGGAAGTCGCTCGCGGACAAAGTGTTAGTTCGCCGCACGCGCGGCAGTAACCGCATTCTTCGCTTCGCTTCGCGTCCGTAGCGAAAAGGACCTTGGGTGACGAGGTGAACCATCACTTCGCGGACTGAAGATGGCTTCCGTTGCAGTGCCGCGGTCCGCTGCTTTCCTAAGAATTCAGGCAAACTGTTCGGGCTATTTTCCCATTTTGCATGGACAAAAGCCGGACGGATTTACTTCTTATCGCGAGCAGATTTCTCTTCTTTGGTCAGCTTGTTATTCCAAACATTATTGCTCAGACCCATCTCGCTTGGCATCGGTTTGGTCTTGCCGATGTTTACTTTGCCGCCCTTGCTCAGAAATTCCTGAATAAGAGCATCATCTGTAGTTTTTTTGGGAATATGTTTCATAAAGACGAGCCTAGCCTTCGCAATCACCCCAAGCAACAGACGTTGTTCTACTCCGCGACCCTTCTTCAAGAGGGCTCGACCAGTTATTCGTTTGAGCTTTGACTTCGCGATGTGTTGGGTATAGCGATAGCTTGTGGTTAAGAAAACCGTTCTCGCGGTGCTGCCGATGTCGGGTAACCACGGCCTTTCGAAACTTGTAGCATATTTTCTGTTCCCGCCAGGGCGCAGAAATCAGCATGTTGTCATACCCCAGTTTCGCAGCCCGGGTAAATCTCTGCAAAGAAAGGCCGGCCAAATTGGAAAAAGGCACACTCAATGAAAAATTGGGGCGGCGTTTGAAATCAGACCATTCGTCTTTTCAATCACCGAGTAACAAGTTCCGGATCGCCATTATCGCGGCAATCGCTTTGGCAACGACAGGTGTAGTTTTCCTAATAATTCGACCCTGACTTAGCTGACAAAACCCCATCAAAAAGGAATGTATCGATGTCATTCAACGACTTATTCTCCAAAGAAGCTGAAATAAAGAAAACTGCAGAAGACGCTAAAAACGAGGAAACCCCCTTGGCTGACTCAAAGGGCAAAGAAAAACCCAAGGATCAGCAAGGCAAAAGCTAGAGACCAACGGCTCAGGCGCCTTATGGAGTTAACCGGATGGGTGAACGTGGCCG
This sequence comes from Roseovarius aestuarii, assembly GCF_019966515.1. Taxonomy (GTDB): domain Bacteria; phylum Pseudomonadota; class Alphaproteobacteria; order Rhodobacterales; family Rhodobacteraceae; genus Roseovarius; species Roseovarius aestuarii. The sequence goes on along the minus strand of NZ_JAIMIB010000009.1, from coordinate 58,708 downwards.
CGATGGACAATAACTTGTCTTCAGCCGATATAGCATTGCTGCAACTGCTGATAAACGCGGGGTCCCATACATTTCCTTTGGTGACCGATGAGGCTGACAACCGCGCGACGCTCCATGCTGAAAACTTGGTATCTCTGGGCTTGGTTGAGCGAGTTACCGCTTTGCCGAATACGGGTACGACATACCATATTACTCTGAAGGGCCGGTTCGCGTTCGATAGAATTTTGAGTATCGGCTGAACGTAAGGCATCAACAAAACAACCATCAAAAAAATTCTTTGGCGACCTGGCGAACACCTAGCAGCAGTTGGGTCGCCATGAATTACTTGATGCGGAGTTGACCGGAGGAGACAGAAATTGAAGCCATTTTCAGAAGTTTCAACTATGACCGCAACCGAAACCCGGACTCTGATAAAAAATGCATTCAAGCTCCCCGGACTCGCTTCGCAGAATGAAATGATGATTGGGATTCGAATTCTTGAATCAGTTGCGAGCAACGGATTAGATAAGATGCCGCCTCAGAGGTATCCGAGCCCGAAAAAGAGCCCTGAAATCGAGGCGCGACGTCAGTGCATGGCTGACATTCTATCCGACAATCCCTTAGGTCGATCGGACATCAGCGAATTGTTTCCCGACATGACACCCGGCAATATTCGCGATGACCTGGCACATCTGCGACGGATCGGTTTGGCCATCAGGATCGGCACTGGAAACCAAATCAAGTATATCAAACAGAGCAGAGCGCTATAACTTCTAACCGGACACATGACCCGTTCCGCAGGATTTCTACAATCAGCTGGAGACATAACCTCATCGATACATATTGCTTAATCTGCCCCCAGTTATCTCCGAAGGATGCCGACTTCGGTCGGAAAAACTAGTGGTCAATGATTTTTTCATTACCTCGACACGGTGAATTTTTTGTTGGGCGGTGATTGATTAGCGTGGAGTGAGGCGGTTACGGCAGTCGTTTTAAGCGTTTCGGTTCATGTTGATTGAAAACGGCAGACCGAGTGACTAGGTTAATAACTACAAAGTTGCCTTTCTGTACAGGCTTGGGACACAGCCCGCACGTTTAGCTGCAATCCGCTATCACAAAAATTGAAAAGTCGTGCCCCTTGCGGGTTTTCGAAATATGGAAGGGTTGCCTGTGACCTCGCGCACGACCACGTCGACCGTGACCTTTGTTTATCCATTCCTATTGCCTGGTTACTCCAATGAATTTCCCGCGAGCACCTACAAAATATTCGCGGAAGACGAACTTCTTACAAACCTTAGCTTCGCGGCATATCGCCGGACCGCCACGCATATACGGATCGAGCGGGCCGATGTCACGGGCCGGACCGAATTGCGACCGGTAGATCAGCACGACCTGGATTTGGCTCTTTCCCAAGACCAGTCCCGCATAAACCAACAAAACAACAGCGAAGCGGCGCTTTCTCCGCAGGAGGTAAATAAGTGACTTTTCCAGAATGGACCAAACCCGGCATCTATGGCGCCATCATAGGCGCAGTTGCCGTATCTATCATTGGCTTTAACTTCGGCGGATGGATGACCGGCGGTAATGCCGACAAGATGGCGAAAATGCATGCCAACGACGAGGTAGCGCAGGCCATGGTGCCCGTTTGCCTGGGAATGTCCGCTTCGGATCCGCAGCGGGTTGCAAAACTGGCGACCATCCGCGAGGCAAAAGGGTACAACCGGCGCAACGAGATCATGAAAACGGGCTGGGCGACACCACCTGGCACAGATACGCCGAACCGTGCACTGGCGGAAGCATGCATAGACGGGCTTGAACTTGATGCGTCGTAAACCAGAAAGGGTGGCAAGCAATTTTGCATCAGGGCAGGCTATCCGCATGCTGCCCACGCCTTTCGGCAATAAAGGTATGGCGATGCTTTTTGCAGGCACAATTTGCGCTCTGCTGGCATTTACAGTGCCGTCTTATTCGCAATCGGGGACTGGATCGATCCCAGGCAATGCGCATGCCAAAAGCTATGGTGAGGGATGGGAATGCGATCTCTCATATCGACTGGCAGGGGATCAATGTGTCGCCGTTATTGTGCCGCAAAACGCTTTTCCCACAAACCAAACCTACGGCGCGGGATGGGAATGCCATCACGGCTTTCAGGAAGTTAATGGGGGCACCTGTGTGGAAGTCGCTGTTCCTTCCGGTGGGTATCTTGATGCATCCGGGCAGCAGTGGAAATGCCTGCGCGGTTTCCGCAAAGTTGGCAAGACCTGCGAAGAAATTGAGCTGCCGGATCACTCCTATCTGTCAGAAGATACCTACGGCTCAGACTGGGATTGTGATCGGGGCTATGAGGCCAACGGAAATGAATGCGTTGCCGTCGTCGTGCCAGAAAACGCCTATCTGAATTCAAAAGGTTACGGCGCGCCCTGGACCTGTGAGCGCGGGTACATTGAGGCAGACCGCAAATGTGAAGCCGTTATCATACCCCAAAACGCTTACTTCTATGACGTGAGCTATGGCTCAGGTTGGAAATGCGACCGCGGATATGAGGCGGTTTCTGAAAACTGCGCTGAAATAATCCTTCCTGAGAACGCGCATCTCGACCGGTCTGGCAATCGATGGTCGTGCAACAAAAACTTCCGGCGTTCAAAGGGCCTTTGTCGTCTGAATAACTGACACGCTGGGCACAATTACCCAATACGCCACGCCAGGTCTCTCGGGAATGGGGTTCGGTGCGCGTGCAATTCAATCAAAAGGAAGAAATATGGACATCGAGCTCAGAATCTCAGATTCAAAAAAACGAAATTCTAGAGGGGCGCAAGCCCCGCCATCCGCAGAGGCTGGAAATTCAACGATCCCATCCAAAAACTTTATCTCAGAGGCACCAACCGCCATCGTCTATTGCGAAGGGAACTTCGGAAACACCGATGGCAAAACCGCCAACGGGCTTATCCGACATTCACAGGCATACCGCATCGTGTCGGTTATCGACAGCGAACACAAAGGACTGGATAGCGGGCAGGTCCTTGACGGTATCATCAATTTCATTCCTGTATTTTGTGATCTTGAGGCGGCTGTCGAGCATCAGGCATCCATTACCGACGCCTTTATCTACGGTATGGCCCCCTCAACCGGAAGGCTATCGCCGAAAGATCGAGGTATCGTTCTGGAGGCGATCGAATTAGGCATGAACATCGTCTGCGGATTGCACGAATATCTCAGCGATGATCCAGAGATCGCCGCCGCTGCCAGAGCGCGAGGGGTCACTATTAGGGACATCCGCAAACCGCGCCCGAGCAAAGACATGCGCCTGTTTGACGGCAGTATCGCTGGCGTGAAGGCGTTACGGATCACGGTTCTGGGAACCGATTGCGCAATCGGTAAACGCACGACTGCCACGGTGCTTGCCCGAGCGCTGAATGAGAAAGGCATCAAGACGGTACTCGTCGGCACGGGTCAGACCGGTCTGATGCAAGGCGCAAGATTTGGTGTTGCGATGGACGCGGTGCCGCCCCAGTTTTGTTGTGGAGAGCTTGAGCGGACGATTGTCGAGGCGTCGGTCGCTGAACAGCCCGAAGTCATTTTGATCGAAGGCCAGGGAGCGTTGAGCCATCCGGCCTTCTGCACTTCCGCCTTCATTTTGCGCGGCAGTCAGCCCCATGCGGTTATTCTCCAGCATGCCCCACGACGGGCCCATCGCTGTGATTTCCCCAATATGCCGATGCCCGATCCGGTAGATGAAATAGCCCTTATCGAAGCGTTCTCGGATACCAAGGTGATTGGTTGCACTCTCAATCACGAAGGCATGCAGGCTGATGAAATCCGGGTGGCGATCAACGAGCATACGACGAAACTTGGTCTGCCGGTCACAGATGCCTTGAGCCAGCCTGTGGATGAATTGGTTGCCATCGTTCTGAAGTCTTATCCCCATCTACAAAAAAATCCTGCCGTGGCCGCAGAATGACAGCACCGCGCATCGACGTAGATCTGGAGAAAATCCAGCTGAATGCTCAGTGCCTGGTCAACAGACTGAGGCCTCGGGGTATCGGTGTGACCGGTGTAACCAAGGGCGTTTGCGGCTATCCTGAAATCGCGAATGCGATGCTGCAAGGTGGTGTGGTCGGATTGGCGGATACGCGCATCGCGAATGTCGAACAGATGCGCAGAGCGGGTATTACGTGCCCGATTTCGATGCTCCGCACACCGATGCTAAGCCAGATAGACCGGATCACGAAGCACTGCGACGCCAGTTACAATACCGAGATTGCAGTGATCACATCTTTGGCAGAAGCAGCGCGGCGCCGAAACAAGGTTCACGGCATCATTCTGATGGTAGAAATGGGGGATATGCGCGACGGTATTGCCCCGGGCGACCTTGATACGATAGCGCGGGAGGTCATAAAAATGCCCGGCGTCGCTCTGAAGGGTATCGGCGCAAACTACGCTTGCCTCAACGGTACGGTCCCGGATGATAAAACGATGGCGGGTTTTTCGATGTTGGCAAATGACATCGAAGGCGCATGCGGTCCATTTATTGAAACGGTTTCCGGCGGCAACTCCGTGAACTTGCCATGGGCCATGAGCTCTCAAAAACCCGGTCGTATCAACGATCTGAGATTGGGCGAGGCGATCTTGCTCGGTGTTGACCCAATTTCAGGTCAACAAATCGGAGGACTGTATCGCGATGCATTCACGCTCATTGCTGAAGTGATTGAAACCAAATCCAAACCAGAGCCACCGACTGCGCCAATCGTTGAAACGGCCTCCTTAAGGTTACGGATCCTGCCTGATTGTTGCGACAAGAAGCGTTCGATACTCGCAATTGGACATCAGGATATTGATATTTCTGGTCTGGTGTTTCCACCAGGCGTCGCCCCAGTTGGCGCAACCAGCGATCACCTAGTGGTGGAAACGAACGACCACCGACTACAGGTCGGAAGCGAAGTCAGCTTTCAACTGAACTACAGTGCTCTGATGCGGAGCATGAGCGCACCAGGCATAGAGAAGATAATGCGCCATTCGGGGGCTTCACCCATACCTGATCTCGCGAAGCGCAATCGCTCTGAATTAGCCTTGGTTTAGCTCGAATGGAGGAAAAATTGACCAAACATCCTCAGGAAATAAATTTGACGGTGCAGTCAATCAATGATGTCCCCAAAGGCCGCACTTGTTTGAGATGCCGCCAAGTTTTTGACAGCGCAGGGTTCGGAGATAGAATTTGCCGTCGTTGCAAGGGAAGCAAGGTTTGGCGAGATGGCATTCCACCAACTTTTGGCTCGCCCAGCAAACGCTGAGTTTCCTCAGAATGCAATTGAATTTCTTGACTTTCTACCTGAGAAAACTCAGCTTTGTGCAGTTATCGGTGGTTCATACATTGCGCAGCTTTCGTTGTATTGGGGTGATCTGACCCTCTTCTGCGATAAGACAGTAGCTCTGGATTTGATTGGCGAACTGCAAGAGCCGCCTGCCAAAGTGGTTCGGATGTCATCCGTTCTGCCATGCTCAGCGCATCTTCCAACTCGACGCCAAGGTAGCGCACAGTACTATCGACTTTCGTGTGTCCAAGCAGGAGCTGAACTGCCCTGAGATTTCCAGTCTTGCGTTAGATCTCTGCCGCTTTTGTGCGGCGAAGAGAATGGGTGCCGTATCCGCTTGGGTCCAAGCCAATCGACGTGACTAAGTCTCGTACGAGTCGGCCATATTGGCGCGTAGAGATATGGGGGCGGTCATGGAAACGAATGGGAAACATGAAGCGGCAGCCGATCATCTCCGGCGACTTAATCCATGCGAAAATGGTATCGCGTGTATTTTCATTGAGTTCGAACTGAACCGGTCGCCCGGTTTTGCTCTGGATCACCGAAACCCGTTCACGAACGCGATCATCTTTGGCCAGATCGGTTACAGCGAGTTTTGCCAGATCGCGCAAACTGCCTGCAAGTTTGAGACGTGCACGGATCGCCCATACCTGCTTCGGAAGCAGCGGTCGTTTCTGACCGACGATCCGCCCCGTGTTCGAAGCTCGGCGTTTCGGGGTGACCGCGGGAAGTTGGACTCTCGGCATGGTTTGCCCTCCAATCCTCCCGCCAGACCCAGACATCAGCGCCCCGTTGACGCCTCAATCTACTAGTGGTTTGAATGGCCGTTGTCCGATTACATTTTGATTTGGCAATGCCACGGATGCATCGGGCTGGTTTGAGCCCAAACTGCTAAATGCTGCATCGCGCCCGAATGATATCCACCGGACATTAACACACATGGCAACCTTCCGGGTTATCCACTCAGAATCTGCCGAAGCGCGTAATCATCTGCGTTGTGTATGTGCTGGCGGTTTCGAGAGATGCATCGAATATCGAGCACCTACTCACCTTTTTATCTCAACATTTCTGATAATTTGTGACCGATCCTTGCTCGCATATCTGGGCTGCCACGATCAAGCCAGGCATCCGCATCCGAACGTTCAAGTAGTGTAGGGAACCAGTTCTCACTCAAATATCGGTCCTGGGTGTGTTGATCCGTCAGGTAAGAATTGTCCAACGCCGCACGCTTCACGACTTCGACAGCGATCGCATCTGCGTCCACCACACATCCTCCCGCCATCTGATTGGTCCAGCCGACCAGTTCATCGCACAATACCAGCATCTCGAGAGAGCCGGTGCGCCCTCCTGACAAGTAGCCCAGATTGTGTACAAAAGGCGTACTGGCCAGTGCCGCAATTGCCATGTTCGCTCCGGCTTCTGATGCGGCCTGGGCGTCAAAGTCATGCGAGTCGCTGCAACCTGCACCGATCCAGGATGGAATGCCTACCGAGTTAAAATAGTCTGCAGCGCCCAGACCGTTCAGCATGTATTCTGGTGATCCGTAAGCCAGGTCCGCTTGTCGCATGTCCATTGGCAATACAGCCGAGCCGCTGATGACCGGTGCGCCCGGTTCGGCCAACTGATGAACGACAATACCGGCGATGGCCTCTGCCGAGGATTGCGCGATGGCACCTGCCACGCTGATCGGGCTCGACATGCCGGGAAAGGTGGCCGGATAACAGACGATTGGCACGCGGGCTCGGGCGCCGTTAATGATGCGCTGGCAAAAGTCTTCTGGCAGCTTCAGGGGCGAAATGGGGCCCATCAGCTCGAGTGCGATCGGCTTGTCGGCAAGATTGCCCGCGCCACCCGCCAGCGTTTTCAGGTGGTCAAATATCCGGCCCTGGATTTCATCATCATGCGCCAGGATAACCGCTGGTTTGGAACAATGTTCCAAAAGTACCTTCGCGGTTTCAAGCGCTTCATCCTCGGCCGGAACATCACTTGGGTACCCAAGAGAGCACGACATCGCAATGTTGGGCAGTTTTTCGCAGACAATCGCCGTATTGCGTATGTCGTCCAACTGGCACGGCCGCAATTCACGGGTAACGTGGTCAAGAACACGCACGCAATTGTGCCCCGGAGCATAGGACGACAGCCTGGAGCTTGTATCAACGCTCAGGTTCCCGTTCAGGTCATAAAGCTTCACGCATCCCGGAACAGTTGAAAGAGCCCGGTGCACCAGGTCGGGCGACATCTGGATATATCCATTGGCAGCTTCTCGACAGCCCTGCTCTTTGAGCAGCATCGACCGGGCGCCAGCGTGTTCCACCTGCACACCAAAATCCCACAGGATCTTTAACACAGCCTCATGCACGGCACTTGCGTCTGTCTTGTTCAAAAGGGTCAGCCGATGGGTCTGCTCTTTCAGTTTGGCAATGCCCGACATATCAGCCTTCCGGCTGATGCGGGCCTTGCGAGAGCTTTCCCGGCGCCCACGGCGCGTTGTCTTTTCCTGGTCAATGGCGCTCATATTTTAAACCTGTGCTGTCTGTGTTCATCGGCGGATCCATCAACGCGAATGCGCTGTTTGGTGGTTTACGATCTGCTTCAGACTATCGGGTTTGATGCCGATGCTCTCACCTCCGAGCTGAATTCCCAAACCGTTGATCATCCTGACCCAATAGCCGAAACTCGCCGCAACCTGATTGGTCTGGACGATTTGCGCTTCGGTCAACCCGGCCTGCCTCAGCTGGTCGATATCCGCTTCGGTCATGTCAGCCGGGTTCAGGCTTAGTTTCCTGGTGTAGATGGCCATAGCCCGCATGTCGGGGTCGATTGCGTCCGATGCCAGATCACCACGTTCAAGGGCACTGAGAATGTCCCTGCCGGCCTCCCGGGTGGCGGCCGTATTCAGAAAATTTTCGCCATGATGCGCATGGGCGTAGGTGCATTCGGCCAGGATCGCGACATAAGTTGCAATGAATTCACTTTTATAAAGGCCGAGCGGGCTATCGTCTGAATGCAAAACCGCTCGGTAAAACTGATCGGCAGACAGCATCGGTGCTGGCCAGGCCAGCAATGATTGATACAGTCGATGCAACGTCCCATCTTCACGACAGATCATCGCCTTCATTTCGGGCGTCAGCGCATCGTCAAGGGTATTTTCGGTTTTGATCCAGCAAACATCATCCGCCATGTTGGGTATCCATTCAGTGTGTCGGTTATTCACAAACCGATGCTCTGGTTTGTTCGCAATTGCGTTTTGGTGATGTTGAAACGGGTTCTTACATCCGCCGTTTCGTCGGACAGGAACATCCTGACCTCACCATCGCGGATAAATTCTTCGCCATCGAAGCTGACAGTCGGGTCGATCACATGCCAATTGATCTCACCGGGAGGATAATCGCCGCAGGTGTGGAAGTGCAGATGGCGTGGGCTGCCGAAAATCATTCCATTCCAGCGCACCGGATCATCAACCGCCTTACCGTTGTAGATTGTCCCGGGGTTCAATCCTGCATGCCAGGAATGAATTTGCGTCTCATCAAGGTCGAATAGCTCTGCCACCATTTTTGAATGTGCGCGGAAGGCATCAACAACCTCGGGGTCGCCCTGCAGATCCACCGCATGACCGTCCGCGACCGTTACCGTGATTGGACTCTCCAGATGGAATACCTCGGGGGAGTAGGCATGCGTGTTGGTTCCCGTGACGAAACGGTTCAGAACAATCTGGCCGTTCATCGAGTTGGCCGGTACCGGCCGATGTACGCAGATCGGGAACAGGTTTACGGAAAAACTGCTGTCGGCCTTATCGGAAACGGTCGAAACTTCCGGCATGTCCCCGGATACATCCGTACCGGCTGGACAGGTCACGCGCCATCTTTTGCGTGTCGCCATTTCACTGTTAAACCGGCCAACCATTTCCTTCATGAAGGGATGCGGGAAGAGAGCCGCGTCCGAACCCAAGATCACATTGTCCAGAGTATAGATCATGGTTTTCGTGCCGTGCCCGGGTAACTCACGAAACCTCATCTGATCACCGATGCGGTTCATGAATACCGTGTGGTCGACATGGAGCATTGCCGCGCCCAATGCCTCCGGCACATCGTCGGGCCCATTCGCGCGTGGGGTCGACATCGTCAGAACGGTTGCGCCCATGTGTCGCGCGGTTTCTGCAATGGCCAACGGAACAGTGTCGTCAAAATATCCCAGCCCATATTCTTCTGAAACAAGAAGGATCGTCTCTCCCTTGTCCAGACCAACACAATTGATCAATAGATTCTGGGCACCCGATACAGCCTTGTCAGTCACCAGAATGCTCCCTTATGTCAGTCGAATACTTTTTTTTGTAACGTTACAATCACAAAAAATACGCGAAATGCAAGCTATAACTGATTTCGACATTCCCGATGGGTCATCTGACCCAAGAGTCGGCGAAACGCGTTACGCGGACGCACCGTCAATCAATTCGATCGGACAGGTAATCGTTGTTTGTGTAAACGTCCCGTGATCGAGGCAGTGCAACAATTCGTCGGCCCCGATCTCTCCCATCTTGTAAGCTGGTGAGCGAACGGTGGTCAGTCGAGGCCAGGACAGAAGGTGAAGTCCAAAGGCATTGTAACCTGTCACACGGACATCCTCAGGAACCGAAAACGAAGACTGCTTGAAATAGTCCAAAACGGCCAATGCCATCGTGTCGTTGATGCACATCACGGCTTCGGGCAGGCCGGAAGCGGCAACATAGTTTTTCAAGACCTGTTGAACGTCTTCGACGCCGCAATCACCACATTTCAGGACGCACACATTCTCCACACCAGCGTTTTTCAAAGTTGCAAACATGCCTTCTACACGATCATTCACGGCGGCCCATTCATTCAATCCACTGGTTAGAATGACGACGTGCTGCTTTGCGTTCTCCAGGACCTTTTCGGCCAGCGCTCGCGCTCCCGCGGTCTCATCCTGTTTTACGGTGCAAACGGTCGGTTTCCCGGCGCCAGGTATCTCAAGAAAAACCAGCGTAGGCTGATCAAGCTTCTGAATGATCTCGAATTGCGCCAAACGGTCTTTGTCGGATCCAGACAGCAAGACAGCGATGGCATCTGTTCTCAAGTTCTGAAGGAAGTTCGAGCTGTGAAAATCTTCGGGAGTGATCCCCTGCAAAAGTACGGAATATCCCTTCTGATTGAGCCGGTTGCTGAACCCCGAGATGATCTGGGTTGTGTATCCGTCCGACAAATAGTGGTCAGAGCGATCCACCACGACAATTCCGATCGACCAGGCTTGTGACGTACGCAAACTGTGAGCGCCGAAGTTCCTGCGGTAGTTCAATTCCGAGACTGATTTGCCGACGCGCTCGCGCATCTTATCCGACATCAAGTCAAACCTGCGATTGACGTAATTGGATACCGTCATCGGCGAAACCCCCGCATGTTCGGCGACCTGTTTCACAGTTGTGCGCTTGTTCTTGGCCATATTCTCACTGTGTTCAGCTTAAGAGTATTCAACTGTAACTATGCTCATCTCGCACGCAAGAGACATTAAGTCTTGCGTCAGGCTATCAGAAAACGCTCGGAACTCTATCCACAGGAATAACGGGCTGTCGAAGGTTAATATTTTTATTGTAACGTTAAAATAATAAGTTTAACGTTACAAGATCACAAGTTTAATAGCAAATGAGGTTGAAGAGATCCGGGCATCCAACTTGCGAAGCGACCTGGCGCCAAGCGCCAAGGTTTGTTGTCAGATTATGGGATATCTGGCCGCCAATAGTTGCTTCCTGCTTGTGCGCTGACACACGCGTATTTTCCCCAAAGCATCGGCTCTTGTCCGATTGGATTAGAAAATCGAAGTCGCGCGAATCCGGCTCATTTTCGGCATGGATGGGATTCCAATTTTCAACAGGGAGAAACGAAAAATGAAGGACAACAAAGATAGCACAGCTTTAAGTCGTCTATTGGCAGCAGGAAGAGGTCAAAGGATTTCGCGCCGCACCTTTATGGGCCATGCCACTGCGACCGGCTTGACCGCTTCGGCGGCTTCGGGGCTTTGGACATCCAAAGTTTCGGCAATGACACCCGCGCAGGGCGGTACGCTCCGTGTGGCGATCCATGATGCCAACACCACAGACACCAATGATCCCGGTCAATACATTTCGGTGTTCATGATCCATCTTGCTCATGCGTCACGCAGCTATCTTACGCAGGTCATGCCGGATTCAACCCTGGGCCCCGATATGGCTGACAGTTGGCGTGCTTCACCCGACGCGAAGGTCTGGACTTTCGAGTTGAACAAGGATGCTACATTCCATGACGGTCGCAAGTTCACCTCGAAAGATGCAGTAGCAACCATCCGGCATCATCTAGGAGAAGATTCAACGTCGGCCGCGAAGTCTCTGTTATCCAATGTCGTGGATGTCCGCGCCGACGGAGATCACACGCTGGTCATCGAACTGGATACAGGATTGGCAGATCTGCCATGGATTCTGACCGATTATCATCTGGCGATTGTGCCTGCGGACGGCGATGGAAATGCTGACTGGAAAGGTGGTATCGGTGCGGGGCCATACCGCGTGATCAGCTTTGAGCCGGGCGTCGGCGCAAATCTGGCGAAACACGAGGGATGGCATGGCGAAGGCGCATATTTTAATGCAATCGAGCTGCTGGCGATCAATGATCCGAACGCACGGCAGACAGCACTCGTTTCGGGCGATGTTGATGCGGTAAGCTCTGTGGATCTGAAGACGTTGTCCTTGTTGCAAAAACGCCCGGGCATCGAAATCCTAAACCTGCCCTCGGGGTCGGCCGTGACCCTTCCTATGCATGTAAACAAGGCGCCTTTTGACGACAACAATGTGCGCATGGCCCTAAAACTGGCGATTGACCGGGAAGATCTGATTGAAAAAATCCTGTTTGGCACCGCCTCTGTCGGCAATGATTTTCATATCTCACCTTCGATGCCCTACTACCCCGCAGGAATTCAGCAGCGCGCCTATGATCCGGACAAGGCCAAGTGGCACCTGAAAGAAGCGGGAGTGGACAGCTTGGATCTGGACATGTCGGCCGCAGATTCGATCATGCCTGGAGCAGTGGATTTCATCACCTTGTATTCCCAGCATGCCAAGGCTGCCAATATCAACATAAAGCCGATCCGCGAACCGAACGACGGCTATTGGACCGACGTTTGGCTTAAAAAGCCGTTCATCTTTTCGAAATGGGGTGTGCGGCCAACACCAGACACGATATTCACACTGGCCTACAAGACCGGCGGGTCCTGGAGCGAGGCTTTCTGGAGCAATGAACGGTTCGATGAACTCTTGCTCCAGGCCAAGTCAGAGCTTGACGACACGCTGCGCGCCGAAATGTATCGTGAAATGTGCGAAATTGCGCGGGACGAGGGCGGTACCATTCTGCCAATGTTCACAAACTACGTTTACGCGCATAGCGATAAGTTGGGTCACGCGGAGCAGGTCGGGGCAACGTGGGAATTGGATGGTGCCCGCGCCTATCAACGCTGGTGGTTTAAAAGCTGAATGAAACACAGTCGCGGGATAGAAATCTTCGGCTTTTGAGTCTCCTCATTCTCTGATCCTCCGTTTCCTAAACATAATGGTGGACCCATTCAAATGGGGAGGCTCACTCTCCCGAGTTCCGCGATCTCGCGTCCAGCACGCAGAAGGTCTATCGCGGGATTGTCGAGAAATTCCGGGAAAAGCATGGCGACAAGCCCGTGCAATTGATGCAGCGGCGGCATGTTCAGACGATCCTGGCAGAGAAGGCCGAGACCCCAACGGCGGCAAGCAATCTGCGCAAGCGGCTGATCCAGTTAATGGATTTCGCGATCACGCTGGACTGGCGCGGCGACAACCCCGCGCGGGCGACGAAGCCGTTTCGCGTGGGCGATGAAGCGCCAATGGTCAAAAACCTCAAGTTCAGCCTCCCCGATACCATCATAGAGCTCATCTATATCTGGAAAATTGGCAATCGAAGACTCGAGCTTCAAAGACAAAATTCGTTTTCCAGCGTCCGAATGCATTCTCATCAATCTAGTCTCGATGACTATCGGCTTATTGCTATTCTTTCCTGTTGTTAATTCATCGAGGAGTTCCACAGAAAATTTCAATAGTTCAATATCGATAGGCGACGCGATTCGATACACATCTAACTTCAGATCTCGAAAAGTATTGATTACAGCTACTTGGATCAAGCTCGTCGCCAGATGACTACTCGTAATTGCTCGCTGCTCAGTTAGTTTTGCACGAGCTCCAAGGTCATTGCCGTTTGGATCGATTTCTTTTGCTTTTTCAAGAAGTTTTCTACAACTTGCACTAATGCCAATTACCCTTTCGTCTTGGAAATTTTTGTCATCTTTGCTCCTTTCTAGGTAATATCTGTTGAGTGCGATCGCGAGGTCTTCCACAAAAAAACTTTAGCCCATTTGATTTATTTCCCGTACCTTCCTTGTGGTCTCTCACAAGCGCCAATTTGGCATCCTCGCTGTACCTAATGGCCGTGTCTAATCGTCTCTGATTTGTTGCTAGTATTCGAGTTGCAACCGCACAGAAATAATACGCTTCACGACCTGTGATATGTGATCCAGAATTTGCTTTCACCGGAATGTTACGAATTTCAGCAAGTGTTGAATTCTTAGAACGGTTAATTATTGCTAGGGCACGCTTGGCATGGCTAAGCGCCACCGCCCACTTATTTGCGCGGGCAAATGCCACAGCCAAAACAAGGTATTTGACATGGCTGAGTTGCCTGTCCATCATCAGGTGATTTGAGACAGATGACTGTTTGACTTTGTTGTGTCATTGCTCATCTGGTTTCAATTAAGCAGCGGATTTAGCGTGCCGCAAGCGCCTTAGTTTCATGGTTCTTCTTTTTGTCCTTTCGCGTACTAGCAATATTGTGTGGCCGCGGCCTGTGTAGACATCAGCGGGTGTCAGATTCCTCAAGCTCTCATGGTAACGCTGATGGTTGTAGTGGCCGACGAAGGCGGCGACATGTGCTTCGAGATCACCGGGCAGGAAGTAATTCTCCAACAAGAAGCGGTTCTTAAGTGTCTGATGCCAGCGTTCGATCTTGCCTTGGGTTTGCGGATGATAGGGTGCGCCGCGTGTGTGCGGCATGCCTGTGATTCCTTTGAGTCAAACCTTAGACGCGGAGGACCGGAAAAATGTTTCCTAAGATGGGCAAGACTTTTCCAAATGGAGACGGGAAACGAATAAATCGAATAGAATACCAAACGGCAATTGCGGCCGCTTTGAACCGAGAGTTCGGTGGTTCGCACCGGGCGATCAAGACGGTCATGAAGTAGACTGGAGTTTCTGAAAGAACTGCAAAGAATTGGATCGCTGGGTTCCATGGGCCGGCTGGAGAGCACTTGATCGAGCTTCTGCGAAATTCGGATGAGGTGGTTGCAACGGTGCTCTCGTCGTCCGCACGAACCGAGTTGCAGATTGCGGCGGGACTTCACGAAGCCCGTGAGACCCTTCTGCAAGCACGCGGAACAGTAGACGCGCTCCTGGAAGTTTCCGGGGCAGAGGCGGCTGAAAACGAGTAGGCGGGATTTTGCCCCAGCTACGCGATATTTCCGAGTAGTGCAGCGTTTCGTTAGCCCAGCTTCGCTCGATCAAAACCAATAAAATTCAGTAATTTAGGAATTCACCTAGGGTTTCCTTGGTGTTCTCGCATGTCGCCATTTTAGTAGAGACTGGTTCGCATTGGTCTCCCAGCACCGCCACTACACATGATACCACTTTGCGCGGCGCCCAAATTCGCGGAAAATCATAGAAAGCGCTCGTCGGTGCTTTAGGTCGGGCAAGAAGACATGCTATCTCCTCGCCCGAGCCGAACCATGCATCTAGCTGGTATGGGCATGGTTTCCAAAGTAAAGAAATTCACGGTCCATACCGGCGACATCACCCGCCTCGAGCGACAGGCTTGCGCTATCGAGTAACTTGAAGCTTTGTTGTGCTTTGACCCACTCGTCAGCATGTTGAAGCGTGGTCAGCGTATAGCTGGTGGTTTCGCTCAGATAATGCGTTGGAATGACGATCTTTGGCTTGAGTTTGGTGACGATATCATTGCCTTGCTGATAGTCCAGAATGTGCTGGGAGCCGTCAACCGGGAGCGTCAACACATCCACCTGGCCAATAGCATCCCAGAACTCTTGCGGCGGGTTATGGCGATTGTCACCCCAGATAAGCGTCCTGATACCACCGGTTTCCACCAGATAGACCACCATATCCATGTGGCCGACGTTGTCTGGCGGGCAGGCATTTACGCCAAATTCACCAAGCGCATTGGTCCAGTTGTACCACCCGGGAGCGCGGCAGACATGTTTGTCCGCGAAGCCCGTGATCTTGATATCAGCAAACTCGAAATTCCCGACCATCCGATCCAGGACCATTGTGGAAATCGGTCGATGGATTGCGTCGTGATCGAAATGGGTGTGTGTCGACAAGCAGATATCGACCGGTGTTTCCGGGAATTCGTTCTTGAACCAAAGTCCCCAGGCGCCGGACGGGTCGTCACGCCACGGATCAAACATCAGGGTCGCGCCGCCGGGTGAAGTGATCTTGATTGCGCAATGGCCATAGAAGTCGATGCCGACCGCGCCTGAAACGGCGTTGCCGGTGGTTTTCTGCAACTCAATGACACCATTATTGTTGCCGGGCTGCGTCCAGTCGGTCGACTGGGCGTTGGCCGAAGTACTGCTGAGCAAACTAGCAGCCCCTCCGACACCAGCGGCGCCAGCGGCCATGAAGAACGATCGGCGGGACAGGCCGGTTGCCAGATCATCCTTGTTACCATTGATGAGCGTGGGCTCTAACTTAAGGTCGTTTCTGTCCATTTTTTGTTATCCCTGTGGTTGCACATCTGGACCTGTCGCCAGATCAGACAAGGATAACAGCGATGTGGACCCACACTTGTATTAGAATAACATTGGGAAAATATGGGGATAATCCCCATGTTTAGTGAAGGGATAGCAGCAGGCTGCGCAGGTTCTTTCCACTATGCCTTAGGCCCAGCTTGGACCTGATGTTATTGCGGTGAAATTCAATTGTGCTGCGCCCTCGCGACAGTGTGCGTGCGATATCTTTTGTGGATTGCCCCCGCATAATCATCTGGGCAATCTCGCGTTCGACCGGCGTCAGGTTTTCCATGACTGCCATCAACTGCCCGCTCATGTTTGCGGTGATGGACTTCAACTGTTCTTCGGCCATATCCAGATAGGCGCATCCTTTGGGGTCGCCATCCAGCCGGGTGCGCAGCCGCGCCAGGTGAGGCATCACCAGACCTTTTATCTGGCGTAGCAGCTTGAGATCATATTCTTCGCGCGCCTGTTCGACACTGCCCAGCAACACGCGCAGTGCTGTGTTGGCCTCTTCCAGATCGGCGGTACGCTTTGTGACCCGCAGTTCAAGTTCATCCAGGGTTGTCTGCAATTCGGCTTCCAACGCGATCCGCCGGCTCATTTCCGTGAACAATTCGAGGTCCGCTTCGATCACTCGTGCAAATTCCTGCAATCCTTCGCGGAACAAAAGCGCACGCCGGTTGCGCCTGATATCGAGCACGCAGATCGTGCCGAAGATGTCGCCGTCAGGCCATTTCAGCGGGTAACCGATATAGAAGCTCATGCCATATTCCATATCGTCGTTGTCCGCCCATTTTGGATCACAAGCGGCGTCCTCGACAACAAGTTCACCGTCATTTTGCAAGACGCCGTAGCAATAGAGCTTTTCGCTGAAGGTGAACTGGCAGCCAACGGGATAGGGATTGTTCTCGGTTTGACTGGTTACAAAAACCGAATGATGCGGCTCGTCGGTGCGCATTATCAAGCTGGCCGGCACGTCGGCGACGCGGGCGATCAGGTCAACAATACGTTGCCATTTCGCGATGGTTTTCGTTGATATCTCAGGTTTCAAATGTGCCCTATCCCTGCCAGCTGACCTGGGTCAAGGCGATATTAGGTTTATTGGGCTCTTGCGGGCAAGCAGTCTCCAACCGCTATGAGGTGTCAGATGGTGGCTGTGCTCTTTGTTTTGATTTTGACCTGCAAGCAGAGTATCGCATTTATGAACTCGGGTCTTGAGACCTGATTTGCCAATCTATGGGTGTGAGATGCGCGCTGCTGTTGTCAGAAACTTCAACGAAGACCTGTCGATAGAGATGGTCGAAGATCCAACGTGCCCGGCAAACGGCGTGGTTCTGGAAGTTGCGGCCTGCGGTGTCTGTCGCTCTGATTATCATGGTTGGGTCGGAAAACATCCCAAGGTCGAAAATGGCTCGATCCTCGGACACGAATATTGCGGAACCGTGGTTGAGGCAGGCCCACAGGCGAAATACAAGGTTGGTGACCGTCTGATCGCGCCATTTATACTTGCTTGCGGCAGCTGTCCGACCTGCCACACCGGCGCGTCTAACGCGTGTGAGCATTCCGTCGTGCCCGGCTTCGGTGCCCCCGGGGCCTATGCAGAATACGTGGGTGCGCCATTCGATCATAACCTCGTGTACCTGCCCGAAGGAATGTCACCGGCGATTGCAGCGGGCTTGGGCTGTCGTGTGACGACAGCGTGGCATGCGCTGACCGATCGGGCCAATGTCAGGGCGGGGGAATGGGTCGCCGTGCATGGTACGGGCGGGATCGGTCTGGCGACGCTGCTACTGGCAAAAATGCTGGGCGCGCGGGTGGTGGTCGTTGATATCGTCGAGGAAAAACTGAACCACGCCCGGCAATTGGGGGCGGATGCGGCGGTGAACGCTATGGAAACAGATGCGGCCGCTGCCATTCGCGACATCACCGGTGGTGGCGCGCATGTCTCGATCGAGGCGCTCGGGATCGAGGCAACCACCAATGCATCGGTCGAGTGTCTGGCAACACTTGGCCGCCACGTGCATGTCGGTATGCCCGCGGGTGACGGGCAGATGCAGATCAACATGAGAGCCATTTACGCGAAGCAACTCGCGTTTTTCGGCACGCGGGGCATGCCATCCTGGAAATACCCCTCGTTGCTGGGCATGATCGAGCGTGGCGCCGTTGACATACGCCCGATGGTTGCGAGGGAAATCCAATTATCCGGTGCCAGCGCCGAGCTCCGCGCGATGCACGGCCCAACATCTCCCGGTACCGCGGTGATCACGGATTTCACGCAGTAGGGGCCAAGCCGAGTTCTCATCATAAAATGACCTCACGAGATTACCCACGGTATTCTCAAGAATGCGTGAGACGGGGTGCATGAATGCCATGGACTGTTCTAGATAGCGTTCAAGCTCATCTGAAGGAAAACGAAATGAAACTCCTCCTCCCCCTGGCTCTTGCCGCGCTGACACTACCAACGCTTTCGATTGCTGGTCCTCAATATGTTGATGAAACCGGCTTTGCTGTCTCGGGCTATGATGTTGTTGCCTATTTCGATCTCAAGCAAAGCAAAGTTGGCCAAAGCCAGCCATCCGCTATTCCGGGCAAAAGCAGCATTACGGCTGAACATAATGGCCAGACATGGGCGTTTTCGTCCGAGGAAAACAAGGAACGTTTTCTGAAAGATCCGGACACTTATACACCGCAGTACGACGGTCATTGTGCCTATGGCGTCGCAGTGGGCGGTAAAGTCCCCGGCAACCCGACTCTTTGGCGTATTGTCGACGGAAAGCTCTATTTCAACATTACCAAAGATGTGGTCGGTTTCTGGGAAGAGGACATTCCGGGGCATATCAACATGTCCACCAAAAATTGGACCGACCTCGAACCGAAAGAAGCATCCACGAATACCATTCCACAGTTCACCTCTCATGCTCCTGAAAGCTGAATGACCGGAAATCTGGAACATAGACACATGCAAAAGACCCGGGGTGCGATCTTCAGGCCCAGCAGACGGCAGGTTCTTGTCACCGGCGTGATAGTGGCTTCGGGCGTAAGTGCCTGGGGTTTGTGGCCGGCCTCCGGATATGTCGGCGATACGCTGACACCGGTTGAGGCACACCAGGAAGCACGCGGCGGTCGGATTGTACTGGTTGATATCCGCCGTCCGGATGAGTGGGCCCAGACCGGTACCGCTAAGGACGCACACCGACTGGATATGAGGCGTGCTGACTTTCTGGCCGAATTGGATGTGCTTGTCGAAGGGGACAGATCACGACCGGTTGCCTTGATTTGCGCGCGCGGTGTCCGTTCCGATAGGATGAGCCAACGCCTGACCGATGCAGGGTTTACCAATGTGATCGACGTGCCGGAAGGTATGCTTGGGTCCAGTGCGGGGCCGGGTTGGTTGAGCAGGGATTTACCAGTTGTAAAATGAAGAATTTATCAAAAGCAATTTGGGCCTTGGCCCTGTCTGCCATGATGGTGCCTGTTTCGGCTGCGGCAGAATGTGCGGATCAACCCGGCGCGTGTAAGATAGAGGCCGGTAGCTATGAACTTCAACTGCCGATGCAATCAGACAGTCCGGCCCCGGTCGTCATCTTCTTGCATGGCTATGGGGGCAATGGAAAATCGGCCCTGATATCCGAGCATATTGCCGGTCCGATACTGCGGCGCGGCTATGCTGTCATCGCCCCGAATGCTTTGCGCCGGGATGGTTCAGGGCCGCGCGCCTGGAATTTTCATCCCGATTTCCGCACCGGTCGTGATGAATATGAATTCATTCGTGCAGTGCTGGCTGATGCGGCTGCCAACCATAATCTGGATACCTCACGCGTGCTGCTGTCGGGCTTTTCCATTGGCGGGTCGATGACCGCTTATATTGCCTGTGAAACCCCCGGTTTCTTTCACGCCTATGCACCGGTGGGTGGCAATGTGTGGCGACCGCATCCACTATCATGTGCCGCTCCGGTAAAAATGTTCCATACACATGGCTGGACCGATAGTACCGTACCGCTGGAAGGGCGGGTTGTTGGCAGCGGTTTCACGCAGGGTGACGTGTTTCATGCGCTTGGGATTTGGCGTCAGTCGAACCGCTGTGACCAGCCCCGGGCAAATGTATTTTCGCAAACGGGCATGTTCATGCGTCGCGCCTGGACCAACTGTGCACCCGGCTCGGCGTTAGAGTTTGCCTTGTTCCCGGGCGGTCACACGGTTCCCGAAGGGTGGGCAGATATGGCGCTGGACTGGTTCGAAAAACATGTTCCGCCAGTCACGAACTAGAGTCTCGCATCTTATCGTGTTTTCGGGCAAGTAAACGCCGGAATGTCCTGCCGTTGAAAACCGGCCAAATTACCCTGGGGGGTTACATGTCAATCAGACCGCGTCGCGCTGCGGATTATCTTGCAGAACGCCTGTACGAAGCCGGGTGCCGCCGTGCCTATGGCATGCCTGGCGGCGAGGTTTTGACCCTTGTTGATGCTTTGGCCGAGGCAGGTATTGAAACCGTGCTGGTCAAGCATGAAAACAGCGCCGGCTTTATGGCAGAGGGCGATTATCACCGAACCGGTGCGCCGGGCATTCTGATCGCCACGCTGGGGCCGGGGGCGATGAACGGGATCAACTCCATCGCGAATGCCTATCAGGATCGCGTGCCGCTGATCGTCCTAACCGGCTGCGTCGATGCAGATGAGGCGCAGACCTATACCCATCAGATCATGGATCACGGCGCTGTCTTCAAACCGATTACCAAGGCCAGCTATTGCCTGACGGCTGCCAGTGCCGACATCATTGCGGACAAGGCGGTTGGCGTCGCCACCGAAGGCCGCCCCGGCCCGGTGCATATTGATGTGCCCATCACCGTTGCAAACACCCAGGTTGCCATAACAAAATTGCGCCGGCGCCCCGATGCGGCGCCGCTGGTACCCGCCGCAGGTGGGGAACTGGACCAGGCGCGCAGCTGGCTGGCCGCCGCCAAACGCCCGGTCATGATCGCTGGCGTCGATGCGATGAATGAAGGGGCTGGCCCAAACATCAAGGCATTCTGCGAAACGTTCAAAGTGCCCCTGATCACGACCTATAAGGCCAAAGGGGTCGTCCCCGAGACGCATCCGCTTTGCCTTGGCGGCGCGGGGCTGTCGCCGTTGGCGGATAAGCATCTGTTGCCTTTCGTGCAAAAGTCGGACCTGATCATCTGCGCGGGTTACGACCCGATTGAAATGCGTCCCGGTTGGCGCGATGTCTGGGATGTTGAGACCACGAAGGTCATCGACATCAGCGCCGAACCCAACAGCCATTATATGCATCAATCCAGCGTTAACTTCGTCGCCAATACCGGCGCTACGCTGAAGGTATTGGGGGCGGACCTGCCCGGTGGCAATACGTGGCCTGAGGGGGAGATCACGCAGGTAAAGGCTGCACTGGCAAAGGCGTTTCCAACTGACGAGGCATGGGGCCCGGCGGCCGTCATCGACGAATGCCGCAAAGCCCTGCCTGCCGAGACGCTTGCCACGGCCGACAGCGGCGCCCATCGCATATTGCTGTCGCAAATGTGGCCGGTTTCCGAGCCTCGCGGGCTGATGCAATCCTCTGCCTTTTGCACGATGGGCTGCGCCGTACCCCTGGCGCTGGGCGCCAAGCTGGCATCGCCTGAACGCCCGGTGATTTCCTTCTCGGGCGATGCCGGATTTCTGATGGTTGCGGGCGAACTGGCAACCGCGGCAGAGCGGGGGCTGGCGCCGATCTTCCTGGTCTTCGTAGATGCCAGTCTTGCCCTCATTGAGCTGAAACAGCGCCAGCGCCAGCTTGCCAACAAAGCCGTTGATTTCGGTTGTCATGATTTTGCGGCGATAGCGCAGGCGTTTGGTGGCACAGGATACACTGTATCTGATCGCGCCGGGCTACGTGCGGCGATCAAAGCCGCGCTTTCCAGCGAAATCTTTACTGTTATCGCCGCCCGGATCGACAAGGGATCGTATGATGGTCGCTTCTGAGGAAACCGCCAACGGGCCGCTGCACGGTATTGTCGTCCTTGATTTGTCGCGTATCTTGGCCGGTCCGACCGCTACGCAGATACTGGGCGACCTGGGGGCTACGGTGCTCAAGATCGAAAACCCGAAATCCGGTGGTGATGATACCCGTGCGTGGGGACCAAACTATGCCCGGGCATCGAATGGCGACCCAACGGATTTGAGCGCCTATTTCATGAGTTCGAACCGGAACAAGAAGTCCGTTGCCATCGATATCGCCACGCCCGCGGGGCAGGATATCATCCGGCAACTGGCGGCTCGCGCCGATGTTGTCATCGAGAATTTCAAACCCGGCGGACTTGCGAAATACCGCCTTGATCACGCAACGCTGTGCGCGGCCCACCCCGGTCTGGTCTACTGTTCGATCTCGGGGTTCGGCCAGACCGGCCCGAACAGCCACCGGCCCGGATACGATCTGATGGCGCAGGGCTATGGCGGTATCATGTCGCTGACCGGTGAGCCGGATGGACAACCACTGAAAGTCGGCGTTGGCATCGCGGATGTCATGTGCGGCATGTACGCCACGATCGGCGTTCTGGCAGCCTTGCGCCACCGGGATCAGACCGGCGAGGGCCAACACATTGATCTGGCCCTGGTGGATACACAAATGGCATGGCTGGTGAACGAAGGCATCAATTTCCTCACCTCGGGAAATTTGCCGGAACGACGCGGCAATGCGCATCCCAACATCGTTCCCTACGATGCGTTTCAAGTCGAAGACGGGTATTTCCTGCTGGCGGTCGGAAATGACGCCCAGTTCCAGCGGTTCTGCGATTTTCTCGGCCAGCCCGACCTTGCCCGACATCCGGATTATGCAACCAACCTAAAACGGATCGAAAACAGGGTTGCTCTGACGTCACTGTTACGAGACGCGCTGATCTCTTACTCGAAATCCGAGGTATTGGAAGGACTGGAACAACGTGGCGTTCCGGCGGGCCCGATCAATACCGTGAAAGAAGCATTGGAAACGGATCAGGCATCGGCCCGCGATACGGTCATATCCATTTCCAAAGACACCGTTCAGGGCGGATCGGTCAAATTGCTTGGCAATCCGCTGAAATTCTCGATCACGCCTGTAACATATCGCCACGCACCACCGCATTTTGGCGAAGATACACAAGACGTTCTGGAGGCTTTCGGCATTTCCCCGCCCATTAAGTGAAAGAAACGGCATTCCCAGATAAACCGAAATCAATTGCCCGTTATCTCACGCAAAACCCTTTTGTTTCCTGACCACATATCGGTCTAATCAGCGCAAAGAAATCGTGAGGGTTAAAATGTTAACTGACGTCTTCGGCAATGATATCTCGCTTAGCGACACGGAAATACGTGACGAATGGGATAAGATGCAGCTTGGGTTTCTGGCGCATGCCCAAATAACGCCAACCCATCTTGCAGCAGTATTGGAGCGCGCCCCCGATTTCGCCTATGGGCACGCAATCAAGGGCATATTCTACATGATGCTGGGGCGGCGCGAGTTGATTGAAGCTGCCCGGGGCGCTTATGGCGCTGCGCAAGAGGCGCTCAAAGCCTCTGCTGCTACCAGGCGAGAGAAAGAATTTATACGGGCTTTGGGCCTTTTGCTTGAAGGTAAACCCGTGCAGGCGCGAAATGTCGTGCAGGGTATTTTAACGGAAAACCCGCAAGACGCGCTATCGATGAAAATAGCTCATGCGCTGTCCTTCATTGTTGGTGATTCCGTGGAAATGCGGCGTTCGATCGAAGGTGTCTTGCCGGCATATGATGAAAAGCATGCCGGCTATGGCTATCTCTTGGGCTGCTACGCTTTCGCGCTGGAAGAAACCGGCGATTACGAAGCGGCGGAACGCATTGGCCGCAAGGGTATGCTCTATGCGCCGAACGACGCCTGGGGATTGCATGCGGTGGCCCATGTTTATGACATGACCGCAGATGCGCCCGCTGGCCTGCAATGGTTGCAGGAACAGGAGAATGCCTGGTCGCATTGTAACAACTTCCGCTACCACGTCTGGTGGCACAAGGCATTGATGCATCTGGATCAAAATCAGATTGATGAAGTCTTCGCCCTTTACGATACCGAAATCCGGAAGGACAAGACCGACGACTATCGTGATATTTCGAATGCAACGTCGTTGCTCAGCAGGCTTGAACTCGAAGGCATCGACGTGGGCAATCGCTGGGAGGAACTGGCCGATCTGTCGGAGCAGCGTACCGAAGATGGCTGCCTGATTTTCGCGGACCTTCACTACATTCTGGCGCTCGTTGGTGGTGATCGTGACGAGGCGATCAAGACCATGATTTCGCGGATGAACAAAGATGCGCGCACCACCGACAGTGAAGTTGCCCGGGCGATGGCCGATCCGGGACTTGCTGCTGCCGCCGGACTGGAGGCGTTTGGCGAGGCCAACTACGATGCCGCCTTCAGAAACCTCGCAGCCGCTCGCGCCAAGATGCAGCAAGCTGGCGGTAGCCATGCGCAACGTGACGTCTTTGAGCGTTTGACCATCGACGCCGGTATTCGCGGCGGACATTTCACAGAAGCCAAGCGTATATTGACAGAGCGCAAGGAAAAGCGTGGCGGGAACGAAGATCGCTATGCGGCTGTCAGATTTAAAATGTTGACCAACGGGCCGGATTTTGACCCCGCCGCCCTCGTGGCGGCCGAGTAGGCAACACGTTTCCCCAGTTTAGTAACTCATCAGGACTTTCATATGACCACGGTCGCAACCACAGAAATGGTCGCCAGTCAGCGTGACATAAGACTCGACTTTTTTCGCGGCATCGCAATGTTCATTATCCTGATCGCCCATATTCCGTGGAATTTTCTGGCACTGTGGATCCCCGCGCGGTTTGGCTTTTCTGATGCCACCGAGATTTTTGTTTTTTGCTCGGGAATGGCGTCGGCGATCGCCTTTGGCAAAGCGTTCCGGACCAAGGGCTGGTTCATCGGCACGGCGCGCGTCCTCTATCGGGTGTGGCAGGTTTATTGGGCACATATCGCGGTGTTTTTGATCGTGGCCTCCTTCCTAACCACCATCGACAGTACCGGCGCGTTCGAGAAGGCATACGCCAACGCGCCGTATGTGGTGCCGTTTTTTGATAATACAGTACCTAATCTGCTGGGTTTGCTGACGCTGACCTATGTGCCGAACTATTTTGACATCCTGCCCATGTACATTGCGATCCTGGTGATGATGCCGATCGTGGTCGCCCTCAAAAACCTGCACGGTCTGGCCGCGCTGGCCTTTGTTGTAATGGTCTGGATCGGTGCCAACGCAGGTGTTTTGTGGATGCCTGCCGAACCCTGGAGCGATCGCGAATGGTTTTTTAACCCCTTCGGCTGGCAATTGATCTTCTTCACTGGCTTTGCGTTCATGGCGGGTTGGCTGCCTGCACCGCCCTTAAACAAGTGGCTTGTCATCCTGGCGATTGTCATCGTGCTGGCGACCATTCCATTTGCGTATTTTCGTATCCTCAGGGCTGTGCCCGAGCTCAAGGAAGCGTCTACAGCGATCCAGTTTTTCAAAGCAAAGACGGATTTTGGTATCTTCAGATATGTGCACTTTCTCGCACTGGCCTATCTCGGCTGGGCCGCAGCGGGTCCGGGCGGACACAGGCTGCGCTCAACCGGGGCAGGCCTGCTGGCACGCCTTTGGCAGGTAATCCTTAAATTCATTCTGAAGGTTGGGCAGCAATCTCTTGCCGTCTTTGTATTCTCGATGGTCGCGGCGCGCGTCATCGGCTTTGTACTCGATCTGATCGGCAGAACTACGCTCATAGTGTGGCTCGCCAATCTGGTCGGATTTGCGTTGATCGTGGGTGTCGCCTACTTGGCTGCCTGGTTCAAGTCGCAACCCTGGCGAAACATCCCCGAGGCAAGAACATGAAGGATTATCTATTCCCTGCTCGGCAAGGATACGCTTCGATGGCCTGGATGCCGCCGGTGAAGCCGTTGGATATGCCGATCCAGGATTTTTCGCGGAGCCACCGGGACCCAAAGGTGCCACCCAAGCCTGCGCAACCGTTTATCTGGGCCAAGCGCATTGCAGTTTTCGTTCCTGCTTTGATTTGCACAATCGTTCTGGCCATGCTCTTTCGTGACACCGTGCCTGCCGGTGGTAGCACGATGAAAAATGCAGCATGGATTGCCACGATTACGGTTACCTTCTTCTGGATTTCATTCGTGCTTTGCCTATCCGCGGCAGGGCTAATTACAATGATGCGACGCAGGGTGGCGGTAATAAAGCCCAAGTTCACGCCGCCGCTTAAGGTTGCCATCCTGATGCCCGTCTATAACGAGGATGTCAGCGAGGTTTTTGCCAACGTCCTGACGATGCAGGACGACCTGAATGAGACCCCCAACCTGCACCGGTTTTCTGCCTTCGTTCTCAGCGATAGTCAGGACCCGAAGATAATTGCCCAGGAGCATCGCGCCTTCACCCATGCGCGCGCGACCCATGCCCTTAGTGACCAGCTTTATTATCGGCGCCGCGAAAATAATCAGGACTTCAAGACCGGAAATCTGCGTCATTGGGTGACGAACTGGGGTGCGCACTACGATGCGATGCTGGTACTGGATGCGGACAGCCTGATGAGCGCGCAGGCGGTGCTGCGCCTAACCAATACGCTGGCCCAGAACCCGCATCTGGGTATCGTCCAGGGCGCGCTGCGCATATTCCGTGGGCGTAGCCTGATCGCCCGCTGGCAGCAGTTCGCCGGCGTCGCATTTGGCGCCTTTTTCGCGCGTGGCCTGGCGCTTTGGTCAGGAGATGAAGGCAACTTTTTCGGCCACAATGCCATCGTGCGCACGCGCGCCTTCGCCGCCTGTTCGGGCCTTCCGGCCATGCCTTCGCGCGAGGACGTGCATATCCCAATTCTTAGCCATGATTTTGTCGAGGCCGCACTGATGCGGCGCGCCGGCTGGGGTATCCGGATTTTGCCCGATCTTGAAGACAGCTATGAGGGCACGCCCGAGACGTTGATTGATTTCATCAGACGGGATCGGCGTTGGTGTCAGGGCAACATGCAGCACCTCCGGATTATGTCCTCTGCGGGCTTCCATCTGATTTCGCGCCACCACCTGCTGCACAATGCACTGACCTATCTGATGTCACCAGCCTGGCTGGCGCTCATCCTGTTCTGGACCGCACATGGTTTTACGACCACAGAGCCGAATTCCAGTGCAAATTTCCTGATCTTCGGTGTGATCTATGCCATGCTGCTTGCGCCGAAAATTGCCGGTGCGATTGTGATATTGGCATCAAAATCGAAGCTCAGGACATTTGGTGGCGTCGCTGATTTCGCCAAATCGTTTGCGGTGGAAATCGTCGTTTCGTTCCTCATCGCGCCAATCATGATGATCCATCAAACCATAGGCGTGGGCCGCAGCATCTTCAGGTTACCGCCACATTGGGGCACCCCGGTGCGGCAAGGTGAAAAGCACTCGCTCAAAACGCTGATTCACTTCCACGCCATCGAAATCGTTCTGGGCTTCGTCCTGGCGTCTGGCATCGCCTTGGGCAGCTTGTCTGTCTGGCTTTCACCTATTGCGTTCAGTCTGGCACTAGCCCCGGTGATTTCGCATTTCAGCAGGTTTGACCTGAAGGGGCGCCCATCAAACGTGATCACATTGGACACGATACTGGACCAGGAAAAACCGGAAATTCTTTCAGCCGCAGACGTGCATCGCAGGACGTTCGAAAAACTGCTGCGATCACCTCTGGTGTATGATGCGTCGATCAAACTCAAACGCCCCGCCTTCCGGCAGAAGCCGGTCGAAAAACGCGCATGAGCTACCCTTCGAAGATGTGGGATCAATAGGTCCTCCCCTCAGGCGCTGACGCTTATGAGCTCCGCAAGAACGTCCCCGGCACGTGTCCCTTGACACGCGGACCATGTGTCGACTAGCTGGCGGTGATGGTTCCCGTAAAACCGCCAAGGGATGAAAAGGGAATACGGTGAGGCTTGCCGATCAGCGCCAAATCCGTAGCTGCCCCCGCAACTGTGAGCGGCGAGCAATGTCGAAACACCACTGGCCCGTTTGGCCGGGAAGGACGGCAGAGCAGAGACCCGCAAGTCAGGAGACCTGCCATCATATGTTCAACCAACCCGGGGCGGGGCGTCCTGGAAGGAGGCTTTGATGGCACGTTCCGTACGTGTTGACATGACTGGCACCTTCCGTTCGCACTTGGTGACAAGTGGAGCGGACCATGACCGACGCATCTGACCATCTTGTTCTTGTCTGCTCTGCCTGTAATGGTGGGCTGGCCGCAAAACAGGTTTGTGACGCGCTCGCGCCGCGATTGCCGACCGGGCTGGAAATCCGGTTGGTGAAATGCATGGCGGGGTGCGAACGGCCGCTCACGGTGGGTTTTCAGGCACCGGAAAAGGCGCAGTATCTTTTTGGTGACATCCGCGATGCATCGGATCTGGACGCGCTGGTTCAGTTTGCCTGCCAGTATCAGCAAAGCACTGATGGCTGGACGAACGCTACGGACCGGCCCCCGGCGCTATTGGCGAAAACACTGGCCCGGCTGCCCCGGATAGACGCTGGGGCGGTGCGATGAGTGGTGTTCTGACGTTTCTGGAAGTTCGCGATCTTGGTCATTTGGCGCAAAACGGCGATGCGCTGCTACGCGATGTGTCCTTTGAACTGGATGACGGGGCCATTCTTGCGATTGCCGGTCCGAACGGGGCGGGCAAGACGACGCTGATGAACTTGCTTTCGGGGATTGAAAGCCTGACCCTTGGAGAGGTTCGGATCAAGGGGCGCAATCTGCGGGAGCTTTCCGCGCAACAGCGGGCCCGGATGATCGCGGCGGTCAGTCAGCAGGAGTTCCCGGATGGTAGGCTTTGCCTGAGAGACTACATCGCCCTGGGGCAGATGCCGATCTGGGCGGACCGGTCTGCGACCGAACATGCCAAAGCACTGGAGCGCATTCTGGAGCTGACGGGGTTGACCAGGCGTGCCGATCAACGCATGGCGCAGCTGTCTGGTGGCGAGCGCCAGCGCGCGCATATCGCCCGGGCATTGGCGCAGAACCCGGTGCTGCTCTTTCTTGATGAACCGACCAATCATCTGGACCCGGACGCGAAGGGGCGCATGTTGTCGCTTGTAGCAGAGCTTGGGATAACGGTTGTGATGATCGTGCACGATCTGGTGATGATCCCGGAATTCGCGACTCATGTCGGCCTGATGAAATCCGCCCGGCTGACCGCGTTCGGCCCGGTTGACGAGGTGCTGACCGCGCAGCGGGTGCGTGACACTTTCGGCGTCGATTATCTGAGCCTTCAGCACGAAGGCCGTTTGATCCCGGCCCTTGATATACGAAAATCCAGAGTTTCAACCTGAAGGACCCTATATGATGAACCGGATCTGGCCAGTGGCCTTGGCTGTCAGCCTTGCGGGAAGCGTCGCCTACGCTGAGGTGACGGTCGATAATTGTGGCGAGCCACTGGTATTTGACGCCGTGCCCGAGCGACTGGTCGTGCATGATGTGAACATGACCGATATGGCATTCGCCTTGGGACTGCAGGACAAGATCGTTGGCCTGACCGGCATCAGCGGTTGGTATAAAACCAGCCCCGAGTTCGACAAGTTGCGCGGCGACATCCCTGAACTGGCGCCGAAATATCCCACGGTCGAGACCCTGGTAGCCGCTGAGCCAGACCTGTTTATCGCCGGCTGGTACTATGGCATGAAGCCGGGGGGCGAGGTGACACCCGACACCCTTGCGCCGTTTGATATCAAGACCATGATCCTGACCGAAAGCTGTGTGCATCTGGATAAGGATCGCCCACACGCCAGCATGGACCTGCTGTTCGATGATGTACTGCGTTTGGGTCGGGTCATGCAGGTCGCAGATAAGGCCGAAGCGCTTGTCGCCAGCTGGAAGGATCAGCTTGCCGCCATCGAGGCCGCAACCTCTGATCTGCGCAAGCCGCGTGTATTTCTGCTGGATGGCCCGGCGGATGCGCCCTTTACCGCCGGGAAATTTGCCATTCCGGATGCGATGATTTCGGCGGCGGGCGGCGAGAACGTGACCCATGATCTGGACACAAGCTGGGGCCGCACTTCGTGGGAGGTGGTCGCTGCCGCCAATCCCGAGTTTTTGATCTTGCTGGACTACCAGACCGGCAACGGCGCCGCCGATACGTTCAGGTTTCTGCAAGACCACCCGGTGATGGCCCATACCGACGCTGTTAAGAACGAACGTTGGATCGGGCTGCGCTATGAAGAGCTGACGCCGGGGCCTGCAAATATCGATGCGATCGCCAAAATGGCGATGGCGATGCATCCGGCGCTGAACTAATTGGGCCGTTTTGGCCTGTCCATCTTTCTGGGGGCGATTTTACTGAACGCCCTTTTGCTGGTGTCCGTGCTCTACGGCACCACGTCGATCCCGTTTTCCGATGCGTTCACCGCTATTGCGCGCGGCATCGGCATGACAGAGGGGCAGGTGACTCCGACCGACCGGATCATATTTGATTTGCGTTTGCCTCGTGCGCTCTTTGCGGCGGTGATCGGTGCCGGGCTGGGGCTGGTCGGCGTTGTACTGCAAACGACTACACGCAACGATCTGGCCGATCCGTTCCTGTTCGGACTGTCGTCAGGGGCGGCGGCGGGGGCGGTTCTGGTGATCACCGTCACCGGCGATGTGCTGGGGGTCTGGACATTGCCGCTGGCGGCATTCTGTGGCGGGCTGGTGGCTTCTGGCGTCGTGCTGGCGCTGGTGCATGGTCTGCAAACCTCGGCGCCCGAAAAGCTGATCCTTGCAGGGCTTGCGGTGTCGTTTCTGTTTTCGGCGATCACCAATTATCTGACCTTTGCAGGCGACAGCCGGGCGGCGCATTCGGTGATCTTCTGGATGCTGGGCGGATTGGGCTTGTCGCGGTGGGAGACTTTTCCGCTGGTTCTGGTCGGGCTGGCGCTGATCCTTGCCTATTCGCTCTACCGCAACCGCTGGCTCGATGCGCTTTTGACCGGGGATATCACCGCCTCTACCTTAGGTGTGCCGGTGCGTGGGTTGCGGTTCAGGGTATTTTTTGTGGCGGCGCTGGCGACGGCTGTGTTTGTGTCTGTCGCAGGCGTGATCGGCTTTGTCGGTTTGATGGTGCCGCATATCGCGCGCGGGATTGCCGGGCCACTGCACCGACGGTTGTTACCTGCCGCAGCCCTGATCGGCGCCATTCTTCTGACCGCCTCGGATATCCTGTCCAGGCTCATTTTAGCGCCGCAGGAACTGCCTGTCGGCATCGTCACAACTTCGCTGGGATCTCTGTTTGTCGTCCTGCTGCTGTTCGGGTCCAGAAAATCCGCCCGGTAGGGGGCGGAGCGACTGTCAGAGATTTGGCACTAGAGCGCCGTTTGCTTGTCAGAAATCGAGGAAGGCGCTTAAGGCCTGAATATCGCCAGCGACACCAATCCCGCCAGAACCAGTGACCCGATCCAGACCAGGTAGGTATAGACGTCGGATATCATGGGTTCGTGGTTCAGATGCAGCGCAGCACCCAGCAGGAACAGCATCGCGACAAGCAGGCCGATTGCAATCCCGAACAAAAGGAAGGTGAGAAATCTGGCAACCTTCAAGAACCTTGTGTCTTTTGACTCAAAGGCATTATGAATGCCCGCCCAGGAGGCTTCGGCGCGGCCATGCTGAAGATGTTTGCCCATGGAATCCCCCGGAGCTTCAAAATGCCAAAATCGGTTGTTAGCATGTGATAAGATTGATGGACGCGAGATGAGAGAGCCATCACGAGCAGTTGCGGCGAAGTGATGCGACAAAGCATCTATTTCAGTGCCCGGATGCGCGGAGCTTTGCCCAAAACACCCGACGCCGGCAACCAAATGCCGAACCGGTCGAAGGCCTACAGCAACGCCTGCAACCACAGGAGGATCGTTAAGATACACAACGTGCATAGGTAGTGTTTTTTGGCAGATTGTGGCCCGGAAAGTAAAATCCCATCCGGCGACTCAGCAGGACCCGCATAACGAAATCTACCAGAAGCTGCCTAGCGTACGGGATCGAACAACGCGTCTTCCATCCGGCAATCGCGTATAACGTCGCGACCGCAGGGGACAGGCGCCAACTCTTTGGACATGCACAGCCGTGCTTCCTGAATACGGCCATCGCGGCAGGTGATCGTCAGCATATCGGGTTCCCAAGTCGGGTTGACTTTCAAAAACGCCTCTTCGACCACTTTGGCGGGTAAGCGGACCGGTTGGGTGAGCTTGCGGAACACCTCTGGCCGGTTCACGGCATTGTATGTCTCGCGAGACAGGGCGAAATAGGCAGGGGCCGATAGGCCGGTGCAGGTGCCATGCTTTTTCCACTGATACCAGGCAAGCCCCGGGGTCCCCATGATATCGGCCATTTCAGTCGTCATGGCGCGGGACGGGGGGCGTTCGGCGCTTTGGCAATGGGCGGGGAAGCCACGGTGATATTGTGGCCAGAGCCCGTGCAACACCCAGCCGTGATCCGTCGTCGCCTCGCATTGCGGAGACCCGCGCGCATCGCCTTCGGTCGCGCACCAGTTGGGTGACCAGCTGAGCGACAATACATAGTAATCGAAGGTGCCTGCGCGGTCCTCGTCGCCAAAGGCGGCGGTAGCGAAGATCAGCAATAGCAGGAAGGCGCGCATATTTCGGTCTTTCTTTTCCCGTTCAACGCCACTATATACCGGCCAAGTTCCCCGACAACGGAAACCCGTCCCGGCCCCCGGGACCGCCTTTCCAGGCGACGGGAAAGATATGCCTGAAGGAGACCCGAGACATGGCAAAACCGCTTATGGCCCGCGCCACCGCCGTCTGGCTGGTGGACAATACAACGATCAGCTTCAAGCAGATCGCGGATTTCGTCGAGATGCACGAACTTGAGGTTCAGGGCATTGCCGACGGTGACGTGGCCGCTGGCGTCAAGGGCTTTGATCCGATTGCCAACAACCAGCTGACCCAGGATGAGATCGACGCGGCGGAAAAGAACCCGCTGCACAAGCTGAAGCTCAAGTTCAACGCAGCAGCGCAGGGCGAAGAGAAACGCCGTGGTCCGCGTTACACGCCGCTCAGCAAACGGCAGGACCGTCCGGCCTCGATCCTGTGGCTGGTCAAGTTTCACCCCGAGCTTGCCGATAGCCAGATCGCCCGTCTGGTCGGTACCACTAAGCCGACGATTCAGGCGATCCGCGAACGGACCCATTGGAACATCTCCAACATTCAGCCGATCGACCCGGTGGCGCTTGGCCTCTGTAAGCAGTCCGAATTGGACGCCGCTGTGCAGAAGGCCGCTGCCAAGAAGGCCAAGGAAGGCGAAGCCATGAGCGACGATGAGCGCCGCAAGCTTCTGAGCACCGAACAGAGCCTCGGCCAGGAGGCAGAGCCACGCATTCCGACCGCGATCGAGGGTCTGGAGACCTTCAGCCTCAGCGGTGGTTCGGATGATGACGAAGAAGAGGAAAAGGAATACGACGCCGACAGCCTCTTTAATCTGCCCGAAAACCAAGGCGATGACGAAGACGATCAACCCTGATCGGCATGGCTCCGCAGAACAGAGGCCCGGACATCGTTCCGGGCCTTTTTACGTTCTCTGTTGTGCGTCGGCATTGTACCCTGATCCCCGTGTGCGCAATGTTCTGTTCGACGCCCCTTTGACGTATCAGTACATTTGGACAAGATTGCCGGGCACCATTCGCTGAAGGGGAAAGCCGATGAATGACGATATGTCAGGGGCGTCCGAGTATATTCACGGCAATTCGCCAGAGGAACAACACCGGCTGTCACTGCTCAATGACATCCTGAACGAGTCTTGCTTGAAAGAGCTTAATCTCCAATCAGCAGAGAAAGTCCTGGATGTTGGCTGCGGGCTAGGTCAGTTTACGCGCCTCATTGCACGCACAATGGGTCGCGACGGGCAGGTTGTCGGGGTCGAGCGAGAGCGAGATCAGATACTGCAAGCGCAAAGGCTGGCCGACAGTTCCGGGGAGCCAGAACTTGTGGAGTTTCGCCAGGGCGATGCGCTGGACCTCCCTTTGAGCGACGCAGAATGGGGGACGTTTGACATCGCGCATGCTCGTTTTCTACTGGAGCATGTTCCTCGCCCGGCATTGGTCATTGAACACATGGTTAGCTCGGTTCGTCCGGGCGGGCGGGTTTTTGTCATTGATGATGATCATGGTGATTTTCGCCCGTGGCCTGAACCCCAGGGCTTCCAGGCCCTTTGGCACGCTTACGTACGCTCGTATGAAATGCTTGGTAATGACCCCTATGTTGGGCGTCGTCTTGTCTCGTTACTTCGAGAGGGCGGGCTGACCTCTATTCGCAACAGTTGCGTGTTTTTTGGGGGATGTGCGGGAAATGAAAGATTTCAGGCTATCGCTGACAATCTGATTGGCGCTCTTGCAGGAGCCAAACAGGCAATATTGTCTGGAGAACTTCTGGACGAAGAGGTTTTCCAAGTCGGTTTAGACGGGCTTGAGCAATGGAAAGCGGACCCCTCTGCTGCTTTGTGGTATTCGGCGTGTTGCGCTGAAGGGATCGTGCCGACCTAAGGTATCTGACCTGTTCGATGTTTACGCCGGTGGGCCGGTATAGAGCGATGTAACAAGGCGGGGTTCAGCATATCGTGGCCAACAAGCGACTGTGGTGGCGTTGAAACCCGGAATATCAACGAGCGCTCAAAGCGCCTTACGGGCATTCAGGGCGGCGCTGATGGTGCCGTCGTCAAGGTAATCGAGTTCGCCGCCAATAGGTACACCTTGGGCAAGCGAGGTCAGGGTTACATGCTCTTCCAATTGATCGGCGATGTAATGGGCCGTGGTCTGACCGTCCACGGTGGCGTTAAGCGCCAGGATCACCTCGGTGATCGCTTCGCTTTCGACCCGGTCAATAAGTTTGGGGATACGCAGCTGATCCGGGCCGACCTGATCCAACGCCGAGAGCGTGCCGCCCAGCACATGGTAGCGGCCCTTGAAGACGCCCGCGCGTTCCATCGCCCACAGATCCGCCACATCCTCGACCACGCAGAGCATGCCGTTGGCGCGTTTTTCGGCCTCGCAGATGTCGCAGATATCCGTGGTGCCGACATTGCCGCAGTTCAGGCATTCACGGGCGGTCACAGCGACTTTTTGCAGCTGGTCCGCGAGAGGCATCAGTTGCAAATCACGCTTGCGAATGAGGTGCAGCACCGCGCGCCGGGCTGATCGCGGACCCAGCCCCGGCAGTTTCGCCATCATCTGGATCAGGGCGTCGATATCGCGCGTGCTGCTCATCAGGTGGCCTGCCTCAGAATGGCAGGTCCATGTCCTTGGGCAGGCCCATGCCTTCGGTGATCTTGCCCATTTCTTCCTTGGCACGTTCACCGGCTTTTTGCTGTGCATCCTTGATCGCCGCCAGGATCAGGTCTTCGACGACTTCCTTGTCATCGGCGTTGAAGATCGACGGGTCGATATCGAGGCCCTTCAATTCACCCTTGGCGGTGCAGGTGGCCTTGACCAGCCCGGCGCCACTTTCGCCGGTGACCGTCAGCTTGTGCATCTCTTCCTGCAGGCTGGCCATCTTCTGCTGCATTTCCTGCGCGGCCTTCATCATCTTGGCCATGTCGCCCATCTGGCCCAGTCCTTTGAACATGTCATTTCTCCCGTTTGTCTGCGCGCTCAGCGCGCGGAGCGGTGTAAAGAATCATCGCGACACATATCGCAGCCACGATCCCGATGAACAAGCTCGGGCTGCCGATACAGCCTTCTTTGATCGCCTGTATCCGCACTGCGTCTGGCTCGGAAAAGACAAGCAGCGAAACAAGTCCGGTCCACAAGACCATAACGATCAACCCGCCCCATAAGCTGCGAAAGCGGATCACCAGTGCGGTCAATAAGAGTAAAACCAGCGATGGCGGCGCCGCGAAGAGACCAATCATTTCGGTCCAGATCGTCGCCTCGGTTCCGTGCACCCAATTGGGTCGTTCCTTGTCGCAGACCTCCGCCCAGCCAGCGCCAGGGACGAGGCTCAGAATCAATCCTCTTCGAATGGATCCCATTCGCCGTCCACTTCTGGCAAAGCTTCGGCCTGGGCCTCGGCCTGTTGGTCTTTGGGCGTGCGTATATTGGTGATCTGTGCCTTAGGGAAAGCGGCCATGACAGCCTGTACCAGCGGATGATCTTGGGCTTCGGCTTGAAGCGCAAGATCGGCGGCATCGCGTTTCTCGGCGATGGTTTCGGCCCCGCCTTCGTTGACCAGCGTGACTGCCCAGCGATTGCCGGTCCAGCGCTGTAGCGCGCCTCCCAAGCGCTGCGCCAGATCATGAGGCGCGCTTTCGGTGGGAACGAATTCGATCCGGCCGGGTTGGTACGCGGCCAGCCGAACACATCCTTCGACCTCGACCAGCAGTTTCACATCACGATTGGCACGGACAAGCTCGACCACATGATCGAACGTGGGATAGCGCGCGAGCGCGGCATCCACATCTCTGGCCAGCGCCGCTTGCGGCCCCGCACCTGCGTTAGTGGCTGTCCGGGCCGAGGCGATAGCCGAGGCCCCCCCGCCCGCCGCAGGCGACCCCGTGCTTTGCACGGGTTTCCCGCCACCAGGTGCCGGAGGCGGCGGCGTGTCGCGCAGTTTGCGCACCAGCTCTTCCGGGCTGGGCAGGTCAGCCACATGGGTCAGGCGGATCACGGCCATCTCGGCCGCCATCATCGCGTTGGGTGAGGTGGCAACTTCGTCTAGCGCTTTCAGCAGCATCTGCCACATCCGTGTCATTACCCGCATTGGCAATTCCGCGGCCATCGCCTGGCCGCGGGTGCGTTCATCGGGGCTGATGGTGGGGTCTTCGGCGGCTTCGGGCGTGATCTTGACGACGGAAATCCAGTGGCTGACCTCGGCCAGATCGCGCAGCACCGCCATCGGGTCGGCACCTTCGGCATATTGGCTGGAAAGCTCGCTCAGGGCGCCCGCCGCATCACCGCGCATGATAAGATCAAAAAGGTCCAGTACCCGGCCGCGATCCGCCAGTCCTAGCATGGCACGCACCTGATCCGCCGTGGTCTCGCCCGCGCCGTGGCTGATGGCCTGATCCAGCAGTGACGTCGCATCCCGGGCCGAGCCTTCGGCCGCGCGGGTAATGAGTGCCAGCGCATCCCCGGTGATCTCGGCGCCTTCGGCCCGGGCGATCTTCTGCATCAGGGCGATCATCACCTCGGGTTCGATTCGCCGCAGATCAAAGCGCTGGCAGCGGGACAGGACCGTCACGGGTACCTTGCGGATCTCGGTGGTGGCGAAGATGAACTTCACATGTTCCGGCGGTTCTTCAAGCGTTTTCAGCAGCGCGTTGAAGGCGCTGGTTGAGAGCATATGCACTTCGTCGATGATGTAGATCTTATAACGGGCGCTGGCCGCTCGATAATGCACGCTCTCGATAATCTCGCGGATATCGCCCACGCCGGTACGACTGGCCGCGTCCATTTCCATCACGTCGACATGGCGGCCCTCCATGATGGCCGTGCAATGTTCGCATGTGCCGCACGGGTCGGTCGTGGGGCCGCCCGTACCATCCGCACCGATGCAGTTCATGCCCTTCGCGATGATCCGCGCCGTCGTGGTTTTGCCGGTGCCGCGGATACCGGTCATGATAAAGGCCTGGGCAATCCGATCCGCCCGAAATGCGTTTTTCAACGTGCGCACCATCGCGTCCTGCCCCACCAGATCGGCAAAGGTTTCAGGCCGGTATTTCCGAGCAAGGACTTGATAAGCGGAGGTTTTGGTCACGTCGGCGCTGCCTGTCAACTGGGATTCGCTTGCGCCAGCCTATGGCGTGGCTAAGGCGAGGTCCAGCGGTCACGGAAGTTTGCCGTTGATAGTGAAATAGGTACGCATTTCTTAATGATTTTGAGTCAGTTTGACGCTGAGGTTTTACTGGAGCTTTGCCGTGCGCTTTATCTTAATGGCTGCGACCCTGATTTGCGTGACGGGCATCGCCAATCCGGCGCAGGCCAGCCAATTGGACAGTTGCGACATCGTTGAAGGGCTTCTGGCGCTGCCGACCGACATTGAATTGGTGCGTGCCGGGCGCGGGGATGCTCGTCAATTCAAAAGAAATCTTGCGCAGTCACTGAGTGTTTTGAAAGACCGCAGGCGTGTCGCCGTGTTCTCAAAGGCCGAGGTCCGTACGCTGCGGATTTTTGCCGGGGCAGTGCGTGAAGACTGGAAGCTCAACGGCACATCGGCCAATGGGCGGAAAATCCCGGGTCTGACCCGTACATCGAAGACCATTCAGTCTCAACTCTCGGCGATTGTCGAAAAATTTGGCTGTATCCCGCACGGTTCCAACGCCGGATCTTCCCTGTGGAGTACTGGCAGTGCGCCGATCAAACCTTTTACCTTGCTCTTTGTGGTGGTGGGTATGGTGCTGGTGCTGCTTGGTGCCTATTGGCTGGTCCGCTCCCGTTATTCGGCTCAGCGCAAGATATGCCGTCTACCGGCGTTAATACGGTATGATGGCATTTGCACAGCGACCACGATGCTGGACATCAGTCGCGGCGGCACAATGATCGAAGCCCCGGCCGAGGCGTTTCCTACCAATGAAGTAACTCTTCATTTGCCTGGTCTCAGCATCCCGTCCCGGGTGGCCTGGACCAATAAAAACTTCGCCGGGCTGAAATTCGTCAAGAATTTATCGGCAAGGCGTGTGGACAGCATAGCGAATTTGAAACTCGATTCCGATCAGCCCGTCGACCTGACAGACGAGGCGCCCTCGTGTTTTGAACCTGGGTGTCATCTACTTTGCAAAACCCATCGAATGACCATGCAATTGTTGCAAGCGAATGTGGCTTAGCGGGCGTAAGAAGTACCCGGTGGCCTGATTGAGCATCATAGACCTCACACGGTATCAGAGCTTATGTGGGTCATAAGCGCGGCCCATCGCGGAAAAAACTAAACTGACATCATTAAAGCACCATTCCATTCAGCCGTTCGAGTATTTTGAGATGCTTTTATGTGGCCAAAGACGGCGATTTGCAGGGTGTACTAGGCCACGGATTTTGTGAATTAAAATGTCATCCCTGATTTCTGAACAGCATAAAGGGCCCTTGCGGCTCTGACATGCATTTGGGCGCTGATTTGCGTGATTTGGGTTGTCCGCTAGGCAAGGAAAAAAGAAAATGTGTATGCTGGCTCTTGAGCCTGAGGAGGAGATGGGACATGCGGTTAAGGGGTGTACGTGGCAGTCGGAATGTAGAGGACCGACGGGGTCGACGCGGTAAGGCCGGAGCTGGTATCGGCGGGATCGGCCTGCTGGTGGTGCTTGCTGTGGGGTATTTTGCCGGGATTGATGTAACGCCGTTTCTTCAGGGACAAGGGCCATCGATTGAAACGCAGGCGGGTTCTCCGCGCGAATTAAGCGCGGAAGAGAAGCAGGCAGGAGAATTTTCGGTGCGGGTTCTGGCCACAACCGAGGCGGTCTGGAGCGGGATTTTTGCGCAGCACATCGGACGGGATTATCGCCCGCCGGTGATGGTGCTTTATTCTGGCGTGACCAGCAGTCCTTGCGGCAATGCTTCCGGGGCCACCGGCCCATTTTACTGTCCCGCCGACCGGAAGGCCTATCTGGATACGGAGTTTTTCAGCACGCTGTCACGGCAGATGGGGGCCAAGGGTGATTTCGCTGCGGCTTATGTGATCGCGCATGAGGTGGCG
Organism: Roseovarius aestuarii; assembly: GCF_019966515.1. GTDB lineage: Bacteria > Pseudomonadota > Alphaproteobacteria > Rhodobacterales > Rhodobacteraceae > Roseovarius > Roseovarius aestuarii. Next base: position 18,893 of record NZ_JAIMIB010000009.1, on the reverse strand, counting down.
CACCATGTTCAGAACGAGCTTGGCATTCTGCCCGAGGTGAATCAACGCCGCCAGGCAGTTAGCGAGACCCAGGCCAATGCCCTGACCGTGCGGCTGGAATTGCAGGCCGATTGCCTGAGTGGTGTCTGGGCGCGTTCGGTGGACGGTATGCTTGAGCCCGGCGATCTTGAAGAAGCCCTGAATGCGGCGCGCAAGATCGGCGATGATTATCTGCAGAAACGCGCGGGCCGGGTGCCGCAACCGCATACCTTCACACATGGCACATCAGAACAGCGGTCGCGCTGGTTTGCGACCGGGTATCAAACCGGCGACCCCGGGCAATGTGATACGTTCGGCGTGGATCAGCTCTAGCGATCAATGGCTGGCTTTGACATCTACTCGTTACCGGTGGCCGGAGGTGTCGCGGCGCTTTGTCCTTTGCCGGGGCGTCAGGATGACTACAGCGCCGATCTTCAGAGATTATGCGACTGGCGACCGTCTCTCGTGATCAGCATGACGACACAGGCCGAAATGGTCGCGTGCGATGCGGCCGGGTTGGGTGATGACATAGAGGCGCTGGCAGCGTGCTGGATACATCTTCCCGTCGCCGATTTCGGCGTGCCGACACCTGATATCGAAGAGCTTTGGCGCGTGGCTGCCGACACGGCGCTGGCGACATTGCAGCGTGGCGGGCGCGTGTTGATCCATTGTAACGGCGGGTGCGGACGCTCGGGCATGGCGGTATTGAGGCTCATGGTTGAAGCCGGCGAGGAGCCCGAAGCCGCCCTAGCACGATTGAGGGCCATCAGGCCCTGCGCCGTAGAGACCGAGGCGCAGATGCGGTGGGCATTTTCGGGCCGGGATTAGCCGCGCCAGATGGGATTGGACCAGGCGCGTTTGCCCGCGCGATCCACAACCGTCACCCGCAGCCATTTGCTGCCCTTCAGGCGTTTAAGATCCAGTTCGGCTACGGTCATGGACGCCCCATGTTTTGCAAACGATGCCGAGCCATGGCCCTGCACGATCACCGCCTCTGCTGCCGAGCATTCCACACGGACAGTGTCGCCCTCAACCTCGATTCCATACAGTTCCGGCCCCTGGCTGGCGTAGAAGTTTCCGTTTTTCAACGCAGCGAGCAAGGCATCCGGCGCATTCGTTTCGGCCTTGACCATGACCCAACCGCCAAAGGCGTCTGGGGCGGCGAAATGTGCGTCGTCTGTCGCTATCAACGTCAGATCATGCCCAGCCGAGATCAGCATATCGGCGGTGTGGAAGCCTTCCGCGCGGTCACAATCCACACCGCAACCGTGGTTATACACTTCCACCGCATGGGCCGCCTCGATGGACCCGGCATCAGCCAGGCTCATGCCCGACCAGTGGGGATGCGCCACGGCAACGAATGCGCCGGCATCACGGGCGCGTCGGGCAAGTTCCGGGCCGGTTTCCTGGTCGGCGCGCGGCGCGAAGTCAGGGGCGTTGGGCGGTGCGAAATCCTCAGGAAGGCCAATCGCCAGAATGTGCCATATCTCGCCGTTCTCCATGGCGCCCGAATGCAATTCGACGCCCGGAATCGTTGTGAAATCCGCCGTATGGTAGGGCTTCGTATCAGCAATAGGGTAATTGAACAGCCCGACGAAATGATCGGTCAGGCTGATGAAGTCATATCCTTCCGCCCTGTAACGGCGACAAACTTCGGCCGGGTCAAGAACGCCATCAGAGAGGGTGGAATGTGTGTGAAGGTTCCCGCGATAGAATCGGCCCGGTGCGGAAAAGGCGGTAGGCTTCATTGTGTCGCCTCATGTTCTGGCACGTGATTTGACCGCAGCCTAACAGTGCAATTTTCAGGATCAATTCCATTTGCGACGCCGGGTTCGTTTTTGGACCTGGGTGTGCGTCAGGCCGAGCGTTTGTAACGGTCTTCGAGATCTCGGGCGAACCCGGCGATCCGCAGCTTGTAGCGGTTTGTCAGGTTGCTGCGTGCCAGCTTGAGCGATTGTACCAGCAACCGGGATGACAGGTTCTTGGGCCGCAGGTCGATATCCATGCTCATCCGCGTTCGGTTGCGTGACAGCGGCACCAGATCGACGACCATATCGCCCCCCATCGCAGGCGAGCGCGACGAGAGGACAAAGCCATTGGGCGCGTCCAGATTGGTCAGCTCCATCTGCAAATCACGCATTTTGCCGCGCAGCTTGAAGGAGACATCCCAGGCCATGCCAACGCCGTTCGACTTCCGGCTGTCGACGCGTTGAACCTCCGCGCCCCGGCGAAGGGCGGAACGTTCGAAAGTTTGGAAGTCGGTCAGTTGCTCAAACACGTAATTGATCGGGGCTTCTACATCTTCCCTTGCGCTGAACTTCATGGCCGGGCCTTCATTGTTTTCTGCTCCGGGGTATTGTCGCGCTAATAGTTTATATCCGCAAGCCAGTTGCGCAGTAAAAAATGCGCGATGGCACCTTGCCTCGCAGGGGCCAGCGTGGGGTGCAGACCGGCGAAGGCCCGCAGGATTTCTTCACGCGCGAACCAGCGCGCATCCTCGATCTCGGATGGGTCGATCGTTAGGTCTTGTGTCAACGCGGTGCCGCGGCAGCCAATCATCAGCGATGACGGAAAGGCCCAGGGTTGGCTTGCCAGATATCCAACCGGACCCACGCGTATACCGGCCTCTTCATAGACTTCCCGGCGCACTGCGGCCTCGATGGTTTCGCCCGGTTCGACAAATCCCGCCAGCAGCGAATACATGCCCTCGGGCCAGCCCGGGGAGCGCCCCATCAGCACGGAATTCCCGCGCGTGATCAACATGATAACCACCGGATCGGTGCGTGGGAAATGTTGCCCACCGCAAGCATCGCAACTACGCTGCCATCCCGCCTGAACTGGCCGGCTTTCCGCTCCGCAGCAGGCACAGAAGCGGTGGCTGACATGCCAGTTAATCACCGCCCTGGCGGTCGCTGCCAGTTCGGCATCGCGCGCATCAAGGCGGGTCATGATCCGGCGCAGTTCGACGAAGATCGCACCGGGAAGCGCGGGGTGCTGCTGCTCGCTTGTGTCGAGAAACTTGTTTAGCGCGTCTTCGTCCACCCCGGCTGGCGTCCAATCCGAGATATCATGAGCGAAGAGAAGATCTCCAGTTTCGTTGCGTCCCAATAGCAGCGACATAGTCGCCTCAGCGAGGATAGGATGATCCATCGGGAGCCGGATCAGCCGGTCCTGCGTGCCTTCGGCGACCAGGGGTTTACCGCGCCAGATCAGGGTGCAAGCGGCTCGGCCCGTTGAAATCGCTTCGGCTATGGCGTCGTCGTCACCACGCAGTTCGGCAGCGCGATCAAGACCGCTACCACCGAATGTGACGGTTTCTGGATCGACCATCTGTTACCCTCGCATTCTCTGCGGCTATCGGTGACATTTTCGCTGATAAGGGGCAAGCAGGATTACATGCGCAATCGGGTTGCTAAAATCCCCTTAAAACAACTTTAAGTAGATATACGGATATGCCAATGTGTTTTTGAGGTCGTAACCAAGATGGGAAGCGTCAATAGCATTTGGGGGTATGAAGGCAAATCAGCACTCGAAACTTCGAAGAACATGTAATGAGCTTGAATGAATCACAGTTGCCGGCGGAATTGACAGGCCGGATATCGGAGGGCGCCCCGTATATCCGTCTGAGGATTTTGGAGACGACCGATGTTCATTGCAACCTGTTGCCCTTCGACTATTACGCAGATGGTTGCGAAAACTCCTTTGGGCTGGCGCGGACTGCTACATTGATCAAGCAGGCAAGGGATGAGGTGGCGCATTCGCTGCTTGTTGATAATGGTGACTTTTTGCAAGGCACGCCGCTTGGTGACATGACGGCGCAACCCGGCAGCGGCTGGTCCGGCCCACACCCGGCCGTTACGGCCATGAATTACCTGGGCTATGATGCGGCTTGTCTGGGCAATCATGAATTCAACTTCGGACTCGACTGGTTGCAATCGGTGCTCGCGGATGTGTCTTTTCCGATTACTTGCGCCAATGCTGTGATCTCCGAGGGAGCCACCATTGGCGATGACAAAACGCTTTACCCGCCATTTGTACTTATTCATCGGCAGGTGACCGACAGCGATGGCAATCAACACGAAATACGCATCGGCCTGCTTGGTCTGGTGCCGCCTCAGATTACCACATGGGATCATTTTCACCTCAATGACCGGCTGATCACCCGCGATATCGTGGATACCGCCCGGGCGCGTTTGCCCCAGATGCGCGCAGCGGGCGCGGATATCGTTATCGCCCTGGCACATACCGGCATCGACCCCGACGATTATTATCCTTTCAAGGAAAATGTCGCGTTGGCGCTGGCCGATCTGCCCGGTATCGACGCGATCATCGCGGGTCACACCCACGAGGTATTCCCGCAACCCGGCGAGCCGGATATTTCCGGGGCAAAAAATGACGAAGGTACCTTAAGCTGCAAGCCCGCAGTTATGGCCGGGTTTCGGGGGTCACATCTGGGCGTCCTTGACCTCTTTCTGCAGAATGAGAATGGCAAATGGCAGGTAGCCGCTCACAAATCCGAAGCCCGCAGTGTTGCTGCTGGCACCGCGTCGGACCCTGTTCCGGCCGATGAGCCCCTCAAGACATTGCTGTGGCCCGCGCATCAGCATACGCTTGACCTGATCCGAAAACCTCTGGGTCGTAGCGCCACACCGCTGCACAGCTATCTGGCGCTGGTGCGCAATGATCCTGCGACCCAACTGGTTACCCGGGCGCAGCGCGCCGCCCTGTCGCGGATGGTGCAGGGGTCAGCTGATGCCGGTCTTCCGATCCTGTCGACCTCGGCGCCTTTCAAGACCGGCGGGCGTGGTGGCCCGAAGTATTATTCCGACGTATCTCAAGGAGATTTTCGACTGCGCAACGCCGCTGACCTCTATCCCTTTCCAAATACGCTCTGTGGCTTGCGGTTAACGGGCGGGCAATTGTACGACTGGCTTGAACGCGCGGCGGTATGCTTCAATATGATCGACCCGGGTTGCGCCGACCAACCTTTGATCAACCCGCTGGTGCCGGGCCATAATTTTGATGTGATCGACGGGCTCAACTATGTGATCGATCTGTCGCAACCTGCGCGTTACGATCGTACAGGCCGTATGATACGAAAATCGGCCCGGCGTATCCACGATCTTCGGTATCAGGGGCAGCCGGTAGACGACGATCAGTTGTTTCTGATGGCGGTCAACAGTTTTCGTGCCCATGGTGGCGGACCCTATCCGCATCTGCCGGAAGATAGTTTCGCCGTCGTAAGCCGGATACCGGTGCGCAGCATCGTCTCTCAATACATCAGCGAGGCGGATGGTATTTCTCCTGCGGTCGATCCGATCTGGTCCTTTGCACCGATGCAACAGACCAGCGTGGTATTCGAGACCGGCCCCGGCATTCGGCGTTACCCTGACGAGATTAGCGCGCTGGATGCCACCGATCTGGGCGACACGTCGGCGGGCTTTGCCAGATTGCGCTTGCCGCTGAGTGCAATCGTCCCCGAAAGCCTTGCGAATCCGTCTCGGGCAGCCTATTTATCACCTCGAGAGGTTGGCGCGGGCGAGCGCCTCGCCAACCCGGTCAGATCCGGAAGGAAGCAGCCGTAACGAGCCCCGCTTGGGTCGTTGTCCAGCCTCTCACTCTTTCCGTTAATTCACGGGTCTTGGTCTAGTGGCGTCTTGGATCGGCTGGATAGACCCCCAGCATCTTCACCTCGGATGTGAAGTAATCAAGTTCTTCTAACGCCAGCTTCACCCCAGCATCTTCCGGGTGGCCTTCGATATCGGCGTAAAACTGCGTGGCCGAGAACGAGCCGTTGACCATATAGCTTTCGAGCTTGGTCATGTTGACACCGTTGGTGGCGAACCCGCCCATCGCCTTGTAAAGTGCGGCGGGGATGTTGCGGACCTGAAAAACAAAACTGGTCATCATCCCGTGATCGCCGCGGGGCGTATAATCGGGTGTGCGCGACATCACCAGGAACCGCGTGGTATTGTTGCCCTCGTCTTCGATATGGCGGGCCAACACGTCGAGGCCATAGATCTCACCGGCCAACTCGCTTGCCAGGGCTGCCATCGTCGGATCGCCCAATTCAGCCACATGATGCGCCGATCCGGCGGTGTCGGCACCTGTTACCCGGCTAATACCCTGTTTCGCCAGATAATCGCGGCACTGACCCAGAAGCATTGTGTGGCTCATCGCCGATTTCACCTGGTCGAGTGTCGTGCCGGGCAGGGCCAGTAGGTTGATATGCACCCGGACGAAGGCCTCGTTGATGATATGCAGCCCGCTTTCAGGCAGCAGGTGATGGATATCCGCCACCCGGCCAAACGTCGAGTTTTCCACCGGCAGCATCGCCAGTTCCGCTTGCCCCGAGCGTACCGCCGTAATCGCGTCCTCAAAGGTACGGCAGGGCAGGGCCTCCAGTTCGGGGTAGGTCTCGTGGCAGGCCTGGTGCGAATAGGCACCCAGCTCTCCCTGGAAGGCGATGCGCTTGGTCATTTGCGGCTTTTCCTGTCAATTTGTTCCGCCCGGGCGTTTCGTCGCGGAAACTACACCTTGCACCCGTCTAGGGGAAGCGGATAGATACGATCCCAACAGATTCAAATGGAAGCGGGCCTATGTTCGATACAATGACACTTACCAAGATCGTTGGCAGCCTTTGTGGGGCATTGCTGATCTTCCTGATGGGCAAATGGGCTGGTGAATTGTTGTATGATACCAGCCCGGGTCATGGTGGCGATCATGCGGCGGGATATGTGATCGAAACTGGTGGCGAAGAAGATGCTGGCGCCGCTGATCAGGACGGCCCGTCGCTTGCTGAACTATGGGCTGCCGCAGACGTCGAGAAGGGCGCAAAGGTCTTTGGCAAGTGCAAGGCCTGCCACAAGCTCGAAGATGGTGCCAACGCAACCGGCCCATATCTTTACGGCGTGGTTGGTCGCGACGTGTCTTCCGCGGCAGGTTTTGGTTATTCCGGCAGCCTCAAGCCGGTGGCCGATGTCTGGACACCAGAAACCCTGGATGCCTTCTTGGAAAACCCCAAAGGCTATGCGCCCGGCACTTCGATGGGTTTTGCGGGCTTGAAGAAGGCCACCGACAGGATCAACGTCATCGCCTATCTCGACCAGCTAGATGGCGATACCTATGAGATGGCCGCGCCGGAAGCGATGGAAGAAGAAGCCGCGGCCGAACCTGCCGAAGCGGAAACCGAAATGGCTGCCGCCGAAGAGAACGTGGCCGAAGAAGTGACCGCCGAGGAGCCAGCGGTAGCCGAGGTTGATCCCGCGCCGGAGGCTGAAGCCGCTGCCGAAGAGCCCGCAGCCGAAGAAGCAGCCGCTGAGGCCTCAGGCTTTGTCGCTATGGTGGCCTCTGCTGATGTTGCCAACGGCGAAAAAGTATACAAAAAGTGTAAGGCCTGCCACGCGCTGGAAGACGGACAAAACCGCGTTGGTCCGCATCTCTTCAACGTGGTTGACCGTGATATTGCCAGTGTTGACGGTTTCAAATATTCAGACGGTCTTGCGGCTATCGATGGCAACTGGACAGCAGATCAGCTTAGCGCCTTTCTGACAAAGCCTAAGGATTTCGCACCGGGCACGAAAATGAGCTTTGCTGGCCTGCGGAAGGAAGAAGATCGCGCAGCGGTGATCGCCTATATCCAGAGCGCCGCTCAGTAAGCGCCTAAAACTTAACAAATTGACCGCCTGTCCCGTTGGGGCAGGCGGTCTTTTGTTGATAACGGGCGATTTCACACCCGCATCAACTTTCCGCGCTTGAATGTAATGCCGTGCCTCCAGTAGCTTGCTTTCAATCAGCAAGATGCCACATGCAGGATGTGGAACAGAGGAGATCAGCATGACCGGACCCCGCCGCCGGGCTAAAGCCCGGGCGCTTCCGATGAAAGCACCCCTAAAAGCGATTCTGACCCTGATGGGCCTGGTGATTGCAACACTGATCGCACAGGCTGCGCTGGCCGACGAAAAAATCATCAGAAGCCACGGATATTCGTTTTTCGGAGAGTTGAGCTATCCTGCCGATTACCCCCATTTCAACTATGTGAATCCCGATGCCCCCAAGGGCGGTGAGATTTCGATTGCCCTTTCGGGCAGCTTCGATTCGATGAACCCCTATACCCGCAAGGGCCGTGCCTCGGCGCTTTCAACAGTGATGTATGAAAGCCTGCTGGGCGAGGTTCTGGCAGGCAGCGGCGGCTTGCCCGCAGATGCCTATGGTGAGATGTACGGGCTTCTGGCCCACACGGTGGAATATCCCGAGGATAAATCCTGGGTTATCTTCCATATGCGCCCCGAGGCGCGGTTCTCCGACGGTACGCCGGTCACCGCGCATGATGTCCTTTTCAGCCATAACCTGCTGTTGGATGAAGGATTGAAATCCTATGCCGACGCGGTGCGTCAACGCATCCCGAACGCCGAGGTGATCGACGATCACACCGTCAAGTTCCATTTCGCCGATGGTATCTCGCGCCGCAGCCTGATTGATCAGGTCGGATCGGTGCCGGTCTGGTCAAAGAAATGGTACGAGGAAACCGGCGCCAAGCTGGACGAAGCCCGGTTTGAGGTCTCACCCGGCTCCGGCCCTTACATCATTGAGAATGTCGAGCCCAACCGCCGCGTCACCTTTACCCGCAACCCCGATTACTGGGGCTGGGATCTTCCGATCAACAAGGGGCGGCACAATTTTGATCGCATCCGCCTGGAATATTTCGCTGATTCCACCGCCGCGTTCGAGGCGTTCAAGGCAGGTGAAGTCACCTACCGCACCGAGTCCGACCCCAAGAAATGGGCAACCGCCTATGAATTTCCGGCATTGGCGCGCGGCGATGTGGTCAAGGAAGAAATCCCCGACGGTACGCCCCCGAACATGACAGGTATCGTCTTCAACCTTGGTAGTGAGGTGTTCAAGGACAAGCGCGTTCGGCAGGCTGTGGCCCTCGGCTTCAATTTCGACTGGACCAACAAGTCGCTGCTATATGGGCTCTATGCGCAGCAAAAATCCTTCTCTGATGGCACCCATCTTGAGGCCGAGGGCCTGCCGGAGGGCGACGAGTTGGAATTTCTGAAATCGCTTGGCGATGTGGTCCCGCCCGACCTGCTGACGACCGAACCTTATGTGCCGCACACCTCCGACCCGGACCGGCTGACCAACCGACGCAATCTGCGGCAGGCCCTGAAACTGCTGCAAGAGGCGGGCTGGAGCGTCGGCGATGACGGCTTGTTGCGCGACGAAAGCGGCGAACAACTGAAAATCGACTTCCTGATGAATGCCTCGGCCGAACCGACCGACCGCGCCATCGCCGAAAACTTCGTGTCTAACCTCAAGCAGATGGGCGCCGATGCCAAACTGGAATCGGTTGATTCCTCGCAATACACCAAACGCGAGCGGGACCGTGATTATGATCTGGTCTTTGATGGCTATCCATCGCTTCTGGGTACCGGCACCGGGCTCGCGCAGCGCTTCGGCTCCGAGGCTGCGGAATTCAGCCTGTTCAACCCCGCCGGCCTGGCCAGCCCGCTGGTCGACAGGATCATCGAGGAATCTCTGCTAACCAGCAGCCAGGCCGAAGAAGACATGACCATCCGCGCGCTCGACCGGGCGCTGCGACACGAGTTCTTCCTGATCCCGGATGGTTTCGCGCCCAATTATTGGGTGGCCTACTGGGATATGTATGAACACCCCGCTGAACAGCCGCCCTTCGCGCTTGGCTCGCTGGATTTCTGGTGGGTCAATGCCGAAAAAGCCGAGGCGCTGAAAGCCTCGGGCGCGCTGAGGTAATCCGCGCATGGGCGCCTATATCCTTCGCAGGCTCTTGCTGATCATCCCCACGCTTCTGGGGATCATGATCATCAATTTTGTGCTGGTGCAATTCGTCCCCGGCGGGCCGGTGGAGCAGATGATCGCGCAATTGCAGGGCGGCGGAGATGTGTTCGAAGGTTTTGCTGGCGGGGCCGAGGATGCGACGCTGTCCGGCTCGGAAGAAAACTCGGAATATCTTGGCGCCCGCGGTTTGCCGCCCGAGTTCATCAAGGAGCTGGAACAGCAATTCGGCCTCGACAAACCGCCGCTGGAACGCTTCCTGAACATGATGTGGAACTATCTGCATTTCGATTTCGGCGAGAGCTATTTCAAGAAACAAACGGTGACCGAACTGGTGCTCGACAAGATGCCGGTCAGTATCACCCTGGGCCTCTGGTCGACGCTAATCGCCTATCTGGTTTCGATCCCGCTGGGCATCCGCAAGGCGGTGCATGACGGCAGCTCTTTCGACACCTGGACCAGCGGGATCATCATCGTCGCCTACGCCATCCCGGCCTTCCTCTTTGCGATCATGCTGCTGGTTCTTTTTGCCGGGGGCAGCTACTGGCAGCTTTTCCCGCTCCGGGGCCTCACCTCGGATAATTTTGACCAGCTCAGCCTTGTGGGCAAGGCGCTCGATTATTTCTGGCATATCGCCCTGCCGGTCACCGCCTCGACCATCGCGGCCTTTGCCACGCTGACGCTGCTGACCAAGAACAGTTTCCTTGACGAGATCAAGAAACACTACGTGATGACCGCCCGCGCCAAGGGGTTATCCGAGGGCAAGGTGCTCTACGGTCACATCTTCCGCAACGCCATGCTGATCGTGATCGCGGGTTTCCCGGCGGTCTTCATCGGTGTGTTCTTCGGCGGTTCGGTCCTGATTGAGACGATCTTCTCGCTCGACGGTCTCGGGCGGCTCGGGTTCGAGGCGGCGGTGGGTCGTGACTACCCGGTCATGTTCGGCACGCTCTTCCTCTTTGGCCTCATTGGGTTGGTGGTGAACATTTTGTCGGATCTGATGTATGTGTTGGTCGATCCGCGCATCGATTTCGAAAAGCGGGCGGGCTGAATGGCGCTTTCGGCCCTCAACCAGCGCCGTTGGCGCAACTTTCGCCGCAACAAGCGCGCCTTCTGGTCGCTCATTCTCTTTGCGATCATCTTCAGCTTCACCCTCTGTGCCGAGTTTGTCGCCAATGACAAACCCATTCTGGTGAAATACCGCGGTGAATTCTACACGCCCATCTTCAACTTTTACCCCGAAACCACCTTTGGCGGCGATTTCAAGACCGAAGCAATCTACCGCGACCCCGAGGTCGCCTGCCTGATCACCTCGGGCGGGTTGGAGGATTGCTTCGACGATCCTGACGGCATCATCGAAGACGCCGGCGACGGCGTGGTCAACGGCGAGGAGATCGCCAAAGGCTGGGCGTTCTGGCCGCTCATCCCCTACAGCTACGACACGCCGGTCGACCGCGTCGGCGCCGCGCCCCTGCCGCCCAACGACCAGAACTGGCTGGGCACAGACGACACAAAGCGCGACGTGCTGGCCCGCGTGATCTACGGTTTCCGCCTGTCGGTGCTTTTCACCCTGATCGTGACCGGGTGTTCCACCGTGATCGGCATATTTGCTGGTGCGGTACAGGGTTATTTCGGCGGTAAAACCGACCTCATCTTTCAGCGGATCATCGAGATCTGGGCCTCGACGCCGCAGATATACGTGATCATCATCCTATTCGCGATCCTGCCGCGCAGTTTCTGGCTGTTGGTGGTGATCACCGTGCTGTTCGGTTGGATGGCGCTGGTGGGCGTGGTGCGGGCCGAATTCCTGCGCGCCCGCAACCTCGAATATGTCCGCGCGGCGAAGGCGCTTGGCGTCTCGAACCTGACGATCATGTTCCGCCACATGCTGCCCAACGCCATGGTCGCCACGCTGACCATGCTGCCATTCGTGATCACCGGTACCATCTCGCTGCTCGCCGGGCTCGATTTTCTGGGCTTCGGCTTGCCGTCCTCTTCCCCGTCGCTGGGTGAGCTCACCCTACAGGCCAAGCAGAACCTGCAAGCGCCGTGGTTGGCCTTCACCGCGTTTTTCGCCTTTGCCATCATGCTGTCGCTGCTGGTTTTCATCTTCGAAGGCGTCCGCGACGCGTTCGATCCCAGAAAGACCTTTGAATGAGCCTCTTGGATGTTCAGGATCTGACCGTCAGCTTCCGGCAGGACGGGCAGCTTATCCCGGCGGTAAAGGGTGTATCGTTTACCGTCGACAAGGGGGAAACCGTCGCGCTGGTGGGTGAAAGCGGCTCGGGCAAATCCGTGACGGCGCTGTCGACGGTTTCGCTGCTGGGCGCATCGGCCCAGGTGGCGGGCAGTGTCACCTATGACGGCCAGCAAATGATTGGCGCAAAGGAGAAACTCCTGCGCAAGGTTCGCGGCAACGATATCAGCTTTATTTTTCAGGAGCCGATGACCTCGCTCAACCCGCTGCACACGCTGGAAAAACAGATCAGGGAATCGCTGGAGCTGCATCAGGGCATCACCGGCGAGGAGGCGCGTGGGCGTATTATCGAACTGATGGAGCGCGTCGGCATCCGTGACGCCGAAAGTCGTTTAGACGCCTACCCTCACCAGCTTTCCGGCGGGCAGCGCCAGCGCATTATGATCGCCATGGCGTTGGCCAACAAACCGGATATCCTGATCGCGGACGAACCCACCACCGCGCTCGACGTGACCATCCAGGCGCAGATCCTCGACTTGCTGGCGGAACTCAAGCGCGAAGAGGGGATGGGGCTTCTCTTCATCACCCACGATCTGGGCATCGTCCAGCGCATCGCCGACCGGGTCTGCGTGATGAAGGATGGCGAGATTGTCGAGACCGGTCCCACGGCTGAGATCTTTGCCAACCCGCAGCATGATTACACCCGCAAACTGCTGAGCGCCCGTGCCGTGGGCGAGCCCGACCCCGTCCCCGAGAACACAGAAACACTGGTTGAAACCGATGCCTTGCGCGTCTGGTTCCCGATCCAGCGCGGTTTTTTCAAGAAAACCGTCGGCCATGTGAAGGCGGTGAACGAGGCCAGCATCAGCGTGCGCGCGGGTGAAACCCTCGGTATCGTCGGTGAAAGTGGCTCGGGCAAGACCACGCTGGCGCTGGCGATCATGCGGCTGATAGAAAGCGAGGGCGGCATCCGGTTCGACGGCGAGGATGTGAATGGCTGGAATACCCGCCAGCTCCGCCGCCGCCGTGCCGACATGCAGATCGTGTTTCAGGACCCGTTCGGCAGCCTCTCGCCGCGCATGACCTGCGAACAGATCATCGCCGAAGGCCTGGGCGTGCATGGCAACCCGGATGGCCGCCCGGTGCGTGATCTGGTGGCCGAGGTGATGCGCGAAGTGGAGTTGAACCCCGAGACGATGGACCGCTACCCACATGAGTTTTCGGGCGGTCAGCGGCAGCGTATCGCCATCGCCCGTGCCATGATCCTGCGCCCCAAACTGGTGGTGTTGGACGAGCCAACCTCGGCGCTGGATATGACCGTGCAGGTGCAGATCGTGGACCTGCTGCGCCGGTTGCAGGTCAAATACGGGCTGGCTTATCTGTTCATCAGCCACGATCTGAACGTGGTGCGCGCGATGAGCCACCGGGTGCTGGTAATGAAACAGGGCGACGTGATTGAGACTGGCGAGGCGCAGGCGCTGTTTGATGCGCCGCAGACCGAATATGCCAGGACTCTGCTGCATGCCGCGCTTGATCTGACGGCCTGATCCATGACCCGCCCTCACTCGATCGCTGAAATGCAGGCTGTTGACCAGCTTTTCGTGACACAGGCCAGCTTGCGACGCGGGCTTGAATACCAACCGGACACCAGCGATATTTTCATCTCTCCCTACGCCAAATGCGGCACAACCTGGATGCAGCAGATCGTGCACGGGTTGCGTACGGGCGGGTCGATGGATTTCGATGAGATCACCCAGGTCGTCCCCTGGCTGGAACTGGCCTGGGACATGGGCGCGGATGTGAATGCGCCGCAGGTCGCCACACCCCGTGCTTTCAAAAGCCATCTGGGATGGGATGACATCCCCAAGGGAGGCCGCTACATCACCGTACTGCGTGACCCGCTGGATGCCATGATCTCGCTTTTTAACTTCCTTGATGGCTGGCGTTTTGAAGCGGGCAGCATATCGCTGGCCGACTTTGCCGATTACTATCTGGACCGTGCCGAGAGCAATAATTACTGGACCCATGCGGCCTCGTGGTGGCGGCAACGTATGCGGCCCGAGGTATTGCTGCTGTCCTTTGAGGGGCTCAAGAAGAACCTGCCGGGCACGGTGGCACGTGTGGCTGATTTCATGGGTGTGGCGGACAACCCGGATTTGCGCGAGATCGCAACAAGGCAGGCGGGGTTCGACTTCATGAAGACCCACGGTACGCAGTTCGATGACCATCTTCTGCGTGCTGCCCGCGATGAAGCTTGCGGCCTCCTGCCTGGCGGCACCGCAACCAAGGTCGCCACCGGAAAGATCGGCGCTGGTAAGCCGCTGATATCCGCCGATATCCGGGCAAGTTTCGATGCTCGGTGGCAAGAAGTGATGACCGCCGAGTTTGGCCTGTCGTCATATCAGGCGCTTCTGAGCGCCCTTGATCAGCACAATCACGCTGGGCGATAGATATCCGCTTTAGACTCCTTTTTCTATTTGAAATTCTTACCGCGCGGCTGTTCAGATCGCGGCGCTATGGCCGGCTTTGCTTAACTCATAGGCATCGATCTGGCGGGCGATCATGCGGGTCAAGGGGCGGGCAGCCGGGGGGATGGTCAGGCCGTTCTGATCATGATCCAAGACGCCCTCGAATTCCTTGGCGGTTTCGCTAAACATTTTTGACAGCGCTGCTTCCGACACTCCAAACTGGCTACGGATTTCTTTGGCATCTATGCGAAAGTCGCACATCAGCGCCTCGATCATCCGGGCACGCATGCGGTCGTCGGGTGTGAAACTATGTCCCCGCGTGGTTGAAAACAGCCCGTCTCGAATTGCCGCGGTATGTGCGCCGGTGGCAGGGGCGTTCTGCGCATAGCCCTGCGGAAAGCGTGAGATTGACGATGCGCCGACCCCGATCAGCACCTCGGCCGTATCGTCGGTATAGCCCTGGAAATTTCGCCGCAATTGTCCCGCTTTCTGCGCCAAGCTAAGCCCATCTTCGGGGCGGGAAAAATGGTCAATCCCGATCTCGTCATAACCATCCCACAAGAACAGTTCGCGCGCGGTCTCGTAGAGCGCCAGACGTTCTTCCGGGGTGGGCAGCACGTCTGAGGGGATCATCTGCTGGCGCTTCGCCATCCACGGTACATGGGCATAGCCATAAAGTGCGACGCGGTCCGGGTTAAGCGACAAGAGCTTCTGCACGCTTTCGGTGATGCGCCCACCGGTTTGATGCGGTAGGCCATAGAGGATATCGGTATTCAGGCTTGCGACGCCGCGCGTGCGAATCTCTTCGACCGCGTCGCGGGTGATGTCATAGCCTTGTATCCGCCCGATGCTCTGCTGGATTTCCGAATCGAAATCCTGCACGCCGATCGATGCACGGTTCATCCCTGCCGCTGCCAGGGCGTCCAATCGCGGGCCGTCGATTTCATTCGGGTCGATCTCGACCGAAAACTCGGTTGTTCCGGTAAAAGGCACCACGTCGCGAATGGCCTCGGCAAGCTCTTCCATCATTGCGGGTGTTAGCAGTGTCGGTGTGCCGCCGCCCCAATGCAGCCGCGACAGACGCACGCCTTCGGGCAACAATTGGCCAAGCATCTTCAACTCGGCCTTGAGCGTTTCCAGATATGCCAGCACGGGCTTATCGCTTTGGGTGCCTTGGGTGCGGCAGGCGCAAAACCAACATAATCGCCGACAAAACGGTACGTGCACGTAAAGCGAAATCCGGCTGCCCGGTTTGATTGCGCTGATCCAGCTTGTATACTCAGTCGCGCCGATATCGCGATTGAAATGCGGCGCCGTCGGATAACTGGTGTAACGCGGCACCTTTGCGTCAAAGAGACCCAGCCTGCTTAGTTGTGCTTTCGTAACCATGTGACAAGCGGTAAAACCACTTGAATGCGTGAACCTTGATGCAGATCAATTAATGGGAAAGTGACCCCCCGATGCTGAATGAAACGCTGACTGCCGCCCCACGCTCATGTGGAGATTGCCCGATCCAGCATCGCGCGGTCTGTGCGCGCTGCGATGCCGACGAACTCGCCCAGCTTGACAAGATGAAATATTATCGAAATTTCGAGGCGGGCCAGACGCTGATCTGGGCCGGTGACCGGATGGAGTTTGTGGGGTCGGTCGTGTCGGGGATTGCCACGCTGACCCAGACGATGGAAGACGGGCGCACCCAAATGGTGGGTCTGCTTCTGCCCAGCGATTTCGTCGGCCGGCCAGGCCGGGGCGTGGCACCTTATGACGTGGTGGCAACCACCGACATGGTGATGTGCTGTTTTCGCATGAAGCCGTTTGAGGCGATGATGGAAGCCACGCCGCATATCTCTCAGCGTCTGTTGCAAATGACACTGGACGAACTCGACGCCGCCCGCGAATGGATGCTGGTACTGGGACGCAAGACCGCGCGGGAAAAGATTGCATCGCTTCTGTCGATCATCGCGCGGCGCAACTCGACCCTGCATCTGGAACAGCCCACTGGCCAGATAGTGTTCGATCTGCCGCTGACCCGGGATGCGATGGCTGATTATCTCGGCCTGACACTTGAAACCGTCAGTCGCCAGGTGTCGGCACTGAAAAGGGACGGTGTGATCGAACTGGAGGGCAAGCGCCATGTCACCGTTCCCGATTTCCACCGTCTGTTGGCTGAAGCGGGTGACGACAGCGATGGTGGCATGCTGGTGTGAGTGGGGCGTGCCGGGTGCTGCGACCTAGTTTGCGGCGGCCAGGCGCGGCGATATTGATACCGGCTTATCGACGTCATGCGAGAACATCGCGCCGCTGATCTCGCGCAATAATTTGGTTTCCATCGCCTCGGTAAACGCGTCAAAGCCGCTGGCTGTAACCACAAATGCGTTTGGTCCACCGATCACGTGGGCCTCGAAATATTGCGTCAGCGTGGTGTCGTCTTCTTCAATCGCAAGGCCGTTAATGACGATCCCCTTCGAGAGCAGTTTGCCGCGGGTTTCCAGCAACCGGTTTTGGCCGTCTGATTGACCATTTGCCGCTATATCAATCACCTGCCGGCGCGCGTATCCGGGCGCTGCTTCCAGCAGGCGGGCGGCGAAGGCGAGGCCCGAATGAATCATCGTGCCTCCGCCCGGCAGGCGGCGTGGCATTGCATCGACCTCGTCGGCATAAGCAATGACATCCGCCTGATTGCGCAACACGACCCAATCCATTCCCAGTGCCTGGCGGGTGACACTGGACCATTGCACGATTGCAATGGCCACGCCGCCCGGCGATCGTTCGACCGCTGCGGCCACAAGCTTCGAGCGCAACGCATCCGCCGTGCCCGCGCGTTGCAGATCGAACTCTTCATCGTTGACACTGGCTGAGACGTCGAAGGCCATGACAAGATGCAATTCCATCCGATCCTCGGCGACAACACGCCCCGTCAGGAACGTGATTGCGACCAGAATCCAAAGACCACAACGCCTCATGTTCCAGGGCTTTCATGATATCGGATGAATGGCCGCATGGGTCAGAACCTCGCTTCCGGGCGCATCCGTGATCTCGCGCCCTGGAAGTTGAGACCTATCTGAACTCCTGGTCAACCCGTGTCAGCAATGGATAGTTTTTTCGCCAGCTCCTAATGGGCCATCAGAACCGGTATAGTGGCTTGTTCTAACATATTTCGTGTCGCGCCGCCGAAAACGGCCTCGCGGAATCGTGAATGGCCGTAAGCTCCCATTACCAACAGGTCCGCATCCATATCGGTAGCATGCCGCGTCAATACATCCGAAACGCGGGGCAGTGTTTTGGAGAGCACATCAATTTCGGCACTGACCCCGTGTCGCGCCAGATATTGCGACAACATTCCGCCGGGGTCAGAACGGCTTGGGCCATGCGTCGGTGGGTCGATCACCACCACATGAACGGTATCGGCCTGCGTCAAAAGCGGCATGGCGGCACGCACCGCACGCAGCGCTTCAAGGCTTTCGTTCCAACCGACCATGACACGGCGCGGATGTGGTTTGAATTGATCCGGCTCCGGCAGGATGATCGTTGGCGCGTCGCCGTCGAAAAGAGCAGCTTCGGTAATGGCTTCCAGTTCGGCTCCGCGCTCCTCTCCATAGGGTTTGGGCAGCACCACCAGATCCGAAAACCGCGCCCTCGCCGCGACGTGCCGCGCCACGTCCGCAAGCTGCGCGACGCCGGTTTCGCTGCCCCAACGCAGGGTCGAATTTTCTAGGACATGCTTGGCCCTGGCTTCTATCTCTTGCGCCTCTTCAGTGGCGCGGGTGATAGTTTCCTGGAGGACAATAGCACTCGCCCCGGCATAGTAGAATCCCGATTGGGTGCAATCTACGCCCAAGCACAGCACATCGAGATGGGCATCGTGAGCATCGGTCGCAGCCATCGCCTGGCTCAGAGTGTCTTCAACCAGGTCCAAATCCGTCAATACGGTAAAAAGGCAATTATAGGTCATCTTGTGCACCGCTTTGTCGTGGTTCAAGTATTAGCAACACTAGCCACGGTGACGGCTCCGGCGCCTTGATGTGTATCAAACGCCACCGCTGTGGCTGACGAGAACGGTGCGTACAACAAGGTTTTCTTGTAAACCGGTTAGAGCGGTAGCTTCGCCGTTAATAACGCAAGCACGATTATCATCCACAACCTGCGTCCCATCATTCTAACAGGCGTGCCGGACCACCCGATGGGGCCTCTTCAGGAGATCAAAAGGGAACCCTGCGGATTTCTGTCCATCTCGGACTGATGAAAAGTTGTCTGATAAAACAAAACGGGAGTTTTGCGATGAATGGCGCAAAACTCCCGCTTGGTCTTGATGTTTGCTGTGTTGTCAGCCGGGTAAATCTTCGCCCTCACCCCACACGGTCACCAAGAGAGTAGCTGTATCGCCTCCGTCGATT
>NZ_JAIMIB010000008.1 GCF_019966515.1 Roseovarius aestuarii | reverse complement strand
GTCTTACCGTGGTCAACGTGACCAATCGTACCGATGTTAACATGCGGTTTAGAACGATCAAACTTTTCCTTTGCCATGATGGCCTCCTTGATTTTTCCAGGGGCGCCGACAGCCTCGGCGCCCAATTTCGCTTAGGCGTATTTTGCCTGAATTTCTTCGCTGATGTTCGACGGCACCGGATCATAATGCGAGAATTGCATCGTGAACTGGGCCCGGCCCGAGGACATCGAGCGCAGCGTGTTGATGTAGCCAAACATATTGGCCAGCGGCACGTTTGCGTCGATTGCAATCGCGTTGCCTCGGGGCTCCTGGCCCGACACCTGACCGCGACGGCTGGTGAGGTCACCGATGATGCCACCGGTATATTCTTCCGGCGTGATCACTTCGACTTTCATGATCGGTTCCAGCAGCTTCGCACCAGCCTTTTTCAGACCTTCGCGCATGCACATCCGCGCCGCGAGTTCAAACGCCATGACGGAAGAGTCAACATCGTGGAATTTACCGTCGATCAGAGCGACCTTGAAGTCGATCACGGGGAAGCCAGCCAGCGGGCCGCTATCCATGACGGACATGATGCCTTTTTCAACGCCCGGAATGTATTCCTTGGGCACCGACCCACCAACGATGCGGCTTTCAAACGAATAACCTTCGCCCGCTTCGGTCGGCGAGATGATCATCTTGACCTCGGCGAACTGACCTGACCCACCAGACTGTTTCTTGTGGGTGTAGGTATGCTCGATCTCATGGCCAATGGTCTCACGGTAGGCCACCTGCGGTGCACCGATGTTGGCCTCGACTTTAAATTCGCGCTTGAGACGATCAACCAGAATATCAAGGTGAAGTTCGCCCATGCCCTTCATGATGGTCTGACCGCTTTCGATGTCAGTTTCCACACGGAAGGACGGGTCCTCGGCTGCCAAACGGGCCAGACCTTGCGACATTTTTTCCTGGTCGTTCTTGGTTTTCGGCTCAACCGCGATCTCGATCACCGGATCGGGGAAAGTCATGGTTTCCAGAACCACCGGATCGTTGACCGCACAGATCGTGTCACCGGTTGTTGTGTCTTTCAGACCCGCCAGCGCGATGATGTCGCCCGCAAACGCTTCGGTGATTTCCTCGCGATTGTTCGAGTGCATCATCATCATCCGGCCAACGCGTTCTTTCTTACCCTTGGTCGAGTTCAGCAGCGTATCGCCCTTGTTCAGGGTGCCCGAGTAAACGCGTGTAAAAGTCAGCGAACCCACGAAGGGGTCGTTCATGATTTTGAACGCCAGCGCCGAGAACGCCATGTTATCATCCGCACGGCGGGCAATGTTACGGGTCTCTTCTTCGTCACCGGGTTTGAAGCCCATGTAATCAACAACGTCCAGCGGGCTGGGCAAATAATCGATCACGGCGTTCAGCAAAGGTTGTACACCTTTGTTTTTAAAGGCGGAACCACCCAGAACCGGCACGAAGGACAGCGACAGACAGCCTTTACGCAGCAGGCTACGCAGGGTCGGCACGTCGGGCTCGTTGCCTTCGAGGTATTCCATCATCGCGTCGTCGTCCATTTCGACGGCTGCTTCGATCATCTTGCCGCGCCATTCGTCGGCCATGTCTTTCAGGCCGTCACGGATCGGCGCCTTGACCCAGGACGCGCCCAGATCTTCACCTTGCCACAGCCATTCTTCCATGGTCACGAGATCGATCAGACCTTCCAGCTCGGTCTCGGCTCCGATCGGGATGCCGACGGGCACAGCCGTGGCGCCGGTACGGTCTTCGATCATCCGCACGCAGTTGAAGAAATCCGCACCGATCTTGTCCATCTTATTGACGAAGACCATCCGCGGCACCTTGTAACGGTCAGCCTGACGCCAAACGGTTTCAGTCTGCGGCTCAACACCGGCATTAGCGTCGAGAACACAGACCGCACCATCGAGAACCGCCAGCGAACGCTCGACCTCGATGGTAAAGTCCACGTGGCCGGGGGTGTCGATGATGTTCAGGCGATGCTTGGGGGTATCGGCGGTCTGGCCGTCTTCGGTGCGTTCCCAGAAAGTGGTTGTCGCAGCCGAGGTGATGGTGATGCCGCGCTCCTGCTCCTGCTCCATCCAGTCCATGGTGGCCGCACCATCGTGCACCTCACCGATATTGTGGGATTTGCCGGTGTAGTACAGGATACGTTCCGAGCAGGTGGTCTTACCTGCATCGATGTGCGCCATGATACCGAAGTTGCGGTATAGATCGAGCGGATATTCGCGTGCCATAGGTCTCTTGCCTCTGAATGTTTACCAGCGGTAATGGCTGAAGGCTTTGTTCGCCTCGGCCATCTTGTGGGTATCTTCACGTTTCTTAACGGCGGAACCGCGCGATTGGACCGCATCCATCAGTTCACCGGCCAGACGCTCTTCCATCGTGTTTTCGTTGCGACCGCGGCTGGCATTGATCAACCAGCGGATTGCCAACGCCTGACGGCGCTCGGGGCGCACTTCGACCGGCACCTGATAGGTGGCACCACCCACCCGGCGCGAACGAACTTCAACACTGGGCTGAATGTTGTCGAGCGCTTCGTGGAACACTTCCAGCGGGGCGCGCTTGATTTTGTCCTCGACGCGATCCAGCGCGTTGTAGACGATTTTCTCCGCGACCGATTTCTTGCCATCGATCATCAGGTTATTCATAAATTTGGTCAGAACCAGATCGCCGAACTTGGCGTCGGGCAGGACTTCGCGTTTTTCAGCGGCGTGACGACGTGACATCTCGCTCTCTCCTTACTTAGGACGCTTGGCGCCGTATTTCGAACGGCGTTGCTTACGGTCTTTGACGCCCTGGGTATCCAGAACACCGCGAAGAATGTGATAGCGCACACCCGGAAGGTCTTTGACCCGGCCACCCCGGATCAGAACGACCGAGTGTTCCTGCAGGTTGTGGCTTTCGCCGGGGATGTAGCTGATCACCTCGAAGCCATTGGTCAGGCGCACCTTGGCGACCTTCCGCATGGCCGAGTTCGGCTTCTTCGGTGTGGTGGTGTAAACGCGCGTACAAACGCCACGTTTCTGCGGGCACCCTTGCAGGTGCTGCGACTTCTGCGTTCTTACTTTCGGCTGCCGCGGTTTGCGGATCAGCTGTTGGATCGTTGGCATTCCGGTTCTTCCCCGTCTCTCAACACATGTGTCTGCATGGGAACCCATGCGGTTAAATCTCACTCGCCTCACGCGTCCGCAAAGCGAAATGACCGCAATCGTTCCCATTCCGAGGCGAACGACGCGGCTGGCTATTCAGAGGATCGGGGCGCATAAACCAGCCCGGATCTTGACCACTTCAGTTTTGATATCAGCTGCCGGGGCGACCCCCTTGGCTGGATGGGGCGCGTATAGGGGGAGTCGTTTGGGTTGTCAACAGCGCCAGAAGGGCGTCACGAGGTATTGCCTGACCGACCTCCTACCCCGCCAAAAACGCACATGTCGCACTAAGTGCCCAATGGCAATCACGGCATTTCCTATATCCGACAATAAAGCGATATCGGATGTCTGGTGTGAGCCCATACCTACAGGCGTCAGACGGTTCATTTTTGACTGGACTGATTTTGAAGAGCGAGTAGGTTTTCTAATCGATCACCAATTCGGAGCAAGCATTTGGGATTTAACTGGACGCCGGGCGTGGGCCCTTGCGAGACAACTCTTGCTTCAATGCGCAAAGCAGCGCCGCAACCAGACATTCTGATGGGTGAAGCTTGGTTTATGGGTGAAACACGAAAGATGTACACCGAGCTAAGCGGTAATTTTGAGACCGTATCAACTGAATATTTGCAGGAAGTGCTACGAGAAATCGCAGGCGGCGCGAGCGCCTTCGGCCTTCATGAAGAATGGGAGGCTTGGTTACGCTATCTGTTGCCGAGAGTTGTGCCGCGATGCCACGAACGCTTTGTAGATTGGCTGTTCGAAAGCCTGTGTAGCGCCTTTTTGCAAGTTGATCTTGCGACCAATCACATGGGTCGAAATGCGTATGACGGCGGTGAAGTTCTTAGCACACTTGGGCACGTCATAATGGCCGAAAATCGATGGAAGGACGGTAAGATAGTCGTTGGTAACACTCTTCATCCGTCGAACAATAACCCCGCGAAATGGTGGGGTTGGGCGAATGTGAGCGGCGACCTTGCCGCTTCGCTTCTAGTCTGTCTTCGCTTGGTCGAGGACAAGGAACTCCAAGGCTGGGTGGATTCGATTTTTTCAATCGGATGCCCGTACTGGCGTGCACAGTTACTGACTTGGCATGTTGGAGCGCGTCCCTTGCTGAACGAACGAATCCAATTCCCCAGTCAATTTGATGAATGGACCGCAAACCGCAATAATAAGAACCCAAGTATAGGATGGAGTGACTCTCATGTCGTAGGCAGAATGCAAGGCGACACAATCGTAGCCGAGGCTGTTTTTCCTCAAGGCCGAGTTTCAAAATTCAAGAGCGCTTTTGAAGCTCATTTGGAAAATGCCGACCTTAGCAAATGGAAAGAAGAAATTTTGGAAGTACCCGAGCTTCGATCAGAAGTAGGTCGCTTGATTAAAAATTTTGAAATCAACTAATGTCCGCTTAGTCCGCATTGCCGACGTTGGAGTAGATATGCTTGATGCATAGATCGAAAATGCCTGACACCCATGCAGGTTTACCGGCCTTCCGACACCTTACAGGATGAACCGGGCAAGGTGTTCGGCACTGCGCCGGGATCAACCCGGTTCTTGCATTTGGATGCTGCGCGCGCCGCCGAGGCAGCGCCAACGTCTCATTCCGTCGCGCGCTCCGCCTCGATTTTACGCCACTCGGCGACATTCTTGTTGTGCTCTTCCAGCGTCCGGGCAAAGGCATGTCCGCCGGTACCATCGGCCACAAAGAAGATGAAATCCGTATCCTCGGGGTTGACTGCCGCCTCAAGGCTGGCGCGACCCGGATTGGCAATGGGTGTGGGCGGCAAGCCGTCGATCACATAGGTGTTCCAGTCGGTCCGCTTGCGCAGCTCACTTTGCCGCAGGCCCCGGCCCAGAACCCCCTTCCCTTCGGTGACGCCGTAAATCACCGTCGGGTCGGTTTGCAGTTTCATCCCTTGCTCAAGCCGGTTGGTAAAGACGCTGGCCACCTGCCCGCGCTCTTCCGGCAGGCCGGTTTCCTTTTCGATGATCGAGGCCAGGATCAACGCCTCGTAGGGGTCTTTCAGCGGAATGCCCTCGGCCCGGTTTTCCCAGGTTTCGGCCAAACGCAGATCCTGCTCTGCGTCCATTCTTTCGAGTACGCCAGCCACGGTATCACCCGCGCTGACCTCGTAGCTGTCCGGTGCAAGGCTGCCCTCGGGCGGCAGCTTGTCCGCCGCACCTTCCAGCAGGTCAATCTGACCAAGGGCGTTCACGATCTGCCAGCTTGTCACGCCCTCGGCGATGGCAATTCGGTAGCGGGTGTCTGCCTCTTCACGGACCTTGGCATAGATCTCCGGGCGTTCCTCGGCGGCCAGATCGAACTCGGCGCGTTCGACATAAGCGTCGGTCGCCGGATCAAGCTCGCGCACCCGGGCCTCGGACCGCGTGACCCCGATGCGATAGACCACCTCGGTGCCACAGGTGCTGGCCCCGCCGCGGGTAACGATATCGACGATCTCCTGCATGCTGGCACCTTCGGGCACCAGCCAGCTTCCGGCTTTCAGGCGGCTGTTCTTGCCGGAATATTCTGCTCCGACCCGGTAGATGGATCCATTCGAGATCGCACCGGCATCTTCAAGTTGCCGTGATACGCCGCGCATGTTCGACCCGGGTTTGACCTGCAGGCAGATACGTTCCGTCAGAGGGCCTTCGGACGTATATTCATTCTGACCCCACAGCACGACCCCGCCCAGCAGGAAGACCAGAACAACGAGGAAGGTGATTGCGTTCGAAGCGATGTGCCGCCACATCAGCCGACTTTCCCGAAACAGACCGAGGCATTGGTGCCACCGAAGCCGAAACTGTTCGACAGAGCCACGTTGATCTCGCGCTCGCGCTTGGCCTTCGGAGCCAGATCGAGCGGGGTATCGACCGCCGGGTTGTCAAGGTTGATCGTCGGTGGCGCCACCTGATCGCGGATCGCGAGGATGGAGAAAATCGCCTCAATCGCGCCCGCAGCACCCAGCAGGTGCCCTGTGGCGGATTTGGTCGATGACATGGTAGCCTTACTTGCCGCATCGCCCATCAGTCTTTCGACCGCCTTCAGCTCGATCGTGTCGGCCATGGTCGAAGTGCCGTGGGCGTTGATGTAATCCACATCCTTCGGTTCGACGCCCGCGTGCTTGAGGGCCGAGACCATGGCGCGATAGCCACCATCGCCATCTTCCGACGGCGCGGTGATATGATAGGCGTCGCCGGAAAGGCCATAGCCCAGCACCTCGGCATAGATCTTGGCGCCGCGCGCCTTGGCGTGTTCGTAGTCTTCCAGCACGACGATGCCCGCGCCCTCGCCCATGACGAACCCGTCACGGTCCTCGTCGTAGGGGCGGCTGGCGGCTTTCGGATCGTCGGCGCGTTTGGTGCTGAGCGCCTTGCAGGCGTTGAACCCGGCAATGCCGATTTCGCAGATCGCGGCCTCGGCGCCGCCCGCGATCATCACATCGGCATCACCAAACATGATCAGCCGCGCCGCATCGCCGATTGCGTGGGCGCCGGTCGAACAGGCGGTCACTACCGAATGGTTCGGGCCCTTGAAGCCGTAGCGGATACCCACCTGGCCGCTGATCAGGTTGATCAGCGCACCGGGGATGAAGAACGGTGACACCCGGCGCACGCCCTTGTCTCGGATGATCAGCGTTGTCTCCTCGATCGAGCGCAGCCCGCCAATGCCGGAACCGATCAGCACACCGGTGCGCTGGCGGCTTTCTTCGTCCTCGGGTATCCAGCCCGCATCCTCGACCGCCTGCTGCGCGGCGGCGATGCCGTAGCAGATGAAATCATCGACCTTGCGGCGCTCTTTCGGCTCCATATAGGTGTCGGTGTTGAACGTGCCGTTGCTGCCATCGCCCAGCGGGACTTCGCAAGCATAGGATGTCGCCACGTTCGAGGCGTCAAACCGCGTGATCGGACCCGCGCCGGATTGACCGTCCAACAGACGTTTCCAGCTTTCCTCAACCCCATCCGCAAGGGGGGTAACCAGTCCAAGACCGGTGACAACGACACGCCGCATAATGCTGCCCTTTCTCGTAATTCAATGGCTGCTCATACCTTGTCTTATATGGGAGGGGCAAGTCCATCACGAGAGGGAAACCGGGCCGTTTTGGCGGCCCGGTCACCCGGGATGATGCTCAGTCTACTGGAATTCAGCTACGCGCTCGGGCTCTGGTCGCGCGATCAGCAGGGCTTCGGCAAGATCGACGTCTTTGGACAGAAGTGCCCGACCGATCAGCGAGCCTGCGATGTTGTAGACATATTTCAGCCGTGCAACGTCATCCGCGGTGCGAATCGTGCCGCGTGCGATCACCGGGTGGCGGGTTTTTGCCGCCAGGCCGGAAATTACGCCGATCCGGCCATCCTGATCCTCAATATCTGCATCGATATCGGTGACGATGATGCCCGCAAGCGGTGCCGCATCGAAGGCCGCGACGAATGTTTCGGGCTCAAGCGCGCTGTATTTCTGCCAGCCTTCGGTCATCACATGGCCCTGGAACATATCCACCGCCAGCACGATCTGATCGGGATGGCGGTTTGCCAGCTGAGTCACCCAGTCGGGTTCATGTGCGGCCATCGTGCCCACCACGACACGCCCCGCGCCCTTTCCGATCCAGTGTTCGACGCGCTCACGCGAACGAAAGCCGCCGCCCAACTGCACCGGAATACCTGCGGCGCGAATGATCTCTTCGATCAACTCGTCATTGTTGCCGTCTCCGCCCAGGGCATTCATGTCGGTGACATGCATCCATTCGGCGCCGGCTGCCGCAAATTGCCGCGCGGTCTCCAGCGGGTCGACATGCCAGATCACTGGCTCATCGAGGCGACCCCGTTTCAGGGAGACGCATTTACCATTCAGAAGTTCCAAAGTGGGATAGATGATCATTGTCGTGATCCTCAGAATCAATCTCCCTGATATTGTATCAGGACGAGATAGCTATGTAGTCTAAACCTGATTCTCGATATCTCCAAATCGGCATGTTTAGGCCCATTCGCGGCCTTAGCCGGGTGCGGCGGTCAAAAACCAACACGTAATGGCGCATCGACTGACCCCGTGTTTCGCCATAGTAAAATGGCCCCGAAACGCCACGAAACGACCACCATTTAGCGTGCAGCTAGGCGTACCGGCACCGATCCTTAATCAACGACGACCAGGTCAATATCCTTGGCTTCAAGCATTTGGGTGATTGCGTCGGGTGGCTGAGCATCTGTGTAGAATACGTCGAACTGCGTGTCGCTTCCGATAGACACGGGCGCACGTTTGTTGAACTTATCCTTGTCGGCCACCACGATCCGCACCTGCGCATTTGCCGCGGCAACGCGCGCCAAATTCGCTTCCTCCAGATCATGCAGCATAAACCCCAGCTCTGCATTCACCGCGCCGACGGAAAAAACCGCGAACTGAACGTTTAGCCGCTGCACCAAATCCAGCGCCTCGGCGCCAAAGGCACCGCCATCATGGGCGCGCAATTCCCCACCGGCCAGAAAAACCCTGTTGCCGTTCCGTGTGGTCAGCGTATTCGCGACAAAAGCGGAATTGGTCACCACAAAGAGATTACTGCGCTGCTTCAGCTCCATTGCGACATAGGCGGTTGTCGAGCCGATATCCAGAAACACGGAATCGCCGTCGCCGATGTTTTCAGCCACCGCCGACGCTAACCGCGCCTTTTCATGTGCGTGGGTTGAAATGCGACTTTGAAACGGCTCTTCACCGATATCTTCAATCAGATGAACGCCGCCATGCACCTTGCGCACGATCTTGCTTTCTTCGAGCGTGCGAATGTTGCGCCGGATGGTTTCGTTCGACACAGTCAGTTGCTTGGCCAGATAGCTGACCCGGCAAGACCCCCCCGCTTTCTGAAGCTCTCTGAGGATTTCTTCTTCGCGTTGGTTCGTGGTTCTGCGCGACTGGATCATGGTGCCTCCTATCTCAGAGCTACCGTCAAAAGCCACAAAAAACAACATCGCACACGTTTTTGATCCGGATTTCCAATTTTTCAAGCAAAAATCGAGCGTTTTTGTGGTTTATATTGACTAAAGCCAAGCTTTAACGCAAATTTTTAAATGCAATTAGCAGATAAACACAAAAAACCACATCGCCGGGAGATAAAAGATGCAAAAAATCAAAACCTTGGGCGCGTTGACCGCCTTTACATTTGCAACGTCAGCGGCCTGGGCCGCCGATTCGACAGACCCGATCAAATTGACCCTGCATGACTGGTCGGGGCAGCTTATCAACACCAAGATCATGGGCAGTATCCTTGAAGAAGCGGGATACAATGTTGAATATGTCCAGGCAGATTATATTGCCCAGTTTGCCGGCCTCAAGACCGGTGATCTGCATCTGGCGATGGAAATCTGGGAAACCACAGGTCGCGAGGCGCTGGACGAGGCCACCGCCACCGGCAATGTCGTCAATGTCGGCGAAACCGGCCTGCAGGCGATCGAGGAGTGGTGGTATCCGCTTTATATGAAAGAGCGTTGCCCGGGCCTGCCAAACTGGGAAGCGCTGAAGGACTGCGCCGAGGAATTCGCTACCGCAGAGACCGCACCGAACGGGCGGTATGTGGGTGGACCGGTGACTTGGGGCGGGTTTGACGATGAACGTGTCGAGGCGCTGGAACTGGATTTCGAGGTGGTGCACGCGGGCACGGATGCGGCGCTTTTTGCCGAGCTTGAATCAGCTTATCAGCGGCAGGATCCGGTCATTCTCTGGGTCTATGTACCGCATTGGGCGCCAGCGAAATACGAAGGTGAATTCGTTGAGTTCCCACCGTTTACCGCCGAGTGCTATTCTGACCCCTCGGTCGGCGTGAACCCCGATCTGGCCTATGATTGCGGCAAGCCGCGTGGCCCGATCTGGAAGGCAGCGTGGGCTGGTCTGCAGGACAAATGGCCTGGTGCGTATAGCGTCATCGAAGCCTACACGCTGACCAACGAGGAAATGAGCGCTATGGTCGGCGAGGCCGATCTGAACGGTGTCGAGGTCGATACGGTCGTGGCCAACTGGATGGATGCGAACAAGGACCGCTGGTCTGGCTGGATCAACCAGTAGTTCGATCTGGCCGGGGTTGCCAAGCGATCTCTCCCCGACCCCGGCCAAATATTTTCATGCTATCAGTAAACCTGCCCCGATTTGCTGGCTGGCCTGGAGACCTTCATGACGCCCAACATCAAACTGTCATGCCGGAACGTGTGGAAGCTCTATGGCGCTGACCCCGACCGGTTCTTGCGAAGTAACCCCGCCCCCTCGACGGATGACATTCGCAAGGCAGGCATCATCGGGGCCGTGCGCAACGCCAGTATCGATATCGCCGAGGGTGAGATTTTCGTCATCATGGGCCTTTCGGGATCGGGCAAATCCACACTGGTGCGCTGTCTGTCTCGGCTGATCGAACCCACCGGCGGTGAGGTGCTTTTTGACGGCGTCGATCTGCTCAGCGCCAGCGATGCCGAGATGATCGAGATCCGCCGCCACAAGCTGGGCATGGTATTCCAGCATTTTGCTCTCTTGCCGCATCTGACCGTATTGCAAAACGTGGTGTTCCCACTGACGGTTCAAGCTGCCCAAAAAAACGAAGCTCTCACCAAGGCCCGTGAAGTAGTCGACCTCGTCGGCCTCCGGGGTCGCGAGGATTACTATCCGCGCGAGCTTTCCGGCGGCCAGCAACAGCGCGTCGGCATCGCCCGCTCGCTGGTGGCCGAACCTGATCTCTGGTTTCTGGACGAGCCATTCTCGGCGCTCGACCCGCTCATTCGCCGCGAGATGCAGGATGAGTTTTTGAGCCTTCAGGCGCGTTTGCACAAAACGATCGTCTTCATCACCCATGACTTTGACGAGGCCGTGCGACTGGCCGATCGCATCGCCATCATGAAGGACGGCGAGATCATCCAGATCGCCACGCCGGAAGAACTAGTGGTGAACCCGGCCACCGACTACGTCGAGGAATTCACCCGCCACATCCCGCGCTCCAAGGTGCTGACCGCAGGCGGGCTGATGACCAGAGGCGGCAGCGGCAGCGGTGAGCCCGTCCCACAATCTGCCCGCATCTCGGATATTGCTGAGCGTATCATTGTTGCTGACAGCCCCGTACCCGTCACCGATATCGACGGGCAAATCGTCGGCTCAATCGACCGGCTCGCGGTTGCGAAAGTTCTCTTCGGTGAGGGGGCGGGCGAATGATGATCGACAATCGCAATCAGCTGGCCCTTATCTGCACGCTGATCGTTGTCACCATCCTGCTCGGCCAGTACGGGCGCGACCTGTCCAAGGCTCTGGACGCGCGCTGGCTGATCAAGTTCCCCTCGGCATGGCTTATCCCGTTCAAAACCTACATCTCGACGGCGATGAAATGGCTGGTCGAAGAGGCGGCCATTGGCCCGCTTTCGTTCACTGATGTCACCCGTGCCATCGCCTGGCTGATTGAACAACCCTATCAATTCGTCCTGTCGTTGCTGGCCGAAGGTTTCAGCGTCGGTCAGGGCAAAGAGGCCAGCACGGTGCTGCCCGCGATAAGCTGGATTGCGGTCACCGCAGCGGTGATTGCCCTTGGTCAGTATTGCCGCGACTGGGCCTTGGCCGCGCTGGTCGGGGCCTGTTTTCTCTATCTGGCGATTTTCGGCCAGTGGGACAGCGCGATGGTCACGCTCGCCTCGGTCCTCATTGCCG
Organism: Roseovarius aestuarii; assembly: GCF_019966515.1. Classification (GTDB taxonomy): domain Bacteria; phylum Pseudomonadota; class Alphaproteobacteria; order Rhodobacterales; family Rhodobacteraceae; genus Roseovarius; species Roseovarius aestuarii. The sequence continues at coordinate 176,766 of NZ_JAIMIB010000008.1, read as the reverse complement.
TACCAATCGGTGCTGGTGGCGGTCTGTTGGTTGGAATCTGGGCCTATCGCCATCCGCTTGGTGAGCGTGTCCTGTCGCCCGTTCTCGACCTGATGCAGACAATCCCGATCTTTGCCTATCTCGTGCCCATCCTCTTCATGTTTGGTTTTGGCCCGGTCTCGGCACTGGTCGCCACGATCATCTATGCCACGCCGCCGATGGTGCGCGTGACGATTCTGGCGCTGAAGTCGGTAGACCCCGAACTGGTGGATTTCGGCCGCATGGTCGGCTCGACCCCGCGCCAGCTGATGTGGCGCGTGCTGGTCCCGTCGGCCTCGCACAGCCTGATGGTTGGGGTCAATCAGGTGATCATGCTGACGCTGAATATGGTGATCATCGCCTCGATGATCGGCGCCGGGGGTCTGGGTTTTGACGTGCTGGCCGCGCTGCGCCGTCTCGATATCGGCGCCGGGTTAGAGGCCGGTATCGCGATCGTGGTTCTGGCCATCGCCGTCGATCGGCTGAGCCAGGCCTTCGCAGAGCGGATGGGCCAGGTCCACCATTCGAAACAGGATGCCAGCTGGGCCTCGCGCCACCGGCGCACGGTTCTGGTGCTTGTCCTTCTTAGTGCGACATGGCTGCTGGGCCGTTTTTCACCGCTGTTTCTGGAATATCCCGAGACCCAGACCATCACCACCGGCGATTTCTGGGACAATACAGTGAAGTATTTGAACGTGAACTATTTCGACACGTTCGAAGCGATCAAAGTCTTTTTCCTGCACTACTTCCTGCTGCCGATCAAGAAAACCCTGCTGGGCATTCCCTGGCCCTGGGCCATCGCCATGCTGACCCTGCTGGGCTGGCGTGCCGGCGGTATCAGGCTGGCACTCCTGTGTGGCGCCCTGTCCGGTCTGATCGTGGTCACGGGACTTTGGGCCAAGGCGATGGTGACGGTCTACCTCTGCGGTGCCTCGGTTATACTGGCCACGCTCATCGGTGTGCCTCTGGGCGTATTGGCAGCGCTAAACAAACGCGCAGGCGTTGCGATCGGCGTTTTTATCGACACGCTGCAAACCCTGCCCAGCTTTGTCTACCTGATCCCCGTGGTCATGCTGTTCCGGGTGGGTGATTTCACCGCGTTGATCGCCATCGTGCTATATGCGCTTGCACCGGCGGTGCGCTACGCTGCCCACGGCATTCGCAATGTCAGTGAAGACCTGATCGAAGCAGGGATTGTCTCGGGCTGCACACCCCGACAGCTTCTGCGCCTCGTGCGCCTGCCGCTGGCCCTGCCCGAGATCCTGCTGGGCATCAACCAGACCATCATGCTGGCCCTGTCGATGCTGGTGATCACCGCCCTCGTCGGCACCCGTGATCTGGGTCAGGAGGTTTATATTGCCCTGACCAAGGCCGATACGGGCCGCGGCCTGGTGGCGGGACTTGCAATCGCCTTTATCGCCATCATCGCCGACCGGCTGGTCAACGCCGGGGCCCGCAAAGCCCGTATCCGCTATGGACTGGAGAGCTGAGACATGACCCATCCCGATTTCCGCACCCTTCCGATCTGGCATGGAGAGATCACCGCCGAGCCTTTGACCGGAGGGATCACCAACGTGAACTATCTGGTGAGCGATGATACCGGCAAATATGTTGTCCGGGTGGGTGATGATATCCCCCTGCATCAGGTGATGCGCTTCAATGAGTTAGCCGCCAGCCGAGCCGCCCATGCCGCCGGGCTGTCGCCAAAGGTTGTCCATGCCGAGAGCGGCATCACCGTTCTGGACTACATTGAAAGCCGCACCCTGACTGAGGAAGACGTGCGAGCACCCGATATGCTGCCGCGTGTGCTGGAACTGGTGACGCGGTGCCACCGCGAGGTACCAAAACACCTGCGCGGGCCAAGCTTGGTGTTCTGGGTGTTCCATGTGATCCGTGATTACGCCACCAGCCTGCTGGAGCGAGAGAGCAGTCACGCCCTGGTGATTCCGGAGCTGGTCGGCATCGGCAATGAGCTGGAACGGGCGGCAGGGCCGTTTGACATGGTCTTTGGTCATAATGATCTGCTCTGCGGTAATTTTCTCGATGATGGCAGCCGCCTCTGGCTGATCGATTTCGACTATGCCGGTTTCAACAGCCCGCTCTTCGATCTGGGTGGGCTGGCGTCGAACAATGGTCTCAGCGAAGCGCAGGAAAACTGGATGTTAGAGACATATTTCGAGGTGCCGATCACCGACCACCTACGGCACCGCTATTCGGCGATGAAATGCGCGTCTCTTCTAAGGGAAACGATGTGGAGCATGGTTTCGGAAATCACCTCGGAGATCGATTTCGATTACGCGGCTTACACGGCAGAGAACCTCGCGCTGTTTCGCACGGCATTTGACGACTTCAAGAAAAGCTGAGGCTTATCATGGCAACTCTCCCCTCAACCGCCAAGGCGGTCATCATCGGCGGCGGCATCATTGGCTGCTCGACCGCCTATCATCTGGCCAAGCTGGGCTGGACTGATACGGTTTTGCTGGAACGCAAGAAGCTGACAAGCGGTACGACCTTCCACGCGGCAGGCCTGGTGGGGCAGTTACGATCGAACGCCAATATCACCCAGTTGCTGGGCTATTCCGTTGATCTTTACAACAAGATCGAAGAGGAAACCGGCCTTGGCACCGGCTGGAAGATGAATGGGGGGTTGCGCCTGGCCTGCAATCAGGAACGCTGGACCGAGGTCAAGCGTCAGGCCACCACCGCGCATAGTTTCGGGCTGGAGATGGAGCTTCTGACCCCGCAGGAGGCGCTGGATCTGTGGCCGCTGATGGATGCCTCCGATCTGGTGGGCGCGGCCTTTATGCCCACCGACGGCCAAGCCAATCCGTCGGATATCACCCAGGCTTTAGCAAAGGGCGCACGCATGGCCGGGGCCTCCATCTTCGAGGACACCAAAGTGACCGATCTTGAGGTCGAGGATGGTAAGGTCCGTGCGGTAATCACCGAGCGGGGCCGGATCGAATGCGAAAAGGTTATTGTCTGCGCCGGACAATGGACGCGGAGCTTTGCCAAACGGTTTGGCGTCAACGTGCCGCTGGTGTCGATGGAACACCAGTACATGGTCACCGAACCGATGAACGTACCCGGCAACCTGCCAACGCTGCGCGATCCGGACCGGCTGTGTTACTACAAAGAAGAGGTCGGCGGGCTGGTCATGGGCGGGTATGAGCCGAACCCGATCCCCTGGGCCGCGGATGGCATCCCCGAGGGTTTCCACTACACCCTGCTCGACAGCAATTTCGACCATTTCGAACAGATCATGGAGCAGGCTCTTGGGCGCGTGCCGGGATTGCAGACCGCGGGCATCAAGACCCTTACCAATGGCCCCGAAAGCTTTACCCCTGATGGTAACTTCATCATCGGCGAAGCCCCCGAGCTGCGGAATTTCTTCGTCGGTGCTGGCTTCAATGCATTCGGCATCGCCTCGGGCGGCGGCGCGGGCATGGCGCTGGCTGAATGGGCAAGCAAGGGCGAGCCACCGTTTGATCTGTGGTCCGCCGATATCCGCCGCTTTGGCCGCCCACATTTCGACACCGATTGGGTTCGCACCCGCACGGTCGAGGCCTATGGCAAGCACTACACCATGGCGTGGCCGTACGAGGAACATGACAGCGGCCGCCCCTGTCGCAAATCCCCGCTTTACGACACGCTCAAGGCGCAAGGTGCGTGTTTCGGCGAAAAGCTGGGCTGGGAACGCCCCAACTGGTTTGCCGATACCAGTCTGGGTGAGACCCCGAAAGACGTCTACAGCTTTGGTCGCCAGAACTGGTTTGCCGCCAATGCGCGCGAACACCGGGCCGCGCGTGAGGCCGCAATCCTGATTGATCAAACCTCCTTCGCCAAGTTCACGCTGAAAGGTTCTGATGCGCTCTCGGCCCTGAACTGGATCTGCGCGGGCAACGTTGACAAACCCGTGGGCAGCCTGACCTACACCCAGCTGTTGAACGATCATGGCGGGATCGAATGCGATCTGACCATCGGACGCGTCGCGCATGATGAATTCTACATCGTCACCGGCACCGGCTTTGCCACCCACGACTTTGACTGGATCAGCCGCAACATCCCTCGGGGCATGAATTGCCAGCTCTTCGATGTCACTTCCTCGTACGCGGTGCTGTCGTTGATGGGGCCGGAGGCGCGCAATATCCTGCAACAAGTCACCCGCGACGATGTGTCGAATGACGCCTTTAAATTCGGCACCATCCGCACCATCGGCATCGCTGGTTGCCCGGTTCAGGCGCTCAGGATCACCTATGTGGGCGAGCTCGGCTGGGAGCTGCACCTGCCGGTCGAATACGCGCAAACGGTCTATGCCGCGTTGATGCAAGCGGGCGCGGATCACGGGTTGATCAACGCCGGATACCGCACGATTGAATCGTTACGGCTCGAAAAAGGCTATCGCGCCTGGGGATCGGATATCGGCCCGGATCATACACCTTTCGAGGCGGGGCTGGGCTGGGCCGTCAAATTGAACCGAAACCTGGATTTCAAAGGCCGGGCAGCGGTCGAAGCGCAAAGGTCAGGCGGTGTCAAAAAGATGCTTGCCGGCTTTATAGTTGACCCTGATACCGTCCTGCTGGGTCGCGAAACCATCTATCGCAACGGCAAGCGCGTCGGCTGGTTAAGCTCTGGCGGGTTCGGCCATACGGTCGGCAAATCCATCGGCCTAGGCTATATCCGCGATCCCGGTGGTGTCACCGAAGAATTCATATTGTCAGGCAGTTACGAGCTGGAAGTCGCAACCGAACGGGTGCGGACGCAGGTTCACATGACGCCGCTATATGATCCGGAGATGTTGCGCGTCAAAGCCTGAGGCCAACCGCAGACAGCATTCACCTTCAAGGGTGTCGAAGCCTTCGGCAAATGCCATAGAAATACACACCAAGCCAACGAAGGCACCCGCCGTGATAAGACGCTCTGGTTTTCACCCAACAATGAGTACAAAACGCACGTAACGACCGATTGAGAGCAGGAGTTCATTTCCAATGCTCCTTCGCCATCTGCGGTCAGCCTTGACTGGCGATCACAGCAGTTCTTTCAGATGAGCCACCACGCTGCGAGGCAACGCCGTCAGATCGTATCCACCTTCAAGCATCGACACGATCCGACCACTGCAATGCTCCTGCGCGATCGCCTGCAGTTCTTTGGTGATCCAGGCATAGTCCGCATCGGACAGCGCCAGTGACGACATGTCATCAAGTACATGCGCATCGAACCCGGCGGAAATGAATAGAAACTGGGGGCGGAACTTGCGCAGCGCGGGCAACCAGTGGTCGGAAATCGCGGTGCGAAAACCGGCGCCATCAGTACCCGCGCTGAGTGGTACATCGACCAGATTTGCAGTCTCTGAATCGTGGCCGGCAAACGGGTAGAACGGGTGTTGGAAACTGGAACAGAACAACACACGATTGTCGCGCATGAAAATATCCTCTGTCCCGTTGCCGTGATGCACGTCGAAATCCACGATGGCCACCCGTTCTACACCGTGAACGTCCATCGCATGGGCTGCGGCGACAGCAATGTTATTGAACAGGCAAAACCCCATTGCCTGATCATGTTCGGCGTGGTGGCCCGGGGGGCGTACCGCGCAAAAGACCGGGCCAGCTTCGGCTTTCATGATCAGATCGACGGCCAACACCCCTGCGCCAGCCGCGCGTTCGGCTGCGGCCAGTGTGCCGGGAGACATCACCGTATCTCCGTCGATCTCGACAGATCCGTCTGTGGGGGCCATGTCATAGACTCGCGAAATATACTCTCGGTCGTGAACGCGTTCCAAAGCCTCCCGGCTAACCTTGGGGGCATCGTAGCGGCGGATGACGAAATCCAACCCCGACATCAACAACTGGTTGTCGATTGCCTCAAGCCGCTGGCGGCATTCGGGATGACATGGGCCTGCGTCGTGTTCCAGACAGTCGGAGTGCGAAACAAAACCTAGCATTTATGCACTCTTTCGGATGGCGGAAGCCTGATCATAACGAGCGCTCAACCTGCACGACATCACTGTCACTGGCGAACGTCTGGATGCTGAATCCAAGTTCTTTCATCAAATCCAGCATCGGCTGGTTTCGCGCCAGAACAGAGCCTTCGATAGAGGTCAGGCCATGATCGCGGGCGGCCTCCATCAGTGCTTTCATCAGCTTCGTACCGATGCCCTGATGCTGCAAATCGTCCGATACCACGATGGCGAATTCGCAGCTGGTATTGTCATCATTGATGTAATAGCGCGCCACGCCGTGCTGCCGGGTCTTGCCGTCTTTTTTGGTCACAGCAACCAAGGCCATTTCCCGGTCGTAGTCGATCTGGGTGAAGCGCGAGAGCATGGCGGGGCTCAGTTCTTTCAGCGTGGCCATGAAGCGCAGTTGTTTCGCGCCCGGAGACAGTTCACGCACAAATGCCTGTTCACTTTCGGCGTCCTCGGGGCGGATTGGTCGAATTGTCAACGCCGTTCCGTCATCCAGATGGTACGCGCGGGAAAGATGTTTTGGGTAAGGTGCAATCACAAGGTGATCAAACGGACCGTCGCCCGCTGGCGGGCGATGGACAACGATACGCACGTCGACCGCCATGACATCCTCCGGTCCGGCAAAAAGCGGGTTGATGTCCAGTTCGTGCACTTCGGGTAGTTCGGTTACAAGTTCCGACACGCGGCACAGCACGTTGATAACAGCGGCGCGGTCCACGGCCTCGCGATCTCGCACTGCTGTCAGCAGCTTTGACACCCGCGTCCGGTCGATCAAACGGTTTGCAAGCACCTCGTTCAGCGGTGGCAGCGTGACGGAGCTGTCGCGCAACACTTCGACCATGGTACCGCCCGCTCCAAACACGATGCTGGCGCCGAAAACCGGGTCGCGGCTTGCCCCGACCAGCAATTCACGGGCGTCGCTGACAGCTGCCATCCGCTCGACCGTTACACCTAGCAGGGATGCATCGGGACGCGCCAGGGCAGCGGCCTCCATGATCTCGTGAAAGACGCGCTTTACATCACTGGCACCCATTATGTTGGTGCGAACGCCGTGCACATCGGATTTGTGCGAAATCTGCGGCGAGTTAATCTTCATCGCCACGGGAAAACCCACCGTCTCGGCAGCGATCAAGGCCGATGCGGCGCTGTCAGCCGGTAACGTTGTCGTGACCGGGATGTGGAAACAGCGCATCAGCGCCTTAGCTTCAATGTCGGACAGCATCGACCTGCCGTCAGCAAGCACGCCTTGGATGATCATCCGCGCACCTTCCAGGTCGGCCGGTTCAAGATCCGAAAGCGGACCCGGCGTTTCTTGTGCCAGAAGACGGTTGGCGTGATGCTGGGCAAGATAGGAAAACGCCTCGACCGCACGTTCCGGTGTTGTAAAATCCGGGATGCCGTTGCTGCTGAGCAAGGCGCGCCCTTCATTTACCGATGTCTCACCCATCCAACAGGCCAAAACCGGTTTTTTCGGTCGCTTGCCCACTGTTTCAACAACGGCCTGCGCCGCGGCAGTGGCATCGGTCATAGATTGCGGTGTCAGCATCACCAGCAACCCGTCAAACGCATCATCCTTCACGCCAGCGGCTATCGCCGCGCCGAACTGGTCTGCGGTTGCGTCCCCGATGATGTCGATCGGATTGCCCCGCGACCAGTTCGGCGACAGGACCTTGTCCAGTGTCTTGAGTGTCGTTTCCGAGGGTTGAGACAGATCGATATTGAAATCTCCTGCCCGATCGGCAGCCAAAACGCCCGCGCCGCCGCCATTGGTGATGACGCCCAATCGGTTGCCACCCGCGCGGCGATGCGCGGAAAGGATTTCAGCGGCAGCAAAAAGCTGGCCGAACGTGTCGACCCGCACCGCGCCGGCACGTCCGAGCGCCGCATCGAACACCGCGTCAGATCCGATCAGGGCACCCGTATGCGTGGTTGCCGCCCTCGAGCTTTGCACATGGCGCCCGGATTTCAGCACTATCACGGGTTTTATCCGCGCAGCCCCGCGCAGCGCACTGACAAAAGACCGGGCCTGACGGATACCTTCGACATAAAGCAAAATGGCGTCAGTATCCGGATCGGATGCCAGATATTGCAGCACATCGCCAAATCCCACATCCGCAGAATTGCCCAAAGAAACCAGCGCCGAAAAGCCAAGGTGGTTGGGGCCGGCCCAATCGGATATTGCGGAACACAGCGCTCCGGATTGAGAAATCAACGCGATACGCCCTTTTGGTGTCGCCGATTTCAGGAAGGTTGCGTTCATTCCAATAGTCGGGCGGACCAAGCCAACGCAGTTTGGTCCAAGCAATCGGATGCCGTTGCGCCGCGCTGTTTCCAGCAATTCTGCTTCCAGCCGTTTTCCTACGTCACCTGCCTCTCCGAAGCCGGCAGACAGAACGATAGCGTGTCTGGTGCCTGATTTGGCGCAATCGCGAATGATGTCGGGTATCGTGTGGGCGGGAGTGGCAATAACCGCCAGGTCGATATGCGCGCCGACCTCACCGAGGGTCGCGTGACAGGCTTTGTCGGCGATTTTGTCGTGCTTGGGATTGATCGGCACAACCGGGCCGGTAAAGCCCCCGCTCAGCAGGTTGGCATAGACTTGCGAACCGACGCTTTTGCCCGAGGCGCTGGCCCCAAAAACGGCGATTGAGACAGGGTCGAGCATGGGAGCGAGCGGATTGGATTTCATCGAACGGTCTCCGAACAAAGGGGTGGACAGCGATTCATAATGGGTCGGAGATTTTCCTATGGACGTGATAACCAACCATCGCCTTGATCGAAATCACACCGGCCAGATTGAAAGCTTGGAGTCACGGACCATTCGCGGACCATTCGCGGACCATTCGCGGACCATTTGACGCCCAGTTCAGCAATTCAAGGCTTGATTGGCCAATGTCCGCATTGGGCTAGAATTACGAGGCTTGGGCGATCCATCGCCAAAAAGTCGTGTCATCAGAAAACACAACAGGTGCCCGCTTTGTATCACGAGCGAAGAGCCTAAACTGCGGGGATCATTTGACCGTGTGTACAACCTTCATCACCGGCACATCTTTCGCTCAAGAAATGCCGCGGTTAGAACCAATTCCCGATCTTGCCCAGCTCCTTCTCGATCTCTTTGCCGAGGCGGTCCAACCGGTGGGCGATATCCTTGAGCGAGATCGTGATGTTTGCGGACTTGGGTAAAGGTCCATATTTTGCCTTGGCCTTGACGCTGAAAATGCCAGTCTTTGACGACATACCGATACTGAGAGATTTAAGTTTCAGACCTCCCCCGAGATCAATCGGATGTTTTTTGAAGTCAGCGCTTGCCGACATCGACGCCACGTAGTGTCCGGGGCTGCGCGCACCAAGAACACAATTAAGCGAAATCTTCTCTCCCTTGAACTTGATCACTGCGCTAAGCGAGAACCCTTGATTGGTCAGCTCAAGGCTCGTCGTGTCCGAAAAACCCAGGACATCGACGAAATAGCTGGCGTGCAGATAGGGAGGTTTGCTGGTGCTAAAGGCGAATTGCGGCCCCTTCGAATGGTCGCGGGCATCGGCCACGGTAAAGACTTTCGGAACGCCAAACGCCTTACTCGTGGACAAGCTTCCGGACATGCCCTTGGTCGTGATCTGCAAATCGGCATGGGCCGGAAAGTTGAAAATATCCGCATCCCCCTGGAACGCGAACCCGTCATCGTAGCACGACCTGTCGGACAGGCGGCAGGTGCCGGAAGGATCGGTGCAGCTCCAGATCAGCAGGTTGCTGAACGAGATGCCGCGATTGAGCTCTCTGGGTAGTTTCGCGCCGCGGCACAACACTTTGAACATCGGCGCGAGATCAAGATGGCTGTAGCTCGCCTTGAGGAAAGTCGGGCTGAGTTCCGGCAGCGCGAAGGCGAAGCCAAATGACGCACTCTCCTTTCCAATCCACATGGAGCCGTCCAGACCGATGATGAAAGCTTCGGGCTCGATCGAGAAACTTGCGCCGATGTCCTTGAGTGTCAGGCCCGTGGCGTTCTTCGGCGGGGCGAGGCTCTGGGACTGGTCGTGCGCATGTCCGACAAAGCTCAGGACGGGACCCGCTTTGGTCTCTTCGGCTTTGACGGCGCCGGTAACCTCAACGGTCTGACCCTGCGGTGCGGGGAACAGGACGTCACCGCTGACCGCGATAGACGGCTCAAGGGACAATTCCATCTTGGCACGTTTGATTTCCATGGTCGCGGGTTTGCGGGTACCGGGCACTTTGAGATGCAGATCCAGATTTCCGAGATTGGCGGAAAACGTCGTGTCTTTGGCCGAGGGGCCGATGCTGGCCTGCAACAGAAGTTCGGGCGTTCCCCCCAGCAGCCCCGAGACCGCCTTGCCCAGAACTGATGACTGAGACTTATTCATCGCGAGGTCTGCGCCGACATTCAGCCCCGTCGTCAGATCGAACGTGTGGGCACCAAGCTTGGGAAAAAATTTGCTCTCGATAGAAACATTGCTGGTCGACAGAGCAAGGAAGGATTGGCGAAAGGTCAGAACCTTGTCGACGACCGCGAAATCCCGGGAAAGGTCGGACATCTTCCAACCCTTTTGCGTCGCCACCCCCAGCGCGAGTGTGGGCGAGTCTGTTGTGCGTGCGACATAGACAAAGGCATCCTCTTTGAGTGAATTCCTCCCGGCGACTAACAGGTTTTGATCGGCAAGATTGAGCGTCAGCTCACCCGCTACCATGTCGAGGCCCTTTGGCGTGGAAAGCTTGTCCGTCCTTGGACCGCTCCCCTTGAGGCCCAAAACCTTGAGAACATCCTCGAACACGACAGGTGACTTGGGGTCGGTTTTAAGCTTACCTGAAAGAACAGATATTTTCGGGCCGAACGTATAGCCGATTGAGAGGGCGCCAGACCTGCCGATGCGTGTCTCGCCCTCCAGCCCGAGCCGGGTAAGTCTTAGCTTCTTCTTGCCGCTGTACTCGATCATCAGCGACAGGCTTGTCGCGCTGCTTGCGAACGGCAGGAAATCGGCCTGTTTCAGCCTGCCCTTTGACGCAAGCGTCCAGCCCTTCTTACCATCCCTTTCGATGGACATGGTGATCAGGTCGATAAGCGTTTCTTTCATCTGACCGGGGGCCTTGGCCTTACCGGCGCTGAGCTTGCTAACGACCGAACTCAGCGAGGCCGGCTTGCTTAGCTGGGACGTCAGGCTGAAACTCTCCGTCCGCTTGGAAAGCGCAACTTCTACGTCGAAGTCGATCCCACCGAAGTTGAGATCGGCACGGAGCAATCCTTTTGCCGCTCTCTTCGCCCCGTTATAGGTCAGGCTAACCGAGATATCCTTGAGCGAGAGTGCATCGTTTCCGAAAAGTGGATACGCATAGGATTTGGAGGCCCCGGTGGCGGTAACGGTCCAGGTCTTTGCCTTGTAATCGGGATCGTTGGTGATCACGATCTTGATGTCACCAATGGAGGTGACGGCAAGCGTCCCGCCGAACTTGTCCTTGATGAGCTTTCCAAGAGTTGTCGTCTGTGCCATGCGCAATGCTCCTGTTAGAATGGGAGTGATCCAAACCGTTCATTAAATTGATGTGTTGCAAACTATTGTGATCGTCACACGAGCAACCCGCAGATGTCTACTGGAATGGAGATTCATACCCCGGCGACCCTCTGCGTCGGTCAACCCATGCAACAGGTGGAAACATCACCTAAATCTTTGAAATAAATAATAATTTTTCGCCATGACGCATGTCCGTGCGGCACAGCTCCAGAGAGCATCGTAATCTGACATCATTGCTTCACGGTTGCCAAACCGGACAGCTATATGGCACTCTTTTGCCATTGATTGACGGGTTTTAAGATGTTTATTCGCCAGAAAGACAACCTCGCTAATGGCATCCGTCTGCTCGCCGCAATGAGTGGATTTGTTTCGGCCCCCAGTCCAAAATCCGGCCTCGCGGTTTACGATGCCATCCGCAAGATCGCCGCACGTCCGCCGAAATCACTTGTAACCATGGCCGACGAACTGACCGAGGCCGCCCGAACCGCTCTGGCCCGCGCTCTTGATGCACCAAAGGACGCAGACATCCTTTTCGTCCAGATGGTCGAAGCGGGCCTTCTGACGCCACAGGAGATCACGGCAAATAGCATGGATGCCGAGGCTTGCACCACGGCGATGCTGGCCAAACTCTCTGACAAGACCGATCCGACCGGCGAGATGCGTCGCCCGGAAATGTGCAAGCTCTTTACCGGGATTGTTCAGTCCACGCTTGTCCCGCTATTTCGCACGAAGGCGTACGCGGCCGACCTGACACCCGCCTACATGGCGGAAAGCTTGCAGTCAGCACACCGCGCCGAGCACAAGATCGACCACGTCGCCGCAAAGCTCGACAATCTTGAGGCACAAACCAGGGATACCCTCGATGCCCTGGCTCTTCGCTTCGGGGAGCCCGCGCCGGAGGAGATGACCTCAGCCAACCTGCGCGCGTTCCTGATCGAGAAGGCGCATGATTACCGTGCCCTCCAACAAGAAGTAGAGACGCTCCGTGGTACAACGCCGCGCATCGACAACGTGCTTTCAGCAGTCGAAGCCTCAATTGCGACTCTCGACCTCGAAGAGGCTGAACGCCTCCTCGTCTCGGTCCGCGAGACCAGCTCTGACGCGCTCCGAAAACCGTTGGAGGACAATGCGCGCGTGATGGAGGCCCAGGCCCGCATTGCGATGATGCGCCAGCGACCTGAGCGGGCGTTCACGCTATTTTCGAGCGCCGCCGACAGCTTCGCAGCCCTTGATCCGCTTGAACCATCACGCAGGCGCCTGTCCTATGCGCGGGCCTTCTACGAATATGGCGAGCGTTTTGGTGGTCCTGTAACCGAATTTGCGGAACGCGTCGCACACGCGATTCTGGCAGCCGTCGACACCTCCAATCCCAAGATTTTCGCCGAGGCGCAGAACCTGCTCGGCCTCTCCCTCTTGTCTCAGGGCCGGTATGCCACCGACGCCAGCGGCAGCGACATCCTAAACCGGGCTATCGAAGCGTTTACAATCACCGCGAACACGCCGGATGGACACTTACGCGCGGCGTCACTGGATCATCTTTCGATGACCCGGATGACTCAGGCCCATCGCGCCAAGCCGTCTGATCGGGTAGACTTGCTACGCGCAGCGATCACGGGGTCGCGTGAAGCGATCGAGCTGTTTGGTGATGACCAGCCGTCGGTGGCACGAGCGCTCAACAATTTGGGCAATGCTCATCTATTGCTCGCCGACCAGTTAGATGGCGCCGAACTTGTTGAGACCCTCGACCAGGCGTTCTCGGCTCTCGACCGCGCCACACGGCTGTTTGGTGACCTTGGGGACATCATAAACATGGCCGGCGCGAGGTTTGGCGTCGCTACGGTGATCGAACGCCAGGCGAAAGTCTATGGTGATCCGGCGCGGCGGAAGCGGGCGATCGACGAGTTCGACAAAGCGCGGCAATTCTACCGTGAGCAAAAGATGCCGCAGGATGCTGCTATGGCCTCCGGGGCCATGGGCTCTGCCCTGCTGACCCACGCGACGAACGCGCCTCCGGAACATATCGTCTCACTCCTGACCGCGGCTGAGTCTGCGCTTGGCGATGCCGCGGCACATTATCGGGACACCGAACAGCCCCTGCTCGAAGTGGCGCTGCTGCGCAAGCTGTCTATCTCGAAGGAAATGCGTGCTCTAGCATTACCTGCGCCAGAGGCTTTAGACCTGTTGCATCAAGCGCAGGCGCATCTCAAACGGGCGGTAGAACTTGGTGCTGCTGGCCGCGAAGTTGACCTGCTTCACGCAGCGCAGGAACGGATTGAGAATAAGCTTGCCGGACTTGCCCAATGACCCTTCCAGACTTCTTGCAGGAACCTAGAAAACCGAGCTTCGAGATTTTTCCGAAAGCTCCGTGAGATACTCGGCCTTATTGTCCGGATTTCTGCAAATCCAAGTGACGTATGCAAAGCGAATGCTGCAGCCCGTTGGCTGGTCAAGAGCAGGAATGGACCCGAACGCAGACTAAGCTAAACCCAGCCTTATCGCTTTTTTGGCGCGGCTTGCTTGCCTTTCACGGCCTTCGCCACAGCGGCGCGGGCGCGGTTTTTCTTGCTGTTTGGCTTGCTTTTAGGGGGAGGTGGCCCTTTGCCGCCACCGCGAGGTTTGTGAATACCATCCTTGCCCACGGCCTTGCTTGACGTGCTGCCTTCGCCAGCTTTTGACTTGCCCTCGGAACGCGACTTCGAAGGTTTTTGTCTGTTCAAAGGTGCGTGCACAGCGGTGTCTAATCCTTCCGTACCAGGTTTTTGACCCTGCGGTTTGCGGGGTTTGCGATCTTCGGGCTTAGGTTTGCGGCGACGTGGTTCCGGCGCGTCGTTCCAGTCAATAGGCAGTGTGCCGCCTTTGCGATGGCCTGACCCGGACTTGGGCCCACGATCAGGCTTGGCGCGTTTGAAAGCCGGCAGGTCTGGCGCTTTGTCCAGACGCACAATATCTTTAGACCCCTCAATCTTCATGCCGGGGCCAACTGCGGCCAGAAAGCCTTTGACGCTGGCTTCGCGGATTTCGACATAGGACAGGTCGTCGGTGATGCGGATCGCGCCAATATCGTCTTTGGTTATATCGCCCGCCTTACAAATCATTGGCAGCAAATGACGCGGGGACGCGGCTTGATTGCGTCCTTCTGACAGTGAAAACCAAACGCTGGGGCCGAAGGCGGCGCGTTTTTTGCGATCCTCGGGCTGAACCGCGCCCAGTTCTTCGGGCGCGGAATGGCGCATCTTGTATTGCCGCATATAAGCTGCGGCGATTTGTTCAGGTGTGAATTTCTCGATCAGTTTATCGACTGCGGCGCGTTCACTCTCGGTGATCTCGGCCTGCCAGTCCTCCGCAGCAAGCATACGTACCTGATCGCGTGCGTCCACGTCGGCAGCCGAGGGCGCCGAGCCCCAATCCGCATTGAGTTTGGCGAAATTCAGAATGCGTTCCGCCTTTTTACGCGACGACGGCACAACCACCAGTGCGCTCACGCCCTTGCGCCCCGCGCGACCGGTACGGCCCGATCGGTGTAAGAGGGTTTCGTGACTGCCCGGCAATTCGGCATGGACCACCAGATCAAGCTTAGGCAGATCAATCCCCCGGGCAGCGACATCTGTCGCGACACAGACCCGCGCCCGCCCGTCACGCATGGCTTGCAATGCGTTGGTTCGTTCACTTTGGGTCAGTTCACCGGACAACGCCACGACCGAAAAACCACGGTTAGACAGCCGCGTTGTAAGGCGCGACACCATTGCACGGGTGTTGCAAAACACAAGCGCATTGGGTGCCTCGTAGTAGCGCAGCACATTGATGACTGCGTTTTCCCCGTCGCGCGCAGCCACCATCATGGCACGGTACTCAATATCGGTATGTTGCGTTTGTTCGCCAACCGTAGATATCCGTTCCGCGTCGCGTTGATAGCTTCGCGCAAGCTTGGTGATCGAGCTGGGAACGGTGGCGGAAAACAGCAGCGTCTGACGCTGTGCTGGTGTTTCCTGTAAAATGAATTCCAGGTCCTCGCGAAAACCCAGGTCGAGCATTTCATCGGCCTCGTCCAGCACAACCGAGCGGACTTTGGTCAGATCAATCGAGCCGCGCATGATATGGTCGCGCAACCGTCCCGGTGTAGCGACAACGATATGGGCGCCGCGTGCCAATGCACGGCGTTCGTCGCGCATGTCCATACCTCCGACACAGGAGGCGAGAGACGCGCCTGCATCCGCATAAAGCCAGCCAAGTTCACGCTTAACCTGCATTGCCAATTCACGTGTCGGGGCGATGATCAGAGCCAGCGGCGTGCCTGCCTCGCTGAATGTCTCACCGTCGCCCAGCAACGTGGGCGCGATCGCCAATCCAAACCCGATGGTTTTGCCCGATCCGGTTTGGGCTGAAACCAAAAGATCTCGCCCCTGCAGTTCCGGTTGGGTGACGGCCTGTTGAACAGGCGTCAAAGTATCATAGCCCTTGCGGGCAAGCGCATCTGCGATCGTTTTTTTCAAGGCGGAGGTTCTTTGTATTGGGCAGGTGATATGGGCCGTACGGAATCACAAGCGACGCGTCATCCAAGGTTAAAGACAGTGCACTATCGGGTGAAGCGCAATTTGTATAGGCAAGGTTTTCCTGTCGCGCCTAAAGTCACCCTATTTCTCTCAGACGGCTACGACGTGTCATGCAAATTTGTTGCTGTCCTAAATACATGGACCCCGCCCACCTGACGACGACGTTGACCAATTTGGGTAAGTGGGCCGTTCTCCAACCGAATGTGCAACATAGCCTCTGTCATCTGCACACAAAAGCAGATATTCGCAGAATGTATGCGCGATGGCTGGATGAGCGAAGATACGACTAAATTCTGCTACGAGCCCAAAGCGGACAGTGCAGACGATAGATGCCGAGCCTACTACTGATATAGCCCTTGCTTTTCTTGCCACCAATTTTTTGCTTCAGATAGCAGCAACTGAGTACATGTGTCGGCTATTTCTGCTACTCCTGATGGCGTTCCTCGATACTCGCCATAGCTTGTCTTGCCAAAGCTAAACCACCGATCTCCGCCATCTAGTGCACCTAATCTTCGTTGGTCTTTGGTTGCACTGACTCTCAGCCTATTTGTCTTCGCTTGGGGTTCAAAGAAGACATTCTTTCGCTCAGGATCAGCATACCCAAGGTTCACGCAAAAGCTGCCACCTGCACTATAATATTGGAAGTTAACTAGAGCTATAAACTTATCGCTTTCTCTATAGAAATTTGGAAACGAGCCCTTAAACCCTTGTTCTCGCAACACCGGAACACACCGCTCCTTGAGCGCAGCTTCCATCGTTTTCCGCTTGGAGTTATACACTGTTTTTCGAAGAGGCCTAAGGAGTTTACCAAACATTTTTCTACGTTAGCACCTTATGTCAAATGCTCAACGTCCGCTTCGTCCACAAAGCGATCATTTCAATCAATAGCTGTATTCGGCATAAATCCGATCCAGATCACCGTTCCAGTCGCCATTGTAGTGATCAAGCAACTCATCCGCAGGGACCTTTCCGCTCTCCACGCTTTCCTTGAGCGCATTGAGAAAATGTGTCTCGTCCGGCACCAGCCCACCTGCGCCGCTGCGTGCCCGTGCCTTCAGCCCGGCCTCTGAGATCGCGACGGCTTCGCGCGCCAGATCGTGCATGTTGATCTTGCCCACCTGCGCCTGCAAAGCGTTTTCACTGGCGGCCACGCGCAGGGCCTCGCGGGTCTCGGTGTCCCAGTCCTTGCACAGGTCCCATGCCGCATCGAGCGAGGATTGATCATACATCAGCCCGACCCAGAAGGCCGGTAGCGCGCAAAGCCTGCGCCAAGGGCCACCATCGGCGCCGCGCATCTCCATGAACTTCTTAATGCGGGCTTCGGGGAAGGTCGTTGTCAGGTGATCGGCCCAATCGCTCAGGGTCGGTTTTTCACCGGGCAGTGCAGGCAATTCACCCTTCAGGAAATCACGGAATGACATGCCCAACGCATCGACATACCGGCCATCGCGGTAGACAAAATACATCGGTACATCAAGGGCATAATCCGCGTATTGCTCGAACCCGAAACCTTCCTCGAAAACGAAGGGCAGCATGCCCGTCCGGTCCGCATCCAGATCGCGCCAGACACGGCTGCGCCAACTCTTGTGGCCATTGGGCTTGCCGTCAAAAAACGGCGAATTCGCGAATAGTGCAGTCGCCACTGGTTGCAGGGCCAGCGCCACACGCAGCTTCTGCACCATGTCGGCCTCGGACGCGAAGTCCAGATTGACCTGCACCGTGCAGGTCCGGCGCATCATTGACCGGCCCATGGTGCCAACCTTCTGCATATAGGCATCCATCAGCTTGTAGCGGCCCTTGGGCATCATCGGCATTTCCTCATGCGACCATTGCGGCGCCGCGCCCAGACCGATGAAGCCGACACCGACCTTATCGGCGATGTCCTTCACGTCGCGCAGATGCGCGTTCACCTCGTCGCAGGTTTCGTGAATGGTCTCTACCGGAGCGCCCGACAGTTCCAGCTGTCCGCCCGGCTCAAGCGAGACATTGGCCCCATCCTTTTCCAGCCCGATAAGCTTGCCGCCCTCTTCCAGCGGGGCCCAGCCATGCAGATCACGCAGCCCCTCCAACACGGCCAGAACGCTGCGCTCGCCATCATAGGGGATGGGCTTGAGCGTATCACGACAATAGCCGAATTTCTCGTGCTCGGTGCCGATGCGCCACTCATCCTCGGGCTTGCAGCCGCTTTCCAGATATCCGGCCAATTGTTCATGGTGCTCTATCGGTCCGCCGCCGGATTGAGGAATGGACATGGTGGACGCTCCTGCATGTGGTTTCGGGCGCCAGTGGTGAAACGACTGGTTCGGGGTGTCAAGCGGCGATTGCCTGCACAAAGACACAGAAATTTGATGCTTGTTCTGTAGCTGTACACAACCTCTACGCTATTTCGTTCAAAAAAGGAGTAAGCCTGTTGCGCAAAGAAGCCGCCCCAACCGACCACTCCCGTCGGCAATTTTCCGTCGGCCTATTCACAGCTTTAGCAACTGTTATCGGCACCAGTAAGTTGGCCGTGGCGCGTGGCGGCGGCGGTGATGCGCGCCAAGACCGGGAAGAGCAGCAGCGGCGGGCCAAACGCAAAAATGCCGCACGTACATCGAGCATTACTCAGGCGCAATTCATGCGGGGTTCGCGCAGCAAGCATTTCGAGTACAGTCAAAATTTAAACTATAATGTGGAAGGCTTTTCACCTGAAATGTCGGTGGAACTGTTCAGGATGGGCTATTCCAACCTGCCCCGAACCAATGCCCTGTTAGGCAAGTTGATGAAAGTCTCGCGGCTGCAGGCACGCAGCGATATTTTACGCCAGGAGGTCGCGCAGGCCCGCAAAGACGTTGAAACCGGATGGGGAGTTTCATCACAGAAACAAAAGCGCAAGAACTATCTGGACGCGGTCACCCGTTGGGCCGGGAACCCGCGCGAAGGGCGGCTGAGCGCGCAATAAGATCGAGTTTCCCAACCACTAATGCATCAATGCAGTTTTGAAAGATCGGGGACCCGTTCCCAGATTATGATCGGGCGGGCAGAACTGCGCCCCATCTCGGCCAGCATGAATTCGGTTCTGATGCCTGGCAGGCTAGCGAAGGCGTCGAACAGCGCTTCGGCACCCGCGGCGTTGAGCGGTATATACAGATCGGCCTGGCCAGCCTGGCTGAGCACCCAGTGCGCCGGGGTTCCCGTCGGATCGAGGGTCAGGCTGTTCATCTCGCGCAGGGCTACCACGCCGCCATTGAGCGGACCGAAATAGGCAACAGCCCCCTCATCCACCTGCACAACGCCAGGGCCGCCCTGATTGCCGCGGAACCGACCGCGCTGCACCCCCGAAAGCAATAAAAATATGCCCACGGCCAACACCACATATCCCAGCCAGCGCAGTAGTTCACCTGTGCTAATCGCCCAATAGGCCCCCACGACAAGAACCGCGATCGCCACCAGCACCTCGCGCCACTGCCAGATCGCGCGGCGCGCTTCGGGGCGAATAAAATTCATGTCCAGTCTCCCAATGCCTGCTGCCAAACCGTCAGCGCCGCGACCGCCGCAGTATCGGCGCGCAGGATGCGGGGACCAAGGCTGACTGAGTGAGCGTAAGCCGCATCGCCCAAACGCGCACGTTCGGCTTGCGAAAACCCACCCTCGGGACCGATCAGAATGGCCCATTTCTCTCCACCTGCCATGCGCAACGTCTTGGCGGCACCGACCAGAGCCTCGTCACAGAACATCAACTGGCGATCTTCGGGCCATTCTTCCAGTACACGGCTGAGCTTTTGCAGTTCGCACACCTCAGGCACAAACGTGCCGCCACATTGCTCGGCGGCCTCAACCGCGTGGGCCTGCAGACGGTCTTGCCGGATACGGTCGGCATTGGTGAAATCAGTCTGGACCGGACAGATGCGCCGCGCGCCCATCTCGGCGGCTTTTTCAACGATAAAATCAGTGCGGGCCTTTTTGATCGGCGCAAAGATCAGCCACAGATCGGGTGGCATCTGAAGCGCTTTCGACTGGGTCTTGACCGCCAAAACGCCGCCGCGTTTCCCGGCCTCGGTGATATCGGCCTGCCATTCGCCGTCCTTTCCGTTAAAGAGCGCAACAAGGTCCCCCACCGAACGCCGCATCACCCCGAAAAGATAATGCGCCTGATCGCGGTTCAGAGGAACCGATTGCCCTTGCCCCAGAGGGTGCTCTACATAAAGCCTGATCTTTGCCGACGTCATGGGGCCAACATATGACCGAGACTGACAAGACGCCAGAGGCAGCGGGCCAGGTCGCCGATGCCTATCGCGGCAACTGGGTTGACCGATTGGCACCTCCCGCGACGCGCCCGTATTTGAGGCTTTCCCGCGCCGATCGTCCTATTGGTACATGGCTGTTGCTGCTTCCTTGTTGGTGGGGGTTGTTACTGGCGATGCTTTATGACGGACGCGCCAGCGCCCATGATCTGTGGATCTTTGCCGGTTGCGCAATCGGCGCGTTCCTGATGCGCGGTGCAGGCTGTACCTGGAACGATATCACCGACCGGCATATCGATGGATCCGTCGCGCGTACCGCCTCACGGCCTATTCCATCCGGGCAGGTCAGCGTCCGTGGCGCGCTGATCTGGCTGGCCGCGCAGGCGCTGATCGCCTTCGCCATCCTGCTGAGCTTCAACATTGCCGCGATCGGACTGGGTGTGTTGTCGCTCTTGCCGGTGGCGATCTACCCCTTTGCCAAACGCTTTACCTGGTGGCCACAGGCGTTTCTGGGCATTGCATTCAATTGGGGCGCGCTTCTGGCATGGACAGCTCATACCGGCGCATTGCACTGGCCTGCGGTGATCCTCTATCTGGCCGGTATCGCCTGGACGCTGTTTTACGACACGATTTATGCCCATCAGGACGCCGATGATGACGCTCTGATCGGGGTGAAATCCACCGCGCGCCTGTTCGGGTCGAACTCTCCGAGGTGGTTGCGCTGGTTTTTGGTGCTGACGGTGACGCTGATGGCGCTGGCGGTGATGCTGACAACACTCGACGGGCATTTCGCTGCTGTGCTGGTAGCAATCTGCGGGCCCTGGGCGCTCGGCTGGCACCTGCAATGGCAGCTCAGGCATCTGGATATCGACGATCCGGCAGGTCTGCTGAAACTCTTCCGGTCAAATCGTGATGCCGGACTGCTGCCCCTGCCGTTTTTCGCCGCTGCCCTTTTCCTTTGATTGAACTCGGGGGCGCAGGGCCCTAAACACGTCAGAGGAACAACTAGTTACCGGCCTTGTCATGCGCCTGTCTGCCATCTTTGCGGTTACCGCCAGCTTTATCGTCGCGGCGATTCTCTGCCTGATCGCAGCAAGCTTTTCCGTCCGCATCATCGAAGACGTCTCGCGCAACGACGTGCGCGATGAGTTGGACCGGGAGGGCCTGATCTGGTCCGAGGTCGATGCCGATGGATTGCAGGTGTTTCTGGGCGGCACCGCACCAACCGAAGCACTCCGGTTCAAGGCATTGTCCGTTGCCGGTACGATTGTTGATGCAGCACGCGTTATTGACCAGATGGATGTGGCCGATAGTGCCGACATTGCACCACCTGATTTTTCGATTGAAATCCTGCGTAACGACAGCGGCCTTTCCTTGATTGGTCTTATTCCAGCTTCGACCGACCGCGAACAACTGCTGGAAGACGTGATCGATGCAGCCGATGGCTCAGAGGTGATAGATTTGCTGGAAACCGCAGATTATCCGGCCGCTGACACTTGGGATCATGCCCTGGACTATGCGGTGCGCACGATCAAAAAACTACCGCGCACCAAAATTTCCGTCGCCGCAGAGCGTATTGAAATTACGGCGATGGCGGATACGGCAGAGCAGAAGGACAAGATCGAAGCTGATCTGGCGCGCAATATCCCTGACGGCATTCGCCTGGCAATTGATATATCGGCGCCGCGTCCGGTTATCACTCCCTTTACACTCAGGTTCCTGATTCAGGATGGGCAGGCGCGATTCGATGCTTGTTCGGCCGATACCGAGGCGGCGCGTGATGCGATTCTGATGGCCGCCGCCAAAGCCGGGCTGCGCTACGATGCAGACTGCACCATCGGTCTGGGTGTCCCGTCGCCGCAATGGGGCAAGGCCGCAGCGCAGGCCATTGCCGCCCTCGGTCAGCTTGGTGGTGGAAGTGTCACCTTTTCCGATGCCGACATTACGCTGGTGGCAGCGCAGGGTATTGTGGAAAACCGCTTTGACGATGTGGTGGGCACTCTCGAAACCTCGCTGCCCGAGGTGTTCGCCCTGCATGCAGTTCTGCCATCCGCGCCTGAAAAAACCACTGAAATTACACCCGAATTTGTCGTCACCCTGTCGCCCGAAGGGCTGGTCCAGATCCGCGGGAGAGTGGGTAGCGAGACGACCCGCGACACGGTCAACAGCTTTGCCAAGGCCCGTTTCTCCTCGGACAGCGTGCACAATACCGCCCGGATCGCCAACGGCCTGCCGCAGGACTGGCCGACACGTATCCTCACTGGTCTTGAAGCGCTTTCGTACCTGTCAAACGGTGCGGTCACCGTTACGCCCGAAATTGTCGAGATCTCTGGCAATACCGGTCAGAGGGGTGCCAATGCCGTCATCGCGCAGTTCCTGTCAGACAAACTGGGCGATGCGAAAGAGTTTTCAATCGATGTTAACTACCAAAAGGCACTTGATCCGGTTGCCAGCATTCCAACACCCGATGAGTGTGAAGCCACGATTGCAAGCATCCTGACCGAGCGTAAGATCAATTTCGAACCCGGTTCAGCCACGATCGACGAAAATGGCGTGGTGATCATAGATGACATTGCTGAAATCCTGAAGAAATGCGGCGAGCTTCGCATGGAAATCGGCGGTCATACCGATAGTCAGGGTCGCGAAGTCATGAACCAACAACTCAGCCAATCGCGCGCTCGTGCAGTGCTCAGCGCTTTGCGCGAACGCCGCGTGCTGACATCGGCCCTGACCGCCAAGGGCTATGGCGAAAGCGCGCCGATCGCCGAAAATGACAGCGAGGAAGGCCGCGAAGCCAACCGCCGTATAGAATTCAAATTGATCCGCCCCGAGCCGATCAAGGAAAGACAGACGGGGCTTGAAAGCCTGGAAGAACAAATTCAGGTCGAAGACCCGGCAAACACAGCCGAACAGAACCAGGAAGATACGCCAGATGAACAGAACTGAGTTTATCATTGCCACCGCCATCGTGCTGTTCGTGGCGTTTTGCCTGGGATGGTTCGCCAACTGGCTGGTGCATCGCTTCATCCGTGTGGCCGGGTCGGACGTGGGCGAATTGGAGAAAATGGCACAGGAATTGCACGAAGCAGAAGAAACCCGCGATCAGGCCATCACCTATTTGCAGCAGCGTGAAGCGGAATTGACCAACCAGCTCAGCCAGACCGAGGCCGAACTATCCGCCACTATGGACGGGCTGCGCGAAGCCCGCCGAGAGGCTGAGGACCTGCGCGGCCATCTTGAACGCATGAGCCAAAGTCAACCTGAGGCTTAAATCGGTTCTGTCGGTGCTTGTATTCACCAGGGGCCATTCAGCAGAGCTGCTGTCGAGCTATCATATTTCAAACCCGGCGATCAGCGCGCACTTTACCGATCAGCTTGAGCGGTCTGGCTGCGGCTCGTGCAGTGCGTCTGCCGCCATAACCCGGATTGTCTGAAGCAAGGTCATCCCAAGCAACAGTAGTGCGCCGGAAATGGCATAGGCTGCGAAGGCCATTAAAAGCGTCGAACCCGACGCGTAGGTGATTATGCCAAAAACGACGCCAAATAAAACAGAGCAGAATACCATGCCGACAATCATGTTACTTCCCGTCAAAGCTGTGGTCCCTGCCCTGAACAGACATGAAAAAGGTTACACTTCGATTAATTTCAGCCTTTTGAGCGAGGCCAGCCCGACCGGTGATCGAGGCGGGGCCGACTGATGCGTGGCGATCTGCGTCATAAATCTGGCGCCCGACACTGGTCTGACATTCCGGCAACTACGTGCTGAGAGCATAAAAACGGGGCCTTTCGCCTTTTCTTCTTGGCATCTATAAGGTGATTTAACGCACCGTGTTGTATCACGGGCCCATCGAGCATGATCACCACAGGACGACGCGTAAAATGTCGATATTATACAAAATCCCAGGCCTGTTCGCGCAGGACATGGCAATTGATTTGGGAACCGCGAACACGCTGGTTTACGTCAAAGGACGCGGAGTGATCCTGTCTGAACCGTCGGTTGTGGCCTATCATGTCAAGGACGGTGTCAAAAAAGTGCTGGCCGTGGGCGAAGATGCAAAGCTGATGCTGGGCCGCACCCCGGGCAGTATCGAGGCGATCCGCCCGATGCGCGAAGGTGTCATTGCCGATTTTGACACTGCCGAGGCGATGATCAAACACTTTATTCGCAAGGTGCATAAGCGCTCCTCTTTTTCAAAACCCAAGATCATCGTCTGTGTACCACATGGCGCGACTCCAGTTGAAAAACGCGCCATTCGCCAATCGGTGCTGAGCGCGGGCGCACGCCGCGCCGGCCTGATCGCCGAGCCGATCGCGGCCGCCATCGGCGCTGGCATGCCAATCACCGATCCCACCGGCAACATGGTGGTGGATATCGGCGGCGGGACAACCGAGGTTGCCGTTCTGTCACTGGGCGACATCGTTTATGCTCGTTCGGTCCGCGTCGGCGGTGACCGCATGGACGAAGCGATCATTAACTATCTACGCCGCCAGCAGAACCTTCTGGTAGGCGAATCCACCGCCGAGCGGGTGAAAACATCCATCGGCACCGCGCGGATGCCCGATGACGGGCGCGGCAGTTCGATGCAGATTCGGGGCCGTGATCTTTTGAACGGCGTGCCAAAGGAAACCGAGATCAGCCAGGCCCAGGTGGCCGAAGCGCTGGCCGAACCGGTGCAGGCAATTTGCGAAGCGGTTATGACCGCACTGGAAGCGACCCCGCCCGATCTGGCGGCGGATATCGTAGACCGCGGCGTGATGCTGACCGGCGGCGGTGCCCTTCTGGGTGATCTCGACCTGGCGCTGCGCGAACAGACCGGGCTGGCGGTATCAATCGCCGATGACAGTCTGAACTGCGTGGCCCTGGGCACCGGCAAGGCGCTTGAATTTGAAAAACAGTTGCGCCACGCGATTGACTACGACAGCTAAGGCGACCACCTTTTAGACAAAAGGAGAGCCATTGGCGAGTGACCGAGAACAATCCGGCGAATTCACCGGCCCGTTAAGGCGATTGCTTTTCGGGGTCTTGCTGCTGTTTCTGCTTGGGCTCTTCCTGCTGTGGCGCATTGACAGCCCCCGGGTCGAACGGTTTCGCGCGCAGGTGGTTGACCGGGTCGTACCCAGCTTTGACTGGGCCATGGCGCCGGTGACAGGTACTGTAAACATCCTGCGTGACTTTCAGAGCTATCGCCGCATCTACCAGCAAAATCAGGAATTGCGGCGCGAATTGCAGCAGATGAAGGCCTGGAAAGAGGCCGCGCTACAGCTAGAGCAGGAAAATGCGCGCTTGCTGGATTTGAACAATGTACAGCTCGATCCGCGCCTGACCTATGTCACCGGCGTCGTGCTGGCTGACAGTGGATCGCCGTTTCGCCAGTCGGTGCTGTTGAATGTCGGCGGGCGCGACGGGATTGTCGATGGATGGGCCGCGATGGATGGTCTTGGGCTCATCGGGCGCATTTCAGGTGTTGGCAACAATACCGCGCGGGTGATCCTGCTGACCGATACCTCCAGCCGCGTTCCCGTTACCATCCAGCCGTCCGGTCAACAGGCACTGCTGATTGGGGATAATACTGCCGCCCCGCCGATTGATTTCATCGAAGATGCCGATCAGGTCAGGCCGGGCGACAGGGTCATGTCGTCGGGCGATGGGGGTGTGTTTCCGGCCGGATTGCTTGTCGGTCAGGTCGCGGAAGACCCGGGCGGACGCATGCGGGTGCGGCTGGCCGCCGACTATGAACGCCTGAAATTTCTACGCGTCCTGCGCCACTACGGTAACGAATCTATCACCGACCCTGGCAACCTGATCGCCCCGGCGCTTCGGAACGATCCATCCGAGACGCCTGAAACCTCCACCGACACAACGGCGGAGGGTGAAAATGGCTGACACTCGGCGCCCCCTGATGATGCGCAGCCTCTATGTTCTGGTTTGCGTGGTCCTGTTGTTCCTGCAGCTCTTGCCGCTCGATACCGTCCCCAAGGCCTGGGCTGCGCCCGAACTGATGTTGGCGGTTACCTTCGCCTGGGTGCTCAGACGGCCCGATTGTGCACCGCCTGTATTGATCGCACTAATCTTTCTGCTGGCTGATTTTCTGGTGCAACGCCCCCCCGGGCTATGGGCAGCACTGGTGCTTCTGGGCAGCGAAACGCTGCGAAACCGCGCGCCCGGTTTGCGTGATCTGACCTTCCCTGTCGAATGGCTGACCGTCGCCACGACGCTGGTGATCATGACCCTGGGGTATCGCATCATCCTCGGGCTGACGGTAATCGATCAGGCACCGCTTGGCCTCAGCCTGATCCAGATGGTGATGACGCTGATCGCGTATCCCATCGTCGTGCTGATAACCCAAAGCGTCTTTGGCATCCGCAGGCGCGGCCCCAGAGATACCGATACGCGGGGATACAGGATATGAAGCGCCCGGCCAAAGACACTGCCGACAGTCAGCGCAAGATCACGCGGCGCGGGCTTATTCTTGGCGGGGCACAGGCTGGTTTCATGACCCTCCTGGCGCTGCGAATGCGATATATGCAGGTGGAACAGGCTGATCAGTTTCGCCTGCTTGCCGAAGAGAACCGCATCAATATACGTCTGATACCGCCGGCACGTGGCCGCATCTTTGACCGCACCGGTGCGATTGTGGCCGAAAACGCCCCCAGTTATCGCATCACCATGGTGCGCGAGGATGCCGGTGACGTGGAAGAGGTTATCACCCGGCTGTCAAAACTGGTCGAGCTTGACCCGGACCTGCTGAAACGCGCGCGGCGCGAATTGAAGGAGTTGCGCGGCGATACCCAAGTGACGGTGGCCGATCGCGTCAGTTGGGACGAGATCAGCCGTGTCGCGGTCAACGCCCCTGCCCTGCCCGGTATTACACCCGAGGTCGGACTGTCACGACACTATCCCGGTGGTGGCGATTACGGCCATATCGTCGGCTATGTCGGCGCCGTCAGTGACCGCGATCTCGAGAATATAGACGCGCCGGACGCCTTGCTGCTTATCCCCCGGTTCCAGATCGGCAAGATCGGTCTGGAAGTGAAGATGGAAGATACGTTGCGCGGCACCGCCGGTACCAAGCGGGTCGAGGTCAACGCAGCCGGTCGTGTCATGCGCGAACTTGACCGCAAGAAAGGTGTGGCGGGACAAGATATCCAGATCACCGTCGACAACGAGCTGCAGGCCTATGTCAACGACAGGCTTGATGGAGAAAGTGCCGCAACGGTGGTGATCGATTGCGAAACCGGCGATCTGCTGGCCTGCGCCTCGTCGCCGAATTACGATCCCAACCTCTTTGTCCGCGGCATCTCCAGCGCTGACTACAAGGCACTTCTGGAAAACAAATACCGGCCTTTGCCAAACAAGGCCGTTCAAGGTGTCTATCCGCCGGGATCAACCTTCAAGATGGTCACCGCGCTGGCAGCGCTTGAAAGCGGCGTGGCCGTTCCGGGCGATACGGTCTATTGCCCGGGACATCTGAGGGTCGGCGGGCGGCGCTTCCACTGCTGGAAACGCGCAGGCCACGGCTATGTGGATCTGCACCGTTCATTGCGCGAAAGCTGCGATGTCTACTATTACGATATGGCACAACGTGCGGGCATCGAGCGGATAAGCGACATGGCCCGGCGCCTGGGCCTTGGCGTCGTGCATGACCTGCCGATGACAAGCGTTTCTCAAGGGCTGGCGCCGACCAATGAATGGAAACTGGAGAGCAAGGGCAGCGAATGGCTGCGCGGCGATACGGTGAATGTGGCGATTGGACAGGGCTATGTTCTGGCCTCTCCGTTGCAGCTTGCGGTGATGACCGCACGGCTTGCGACCGGCAAGATGATCAAGCCGCGGCTGATCAAATCCATCAATGGCGTCGAGGAAGCCATTGAGCCGCCCGAGGATCTTGGGCTCAACGAAAACCTTCTGAGACTGGTGCGCAAGGCGATGTACGCGGTCTCGAACAGTAACCGTGGCACCGCCTACCGCAGCCGGATCGTCGAAGATGCCTTCAAGATGGCGGGCAAGACGGGCACCAGCCAGGTGCGGAACATCACCAAGGCCGAGCGCGCGCGTGGTGTGACCCGTAACCGCGACCTGCCGTGGGAGCGGCGCGATCACGCGCTCTATGTGAACTTTGCACCGTTCGACAAACCCAAGATTGCGGTTTGCGTCGTGGTCGAACATGGCGGTGGCGGCTCGACCGCGGCGGCGCCGATTGCGCGGGATGTTACGTTGCAGGCGCTTTACGGCGGCGAGCCACCGCTGACAGCCTATCCAACAGCCGATCGTGCCCGGATCAAGGAACAGCAGGAAAGGCTACGCCAGATCCGGCCAGATCGCCATAAAGACAAAAGCGACCGCGCATGAGTTATCTGGAATATACCGTCAAGACCACGCCCACAGGGTTCCGCAAGGTGCTCTATCTCAACTGGCCCTTGATCGTCCTGTTGATCGCGGTCGCCTCGGCGGGTTTTCTGATGCTCTATTCGGTGGCGGGCGGATCTTTTTCACCCTGGGCCGGACCACAGATGAAGCGTTTCGCGCTTGGTCTCGTGTTGATGCTCTTCGTCGCCATGGTGCCCATATGGTTCTGGCGAAACATGTCGGTCGTCGCCTACATCATCTCGCTCCTGCTGCTTGTCGCGGTGGAACTTGTCGGCATCGAAGGCAAAGGGGCGCAGCGCTGGATAAACCTCGGATTCATGCGTCTTCAGCCCTCGGAACTGATGAAAATCGCGCTCGTCATGGTGCTGGCCGCCTATTACGACTGGCTGCCCCTGAAGAAGACCTCGCGTTTCATATGGGTCGTGCTTCCAGTGATCCTGATCCTGATCCCGGTAGCATTGGTCCTGAAGCAGCCAGATCTCGGCACGTCGATCCTGCTAATCACCGCAGGAGCGCTTGTGATGTTCCTGGCGGGCGTGCATTGGGGATATTTCGCGGTTGTGATCGCGGCGGTTGTCGCGCTTATCACAACTGTATTCCAGAGTCGGGGAACACCCTGGCAGCTATTGAAGGACTACCAGTTCCGGCGCATTGATACGTTTCTGGACCCTTCCAGCGACCCGCTGGGGGCGGGATATCACATCACACAATCCAAAATCTCTTTAGGGTCCGGCGGTTGGGCAGGGCGCGGGTTCATGCAAGGCACGCAATCAAGACTGAATTTCTTGCCCGAAAAGCACACGGACTTTATCTTTACAACGCTGGCGGAAGAGTTCGGGTTTGTCGGTGCTTTTTCACTTTTGTCGCTTTATGCGCTGATCGTTTTCTTCTGTATCATCGCTGCGCTGTCCAACAAGGATCGCTTTTCGTCCTTGTTGATCCTCGGTGTTGCGGCAACCTTTTTCCTGTTCTACGCGGTCAACATGTCGATGGTCATGGGGTTGGCGCCGGTGGTGGGGGTGCCTTTGCCGCTGGTCAGCTACGGCGGATCGGCGATGCTGATCCTGCTCATCGGTTTTGGCCTGATCCAGAGTGCGCATATCCATAAACCAAGGTGACAAAGATGACCGTCAACGTGCTGTTTGCCGCCATGTACGAGCGGTGGAAAACCTACGAAAACCCCTTGAAATCAGCTTTTTCCGCCGCCGGTCTAGATGTCGCTCTGAGCACGGATCTGCCGCCGGAGCAGGTTGATTACATCGTCTACGCGCCCAATAGCGAGGTGCAGGATTTCACGAAATTCACCCGCGCCAGGGCAGTTCTTAACCTTTGGGCGGGGGTTGAGGATGTTGTGGGTAACCAGACCCTTAAGATTCCGCTGGCGCGGATGGTCGATCACGGGCTGACGCAGGGAATGATCGAATGGGTCACCGGCCATGTGCTGCGACACCATTTAAACACCGACCTTCATGTTAACGGCCAGGACGGGGAATGGCGTAAGGAAATCCCGCCGCTGGCGGAGCATCGCGGCGTCACGATCCTGGGGCTGGGCACGCTTGGGGCCGCCTGCGGCACCGCATTGGCGAGGCTTGGCTTTGACGTCACCGGGTGGAGCCGATCCCCCAAGGACGCCACCGGCATCACCTGCTTGTCCGGCGAGGATGGATTAGCTCAGGCCTTGGGCACCGCTGAAATTCTTGTTCTGTTGCTGCCCTTTACGCCGCAGACCGAAAATATCCTGAATGCCAAAACACTGGCACAGACGCCCAAAGGCGCGGTGATTATCAACCCCGGACGAGGGCCGTTGATTGACGATGACGCGCTGCTGAACGCGTTGGATGCGGGCCAGATCGGCCATGCCACGCTGGACGTCTTCCGGGTGGAGCCCCTGCCCCGCGATCACCCCTATTGGGCACATCCAAAAGTTACCGTGACCCCGCATATCGCGTCCGAGACGCGGCCCGAAACGGCCGCACAGGTGATCGCCGAGAACATCCGCCGGGGCGAGGCGGGCGAGCCGTTCCTGCATCTTGTGGATCGCAGCCTGGGATACTAATTACCTGAGAATAGGCGGCTTTTCCGGGTCTGATCCGGGGGCTGACCGCGTCGTGACCTGCGGCTGAGGCAGATCGAATCGCAACCCGCATTTCGCCAGTTTTGCCGCCGCCGGATTGGCGGCATCGAAAAAACCGACATCAATTGTACCGGCCTCAAGGCCTGAAAAAACAAGGGCCTGGGCCACAGTTTGCGTCAATGCGGCATGGGCATCCGGACGGGCGTTAACAAAGCCAAGCAGATGGCCGTTGCTGCCATTGGCGTAATCGGCCGCCACCAGATAGGCGAGATCGGCCAGCCCCGTGGCGGCCGCAAGACGGGTGTCGAGCGCGCTCAGGAACGCTTCGGGCAACCCTTTGGGCGCGTTGAATTTTTCCACTTTCTGAGAGATTTCGTCGGGGGCAATTTCCATATTGGCCAGCCAGTCCACCGCCTCGGCAGGCAGCAGGATCGACGAGGGTGCAACATCGAGGTTGAACCCCACGCCCAGCCCCTGCGGGGCCAGCAGTTGAAACACCGTGCGCCCCGATAAGGCCGCATAGGGAGAGGTGATGCCGGTGAATTGCGTCAGCCGGTCCTCGCGATCGAAGATCAGAACAAAGGATTCATCCGTTAAATCAAACACATGCGGGGTAATTTGATCATCTTCGGGTTCTGATTCGAGCAACAGAAACAGCTCGCTCCCGACCAGTTTTTCATAGAAGTGCAGCCGGGCGGCGTCATCGTTAACGTCGGCCTGCATGGCGGCATGGGCAGCATCCAGAATGGTCTCAGCCATGTATAACCCTTTGAACCTGCGCGCGTAATTTCGGCAAAAGATTTTCCTCGAACCACGGGTTTTTCTTAAGCCAGCCTGTATTGCGCCACGAGGGATGAGGCAAGGGAAAGAGGCGGGGCGCGTGCGATTCCCATGCCCTGACCGTATCCGTCACGCCAGTTTTCACGCCCATGTGATATTTATGGGCATAGCCGCCCACAAGCACAGTAAGCTCAACCTTATCAAGGGTTTGCATGACCTGATCGTGCCATGTCGTGCCGCAGATCCTGGGCGGTGGCAGATCCGATCCCTTGGCGTCGTAGCCCGGAAAACAAAACGCCATCGGCACCACGGCAACGCGGGATTTATCGTAGAATTCTGAAGGGCTTAGCCCCAGCCAGTCGCGCAGGCGATCCCCCGAGGGATCATCAAAGGGCTTGCCTGACTTGTGCACGCGCATCCCTGGCGCCTGCCCGGCGATCAACAGCCGCGCCGAGGGTTTGAACCAGACGACAGGGCGCGGTTCATGCGCCGTGTGGGTCGCGGCGAAGCGGTCGGCGCACAGACGGCAGCGGGAAATGTTAACTGTAAGATCGGTCATGTCATTCGGTACAGGATGTACGGAACGTACGCGAGTTCTGTACGTTTTGCACGTCCAGCCGGGCGATGCCGGATCATGACGAACGATCGGCACGAAGATTTGGTAGATTGGTCCTTCGGCCGTCCATACATTATTTCGACAATATTCGAAATAAAGGTTGCATCCGGATTTTATTTCTATAATTCTAGAAACATGAAACAGACAGCGATTCCCGATCTTGACCTGGCCCTGGCGGCCTCGACCTTTGCAGCGCTTGGCAGCGAGCAGCGGCTTATGGTGTTGCGCAGCCTTGTGCGGGCCGGTCCCGAGGGGCTGAGCATCGGCGAGTTGGGAGAACGGACCGGTGTGACCGGATCGACCCTGACCCATCACATGAAAATTCTGGCGCAGGCCGGGCTGGTCACCCAGGAGAAACGCGGGCGCAGCATCATCTGCGCAGCGGTCGCTTATGACGAATTGAAAAGCATCTCGGAATTCCTGCTGCGCGAATGTTGCGCCGACAGTGATCACCCGCATGAAGGACACGGACATGACTGACACGACGGTACAATCCCAGGGGCCGAAATGGCGTCTCGACAAGGCGTGGGTGGCGTTGGTCATCATTCTGGCGCTGGTGGCGGTATTCGACTGGGCGCAGCTATGGCCGACAATCACCTTCGCCAGCGATGCGCTGTGGCACACGGCGCCTTTCATCACCTTCGCGGTGCTGGCCGTGGCCTACATGAAGGCCAGCGGCGCCGAGAGCCTGCTGGCGAAAGCTTTCGAGGGACGGCAGGTACGCATGATCGTGCTGGCGGCGCTGTTGGGGGGCCTTTCGCCCTTCTGTTCCTGCGAGGTAATCCCGTTCATCGCGGCGATGCTGGCGCTTGGTGCGCCTTTGGCCGCGGTGATGGCGTTCTGGCTGGCCTCGCCCCTGATGGACCCGGCGATGTTCCTGATCACCTCTGGGACGCTGGGCTGGGAATTTGCCATCGCCAAGACGTTGGCAGCGGTCAGCATCGGGTTGATGGGTGGCTTTGCCACCATGCTGGCGGCGCGAAGCGCGGTTTTTGCCGACCCCCTGCGCGAGAAAAAACAGGGCTGTGGCGGGTGCTGCAGCAGCGACAAGCCGTTTGAGGGCAAGCCGGTGTGGAAGTTCTGGGGCGAAAATGCCCGGCGTCAGGCGTTCAGGACGAGCGCGCTCGACAATGCGCATTTCCTGCTGAAATGGCTGGCACTGGCCTATGTGATCGAGGCGCTGATGCTGGAATATATTCCCGCCGATCTGGTAGCCTCTGTGCTGGGCGGCGACGGGCTGATGCCGATCATCCTGGGGGCCGTAGTCGGCGCACCTGCCTACCTCAACGGCTATGCAGCGGTGCCGCTGGTCGACGCGCTGCTTGCTCAGGGCATGACCCAGGGCGCTGCGATGAGCTTTGTCATCGCGGGCGGCGTAAGCTGCATCCCCGCCGCCATCGCCGTCTGGGCGCTGGTCAAGCCAAGGGTCTTTGCCGCCTATATCGGCTATGCGATGATGGGCGCGGTGCTGGCGGGCGTGGCCTGGCAGGCCGTTGCCTGACGCCTGACATTTGCGACCGTTCGCGCCTCTGGTTGCCCCGTTTCGCTAAATACCCTAGGTCTGAACCTGGAAGCTGCGAAACAGGGTGGTCACATGTATCGCGTCTGGAATTTTGTCGCCGAGTATTCACTGCTGCTGATCTTCGGCGCGTTGATCGCTTTGATCTGGGCCAATATCGACGCCCATAGCTACCATGCCTTCACCGAGTTCGTGATCTGGGATCATGCCCCGATCGGGCATCTGCATGATGGCCACCGGACGCTGACACTGCACTATCTGGTCAACGATATCCTGATGGCATTGTTCTTTGCCATCGCCGCCAAGGAAGTGTGGGAGGCGGTGATCCTCAGCAACGGCTCATTGCGCGGCAAAAAGGCTGCAACGCCCCTGTTTGCAACCGCGGGCGGCATGTTCGGGCCAATCGCGGTCTATCTGGGACTGGCCGCACTGATGGGGTCAGACACCTATGACGCCGTGGCCAATGGCTGGGCCATTCCGACAGCCACCGACATCGCCTTCAGTTACCTGATCGGGCGGATCGTTTTTGGTGCAGGCCATCCGGCGGTGAGGTTTCTGCTGCTACTGGCCATTGCCGACGACGCGGCGGGGCTGATCATTCTGGCGGTCTTCTACCCGTCGGGCGATCTGGCGCCGATGTGGTTGCTGTTTTCGTTCGGCGCGGCGGCGATGGTCTATCTGCTGTTCAACTGGTTGCCCCGCCGTCTGGACCGGGGCAAACAGGACCGGCCCAATTCGACCCGCATTCGCGCGAGTCTGGGCGGTGCCCCCTATATCGTTGCGGGCTGCGCCTGCTGGTACGGGTTCATGCGCTCGGGCCTGCATCCGGCGCTTGGCCTGTTGCCCATCGTCCCTGCCATTCCACACGCAGACCGTGCCTTTGGTATTTTCAGCGCGGCCGAGAAATACCTGAAAGACCTTCTGAACGTGTTGGAACATGCGCTGAAACACCCCGTCGAAATTGTGCTGTTCCTGTTTGGGCTAATGAATGCAGGGGTCGAATTTTCGTCAATCGGGGATGCCACCTGGCTGGTGCTCGCAGGTCTGATCATCGGCAAACCGGTGGGCATATTGCTCTTTGGCTGGGTGGCCGCGAAACCGATGGGGCTGGGCATCCCCCAAGGCATGCGCATTGTCGATCTGGTGGTGATCGGCTTCGTTGCCGCCATCGGCTTTACCGTGTCTCTGTTCGTGGCCTCAGTCGCCTTCGATCCCGGGCCGGTTCAGGACGCTGCCAAGATGGGCGCGCTGTTCAGTTTTGCGGCAGCAATCCTGTCGATCATCGCTGGCAAGGTCCTGAGGGTGCAAAAACAAACGATCCAGGGGGCTTTGGAGACCTGATTCTGCGACACAAGGCGCGGCAAGTGTGACTAGGGCCCCGTGGGGCCGTAATCCTGCCCGGTAGCGATGGTCAGCAGATCATTCCTTTTCAGACAGGCGCTTTCCGACGCCATGAGCATAGATCATGGAGCGAACCTGCAGCATAGGATCCTCGGAAGGCTCGAACCCGTTGCTGAGCACGGTCGGATCGAAATTGATCGCATCGCATTGCCCGTCCTCTTCGGACATTGCGGCATTCGCTGTAAATCGGGCAGCGACGATCTCGGTGTGATCTCCGGTCCACTGCGCGGAAGGATCTGCAACCGGGTCGCCCGGATTGGCCAATGTCACCACCATGTCCCATGAAACCGTGCCCTGGGCGATATTTGCCTGCATGTTGTCCAGGAAGAAATCGGGATGCGTGTCCACCACGATCGCCTCGTCGCCCGATGGCCGGAAGGAAAAGCGCATCGCCGTTTTTTCGCCGGCCTCGTTCACCAGGTAAAACGCATTTACGCTGTTATAGGTCGTGCCTTCATAGGGGCGCAGCGTCTTATCAAGAGCCCCGTGGTAGGCCTTGTAGGCCTTCAATTCGGGATGAGCGGCGGCGAATTCCTTTACCGCGTCCCCGCCAGTGGCTTTGGCACGCAAAAGCTCGATGAACGCCTCACTGGTCGAGACCGGGAAGAAATGTTCGGTATTCATCCCGATCACATGAAGATCATCATCATGCGTGCTAATTTCCATCGACAAGCCAAGCAAACCGTATTTGTCGTCCGCCGGATTGGCCTTACCGCCCTTGTGCGACACCCGCGCTATTACGTCCGAGGTACCGGTAAAAAGAGGGCTTGTGGAATAGGCTTTGATCGCCTCGTCGACGGGTGTCAACTCGCCCTCGACACAGAACCCTTTGGTGTGATTGCGTCGCTTTCCTTCGGTTACGCCAAAAAGATTTTCAAAAGCGGCAAACCCGCCTTCGGTATCGAACTCACCCCCGGCAGCGGGCAGAGAGGCAAGTGAAAGGCATGTCGCCATAAGAATCGTGCGCATCGTCGGTACTCCTGTTTTTGCATAATATAAACTTGTTTATAATTAGTATACTTACTATATGCAAGTGGAATTTTTAATGGTACTGAAGAGGCACCCCGTCATGAAAGAAAGCCGGAAGCCATTGTCAGAACAAACAAAATCTGCTGGAAAACCCAGTGTCCGCTTGGACAATCAGTTATGTTTTGCGCTTTACGCCGCATCACATTCGGTTGAGCAGCACTACCAGACGCTTCTGAAGGCTCAGGGCCTCACCTATTCTCAATATCTTGTGCTGATGGCGCTGGCCGAGGACGACGCGGTGTCGATCACATCCCTCGCCGGACGGCTGGAAGTATCCAAGGCGACAATGACGCTCCTGCTGCGTCGTCTGGAAGAAAAAGGGCTGCTGCTGCGCGAATTTCGCGAGGGGGACGAACGGCAAAAAATCGTATCTCTCACAGATGCCGGGCGCAGTATCTGGACGAAAAGCTGCAGCGTGTCGTCAGAGGTGTTTGACCGTCTTGGTCTGTCTGAGACCGAAGCAGACACAGTCATCCGGCTCTGCAGACAAATCGCGGCATCCAAAGCGAAGAACGCTACATAAAGCGTCGCGCTATTTTGAACGCCAAATCGACCCTTCTGCTTTGTCGAAAGTCGCCCCAGCGCCAGATATCGGATGGTTTTAGCCGAAACCCGGGTCAGGCCCTTGGTTCGGCGCAGCGCTCAAATCCGTTAGTACGCCAGCCTCGGCATGTATTCTGGTCCGGCTACTCAACCCGAATTTCAGGAGTCGTTCGAAAGTTTCAAAAATCCTTCGCGTCCGATGCTGTCATAGGCATCGAACCCGGCACGCTTGGCATCCTTGGGCGCATAGATATTGCGCAGATCAGCCATCCTCGGGCTGTTCATCTTCCGGGCAATCCGCTTAAGGTCGAGGGCCCGAAACTCGTTCCATTCGGTCAGGATGACCAGCAGGTCGGCATTATTGGCGCATTTATAGGGATCGTCGAACCAACTGACACCCGGCAACAGCGCCTCGCCCTCGTGACGACCCTGCGGGTCGGTCACCCGTACCTTCGCACCGCCGCCCACAAGTGCCGGAACGATCGTCAGGCTGGGCGCGTCGCGCATATCATCGGTATTGGGTTTGAACGTCACGCCCAAGATCCCGATCACTTTGCCATTGAATGATCCGTCACAGAGATCACGCAGCTTGTCGATCATGCGGCGCTTGATTTCTTCGTTGACGCTGATCACGGTTTCGGTGATCTGCATCGGCGAACCGTACTCCTGGCCGATCCGCGCCAGCGCCTTGGTGTCTTTGGGAAAACAGCTTCCGCCATAGCCCGGCCCGGCATGCAGGAACTTGTTGCCGATGCGCCCGTCCAGACCCACGCCGTGGCTCACCTGCTTCACATCAGCGCCGGTGCGCTCGCACAGCGCGGCGATTTCGTTGATGAAGGTGATCTTGGTTGCCAGAAAGGCATTCGCGGCATATTTGATCATCTCGGCGCTTTCCAGATCGGTGGTAATGATCGGGAAATCGCGCAGATATAGCGGACGATAGATATCGGCCATGACCTCAGCCGCGCGGTCGGATTGTACACCGACAACCACACGGTCGGGCTTCATGAAATCGTCGATCGCGGCGCCTTCGCGCAGAAATTCGGGGTTGCTGGCCACGTCGAAATCCAGATCCGGATTGGCCTTTTTCACGACCTGCTTGACCTGCCGGTTGGTCCCGACCGGCACGGTGGATTTAGTGACAATGACAACGTAATTCTTGGCGATACCGGCAATCTCTTCGGCCGCCGCCATCACGAAGCTCAGATCGGCATGGCCGTCACCACGCCGGGCGGGTGTTCCCACCGCAATAAATATCGCTTCGGCACCGTCCACCGCGCTGGCCAGATCGGTGGTGAATTTCAGACGGTCCGCCTCGACATTCTTTTCCATCAGCGTGTCAAGACCCGGCTCGTAAATTGGAACCTCGCCCCGCCCCAGCATGTCGATCTTTGCAGGATCTTTATCCACGCAGACCACATCATGCCCAAAATCTGAAAAACACACGCCGGACACAAGCCCGACATATCCGGTTCCAATCACCGCGATTTTCATCTGCTCATCCTCGTTACTGCCCCGTTTCGGGTTATGCGGCAGCCCTGCTTTCAAGTCAATTCAGGACGCACAACACGGCATGGAACCGATGCAGGTACGCGTTGGGGGCTTGGCGAGCACCCGAACGCGCGCTATCACGCGGCGTCGCATCACCGCCGGAGCCCCAACAAAATGACCGCGCAGAAAACACCAAGCCAGATCGCCCACGATGTGCTCAGCATCGAAGGGGACGCGTTGCAGCAGATGCGGGACAACCTGCCGGACAATTTCGACAAGGTGATCGAAACACTGCTCAAGGTGCGTGGTCGGGTGGTGGTATCCGGCATGGGAAAATCCGGCCATATCGCCGCCAAGATCGCCGCCACCATGGCCAGTACCGGCACCCCGGCGCAAACGGTTCACCCGGGCGAAGCCAGCCACGGCGATCTCGGCATGATCACCTCCGATGATGCAGTGATCCTGATCTCAAACTCGGGCGAAACCCGTGAACTGGCCGACATCATCGCCCATACGCGCCGCTACGCCATTCCGCTGATTGCCATTACCAAAAAACCCGCCAGCACCCTTGGCACGCAGGCGGATTTCCTGCTGCCGCTGCCCAACGCTCCCGAGGCCTGCGGCATCGGCATGGCGCCCACTACCTCGACCACCTGCACGATTGCCATGGGCGACGCGCTGGCGGTGGCGCTGATGAAGCACCGCGGGTTCGAGCGCGAAAACTTCCTTGCGTTCCATCCCGGCGGCACTCTTGGCGCGCAACTGCTGAAGGTCAGCGCGGTGATGCATAAGGGTGAGGATCTGCCCATCGTGCATGAAACCACCCCGATGAGCGATACGCTGATCGAAATGACCGCCAAAGGGTTCGGCGTCGCCGCCGTGGTCGAAAACGCGCGTCTGACGGGCGTGATCACCGATGGCGACCTGCGCCGCAACATGGAGGGGCTCATGAGCCGCACCGCGGGAGAGGTCGCCACGCGAAAACCGATGGTCACGACCCCCGACACGCTGCTGATTGAAACTCTCGGCGTGATGAACACCCACAAACGCACGACGATGCTTGTGACTGACGAAAATCACCATTTGGTCGGCCTTGTCCATATCCACGACGCCCTCCGCGCCGGGGTAGCCTGAAGCTCTCCTCACGCGCCAATCCGAGGAAGCAGCGCAAAGCGCGAATGACGAGATATCGAGCGTGCTCGTCAGCGCACTCCTTTTGAGAACAGCACGCTTAGTCGATCAACTGGTCAAAGGCCGCGCGCAACAACCCCCATTTCTTGTTCAGCGGATAGTGATGATTACCGATAAAAAGACCATTTTTATCAATATCTTCCGCGTTCTTCAGCGCCCCGTGGATAACGTGATCCATGTGATTTTTCACCACGTCGTTCTTGGCAAAATTGCCGGTCACGATAGGGCGGCACTCTACACCGTGATCTCCCAATGCCCGAATAAGCGCTGCCCGATCGAAACCGGCATCCGGCTGAATCACCAGTGAGAACCCGAACCAGCTGCTTTCGCCGATCTCCTGCTGAATACGGATCTGCGGATAGCCCTGCATCAACGCGCGAAAGCTATCGGCGTTCTTGCGCCGCTCTTCCACGATCATCGGTAGTTTCGCGATCTGTTCCTGCCCGATCGCGCCGCTCATCTCAACCGGGCGCAGGTTATAACCGGGCAACACGAACCTGAAGCTCTCCTCGAACGGATCGTCACTTTTCTCTCCGGTCACGTGGTTGAACTTGGGCAGATGCCGGGTCCAGCCGTGTGAGCGTACCGACAGCATGATGTGATGCAATTCCTCGTCATCGGTCACCACAAGGCCACCTTCCATGGTCGCGATATGGTGAGAAAAGAACGAAGAGTAGCTGCCCGCAATCCCGAAAGTCCCCGCCTGACGCCCTTGATACGTGGCCCCGAGTGACTCGCAATTGTCCTCGATCAGCAGGATATCACGATCACCGATGATCTTGCCGATCCGCTCGAACTCATTCGGGTTGCCCAGGAGGTTCACCACCATGATTGCCCGCGTCTCTGGGCTGATCGCCTCGGCCAGCGCGTCAAGATCATAATTCAGCGTATTCCGGTCGATATCGACGAATTTCTGGCGCAACCCATATTGATGCAGCGGATAATAGGTGGTTGACCAGCTGACCGCAGGCACGATCACCTCGGCGCCCTCAGGCAACCCGTGTCTGGAGTGATAACGAAGAGCCGCAACGATGATCAGGTTCGCGGACGAGCCGGAATTGACCATCACGCAATACTTGCTGCCCATCGCGGCGGCGAACTGCTCCTCGAACCGCGCCACTTCCGGCCCCATCGAGAACATGCCGGATTTGACCACCCGGTCGATGGCGGCATATTCCTTCTCGTCCCAACTTGTCGTGGCCAGCGGAAACCCCTGCTCGCTCATGCGTTTTCGCCCTCCAGCTCAAGAAAATGCGCGTAAGTCTGTGCGATACCATCCTGCAGCGTTGTTTTCGGCGACCAGCCAAATGCCGTCTGCCGATCCACGGCCAAAAGCTTCTGTTTCATGCCGGTGGGTCGGTTCAGATCATGGGAGAATGCACCCTGCCAGCCGATCACCTGCGCGGCCTCGGCGTAATATTCGTTAATCGAATAATCATGACCCAAACCGATATTCATGCAGCCCGGCAGGCCATCAAAATGCGCCACCGCATGCCAGACGCCATCCGCCAGATCGCCCGAGAACATGAACTCGCGCCGGGCTGTGCCATCGCCCCAGATCTCGACCGTGCCGGCGCCCGATTGTTTCGCCTCGTGCACCTTGCGAATGATCGCCGGCAACAGATGCGAAACCTTTGGATCAAACTTGTCGTGCAACCCGTAAAGGTTGCAGGGAATCAATGTTTTATAGGCGAAATCGCCTCCCCGGCCAATGAAGTCGCACAGGCGTGCCACCGCCAGTTTTGCCAGCCCATACCCTTCGTTTGTGGGTTCAAGTTCGCCCTTGCCCAGGCTGTCCTCGTGCAGCGGATTGGGCGCGTCATGAGGGTACATACAGCTGGATCCAAGATTGATCAGCCGGATCACCCCCGCTGCCTTGGCGGCCCGCACGATATTGAACCCCATATCCATATTCTCGACCAGAAACGCCTCTGGGTCGGCCATATTGGCGTGAATGCCGCCCACACGCCCCGCAGCGTGGATCACCATGTCGGGTCGCTCAGTGGCGAGCGCGTCCATGACGGCGGGCCTGTCGGTCAGGTCCAGGTCGTCACTGTTCGGGGCCACGATTTGATGCCCTGAAGCATTCGGATAGTACTGAATGGCGCGGCCCACCATGCCGCGCCCGCCGGTCAGAAAGATTTTCATGTTGCGGCGGCGCGTTGCTGCGCCTTTGCTTCCGCCAGATCCGCATCGACCATCTCGCGCACCAGTTCCGCAAAACTTGTTTCCGGCTCCCAGCCCAGTTGCTGCCGTGCTTTGCTGGCATCGCCCAATAGGGTCTCAACTTCGGCGGGGCGGAAATACTGCGGATCGACCTTGACCACCACGCGGCCGGTCGCATCACGCGCCACCTCGTCCACGCCGTCCCCCTCAAACGTCAACGTCATCTCCAGCGCGTCGGCGGCACGCGACACGAATTCACGTACCGAATATTGCTGGCCGGTGGCAATCACGTAATCCTCGGGGGTGTCCTGCTGCAGCATCAGCCACATCATATGGACATAGTCGCGCGCATGGCCCCAGTCCCGTTTGGCGTCCATGTTGCCAAGGAGCAGTTCATCCTGCATGCCCAGCTTGATCCGCGCCAGCGCCCGGGTGATTTTGCGGGTAACAAAGGTTTCGCCACGAATGGGGCTTTCGTGGTTAAAGAGAATGCCATTGCAGGCATACATCCCGTACGCCTCGCGGTAGTTGACGGTGATCCAATAGGCGTAAAGCTTGGCTACCGCGTAGGGAGAGCGGGGATAGAACGGCGTCCGCTCGGTCTGCGGGGTTTCCTGTACTAGCCCGTAAAGTTCCGAGGTTGAGGCCTGATAGAACCGCGTGGTTTCGCCCATGCCCAGAAACCGGATCGCTTCGAGCAGGCGCAGCGCCCCCATCGCGTCGGAGTTGGCGGTATATTCAGGCTCTTCAAAGCTGACGGCGACATGGCTTTGCGCGGCGAGGTTATACACCTCGTCAGGTCGGGTTTTTTGCAGGATATGGGTCAGTGACGAGCTGTCGGTCATATCGCCATGATGCAGCTGAAATTGGCCGGATTTACCGGGCTCACCTTCGAACAGGTGGTCGATCCGCGCGGTATTGAACAGCGACGTGCGGCGCTTGATGCCATGCACGCGATAGCCCTTATCCAGCAGGAATTCAGCCAGATAGGCCCCGTCCTGCCCGGTCACGCCGGTGATGAGTGCGGTTTTCGCCATCTTTGCCTCGTCGCTACCTTTGCCTTTGCCCCCGGATAAAGCTTTCGCGCGCCGATGAACAGGGGTCAGATGCAGCGCCCGCCATCGACCTCAAGGCTGGCGCCTGTGATCATGCTGGCCTCGTCACTGCAGAGGAACGCCGCCGCGTTTCCCATATCCTCGGGCGTTGAAAACCGGCCCAGCGGGATCGTGCTGAGGAATTTGGCGCGCATTTCGGGCGTGTCCTCGCCCATGAAACTGCGCAAGAGCGGCGTTTCCCCGGCAACGGGGTTCAGCGCGTTCACGCGGATGCCTTCGGGCGCCAGTTCCACGGCCATAGCCTTGGTTGCGGTGATCATCCAGCCCTTGGAGGCGTTGTACCAGTTCAGCTTTGGCCGGGGGCTGACCCCGGCGGT
The DNA here is from genome assembly GCF_019966515.1 of Roseovarius aestuarii. Classification (GTDB taxonomy): domain Bacteria; phylum Pseudomonadota; class Alphaproteobacteria; order Rhodobacterales; family Rhodobacteraceae; genus Roseovarius; species Roseovarius aestuarii. Next base: position 133,880 of record NZ_JAIMIB010000008.1, on the reverse strand, counting down.
CGACGCCACGTTGAGGAATACCCCGCTGCCCCGCGCCTTCATTTCCGGCACAAAGGCCTGCGCGGTCAGAAAAACCGACTTGCAGTTGACCGCCAGTACACGGTCGAAATCCGCTTCGGTCACGTCTTCAAGCGCCGTCGGCAGATGGGTGATGCCCGCGTTGTTGACGATAATGTCAGGTGTACCAAACGTATGTTCCGCAGCCCGTTTCATACCTTCAACGCTGGCCGCGTCAGAGACATCGACCATGCAGGCGGCGCAGCCAAGCTCGGCCGCCATCGCCGCCGCGGCCTCGTTGTTCAGATCGGCAATCATCACCTGCGCGCCTTCGGTCAGAAACTTGCGGGTAATGCCTGCACCAAATCCGCTGGCACCCCCGGTCACGATTGCGGTTTTCCCCTCGAGTCGCATCTTTGCCCCTTTTCCAGCCCTACTTAGTCTGCCCGATGCGCATGCCAGGAAATATCCTCTATTCCAGCAAGCCGCGCAAACCGCCCAAGCTCGGCCTCCAGCTTTTCCAACCGTGCGGCGCCCCATTTTACCGGCACCTCGGGCCAGAAACCGGTCACCTTCATCCATCCCTGCGCACGATCGGCTTTCAGCTCAATACGGCCCACAAACCGATCGCCTTCAAGCAGCGGGTAGACGTAATAGCCCCAGCGGCGTTTGGCGGCGGGGACGAACATCTCGTTTCGGTATTCAAATCCGAAAAGCCGCGTCAACCGATTCCGGTCCCGGATAGCCGGATCGAAAGGGTTCAACAGGCGCAGGCGTTTGGTCGGTGCGGGCGAGTTGTTGAGCCGCTCTTCAATGTCAGGAACCGCCCAAGCGGTGTTGTAATCGCCACTTGCAGACTGCACCTCAACAGGTACCAGATCAGGTATTTCGCCACACCAGTTCTTTGCGTCCTGCGCCCCGACCACATCCCAAAAGCGTTGCACGTCGCCACTGGTGCCAAATGTCAGCCGGTCAAGCGCCTGATGGCACAGCCAGTCAATCTGGCGGGCCTCACTGGGGCCTTCTCTTAGGTGGGCGGGAAAGACACGTTCACTGAGATTATAGAATTTCACGAAATTCTCGCGGAAACAGGTAGCCAGGTCGCCCGCATACCACATCTGGTCCAGCGCTTTCTTGTGTGGCGGCCTCGCCCACATTTCGCGCTTTCCCTCGATCTTGGTGTCAAAAGCATGGGTGGACAGCGCGCCTTCCCGCTCTATTCGGGCGCGAATATTCCGGATTTCCTGCTGAGCAAGGCCCGATTGATACCACGGCCCCTGCGCTGCCTTTTCCCCCAGCCGGCGAAACTGTCGCTGCCAATATGGCAGATACTCCATCGGGATCAGCGAGGCGTCATGGGTGAAGTGTTCAAAGATCGCCCTGTCGCACTGCAACAATGGCCATAGCATCTTTTCCCGGTAATTCTGGTTGCGCGTCCACAATATGTGATGATGCGCACGGGTCACGTTGCGGATCGTATCAATCTGAACAAAGCCCAACCGGCGGATCATCTCCATGACATCCGGCTTGCCCACCGGCGTTGGCGACAGGCCGTTTGTCCAAAGCCAGAGCCGCCGTGCATCGCGATTGGCAATCTTCAGCACCATCTCTTAGGACCCCAACGGCACGCTCAGCAGAATGAGGGCATGATGCAGGTCACGCCCTTCCATCGCCAGTACCGCATCCATGAAGACGCGCCCCGCTATACAGGCGCGTCGGTTGCTGACGCGGTTGAGGTCCTCGTAGGCCCTTAGCAACGCGGGGGCATCCGGTCTGTCGGCCAGTGTCCGGCCAAGGGCCTCGTTGATCTTCTCGACAACACGCGCCTCGTCACGCTTGCTCAGCATTGTCACATCGCGAGAGGCCCCGAGGCGCGCGGCCTCGTACTGAATCCGGTAATATTCCCGCAATGCCGGTGTGTTCAGCCGTGCAGCCACCCGGCCTGTCGCCGCCGCGAGCTTGTCGGGCGCCAATCTTTCCTTGACCGCCAACCCGCACTGACGCGTCGGAAGTGCCTTCAGCATGGTCTGTTCGACAAGATAGAAATAGCGCAGGTCACGCGGGGGAAGGTGTCCCAGCCCACGATCGACCAGCGGCCAGAACAGCCCACCGGCCTCGGCCGGCTCGATCGACGGGTTGCGCGCCGCTATCACGCGATCCGCAATGTTGCTGGCGATCACCGGATCGTTCAGCATTCTGGCGATCTGGTTCACCGCCATTTCAAGCTTTTCGCCCTTAAATCCCAGCGCGATCATATCCTCGCGGATTGGCGTATAGTTCGGCAGTTCCCCAATCAAGCGCACGATATCGGATTTGCGAAAGGAATTATCCTGCGCGATGCCGGGCTTGGTCGCAGCAATAATCGTGCTCGCGCTGATGACTGCTGCCGCTATCAATGGGAAGATCTGCACGTTTTTTTCCTTACCGATCCGCCCCCGCAGGCAATCCTGTATTGCCCTGCATGTATATGTGTAGAGCTTTTGTTCTGAATGAAAACCCCGCGACAGCACAGAGCCGCCGTGACAGAAAATTGCAGCGTCCGCCGCGCTATTCGTCGAGTGCTTTTTCGCCCCAGCTAACACCGGTCAGATCGGTCGCCTTCAGTGGCGCGTTTTGCCAAAGCCCGCGCAGCCTTGCGTCGGCAACGGTGACAAAAGGCTCTTGAAAAAGATAAGCATTTACATAGCCCTCGGAAATCAATCGCTGCGCGGCGGTTAGCCATTCTGAGCGGCGCGCCCTGTCGGTTTCGGCATTCAACCCCGAGATAACCGCCTGAAGAACCGGATCGTCATACTGAAAATAATAGTCAGGACGCGCGTAGTTCCGGATATCCAGCGGTTCAGGGTGGCTGACGATACTGAGCCCGAAATCACTATTGCCGACCACCTGCTCAAGCCATTCCGGCCACCCCAGATGGATGATCTCGGTTTCGACTCCGACCGCACGTAATTGCTCGGCAATGATATCGCCACCCGCGCTGGCGTACTCCGTTGGTGGCAGTTTAAGCGTTACCTCGAACCCGTCTTCAAATCCGGCCTCTTCCAGAAGCTGCGCGGCGAGCGCCGGATCGTAGGGAGACTTTTCAAGCAAATCGACATAATCCGGATGATAAGGCGGGAAATGTGTTCCAATCGGAACCGCCAGGCCCGATGTCGCATCACGGATCAGCACCTTGCGATCGATCGCATGGGCAATCGCGCGGCGCACCCTGATGTCGTCAAACGGCTCTTGCTTGTTGTTGATCGCCAATATGGTTTCGGCACCGGTGCTGCCGACCAGCACCTGAAACTTTGGGTCGGCCTCGAATTGCGTCAGGTTTTCCAAGGCAGGAAAATTGGGAAAGGCGTCCAGTTCCTGCGCCATCATCGCCGCAAAAGCCTGCTGCGGATCGCTGATAAACCTGAAGGTAACATGATCCAGTCCCGCCGGTTCGCCCCAGTAGTCCGGATTTCGCTCCAGCTCGATCTGTTCACCCTGCACCCAGCTCCGGAACTTGAAGGCGCCGGTGCCAATGGGTTTCTGGCGAATCTCGCCGATACTTTCCGGCGCTACGATCACCGCATCACCAAGCGCCAGGTTGAACAGGAAATCGCCCTTCGGCTCTTTCAGGGTGATCTTGATCAGCAGCGGCCCGATCACATCCACGGTCTTGATGATGTCGAAGGCGGCTTTTTGGGCATTCTGGAGCGCTTCATCCTGCGCCCTCTCAAAAGAAAACTTGACGTCGCCGGCATCCATCTCGGTGCCATCGTGAAACGTGATACCCGCGTTTAACCTGAAGATATACTCCTTCCCGCTGGCCGAAACAGTCCAGGTCTCGGCCAGCCCTGGCCGCACCGATCCATCGCGTGCCACGCGCGTCAGGCCTTCAAACACATTAGCATAAAGCACCTGATCAATCGCCCCGGCAGCAGCGCCTGTCGGGTCCAGATGTGGCGGTTCATGGCTAAGGCCGACCACGATGCCCTCTTCTGCCTGGACCGGAGTGGTCAGGAGGCCGACTAGCCCGGCAAGTACAACTTTGCGCAGCGCAGACATTGCGCGCCTCCGATCTGATCCGGCAGCAATTCCGGCATTTTACGCGAATCTTTGTGTAAATCACCCGCGCGATCAAGGCCAGTCCGGTTAATAGAACGGTGGAAATTACTGAGAAGACTTGTTAGGATTTGCTGCAACGCAGCATGAATCGGACAAGAAAATGAGCGCCACAGCCCAGAAATCCGCCCCATTGCCCGATGATATTCGCGCCATGAAGGGCGGCAAACCGATTGTCAGCCTCACCGCCTACACAACGCCAATGGCCCGCATGATGGATGCCCATTGCGATTTTGTTCTGGTTGGTGACAGCGTTGGCATGGTGTTGCACGGGCTACCCTCGACCCTCGGTGTCACGATGGAGATGATGATCCTGCATGGTCAGGCGGTCGCCCGTGGACTTGAGCACGCCATGCTTGTCATCGACATGCCCTTTGGCAGCTACGAGGAAAGCCCCGAACAGGCCTTCGCCAATGCCGCGACGCTGATGCGCGAAACCGGCGCGGCGGCGGTCAAGCTGGAGGGGGGTCAGCATATGGCCGACACAATCGCGTTTCTGGTCGCCCGCGGTGTGCCGGTCATGGCGCATATCGGCCTGACACCACAATCAATCAACACGCTGGGCGGCTACAAGGTACAAGGCCGCGATGCCGGGGCCGACAAGTTACTGGCCGATGCCAGGGCGATAAGCGATGCCGGGGCATTTTCGGTAGTGCTCGAGAAGGTGCCCGCCAGTCTGGCAGATAGTGTCACCAACGACATTCCCATTCCCACCATCGGCATCGGCGCGTCCGCCGGGTGTGACGGCCAGATCCTGGTGGTCGACGACATGCTGGGCCTTTTCACCGAGTTCAAACCGAAATTTGTCAAGCGATTTGGCAATCTGGGTGAAGATGGCGAGAAAGCGATCAGCGCCTATGCCGCCGAGGTGCGCGCCCGTAGCTTCCCGGCACCGGAACACACATTTGCGGATCAGGCCCCCGGTAAGAGCGGCGGCAAAGGCACGAAGAAATGATTGCTCCGATTCTGCGCAGCCTGGCCGAATTGCGCGATGAGACCGCCCCGTGGCAGCGCGCCGGTGAACGCATTGGCGTTGTGCCCACCATGGGCGCACTACATGACGGGCATCTCTCGCTGGTCGAGGCCGCGAAGCGCGATTGCGACCGGGTGATCGTTACGATTTTCGTGAACCCATTGCAGTTCAACAATCCCGACGATCTGGAGAATTATCCCCGCACCGAACATGAAGATGCCCACAAGCTGGAACGGTTTGACGTCGATGTGATCTATGTGCCCGGCGGCGACCAGATGTATCCGGCCGAGTTCGCGACGGCGGTCATCGTTTCGGGGCTGAGCCAGCCGATGGAAGGTGTCTTTCGTCCCGGCCATTTCGAAGGCGTGGCCACCGTGGTGGCAAAGCTTTTCCTGCAAACCAGCGCAACCGATGCCTATTTCGGCGAAAAGGATTTCCAGCAATTGCAGATCGTCCGCCGCATGGCCCGTGATCTGGACATTCCGATCACGGTGCATGGTTGTCCCACGATCCGCGAAATCGACGGTCTTGCCATGTCCTCGCGCAATCTTCTGCTCAGCGACCGCGCCCGGGTCAAGGCGCCGGCCCTCAATGAAGAGATGGAACGCATCGCCGGTGAGCTGGCAAAAGGTGCCGCCTTCTCCGACTTGCAGGCAGATGCCATCAGGCGCATCGAGAATGCAGGCTTCACCAATGTCGAATATCTGGAAGTTCGAGCAAACGACACGCTGGAAGAGCTTGACAAACCTACCCGTCCGGCGCGGCTTCTGGCCGCTGCCTGGCTGGCTGGCGTCCGCCTGATCGACAACATTTCAGTCAGGGATTAAGCCACATCCCGGTCGCTGTGACGGGCTCGGACTGGTACCACATCTAGGTCGTGCGGCCCGAGGAGACCACGCGGAGCGCGGGTGACGAGACATCAGGCGCGCGTGAAACGCGCTCAATTTAACAGCGTTTTAGTGCAAAACCCGACCCGGCAGACTGCACAGGCGCGCGCCGCGCAGCAACGAGGTGACGATCCGGCCTTCTTCGGTATCCATGATCGCGTAACCATATCCGCGCAGCCGGTGTTTCCATTCGCGCTCAGAGATTGCCATTTCACGTTCGCGCATGACCAGATCACGGATCTTGGCCTTTGTTTCCTGGTTTAGAATTTCCATTTTGGCAGCCTTTCGTCAGACATAACTTATAACCACAGGTAATTGGTACCGGTGGCAACAATCGTCTCAGAAAAGGGCGGGTATGGGATAATTCCGGGGCGTCTGCCTTAATTCGACCGCCTTATCCACCGCAGCATTTCGCGGCTAGATACCGGGTGAACTGCCAAAGGTTCCGCTCGATAGGATGAAATGTCCCCTCTGGTAAAAACGGTGACGACGTGCCTTTGAAAAGCGCCTCGACAAGCAGCTTGTCCTCGTCATTCGCCACGTTCATGTAATCGCGCAGGTCACTTAGCCAGCGGTCATATTCCTCCGGCAGAATATCGTCCAGAACCTCCGGCGGGATCGCGACGCCCCAGGTAGCCTGAAATTGCCCCACTCCGCTGGGCTGAACCGAGATATACCACAGGAAATCCGGCATCACCGTTACCAGCTGACAGGGAAAGATGCAGAAATCCACCATCATCCGCCGCCATTCGCCCTCCAGGCGGTCATTATCGGGATGGGCTGCGCCGCCTCCGGTCTCAGAGGGTTGCGGCGCGCGGTGATAGCCATAATGCAAGCTGTCCTCGCCGCAGACATAGACATCCAGCGGTTTCTTGTGCTTGGCGAAGGTCTTTTTGTGCGCCATTGGCACATGGTAGCTCTCGGTGAAATTCTCGATCAGATTTTTCCAGTTGGCGCCCCATGTCATGGTCTCTCGCATCACCGTACGATAACAGCCCATGTCATAGCGCCCGACCACGCCCGCGCGAAACGGCTCCAACGCCTTTGCCAGAGATTTCGGCGTCTCCGACAGGCTGACATAGAGAAACCCCTCCCAGATCTCGGTCGCAATCCTGCGCAGATGATGTTCCGCTGGATCAAACCCGTCTTTCATCTCCATGAAAGGTGCGCGGATCAATGCGCCGGACAGATCATAGGTCCAGGCGTGATAGGGGCACACAAAACGTTTCGCCTGTCCTTTGACCTCAGATACCACGCAGGCAAAGCGATGCGCACAGGCATTGACGAACCCCTGCACGCTGCCATCAACCTGACGCACCACCAACACCGGTACGCCCGCCACTTCATGAGTCAGATAGTCGCCCGCTTCTGCAACCTCGTCCGCGCGCCCGACACAGATCCATTCCTGCAGGAACACCCGCTCTCGCTCATGGGTATGGAAGGCACGCGAATGGTTCACCGCCGCCGGGATCGGATGAGCGGTCTCGAACGCCTCCGAGGTCGCCGACCTGAGCAGTCTCAGAACCTCGCTCAGCGGCGCATCGGTATGGCCGCAGTGGTTATTCTTGTTGTCCATAAGGGCAGGCTACAGGCGATTTTCGCCCGATCTCGCCCAAATGCGACATGACGCTCAGCTACGGGTTTCGGCCTCGATCTGGGCGCGGCTCTTGCGGGCGCGTTCAGTTGCGGATTTCAACTGCCCGCAGGCGGCCATGATATCCTCGCCGCGCGGGGTGCGGATCGGGCTGGCATATCCGGCCTTATAGATGATATCGGCAAATTTCTCGATCCGCTCCCAGTCGCTGCGCTCATGCGGCGCGCCCGGCCATTCGTTGAACGGAATAAGATTGATCTTGGCCGGAATGCCCTTGATCAACTGCACCAGACGGCGGGCATCGGCATCGCTGTCGTTGACATCCTTCAGCATCACATATTCAAAGGTGATACGCTCGGAGTTACTGAGGCGCGGATACTCGCGCAGCGCCCCCAGAAGCGTCTCGATGTTCCATTTCTTGTTGATCGGCACCAGCTTGTCGCGCACCGCGTCGGTGGTCGCGTGAAAGCTAACCGCCAGCAAACAGCCTATCTCTTCCGCTGTCTTGGCAATCTCGGGCACCACGCCCGAGGTGGAAAGCGTGATCCGCCGACGGCTCAGCGAAATTCCCTCGCCATCCATCGCGATCTTCATTGCGTCGCGCACATTGTCGAAATTGTACAAGGGCTCGCCCATGCCCATCAGTACGATGTTGCTCAGCAGTCGGGTTTCATCCTTGCGGGTGCCGGGTTCCGGCCACTCGCCCAGATCATCACGTGCCATCATGATCTGGCCAACGATTTCTCCGGCCGTCAGATTACGCACCAGTTTCTGCGTACCGGTATGGCAGAAGGAACAGGTCAGCGTGCAGCCAACCTGAGAGCTGATGCACAGTGTCCCGCGCGTCTCTTCGGGGATGTAAACCACCTCGACCTCGTGCCCCCCAGCGATCCGTACGAGATATTTGCGCGTGCCATCTGCGCTGATCTGTTTGTCGACCATCTCGGGCGTTTCGATGACGAATTTCTCGGCCAGTTCGGCGCGGTAGGTCTTGGCCAGATTGGTCATGGCGTGAAAATCGCGCACGCCCCACTGGTAAATCCACTGCCAGATCTGGCCGACACGCATCTTGGCCTGTTTCTCGGGCGTTCCGTTTTCGATCAGCAGATCGCGCAGCGCATCACGGGTCAGACCCACAAGATTGACCGGTCCCCCCGGCAATTTCCGGGGGATGGTCAGGACATCCTGGGTGATGGGGGCGGTGTTGTCGGTCATCTCGGCGCGGCTTTCAGGGTTCAGATGCGCCTCCATATAGGAGTTTTTCGCCGATGCCAAAGGATTCGGAAGCTATTCCGTACTCAGCAAAATCGCTTCGACGCGCCGGTTGGCCTCGCGCCCCTCGGCGGTCTGGTTGGGTGCAATCGGGGAAAGATAACCGACGCCATTCGCTTCAAGCTGGGCGCGCGGCACATCGTGTTCGCCCGCCAGACGCTCCAGCACCGAATTTGCCCGCCGCCGCGACAGGGTAATGTTGTCTTCCAGCGTACCCACGCGATCGGTGTGGCCCACCAACGCGATCCGCCGTTTTTTATCGGCCAGAAGATATCCCGCCAACGCCTCGAGCGTGCCATGCGGCCCCGGCCCCAAGGCGGACGACCCCGTGCCGAAATCCAGATCCCTCAGAATGACATGCCCCTGTTCGACCAATGCGCCTATCAGCGGCAGGTTTTCCTGAGCGGGTTCTGTCGACGACGTCGCCGCCGTCACACGCAGGTCATCCGTGTCGCCATTCGCAGTCACCTGGATCATCTGTACATATCCGGCACCGCCCGCCTGAGAAACAATCACCGAGACGACATTGCCCGCAGCTCCAGCTTTGCGGGCGGATAGAAACCGGAAATCAAACAGATCGACATACATATCCGGCGCCGGCAGCACCTTTGTGTTGAAGCGGAAATCAAAGCCGCCGCATTCCTGCCCGCTGCAATCCAACAGAATTTCATAGCCCGCCCGTGTCAACTCGTCACGAAACGGGCGGATCAGCTGCAGCGTCGTCATCCCGGTCTGGTCGATCCGCCAGGCCTGCTGATGCACGCGCCCCTCGACCCCTATCACCGGCAAGGTGCCGTCCGCGAAGGGGCCGACCGGCAGCATGTAACTATCAGCAGCACGCAACACGTCTACACTTTGGGTGGCATTGCCCGGCAGGGTCAGATCAAGGGCACGGGCGGGCCCGGTCAACAAGGCCGCACAGGCCATGGGGATCAGCCAGCATCGCATCGCGTTCAGCGAGCCTGCGCGTGGTAATCGGCATTGGGCACCATGCCCGTGGCGCTGGCCACCCGGTTCGACATGTTGAAGAACCCGGTCACATTGGCGATGTCCCAGATATCCCGGTCGCTAAAACCAACATCGCGCAATGCAGCGCGGTCTTCTTCTTCGATGGCAGCACTTTCTTTCGTGATCTTGGCAGCGAAATCCAGCATCGCCCGCTGTCGCGCATCCAGCGGTGCGACGCGGTAATTCATCACCATCGCCTCGCCCAGTGCCGGATCGCCCGAAAGCTGCCGCACTGCCGCGCCGTGGGCCACCTGGCAATACCAGCAGCGATTGATCGAGCTGACGACCACAGCGATCATCTCGCGTTCCAGCTTGCTCAATCCGCTGTCGCCCAGCATCAGATCGTTATAGAGCGCTGTAAAAGCATTCAGTTTTTCAATATCGAACGCATGCGCTTTCAGGACATTGGGGATCATACCCAGCTTGTTCTGACAGATATCGAAATATTTCTGCGTCGCCTCCGGCAGCGGATCGACCATCGGAAGATCGAGTGCGGTGGGCTGGTCTGAACTGGTCATGATCGTCATCCTTTGCGGCGGTAGTGATATTGTCCCACAAGCGTCAGCCCGAGGGAAGAATAGAGCGCGTTGGCCGCCGCATTGGCCTGTGTGCAAATCACCGACATATGCGTGGCCCCCTGCTCTGCCGCCCAGAAAGCCGCCTGCCGCATCATGTGACAGCCCATGCCCTCGCGCCGGTGCCGTTCGAGCACTTCCAGAGCATGCACCATCGCGATGCGCTCGAAAACAGCCACGAAGCCGGCAGCGGCGGGGCGGTTGTTCGACCGCCCGAACAGGCCGGTTTTGGGGCCCTTGACGCGCGCCATCACCTCGATCCTTTCGGGGCCGATGCCGCCCGCCGCCCAGATATCACGCATGATCTCAAGCGGTTCCCAGATTGCGAAGGTGGTGACCTTCGGCGGGCGTTCGGCCATCAACTCGGTCAGGGGTGCCACGTAGATATTCACCGGGTCGACAATCGGATAGCCTGCCGCTTCGAGCACCGCATCCAGATCGGCATCGCCATCACGGATCATGAAAAGCTGAGGCTGCCCCAAACGGCGCATGGCCGCTTCGGCATCGGGCAGATCGTGCAAAAAGACCTCGGTTGCCGTGGTCGCCGCCGAAACCCTTTGCCCGCCGCCCTGCCCGTCACGGATTGTCCAAGGCCCCACCTGCGATACAGCCGCAGCAGGCCAGGTACCTTCGATCACCGAATAAAGATGCTGCACTCCGGGCATCATGATGGGAATACCGCCTCTAATTCGGTCATCGCCGCGGTGACCTGCGCGCCGTCGCTGCCCCGGATCACGATATTCGCACCAAAGACGCCATCACGCTGAAACGGGTAAGAGCCGATCGACAGGTCCGGATATCGCCCCGCCAGCTCCGCCAGTGGCCCGGCAATATCGCCCTCGCCGCGGCGGATTTCAACGCTCCTGGATACCAGCGGCTGGCCACCGGTCAGCGTCGGCAGCACCGTCGCCACCATGGCCTGAAAAATCGCCGGCACCCCGGCCATCACATGCACGTTTTCGATGGTAAACCCGGGCGCGATGCTGACAGGGTTGTCGATCAGCGCAGCACCGTCAGGAATACGCGCCATGCGCAGCCGGGCCTCGTTTATCTCCCATCCGCGCGCTTCGTAATGTGCGGCCAGTAACGCGCGCGCATCCTCGCGCACATCAATATGCACATCAAAAGCCCGCGCCACATTGTCGGCTGTGATGTCGTCATGGGTCGGCCCGATCCCGCCCGAGGTGAACACTGTATCATAGGCCACGCTCAGCGCCTGCACCGCCGCCACGATAGCATCACCGTCATCGCTGACCACGCGGACCTCTTTCAGATCGATCCCCACCTTGGTCAACTCCCCAGCCAGAAAATGCATATTGGCGTCGCGGGTGCGGCCCGACAGAATTTCATCGCCGATCACAAGCATCGCGGCAGTGGGGTTTGACATCAGAGCTGTCCTTGAATGGGTTCGTCCCCCGGTATAGGCAAGCATTCATGCGCTTTCAAACCCCTCTTGTGCCCGCCCGCCTGATCCGACGCTACAAACGCTTCCTGGCGGACATAAGGCTTGAAGACGGGCGCGACGTCACCGCCCATTGCGCCAATCCCGGCTCGATGATGGGGCTGAAGGATGAGGGCATCAAAATCTGGGTTGAACCGAACGACGACCCGAAGAAAAAGCTGAAATACGGCTGGCGGCTGGTCGACCATGAAAATGGCCATTTCACCGGCGTCGATACGTCACTGCCCAACCGTGCGCTCAGGGCGGCGATCATGGCGCGCGACGTGCCCGAACTGGCCGACTACAAGACCGTCAAGCCCGAACAGAAATACGGGGAAAACAGCCGTATCGATTTCTTGTTGCAACAACAGGGCTTGCCAGATGCCTATGTCGAGGTCAAATCCGTCACCCTGTCACGCCAGCCCGGGCTTGCTGAGTTTCCCGACAGCGTGACGGCGCGCGGCACCAAGCATGTCGGTGAATTGGCCGAGATGGCGCGTCAAGGCCACCGCGCCATCTTGTTTTACCTGGTGCAACGCACCGACTGCACCTCGGTCGGCATCGCTGCGGATATTGACCCGGCCTATGCGGCTGCTTTTGCCACCGCGCTTGAAGCGGGTGTGGAATGCATCGCCTATGACACGCTGATCACGCCCGACGCGATCACGCTGAACCAGCCGTTGCCGCTGCGATAAACCCCACCGGTTATCATAGCCGACCGGCTGCCACCCGCGCGACGGATCACGACGTGACACGTGTATGATTGATTACGCTTCCCTCTGGTTCTTCACGGTAAAAACCCCTAGATAACGCGCCATGATACAACTACCGGGGCTGAAAAAGGTGAAAGACAAGCACCAGGGCAAAACCACACGTGACGGCATCCGCATCCACGAAGCTGCGGATTTTGCTGGTATGCACAAGGCCGGCGAGCTGGCGGCGCGCATTCTTGACGAGGTTGCGGATCATGTCTTTGTCGGCCAGACCACGGGCGCGCTCGACAACCTGATCGAGAACAAGGTCAATACCGCCGGGGCGACCTCGGCCACGATCGGCTACAAGGGGTATCAGCACGCCAGTTGCATCAGCGTCAATCACGTGGTCTGCCACGGCATCCCCGGCGACAAGAAGCTGAAGGATGGCGATATTCTGAATATCGACGTGACCGTAGTTGTCGACGGCTGGTTCGGGGACACAAGCCGGATGTTCGTGGCGGGCAAACTCAGCCGCAAGGCAGAACGCCTGATACAGGTCACACATGATTCACTCTTCAAAGGGATCGAGGCGGTCCGCCCCGGCAACACGTTCGGCGATATCGGCAATGCCATTCAGACCTATGTCGAGGCACAGCGCATGTCCGTGGTCCGCGATTTCTGCGGTCACGGGTTAGGCCGCGTCTTCCATTCGCCGCCCAATGTGCTGCACTACGGGCGCGCAGGAACCGGGCCGGTGCTGGAAGAGGGCATGTTCTTTACCATCGAACCGATGGTCAACCTGGGCCGCCCGGAAACCAAGGTACTGGCCGATGACTGGACAGCGGTGACTCGCGACAAGTCCCTGTCGGCACAGTTCGAACACTCGATCGGAGTGACTGCCGATGGCTGTGAATTATTCACCCTGTCGCCCGCCGGTCGTTTCCATCCGACATGGGGCTAAGCTTCCCGCAACGCCTCTCTTGCCGTTTTTGCTGGTAAGTCCCTTTCTCGCGCATTACCCGCTGTGGGGAGTCAATCAGATAAGGCTCGTATTCAATTCGTCCCGGTAAGGGGTTCAAATAAGGTAACGACGGAAATGCTCAATTAACTCATGCTCACTACTGCCGCTCTTGTCCTGACAGCGGCCCCTGCCCTCGCCGGATCGCCGGTCGCCGCACCAGCTGATGCCCCTGTGTCCCCGCCGCTCGCCGCAAGCTCCCCCGACTGGACAGGTTTCCACCTCGGTGCCCAGATCGGCTATGCCGACGTGAATGCGAGCCCCGGCGCCAGCGGTGATGGCCTGATCGGCGGGCTGACTGGTGGCTATGACTGGGATCTTGGCGATTGGGTGATCGGTGCTGGCGCCGATTACGACTTCACAGACATTTCAGTCGGCAGTGTGGACATCGAGAGCATGTGGCGCCTGAAACTGCGCGGCGGCTACAAGCTTGGAAATGGCCTGGCCTATGGTACTGCGGGATACGCCCATGCCGATACCGACGTTGTCGGTGATGATGGCGGCTATTTTATCGGTGCCGGATATGAGCACCTGATCAGCCAGCACTTCAGCCTCGGGGGCGAGGTTATCTACAATCAAATCAGTGGTTTCGGTCCGACAATCTCTGATCTGGATACCGTGACTGTTCAGCTCAGGGCCTCCTACCGCTTCTGAAGCTCTAAGACAGACAAGCAAGAACCCCCAGAACGTCTCCGGGGGTTTTCGTTTTGAAGCTTGACGGCGCGCCGAGGCGCATAGTCTGTGCAACTATTAAGCAGGCTTTTTCAATCAGCAAAACCCAGGGCGATCTCCCGAAGCTCTCCTACTGACAGCGCTTCTCGGCCTCTTCAATCGCAGCTGTAAAACCGGACAGCGAGAAAGTGTCCTTGGTCACCGTGCCGCGCCCCGATCGTGCTGTCAGCACCGCCGACGCGCCACGTTTGAGCGCCGCGATCATCTTGGCATCATCCGCCGTGCTGGCGGGCCAGGCCCATTCGCCCTCGGTGAACATCTCGAACTCGCTGCCGCCGACATTCACGTTCACGGTCGAGCCGCTGGCAAAGGGATAGCCGCCGGTAAAGGTCACCTGCCCCTTCACCCCGGCATCCGGACGGAAGAAAGTCATCAGCAGGATATCTCCGCGCCGCACCGCCACAACACGGCCATCCTTGGTGTTCACCGTCTCGGTCGGCGCCGACACCGCCCAGCATTCACGCGGGTCTTTATCTTCGAAAACACTCCAGGCGGTTTTGGCAGCCACCTGATTGGTGCTTTCTTCCTGCGCCCAAACACCGGTTGCAGCCAGCGCCAGAACAGCGCATCCCATGCCGCGAACTATACATGATACCATTTGTCCAGCCTCCAAGCTGACCTTTGCCTCAATTTCGTGGGCCGATTGCATCCCTCGTCGGATTTATTGTTGTGAACGGCCTATACTTACTCGACATTGCAACAATAGCCTGAAACAGGCGAGATATGAAAGACGCAATTGGCGGAAATTTGCACGTTCGCCGCAAGAGCCGGAGCACTCCATGTCCGATCCCGTAATCCTCGCCGAAGTCTGGCGCGGGCCGTTTCTGGAATGCACCCATACGGGCCATGCGGTGATTTGCGACGACAGCGGCCAGATTGTGGCGGCTTGGGGCGATCCCGACGCCATCTTCATGCCCCGCAGCTCGGCCAAGATGATCCAGGCCCTGCCACTTGTCGAAAGCGGCGCGGCGGATGCGTTTGGCGTGACGCAACCGCAACTGGCCCTGTCCTGTGCCTCTCATCTGGGCGGCGCGATGCATACCGACCGCGTTCGGGACTGGCTCACTGGGCTCTCGCTGGGCGACGACGACCTGCGCTGCGGCCCGCAGATGCCCCAGGACCGTGCGGCTTTCAATGACCTGATCCGCGCTGACGCCAAACCCTGCCAGATCCATAATAACTGCTCCGGCAAACATGCAGGTTTCCTGACCTTATCCAGACATCTGGGTGGCGGCCCCGAATATATCGACCCCGACCACCCGGTGCAGCGCGCCAGCCTCGCGGCGTTCGAGGAGATCACCGAAGAGACAAGCCCCGGGTCCGGCATCGACGGCTGCTCGGCGCCCAACCCCGCCTGCACGATGCATGGCATGGCCCGCGCCATGGCCAGCTTTGCCGCCGCGCGCGACGGCGCGGATACGCGCCAGACGGCCGCGGTCCGGCTCTGGCAGGCGATGGTGGCCCATCCCGCCCTCGTGGCTGGCAACCGCCATGCTGCCACGGCGCTGATGCGTGCCACGACCCAGCCTGTTGCCATCAAGAACGGCGCCGAGGGGTATTATTCGGCCATCATCCCCGGCCTCAAGCTGGGCATCGCGCTCAAGGTCATGGATGGCGCGATCCGCGGCTCGAACTGCGCGATTACCGCGCTGCTCGTGCGTCTGGGCTTACTTGATCCCGACCACCCCGCTGCGCGCCGTTTCTGCAACGCCCCGATTCTGAACCGCCGCGGCATCGAAACCGGCGTGATCAAACCGGCCGAATCTCTGATATAACATCCGGCGACTTTTCGCCACTCAACCATAGCCTGCATTTTGGGCCAGATTCTGCCCAAATACAGACAGCCGCCGGGCGCCGTTCCGCCGACCGGAAGAAACTCGCCGGATGTGGCAGCGATGCGCCTAGGCGAGCACCCCGTTTCGGCCTGTTTCTGCATGATTTTTCCCCGGCAGCCTGACAGCACGGGACATTCCGATCTCCACTGCCCATGTTCTGTTTCGAGGGCACCATGCCCCTCATGAACATGACACCAAAAAAGGGAATAAACTCATGTTGAAAGAACTTACCGCCGCAACCTTCGCGATTGCCCTGACACTGCCCGCCGCTGCTCTTGCCGGTGACGCAATGGACGCGGATGGCGACGGCCTGGTTTCTGCCGAAGAATTCACCACCGCTCATCCTGAAGCAGCCGAAGGCACCTTCGAGCAGGTCGACACCAATGCCGATGGCGCCCTCGACGAAGCAGAAATCAGCGCAGCGAAAGATGCGGGCGTACTGATCTCGGATTCGTAATCCGGCAGCACAAATTTGATCCCCGGGGGCAGCCGATAGGCCCCCGGGGTTTCGCCGTTTTCACGGCGTCTCCTGCCGCAATCACATCTTGCGCGGCCTCTCTTTTCCAAACATCATTGCAATAGTTCTCAGGGCGGGGTGAAATTCCCCACCGGCGGTAACGGGGCGCGCTCCCGAAAGCCCGCGAGCGGCCCCGTCAGATACCGGGGTGTCAGCAGATCTGGTGTCATTCCAGAGCCGACGGTCATAGTCCGGATGGAAGAGAGCGGCAGGTAAACGGGCCTTGGCCCGACCTCCTATCGTTTGATGCTCTTGGTGAACGTGTCAAAACGAGAAGGAGAGACCCTAATGACACTTCCCCGCTACGCCTTCATCAAAGCCAACTGGCACGCCGATATCGTCAGCCGCGCGTTTGATGGCTTTGTCGAAATTATCCCTCCAAACCAGATTGAGGTGTTCGATGTGCCCGGGGCCTTCGAAATGCCACTTCTGGCCCTCGACCTGGCCCGCAGCGGGCAATATGCGGCGATCGTCGCCGCGGCTTTCGTCGTCGATGGCGGTATCTACCGGCATGATTTCGTGGCGCAGGCGGTGGTCGACGGTTTGATGCGGGTCAGCCTCGATACGGGCGTCCCGGTACTGTCGGTCTCGCTGACACCGCATCAGTATCAGGATACCGACCATCACAACGCCACCTTCCGCGCGCATTTCATCGAAAAGGGCCGCGAGGCAGCCCGCGCCGCGCTCATGATCGGCAAAACCCGTGCACAAGTAGCTGCGTGAAAACGCCCTCCACATACGCCACATTCATGGAGCTGGGTAGATCAGCCAAAAGCTTCCTCCTCCCCCATGGGAGGAGGACAGGTGGAGGGGTCAGGTAACCGGCGCCCGGCACGGGCGCTAATTACATTTCCATGACCGGGGCCACTTCGACCGTACCGCTGCCACCGTCAAGGATCGGACAACACTTGGCCATCTCGACAGCCGCATCGATATCCGCGGCCTCGACAATCGTGTACCCCGACAACGGGTTCGAGCCACCGTCATCGGCCACGCCTCCGGCACTGACGGTTTTCGACATGCCCACCGGCGCGCCCATGTCAACGCAACCGTCGCCCATACCACCCAGCCAGTTCTGCCAGGCCGCCATCACCTTGGCACCCTCTTCCTCGCTCTCGGGCTTACCGCCCCCGTGATAGGCAAAAACGAATTTCGGCATTTTCTTTCTCCCTTCTGGTTAAATTCTCAACCCGCCAGATAGCGCTCCAGTCGCTTGAGCGGCCCACCGGCCCAGCCGATTTCATGACGCCCGGCCACTTCGTCACTAGGCAGTTCCCTGTGATCT
Source organism: Roseovarius aestuarii (assembly GCF_019966515.1). Lineage (GTDB taxonomy): Bacteria > Pseudomonadota > Alphaproteobacteria > Rhodobacterales > Rhodobacteraceae > Roseovarius > Roseovarius aestuarii. The sequence continues at coordinate 115,956 of NZ_JAIMIB010000008.1, read as the reverse complement.
ACAATTAGGCGCGACCCGTCGCCGGCCGCCTCGATTGTGAAGGTTACATGGCTTTCCGGCCCGCGTTGATCTTCTGCGTCATGCCAGCCCCAGGTGAACCCGACCGAGCGCGGCGGCGTCACATGCGTCACCTGCCCTGAAAGCTTGTAGCGGGTCCCGTCCTGCCCGAACATTTCCGAAAACCACGGACCTTCCCGCGTAAAATCAAGCTGCTTCACCGGGATTGTCATCCCGTCATGACCCCACCAGTTCAGGACCTCCGCCTGTTCGGTCACCGCCCGGAACAGCCGCTCGGGGCTCACCGGAAATTCACGCACGATCTGAATGTCGGCCATCCCTAATCTTTCTCCTCCAGCGCAAGATGCACCTCCAACCGGTCCAACCCCGCCTGCCAGAAAGCACGGTGATCCAGCGTCCAGTCCGCAATCGCCTTCATCGCATCGGGCCGCACCGAATAGAGCCGCCGCGTGCCATCAACTTGGACCTGCACCAAGCCAGCCCGCCGCAAGACCTTAAGATGCCGCGACATCGCCGGAGCAGACATACCGACATCGTCCAACAAGTCACCCGCAGACAATTCGCCCTCCGCCATCAGACGCTCCACCACGGACAAACGTGTCATGTCGGATAGTGCCGAAAAGATTTGGCTCAGGTTCTGCATGTATTCTACTTACCATTCTTGTTAATTAACATTCAAGTTAATTATTGGAACGCCAATCCTGAGTATACATTGCGACCATCTGCAAAACGTGGCTGCAGATTGGATGATGGCACGCGCCCGCCGCACGATGGCTCCGCTCTGAAAAAGCAACAAGAATAAATTTCGTACTAACAAAATTACCCGAAACGGCAGTTTACGTTGCCTTATCTTACGTCAACTCAAAAGTGACGTTACGTATCAGTTACGTCAACACATCTTCCTGTTGTATCGAATCTTCGACGCACACAGATACCCTGCACATTCTCGTGTGAAAATAGGCAGACCGATGACCGACGAAACGATGACAATCCGGGCGATGTGCGACGAATTCGAGGTGACGCCGCGCACCCTGCGCTTTTACGAATCCAAGGAACTGTTGTTTCCTGTTCGTGAGGGGCAAAAACGCCTTTTTACCAAGCGCGACCGGGCACGGCTCAAGCTGATCCTGCGCGGCAAGCGCTTTGGCTTTAGCCTGGAGGAAATCCGCCAATTGCTCGATCTCTACGACAAGGGCGACCAGCAGTTTACGCAATTGTCTCGCGCATATGAAATCGCCAAGGAGCGCCTGGCCGACATGGAACGCCAGCGCGACGAACTTAACCACGCGATCGCAGATCTGCGTGACCAGATGAATTGGGGCGACCAGATGCTGACCTCGCTCAAAAACAACAAGAAAGCCGCCGAATAACCCATTTCCCCGCCAACGATCAAAATACCCAAGGGAGACATCCGATGCCCAGCTACACCGCCCCGATCAAAGACATGCAATTCGTGCTGCACGACCTGCTGAACGTCGCTGCAGACAGCACACCAGGTTACAGCGATCTGGATGCCGAATTTACCGGTGCTGTACTGGAAGAGGCGGGCAAGGTCGCGTCCGAGGTCCTGTCCCCCTTGAATGTCGTGGGCGACACCGAAGGTTGTGTTCTAGAAAACGGCGTCGTGCGCACGCCCACAGGATTCAAGGAAGCGTTCGAGGAGATCAAGCAAGGCGGCTGGCCCGGCATCGACCTGCCCGAGGAATTTGGCGGCCAGAACATGCCCTACATCATGTACACGGCGGTCGGCGAGACCGCATCAGCCGCCAACCAGGCCTTCACCATGTATCAGGGCCTGACCCACGGTGCGGCCTCGGCCATTCTGGTGCATGGCTCGGACGACCAGAAAGCCACCTACCTGCCCAAGATGACGTCCTGCGAATGGACCGGGACCATGAACCTGACCGAGCCGCATTGTGGCACAGATCTGGGGCTGATGCGTACCAAGGCAGAGCCACAGGGCGATGGCAGCTACAAGCTGACCGGCCAGAAAATCTTCATCTCGTCCGGTGAACATGACATGGCTGACAACATCATCCATCTGGTGTTGGCCAAGATCCCCGGCGGCCCCGAAGGCATCAAGGGTGTTAGCCTCTTCATCGTGCCCAAGTTCATGGTCAACGATGACGGCTCGCTGGGTGCACGCAACGGCGTGTCCTGCGGCGCCATCGAAGAAAAGATGGGCATCCACGGCAACTCGACCTGCGTGATGAACTATGAGGAGGCCACAGGGTATCTGCTGGGCGAAGAACACAAAGGCATGCGCGCCATGTTCACCATGATGAACGAGGCCCGCATCGGCGTCGGCATGCAGGGTCTGGCCCAGGCCGAGGTCGCCTATCAAAACGCGCTGATCTACGCCAAGGACCGCCTGCAGGGCCGTGCCGTGACCGGTGATGAAAACCCTGATGGCCCCGCCGATCCGCTAATCGTGCATCCGGATATCCGCCGCTCGCTGATGGATCAGAAGAGCTTTGTCGAAGGCGGTCGCGCCTTCCTGTTCTGGGGCTCGAAACTGATCGACCAATCACATCGCGGCGGAGATGAGGCGGCTGAGGGTCTGGTGTCGCTTCTGACGCCGGTGATCAAGGGCTTCCTGACCGACCAAGGCTACGACATGACCGTGCTGGCGCAGCAAATCTATGGCGGTCATGGGTATATCGAGGAATGGGGCATGTCGCAGTTCACCCGCGACGCCCGGATTGCAATGATCTACGAAGGCGCCAACGGCGTGCAGGCGCTTGACCTTGTGGGCCGCAAACTGGCCGCCGACGGCGGCAAACCGATCATGGCGTTCTTTGACATGATCAAGAGCTTCATCAAGGAAAACGAAGGGAACGAGGCGCTCAAGGCTGATTTCCTTGACCCTCTGAAAGAGGCGTCCAAACATTTGCAGGCCTCGGGCATGTATTTCATGCAAAACGGCATGAAAAACCCCAATGCGGCCTTGTCCGGTTCGTACGATTTCATGCATCTTTTCGGCCATGTCTGCCTGGGCCTGATGTGGGCACAGATGGCCAAGGCCGCGATGACCGCCCTTGAAGGCGGTGCATCGGACACCAGTTTCTACAAGACCAAGATCGCCACCGGTCGCTACTACATGGCGCGCCGCCTGCCCGCGACGGCAATGCACCTGGCGCGCATCGAAACCGGCGCGGAGACCGTCATGGCATTGGAGGCGGACCAGTTTTAAGCAATGGTGGGGGCAGACCCCACCACGCATCAGAGGACAGATATGCCAAAACGCTTTCGCCTGACCCGCCGTTTCAATGCCGCCATGACCGAAGACGGGTATCGGCGGCTCCGAAAATTCGCCCAAGAGGCAGGGTTGGACGAAGGCGAGGCATTGTCTTTCCTCTTTGAAAATTTTGACAGCGTGATCAACGAAGACACGTTTTCACACCGTTTGCGCATTTTCAATTCTGAGCTGGAAGCGCGAAAGAGATAACAGGGAGGCGCCGAGATGACATCCACCTGGATGACAGACGAGCACCAGATGCTGGCCGACATGACGGCGAAGTTCATCAATGATGAATGGGCGCCGCATTACGAGCGCTGGCGCAAACAGGGCGAGATGGACCGTAACAGCTGGAACCAGGCCGGGGAGTTGGGCCTTCTCTGCCCTTCGATCCCCGTTGAGTACGGCGGCGCGGGTGGAGATTTCGGCCACGAGGCGGTGATCTGCATGGAACAGTCCCGCGCCAACCTGGCCAGCTGGGGCAATCCGATCCATTCCGGTATAGTCGCCCACTACATCCTCGCCTATGGCAGCGAGGAACAGAAAAAACGCTGGCTACCCAAGATGGTCTCGGGCGAGATGGTCGGCGCTTTGGCGATGACCGAACCGGGCGCGGGATCAGACCTGCAGGGCATGAAGACCAAGGCCCTGCGCGACGGCAACGCCTATCGCTTGTCGGGTCAGAAAACCTTCATCACCAACGGACAACACGCCGAGCTAATCGTTGTGGCCGCCAAGACCGACCCCAAGGAAGGGGCCAAGGGCATCTCGCTTGTCGTGGTCGAAACCGAAGGTGCCGAGGGTTTCAGCCGGGGTCGCAATCTTGAAAAAGTTGGCCTGCATGCGGCGGACACCTCCGAGCTTTTCTTTGATAATGTGGAAATCCCGCCGGAAAACATCCTGGGCGGCGAAGAGGGCCGCGGCTTCTACCAGATGATGGAGCAGCTACCGCAGGAACGTCTTATCATCGCTTGTGGTGCGCAGGGTGCGATGGAAGGCGCGGTGGACCGCACCATCGCTTACGTAAACGAGCGCCAGGCCTTTGGTGCGCCACTGACGCAGTTCCAGAATACGCGCTTCAAGCTGGCCGAATGCCTGACCAAAACCAAGGTCGCCCGCGCGTTTCTGGATGAATGCGTTACGGAGCATATGCGCGGCGACCTCAGCGTCGAAAAGGCAGCGATGGCGAAATACTGGATGACCGACACCCAATGCGACGTGCTGGACGAATGTGTACAGCTTCATGGCGGCTACGGCTTCATGCAGGAATATGCGGTCGCGGAAATGTGGGCTGACGCCCGGGTCCAGCGCATCTACGGTGGCACCAACGAGATCATGAAAGAACTGATCTCGCGCGGGTTTTCCGAAACGAAACCCGCATGATGTGTACATCTAAAGGAGCAGGACAATGACGATCAAACTCTATTGCATGGGCGAAAGCGGCAACGCCTACAAGGCCGCACTTGCGCTGGAACTCAGCGGTCTTGAGTGGGAGCCGGTCTATGTCGATTTCTTCGGCGGCGAGACCCGAAGCGAGAACTTCCGCAAGATCAACGTCATGGGAGAGGTGCCGGTGCTGGTCGATGGCGACACGACACTTACACAATCCGGCGTCATGCAGATGTATATCACCGAGAAAACCGGCAAGTTCGGCGGCAAGGACGCCGCTGAGCAGCGCGAAGTCATGCGGTGGGTCTTCTGGGACAACCACAAGCTCAGCTCGCAGGCCGGTATGACCCGGTTCCTGATGAACTTTCTGCCCGAAGACAAACGCCCTATGGAGGTGATCCCCTTCATGCAGGGCCGCCTCAAGGCCGCATACGCCTCGCTCAACACCCATCTCGATGGCCGTGAGTGGATCGTCGGCGACGGCATCACCAATGCCGATATCTCGTGCTGCGGCTATCTGTTTTATCCCGAGCCCTTCGGTTTCGACCGTAAGGACTGGCCCCATATCGACCGGTGGCTTTCGAACATCGAAAACGCCCCCGGCTGGAAACACCCCTATGACCTGATGCCCGGCTCCCCCGCGGACCGGACCTGACAAGGAGAAATCAAATGACCGACGCCTTCATCTATGACGCCGTGCGCACGCCGCGTGGCAAGGGCCGCAAAGACGGCAGCCTGCATGAAGTGACCGCCGTGCGCCTCTCGTCTCAAGTGCTGAACGCGCTCAAAGATCGCAACGGGCTGGATGGCCACGCGGTCGAAGACGTCATCTGGGGCAATGTCACGCAAGTGAAGGAACAGGGCGGCTGCCTGGCGCGGACCGCCGTTCTGGCCTCGGATCTGGACGAGTCGATCCCCGGTCTGGCGATCAACCGCTTCTGCGCCTCCGGCATGGAAGCCGTCAATCTGGCCGCCAACCAGGTCAAAGGTGGCGCGGGCGACGCCTACATCGCCGGTGGCGTCGAAATGATGGGCCGCGTGCCGATGGGCAGCGATGGCGCAGCGATTGCCGTGGACCCCTCCGTCGCGATGGAAACCTATTTCGTGCCGCAAGGCATCAGTGCTGACATCATCGCCACCGAATATGGCTTTACCCGCGATCAGGCGGACCAGTTGGCAATGACCAGCCAGCAGCGCGCCGCCGCAGCGTGGGAAGACAAGCGTTTCGATAAATCGGTCATCACCGTCACGGATCAGAACGGTCTGACCATCCTCGATCATGATGAATACATGCGTCCGGGCACCGACATGCAGTCCCTCGGCGGCCTGAACCCCGCCTTCCAGCAGATGGGCGAGGTGATGCCGGGCTTCGATGCCGTGGCCAAGCTGAAATACCCGCATCTGGAAAAGATCAATCACATCCACCACGCGGGTAACTCGTCGGGCATCGTGGACGGGTCCGCCGGTGTCCTGATCGGCAATGCAGAGTTCGGCAAGAAATACGGGCTGAAACCCCGCGCCCGCATCCGCCAGACCTGCAAGATCGGCACCGATCCCACGATCATGCTTACCGGCCCCGTGCCCGCCACACAAAAGATCCTCGCGGATTCGGGCATGAAGATCAGCGATATCGACCTTTTCGAAGTCAACGAAGCCTTCGCCTCGGTCGTGCTGCGCTTCCAGCAGGCTTTCGATGTCGATCCCGAACTGGTCAACGTCAATGGCGGTTCAATCGCGATGGGTCACCCGCTGGGTGCCACCGGTGCGATCATCATCGGCACCCTGCTGGATGAGCTGGAGCGCAGCGATAAAGAAACCGGCCTTGCCACGCTGTGTATCGCGTCGGGCATGGGCGCCGCCACAATCATCGAGCGGGTCTGAGCATGCCGGTCATCGATCAATCCAAAATCGAGCCGCGCACCGGCTCGATCTACCCCGCGCCCTATGATTCCGAGATGGCGGGGCGGTCCTCGCTGCGCCTTGGCGATGCGGGCGGCCTGTCGCAGTTCGGTGCGAACCTTGTGATGCTGGAACCCGGCGCGAAATCCTCGCTCCGGCATTGGCATCAAAACGAGGATGAATTCGTGATGGTCACCCAAGGCACCTGCACTCTGATTGACGATACCGGCAAGACGGACATGCACCCCGGTGACTGCGCAGCGTTTCCGGCGAATGACGCCAACGGGCATCATTTCGTCAATCAGACAGACAGTCCGGTTGCCTTCCTGGTGATTGGCACGCGTGGCTCAAGCGAGGTCGCCACCTATTCAGACGTCGACCTGATGGTCGCCATCAAGAACGGCAGCGCCACCTTCACCCACAAGGATGGCAGCCCCTTCGAAGCACCCGAAACGGGAGAGAACACATGACTGATTTTACAATGAAAACCGACGCCGATGGCGTGGCCATCATCACCTGGGACACGGTCGGCAAGTCCATGAATGTGATGAACCAGCAGGGGTTTCTGGACCTGGACGCGCTGATTGACGAGGCGCTGGCCGACGATGCGATCAAGGGCATCATCCTGACCTCGGGCAAGGAAGGCTCCTTCGCGGGCGGCATGGACCTCAATATCATCGCCAAGATGAAGGAAAGCGCCGGCGACAACCCCGCCAAGGGGCTTTTTGACGGGCTGATGCAGACCCACGGCATGCTGCGCAAGATCGAACGCGGCGGCATGGACGATAAGAACAAGGGCGGCAAGCCGATCGCCTGCTGCCTGCCCGGCACCGCCCTTGGCATCGGCCTGGAAATCCCGCTGGCCTGCCACCGCATCTTTGCCGCCGACAATCCCAAGGCCAAAATCGGCCTGCCGGAAATCATGGTCGGCATCTTCCCCGGCATGGGCGGCACCGCACGCCTGACCCGCAAGCTGGGCGCGATGGGCGCGTCGCCCTTCCTGCTTGAAGGCAAGCTGAGCGACCCGAAGAAAGCCAAATCCGGCGGACTTATTGATGAGGTCGTCCCCGCCGCCGAACTGATCGAAAAAGCCCGCGAATGGATTCTGTCAGAGCCGAAATTCGTCAAACCCTGGGACGAGAAGGGCTATAAAATCCCCGGCGGTGAACCCTATCATCCCGCCGGCTTCATGACCTTCGTCGGCGCCTCGGCCATGGTCAACGGCAAGACCCAAGGCGCGTTCCCCGCCGCCAAGGCGCTTCTATCAGCTGTCTATGAAGGGGCGCAGGTACCCTTCGATACCGCGCTGAAAATCGAGGCGCGCTGGTTCACCAACGTGCTAATGAACCCCAGCTCTGCGGCGATGATCCGTTCGCTTTTCATCAATAAGGAAGCACTGGAAAAAGGCGCCAACCGCCCCGAGGCTCCCGATCAGACCGTCAAAAAGGTCGGTGTCATGGGCGCGGGCATGATGGGGGCGGGCATTTCGCTCGTCTCGGCCATGGCGGGCATCGAAGTGGTGCTGATCGACCAGAAACAAGAGGCCGCAGATCGCGGCAAGGACTATACCGCCACCTATCTGGACAAGGGCATCAAACGCGGCAAGGCGACAGAAGAGAAGAAAGAGAAGGTTCTTTCCCTTATCACCGCCACCACCGACTATGACGCGCTCAAGGGCTGCGACCTGATCATCGAAGCCGTGTTCGAAGATCCACGGATCAAGGCCGAGGTCACCAGGGCGGTCGAGGCCGTCACCGGTGAGGATTGCATCTTTGCCACCAACACCTCGACCCTGCCGATCAGCGAATTGGCCAAGGCGTCGACCCGGCCGGAGAAATTCATCGGTATTCATTTCTTTTCGCCGGTCGAAAAGATGCTGCTGGTCGAGATTATCAAGGGCCAGCAGACCGGCCCGGTCGCCGTTGCCAAGGCGCTGGATTACGTCCGCCAGATCAGGAAGACGCCGATCGTGGTCAACGATGCGCGCTTCTTCTATGCCAACCGCTGCATCATCCCCTACATCAACGAAGGCATCCGCATGGTCGCCGAAGGTGTCGCGCCCTCGCTGATCGACAATGCCGCGCGTCAGCTGGGCTTCCCCGTAGGGCCGCTGCAACTGGTCGATGAAACCTCTATTGATCTGGGCGCCAAGATCGCCCGCGCCACCCGCGCCGCCATGGGCAACGATTATCCGGACGAGGCCGTGGACGAGGTGATCTTCTGGATGGAAAAGGAAGGCCGCTTGGGCCGCAAATCCAACGCTGGTTTCTTCGACTACGATGAGAAAGGCAAGCGGCAGGGCTATTGGGAAGGTCTCGCGGCGCAATACTCCCGCGCCGACGACCAGCCCGATCTGATCACCGTGCAGCATCGCCTGATGTTCGCGCAGGTTCTGGAAGCGGTGCGCGCGCTGGAAGAACACGTGCTGGAAGACATCCGCGAAGGCGACGTCGGCGCGATCCTGGGCTGGGGTTTCGCGCCCTGGTCCGGCGGGCCGTTCAGTTGGCTCGACATCATCGGCACGCCCTATGCGGCCGAACGCTGCAACCAGCTGACCAATGAGTTCGGTGCGCGTTTCACCACACCCGACCTGCTGCGCGACATGGCCAAAAAGAACCAAAGCTTCTATGGCCGCTTCGGACAGCAAGCCGACGCAGCCTGATCCGGCCAAGGGACAAGTGTCGCAAGGCTCGCGTGATATCTGATCGCCCGATTACATCGGGCGATCAACTCAAGGGCTTATTTCAGAGGGAAGTAGAGTGGTGCGTTGCAGCCTGTCAGTGCGCTTCAAGCTGCAACGCGGGTCCAGTCATCCAGGCAACGGGGCCGGGACTCAAATACTGGTAGGGATGATTGGCAACACGAGGCAAGGGTAATTCCTGCACTCAGAACTCGCTACGGTTAAGCACTTAATGTGCGCACAGTTTCCACCACTCACACTGTATTTATAATGTCGTTGATTTCGCCGCGGCCGTAAATTCGTGTATTTGCCTAGGTAGATTTACCTACGTCCGCACTTATGGTTTCGAAAAGAGATTTGCGCTCAACGCAAGATCGACCAATTCAGCAACGGAATGGATATTCATCTTCTCAAGGATGCGCGCCCGGTGATGATCGACCGTGCGCGGGCTGATGCCAAGATGGCGCGCCACATCCTTGCTGGAGCTATTTGACGGGTTCGACACCAGAAACTCCGCAATCTCGCGCTCCCGCTCGGTCAATTTTTCGAACTGTGCCTTTATGGCCCGCGATTTGTCGCCTTCGCTACGCGCCTGTGCATCGAGTTTCAGCGCCTTGTCGATCCACTCGATCAGAACATCCTGTCGGAAAGGCTTTTCCAGGAAGTCCAGCGCGCCAAACTTCATCGCCTCTACCGCCTCGGGTACGCCACCGTGCCCGGTAATGAAAATGATCGGAATGGTATGCCCGCGCTGGACAAGAACCCGCTGTAGCGCCAGTCCGGACATTCCCGGCAATCCGTAATCCAGCAGCAGGCAGCCTGGCTGCTCACTATCATAGCTTTCCAGAAAGGCCTTGGCCGAGGCAAACACCTGGGTGCTATAGCCGCGCGTACGCAACGCCCTAGACAGAGACGTGCGGATGTCATCGTCATCATCCACGATAAAAATGACAGGATCAGGTACCGGGTTCATTTTGCTCAAATGTATCAGACCTTGGTGCTAACGCCGGCAGGGTAAAGCAGAATCGTGACTGTCCGTTCTCGTCCCGCTCATACCATATTTTTCCACGATGCGACTCTACTATGGTGCGACAAATTGAAAGGCCAAGACCCATCCCTTCTTTCTTTGTGGTCTTGAACTGCTCGAACGGATCGACATCCTGCGTAATTCCGGGGCCACTATCCGTCACCGATATCATCATGCCCTCATCAGTATTGCTGGTCTTCACGGTGATCAGTCTTTCGCTTGCATCGCTGCGGGCAATCGCGTCGATCGCGTTGCGTATCAGGTTCACCAGAACCTGAGCGATCTGCACCCGCGAGCCATAGATCGGTTCCAGTTCGCCAGTCGTTGTCCTGATGGCGACCTTGTTTTCGTTGGCTTCCGAGCGCAGCAGATGCAGGGTCTGCGCCAGCAGCTCGGCGAAATCGAACTCGGATTTCTCAGCTCCCTCCTTTTTTACAAAGCCGCGCAGCGCCTTGATAATATCTCCCGCGCGGTGTGCATGACGGTCGGTCTCTTGCAGGATGTCACCGAATTCAGCACTGTCACCGGATTTTTCCTTCAGCAGATAAAGCGCTGTATCCATGTTTTGCGAGATCGCCAGTAACGGCTGATTCAATTCATGCGCCAGGCCGGTCGCCATCTGCCCCATCAAGTTCACACGCGAAGAATGGGTGAGGTCGAGGTTCAGTTGCTGAATTTTACGGTCGGCCGCCTTGCGCTCGGTGATATCGTCAATCGTGACCACCGCATGAATCGAGACATCGGCATCGTCGCGAATGACGATAACATTCTCGCTGACCCAAAGCGCTTCGCCATCTTTGCGCAAATACCGCTTTTCATGGAAATATTCCGAACCGCCATTGCTGCCATCTTTGAAAAACACCGCTGCGACGGGATCGTCGGGATGCGATATATCATGCACGGTCAGCGTCAAAATCTCGTCATCGCCATAGCCCAGCATATCGGCAAACTTGGCGTTCACCCGAAGGAACCGGCCTGTTCGCGCCTGGATTTGCGCCATCCCGCGCGACGCCAGATCGAAGGTACGGCCATATTCGGTTTCGGACTGTTTTCGCTCGGCAATGGCCTGCACCAGTGTTTCATTGGCGCGCTCCAGTTCCTTATAGGTGTTGGGGAGCGGATCGGAGGCCGAAACCTCGCCCTGTGACACAAGAGAGGCGCGGACAGCAAAAGCACGTACCGGCTTGTGAATGTAGTTCGCCAACAACAGGCCGAAAATACCGGACGCGACCGCAATCGCAACAGCGATCCAGACGTTCTGGGTTCTGTTATCCGTGATCTCGCCGGTAAAATCCGACTCGGGGGCATAGACAGCGATCGTCCACGGAAGCTCTTCACTAATCATGGGCATCACGGTCGATACGTAAGTGGACCCGCCAATTTTGAACCTGGAGGTCTTTTCGGATTCGACGGACACACCCGTTCCCGCCGCCAGACCCGCAAAGGCGGCATTCGCCACCGGGTCTTCGATCTCTCGGATATTGACGAAACGAAACGTGCCGTCCTGGTTTTCCTTGCGGATCAAATCCTGATCGGGATGGGCAATCACATCGCCGTTTCGGTTCAGTATCAGCGCAGAGCCGCTGTCGCCGACATTGAGACGTGACAGAAACTGCGAAATCGCCTCGATCCCGATATCGACGCCCACGACACCGCGCAAACCACCCTCACGCCTGAACACGGGCGAGGCGGCGGTAATACCAGGCGTCTGCGAGGTGAAAAAGATGTAGGGATCTGTCCAGATGCTTGTAAGCCGGGTCTTTGCGGATTTGTACCACGGGCGCACGCGGGGGTCGTAGGTATCAGCCGGGTCAGATCTTTGTTCGATAATCGCATATCTGTCGTCACGCCATATGAGTTCGGTTTCGCGCGCCTCACCGTCCTGCCGCACGATCTTGCTACGAAACGGACCCGGGCCATCGCTTCGCATGACATAAACGAAATTTCCTGCTTCATCGCCGTAGAAAACGCCTGCAAACTGCGGTGAAATTTGCAACTGCTGGAACAGCAGTTTTTCGAGCTGTTGGAAATCATCACTGGCAATGACCTGGTTTTCGGCAAGCCGCGTTGCCAGTTCGGCGGCACCCTTTGCGGGTTTCAAAAACCCTTTGGAATGCTCGATCGTATTCGTCCCGACATCACTCAACAGCTCTCGCGCATGTTCCAGCAGAACTTTTTCCGATGTCAAAAATGACGAGAAAACCACGATGGTGATCGCAACAAACTGCAAGCCAGCCAGGCAAAGCGCCAGGATCATTCCAAGTGATAACTTCATCACCCAGTACATTCTCTCAAATTGCCGCAAATGTTAAGGCTATAACAAACGTGTCGCCGCATATCAGGCGGCTACAAGGCTTCCCGATACATGTCGGCAAGGCAGCACAAATGAAGCGCTCATTGTTTGCCGGTGGCTCAGAAGCAAGATTACCGAGCCATAGGTGCCAATATCGAAACCGTTGGGCGGCAATTTCGAAACAATTCGGCAAGAACGGGTAGCTCTTACAAGTATATGATAACAGTGCAATATTTTGTGAACGCATAGCAGCCACATAGGCCACGTTGACGTGCAGACTCGGGTTGTGTCGCGTTAATCTTTTCAGTAGTGCGCTAAACCAACACGTTTAGAACAACTTTGGCGAGTAACATATGCTTATCTCAGGCGAAAAATGGGGCAACCCGACACTTGGTACGGCCGGCGGCGTCGTCACATGGAGCATCGCAGGTTCTTTTCAAAACCTGAGTGCATTTGGGCTTACTTCACGGTCAACCCGGGGCCCGTCAGACGCGGAAGACATGTTGCGCGACGCGTTCGATACCTGGTCGATGCACGCCAATATTGATTTCGTCCAGGTCGACGACGATGACGCCCAGGTCGGCTCGAACCAGATCGATAATCACATTCGCATTCACTTCGGTTCGATCCCGGGAAGCACGATCGGATTGGCGGCATTGCCGTTCCGCTCGATCGGCGATTTGGCCGGCGATATTGTGTTTGACGATATCTTTTCGACCTTTGCGAGGGATTCTCAGGTCAACGGTCTGTTTTTGCACGAGATTGGCCACGCTATTGGCCTGGAGCACGCCAGTACAACCGACGTGTCGGTCATGACGCCTATTCTGACCTACACAGGCCTACAGACCCTGGACATCACCAGCATTCAGCAGATTTACGGTGTTCAGGACAATGCGCCCGTGACCTATACGATGGGTACGGATTTTGTTGAAAGAAACCTGACCGTTCTCGACACGCCAGACGCGTTCACAATTGACGGGTCGTCCTGGGGCAACCGCATCGAAACGAAGGGCGGCGACCAGACACTGAACGGATTGGCGGGCAATGATACACTTATCGCCGGATCCGGAGATGACAGTCTCTATGGTGGCACTGGCAGTGATCAGCTGCACGGCGACAGCGGAAATGACTTTCTGTCCGGCGAGGATGACAACGATACGCTCAATGGTGGCCTAGGAAATGACACGCTACAGGGCGATGCCGGTGACGATCACCTGGATGGCGGCAGTAACGACGACAGTCTCTTGGGAGGAGACGGTGACGACACGCTGATATCCGGCGCGGGTAATGATACGTTGGAGGGCGGCATCGGCGATGACTGGCTTTATGCCAGCAACGGTGCGAACCTGCTGATCGGCGGCGCGGGTGTTGACCGCTATTTCCTCAAGGCAAATTCCTATCAGATCAACGGGGTGCTCGATACCATCGAGGGTTTTGACCCAAATCTCGAATTTGTCGATATCAGCGACATGGTTCGGGTGCGCAACCTGCAAAATTCTGATTCACTCTATTTCAGCGATCTCGTCTTAACGCAAAATGCCAATGGCGTGCTTGTGGAATTCGATGGGCAGGCGATTTTCTTCAAGAATGCCGCCGGTCAGTCGCTGAGCGTCAGCGATTTCACCCAGAACAATTTTCAGCTGCGGGAATTTAGTGCTATCGATCTGAGCGCATCTTCGAACAAGTTTTTCGGCGCGTTCAGGGCCGATCGGATCGATGGAAAGCAGGGCAACGACTCGCTGTCCGGCGGCTATGGTGAGGACACGCTGCTGGGGGGTACTGGGCGGGATTTTCTGCGCGGCGGTAGTCAGGATGACGTTATTGACGGCCAAGAAAGCCATGACCGCCTTTACGGCGATGGCGGTGATGACAGCGTTGTCGGTGGTAGCGGCAACGATCTTGTGTCCGGTCGCAGTTCAATTTCTACGTTCGGCCAGCAGGACGGCACCGACACGCTGGAGGGCGGCGCCGGGCTGGACACGCTTTTCGGCGGCACCGGCAATGACATTCTTGACGGCGGCGCAGACAATGACCGGCTCTATGGCGAGCGCGGCGATGACAGCGCCGTGGGCGGTGAAGGTGATGACCGTCTCTTTGGTTACGGCGCCAAGTTCAAGGCATCGGTTGCGGATGGCAACGATACGCTGGAAGGCGGCGCAGGTGCAGACAAGCTTTTTGGCGGCACCGGTGATGACAATCTGGATGGTGGCACCGGCAACGACATTCTTTATGGCGAACGCGGAAACGACAGCGGCACCGGTGGCGATGGCAGAGACATTCTTTATGGCTATGGCACAAAGTTCAGTGCGACGGTTGCTGATGGTAATGACACGCTGGATGGTGGCACGGGATCGGACAAGATCTATGGCGGCACCGGTGATGACAATCTGATCGGCGGGCTGGGCAACGACAGCCTTTTCGGACAGAATGGCACAGACACGCTGGAAGGTGGCATCAACAACGACAACCTGTTCGGCGGGTCGGGTGATGACAGCTTGGATGGCGGCACCGGTAACGACAGCCTCTACGGCCAGACAGGCCATGACAGTTTGCTGGGCGGCGATGGCGATGATTTCCTTTCCGGCTATGGCAGGAAATTCAAGTCAACGGTGCAGGATGGCAATGATACGCTGGAAGGTGGCGCGGGCGCGGACACCCTGAAGGGTGGAACCGGTGATGACAGCCTCAATGGCGGCGCTGACAGTGACCGTCTGAGCGGCCAACACGGCAACGATATGCTATTGGGCGATCTGGGGAACGATCTACTAAATGGTGGACGGGGACAGGATACGCTTGACGGTGGCAGCGGGAATGACACGCTGACGGGCTCCAAAAGTGCTGACGTGTTCATCTTTGCAGACGGGCACGGCACCGATGTTGTCACCGACTTTTCGGCGACCAGCGACCTTGAAAAACTGGATCTGAGCGGGATCACCGGGATCGTCGATATCGATGATATTCTCGGCGTCGGCGGAGCGGCCCAGAAGCAGGGTCGCCATGTGCTGATCGATACCGGGAGCGGCGATTCCATCCTGTTGCAGAATGTGCGGTTGTCAGATCTCGACGATTCGGACTTCATCTTCTAGCAACAGGTATCTGTTGTGCCGGGCCGGGCTGCCGCCCACCGGCACCACTATCCTTCCCGCAGATGGCCTCACGCGAGAATGCACCAGAAACCACATTGGCCCTTTTGATCGGGCGGATCACCGCGTTCATCTAGCGCGTGTAGCGGGCACAACGCACGAACTGCCGGGCGGGAAAGACCCGTCAGCGTCTTCCTTCGCGCAGCCATCCCGCGAGGATCAGTGACAACGTCAGAAGCAGGACCAGCCAGCCTGGCATCAGGGGCAGTTGGGTGACGGAACGGGTCTCATACGCGCCGCGGGGTGTGATGCCGATCCAGCCCCGTCCGGCAGCAGGTCGACCTGCACGAACGGTACGAATGCGGGGGACACCCTCGGACAGCGCCTTGGCGCCGCCGCCTGTGGCCGTGATCAATGGCGTCAGTGCTTCTGTGCTGGCGATGGTTTCCTCGAACTCTACCGGGGCAGCGGGGCCAAGGCCGATCACGGCGGATTGATCCCCTTGCGACAAACGGTAGAGCCCGATCTCGGGCCCGTCAAACAGCGCCTCGTGGCGACCGGGTGTCATCTCTTCAAGCGGCAATTCGATGATCTCGCCCGAGGGTGTTTCGATCGTCACGTCACCCACCTCCTGCTCAAGCGAGCGGCGGATGATGCGCATGGTCTGGCCGGTCGCCTCGGCCCAGAGTGCCTCTTCCTCAAGCTCGGGTTCCTTCATCATCCAGTGGGCCAAACGGCGCAGCAATTCCAGCTGCGGCCCACCCCCTTCATAGCCGCGATGCCAGAGCCAGGCGTGATCCGAGGCCAGAAGCGCCACGCGGCCCTCTCCGACGCGGTCCAGAATCAGAAGCGGACGTTCATCGGCGCCGGACATGACAACCTGCCCGGTCTCGGCTTCAAGCTCGATCTGGCGCAGCCAGCGGCCCCATTCGCTGCCCTCGTCCGGCTCCAATCCGGCCGTGACCGGGTGGCGCAGCCCCAGTTCGGTGACTTTCGGACGATAGCGCCGTTCCAGCACACGGGCAGTCGGGCGCGCGGGCACGATGGTCTCAATGGGGGTGCGGTAGATGCTGTCGGCGCTGGCGAAATCGGGGCCTGCGGCGATCAGCATCGCGCCACCGTTTTCGACATAATTGCGCACGTTATCCAGATAGATCGACGGCAGGATACCGCGCCGCTTGTAGCGGTCAAAGATGATCAGATCGAAATCCTCGATCTTTTCGAGGAACAATTCGCGGGTCGGGAAGGCGATCAGCGACAGTTCCCGCACCGGCACGCCGTCCTGCTTCTCGGGCGGGCGGAGGATGGTGAAATGCACCAGATCGACCGAGCTGTCGGATTTCAGTAGGTTTCGCCAGGTGCGCCCGCCGGGATGCGGCTCGCCGGATACCAGCAGCACGCTCAGCCGGTCGCGCACGCCGTTGATCTGGATGAGCGCGGTATTGTTGCGGTCGGTCAATTCGCCCTCGGCGGCAGGCGTGGTGAATTGCAGCACGTTGCGCCCGCCATGGGACAGCTTGAGCGGCAGGGTGATGTCTTCGCCCAAGGGCACGCTGAAACGCTGAGCTTCGGCGCCATCGATCGAAATATCGATGGGAACCTCGGTGAGACCCTGCGGCGCGGCTCCCAGATCCTCGATCGTCAGCGTCATGCTGACTTCTTCGCCAAGAATGGCAAAGGCGGGGGCATTGCGAATGGTCAGACGGCGATCCCAGTCGGCATCGCGCCCAGTATGCAGCAGATGCAGCGGCGCCGGCATATCCGGCGCATGGTCCAGATCATGCAGGCGACCGTCGGACAGCAGGATAGCCCCGGCAATGCGGCCTTGGGGCTCTTGCGCCATCGCTTCGGCTAGCACCGTCATCAGCGTCGTGCCGGTGTTATCCTCGCCATCAGGGACCTGAAGGCGACGCACCTCGGTATTGTCGCGCTGACTGAGACGCGCAGCGATCGCATCGGCAGAGGTTTGAGTTTGTTGCGACCGGCCGGCCAGATCCTGACTGGCGCTTTGATCCTCGACCAGCAGTACGATGTCGCTGAGCGGTTCGCGGTCTTCCTGCTGATAGACCGGGCCGGCTAAGGCGGCGATTACGACGACCGCAGCCAAGCCGCGCAACGCCCAGCCCGACAACCCGCGCCAGAGCGCCAATGCGATACCGGTCAGAACCATGCCTGACAGCGCGGCGATCAGCCAGACCGGCAAAAGCGGGTCGAAGATGATGCTCGCGGTCATTGGCCCAGCCTTTGCAGCAACGCCGGCACATGCACCTGGTCGGATTTGTAATTGCCGGTCAGTACATGCATCACCAGATTGATGCCGAAGCGATAGGCCAGTTCGCGCTGCCGCTCACCGGCAAACCCCCTGCCCACCGGGTAGATCGGGTTAAGCCTTTCATCCATGGCCCAGGCCGACGCCCAGTCATTGCCGCCGATCACCACTGGCGTCACGCCGTCATTCAAGTTGCGAAACGGCATGCCCTCGATCTTTTCAGCATCGGGCGGCGCAGCCTCGACCCATACCGGGCGGCCCGAATGGCGGCCCGGGAAGTCCTGCAGCAGATAGAAGGTGCGTGTCAGGACATGGTCGTCGGGCAGTCGCTCGAGCGGTGGAATATCAAGCGATGCGGCGAGTTGCTTGAGCTTGATGCCATTGGGCGACGAGGCACCGAAGCCCGCGATATTGGCATCGCGCGTGTCAAAGAGGATCATGCCACCGGTGCGCAGATAGGTGTTAAGCTTGGTATATGCCTCGGCCGATGGGGTCGGCTGATCAGGGGTGATGGGCCAATAGAGCAGCGGGTAAAACGCCAGCTCATCGCTTTCCAAATTGATGCCAATAGGATCAACCGGTTCAACGGAGGTACGGAAGAACAGCGTCTGACCAAGGCCAAAGAGACCGGCGCGCGCGGCTTCATCAAGGGCGGCATCCCCGGTCAAGATGTGCGCGAGCACAACCTCGGATGTGGCCAGTTGCGCCTTTTCGTCCTGCGCCTTGCCGGCATCAGGCAGCAGCATCAGCCCGCCTAGTACGATGACGGCCGCGCGCGTGGCTCGGGCGGGCATCAACCGGCCGGAAAGCCCTAGCGAGGCAAGGATATCCGCCATCAGAAGCACCAGCGACAAGGCCAGCAACCAGCCGCCCAACGGCGCCTCTACGGGGCGCGTCAGGCCGGTGACGGGAAGGCGCGCGGGCCAGCTTGTGGGCGTCAGCGTGGGGTCAGCGGGGATCACGTTACGGGCAAGGCGGCGGTCGGGGCCGTCATAAATACCCGGGCGCAGATCAGGGCCAAGTGCCGCGGCAACCAGCCGGTCGCCAGAGACACCGGGCAATGTGGCGGCGTCGCTCAGTTTGCCAAAGCCGTCCAGCACCTGAACCGGTTTCCAGATCGTGCCTTCAAGGTCTTTCGCCTCAGGCGCGGTCAGGGCTGACGAGACGGCCAGCCGTTCGAGCATCTGCACAAAAAGACCCGACAGCGGCAACGAGGACCATTCGGCATTGGCGGTCACATGGAACAATACCACCTGCCCTTCGCCGATCCGCTTGCGGGTCACCAGCGGTGTGCCGTCCGATAGCTGTGCAATCACACGATCGGCCAGCGTCGGGTCGGGCTGGGCCATGACCTGCGCGCTGACGGTCACGTCGCGCGGGATCGCGAGACGATGGAACGGGCTGTCTTCGCTAAAGGGCGCCAGCGCCTTGGGTTCGCCCCAGCTCATAGCGCCACCGACCATGCGGCCACCGACACGCAACCGGACGGGCATCAGCGGTGCCTCGGTATCACGCGAAATGTCGCTGGCTGCCAGACGCGGGCCCGCGAAACGCAGCAGCATGCCGCCCTTCTGCGTCCATTCCAGCAGCGCTGACTGTTCAGCACCCGACAGCGTGGCGACATCGGCCAGCACGATCACGTCCGGATTGGCGGGCAACACGTCGATCAGCGCTCCGTCAAGAATGTCAGCGGTGGGTTGCAGGGCCTGTTCCAGATAGTGAAGCGGCGACAACAACTCGAGTCCTTCGCGATCCTCACGCCCCGCGATCAGCGCCACCTCACGCCGTTTGAGGCTGTCATCGGTCAGGCTGACGGCTCCGGCATGGCGCTGTCCGGCGATCTCGAAATGGGTTAGCCGGGCACGAAGCTCGGCGGGCAATGACAGATCGCCCTGCACCTCCAACGCGTTTTCGGCGAATTGCAACGGCAGGCTGGCCAGCACACGCGGCACGCCTGACGGATCGCGGCCATGCGCCTCGACCAGAATATCGCGGATACCTGCGGTGCGGGCGCGATGGGCGCTGAGCTGGATCAGCCCCTCGGATACTTGCGCAGGCGCCAGCGCCAGAACCGGGCGCGGACTTTCATAGATACTTACGGGGCCGCGCGCTTCGAACGCGTCCAGCAGCACGTCGCGACCATCATGTGCCAGCCCGTCCGAAAACCAGCGGGTTTCAAAGGTGTCGTCCCCAAGCCCGGAAATGGCTGTTTCGATCATGTCAGGCGCGGCGACCCATGCGTCGGGCTCCAGCCCGGTCAGGCGGCTGCGCCAGGCCTCGGCCGCCTGAAACACCGGCGTTTCCGGGTCATTCAGGCGCAGGATAGCAACCGGGCGCGATTTGCGCCCAGCCTCAGCCAGCATCCCGTCCAGCAACTCACGCTGCGCGGCCCAGTCCCGGGCGCTGGCCCAACTGGCATCCAGCGCAATCAGCAACGGGCCGCGATCGGTTCCGGCGGACTTTTCTTCAGGGTTCAAAACCGGACCGGCCAGCCCGATAATAATGGCCGCCGCCGCCAGCATCCGGAGCAGCAAAAGCCACCACGGGGTGCGGTCGGTCACGCTGTCATCATCACGAAGCCCCAGCAACAAGACCACGCCGGGGAACATGCGCCGGACCGGGGCGGGCGGCACCGCGCGCAGAATCAGCCAGAGGATCGGCAGCGCCGCGAGCGCCAAAAGCAACCAGGGCGCAGTGAACCCGATGGGACCAAGAATCATCTGAACCGCCCCCGTTCAAATGCGCCGTAAAGCCACATGAGCGCCGATTGCGCGCTTTGGGAGGTGTGGTGACAATGGTATTGCCAGCCGGTTGCCAGCGTCAGCGCAGACAATTCATCCTTGCGCGATGCCAACCGTTCCAGATAGCGGTCGCGCAGCTCGCTGGCCTTGAGCGTTTCATGTGCCAATGTGCCCCCGACACTCTCGAATATCGTGCGTCCGCGATAGGGAAACGCCTCTTCCGCCGGATCGAGGATCTGTAGCATAATGCCCTGAATGCCGCGATCCGCGGCCTCAGTCAGTGCGGTGCGGACAGGGTCGATGTCGCCCATGAAATCCGAGATGAATAGCGCACGTCCGTGCGACATCAGGCCGTTGGTGTCCGGCGCGGCATAATCATCCGCCCCGTCATGGCCCAATGCCTCGGTCAGCCGACGCAGCTGTGGCTCTCCCCGTCCGGGTGGCAGGGATTGTCCGGTCATGCCTACACGCTCGCCTCCGCGAACAAGCAGGATCGACACCGCCAGCGCCAAAAGGCGAGCCCGATCGGATTTCTGCGGCAGGTCAGGTTCCGAGGCAAATCGCATCGAGGCGGCGCTATCGACCCAGAGCATGACGCTTTGCGCGATCTGCCATTCCCGCTGGCGCACGAACTGCATGTCGCTGCGGGCGGAACGCCGCCAATCGATGGTGCGACGCGAATCCCCCGGTTGTACCGGACGGTATTGCCAGAAATCATCACCCAGCCCAGACCGCCTGCGTCCGTGTTCCCCCAGCAGCACCGTGCCGGCCAAATGCTCGGCCCGCGCCAGAAGCGACGGCAGACGCGCGGCCTCGGCCTCGGCCCGGCTCCGGAGGGGGACGGGTTGGTTCACGCGGCGGCCTCGCTCCGGGTGAGGCTGGTCACTGTCGTGGCAATCAGGTCAGTAAGCGTCTCGCCCCGCGCTCGCGCCGCAAAATTAAGCGCCATGCGATGGCTGAGCACTGGCTGCGCCATTGCGGCAACATCATCGATGTCAGGCACCAGACGACCCTGAAGCATCGCCCGCGCCCGCACCGTCAGCATCAGTGCCTGTGCCGCGCGAGGGCCGGGGCCCCAGGCGACAGCAGTGCGCACGGCCTCGGACGCGGTGGTATCTTCAGGGCGGAAGGCGCGAACCAGATCCAGAATTGCCTCCATCACCTGCTCACCCACGGGCATACGGCGCAAGAGGTTCTGCGCCGTGATCAGCTCCGCTGCGGTAAAGACCTGATGCGCCTCTTCCTCGGCAGCACCGGTGGTGGCGATCAGAATCTCACGTTCGGTATCGCGATCCGGGTGCGGCACGTCGATCTGCACCAGAAAACGGTCAAGCTGGGCTTCGGGCAGCGGATAGGTGCCTTCCTGCTCGATCGGGTTCTGCGTGGCCAAAACGTGAAACGGAGCTGTCAGCGGGCGGTCCTGCCCGGCGACGGTCACCTGCCGCTCCTGCATCGCCTGCAATAACGCCGATTGGGTCCGCGGGCTGGCACGGTTGATCTCATCCGCCATCAGTAGCTGACAGAAGATCGGGCCAGAGATGAATTTGAACGCACGACTGCCGTCATTGCCGGTTTCCAGCACCTCCGAACCCAGAATATCGGCGGGCATCAGATCGGGGGTGAACTGGATGCGGTTGCCGTGCAGGCCCATGACGGTGCTAAGTGTTTCAACCAGCCGGGTTTTTCCCAGTCCCGGCAGGCCAATCAGCAACCCGTGACCGCCACAAAGAAGCGCCGAGAGCGACAGATCGACAACCCGTTCCTGGCCGATGAAACGCTTGGTAATCGACGCGCGAGCCTGCGCCAGCTTGTCTTCCAGCGCCTCGATACCAGCCAGCAGATCGGCGTCATCACTCATGGCAAAACTCCTTATGCACCTTTATCATTCCGCTAGAGTGTATAGCTATGGACGGAAATGGCAAAAACAATGAGCAAAGAATACGTAACAACCTCGTCAGCAGAAGGCATTGCTGCCACGGTCCGGGCCGCCAAAACCAAAGGGTTGCCACCGGTGCACCTTTGGAATCCCGAGTTCAGCGGCAATCTGGACATGCGCATCGCGCGTGACGGAACCTGGTATTATCAGGGAACGTCGATTAACCGACCTGAGCTGGCGCGGCTGTTTTCGACCATCCTGAAACGCGAAGGCGAAGATTATTTCCTGGTCACGCCGGTGGAAAAGGTCGGAATCACAGTCGACGACGCACCCTTTGTCGCGGTTGATTTCGACACCAGAGGCGAGGCGAACGCTCAGGAGCTTACGTTCCAGACCAACATGGGCGATGCAGTCATCGCGGGCCCCGACAATCCGATCCGGGTGGAACGGCGCCCTCAAACCGGCGAGCCATCACCCTATTTGATGGTTCGCGCGGGGCTTGAGGCACTGGTGGATCGCAAGAGCTTCTATCGTCTGGTCGATATCGGAGTGCATCATCAGAACTGGTTTGGCGTCTGGTCTGGTGGTGCGTTTTTCCGCATGATCCCCTCTGACGAGCTGAAGGAAGGATAAAAAGCCGTGAGCAAACCACTAGCAGTTATCGTCGGCGTTGGCAGCGGATTGTCAGCGTCGTTGTCAAGGGTACTGGCCGGGGCCGGGTATGACTTGGTACTAACCGCACGGGATATTAATAAAATCAATACCTTATCCGAAGAGATCGGCGCGAGAACCGTGGCGGCGGATGCGACTGATCCGGCAGCGATATCCTCGCTATTTGACGGGTTGCCCACCTCTCCCCGTGTTGTCATCTACAACCCGTCCGCACGGGTGCGCGGCCCGGTGGCAGAGCTTGACGCCGAGGAAGTTAGGCGCGCCATCGATGTCACCGCCTTTGGCGCCTTCCTGACCGGTCAGGCTGCAGCGCGGCAAATGCTGGAAAACACGGGGGACGTGCGCGGAACCATCCTATTCACCGGCGCGTCAGCTGGGTTCAAGGGCTTTGCCAATTCCGCGCCATTTGCAATGGGGAAGTTCGCCCAGCGAGGCCTGGCGCAAGCGATGGCGCGCGAGTTGCACCCCAAGGGCATTCATGTGGCCTGGATCAATATTGACGGTGGCATCCGCAATCCGAAACGGCCAGAGCGCGTGGACGCCGCAGACAGGCCCGACAGCATGTTGTGCCCGGACGCCATTGCCCGTGCGTATCTCGGGCTAATCGAGCAAGACCGCTCTGCCTGGAGCGATGAGCTGACCTTACGGCCCTGGGTTGAAAGTTACTGAGAATGCCGCGTTTTGCTGCCAACCTATCCATGCTTTTCAAGGAATTGTCCTTTATCGAACGCATCGCGGCGGCGAAAGATGCCGGGTTCGACGCGGTTGAAGTGCTCTTTCCTTATGACGAACCCCGCCATGAAATCGCCAAAGCACTGAAATTAAGAAATTTACCCCTGATCCTGATCAACACCCCACCCCCTAACTGGACGGGTGGCGAACGTGGCTTTGCCGCGATACCGGGCGGCGAAGATCGCTTCAGGCACGATTTCAAACGCGCAATGAGATATGCCGGCGCCTTGAAGTCCAACTTTATTCACATCATGTCCGGCGCCGCAGAGGGCCCCGCCGCGCGCAGCACCTTTGTCGCAAACCTGAGATGGGCCGCCGCGCATGCGCCTCAGCAACAACTGACCATCGAGCCGATAAATACGGTCGATATGCCGGGGTATTTTCTCAATGATTTCGACATGGCGCTGGATATTCTGTCCGAGGTGGCTGCTCCCAACCTGGGGCTGCAATTCGACGCCTATCATGCCCATAAGATCATCGGCAACATGCTGGCAACATGGGATAAATGCCGCGATCACACCGTGCATATTCAGGTATCCGACCCCGAGGGGCGGCACGAACCATCAAGCCGAATTATCGACTACCCGGCGTTTTTTGCCCACCTGGATGCCGAGGGCTATCGCGGATATGTCAGCGGTGAATATCATCCCAGAGGCCGGACAGAAGACGGGCTGGACTGGATTCGCTGAGACAGCGACCGACATGGCAGCCCGGCAACAATCGGCCATGACGGGGCCAAACCATCTTGCCGCCACGCGGCCTTCTCCCCATATGCGCGGGTATGACTGAACGCGCCTCTCCCCCGCCCTCCCTTCGTGCCCGCATAACTGCCTTTGTTGACCGGCCCGCGGTGCAGAATTTCATCCTTGGTGTGATCCTTTTTAATGCGGTCATTCTGGGGCTTGAGACCTCGGATATCGTGATGGAACGTGCCGGGCCACTGATCCTGCTGCTGGACACCATCTGTCTGGGTGTTTTCGTGGTCGAGATCGCGCTGAAGCTCGTTGCCCGGGGTTTGAACTTTTTTCGCCGCGGCTGGAACATCTTCGACTTCGTGATTGTCGCCATCTCATTGGTGCCCGCCGCACAGGGGCTGAGCGTGCTGCGCGCCCTGCGCATTCTGCGTCTGTTGCGCGTCGTCTCGGTCGCGCCTTCGCTTAGGCGGGTGGTCGAGGGGTTGGTCAACGCCCTGCCCGGCATGGGGTCGGTGTTTCTGCTGATGGGGCTGATTTTCTATATAGGCGCGGTGATGGCGACCAAGCTTTTCGGCGCGGCCTTCCCGGACTGGTTCGGCACGCTGGGGCGGTCGGGCTATTCGCTGTTCCAGATCATGACTCTAGAAAGCTGGTCGATGGGTATCGTGCGCCCCGTGATGGAGGTCTATCCACATGCTTGGATGTTCTTTGTCCCCTTCATCATGATCACGACCTTCGCGGTGGTGAACCTTCTGGTGGGTCTGATCGTAAACTCGATGCAGGATGCGCATCACGAAGAAGACAGCGAAAAGACTGATACCTACCGGGACGAGGTGTTCAAACGGCTCTCGGATATCGAGGCGCTGATCAAGGCGCAAGGCAAGGCCGGCAAACGTTGAACATTGCGCAACTTCCGGGTCGCGTGAGCACGCCTACTTTGGCCATATCGGGCAACATCCATCAACAAGGAGTGACCCGGTGCAGATCAGATATACAGCCATGCCTACGGACATAGCCCGCGCCTATCAAAGTGGCGCGCCGGATGCCTATGGAAACCCGCCGGAACGCCAGACTGCCGATGACGGTGGCTATCAATGCCGCCATTGCCTGACGATCATCCCCCCGGGGTCGGATATGCTGCTGGTGGCCCATCGTCCGTTCGACGCGCTCGACGCCTATGCCGAAACCGGGCCGATCTTTGTCTGCGCCGATTCCTGCAACGGCTACGGATCGCAACCGGAGGTGCCCCCGACGCTGAGGGCCAGCCCGGATTTCCTGATCAAGGCCTATGGTCGTGACGACCGGATCATCTATGGCACCGGCGCGATCACCCCGGCAACGCAAATAGAAACCCGCGCCGCAGAGCTTTTTGCCAACCCGGATGTTGCCTATCTGCATGTGCGGTCTTCGCGGAACAACTGTTATCAGGCGCGGATCGACCGGGACTGAGACGCCGCAGATCAATGCAACGCCAAGATGCGCGATGGCCGGGGAGTTTGAGGGGCTTGCCCCTCAAGGCCTGCGTGGCCTGAACGCGAACTGGCGTTTTGCGCCGCAGGCGCGCCGGTAGGAAACAGCCCGCCCGATCAGCGACTGCGGGTCAGGTCCAGAAACACGTCCTGCAGATCCGCCTGTTCGGTCTTGACGTCGCGGATGCGGATTCCGGCACTGCGCACCGCCTCAAGCACCACCTCGGCGGAGGTCTGTTGCGATTGGTAGGTAATCGCCAGCGCGCCATCAGGACGGGTCGTAACATCCAGCCCAGCACCTTCGGGCAGAATTTCCACTGCAGCATCGGGCTGGATCAGCATAGTGCGGGTATCAAGCCGCCCCAGCAAATTGGCGGTGCTGTCGCGGGCAACAAGGCTGCCGTGATTGATAATGGCGATTTCGTCGCACATCTCCTCAGCCTCTTCCAGATAATGCGTGGTCAGGATGATCGTCATGCCCTGCGCGTTCAGCTTGCGGATATTTTCCCATAGCATCTGCCTGAGTTCTATATCGACGCCCGCCGTGGGTTCATCCAGCACCAGAATATGCGGCATGTGCACCAACGCCTTACCCAGCAAAAGCCGCCGCCGCATGCCACCCGAAAGGGTGCGGGCATAGGCCTGCGCCTTGTCCTCAAGTCCGACCATACGCAAAATTTCGTCGCTGCGGCGCTGTGATTTTGGCACGCCATAAAGTCCCGCCTGCACCTCCAGCGCCCCGCGCGGGGTAAAGAACGGATCCAGGTTCAGCTCCTGCGGCATCACTCCGATCGAGGCCCGCGACTGGCGCGGGTTCACATCCTGATCGAACCCCCAGATTGTCACGTGCCCGGCGGTCTTGATCACCAGCCCGGCCAGGATGTTGATCAGGGTAGATTTCCCCGCCCCATTTGGCCCCAGAAGTCCGAACACGGCTCCCTTGGGGATATCCAGGTCAATCCCCTTCAGCGCCTGCTTTTCCGGGCTGCCTTTGCGGCCGCCATAGGTTTTCACCAGCCCACGGATTTGAATGGCGTCCAAGCCCATGCTCCTCTTGCCCCCGCCCTGCGGATCGCTCATAGTCGCACCTAGTTCAATTGCAGCCAAAAGGAAACGCCCCGATGACGACCGAGGCCCCCGAAATCAGGATTGTGGACACCTATCGCATCAGCTGTGACGGCGGCGAGGGCGCCTTGGGCCATCCGCGTGTCTGGCTGCAGATCCCCGAGGACAGCGGATGGGTCGAATGCCCCTATTGCGATTGCAAAATGGTGCATAAGGAATTTGAGGGCAAAGTCTGAACTGGTGACAGCGCGCCGTGCGCTCCTGCGGCTGGCAGGGCTCACAGCCGTTGCAGGTGCGGCCTATGGCGGTGCTGCGCTGCTCAGATGGGTCAGTGAACCGGGTTTGGTGTTTGAACCGGTTGCGGGTATGCTAGGCTTCCGGCGGATTGCCGACGGGCCAGTTTCGGGTGGCGCTATCGCGCTTCTGGGTATTGATGCGCAAATTACACCACAAACCGATGATCTGATGATCCGCGACGGTGCGCTTTGCGCCGCGCTTTTTGGCCCGGCACCCGATCCTGCGCGGATTCAGATTGCCTATTTCACTGATTATCGCTGCATGTACTGCCGCAAGACCAGCCCAATGCTGGCAAAGATGGCGTCCGGTGGCGACGTTCAGCTCACCTGGCATGAGCTGCCACTTTTGGGCCAGATCTCATCCATCGCCGCGCGGGCGGCCGTGGCAGCACGGGCTCAGGGCGCTTATGACACTTTTCACCATCGCTTGATGGGGACACCGGTCGTACCGACCCCGGCCTATCTTGGGCAACTGGCCGACGAGGCCAGCATCGACCCGGAAAAGCTGCTGCTCGATATGACCGCACCCGAAACCGAACGTCAGTTGCGGATATCCGCCGCCCTGGCCCGCCGGTTTGGTTTTATCGGTACACCCGCGCTGGTCGTGGGTCGCACCGCGGTACTGGGTGGTGTAGACCGGCGACTGGTCGAACGGTTGATCGCGGCTGAAAGAAACGCGCAGCAACCGGGCATCTGTTGACGCCATCGTCCAGCCCTCGGCGCTAACGGGCGGCACCGGGCACAGCATGTCTTACACCCTCACCACCCCCGCCTAAATTTCGCTTGCGAGGTTGGTCTTCTTCGGACAAGGTCAAATTCCGAGGTGCCGCTTGTCAGAGCGGAGAATTGGGAAGCCGGTGCAATTCCGGCGCTGCCCCCGCAACGGTAAGGATGGGGGATGCCGCAAGAGACCACTGGGCCGTGATAGCCTGGGAAGGCGCTGCATCCAAAAAACCCGCCAAGTCCGGAAACCAGCCTTGGAGAAACGTCAAACCGCGGTGGGCGGTGGGGACGGTTGCCACGGCCCAGGACGCCTGCAATCCCCCCGTCTCCTTCCGCCCCATCCGGCCCGGGGTGTGGCCGGGGAGAAGAAGAACATGACCGTAAGCCATATTCTGAACGGGTTGGAGAGCGTCGACCTGACCGGCGCAGATGCGGCACAAGCCGCCCGCATGGGGTTTCTGGAATGGGCGTTTTGCGCCCGGGGCGGTGGCACGCCCGAAGCCGCCCGCGCAGCGCTGACCAGCCCCGAGGCGTTGAGCGCTCGCAGTGACGCGGCATTGGTCTTTGTGGACTATCTGCGCAATGCCACGCGGTGCATGTCCCAGCCCGTACGCCGCCGCTCGCGTCCGGTGCACTAGTTAGCGGATAACTCGCGTGAGAGAAGAAAACGACAGGACGGCGGCGCCCGAGGGGGGTCGGGATAGGTGCCACCGTCCTGTCTACGTCTGATCGCAGGAAGGGCGCGACCATTCGTGCTTTCATCCGGGCCTCAAGCCCGGCATCTTATCAGTGATATTGTCGACGGCGGCACCCAAGGGAGGAGAAGGTGCCGCCGCCGCTGCCAGATGCCCCCAGGGAGGAGAAGATAGGGCATCCGATGCTATGTGACCCGTGGCGCGAGAACCCGTAGGTTTGTCTCGCGGGTATCGCATCAGCTAGGTTTGCCTCAGGCGCGGGTGCCGTACACGGCCGAATAGGCTGTGGAATGGATCGACGCGCGGCTTAAGCCCAGATCGGCCAACTCGCGGCTGCCTAAATCCGAAAGCGCCGACACGGTGCGACGGTAGCTGCGATAATCCGTGACACGGGCCATCAGCCGGTAGATCGCGGCGCTCAGTTCAATTTTCAGTCCGCCGGTGGCGGTGCGGGTATCGGTTGCAAATGCCATCTTTCGGCTCCTTGCGTCTGGTTGGTGACACGGCATCCAATTGGCTTGCCGCGCGCTGTTGGGGTATAGATACGCCGATGCTGCAGGTGCACAACCCCCGAGTCAAACAATGCTGCTATGCAGCATTTGCATGGGTGAGATTGACCTAACATCATATTTTAAATAGGTTTTATAGTTAACTCCGCGCAGCCCCTTGTCCTTTGTAGAAAAACCATGACCTATGGCGAAAGGTGTGACGGAGGCGAAAGATGACAGTTTCGAAAAGCGATATTGAAGCCCGGCTGGCAGAGCTGCAACTGCCCGACGGCGGCAACCTGATGTCACGCGATATGATCCGTGCGCTCAGCATTGAAGGCGACAGGGTGCGCTTCGTGATCGAGGCCTCGAACCCCGAGGTCGCCCGGCAGATGGAGCCGCTGCGCGCCGCCGCAGAACGTGCCGTGGCGGCACTGGAGGGGGTCGGGCAGGTCTCGGTCGCGCTGACGGCACATAGCCCCGCCGCCAAACCCGCCGAACCGCCCAGCCTCAAGATCGGCGGCCATCCCAAACCGCAGTCAACGCCGCTGAAACCGGCCAGCGTGAAAACCATTCTGGCGGTGGCCTCGGGCAAGGGCGGCGTCGGCAAATCCACCGTATCGTCCAATCTTGCGGTGGCTTTGGCGCGGGCCGGGCAGCGCGTGGGATTGCTGGACGCGGATATCTACGGGCCGTCACAGCCCCGGATGATGGGGGTCAGCCAGCGCCCGGCCAGCCCGGATGGCAAGATTATCGAGCCGCTCCGCGCGCACGGCGTCACCATGATGTCGATCGGGCTGATGCTTGACCCGGACAAGGCGGTGGTCTGGCGCGGCCCGATGCTGATGGGCGCGCTGCAGCAGATGATTTCTCAGGTGAACTGGGGCGAACTGGACGTGCTGATCGTCGACCTGCCCCCGGGCACCGGCGATGTGCAACTGACGCTCTGCCAGAAAGCCGAACCCTCGGGTGCGATCATTGTCTCGACCCCGCAGGACGTGGCGCTATTGGACGCCCGCAAGGCAATAGACATGTTCAACACGCTGAAGACACCGGTGCTGGGGCTGATCGAAAACATGTCGACCTTTCACTGCCCCAACTGCGGGCATGAAGCGCATATTTTCGGGCATGGCGGCGTCGCGGTCGAGGCCGAGCGGCTGGGCCTGCCCTTCCTCGGTGCTCTGCCGATTGATCTGGACACGCGCCTTGCCGGAGACAGCGGCACACCGATTGCCATGGGTGACGGCCCAATGGCTCAGGCTTATGCAGCGCTTGCCGACAGGCTGATCCGGGGTGGGATCGTGTAAGGCCGCAATCAAGACTTCGGGCTGGAATGCCCACCACCGTGTAATCTGCGCAAAAACTGCACAAATACCCGGCCTTCACTGCACGCTGGCCCTTTAGTTCTTGTCCAAACGGAGAGGCAAGAACGAGGACCAAAACGATGAAAACCTGTATTCGACGTGGTGTGCCACGATGCCTTCGACAGGATGGCTGGTGGCTGGACCCG
Organism: Roseovarius aestuarii; assembly: GCF_019966515.1. GTDB lineage: Bacteria > Pseudomonadota > Alphaproteobacteria > Rhodobacterales > Rhodobacteraceae > Roseovarius > Roseovarius aestuarii. Next base: position 85,098 of record NZ_JAIMIB010000008.1, on the reverse strand, counting down.
ATCACATTCGCGGGCCCGACGCCAGATCGGTTGCAGGCTGTGCCAACGCCCCGGCGCTATGCCTTGCATGCGTTGGTGCTGGCAGGCCTTATCGCCATTGCACAGGTACCGGGCCTGTCAGACGCAACCGAGATGCATCCCGCCACCAGCGAGGTCTCCTGCGCGGACGAAGATTTTTTGCACTTTCACGCAGCCGGTGCTTTTCGTAGCCTTGCACCATTACCGCAGCAAGGCACGCCGCTCTGACCATGACACATATTCTGATCATCGACGACGATCCGCAGATCCGCGATGTGCTGCGCATCGCGTTGAAACAGGTGGGTTATGAAGTGAGCGAGGCCGGCGACGGAGCCGAAGGGCTGGCCAAGGCCAGACGCGGCAAGGCCGATCTGATCGTGCTCGATATCGGCCTGCCCGAGATGGACGGGCTGGCGCTGTGCCGGGAACTCAGGGCCGAGCATGAGACACCAATCCTCTTTCTCACCGCCCGCGACGATGAGATCGACCGCGTGCTGGGGCTGGAACTGGGCGGCGATGACTACGTTACCAAACCGTTTTCCCCGCGCGAGTTGATTGCGCGCATCCGCGCAATCCTGAAACGCGCAACGCCGGGTGCCGCCAACGGCGCGCAGCCGTTTAGCAGGGGCGTGCTGCGGCTCGACCCGGAGCGTCACCACTGCACGGTCGCCGGGCAGCAGGTGACCCTGACAAGCCGGGAAATGGCCCTGCTGAGCCATCTGATGGCGCGCCCCGATCACGTCGCCACCAAGGCGCAGCTTGTGGATGCGGTCTATGGCCCGTCGATCCATGTCTCGGACCGGACGCTGGACAGCCACCTGCGCAACCTGCGGGCCAAGCTGACGCAGGCAGGGTGCGACGGTGCCATCGAAACCGTGCACGGGGTCGGCATAAGGATGGGTCCATGTCAGGACCGATAAGACGCAAATGGCGCCCGCCCCTGGCGCTGGTCATTGGCGGCGCGCTGGCCGCTGTCCTGTGCCTGCCGCTTGTCGGGATCGGCTATTTCAAACTGGCCGGCAATATTCTGGGCTGGGGGGAAACCGTCTGGCTGATCTTCTGGATGGCGGTGATTGCCACGGCAATCCTGGGGTATTTGCTGTGGCGGCTGGTGTTGCGCCCGGTCTATGCGCTGACGGCGCATGCCAACGCGGTGCGCGAAGGGCGCGACGATACCCCCCTGCCCCCGCATTTCGGCACGCCCGAGATCACCGCCCTTGGGCAGGCGGTGCTTGAGATGGGTGCGACGCTTAACAACCGCGAGGCCGGGTTGCGCGCCTTTTCCAACCACGTGACCCACGAGCTGAAATCGCCCCTGACCAGCATCAAGGGCGCGGCTGAACTGTTAGATGGAGAGATAGAGCCGGAAGACCACCAACGCCTGACCCGGACGATCCTGACTGCCACGACACAAATGCAGGAACAGCTTGAAGCATTGCGAAAGCTGTCTAAGGCGCGCGAGCCGGTGGGCCCGGGGCCGTCGCGACTGTCCGAATTGCTGCCCGAGATCGATCCGAGCGTCAGATTGCCGGTCACACTGGAGGGCGATGTAGTGCTGCCGATGGATAAACCGGCGCTGCTGGTGATCCTCGAACATCTTTCAGCCAACGCACTGGCGCATGGCGCAGACCGGCTGGAGATCCGGGCGCAGCCGCTTGGATTTCAGGTGCGCGACAATGGCAAGGGGATCGCAGCGGGCAACCGGTCGCGCATTTTCGATCCGTTTTTCACAACGCGGCGCGAGGGCGGCGGCACCGGCATGGGGCTGGCGATCGTGCAGACCATGTTGCAGGCACGGGGTGGCTCAATCCGGCTGATCCCCTGTCAGGCGGGCGCTGGCTTTGAGGTCAGCTTTCCTGCAGGCTGACACGCTCCTATCCGGCCAGGCCCAGTTTGCGGCCTAGGGCAATCAGCCCCTCCGGGATCAGGTCTTCTGGTGTATGGATCGTCAGCGGCACATTCTGGACCGCAAGAGCGCTGGCGTGGGGTGATCCGTCGCCCTCGGGCGCGATCACCCCGACCTGTTGCCCCAGCCAATACACCCGTGATGCCGCCAGTTCGGCTCCGATCAGGTGTCCGGTCAGGGCCCGGCGATCGCCCGCCACCTCGGCCTGACGCAGATACTGTGCCAGACGTTCCGGACGGCTCTGGCTGTCGGCCATCGCCTGCGGGTCGGGGCTGGCGGCGCCGTCGAGGAAAGATATCAGCCGTAAGGTAAGAAACGAGGCGAAGCTGACGACCTCGCCCGCGCTGAGATGCACCCAATGGCTGATATCACCATCGGCGACACAAAGCACCCCGTCCCAATCCTGATACCGCGCCAGATAACCCGCGATCCAAAGCCGGGCCCAACCGCCCATGACATCCGCAGGCTGGGTCTGGGTGATGACCGGCAGGCCGCGCCCGGCCTCGGGCAGCACCGCACATGGTACGATCGAGGCCGGGCCATCGCCTATGCGAATCAAGGGTGCGCCGTTAGCTCCAAGCTTCTCAAGCAGGTGTGTCTCATTCGCGGCGTGCGCCTCACCTGTGAGCGTGTCACCAGCAAAGGAAAAGCCCCGGGCCCCGCTGCCATCGCGGCCAATGGCTATCCACGTGGGAGGTTCCACCCCGGATCAGCTTTGCGACAGCTGGCGCAGGATTCCGGACATGTCATAGCCCGCCTGACCAGTCAGGGTCAGGATTTCTTCCGGCTCAACCTGACCATACTGCGCGATGGTCCATAGCATGGTGCAGCGCGTACCAGACCGGCAATAGGCCAGCACCGGGCGCGGCATTTCATCGAGGGCTGCGTTGAATGCCTTCAGATCATCAGGCGTCACTACACCTGACGTGATCGGGACCGACCGCACCTCGAGACCGGCATTTGCCGCAGCCTCGGATACATCGTCAAAACAGCACTGGGTCACCTCTTCCCCATCAGGCCGGTTACACAGGATCGAGCGGAAGCCCGCCGCAACGATGGCCGGTATGTCGCTCGCTTCAATCTGCGGCGACACGGTGAAATCATCGGTGATTTTGCGCAGATCCATAGCGTGCTCCTTTGGCTGTCGCACATATGCGCAAAATCGGGGGCCAAGATCAATCCACTGGCGTTGACATTCGTGCATCCGGTGCCAAACGTGGCGGGACGTATTCAAGGGGGGCGACGATGAGCGGGCAATGGGAATTCTGGATCGACCGGGGCGGGACATTCACCGATATCGTGGCACTCGATCCGGATGGCGTGGTGCATACCCACAAGCTGTTGTCGGAAAACCCCGAACGCTACCGCGATGCCGCCGTGCAGGGCATTCGCGAGGTGATGGGGGTTGGCGGCAGCTTCCCCGATGCGTCGATCCGCGCGGTCAAGATGGGCACGACTGTCGCAACCAACGCTTTGCTGGAGCGCAAGGGCGAGCGGGTGCTGTTGCTGATCACCAAGGGGTTTCGCGATCTGCTGCTGATCGGCTATCAGACCCGGCCTCGGCTTTTCGACCTGGAAATCAAACGGCCCGATCTGCTTTATGAGGACGTCGCCGAAATCGACGAACGGCTGGATGCCGAGGGCGCGGTGGTGCAGCCGCTGGACGAAGATGCCGCGCGCGCCACGCTGCAGGCGGGTTTCGACAAGGGCATTCGCGCCGTGGCCATTGCCGGGCTGCACGCCTACCTGAACCCCGATCACGAACGCCGCGTGGCCGGGATGGCGGCCGAGATCGGCTTTACCCAGATCACCACCAGCCACCAGGTGTCGCGCCTGGCCAAGCTGGTCGGGCGCGGCGATACCACGGTGGTCGACGCTTACCTCTCGCCGATCCTGCGGCGCTATGTGGATCAGGTGGCCAGTGCGCTGGATATGGGGCGGGCCTGCGATGCGCTTTTGTTCATGCAAAGCTCGGGCGGGCTGACCGATGCGACGCTGTTTCAGGGCAAGGACGCGATCCTCAGCGGTCCGGCTGGCGGCATCGTCGGCATGGTCAAAACCGGCGAAGCGGCGGGGCATGACCGGCTGATCGGCTTCGACATGGGCGGGACATCGACTGATGTCAGCCATTACGCGGGCGATTTCGAACGCAGTTTCGAAACCGAGGTGGCGGGGGTGCGGATGCGCGCCCCGATGATGGATATTCATACGGTCGCGGCGGGCGGCGGCAGCATCTGCAAGTTCGAGGATGGCCGGTTTCAGGTTGGTCCCGAAAGTGCGGGGGCCGATCCGGGCCCGGCCTGTTATCGGCGCGGCGGACCGCTGGCGGTGACTGATTGCAACGTGATGCTGGGCAAGCTCAACCCCGATCATTTCCCGCATGTCTTTGGGCCTGAGGGCGACCAGCCGCTGGACGTCGACGTGGTGCGCGAAAAATTCGCGGCCCTTTCACGGGATGTGGCCGCCGAGACCGGCGAAGAGGAACGCTCGCCCGAGGATATGGCCGAGGGGTTTCTGCGCATCGCCGTCGACAACATGGCCAATGCGATCAAGAAGATCAGTGTGCAACGGGGCCATGACGTGACCGGCTATACGCTGCAATGTTTCGGCGGCGCGGGCGGGCAGCATGCCTGCCTGGTGGCCGACGCGCTTGGCATGACCAAGGTTCTGATCCATCCTCATGCGGGGGTTCTCAGCGCCTATGGCATGGGACTGGCCGAAATCCGTGCCTTGCGCGAGGTCCAGATGGATGCGCCACTGGACGTCGTCGATCAGGCTGAACGCGCGCTGGACAGGATTGCTGATGAAGCCCGCGCAGAAGTTGCCGGACAAGGCATTGAGAACATCACCATCCTGCGCCGGGCGCATCTGCGTTATGATGGCTCGCACCAGCCGCTGGATGTCGGTTTTGGCGCGCCGGATCAGATGCAGGCGGATTTCGAGGCCGCGCACAAGCAGCGCTTCGGGTTCCATTCGCCCGAGCGCGCGATCCTTTTTGACATGCTGAGCGTCGAGGCGATCGGCCAGACCGGCCAGGCCCCCAGCCCCGCCCTGCCGTCGGGCGATGGTCAGCCGGTGGCGCATATTGCGATGCATGCCGATGGCGCGTGGCGGGACGTGCCGCTTTACGACCGCGACGGGCTGGACCCGGCGGCACGCATCAGCGGCCCGGCGGTCATCACCGAACCCACCGGCACCAATGTGATTGAACCGGGCTGGGCCGCGCATGTGGATGCGATGGGCAATCTGATCCTGGAACGCGCGACCGAAAAGGCGCGCGACCGCGCAGCGGGCACACAGGCCGATCCGGTGCTGCTGGAAGTGTTCAACAACCTCTTCATGTCCGTGGCCGACCAGATGGGCGCGACGCTGGCCAATACTTCGTGGTCGGTCAACATCAAGGAACGTTACGATTTCTCCTGCGCGATCTTTGACGATCAGGGCGATCTTGTCGCCAATGCACCCCATGTGCCGGTGCATCTGGGCTCGATGTCCGATGCGGTCAAGACGATCATGCGGCTCAATCCCGATGCCGCGCCGGGCGATGCCTACATGCTGAACTCGCCCTATAACGGCGGCACGCATCTGCCCGATGTCACCGTCATCACGCCGGTTTTCGTGGAGGGCAAAGCCGCCTTCTGGCTGGGCTCGCGCGGGCATCACGCCGATATCGGCGGACGCACGCCGGGCAGCGCCCCGCCCGACAGCAGCCATATCGACGAAGAGGGCGTGCTGATCGACAACGTCAAGCTAGTCGATCGCGGCACGCTTCTGGAGGCCGAGGCCGAGGCGCTGTTGGGCAGTTGCAGATATCCCTGCCGCAACATCAGCCAGAACATGGCAGACCTGAAGGCGCAGGTGGCGGCCAACGAGACCGGGCGACAGGAATTGCTGAAAGTCGTCGACAATTACGGCATCGACGTGGTGACCGCTTATATGGGCCATGTTCAGGACAATGCCGAGGAAAGCGTGCGCCGTGTCATAGACCGGCTGCGTGACGGACAGTTCACCTATCCGATGGACCACGGCGCGGTGATCGAGGTGAAGGTTACCGTTGATCGCGCCGCGCGCGAAGCCACGATTGATTTCACCGGCACCTCGGCGCAGCATTCGGGCAATTACAACGCGCCGAAATCCATCGCCTATGCAGTCGTGCTCTATGTGTTCCGCACCATGGTCGGCGCGGAAATCCCGCTTAATCAGGGCTGCCTGACGCCGCTCAAGGTGATCGTGCCCGATGGCTCGATGCTCAACCCGGTCTATCCGGCGGCGGTCATCTCGGGCAACACCGAGGTCAGCCAGGCAACCTGCAACGCGCTTTACGGGGCACTTGGTGTGATTGCCGGATCACAGGCGACTATGAATAATTTCGTCTGGGGGAATGATGACTTCCAGAACTACGAGACGATCGCCGGAGGCACCGGTGCGGGCCCCGGATTTCAGGGGTGCGACGCAATCCAGAGCCACATGACCAATACCCGCATGACTGATCCTGAAATTCTGGAAAAACGCTTTCCGGTCCGGCTGGAGGAATTCACCGTCCGCCCCGGATCTGGTGGCGCTGGAAAATGGCGTGGCGGGCACGGGTTGATCCGCCGACTCAGGTTCCTGGCCCCGGTCACGGTTACAACATTGAGCAATCACCGGATCATCCCGCCCTTTGGCGGCGATGGCGGCGCACCGGGCATGGTCGGGCGCAACTGGGCCGAACTACCGGATGGAGAGGTCCGCGAAATGCCCGGCAATGGCGAGATCGACCTGCCCGCAGGCGCGGCCTTTGGCATGGAAACGCCGGGCGGCGGCGGCTGGGGTAAGAGCGATCAGTAAGGAAATATCGAAATTTCGACCAATCTCAAGGCTCGACGACAAGCGTGTCGATGAATTTCGAAAACAGCTCTCCCTGTGATCTTATGCGCAGTTTCGCATAGACGTTTCGCCGGTGGATGCGCACTGTCCCCGGCGAGATTTCCAGCAAGCGCCCAACCGCATCCGCAGAATGTCCTTTGAGAGTGAATTCCACCACCTGGCGCTCCCTCGGGGTAAGGATACCTTCGCCAAGGTTCTGAAAGGCCCGTTCCACACTTTGGTCCAACCGCGTCCCTTCTGACGTTTGCCCACCTTCGCCAAACCGCGCTGACAACCCTTGCCAATGACGCCAGCAGGCCGACTGCACGATGGGCCAGATCATGCGAAGCTGACGCATTTCCTTGGCAGAAAATGCTTTCTCTTCGCGCATAAGGGAGACGACGACAATGGCATTATCGGGCATCTCGATGAAAAATCCGATTTCTTCGGCCAACCCGGTGCGGACATAGTAGCTGCGAAAATACTCGCCCTGGAAAAACCTGTCTGGCGCCAGGTCGCGGATGCGATACAGCCCCGATGCCACCTCGTTTTCGCAGGCGAGGTAAAACGGGTCGAGCAGATACGGCCCCTCCTGATAATCCTCGACAAAGATCTTGCGTTTCTGTTTCGGGAAATCGTCAAACAGGTCCATTGGCCGGGCCGCGCCGTGATAGCCAAAGATGACGGTGTAATCATAGGGCGCGATTTCCTTGAGCAGATGAGACAGGCATTCGGGAAATCGGTCGGTGCCGATGGTTTCGATCACCGGGGCGGTCGCGTCGATCCAGTTTTCCATCTTGTCCGGCCCCAGTTACCCAATTTGATCTACTAAATTCGTGGTATATACAGCGAAAACGGATTTTCTTATAGTTTTTCCAAAACAGATAGTACTAACCCGATGGGAAAAAGATAACCATAAATGGATCAGACGGGATATGGCGGGGCGCTGTCCGAGGCAGTCCGGACGCCAGTTGCAGAATTCAGGGCCGTGTCGAAACGGTTTGGCGATGTGGTCGCGGCCAGTGACCTGAACCTTGCCATTGCCGAGGGGGAATTCCTGTCGTTCCTGGGGCCGTCGGGCTGCGGCAAGACCACCGCGCTGCGCATGCTGGCGGGGTTCGAGGCGCCGTCAAGCGGGCAGATTCTGCTGGACGGCGAGGTGGTCAACGACATCGAGGCGCATCAGCGCCCGGTCAACATGGTGTTCCAGCATTACGCGCTTTTCCCGCATATGACCGTGGCGCAGAATATCGGCTACGGGCTGCGTCAGCGCCGGCCCCGGCTGTCCAAGGCGGAGATCGCCCAGAAGGTCGGCAAGGCGCTGGACATCGTCCGGCTGGGCGGGTTTGCCGACCGCCGCATCTGGGAGATGTCGGGCGGGCAGCAGCAGCGCGTTGCCCTGGCCCGCGCGATCGTCAATGAGCCCAAGCTCTTGTTGCTGGACGAGCCGATGGCGGCGCTGGACCGCAAGCTGCGCAAGGAAATGCAGATCGAGTTGCAGAACCTTCAGCGGCAGCTGGGCATCACCTTTGTACTGGTGACCCACGATCAGGAAGAGGCCCTGTCGATGAGCGACCGCATCTGCATCATGCGCGATGGCCGGATCGTTCAGATCGGCAGCCCGCGCGAACTTTATGACCATCCGCAAAGCCGCTACGTGGCAGGCTTTGTCGGGTCGTCGAATTTCTTTGACGGCACGCTGGTGACGGCCAATGGCGTGTCGGCCTCGGTCCGGCTGGCGAATGGCGATGTGCTGGAGGGCAGCATGGCCACCGACCTGCCCGTGGGGCATGCGGTCTGCATCAGTGTGCGGCCGGAACAGGTGGCGCTGACCCGCGAGGGCGAGGGGTTGCCGGTGATCGTGCAGAACCGAATTTTTCTGGGCGAGCACACCGAATATCTGGTGAAACATCAGGAGCTTGGCGAGTTCCTGGCGCTATCCCCGCGACAAAGTGAATTAGCCGATGGCCCGTTTGAGACGGGCGACACCCTGCTGGCGTCCTGGGATGCCAGCGCCGCCCTTGTTCTTGAGCGGAATTGATAATGAAGGACCAAACCAACTGGGAGGAAAGTTATGACCAAGACACCTGACAACATCTCGAAAAAGAAATTCATGGAGGAATTCCGGCGCTACCACAAAGGCTCGGTCACGCGGCGGCATTTCCTGAATGTCACCGGTCTTGGCGCGGCCAGTGTCGTGTTGGCCGGCGCGGTGCCCGGGTTGCGCCCGCGCCCGGCCTTTGCGGCCGGCGATATTGGCGACCGGGTCATTCTGGCGACCTGGCCCAACTATCACGACCCGGATAATTTCGATGCCTTCACCGAGGCGACCGGCGCGCATGTGCAGGTCAATGTCTTTGGCTCGAACGAGGAGATGCTGGCCAAGTTGCAGGCCGGGGGCAGCGGCTGGGACGTCTATGTGCCCACCAACTACACCATCACCACCTATGTCAGCGAAGACCTGATCGAGCCGCTGGATACCGCGCGGCTGCCGAATTACGACCCGTCCGCCTTTGACCCGCGCTATGCCGAGGCGGGCAGTGTTGACGGCACGCTTTATGCGGTGCCCAAGAACTGGGGCACCACCGGTTACGCGGTCAATACCAGCCATACGGACGGCAAGGCGATGACCTCGTGGAAGGATTTCTTCGACACCACGATGGACAGTTTTTCGGGCCGAACCATGGTGCATGACTATCAGCTGACCACCATCGGCAATGCATTGAAATATTTCGGTTATTCATTCAATTCGGTGGCCGAGAATGAACTGGCTGATGCGGAAAAACTGCTGATCGACGCCAAGCCGCATCTCTTTGCCATCTCGTCGGATTACCAGCCGTCGATGCGCAATGGTGATGCCTGGATGACGATGTGCTGGACCGGGGATGGCAAGCAGCTGAATACCGACATACCCGAGATCGCCTATGTGCTGGGGGTCGAGGGCGGCGAGCTTTGGTCGGACTATTACGCCATTCCCAAGGGGGCACCACATATGGATGCCGCCTATGCGCTGATCAACTTCCTGCTGGACCCAGAGGTGAATGCCAAGGAGGTGCTGGCGCATGGCTATCCGTCGGCGGATGCGCATACCAACAAGCTGCTGCCCGAGACGTTGCTGAACGATCCAATCCTCTATCCGGCGGCGGATCTGCTGAACGCACTGGAATTCGGTGCTGCCGTGACCTTGACCGACCCAAACCGTGCCGAGCTGATGGCGCGTTTCAAGTCGGCCTGATCGTTTGGCGAGAACACCGTGACGCGACGCACCCGCACCTGGCTTTTGCTGATGCCCGCCGGAACCTGGTTTCTGGTGATGCTGCTGTTGCCGCTGACAGTCGTTCTTGTCTTCAGCTTTGGAGAGCGGGCGCCCGCCGGGGGTGTGGTGCCCGCTTTCACCTTTGAACAATATGCCAATCTGCCGGCGCGCTGGACGGCGTTCAAAAACACGTTGACGCTGGCCCCGGTGGGCACGCTGGCAGCGCTGCTGATCGCCTATCCGCTGGCCTATTTCCTGGCGGTGAAGGTCGACCCGAAATGGAAGACAATCCTGTTGGTGCTGGTGATCGTGCCGTTCTGGACCTCGATCCTGATCCGCAGCTATGCGTGGATCTTCCTGCTGGGCGGGCGCGGATTGCCCGCGCTGTTGGATTGGATCGGGATCGAGGGCGTGCGCCTGATCAACACCCCCTTCGCGGTGCTGGTGGGCATCATATACGGCTACCTGCCGCTGATGGTGTTCCCGATCTTCGTCAGCCTTGACCGGCTGGACAAGCGCCTGCTGGAGGCCGCATCGGACCTCGGGGCGACCCGGTGGAACACCTTCCGGCAGATCACCCTGCCGCTGTCGATCCCGGGCATTGCGACCGGTTGCATGCTGGTCTTCATCCTGCTGATGGGCGAATTCCTGATCCCCGCATTGCTGGGGGGCGGCAAGGTGTTCTTTGTCGGCAACGCGCTGGTCGATCTTTTCCTGCAATCGCGCAACTGGGCCTATGGTTCGGCCGTGGCGGTGACGCTTGTGATCGTCATGCTGATCACCGTCACCATCTATATGCGCCTCATCAACCGTCTTGGCGCATCGCGCGAAGACGTGTCGATCATGTGAGGGCGCGCGATGCGGATCTATGCCACCTGCGTCTATCTCTTCCTCTACATCCCGATCGGGGTGATCGCACTCTTCAGTTTCAACGCCGGGCGTCACGCCAGCCAGCTCCAGGGGTTTTCGGCTAAGTGGTATGGCAAAGCGCTGGCCAACCCTTTCGTCATGGATGCGTTGCAGACCAGCCTGCTGGTCGCCTTTACCTCGGCCCTGCTGGCCAGTCTTTTCGGCACAATGGCAGCGCTGGCACTGCAGGACGTCAAGGGGCCGGTGCGCATGGCGTTCGACATGCTGATCTATGTGGCGGTGATGATCCCCGGTATCGTCATCGGTATCGCCACGCTCATCGGGCTGGTCACGCTTTTTGATCAGCTTAACCCGATGCTGGCCGCGCTCTGGCCCGAGGGTGCGCGGCCACCAAAGCTGAGCATGGGGCTGGGGTCGCTGATCGCGGCGCATACGATGTTCCTGATGGCGCTGGTGATCATCATCGTGCGCGCCCGGCTGGCGGGGATGGATCGGGCGCTGACCGAGGCGTCCTCGGACCTATACGCCACGCCCTTCGGTACGTTCCGGCAGGTCACGCTGCCGATGATTTTTCCCGCCGTGCTGGCGGGGTTCCTGCTGAGTTTCACCTTCAGCTTTGACGACTTCATCATCGCCTTCTTTGTCGCCGGGTCTGAAACCACGCTGCCGATCTATGTATTCTCGTCGATCCGCCGCGGGGTCACGCCCGAGATCAACGCCATTGGCACCATGGTTCTGGCTATCTCGCTGATTCTGCTGATCGCAGCACAGGTATTGCTGCGTCGCGGGGAAAGGAAGGGGACATGAGCCCTGACACTGTGGCACCCTCAGCGCTACTCGCGGGCAAGGTAGCGCTGGTCACCGGCGCGGGGTCAGGTATTGGCCGCGCCGGGGCCGAGGCGATGGCCCGGCAGGGCGCGCATGTCATTGTTACCGATCTGGTTGCCGACAAGGCCATTGAGGTGGCAGACGCATTGACCACCAGCGGCGCAGAGGCCACCGCCCTGCCGCTGGATGTGTTGGACGACGGCGCGTTGACAGCCGCAATTTCCGATACGGCCGCCACCTTCGGGCGGCTGGATATTCTGCACTCGCACGCTGGGTATCAGGCTGAAGGCGATCTGGAACAGGTTGACGTTGACGACATGGATCTGTCGTGGCGGTTGAATGTGCGGTCGCATTTTATTGCCGCGCGCGCCGCCGTTGGCCCGATGAGGGCCCAAGGTGGGGGCAGTATCATCATCACCTCTTCAAATTCAGGTGTACAGTTCGATCGCGGGATGATCGCCTATGCAACGACGAAACACGCGATCGTCGCCATGACCCGGCAGATGGCTGCAGATTATGCAGGGCACAACATACGCTTCAACGCGCTCTGCCCCGGGTTTATCGACACGCCTTTTAACGCAGGATTCGAGGCGCAGATGGGCGGCCGGGCAGCGTTGGAAACCTATATCGATCAGTCCATCCCGATGGGCCGCTGGGGCACCACCGATGAAATTGCCGAAGCCATCCTCTTTCTGGCCTCTGACATGTCTACTTTCATGACCGGCCACGCGCTGGTGATTGATGGTGGCGAATCTATCTGACACGCCACCGGGTGCATCCTCTGCCAGTTCAACCGATGGCGGCTGCTTTCACATCTTCGTCGATGTAAGGCAAATACTGCTCGAAATTATCCGCGAACATCTGCACCAGTTTCGCGGCCTGACGGTCATAGCTGTCGGTCTTGTCCCAGGTACGACGCGGGTTCAGCAGGACCGTGGGCACGCCGGGTGCGTCCACGGGTACTTCAAAGCCGAAGTTTTCGTCCTTGCGGAACTCGACCTTGCTGAGCGATCCGTTCAGCGCGGCGGTCAGCAGCGCCCGGGTGGCCTTGATTGGCATGCGCGAGCCGGTGCCATAAGCGCCACCGGTCCAGCCGGTATTGACCAGCCAGCAGGTGGCGCCATGCTTGGCGATCTTTTCGCGCAGAAGGTTGCCGTAGACCTCGGGGCGGCGCGGCATGAAGGGAGCCCCGAAACAGGTCGAGAAGGTGGGTTCCGGCTCTGTCACGCCACGCTCGGTCCCGGCTACTTTCGACGTGAAGCCCGAGAGGAAGTGATACATCGCCTGCGCCGGGGTCAGCCGTGAAATGGGCGGCAGGACACCAAAGGCATCACAGGTCAGCATGATGATGTTCTTCGGATGGCCCCCGATGGCCGATTGCGAGGCGTTCGAGATGTAGTGCAGCGGATACGCGCAGCGCATGTTCGCGGTGAGTGAATCGTCCTCGAAATCCAGCTCCAGCGTTTCCTCATCATAGACCATGTTCTCGATCACAGTACCGAACTTGGTCGTGGTGGCGTAGATCTCGGGCTCGGCCTCGGGGTTGAGGTTGATGGTCTTGGCATAGCACCCCCCCTCGAAGTTGAAGGTGCCACGATCGGACCAGCCGTGTTCGTCGTCGCCGATAAGCGTGCGCGCCGGATCGGCGCTGAGCGTCGTCTTCCCGGTGCCAGAAAGGCCAAAGAAAATGGCCGTGTCGACCGCATTGCCATTGGCGTGGTTGGCCGAGCAATGCATCGGCATGATGCCTTTGTCCGGCAGCAAGTAGTTCAGCAGAGTAAAGACCGATTTCTTGTTCTCACCCGCGTACTCCGTTCCACCGATCAGGATCAGCTTGCGGTCGAAATTCATCGCGATCACGGTTTCCGAACGGCAATCGTGCTTCTTGGGGCTCGCCTGGAAGCTGGGGCAGTTGATGACGGTGAAATCGGCGGTGAAATCATCCAGATCCTCGCGATCCGGACGGCGCAACATAGTGCGGATGAAAAGCCCATGCCATGCCAGTTCAGTTACCATACGCACATTGATCGAATGGGCCGGGTCCGCCCCGCCGACCAAATCCTGCACATGAAAGTCGCGACCCTTCATATGGGCGAGCATATCGTCATAGAGCGCATCGAAACCCTTTGCTGACATCGCAGCGTTGTTGTCCCACCAGATCGTGTCGGCAACGCTGTCGGTCTTTACGACATGTTTGTCCTTCGGAGAACGCCCGGTAAATTTTCCGGTGGTCACTAGGAACGAGCCACCGATACCCAGTTTCCCTTCGCCGTTCTTCAGCGCAATCTCGATCAGCGCCGGTTCGATCAGGTTATACGTGACATTACCCAAACCATCGATCCCCTGATCTTCAAGCCGGAATTGCGGGTTTACCCGTCCGAATGTCATATGGTGTTGCTCCTGTATCGTGCCCGCCCAAACCGCGGGATCGCAAGGTTGTAGGTGCCGAAAATGGCGCTGGTGTGGCGATGCGTACCGCCATTTGCGGGCCTATTAACATGACGGTTTCGGTATTGAACAGGACGGTTTGGCAAAGTTAGCGCAATCAAACGAAAGTTAGCGCAACCAGAGCTGCGGCATCGTAAACGAAAGTGAGCCAATTTAGTCATTCCTAAAACATTTGTGTCCCAATTGAGACAGTGAAACAGGGCGATTCGCACTTTGGGATTGATTGCAAAGTGTAAAAAAGCGCATAATGCCGAAAAAAATAAGCAGGTAACAAAAGCAGTAAAAGGAAAGCTCCCATGTCGAAAATCGCCCTTGTGGACGATGACAGGAATATTCTGACATCGGTTTCGATGACCCTAGAGGCCGAAGGTTTCGAGGTGGAAACCTATAATGACGGCCAGCAGGCGTTTGATGCATTCAGCAAGAAACTGCCCGATATGGCGGTGCTTGATATAAAGATGCCCCGGATGGACGGAATGGATCTGTTGCAGCGGCTGCGGCAGAAATCCTCGATGCCGGTCATTTTCTTGACCTCGAAGGATGACGAGATTGACGAGGTCCTTGGCCTGCGCATGGGCGCAGATGATTACGTCAAGAAACCCTTCTCGCAACGGCTGCTGGTGGAACGTATTCGCGCATTGTTGCGCCGCCAGGATGCGGTGGCAGGAGATGTCGTCGGTGACACTGAAGAAACCAAGGTGATCGAACGCGGTGATCTGCGGATGGATCCATTGCGGCACGCGGTCGCCTGGAAAGGTCAGGATGTCTCGCTGACGGTTACGGAATTCCTGCTGCTGCAGGCACTGGCACAGCGTCCCGGCTTTGTGAAGTCCCGCGATCAGCTAATGGACGTCGCTTATGACGATCAGGTCTATGTCGACGACCGCACGATTGACAGTCATATCAAGCGGCTGCGCAAGAAACTGCGGATGGTCGATGACGAATTTTCGGCGATCGAAACGCTCTATGGTATCGGGTACCGGTATAACGAAGAGTAGGTGTGACCCTGACCGAGAGGACGAACGTGCGCGATCTGACCCCCCATCGGGACGGTGATGTTGTTCTGGGCGACGATTTCGTGGCCCCCAAGAATGTCGAGGACGAACTGCGCTACCGCCGCGAGCGCCGGCGCAAGTTTTCACTCAGGGAATCGTCACTGACGCGCAAGATCGTCACCTTCAACCTTATCGCCCTCAATGTCCTGGTCGCGGGCATTCTCTATCTGAATTCGTCTCGTGACAGCCTCGCACTGCAACGCGCCAACAGCCTTGTGGGTGAGGTGGAACTGATCGCCGATGTATTCGAGGCCCAGTTGCCAGCGGATGCACCCGTCAATTTGGGCACCGGCGACGGCGTGGATGTTGGTGAGACACTGCAGGGGCTTGATATCCGGTCGGGCGTCGAAGTGTATGTATTTGACCCCGGAGGCCGCGTTTCCGGCCACATCGTCGGTCAGTCGCAACGCAGCGACGAACCCGAAGAGCGGCCCACCGTCATCACCGACGCGTTGTCACAGCTCTGGGGTATGGTGTCGGCACCCTTCTCATCTTTCTCCAGAAACCAGACACCGCCCTCGATCGAAGAGCAAGCGCGCGCCTTGGTCGAAAAAACGTTGTCCGAGGGCACGCAGGTCTCCTCAGGCGATATTCTTCTGGGCACGGTGTTTTCCGTTTCCACCCCGGTAATGCAAGGGGATAAGCCGGTGGCCGTGGTGGCGCTGGTCAGTGCATCGGGTGAGATCGATAACCTCGTATCGTCGGAGCGTGAACGCGTGTTACAGATGTTCGTGATCGCCACGCTTGTCAGTGTCGGGCTTAGCCTGATCCTGGCCTCGACCATTGCCAACCCGCTGGCTGATCTGGCCTCTGCGGCGGAAATCGGTGGCGACCGCAAGCATTCCAACGGCAATGCCGGGCGTATCCGCATACCTGATCTGACCGCCAGGCCCGACGAAATCGGACGTCTGAGCGGGGCGTTACGCGGCATGGTTTCGGCACTGTACCACCGAATTGACAGCAACGAACAGTTCGCCGCTGACGTGGCCCATGAAATCAAAAACCCACTGGCCAGCCTACGCAGTGCGGTGGGCACTATGCGGGTGGCCAAACGCGATGATCAGCGAGAAAAATTGCTGGAAGTGATCGAGCACGACGTGCGGCGACTGGATCGTCTGGTCAGCGACATCTCGAACGCCTCGCGACTGGACAGCGAACTGGTCAAGGAAGAGCAGGAAGCCTTTGATCTTATCGGCATGCTGAGCAATCTGGGACATTACCTGGGTGAAGAAGCCAGTAAGAAGGGCATCGATTTCATCACCGACTTTCCCGATCAGCCGATCGTGATCACCGGGCTGGAAGGACGGCTGGCGCAGGTTTTCGTCAACCTGATCACCAATGCGATCAGTTTCTGCGAAGATGGAGATGCAATCCGCCTCTGGGCCCGCAAACGCGAAAACCGCGTGCTGGTCGTGGTTGAAGATACCGGACCCGGCATTCCGGATCAGGCCCTCACAAAGGTGTTCCAGCGTTTTTATTCGGAGCGACTCGAAGGCGATTTCGGCAACAACTCCGGGCTGGGCCTGGCGATTTCGAAGCAGATTGTCGAGGCGCATGACGGCGTGATCTGGGCGGAAAACATCCGCCCGACCGATGCTGACATCACCTCGGACCCTCTGGGCGCGCGTTTTGTCGTGGGCCTGCCGGTCTGAGCCCGTGATCGCCACGGCACCTGATCCCCATACCCCACGCACACTCTCGCCGCTGCATGCCACCACTATTGCCTATCGCTCGCGCGCGGCGCTGATCCGCGGCGCATCGGGCAGTGGCAAATCCACCCTGGCACTGCAACTGATTGCTCTGGGGGCGCAACTGGTGGCGGATGACCGCACGACGATCAGGCGCACGGGCGACATACTCATCGCCGACGTTCCCCAAAGCATTCGCGGCAAGATCGAGGCGCGGGGCGTAGGCATTCTCGCCGCGGCCCCGGCGGGGCCGACTCCCCTAGCTCTGATCATCGACATGGACACCGAGGAGACCGAGCGCTTACCCCCCCAGCGGGAAGAAGCACTATTGGGGGTCACGCTTCCGCTGCTAAGAAAAGTCGCCATGCCCCATTTCCCTGCGGCCATCCTGTCATATCTTGAACATGGACGCATCTCCTGAAGGACACCCGCCATGACGCAGGCACACGCCGCAAACCGCCTCGTTCTTGTGACCGGTCCTTCCGGGGCCGGACGCAGTTCGGCCATTCGGGCGCTTGAGGATATGGGTTATGAGGCAATCGACAACCTGCCCCTGTCGCTGCTGCCCCGCTTGCTGGACGGGCCGGTGCCGGACAAACCTATGGCGCTTGGCGTCGACACCCGAAACAGGGATTTTTCGACCAATGCACTGATCGAAGTGATCGACAGCATGGGCGGGCTGAGCCCGGTGCCGATGCAGGTGCTCTACCTGGATTGCAGCGCCGATGTGCTGCTCAGACGGTTTTCCGAGACACGGCGCCGTCACCCGCTGGCTCCGGCGGAAACGCCCGATATCGGGATTGCACGAGAATTTGACTTGTTGGTGCCGATCCGAGCGCGCGCCGACCATCTGATCGACACATCCGAGATGTCACCACACGACCTGCGAACCGAGTTGGAATTGTGGTTCAGCGCCAGAAAAGGCAGCGATCTGTCAGTTTCAGTGCAGTCGTTTTCCTACAAGCGCGGTCTGCCCCGGGGGTTGGACATGGTGCTGGACTGCCGGTTTCTGCGCAATCCCTATTGGGAGGAAAGTCTACGCAGCCTTGATGGCCGGGTGGACGCGGTTGCCTCGTATATTCGGGAGGATGAACGGTTCGAGCCATTTCGTGCCAAGGTGCTGGATCTGGCGGGATTGCTGCTGCCCGCCTACAAGGCAGAAGGCAAGGCTTACCTCTCGATCGGATTTGGCTGCACCGGCGGGCAGCATCGCAGCGTCGCAATGGCAGAAACATTGGCCAAAGCCCTTGCAGAGAGCGGCTGGCAGGTGTCAATTAGGCATCGCGAACTGGAGCGGCGGGCAACGGAACCCGCCAGGCAGGTCGCGGGCGGTGACGCCCTGGGGGACGACCAAGGAGTGATTAAGCGGTGATCGGTATTGTGATCGTGGCACATGGCGGGCTCGCGCCGGAGTATCTGCGGGCCATCGAACATGTAGTTGGTGCCCAACAGGGCGTACGGGCAATTATCATAGAGGGTGAGCATGATCGCGCGGCAAAAGAGGCCGAGATCTGCATCGCGGCGAATGAGGTGGATACCGGTGAGGGGGTCGTGATCGTGGTTGATCTGTTTGGCGGCTCGCCATCTAACCTGTCACTTCGGGCCTGCGCGCCGGAAAACCGCCGTATTCTCTATGGCGCCAATCTGCCGATGTTGATCAAGTTGGCCAAGAGCCGCCACCTGACGGTCCCCGAGGCCGTGCGTGCCGCATTGGATGCGGGGCGCAAATATATAGACAGCCATAATGTAACGGCGGAATAACGATCCATGTCAGAAATGATTACACGGCAGCTGAAAATCGTGAATGAAAAGGGGCTGCATGCCCGCGCCGCCGCCAAGCTGGTGGAAGTGGCGGAAGGGTTTGACGCTACGGCGGAAGTGTCACAGAATGGCTTGTCCACCGGTGCCGATAGTATCATGGGGCTTTTGATGTTGGCAGCATCGAAAGGAACCACTATTGACGTGCAAATCTCCGGGCCCGATGCAGAGGCGATGGCCAATGCCGTCGAAGCCCTTATCGCCGACCGGTTTGGCGAAGACATGTAACGGCGCGCCTGAGCGCGGCAGGCGGGGAAACAGGGGCAGACCTTTTGGTGCAAAAGCAGCAGGACAGCGGGTTTGATGCATCCGGCGAAGAGGTGAATTTCACCACCTATGACCGCCGCAGCCTGACTTACGCCAATTCCTTTGACACTCCGGTCACGTCGCTGATCATTCGCACGATTGAATGGATGACCGGCAAGATCACGATCATCCGGATGATCCGCAAATTTGAAAAGCGTGGCGCCCCAACAGGCCAGGCGTTCTGGCGGGCGGCCCTGGGCACGATGGGCATTGATCTGGAAACGCCTGATGCTGAGGTGAAAAACATTCCGCCAACCGGCCCGGTGGTGGCGGTGTCGAACCATCCGCACGGGCTGGTAGACGGGATGATCCTCGCCGATCTGATTGGCCAGCGACGCAATGACTACAAGATCCTGACCCGTGCGCTTCTGACCGGCATTGATGAGGTAGCGGCCTCGTATATGATTTCTGTTCCCTTCCCGCATGAACCGGACGCGCAGCGTAAATCCGTTGAGATGCGCGCCAAGGCGATGGCACACCTTAAAGAAGGCGGGTTGATCAGTGTTTTCCCCTCCGGCGTGGTCGCGTCATCAGACACTTTGTTCGGCCCCGCGATCGAGCGGGAGTGGAATGTGTTTACCGCACAGATGATCCGCCGGTCGGGCGCCAAGGTCGTGCCGATCTATTTTCCGGGCGCCAATTCGCGCTGGTACCAGATGGCCAACCGGATTTCCGCCACGTTACGACAGGGTTTGCTGCTGCATGAGGTCGTTCACAGCTGCAACAAACCGCAAAAACCCGTGGTCGGCGAGCCTGTCAGTGACGAGCGCATGAAGATGCTGGAAACCGATCCGCGTGGTTTCATGACTTGGCTGCGCGAACACACTTTATCGCTGGCTGACTGAACTTCCATTAACAGATTGAGTGCGCTGCGCGCGCACCGGATATCTCGTCGTTGGCCTCCGGCCGCCTCCTCGGGCAGTGAGACGTAAATGTAATTCCCATACTTGATATGCCGGGGTAACGAGGCAAATATTGAATTCCTTGGAAATATATGCTATATAAATTTCTGTAGAAAGGTTTTTGAATGAACGCGCTTGCTGAACGTATAGACAACATAAATCCTGAACCAGGTCGTGTCGTTGCCAAAGCTGCCTTCAACGCGGCTCAGGAATTGGGCTTGTCCCAACGCGATCTGGCGCAGGCCATCGGCGTGAGTGAGGCCACGGTTTCACGCATGAAGGGCGGTGGATATGCCCTGCAGGGCAAGCCCTTTGAGCTGGCGACCTGTATTATCCGCATTTTCCGCTCTCTCGACACCATTGCCGGTGCAGACCCGGATACGATCCGTGGCTGGATGGGAAACGGCAATGACGATCTGAACGGCGTTCCACGCAAAATGCTGGCACAGGCCACCGGGCTGGTGACGGTGATGAATTACCTCGATGCCGCCCGTGCGCCTACCTGACAGCTTCCCGCCCTATCGCGCCAATCTCTGGCGTGTGATCGAAGGGCAATACCGCGCCTCGACCATGCGGATTGTCGATACCGACGAGGAACAATCCGTGCTGGAAGAGGTGCTGGAAGCAGCCAAACCACCGGTTCCCACCCCCTGTCAGCATCTGGATTATCAATTCTGGTCACCCTTCCGCTATGGCCGCTATCCGAGGGCCTCTCGGTTTCGCCGGGCAGGGACGACCCCCGGCGTCTGGTATGGCTCGGAAAAGGTAATGACCGCCGTGGCTGAAAGCATCTGGGGTAATCTGCGCTTTTTCGCGGCCTCCGCCGACACGCCCCTGCCGCGCTGGCCGGTGGAGCATACGGCAGTTATGGCAGATATCAGGACGACCGCCGCGCTTGACCTGATAGCCCCGGAGATGGCGGATCAGGGACGGTGGGACGACCCGCATGATTACGGCGACTGTTTGGATCTGGCAGATCAAGCGCGCGCGACAGGCTGCCAGGCGATCCGCTACAGCTCTGTCCGGCATCCGGATCACGGCGCCAACGTGGCGGTGCTGGATTGCGCCGGTTTCGCGCAACCTGCCCCGATTGCCAGCCAGACCTGGCACCTGATGCTGACACCCAAACTGGTGCGGGCGCATTGTGAGACCCTGCGTCAACGACATCAGTTTGTCGTTGGCGATACGCAGCTGCATCACCCCGGCTGACACGACACCTGCGCATGTGATTTGCCCGGCGCGCGGCTTGGCGATAAGCTTGGGGCAATGACAGTCGAGTCCCCTGCCCGATGAATTCCGTTCGCCTCAGATTACTTATATTGGCGCTGCTGCCCCTTGTGGTGTTGATGCCGCTCTTGCTTGTGCTTGCAATCAGCCGCTGGTCGGCAAACTATGACGACGTGTTGATCGCCAACGTGGCAAGCGATCTGCGCATCGCCGAGCAATACATGCAGCAGATCCTCGTGACCACCGGCGGTGATGTGGAAAGCCTGGCCAGATCCGTTGATTTCCAATCGGCGGCCGCGCTGCCCAATGAGGGGTTTACCGCGTATCTTGAAAAACAGCGCGAGATTTTACAGCTGGACTTCCTCTATTACCTGCCGCTTGGAAAGGCGCGGGAGGTCGCAGCCACCTGGCCGGTCATCAGGGCTGCAGCAGGGGGCAAAAGCGGCAGTGAAATCGACATCTTCTCAGGCGAAGATCTGGCCGCACTTGCGCCGGACCTAGCCAAAAAGGCACGCCTGCCCCTGATCGAAACCGAAGCCGCAGTGCCCACCGACCGCACAGTTGAGGACCGAGGCATGGTGGTGCACACCGCCACGGATGTGCGTGTTCCGGGGCGGTTAGGCGTGCTGGTGGGCGGTGTTCTTCTCAACCGCAATCTTGATTTCATCGATACCATCAACGCGCTGGTCTACCATTCCGACGGCGCAGAAGGTGACCGGCTGGGCACGGCGACGCTGTTTCTTGAAGATGTGCGGGTGTCGACCAATGTCCGGCTGTTCGAGGGCTCACGCGCATTGGGTACCCGTGTATCGGCCGCAGTGCGCGGCAAGGTGCTGGACGAGGGGCTGACCTGGCTCGATAGCGCTTTCGTGGTCAATGAATGGTATATCTCGGGTTATCTGCCGTTGATCGACAGCTTCGGGGATCGGGTGGGAATGCTCTATGTGGGTTTTCTGGAGGCCCCGTTCACCGCCGCCAAACGCAGCGCCTATATCCTGATATTTGCCGCCTTTGCCTTGATCCTGGCATTGACGGTCCCGCTTTTTCTGCGACTGGCAGGAGGGATATTTTCGCCGCTGGAACGCATGACCAAAACCATGGAAAAGGTCGAAACCGGCGAGTTGGGGGCCCGCATCGGACCCGTGGCATCAAAGGATGAGATCGGCACCGTTGCGGCGCACCTCGATACGCTTCTGGATCAGGTACAGGAGCGCGACCGCAAGCTGCGCGACTGGGCGGATGAACTGAATGTACGTGTCAATGAACGCACCGCAGAGTTGCGTGAGGCCAATGAAAAACTCGAAGCCACCTATCAGCAACTGGTGATGAGCGAAAAGCTGGCCTCGATCGGGGAAATCACCGCCGGGGTCGCACACGAGATCAACAACCCGGTCGCGGTCATCCAGGGTAATGTCGATGTGATCCGCCAGACGTTAGGCGACGGGGCACAGCCGGTAATGACAGAACTGGCGCTGATTGATCAGCAGGTGGGCAGGATCAATGCCATTGTCGGCAAGCTGCTACAATTTGCCCGCCCTACGGAATTTGGCACGTTTGAGGAAAGCGTCGATATCGCCGGAGTGCTGGACGATTGTCTGGTGCTGGTGGATCACGTGATCACCAAGGGCGATGTCGAGGTATCGATCAGCCGAGCCGAAGCTCCGCCGGTGCGGATTAATCCTGGTGAGTTACAGCAGGTGATCATCAACCTCATCGTCAACGCGGTTCAGGCGATGCAGGGCAGCGGCGCTCTGGAAATTGGTATCTCAACCACCGCGCGCGACGGGCTGTCGGGCGCTCAGCTCGTCATAGCGGACACCGGGCCTGGCATTGCCGAGGAAAAGCTGAAAACCGTGTTCGATCCGTTTTTTACCACCAAGCTGGGCGAGGGCACGGGATTGGGCCTTTCGGTCAGTCAGACGCTTATCCAGAACGCCAACGGTCTGATCTCGGTCGCCAACAGGCCGGAGGGCGGCGCCGTCTTTACGGTCTGGCTACCAGGTGAAGCGGTGGACGAAGCTGCCGCTTGAACCCCGGGTAACCGAAATTTAGCCCGTATGGATTAGTTTGGCGGACAGTTATCAGTTTCAATTCCGGTTCAGTCTCCGCCCATGCAATCTCATCACCAGTTCAGCATTGCATCTGCCACCACTGTGGTCCGCCTCGGCGAAATCCTCGGGGCGCTCAGCCATGCGCTGGATCTGACCGAGGGCCAGCCCAACGGGCATTGCGTGCGGTGCTGCTGGCTCGGCATGCAGGTAGCCCAGGTACTTGATCTGACACCAACCCAGCTTTCCGATCTCTATTTCACCCTGCTACTCAAGGATCTGGGATGTAGCTCGAACGCCGCTCGGATTTGCGCACTCTATCTGACTGATGACATAAGGTTCAAAAGGGATTTCAAACTGGTCGACAGCTCTGCCCGGCAGGGGCTGGAGTTTCTGCTCAACCATACGGCGTCGCAATCCGGGCTGGTACAGCGTCTCAGGGCGGTGTCCAATGTGTTGAAGAATTCCGACGATATCGTCGGCGAGGTGATGCAGGTCCGTTGTGACCGCGGGGCCGAGATTGCCCGTATGATGCGGTTTTCCGAGGATGTGGCCGAGGCCATCGCCGGGCTTGATGAACATTGGGATGGTGGCGGGCGTCCGGCTGGTCTGCGTGGCGTGGAGATCCCGCTTTATTCCCGGATCGCACTTCTGGCGCAGGTCGTTGATGTCTTCATGGCCGAGCTGGGCGTGGATGCGGCCATCGCCGAACTTAAAACCCGGTCAGGACACTGGTTCGATCCTGATCTGGTCCCTGTCTTCATAGAGCTGCTTCTTCGTCCTGATTTTGAAGCAGAGTTCAACGATCCAGAGCTTGAGGCGCTCGTTTTTGCCAGCGAACCCGCGCATACCGGCCGCGTCGTGGATGAGGATTACCTTGACGAGATCGCGTCTGCCTTCGCGCAGGTGATCGACGCGAAAAGCCCGTTCACCCACGGACATTCCGAACGAGTGGCCCAATACACCGATTCGATCTGCGCCGAGATGGGATATTCAACCGAACGGCGCCGCTGGATGGCGCGGGCGGCGCTACTGCATGATATCGGCAAGCTGGGCATCTCGAACACCATTCTCGACAAGCCCGGCAGCCTGACGGATACCGAGTTCGATCTGATCAAGCTGCATCCCGTCATGAGCAAGGAAATCCTGAGCCGTGTATCGGTGTTTCAGGACATGGCCGTCACCGCCGCGGCCCACCATGAACGACTTGATGGCAAGGGTTATCCCGACGGGATGTCTGCCGAAGATCTGACGCGTGACATGCGTATCCTGACGGTTGCCGATATCTTCGACGCGCTCACCGCCGATCGTCCCTATCGTCCGGCAATGCCGCTGGAAAAGGCCCTTAGCATTATGGATGATATGGTCGGTTGCGCCATCGACATTGACTGCTATGCCGCCCTTCAGGATGCCATCGCCAAAAGTTGATCACCAAATCAACCATCAAGCGCGGCGCAGCCGCTCATTTTGGGAACAACTGCGCCGGATATCTTACATCTGAAATCCAGGAGTAGAGCGCGAGATTTCAGCCTCTTCATCTGACATATCCTCGGGGATACCCTCGAAAAGTGGCGTCGTCATGTAACGCTCGCCGGTATCAGGCAACATCGCCAGAATAACCGAGCCGGGCGCCGCCTTTTCCGCCACTCCCATGGCGACGGCGAAGGTCGACCCGCCGGAAATGCCGGTAAAAATCCCCTCTTTGCTCGCCAGTTCGCGGGCCCATTTGATGCCTTCGGGCCCCGGCACCGGGATCAGATCATCGTAAAGCCCGCCATCTATCGCCTCCTGCAGCACCAGCGGAATGAAATCAGGGGTCCAGCCCTGTATCGGGTGCGGTTCGAACTCCGGATGACTGACTGCGGGCGCTCCGTCAGGAAGCCGCTCCTGAGCATGGCCGCTGCTGACGATCGCCGCATTGGCAGGTTCGGTCAGGATGATCTTGGTGTCGGGCCGTTCCTTGCGCAGCACCCGACCGATGCCGGTAACGGTGCCGCCTGTGCCGTAGCCGGTCACCAGATAATCCAGTCGCTCACCGTCGAAATCCGCCATGATTTCACGCGCGGTCGTGACCTCGTGAATATCGGCATTGGCCTCGGTTTCAAACTGATGCGCCAGGAACCAGCCATGCGCCTCGGACAGTTCAACCGCCTTTTTGTACATCCCAAGACCCTTTTCGGCGCGCGGTGTCAGCACCACCTTGGCGCCCAGAATGCGCATCAGGCGCCGACGCTCGATCGAGAAACTGTCGGCCATGGTCACCACCAGCGGATAACCCTTTTGCGCGCAGACCATCGCCAGTCCGATCCCGGTATTACCGCTCGTGGCCTCGACCACGGTCTGACCGGGTTTCAGGGCGCCGCTCCGCTCGGCCGCCTCGATGATGTTGACCGCCAACCGGTCCTTGACCGATGCGGCCGGGTTGAACGCCTCGGCCTTCACATACATCCGCACCCCCTCAGGTGCCAGATTGTTGACCCGAATGACCGGCGTATCGCCGATTGTGTCCAGAACGCTATCAAAAAGCCTGCCGCGCCCTTCAGTGCGGCGAATTTCATTCTCTGCCATTCTAAAAACCCCCGTTTGGTTGCAATTTCTTGACGCTAGCGGATCAAAACGAACGCGGCCAGCAACTTGCGTGTATCAATCCTTTCAATTGCAAATCAGCCGCCGGGCTTCTGGGGTCGCGGCAAAATCGACCAGCGCTTCCAGCACGACCTGCACCGGCTTGCGCGGACGGCCTTTTACATGACCCGCAAACAGCTGGAGCTTAGGCAGCGCCGGGTCCAGTGGCAGCGCGCGGATCTTGTCTCCACCATAGCTAATATCGATCAGGGGCCGCATCGCCAGTATGGAAATCCCGGCGCCGACCCCCACCAGGCTGCGCACCATTTCGGTGCTGTCAACCCGGGCCACGATGTCAGGTTTCAATCCTTGCTGCCGAAACAATCGTTCCTGATAGGGCCGTGCCAGCGGGCGATCCAGCTGGATGATGGGATATTGCGCGACATCCGATAAAGAGAGAGGCGTGGCACCGTCCAGCGGGTGCCCGGCTGGTGCCAAAACATAAGGTGGCAGATCAAGCAGCACTCTGGTTTCAATGCCGCTGCGCAGATCCTGCCCGGCAAAGAGAATCAGATCCAACTGCCCGCTCAGCAGTCCGTCCTGCACAGTATCGTTATCGTGCTCGTGCAGCGCCAGCCTGAGTGCCGGATTGTCCCGCAATATCGGGTGTAGCACCCCCGGTAGAAACGCCGGGGCAACCGGGGCATAGTAGCCTATGCGTAACACGCCACTCAGCGATTGGGCCAGCGCCCGCCCATGATCCATCACATCGGCATAGTCTTCAAGCAACGCACGAAACCGCGCGGCAATATCGCGCCCCTCGGCCGTGGCGGCGATGCCACGAGCCCGCGTCCGGATCAGCAGGTCAGCGCCAAACTCGGCCTCGACCTGATCCACCCCGGCAGCAACAGCCGATGCGGCGACATTCATTTCTTTCGCCGCGCCCGTGATCGTGCCGTGATCAACAACCGCAACGTAGGCCCGGATTGCACGCAAGGACAGGCGCAAATCTTGTACCATGCATCTATTCCTCTGATTTTTAGATTTACTATCGTTTTTAATTCTATTTTTCCAATTAATTTCAGCGTGACATAGTATGCGCACCAGCAACCGGAGCGCCGCCATGCAAGACAGCCCAGAACCGACCGTCCCAACCCTGCCCGGCTGGCATCATGTGCCGCAGGTGCCGATCAAAGCATCGCCGTTTTTCAGCTGGCCCCCAGACCCGAAACGGATGGTGAGTTGGGTCGCCACGCGCTGGCTGGGCATTGCAGAGAACGTGGTCATTCTTGGCATTGCGCTGATCTGCTGGACCTGGCTTTCGCCCTCGCTTGAGACCGCAGCGACGCTCTCACCCGGTTGGATCATCGGTATCTGGCTGCGCAACATGGTGCTGATGCTCATGGTGGCCGGTGGGCTGCATTGGTTCTTCTACAAGCGCAAGGGCCAGGGGATGCGCCTGAAATATGACAAGCGTGACCTGATGCTCAAAGGCAGACAGTTCAGCTTTGGTGGGCAGGTGCGCGACAATATGTTCTGGTCCTTGACCAGCGGCGTGGGTTTCTGGACGGCCTACGAAGTGTTGCTGTTATGGGCGATCGGCAATGGATGGGCACCAGTGCTGGACTTTGCCGCGCATCCGGTCTGGTTCATCGCTATCTTCCTGCTGACGCCGGTGTGGATATCCTTCCACTTCTACTGGGTGCACCGGGCGCTGCATTGGGGGCCGCTCTACCGGCTGGCCCATGCGCTGCATCATCGCAATGTCAATGTCGGGCCGTGGTCGGGCCTGTCGATGCATCCCGTCGAGCACCTGATCTTCTTCAGTTCGATCCTCATCCACTTCCTCGTGCCCGCGCACCCGCTGCATATCCTGTTTCATATGCAGCACCAGTCGCTGACGGCGGCAACCTCGCATACCGGCTTTGAGAACCTTCTTGTACGGGACCGTAAACAGCTTGCATTGGGCACCTTTCACCACCAGATGCATCACCGCTATTTCGAGGTCAATTACGGCAACCTTGAAATGCCCTGGGACAAATGGTTCGGCTCGTTCCACGACGGTACGCCCGAGGCCCATGAACGGCTCAAGGAACGGAGGCAGCGACGGAGTTAGATCCGCGACCCGCCCACGCGCGGATCGGGTTCAGCCCGTGACTGCGTTCAGGAAGAAAAAGATCACTGCCGACATGAGCGCTGCGGCAGGCACGGTGACGACCCAGGCCGCAACGATGGTCATGAAATGACTGCGACGTACCAGCTTGCGGCGGCGGCGCTCCTCCGGGGCGATGGTCAGCTTTGCTGGCCGGGCGATATTGGCGTTGCGGCGGCGACGCTCCATATGCCATTCGCGGAAAAATCCGACACCAAACACTCCGCCCACGGCGATATGGGTCGAGCTGACCGGCAGGCCCAGCCAGCTTGCCACGATCACCGTAATGGCCGCCGACAAAGCCACACAATAGGCCCGCATCGGATTGAGCTTGGTGATCTGGTTTCCGACCATTCGGATCAGCTTGGGGCCAAAAAGAAACAGCCCGAACGAGATTCCGAAGGCGCCGATCACCATGACCCAGCTGGGGATGGCCACCTTGTCGGCAAAGTTGCCCGCATCGGTGGCATGCACGATCGCCGCCAGTGGCCCGACCGCGTTGGCCACGTCATTGGCCCCGTGCGCAAAGGACAGAAGGGCGGCGGAAAAAACCAGTGGCAGGCCAAAAAGCACTTTCAGTGATTTGTTGCGGTTCTCCATCCCCTCGGATTGGCGGCGGATCATCGGGCGGGTGATGAAATAGGTGAGCATGCCGATCACCAGGCCAATAAGCAGCGCCGTGCCGATGTCAATCTTGATGATCCGTTTCAAGCCTTTCAGCGCCAGATAGGCAGCAAAGGCGGCGGCCATGATACCTACCAGGATGGGTACCCATTTGCGCGCGGCGGCGATCTTGTCCTCCTGGTAGATGATCCGGCTTTTGATCAGCGCCAGAAAGGCCGCCGCAATCGCGCCGCCCAGCACTGGCGAAATGACCCAGCTGGCCGCGATCTTGCCCATTGTCGGCCAGTTGACGGCGGCAAAGCCGGCAGCGGCGATGCCCGCGCCCATGACGCCGCCCACCACAGAATGGGTAGTCGACACCGGCGCACCCACTTTCGTGGCCAAATTGACCCACAGCGCCGCCGAGAAAAGCGCCGCCATCATCGCCCAGATGAACACCCGCGTCTCCGCCATGCCCGAGGGATCGATGATGCCCTTGGAGATGGTCGAGACCACATCGCCCCCCGCCAGCAACGCGCCTGCACTTTCGAAAATCGCCGCGATGGCAATCGCCCCGCCCATCGACAGCGCGTTTGCTCCCACCGCCGGGCCCATATTGTTGGCAACGTCATTGGCGCCAATGTTGAGGGCCATGTAGGCCCCGACCACGGCCGCCGCGACCACAACAAAATTCGACGGAAACTGGCCGAAGAAAATCCCCGCCGCCAGACCAGCCAGGACCATGAAAATAAGGGCGATCCCCGGTCCAACCAGCGGACGAGAGACATAGGCAGTGGCATATTCAACCTGGGAAATACGCCCAAGATCCTTGTCCAGTGTCTGCCACTGTTTGCTGCTTGGTCTGTCGGCCACTGTCATCCCCCGGCGATAGCGTTGGCAAACCGCTAATCGGGAAAGTGATTCAGTTCAACAGGGCAGTTCAAGAATCCCCACTGCTCGTCAAATTTGCCGCAGAATTTCCTGCAATCCCGGCTCTTTCACCTTATTTGCAGCTTCATCAGGGGTAAACCAGCTGAGACTACGTTCATCCGCTTCGGGAAACTCGTCGGTCATTTCGACAACTTTGACCTTGTAGACCTGAGCGTGAACCGGCGATTCGTAGCCATCATCCAGCCGTTTTTCATAGTCGAACGCGCCGATCGGGTCTTTATCCAGATCACCGGTTTTCACACCCGCCTCTTCCCAGGCTTCCTTGAGCGCGGCATCGGGCGCATCCATCCCGTCCATCGGCCAACCCTTGGGCAGGATCCAGCGACCGGTGTCACGGCTGGTGATCAACAACACCTCGGTGCGGCCCTCAACCTCGCGATAGCAAAGCGCCGCTACCTGAAATTGCCGGGGGCGCTGCAACAGCGGTTGGACCAGCCCGGTCCAGGCTTTCTTCATCGCATTGGTCATGTCTCTTCTCGTACCTGCTCAGGTTAATTTATTATTATCAGTCGGTTATAACATGAATCTGAAAAAACACAAATCAGGAACCGCCGCGCCGTTTCGCCCGCAAGGTCGGATCGGCCCGGGTCGGATCTTCGGGCCACGGATGCTTTGGGTAGCGCCCGCGCATGTCCTTGCGCACATCGGCATAGGACGAGGACCAGAAACCGGGAATATCCATCGTGGTTTGCAAAGGACGCCCGGCGGGCGACAGAAGTGTCACACGCAGCGGCGTGCGACCCACGCGCGGATGGGTGGTTTGCCCGAACATCTCCTGCAGGCGCAGGCTGATCCCGGGCGCCTCTCCGCTGTAATCTATTGGAATCTTACGCCCCAATGGCGTGATAAAATGCGCCGGTGCCGCCGCATCCAGTGCCTGCATCTGCTCCCATGTCAACCGGCCCCGCAGGGCATCGAGCATGTCGAATTTCTTCCAGTCCTGCGCGGTGGTGACGCCATCGAGAAAGGGTAGCAACCAGTCGTCCAGGCATTCCATCAGCGCCATATCGGACATGTCCGGCAGACCCTGCCCGGCATCGCGCACCAGTTCTACACGCGCGGCGAAACGGCGGGCCGCCTCGGACCAGTTCAGACCAAGTTCACGCACCCCGTCCAGCATCGCGCTGGCAATCGCATCCCCCGGCGCATCCTTCCACTGCCGGTCATCCAGCACCAGCGCGCCGAACCGTTCGTGCCGCCGTGTCGTGACCCGACGGTCGCGTTTGGACCATGCGCAAACCTCGTGCCAAGCGATCTGATCCGCAAAAAGACCGCGCAGCTCGGCCTCGGATATGGCGATAGCCTGCCGGATGCGCGCCTCGCGCAGGTCACCATCCAGATCGGTCACAACGATCAACCGCGTGGCGGACAGGTCGTCACCATCAGGCAGCACAGCGCCTTTCCCACCCGAAAGGACATAGCGCGGCACGTCCCCCTTCCGACGCAAGCCGACACGATCAGGATAGGCAAGCGCGGCCATTTCAGCGTCACTCAGCGCAGTATCCGTGAATTTTGCCCTATCCTGCAGGCGTTTCGCCTCCTGCTTGATACGTTCAGCTGCCGGTCGGTTGGCCTGAAAGGGATACCGATCAGAATAGGCACGAAAATCCCGGATCGCGGCAAGACGCAGCGAAAGGTCCACCGGCGCGCCACGCGAAAGCGGGTCTCGATCCGCCAACAGCGCCGCCAGAGGCGCCGCCTTTGACCCCGCGACCGTAAGCATATGCGCCAGACGCGGGTGCAGTGGCAGGTCGGCCAGCGCGCGGCCATGATCGGTGATCCGGTTCTCGGCATCCAGCGCGCCCAGCATGCTAAGCAGCGCCTGTGCCTCCACATACCCGCCCGGATTGGGCGCTGTCAGAAACGGCAGTGCCTCGGGCGACGCTCCCCATAACGCCAGCTCCAACGCCAGACCGCACAGGTCTGCAACCTCGATCTCGGCGGGTGGATAGGCTTGCAACGCACCCTCTTCACCGCGGGTCCAGAGACGATAGCATACACCTTCAGCCACGCGTCCTGCCCGGCCCGCGCGCTGCGTTGCCTCGGCACGTGTCACCGGTTCGGTCACCAGCCGCGACATGCCGCTGGCAGGATCAAAGCGCGCTCGCCGGGCCCGTCCGCCGTCCACAACCACGCGAATATCCTGAATGGTCAGCGAGGTTTCGGCGATAGATGTCGCCAGCACGATCTTGCGACCGGCCTCACAGGGGGCAATCGCCGCACGCTGGGCCGCGAAATCCATCGCCCCGAATAACGGGCTGATATGGCAATCCTCCTGCAGGCGGGATTTCAAGAGGCTTTCGACCCGGCGGATTTCGCCCTCGCCCGGCAGGAAAACCAGAACGCCGCCTTTCGTTTCGGCAACCGCGCTGGCGACCAGATCGCACGCGGCCTGCTCAAATCGCTGCTGCTTGGGCAGGGGACGTTCGAGCCAGCGGGTTTCGACCGGAAAACTACGCCCTTCCGAAGTGATCATCGGCGCATCGCCCATCAGCGCTGCGACCGGCTCTGCATCTAGCGTGGCAGACATCACCAGGAGGATAAGGTCATCGCGCAACGCGCCTGCGATTTCCAGACACAGCGCCAGTCCCAGATCGGCATTGAGTGATCGTTCGTGAAATTCGTCAAAGATCACCGCCCCGATGCTGGCAAGTTCGGGGTCAGACTGGATCATCCGGGTCAGAATGCCCTCGGTCACAACCTCGATCCGCGTCGCGGAGGACACTTTAGATTGGCCACGTACCCGGTAACCCACAGTCCGGCCCACAGGCTCGCCCAACGTCTCGGCCATCCGCTCTGCCGCCGCGCGGGCCGCCAGCCGGCGGGGCTCCAGCATCAGGATACGTTTCTTGCCCAACCCGGCCTCAAGCATCGCCAGCGGCACCACGGTCGTTTTGCCCGCGCCGGGCGGCGCCTGAAGAACAGCGCGTCCCTGCGTCCGCAACGCCGCGATCAGCGAGTCCAGCGCGTCGTGAATGGGCAAATCGGTTTTCATACCCTGTCTTATCGAACATGTCGCCGCGGGTTTCCACCGCTCCGATGCTCTGGACAATACGGCCCCGGCCAAGGCATGAAGGCCCACAAACCAGACTGATCGGAAGTGCAGCCTCCCCATGAACATCCCCGACCTTGCCGAAAAGATCGTTAAACAGGACCGCCGGGCGCTGGCGCGGGCAATCACGCTGATCGAAAGCACCAAGCCCGAGCATCGCGCGCAGGCCGCCGCGTTGATGGAGGCGCTGCGTCGCGATGATCATCAGGCGGTGCGCATCGGCTTGTCGGGCACGCCGGGTGTGGGCAAATCGACCTTCATCGAAAGTTTCGGCATGATGCTAACGGGCCAGGGGCTGCGCGTGGCCGTTCTGGCGGTCGATCCCAGCTCGGCCCGCTCCGGCGGGTCTATTCTGGGTGACAAGACCCGGATGGAGCGGCTTAGCCGCGATCCGAACGCTTTTATCCGCCCGTCGCCCAGCCAGACCCATCTGGGCGGCGTCGCGCGGCGCACACGCGAGGCGGTGGCCGTATGCGAAGCCGCCGCGTTTGACGCGGTGCTGATCGAAACCGTGGGCGTCGGACAGTCCGAAACGGTCGTGGCCGAAATGTCGGACCTATTCATCCTGCTCCTGGCCCCGGCTGGCGGGGACGAATTACAAGGCGTCAAGCGCGGCATCATGGAGATGGCCGATCTGATCCTGATCAACAAGGCGGATGGCGATCTGAAACCAGCCGCGACGCGCACCTGTTCCGACTATGCTGGTGCGCTGAGATTGCTACGGAAGCGACCGCAAGACCCAGAAGGTTTCCCAAAGGCGCTGATGGTCTCGGCAGTCGAAGAACACGGGCTCGACAAGGCCTGGGAGGAGATGACAGCATTGACCGCCTGGCGACGCGAAAACGGCCATTTCGCCGGGCGGCGGGCAGAACAGGCGCGCTACTGGTTCGAGCAGGAGGTGCGGCGGGGCCTGCTGGCCCGACTGGAAACGCCAGAAGCCAAAGCCGCCATGCAGGAGATTGCCGTCAAGGTGGCCGACGGCGAAATCGTGCCCTCGCTGGCCGCGCAGGAAATGCTGCAACAGATCAAGGGGTGAGCCTCCCCCTTGCCGGGTGCGGGGAAAGCGCCTAAAGCCAGCCCATGCTTGACGATACAGACGATATCCATCCACTTTTTGCCGGCGCACCTTCGAGCACCGAATTCAAGAAGCTGCGCAAACGCATCGTGCGCCAGACGCGCGAGGCGATCGAGCAATACGGCATGGTTGAACGGGATGCGCGCTGGCTTGTCTGCCTCTCGGGCGGCAAGGACAGTTACACGCTGCTGGCGGTGCTGCACGAGCTGAAATGGCGCGGTTTGCTGCCCGTCGATATCGTGGCCTGCAATCTGGATCAGGGCCAACCGGGGTTTCCCGCGACCGTACTTCCGAAGTTCCTGCAGCGCATGCAGGTACCGCACCGGATCGAATATCAGGACACCTATTCCGTCGTGGTCGACAAAGTGCCCGCCGGTCGCACCTATTGCGCGCTCTGCTCGCGGCTCAGGCGCGGCAATCTCTATCGGATCGCCCGCGAAGAAGGCTGTTCGGCCGTCGTGCTGGGCCATCATCGCGACGATATCCTTGAGACCTTCTTCATGAACCTCTTTCACGGCGGACGGCTCGCTACCATGCCGCCGAAGCTGGTGAATGAAGAGGGCGATCTTTTCGTCTACCGCCCGTTGGCGCATGTCGCCGAGGCGGATTGCGAGAAATTCGCCAACGCGATGAACTATCCGATCATCCCCTGCGATCTCTGCGGATCACAGGACGGTCTTCAACGCCAGCAGGTCAAGCAAATTCTCGATGGCTGGGAGGCCAACAGCCCCGGTCGTCGGCAGGTCATGTTCCGGGCGCTGATGAACGCGCGTCCGTCGCATCTGCTGGATCCGAAGTTGTTTGACTTCGCCGGACTTGCAAGGGATTCGGTAAAATTCGACGCAAATGATGAGGCGCCGCCCAAGTTGCGTTAAGATGGTTTTGAGGTCCGAAGATTAGCTTTCACCGGCAATCACGGGAATCCAAAGTCAATGTACCGTCTTTTAA
This sequence comes from Roseovarius aestuarii, assembly GCF_019966515.1. Classification (GTDB taxonomy): domain Bacteria; phylum Pseudomonadota; class Alphaproteobacteria; order Rhodobacterales; family Rhodobacteraceae; genus Roseovarius; species Roseovarius aestuarii. The sequence goes on along the minus strand of NZ_JAIMIB010000008.1, from coordinate 50,537 downwards.
ATCGTGTAATCTCTGCAAGCAGGTCCAGCCTGAGAGCAATCCTCAACGGCCCTCAGGTATTGGCATTTCTGCCTACCGCCGTACTACTCGGATATTGGCTTGGGGGTGAGATGGCGCTGATTGTAACGGCCATCGGTTTCCCCGCGATTATGGGCCTTTACGCGGTATTTAGACCGTTTGGCGAAAATCGAGAGTTCGGAGATAATCGCCACAGTAACCCCAAACCGGCGGCATTTCATATCGATCTTGGCAGGGCGTTGCGGCGCGCGCGGAAGAGATCCAAGAAAACGGCCTGCCTGGTTGTAGGCCTGGATGATTTCGAAGCGATTGCCGACCGTTACGGCATTTCGGCCGCGCAAGACGTGGTCGCGGAGCTTGCTGAACGCCTGAACGCCGCGATCCGAAAGCGCGATTGCCTGACGCAGCTTGATGACCGAAAATTCGGCGTTGTGATCGCACCGGTTGGACATCTGAACCTTGATATCGCGCTCCAGGTCGCCACTCGCCTGCAATCCGCGGCTGAAAGTCCGATCAAACTGGGCGGAACAACCATTTACGTCTCCGCATCTATCGGGTTTTGCCTAGATGCGAATTTTAACGATAATAGCGGCACGAAGATGGCCGAAGCCGCTGATCTGGCGCTGACGGTCGCCTGGCGCAGCGGACCATCGTCCATACGCGCCTATTCGCCGGACATGCGCGACTTGAAAGCTGCCTCGCACAAGGTTCCGTCCGATATCGAACAAGCCCTGGAGGCCGGTCAGATCTTGCCTTGGTTTCAACCACAGATTTCCACCGATACCGGACGCGTGACCGGCTTTGAGGCTCTTGCCCGGTGGGACCATCCCGAACGTGGTGTCATGGCACCTGGTGAATTCCTTGATAAGCTGCAAAGCGCGGGGCAGATGCAAAGATTGGGCGAATTGATGCTGACCGGCGCGTTGAAAGCGCTGTCGTCGTGGGACGCGCTTGGTCTGGATATACCGCAGGTTGGCGTGAATTTTTCTCCGGACGAGCTGCGAGATCCGCGCCTCCTGCAAAAAATCGAATGGGAGCTTGATAAACACGAACTGACGGCGGACCGTCTGGCGATTGAGATCCTTGAAACCGTGGTCGCCACATCGCCCGAAGATATGATCGCCCGTAATATCAGCGGCCTGTCGGAACTGGGCTGCCATGTAGATCTTGACGATTTCGGCACCGGGCATGCATCCATTTCGTCAATCCGCCGCTTCGATATCCAGCGTTTGAAAATAGATCGTTCGTTCGTGATGAAAGTTGATCAAGACCCGGAACAGCAACGCATGGTGTCGGCTATCCTGCTTATGGCCGAACGGCTTGAGCTTGATACACTCGCGGAAGGTGTCGAAACCGCTGGCGAACATACCATGCTGGCACAATTGGGCTGCCGCCATGTGCAGGGATTCGGAATCGGACGACCCATGCCGGTCGAAAGCGTACAAGAATGGACGAAGGGACATATTGCCAGACTTTCGGACCCTCCCGAGATCAGGTATAGAACGGGCTGAGGCACTCCACTTCCGCTGACCACGGGCCACACCGCACCGTCTCAGCCTCATGAAACCCACCTGGGATGGCCCGAATCTCCGAAACACCCTTGACCTTTCGCGCTGCACTCTGTTGAACCCCCAAGACCGCAACAGACAGATGGCCATCGGTGCATGGACGACCAGAACAAGAACCTAATCCTAGCGACTGCGCTTAGTTTTCTCGTGATCATGACGTGGTTCGTGCTATTCCCACCGCCCGAACAAACCGTCGACCCGAACGCGCCCGCAACGTCCGAAACAGCAGAATCAACCGAGGCGGTGACGACACCAACCGCCAGCACGACGGGTGGCACGGCATCAACTGTAGCGGCGGATAACGGTGAAACAGAAGTGGCCGATGCGCCCCGCCTGTCCATTGATACGCCCAGCCTCGAAGGCTCGTTATCACTGCAGGGTGGCCGAATTGATCAGCTGTCGCTGAAAAATTATCGCCAAACGCTGAAACCTGGTTCTGACATTGTCGAACTGTTGCAACCTGTCGGCAGCGACGCCCCCTATTATGCGCTCTTCGGCTGGGCGCCCGGTGCAGGGCTGACACCCGACCAAGTGCCAAATGCCAATACCATCTGGACGGTCGAAACCGGTGACACGCTGACGCCTGACACGCCGGTGACACTGATCTGGGATAACGGCGCTGGCCTCAGCTTTCGCCGCCAAATCAGCGTTGATACGGATTTCATGTTCGGTATCACGCAAACGGTTGAGAATAACGGCGAGAACAGCTCCTCGCTGGCGCCCTACGGCATTCTCGTGCGCCACGGCGAACCCGCAGACCTGAAGAATTTCTTCATCCTGCACGAAGGTGGTATCCGCATGGTCGATGGCGAACTGGCGGAAACGGATTATGACGATTTCGAGCCAGCAAATGCGCGAACAACTGAAAACGTCACCGAAACCGGCTGGACCGGGTTTACCGACCACTACTGGATGACCACGCTGATCCCCGACGCCAACTCCGGCGCTCGGTTCAGCACCTACCAGAATAGCCGCAGCGGCATTTATCAGGCAGACGCAGCACTTGGCACACAGACCGTGGCACCAGGCCAAAGCGTGTCCGCTCACACGCGTCTTTTTGCGGGTGCCAAGGAATGGGAAACAATCCGCACTTACCAGAACGAAGAAGGCGTGGAAGGGTTCCTGGATTCAATCGACTGGGGCTGGTTCTTTTTCCTCACCAAGCCGATTTTCTGGCTGCTCCACAATCTCAATGCCCTGATCGGCAACATGGGCTGGTCGATCATTGCGCTGACCCTGATCATCAAGGCCGCTCTGCTGCCACTGGCTTTCAAATCCTACGTCTCAATGGCGAAGATGAAAGAGCTGCAGCCCGAGATGGAGAAGATCAAGGAACGCGCAGGTGATGACCGGCAGGCACTGCAAAAAGAAATGATGGCGCTTTACAAGAAAGAGAAGGTCAACCCGGCTTCGGGCTGCCTGCCAATCCTGCTACAGATCCCTATCTTTTTCTCACTCTATAAAGTGATCTTCGTCACACTTGAGCTGCGCCATGCGCCCTGGATCGGCTGGATCAAGGACCTCTCGGCGCCTGATCCCTCGACGATCTACAACCTCTGGGGCATCTTCCCCTGGGCCGGACCGGAACCGGGCTCGATCCTGGCGCTGATCTTCATTGGCATCCTGCCGCTGATTCTCGGCATCTCGATGTGGCTGCAGCAAAAGCTGAACCCGGCCCCCACCGATCCGACCCAGCAGATGATCTTTGCCTGGATGCCCTGGGTCTTCATGTTCATGCTGGGCAGCTTTGCCAGCGGTCTGGTGGTCTACTGGATCGCCAACAACATGATCACCTTCTCCCAGCAATATCTGATCATGCGCAGCCAGGGTTACAAACCCGACGTCTTCGGCAACATTCTTTCCAGCTTCAAACGCAAGCCCAAATCGGATGACAAGTAATGGCTGAGGTCCGCGCGCTCTGGCGTCATCCGATCAAGGGGCATGGGCGCGAGTCGCTAACTTCCGTCGAACTCAGCGAAGGGCAGACCATGCCATGGGATCGCCGCTGGGCCATAGCCCACGAGATGGCGAAATCCGATGGCACCAAATGGGCCCCCTGCGCCAACTATTCCCGCGGCTCCAAGGTGCCATCGCTGATGGCGATCAGCGCCCGCAGCAATGAAGCTGACGGCACGATTTGCCTGACTCATCCCGAACGGCCAGACTTGGTGATAGATCCCGACAGGGATGAAGCCAGGTTCCTCGATTGGGTACGCCCGCTGATGCCCTCCAACCGCGCGCAATCAGCACGTATCCATCGTGTGCCAGGCCGCGGTATGACCGACACCGATTTCCCGTCGATCAGCCTGATCAATCTCGCCTCAAATGATGATTTGACTGCAAAGATGGATCAGTCGCTCTCGCCGCTCCGCTGGCGCTGCAATATCCATTTCGATGGCTTTGCCCCGTGGGAAGAGTTCAACTGGATCGACAAAACGATGCGCATAGGAGAGGTTGAACTTGAGGTGAAAGAGCCAATCGTCCGGTGCCTGGCAACAACGGCAAACCCTGAAACCGGCGTCCGGGATGCAGATACGCTGGCAGCGCTCAGTAACCATTTGAACCACCAGAATTTCGGCATTTACGCGGTGGTTTCCAAGGGTGGCCAGATCAGCGTCGGCGACGGGGTTGAGGTACGCTGATGCAGCTCTCCTTCCCGGTAGCCGACGAGCCTGACGGGCCGACCACCGAAAAAGGCCGCAAGCTGTTTGCCGGGCAAACCGACTTTCTCAAGGGCGTAGTCGCGATGTCCGGTCTGCCACCGGCCGACCGCACCGAGGTCTGCTTCGCCGGACGCTCCAATGTAGGAAAATCCACGCTTATCAATGCGCTGACAGGCCGCAAAGGTCTGGCTCGGGCCTCGAACACCCCTGGGCGAACCCAGGAAATCAACTATTTCACGCTAGGTGACAGCCACTATCTGGTTGACCTGCCCGGCTATGGCTATGCCAATGCACCATTGCCGATCGTCGAGAAATGGCAGAAACTGCTGAAATCCTATCTGGCCGGGCGCCAGACGCTACGCCGTGCCTTCGTGCTGGTGGATGCCCGCCATGGGATCAAACCAGTGGACGATGAAATCATGACCCTGCTCGACAGCGCGGCCGTGACATTCCAATGCGTCCTGACCAAAATCGACAAGGTGAAATCAACGCAGATCGACAACGTGCTCGACCAGGTACGTTCAAAGCTCAGCCCACATCCTGCAGCCTTTCCCGAACTCATCCTGACCTCCAGCGAAAAAGGTGACGGCATCGCCACGTTGCGCGCCACGATCGCCACGCTGAAGTAAAAGGGGTAGGCCGGACACATGGCTTCCCTCCCCCCTTGGGGAGGGCCAGGGAGGGGGTCAGGTAAAGTATTGCGCGTTCTCGCTCATCCGGGGATAACGCGGAGAACGAGGAACCAGATGAAGAAACGTGATATGAACCGCGACTGGATTGCCACTGCCCGAACCCTCAGCGAGGCGCTACCCTATCTGCAGCGCTATGACGGCGCCATCGTGGTAATCAAGTTCGGCGGCCATGCGATGGGCAGTGATGAGGCGATGGAAACTTTCGCCCGTGATGTCGTGCTGATGCAGCAGGTCGGAGTGAACCCCGTCATCGTGCATGGCGGCGGCCCGATGATCAACGAGATGCTGGAAAAACTCCAAATCAAATCCGACTTTGTGAATGGCAAGCGGGTAACAGATGAGGCCACGATGGAAGTGGTCGAGATGGTGCTCTCGGGCCGGGTCAACAAGCGCATCGTGCAGGCGATCAACCGGCAAGGCGGCAAAGCGGTGGGGCTGTCGGGCAAGGACGCTAGCCTTATCACCTGCGATCCCGCGGACCCCGCGCTTGGACTGGTCGGCGACCCCACTGACATCAAGCCAGATATCCTGCACACCCTCTTTGCCGATGATGCCATACCGGTAATTGCCCCGCTGGGCGCCGGGCGAAATGGTGAAACCTTCAATATCAACGGCGACACCGCGGCCGGAGCCATTGCTGCCGCGCTGACCGCCGACCGGCTGCTGTTGCTGACGGATGTCGATGGCGTGCGCGATGCCACCGGTGCGGTTGTGACCGAACTGACCGCGGGTCAGATTCGCCAGATGACAGCCGACGGCACCATCGCGGGCGGCATGATCCCCAAAACAGAAACCGCCCTGACGGCCATCGACGGTGGCGTACGGGCGGTCGTTATCCTTGACGGGCGCGCGCCTAATGCCACGTTGCTGGAGCTTTATACCGAACACGGTGCCGGCTCACTGATCCGCGCGAACTAGCTTGCACGAAAGGCGATTTGCCTTAGGTTTCCCCGCATGGAAAACGAAAGCCTTATTCGCCTTGGCATTTTCGCGGGGCTGTTCACGCTTCTGGCGCTCATCGAGGCGGCGCTTCCCCGCCGTCAACGTCGCCAGCCACGCGGCACCAGGTGGGTGACGAACTGGGCCATCGTGATTCTCGATATGCTCACCCTGCGACTGTTGGCCTTTGCTCTGCCGTTGCTGGCCGTCGGTGCCGCACTGCATGCTGAGGCGCAGGGTTGGGGCGCGATGAATGCGCTTCAACTGCCAATGTGGCTTGCCATTATGCTGACCCTGCTGATCTTTGATCTAGCCATATGGGCGCAACACCTTATCACCCATAAGATACCGGTTTTATGGCGTTTTCACCGCGTGCATCACGCCGACAGGGACATAGATGTAACAACTGCCATCCGATTCCACCCGGTGGAAATCGCCCTCTCAATGCTGCTGAAAATCGGGCTTGTCTACCTCTTGGGCCCACCCGCTATAGGTATCATCGCGTTCGAGATCATGCTGAACGGAACAGCGATGTTCAATCACGCGAATATCAGATTACCGAAGGCGCTGGATACGATCATAAGACAGACACTGGTGACGCCCGATATGCACCGGGTGCATCACTCGGTGCACAGGCATGAACATGACAGCAATTACGGCTTTGCACTTTCGATCTGGGACCGGATGTTCGGCACCTACATCGCGCAACCGGAACAGGGGCATGACGAGATGACGACCGGGCTGCAATGGCAAGATGAAAAACCTTCAAAACTGGGGTGGTCATTGATGCTGCCGTTTCGCAAATGAACTTTCAGGAGATTGGAATAGCTGCTGAAAAGCACCAGCTTGCCATCTATGGCGTGCTTCATCCGGCCCCCGAGGACGTGCCGGAGGATGTACAGACACTGGTACTGCTAGGTCCAGATGAGCCGGGTTTCTGGGCGTATTTCACCACCTCGCCCGAATATCAGGACGGGCAGCCCGATCCGATAGATCGATGGTCAGCGCGAGTAATCGGTGACCTTGCTAACAAATTGACCGCAAAGGCGCTTTTTCCCTTCGGCGGACCACCCCATCAGCCGTTCATCAGCTGGGCCAGGCAAAGCGGCCGGGCACATGTGTCGCCGGTGGGAATGCTGGTGCATGACGTGGCCGGGCTCTGGACGTCGTATCGTGGCGCATTGGGCTTGTCTGAATGGCTGGAATTGCCCGAAACCGCTCCAAACCCCTGTTTATCCTGTGAAGCTCAGCCCTGCCGTACCGCCTGTCCGGTCGGGGCGCTACAGCCGGAGTTTTATGATGTCCCGGCCTGCAAGGCTGATCTGGACCGGCCAGAAAATGATTGTATGGCAAAAGGTTGCGCAGCGCGTCGGGCCTGTCCGGTCGGACAAGGCTTTCAACGGACCGAAGCACAGTCGGCCTTTCACATGGAGGCGTTCAGATGACGCGGCGATTGATCCTGATGCGACATGCGAAATCAAGCTGGGCCAACCCGGCGCAGGAGGACAAGATACGCCCCTTGAACGGGCGCGGACAACGCTCGGCAGAGGCCTTGGGGAATTGGCTGAGGGAGAATAATTATATTCCTGATCAGATACTTACGTCATCCTCAACCCGCACAAGAGAAACCTGCGAAAGACTGGGTCTGGACGCTGAGCGGAGCTTTCTGGACACGCTTTACCATGCCGGGTCGGGCCAGATGATGAGCATATTGAATCAGGCCACCGGTCAATGCGTACTGATGCTGGGGCACAATCCCGGCATCGCGTGGTTCGCACATGATCTGGTGACGTCGCCGCCCGAACACCCCAGATTTGGCGACTATCCAACCTGTGCCACCCTGGTTGTGGACTTTTCGGTAGAGGCGTGGAACGACCTGAAACCCGGTACTGGCAAAGTACTGGATTTCGTCATCCCAAGAGAGCTGATGCCGAGCTGAAAAACGTACGGAACGTACAGGATGTACGCATAAAACGTACGCAGATCGACCCTGCCTCGAAAAATGCCCTACAGGGTTCACGTAAATCCGACCGCACGCCCGCCGCCAACGAAAAACGGCGTAGAAGTACTACGCCGTTTCCCGATAGGTTTCTGATCTTTTAGCGAACCGGTCAGACCGCCTTTTTCAGCGCGTCGACCAGATCGGTCTTTTCCCAGCTAAAGCCGCCATCGGCCTCGGGCTCGCGCCCGAAATGGCCATAAGCCGCGGTCCGCTGATAGATCGGCCGGTTCAGCTGCAAGTGCTCGCGAATGCCGCGCGGGCTGAGATCCATACATTGACCGATGGCCTTTTCGATCTCGGCGGGATCAGCCTCGCCGGTGCCGTGGGTATCGGCATAGATTGACAGCGGTTTGGACACACCGATCGCATAGCTAAGCTGGATGGTGCAGCGTTCGGCCATGCCCGCAGCTACGACGTTCTTGGCCAGATAGCGTGCCGCATAGGCTGCCGAACGGTCGACCTTGGTCGGATCCTTGCCAGAAAACGCGCCACCACCATGAGGCGCGGCACCACCATAGGTATCGACAATGATCTTGCGCCCGGTCAGGCCGGCATCGCCATCGGGGCCGCCGATCACGAAAGTGCCGGTGGGGTTGACCCACCATTCGGTCTTATCGTTGAGCCAGCCCGCGGGCAGGACTTCGCGGATATAGGGCTCGACAATGGCGCGGATATCATCGCTTTTCTGGCTCTCGTCGGCATGCTGCGTCGACAGCACGACAGAGGTCACCTCGACCGGTTTGCCATCGACATAGCGCAGCGAGAGTTGGCTTTTGGCATCAGGGCGCAGTGTCGGCTCGGCGCCGGATTTGCGCGCCTCGGCCAGCCGGCGCAGGATCGCGTGGCTGTACTGAATCGGCGCAGGCATCAGCGCGTCGGTCTCAGTCGTGGCATACCCGAACATGATGCCCTGGTCGCCGGCCCCGTCCTTGTCGACGCCTTGCGCGATATGCGCCGATTGTTCGTGCAGGAAGTTCAGCACATGGCAGGTGTTCCAGTGAAACTTGTCCTGCTCGTAACCGATATCCTTGATGCAGTCGCGGGCGATCTGGCCGATGCTGCCCATGAAGCTTTTGAGGCGCTCCTGATCTGAAAGTCCAACTTCGCCGCCGATGACGACCATTGAACTGGTGGCAAAAGTTTCGCACGCGACCCGGGCTTCGGGTTCTTCGGCGATAAAGGCATCCAAAATGGCATCCGAAATGCGGTCGCACACCTTATCGGGGTGACCCTCCGATACGGACTCCGAGGTAAAAACATAGTTATTGCGGGACATGAAAACGCTCCATTAAAGTTAACCGTCACGCCAGGAAGCCGTTGTGACGGGGTTCGGAACTGGTTAAGGCCGGGTCGCTGTCACGTCAATCGTTAAAGCGTCCTGGCGGTAACCGCGATGAAATTGTTCGCAATTAGGCACCAATCTTTGCGCCACAGCGGGATTACCCTGTTTCGGGAAACCATGCCGGGATCATACGAGAGTTAGATGGAAAGGTCGCGGTTGGTGTCGACGGCGAGCAGACATTGAAATGAAGCCGCAGATCGCCCAACTGCGGGATGGCTGCCCAATTGCACTGGTGGGCGCTTTATCCTCCAAATCGCCGGTCCTTACGGACAGACCCGCGACGCGCGGCGGCCTTGTTTTCGCGCGGCGCGAAACCTGAACTGCGGCTTCCGGGCTAGTTGATACAGCATGACACCATCTAACGCGGGGGTCGCTGTGCACGGTTCCGCAGGACCGTGCCTCCCAGGATCAGCAAAAGCACTGCCAGCACCGGCAGGTCCCCGATCCGCGCATATAGCGTTGGCGGACGCGGCAGTGGCAACGGCGCGTCGATCCATCCGGCCTGTCCCAAAGGCAGGCTATGCGTGATCCGGCCCGCCGGGTCGATCATCGCCGAGATGCCGGTATTGGCGGCCCGGATCATCGGCAGCCCCTGTTCGACGCTGCGCAGCCGCGCCTGTGCGAGATGCTGATACGGGCCAGATATCTTGCCGAACCAGGCATCATTGGTAATGAGCAGGATGAAATCCGCGCGTTCCGGCGCCGCGCGCAGATCACGGGCAAAAACGCTTTCGTAGCAGATCAGAGGAAGCGCCTTGCCGATGTCCCCCAGCTCGATCACCCGCCCACGCGGACCGGCGCTGAAACCGTGACCATCCTGCGCGGCAATCCCGGCAATACCGAAACGAGCCATGAAATTGCCGAAGGGGACGAATTCGCCGAAGGGCACGAGGTGATGTTTGTCGTAAAGCGATGTCACCGTACCATCCGCACCCAATGCCACCAGTGAGTTGTAGATCTGTGATCCGTCAAGCCGCTGCAACCCGGCCACCACAGGCACCTCGCCTGCGGCATCCGAGATCGCCTCAAGCGCCGGTTCAGCATTGTTCAACAGCACCGGGATGGATGTTTCCGGCCAGACGATCAGATCGGGACGGGTGTCGCCAGCGGCGGAAAATTCCAGCTGGCGGTCGAAAAAGATCGGGATCATCGCCGGATCCCATTTTTCGTGCTGCGGCGCGTTGGGCTGGACAAGACGCACCTTGGGCGCGTCGGTCGCGGTTGCGGTGGCAGGCGCGATCAGGGCGCCGGTCAGGTAAAGCGCAGCGATGCCTGCCAGTACGCCGCCGCCAATAACCTGACGGCGCGCCACCAGATGCCAGAGCGCGGTGGCTGCTGCCCATGTTACCGCGATCAGGCCGAGCGGCCCGGCAAAGGCGGCCCATTGCAGCATCGGCGTGTCGATCCAGACATGGCCGATCTGCGCCCAGGGAAAGCCGGTAAAGAGATAACCGCGCAGCGATTCGCCTACGGTGAAGGCAACGATCAGCGCAACACTGCCGCCGCCAAGCGCACGGGCTACGGCAAAACCCGCCGCCCAGTAGAATGCGAGATACGCGGAAAGCCCGATCAACGCGAAGGGCGCCATCCAGCCGTGGCGGGCGACATCAACCAGGAACGGCTCGACAATCCAGCTGAGTGCCAGCATGAAATAACCAGTCCCGGCGACCCAGCCCATCAGCAAGGCGCGACGCATGTCCGGAGCCTGCCTGAACAGCGCGATGATCAGGGCCAGCGCAGCGATCGTCAGCGGCCAGAGCCCCCAGGGCGCCTGCCCCAGCGCCGCCAGCGCCCCCAGACCCAGCCAGATCGAAATCCGATAGACCCCGCGCAACCCGTTCACGCGGCTGGCAAATCCGGGCTGCGCCATGTCAGTCATTCTTGTGGCCGGGCAGGCAAACCTTCAGTCGTTTGATGCGGCGGGGATCGGCATCGACAACCTCAATCATCACGCCGGTGGGATGTTCGACCACTTCGCCGCGTACCGGGACGCGACCGAGCAGCATGAAAACCAGACCGCCCAGCGTGTCGATCTCTTCTTCATCAACCTCGTCCGCCTCAGTCAGCGACAGGCCAATCTCATCCTCGAACTCTTTCAGCGGTGTCTTGGCCACCGCCAGGTAATCGCCCGAGGTTTCCTGTGTCCAATACCCGTCCTCGGCAATGTCATGTTCATCCTCGATCTCGCCCACGACCTGTTCGATCAGGTCCTCGATCGTGATCAGCCCGTCGACACCGCCATATTCGTCGATCACCAGCGCCATGTGGCGCCGCTCGCTCTGCATTTTCTGCAAAAGCACGCCTATTGGCATCGAGGGCGGCACAAAGAGCAGCGGACGCAGCATGCGTTTGAGCGAGAATCGCCCGCCCGCACCGTTAAAGCCGTGTTTGAGCGCCAGATCCTTGAGGTGGACCATGCCGATAGGCGTATCCAGCGTGCCCTTGTAGACCGGCAAACGGGTCAACCCGCTGTCGCGGAAAACCTGCACCAGTTCTTCCTTGCCGATGGTGGACGGCACAGACACGATATCGGCCTTGGGAATCGCCGCATCCTCGACCGCCATACGGCGCAGGTTGCCGATACCCGGCTGACCCTCGGCCTTGGGGCCGGTCAACTGTTCATCATCATCCGTCTGATCTTCGCCGGGACTGAACGCCCCGAATATGCGGCGTAAAAATCCGCCCTGTTCCTCATCATCCTGGCTTGACGCCTGCGCGCGATGCGCTGCGTTAGAGGATCCGTCTATCGTGTCGCCCATTCTCTCTTTCCAAAATTGCAGTGCTAAAACGCCCCACGTCGCCTAATATGGGTCAGCAAGACCCAGTTTGCCAAGTACCTCGACCTCGATTGTCTGCATCACGGTGGCATCTTCGTCACGGATATGGTCATAGCCCAAAAGATGTAACACCGCATGAACGATTAAGTGAGTTATATGGTCGCTGAGCGGTTTTCCGGCCTCGCTGGCCTCGCGCGTGCAGGTGTCAAAGGCGATGGCGATGTCACCAAGCTCCGGATCAGGGCCCGGTTCGGGCGCTTTCGGCGTGGCACCGGGTGCTTCGGGCGCGCGATCCTCACTGGGCCAGCTAAGCACATTAGTGGGCTGGGGCTTGTCACGAAAATCTTCGTTGAGCGTGGCGATCCGTGCGTCGTCGCAGCCGAGTACGCTGACCTCCCACTGGGCCGGGTCCAGCCCCAGATGAGCGAGCGTAGCCGTGGCGGCGCGCTCGGACAGCGCGGCCAGATTAGCCGTTTTCCAACGGTCATCTTCGATCATGGTTTCGGTCAGCATGCGGGGCCGTTCGCGGTTCAGGTATCGGCCTCATACGCCTCGATGATGGCGGCGACAAGCGGATGGCGCACGACATCCTTCGAGGTGAAATAGCTGAAACTGATGTCCTTGATGGTTTTCAGGAGGCGCTCAGCATCATGCAGGCCCGACGTGACGCCGCGTGGCAGGTCGATCTGGGAGCGGTCGCCGGTGATGACCATGCGCGAACCCTCGCCCAGGCGGGTCAGGAACATCTTCATCTGCATCGAAGTGGCGTTTTGCGCCTCGTCGAGCACCACGAAGGCGTTGGCTAGCGTCCGCCCACGCATGAAGGCCAGCGGTGCGATTTCGATGCGCTTTTCCTCGATCAGTTTGGCGAGTTGCTTGCCGGGCAGGAAATCGTTCAGCGCGTCGTAAAGCGGCTGCATGTAAGGATCGACCTTGTCCTTCATGTCGCCGGGCAGATAGCCCAGCTTCTCGCCCGCCTCGACCGCCGGACGGGACAGGATGATCCGGTCGACATGACCCTCGATAAACATCGACACGCCCGCGGCGACGGCCAGATAGGTCTTGCCGGTGCCCGCCGGGCCGATGCCGAAGGCCAGTTCCTTGGAAAACAATGCCCGTACATAGGCTTTTTGCGCCTCGGTACGTGGCTCAACCAGTTTCTTGCGGGTCTTGATCTCGACCGCGCCGCCCTTGAACATTTCAAGCTGGTCGCCCGCGCGACTGCCGGTGCCCTTGTCCGAGCCACCCATGCGCAATTCGCGGTCAATGTCACCCGGTTCGACCTCTTTGCCGGTTTCCAGCCGTTGGTAGAGCGCCTGAAGCACAGAAATGGCCTCTTTCGCCGGCACCTCTTCGCCCACGGCAACCAGTTGATTGCCCCGGCGCATGATCTGCACGTTTAGCTTCTGTTCGATATCAGCCAGGTTTCGGTCGAATTCGCCGCAAAGGTCGATCAGCAGGCGGTTATCGGGGAATTCCACGACCTCTTCATGCTGCAGGGCCGGGTCCAGGGCTTGAGGCAACTCGCTGCTGATCAATCAAATCTCCGCGCTAAAAGGATTCATTTTTCTCAAACCGTGCCAAGTTGCGCCCGCAGGCGCAAGGGCAAGTGGGCATTTGTTGATGGATGTTAACGAAAAAACCGCGGACCCGGCGGGCCCGCGGCTGATTTCGACCTGTACGCCCTGTTCAGAAAGTGTCGCCCACCGTCTGACGGCCCTGGAACGGGCCGGTGACATGGGTCGGCGGCGCAATGCCTGAGCAGACCGGTTTACCGTTGCGGTCCAGGCGTTGCGAAAGATATCCCTCGATCCCGTCGTCGATGATCCAGTGATCGCAGCCATTAGGATCGACCCAGACGCCCGCCTGCAATTGGCTGAGGTGCTTTTTCTTGAAGCCGTAGTCGATGGATTTGTCCTGACCTACCTGGCCGCCGCCGCCTTCACCGCAGGCGCTTAGCATTCCGATCGCGGAAAGGCACAATATCACTTTTGTAATTGTCATAGCCTGCCCCCTACCGGATACACATGATTTCGACGCGGCGGTTCTGGGCCATACCCGCCGCCGACGCGTTGGACGCCTTGGGCTGCCGCTCACCATAGCCACGAATACCGTTGATGCGCGCGCCCGATGCCTTGGCGATGCGCGCCACCGCGTTGGCGCGGCGCAGCGACAGGTTCATGTTATAGGCGTCTGAGGCCCGGCTGTCGGTATGGCCGGTGATCACGAAGCCGCGCGCGCTGGTCTGCCGGAAGAATTGCCGCAGCCGCGCCTTGCCCGCGGCGCTGATCCGGGCGCTGTCGGTGGCGAACAGCTGGTCCGAACTGACCACCCCGCAGAGGTTACCTCGGCGGCAGACAGGTTTGCCGTCGCGGGTGACATGCGGCGTCATGAACCCTTCGAACCCGTCATCCATCACCCAGTGTTCACAGCCATCCGGGTCAACCCAGATGGTTGGAATATATCGTTCACCCTTGGCAGAATTTCCGCTGCTTTGCGCCCAGCCGGCGCTTGCGTTCAACGCTATGCTGATGGCGGCAATTGCCAGACCTTTCAGCCATCCGTGCGCTGTTCGTGACCTGACACCCATCACAGCCCCCCGTTTTTATCACATACTTCAACACGAAGGGTCAAATGCCGTGCCCCCGCACAGCATGAGCCCCCAACTCATAATTCGGAAAAGTCTAACAAGTATTGGGCATATGGGAAGAAAAATATCCAGATATTGTGTATTCACGCGCAACAATCCACAAGAAAACGGGGAATTGATCACGAATTGTACATTCCAGGGTTGAAGGTCAACGTGGCGTGTCGCCGTTTGCGCGATGCTTGCAGGCGACGGTTCGGGACAGGCCACGACGTTAGCTAAGCCAATAAATCCGCGCGCCCGCACAGAGCTTAGGGTTCGGATTTTTCGGTGATCCTGGTCAGGTAGCAGCCATCTTTGCCTGGCGCCCAAAGCTCGACACTGTAGTCGAAACCGGCGGTTTCCAGAGCGGCGCAATGATAGGCGAAGCACAATGCGGTAGGGTACAGATTTCTTCGTCGCTACAGCCGGCCTCGACCCAGGCATCCTTGATCGGACAGGCCATCGTGACAGAGCACAGGCAATCCGCGGGCGCGGCGGCTGGCCGGTTACTCCGCTGCCCGCCGCAGCACCTCGCCCGAGAGCGAATTCGTACCGCTGTCGATGATCTTCACGGGAAGGATATCGCCCGGCTGAATGGAGGCATCGGTCACATGCACGGCGTGCAGATAGTCGGACTTTCCCACCATCTGGCCCGGCAACCGACCGGGCTTTTCAAAAAGCACGTTGACGCTGCGGCCCACCATCGCCTCTTGCGCGGCGCGCTGCTGGCGGGTGATCAGGGCCTGCAGGCGTTGCAGCCGGTCGGATTTCACCTCCTCGTCCACCTGCGGACGCTCGGCCGCCGGGGTTCCGGGGCGGGTCGAGTACTTGAACGAATAAGCATAGCCGTAATTCACCTCTTCGATCAGATCCATTGTGGCCTGGAAATCCTCTTCCGTCTCTTCCGGGAAGCCGACGATGAAATCCCCTGACATCAGGATATCGGGACGCGCTTCGCGGATACGTTCGATCAGGCGCAAGTAGCTTTCCGCCGTGTGACTGCGGTTCATCCGTTTCAGGATCTTATCACTGCCCGACTGCACCGGCAGATGCAGGTAGGGCATCAGCTTGGCACAGGTGCCATGGGCCTCGATCAGATCATCGGCCATGTCGTTGGGGTGGCTGGTGGTGAAGCGGATGCGCGCCAGCCCGTCGATTTTGTCTAGCTCCCAGATGAGCCCGGCCAGGGTCATATCCCCATCCGGTCCGGCGCCGTGATAGGCATTCACGTTTTGGCCCAGCAGGGTAATCTCACGCACGCCGCGATCCACCAGTTCGCGCGCCTCTTCGATGATCCGGTCCGCCGGGCGGCTGACCTCGGCCCCGCGCGTATAGGGCACAACGCAGAAGGCGCAGAACTTGTCGCAGCCTTCCTGTACAGTCAGGAACGCCGTTGGCCCGCGTTTCGCCTTGGCGCGTTTGCGCAGCGTGTCGAACTTGTCGTCCAGCGGAAAATCGGTGTCGAGCGCCTTGGCGCCGTCGCGCACCTTTGCCTCCATCTGCGGCAGGCGGTGATAGCTTTGCGGACCGACCACCAGATCGACCAACGGCTGGCGGCGCATGATCTCTTCGCCCTCGGCCTGGGCGACGCAGCCCGCGACACCGATCTTGAGATCGGGTTTCGCATCTTTCAACTCACGGAACCGGCCCAGCTCGGAATAAACTTTTTCTGCAGCTTTTTCGCGTATGTGGCAGGTGTTGAGCAGGATCATGTCAGCGTCATCAGGCGTCTGCGTTTCGACATAGCCTGCCCCACCCATGGCCTCGGCCATGCGTTCGCTGTCATAGACGTTCATCTGGCATCCGTAGGTCTTGATGAACAGTTTCTTTGGCTCGGCCATCCGTCGCAGTCCCCTGGCGTTTCAGGGGGCCTGACTACATCAACTCAAGGGTCACTTGCAATGCGTGACGATTTCCATGATTCTGGGCGCAAAAGAACCGGGGATACCGATGCAGTTTTCCAGCCTTGATCAGTTTCTGAGCAAAGCGGGTGCGCTTCTGGCCAAGGGGCCGGTGGCGATGATCTTCATTGAGGACGAGGTCGAGATCGACACCACGCTGCGTCACCACATCGATGCCGGATTTCGCGAGATACTGGCGCTGATGCCACCGGCATTTGCCTTACCGAATGATGTCGCGCGCCGGGTGCACCGGATCAACTTCGATATCGTGGCGGGAGATGATTTCACCAAAGCGGTGAACGCGGTGATCGCCAAGGCGCCGGGGACCTGGCTCTACTATTGTTTCAACGCCGAATACCTGTTCTTCCCGTTCTGCGAAACCCGCACGGTGGGCGAGATGCTGACCTTTCACGGCGAGGAACGCCGCGGCGCGATGCTGACCTACGTGATCGATCTCTACGCTGGTGATCTTTATCAGCACAAGAACGCGGTCTCGCTGGAGGACGCGCATATGGACAAGTCGGGCTATTACGCACTGGCACGCAATGATCCGGACAATCACAACCACCCGAAGGAACGGCAACTGGATTTCTTCGGCGGGCTGCGCTGGCGCTACGAGGAACATGTCCCCGCGCCGAAGCGAAACATCGACCGGATCGCACTCTTCCGCGCCAAGCCGGAGCTGATGCTGGACGCGAACCATCGTTTCAACGACGAGGAGTACAACACCTATGCCTGCCCCTGGCATCACAATCTGACGGCGGCGATCGTCTCGTTCCGCACCGCCAAGGCGCTGAAGCGCAATCCCGGTTCCACCTTCGACATCGAGACATTCAAATGGCACAATTCCACGCCGTTCGAGTGGCATTCCCGTCAGTTACTGGACCTCGGGCTGATGGAGCCGGGGCAGTGGTTTTAGGGCCGGGTTGATTGCCTCCGCCTTGTCCGGAAAACAGGTGATTAGTCTGGAGGGCAACGTGTATTTAGGCGGCTTGAATAATCTCGTCCGGTGTGCGGGACAGAGCGGTCATTGATCGTGCGAGGGCCAAGGTCGGCATTCTTGCTGCAACTAGTGAGTTGCGATCTGCCAGCTTCGTTTTTGGAACGAGTAAACTAGCAAGGCTTCTTCAGGACTGCTTTCTTCTGTGATTGCCATGTCGCGTTCTAGTGCCAAGCTAAGCTTACTGCAGAAACCCAGAACCTTATTGAGCGCCGCCTGAGACGCTATCTCGCTTGGGTCGAGGTCCAGTTCGATTTCCTCTGAGGTATAAAAGTGGGCGTTTGCGACGGGTCCACCAAGATCAACCTTCATACAGTGCGAATGTTCTGGATCACCTAGCATCCGAGCGGCTGACGCTGGGAGTACGGCGTTCTCGCCGTCGCGCTCATAGAAAACGTTGCCAAGCGACAATGAAAGGCTGAGCAGCCGGTCCCAGTCCGAAACAGATGTCTCATGGACAATAACGTCACGAAGCGAACCATCGGCTTCAAATATCTGGCATACATCCTTCCATAGCATTGTATTACTGTAGTTGATCGTTCGAGACCTTTGCACGCAGAAAAGCTGACGTTCACGCGTTTTGCAGCATTCGATACTTTGGGCTCAAAGCTGACCTTGCCCGAGGTCAGCCGTTCTCGATCCGTGCCAGTAATGCCTTGGCAACCGCTTGTTCGGCCTGGCGTTTTGATCCGGCGGTGGCTTGTGTCGGGGTCTGTCCGTCGAGCTGCGCCTCAATGGTGAATTGCGGGGCGTGGTCCGGGCCGCTGCGGGCAACTTCGACGTAGCGCGGTGGCTGCAGGCCGCGCGCCTGCGCCCATTCCTGCAGCGCGGTTTTGGCGTCGCGGGCATCGGCCTCGACCCGGCGCACGCGCTCGCCCCAGAGCCGCAGGATCATAGCCTTTGCTGCGTCGAAACCGGCATCGAGGTAGACCGCAGCGATCACCGCCTCCATCGCATCCCCCAGGAGCGCCTGTTTGCGGCGCCCGCCCGAGACCATCTCGGACCGGCCCAGTTTCAGTACCGCGCCGATATCGACCTGCCGGGCCACATCAGCGCAGGTCTCCTTGCGCACCAGTGCGTTGAAACGCGGTGCCAACTGGCCTTCGGTGGCCGCCCTGTCATGGTCAAGCACCGCCTGCGCCATCACCAGGCCAAGCACCCGGTCGCCCAGAAACTCCAGCCGTTGATTATCGTCGCGCGTGGCCGAGGACATCGAGGAATGGGTGACCGCGCGCACCAGCAGCCCGGGGTCGGAAAATTCATGCCCCAGCCGCGCCTCAAGCGCCTTCAGCTCGGCGGAAAGCTTCAATCCAGCCTCTTGAAGAAACGGTCCCCGCGCCAGGTCCAAAAATAGAACATCCGGCTGCCGGCGGAGGAAAAGACCACCCGGCCAGCGCGACCAATCAGGTTTTCGTAAGGCACGAAACCGACGCCCGCCACCTGCTGCGCGAAACGCGAGTCGGTCGAGTTGTCGCGATTGTCACCCATGAAGAAGTAATGCCCTGCCGGCACCCGGAATATGCCGGTATTGTCCGATCTCTGCGAGGTGATGTTCAGGATCGAATGGGATTCGCCGTTCGGCAGGGTCTCGATCTGACGGGATTTTTTGCACATCGCGCCTTCACCCACCACGCCGTTTTCACAACGCGGCGTGTTACGCAGCGGCCCCTGAGCTTCGAATTTCTCTTCGAACACGCCGCCATCTTCCAGTTTAACTGCCTCGCCATTGATATGCAGTACACTGTTTTTCATCTGGATCTCGTCGCCCGGCAGGCCGATCAGCCGTTTGATGAAATCCGCGCCGGTCACCGGATGGCGAAAGACGATAATATCGCCGCGCTCAGGCTCGGACCCCAATATCCTGCTGTTATCACCGTCGAGAAAACCACAGATATCGGCCGCGTCTACATTGATCCCCAACCGCTGAATACGGATCGACGGACACGACGCATAGGAATAGCCATAGGCCATCTTGTTGACAAAGAGGAAATCGCCAATCAGCAGCGTATCTTTCATCGACCCGGACGGAATCCAGAAAGGCTGAAAGAAAATCGTGCGGAAGATGCCAGCGATCAGCAGGGCGTAGACCACCGTCTTGATCGTCTCGACGATGGAATTCTTCTCTTTGGCATCCGAGGCCATGGGGCATCTCCGGGTTTGAGGTCTGAGGCGCTACATGAGCAGCAACGTCCCGGGTGTCAAGCAACATGCCAGAAAGCGCAGAATACCTCTGTGATCAGGCCACACCCTCGGGTCCGGTTGTCAGTGCGCGCAATCTATGCGCTGGCTGGACCCGCCCTTCATACCGATACACGGGACACAGCGTTGACGTTCGAAGGGCATCCCCTCAGTGCCGGGCCTATCATTCCGACGTCTTGCCGCGCATCCGCTGGTTAAGCTGCAGTGTTTCGAGATATTTCGACAGTGTGCCGGGCCAGCTGGGCGTATCATTCTGATCCGGCCAGGCCTGACGGTACTCACTGGGACGACGGCCAAAGCAGTTGCGGAACGCATATGCGAAATGCGACAGCGAGTTAAAGCCCGAGGCGGCGGCGATTTCTCTTACCCCCAGACCAGTTGAAATCAGCAGCACGCGAGCGTGTTGCAGCCTGAGGATCAGCCCAAACTGCACGACGCTGCAGCCCATCGCGCGGTGAAACTGGCGTTCCAACTGGCGCTGCGAAATACCGACCTGCCGGGCGATCTCCGGCACGGTTAGCGGCTCGGGGATGTTAGCATCCATCAGGTCCACGGCAGCGCGTACAGAGGACGGCAGGCGCTCAAGCCCCATCCCGTGGGCCTGCCGCTGCGGCGCCGCCTCGGGTCGGATCGGGTGGTGGACGATATTGTCGGCAATCTCGGCCACAAGCGCATCGCCGTGATCCTGCCGGATAAGGTGCTGCATCAGGTCCAGCCCGGCGGTGGATCCTGCACAGGTCAGGATGCGGCCATCGATTGTATAAAGTTGCTCGGCCGCCAGAACATCGGGGAAAAGTTCCTGAAAACCCGGCAGGTAAGCCCAGTGCGTCGTGGCGCGGCGCCCGCCCAGCAGGCCCGCGCGGGCAAAAACATAGCTGGCCATCTCGACCGCACAAAGCCGCAGACCGGCCCGTTCCTGCCGCCTGAGCCAGCCGGTCAGTTTCGGGTTTGCATAATGCTCGGCACCCCAACTGCCAAGCACCAGCACCAGATCATCACGGCCAAGTTTTTCGGGCAAGACATCGGTCTCAACGCTCATGCCGTTGCTGGCGGGCACGCCGCCACCTTCGGCCGAGGCGTAGGTATGCGTGTAAAGCGGATCGGTCGAGAGGTAGTTGGCAATACGCAGCGGCTCCAGCAGGCTGAGCAGGCTCATCATGTTGAACCGCGGTAGCAGGACGCAGACGATTCGGGCAGGGATTAAGCTTGCATCCGTCATAGGCAGGGTCGGTTCCGGTCACTGGTTCTGAAATACGATTATTCGCCACAGCTAACAGTATGATGGCGAATTATCGACACTTTTTTGCACCTGTTTTCGCACACTGCGCCTAAATAAGGGAGGTGTGCAGATGAATTTCGATGTGGTGGTGACCTGCGCTGTGACCGGGGCAGGCGATACGACGGGGCGGAGCAAACATGTGCCCGTGACCCCCAAGGAGGTGGCAGACGCAGCGATCGAGGCCGCCAAGGCGGGCGCGGCGATTGCGCATCTGCATGTGCGCGATCCCGAGACCGGTCAGGGCTCTCGCGATCCGGTGCTGTTCAAAGAAGCGGTGGACCGGGTGCGCGACAGTGGCACCGACGTGGTGATCAACCTTACGGCGGGCATGGGCGGCGATTGGGTGCCTTCTGCCGAAAACCCCGCCCTGCCCGGACCTGGCACCGATATGATCGGCGCGGAAGAGCGGCTTGTTCATATCAAGGAGTGTCTGCCCGAAATCTGCTCGCTTGATTGCGGGACGCTGAATTTCGGCGATGGCGACAACATCTATATCTCGACCCCACCGACACTGCGGCGCATGGCCGAACTGGTCAAGGAATGGGGCGTGAAGCCCGAGCTGGAAGTATTCGAGCTGGGCCATATCCGTTTTGCCAAGGCAATGGTCGAGGAAGGGCTGATCGCCGATCCACCGATGTTTCAGATCTGCCTGGGCATTCCGTGGGGCGCCGATCAGACGGTGGAGACGATGGCAGCGATGAAGGCACAACTGCCTGCGGGAGCAAGCTGGGCCAGCTTCGGTATCAGCCGGATGCAGATGCCGATGGCGGCGGCCGCAGTGGCGATGGGCGGCAATGTGCGCGTGGGTCTCGAGGATAACATTTTCCTGGATCGCGGCGTGCTGGCAACCAACGGGCAGTTGGTTGAACGGGTTATCGAGATCATCGAACGCATGGGCGGTCGCGCCGTGACCCCGCAGGAGGCCCGCAACAAGCTGAACCTGCGCGGCGCTGACAGCTAGAACAGGAGACGACCGGTGAGCCTTATTCTCTCTCACGAAGACGAAATGCTGCGCGACACGGTGCGCGGATTTTTCAACGATGCGGTCATTCCGCATGAAGAGGAGGTCGACCGGCTGGGCGAGGTCCCCGAGGAAATCGGCCGTGAGATCGAGGCCAAAGGCAAAGAACTAGGTCTGTATGCGGCGAACCTGCCTGAGAGCATCGGTGGTGGCGGATTGAATCACACCCAGATGTCGGTGATCGAGCGCGAGTTTGGCCGCACCAGCCATGCGCTGCACTCCTGGATCGCCCGGCCTACCGAATTGCTGCTGGCCTGTCAGGGGGATCAGATCGAGACCTACCTGAAACCCTGCGTCACAGGCGAGAAACGCGAGCTTTTTGCCCTGACCGAGCCCGAGGCCGGATCGGATGCGATGGGGATGAAATGCAATGCGAAACGCGAGGGCGACGACTGGGTATTGAACGGGATGAAACATTTCATCTCGGCTCCCACGATGGCGGATTTCGCGATTGTGTTTGCCGCGACTGGCATAGATGAGACCAAACGTGGCCCGCGCAAGCGGGTGACGGCGTTCCTGGTCGACCGCGACATGCCGGGCGTGACCTTTCGCGAGGGCAACAAGTGTGTGTCAAACCGCGGCTACAAGACCTATGAGCTGATTTTCGAGGATGTACGGCTGGGGCCGGGGCAGGTTCTGGGAGACGAGGGCAAGGGGTTCGATCTGGCCGGGCAATGGCTGGGCATGGGCCGGATCTGGGTCGGCGCCACCTGCTGCGGCAAGGCCGAGCGGATGCTGGAACTGGCCACCGACTGGGCCGCGAACCGCAAGCAATTCGGCAAGCCGATTGGTGCCTTTCAGGCCACCGGGTTCCTGCTGGCCGACATGACCATCGGGCTGCGCACGGCGGACCTGCTGGTGGCGGACGCGGTGCGGCGCGCCGATGCGGGCGTGATGCAGGATGAAGATGCAGCGATGGTCAAAGTCTACTGCTCGGAGATGCTGAACAAGGTGGCGGATGACACCGTGCAGATTTTCGGCGGCATGGGGTTGATGGAGGAGCTGCCGATCCAACGGCTCTGGCGGGACAGCCGGATCGAGCGGATCTGGGACGGCACCAGCGAGATCCAGCGTCATATCATCACCCGATCCATATTGCGGCCTCTGGGGGCCTGAACGCCATGACCCCGGCCAAGCGCGCAAATTTCGAACGCTTGCTGAACCCGCGCCACATTGCGTTCATTGGCGGGGCTGACGCCGCGGTGGCAATCGGCGAGGCGCGGCGGGCCGGATTCGACGGCGACATGTGGGTGGTAAACCCGAAACGCGAGCAGTTGGCGGGCCTGCCCTGTGTCGCCAGTATAGTCGATTTGCCCGAGGCCCCTGATGCGGTCTTTCTGGCGATCCCCGCAGCGCGGGTGCCTGACACCATTCGCGACTTGTCGGCGATAGGCGCGGGCGGGATCGTCTGTTATTCCGCCGGGTTCGGCGAGGCGCATGACGATGGTCGCGCGTTAGAAGATGATCTGCGTAGCGCACTGGGCGATATGGTGATGGTGGGACCCAATTGCTACGGCGTGATCAATTATCTCGATCGCTCGGCACTCTGGCCGTTTGCGCATGGCGGCTCTTGCCCTGGTTATGGCGCGGCTATCCTGACGCAATCGGGAATGTTTTCCTCGGACATCACCATGAGCCAGCGGTCTCTGCCGCTGACGCATATGATCTCGGTCGGCAACCAGGCAGATCTGGGTCTGTCTGAATTTATTGACCTGCTGTGCGAAAAGCCCGAGGTGCGCGCCATCGGCCTTCATATCGAAGGGCTGGCGGATGTGCCAGCTTTCGAGCGCGCCGCATTGAAGGCACTGCATGCAGGTAAACCGATCGTGGCCCTGAAAACCGGGTCGTCGGCCATCGGTGGCGCACTGACACTGAGCCATACTGGGTCTCTTTCCGGCGCGAACGAACTTTATCAGGCGCTCTTCGATCGGATCGGCGTGATCAGCGTGACCAATCCGTCGCAACTGCTGGAAACGCTTAAATTCATCTGCGTCGCGGGGGTGCCCGACGGGCATGACGTGATGGGCTTTACCTGCTCAGGCGGGGGCGCGACGATGCTCGCGGATCATGCCGAGAAGATCGGGTTGGAGTTTCCCACGCCGGATTCGGAAACCCGCGCAACACTCACGGAACTTTTACCGCCCATCGCCACGGTGTCGAACCCGCTGGATTACACCACGCCGATCTGGGGCCAGGCCGAGCGAACCGGACCGGTCTTTGAGGCAGCATTGGCAGGTGTTCCGGCGCAGGCCGCGCTGTTGGTGCAGGATTATCCCGCGCCGGGGCTGGACGAGACCGAGCAGCTTTACCTCAACGACGGGATGGCCTTTGCCAAGGCGGCGCGCGAGGCAGGCCTTCCGGCGGCGATCTGCACCACCATCCCTGAAAATATCGGCGCATCGGTGCGAGAGGCCTTCATCGCCGAAGGCGTGGCGCCGATGCAGGGCATCCACGAGGCATTAAACGCTGTCGGCCATGCCGCCTGGTGGCACAGCGCGCGGGCGCGGATCACTTCAACCCCTCCTGCCCCGCTGATGACGGTGCACCCCCGCAACAGTGCTTTCGTGGCCGAGGCCGAAGGCAAGGCCCGGCTGGCGGATGTGGTGCGCGTGCCCGAGGGCCGCGTGGTATCAGGCGACGGGCTGACCGCGGCGGCGCAGGCGGTGGGCTATCCGGTCGCCCTTAAAATGATGAGCGACAAGCTTGCCCATAAGACCGAGGCCGGGGCCGTGGCAATCGGCATTGAAGCGCCCGAGGCGCTGGCGCGCGCATCCGAGAAGATGTGCGCCGATGTCACGATCTATGACCCACAGGCCGTGCGCGACAAATTTCTGGTAGAGGCGATGGCCCCACCGCCCATCGCCGAACTGGTGGTGGGCATCCGGCAGGATGCGCAATTTGGACTGGCGATGACGCTGGGCAGCGGCGGCGTGCTGGTGGAACTGGTGGGGGATGCGGACACCCTGCTTTTGCCCGCCAGCGCATCCGAGATCGAAGCCGCACTGAGGCGGCTGCGCGTCGCCCGCCTGATGCAGGGTTTTCGCGGCGGGCGCGTCGTGGATATGGCCGCGCTGGCGGATCGCCTTGCGGCGCTGGCCGATTTCGCCGTGGCACAAGCGGAAGAGATCGCCGAGATCGAAATCAACCCACTTTTTGTCTACGAAGACGACGTGCTTGCGGTGGATGTGTTGATGCGCATTTAAAGTGGTTGGGCTTAGGATTTAACACATGCGTCTGTTGGCCTGAAGCTGCCGTTCAATCTTAGTCTCCGCGCGGAATCAAGGCCCGCAGGGCCGCCGCGCGATCGCCAGACCGCCCGCAAGGGCTGGCGATCAGGAGAGCTTGCGCAACGTTCTTAGCTCTCATTGACTTGGCTGGGGTAAAGCGCGTTCCACAAAGGCCTGCTCGCCACCCCGCGGTCTGGCAATCGCGCGGCTCAGTGTTTCAAAGGCGCAAGGTCCGCTTCAGGCCAAATCGGTTTGTACATTCGATCCCTGACTGACCTGCCCGCATCGGTTCAGTGTCACGAAAACCGTCGTCTCAATGCGACGTTGAAACCTTCGATCACCACCACCATCAGGATGACGGCAAGGGTAACGCTGGCGGCCTTGTCGTATTGGAAGCTGCGCACGTAGGTCTGGATGTAAAAGCCGATGCCGCCCGCACCGACGACGCCCAGAACGAGGGATTCGCGCAGGTTCAGTTCGAACCGGAAGATCGTGTCGCGCGCTACCACCGGGGCCATTTGCGGCCAGATGGCGTAGCGTAGGCGCAAGAGAGGGTTGGCCCCGGCGCTTTCCAGAGCGTCGATGGGCGCGCGGGCGACGCCGTCGATCGCCTCGGCGTAAAATTTCGCCAGCATGCCGGTGGCGTGGAAGGCCACGGCGATGATGCCCGGCAACGGACCCAGCCCCACGGCACCCACCATCAGCATCGCCACGAGGATCAGCGGAATGGCACGGATCAGCGCCAGCACGGTGCGGACGGGGCGGTGAATGAACCCCGGCGTCATGGTCTCGGAGGCGAGAATACCGAGCGGCACCGAGATCAGCACCGCGCCCAGCGTACCAAGGATGGCGATGCGCAGGGTCTCGGCAGAGCCTTTAAGTATCTCGGACATGATCTCGGGCGATGGCGGCCACATCCGGCCAAGAAACTCAGCGATGCGTGGGCCAGAACTGAAAAGACGCGCCAAATCGACCTCGGTCGAGACGAACGCCCAGAGGACCGCGCCTGCAATAAGGAGCGTCAGGGTGAAACCGCTAGCCTCGCGCGGGCGCATCAGGTGACAACCCTCAGGCCGGGTTTCTGCGGCGGCAGCGGCGCGTCGGAACCTGCCTCATGATAGATGCGGGCGATATCCTGCGGCGACACCTCGGCAGCGGTACGGTCAAATTGCAATTTACCATCGCGCAGACCGATCACGCGATCGGCATAGCGCATCGCCAGATCGGGCTGGTGCGAGCTGAAAATGGCGGTAACGCCCCGGGCGCGCGCGGCCCCGGTAATCAAGCCAAGAATATCGTCGGCACGGGCCGGGTCGAGATTGCTGACCGGTTCATCGGCAAGAATCAGTTTTGGTTCCTGTGCCAGACAGCGGGCGATGGCGACGCGCTGGCGCTGGCCACCACTAAGGCTGTCAACGCGGCGATGGGCCAGATCGGCGATGCCGGCCTCGCTCATCGCCTTATAGGCAACGGCGCGATCGGCAGCGGAATGGTGGCCGAAAAACGCGGCAAGACCCGGCATCCGGCCCAGACGGCCATTGAGCACGTTGCGCTCGACCGTGCTGCGTTCCACCAGGGCGAATTCCTGAAAGATAAAACCGGTATCGACGCGGGCAGACAGGGCTGGAGGCTTGTCTGGGGACAGGGGATGATCCAGCACGCTGACCTGCCCGCGCCAACCACGCAGGCGCCCGTCGCAGAGCGCCAGAAGCGTTGTCTTGCCCGCGCCCGACGCCCCCAGAAGCGCCACGGATTCGCCCGGTTGCACGGTCAGTGTGATCCCCGACAGCGCCGGGCTGCCGCCTTCGGCACCCGGGTGGTGCAGGGTCAGGTCGGCGATGTCGATGGCGGTGGTCAATTGGCCAGTCCAAAGCTGTGCGCCATCGCGCGCACGCCGTCATAGGCGGCGCTGTCGGCGCGGACATAACCATCGGGGCCGTAGAGATAGGCCAGCTTGGCCTGATGTTTGGGCTGGTTCAGCTTCAGCATCGCGGCAGTGAAGCGTTCGGACAGGCCGGCATCAAGGCCGGGCCGCGCGATCACCACGTGGCTGGGAATGGCCGGGCTTTCGGCGATCCAGGTGATCTCGGCCTGCTGTTCGGGGGTGAGCAGCAGGTCGGCATACTGGCTGGCGCCCGCCGCATCGACCAGACCGGCGGCCATTGCTTGCATCGCCTGTTGATAACCGCCGGCAAAGAAGACCCGGCCAAAGAAATCCTCGGCCGCATCCGGCCCGGTGATCAGTCCGGCCTTTTCAAACTCGGCCAGCGGAAACATGTAACCGGATTCCGAAATCGGATCGGCGAAGGCGATATCGCGATCCTTGAGGTCCGCCAGCGTTTCGATGCCGCTGTCCTTGCGCACGAAAACGCGACCCGTATAGGTGGGGGCGCCGCGATAAACCTCGGACAAAAGCGGCACGGCGCCGATTTCCTTTTCGGCCAGCACGAAAGGCAACCCACCCATGAACGAGATATCGGCATCGCCATTGCGCAGCGCCTCGACCGCGGCGGCGTGATCGAAGGTCACGAAACCTTCGACCGGAACGCCAATTTCACCCGAAAGCCAAGCGGTGATGACCTCGATATCGCCCAGCAGCTTGTCGGGGTTTTCCTGCGGGATGAAGGCCAGTTTCAGTGACTGGTCCTGCGCGAGGGCGGGCGTGCTGGCCAGCGCACAGGCGGCGACAAGGCTCAGGAAATCGCGGCGGCGGATTTTCATCAGTAGACCCTTTCGTCGATCTCGGTGGCGGTGGCCTTGAAGTCAGCCCAGTGGGTGTTTGCGGCCTGCCAGTCCTCGGCGCGCACCGCCTCACCCACCTGATCCAGAAGCTCGGCCATACGGTAGATGCCGGGGCGTTCGGCGAGGTTCGACATGGTGCTGGCATCCGCCGCCAGATCGGCGGCCACCGTATCCGTCAAGATCAGGATGTGATGGCTGTCGCGCGCGGGCAGCAGCGTGTCGAGGGTGGAGGCAAAGGTCGTAAGCTCGTCAAAGGCCAGGCGGAACGGGGTGTTACGCTCGTCAAATGCCTCGAAAGGGTCATCGCCCGCGCCCACGGTTTCCAGATAGGCGGTCAGATCGGCGCGTTCCGCATCGGTCAGGCCAAGGCCCTTGGTGCTGTCGAACCAGTCGACAACCGAGGCCAGTGTCGGCAGGGAGCCGTCATGGAAATAGGGCGCGTTATAGGCGATGGAAAGCAGCGTCGGCGTGTCGAAGGCACCGGTGCGGGCACCGTCATAGGCAGGAGCGGCCGAGCCGATGTCATGCGCCTTGCGATCCAGGAAATTGGCCGAGGGGATGTGGCAGGAGGCGCAGGATTTGCCATCCATCTGGGCGAAGGGGCGGTTGAAAATCTCTTCGCCGCGAAAGGCGGCCTCGGGGGCCTTGTCGGTCAGTTCACCCTGTGCGGTCAGCATCGAATTGGGCAAGAAATCGAACTCCTGCATATAGGCCACAAGTGCGTCGAGCATGAAGGGCGTGGGTTCGGCCCCGCCGAATTCGTTGACGATCACGTTGCGGGTGAAATCATGCAGGCTGCCGAAGCGGCCATCGCGCCCGTAGGGCCCGGTGAAACGCAGGCCCCGCAGCGAGGGCGTATCAATCGCATCATCGCGGCGGTCGTTGAAGATCGGGTTGAAAAACGCGCCGTCCACGTCGATGGCGCCGGGCTGGTGGCTGGCACCGGGGATAAAGAGGCGGTTGTTGATGTCCGAACGGTTGTGACAGGTCGAACAGGCGATGCCGAGGTCACTGGCCGGGCTGCCGAAGATCTGCGCGCTGTCGAACAGCATGTCGCCATAGGCAATCAGCGGCAGGTCTTTTTCGTCGATGCCCTGTTCCTCGAATTTCAGCACAAGGCGCGGCAGCGGATCCTGATCGAAGATGTCGCTGCCGGGCGGCAGCGTGGGCCGCAGGGCGACGTCCGCGCCGCTCAGGTGGACGGTTTCGGGAATGGCGGTCAGCTTTGCGCGCGGGACAAAGCTGTCGGGCAGGTAATTGGCGGTCAGGTAGTCGGAAATCACCGCGCGGGCGGCTGTCATCGCGTCGCGGTCAGCGTCCTGCGTTCCGGCCCCCAGCACACCGGCGGAGCCCGTGGCGCTGGTCAGTTCCAGCCAGGCGCGGCCGATTTCACGCGCGGCCCCGGGGTCGGCGGCTTTGAGGTGATCGCCGAAGGCGCGGTAAAGCTCCTGCGCCTCGGCCACGGCGGCCTGCGCGCCCGCCGATGTTTCGGCGGCAAGGGCGCGGTCAAGCTCTTCGTTGATGCGCGCGGCGATCAGGCGGGTGGCGGCGGCATAAACGGCGGCGCGATCTTCAGTGGCAATCGCTTGTTCAAGGGCGCTGGTATCCACGGCGCTGCCGTCTTCAAGCCGCGCCAATGCCCCTTTCGGGAATTGCGAGCCGCGATAGGGGTTTTCCCACGCGTCTTGCAGCGCCTCCCAAGGGACCGGGGCAAGGTTGCCCAGAAAAAGTGTCAGACGGTAAGCGGCGGCCTCGGGCAGCCACGGGGCTTCTTTCGCGGCGGTCGCATGAGCCGCCTGCCCCGCAAGCAGAACCAGTGCAAACCCGAAAGACAGGATGATCTGCAATTGCCGCAGCCTCTTCATGTGAGTCGCCTCTTGTAAAGTTAGCCCTGGCTAATATATCTAGCATCAGGTAATCAGTTGTCAATCGGTATAAAAAGTTAATAGGGTACGAATATGAGCGAAAATGCATCTGATTCACCTGATCTTGCCCCATCCGACACCGCAAGCGACGATCGCACCGCCGACGCGCAGGCGGACGGGTTCGCCCGTGTGCGCGCGGCCCATGAAAACGAAATGGCCGAGGATTACGTCGAGTTGATCGCCGAGCTGATCGAGGCCACCGGCGAAGCGCGACCCGTCGACATGGCCGAAAGGCTGGGCGTCAAACCTCCGACGGTGACAAAGAACCTGTCACGACTGACCCGTGATGGCCTGGTGAAACGTGAACGATATCGCTCGATCTTCCTGACAGAGGAAGGTGAGAACCTCGCCCGTGCCTGCCGCGAGCGGCATCGCACGGTTGTGTCGTTTCTGATGGCCCTCGGCATCGAGGAAGAGGTTGCCCAGCGCGACGCTGAGGGGATCGAACACCATGTAAGCGGTGACACCTTGCGCGCATTCGAGGTATTTCTTCAGAAAAACAGCTAACGCGGCACGAATTGCAGCGCGCCCGCGCTCTAGGCCCACCTAGATCACAGCTTTTTCCATGATCGGATTGCCGGCGGGAATACGTGCATAGTTGAACGCCGAAAGGTCCAGCGCACGGTATTCGCCATAGGTCAGCCATTCGGCGGTGCCGCGCCCCATGGCCGGGGCCTGCTGCAACCCGTGACCGGAAAAGCCGTTCAGGAAGATGAAGTTTTCAACAAGGTCATGCGGTCCCATGATGGCATTGTGGTCAAACGTATTCATCGCATAATGCCCGGCCCAGGTGCTTTGCAGCCGTATAGCCTCGAATTGTGGGATACGGGTGGCTATGATCGGCCAGGCCTCGGACTCCCACAGGCTATGGTCGAGCGTGAAATCGTCATAGTCGACCCGCGGATCAGGACCGAAATGTGCGCCCACCTGGTAGGTACCACCCCCGTTTTCGCGCACATGCAGCCCACTTGGATCGATAGTCAGCGGCAAATCCACTTCCAACGGTTTCTCAGCTTTGAATATCCAAGAATATCGCTTGCGCGGCTCGACCGGCAGCTCAATCCCGGCCATGCGCGCGGTGCGATCCGCCCGTGGCCCCGAGGCGTTCACGACCTGACCGCAGGCGATGATCTCGCCGCTTTTCAGAGTGACGCTTTCGACCTTTGCGCCGGTGGGGTTACAGCTCATCGCCACGACCTCGTTGGACACGTATTCAACACCACGATCCCGTGACGCGCGGCGCAGGGCATCAAAAACCGCCGTAGCATCAAAAAACCCTTCGTCTACCGTATTGATCGACCCCAGCACAATATCGTCCAGCGCATAGAAGGGATACTCCTGCGCAATCTCCGGTGGGGTCATCAATCGCGTAGCCGCCCCTGCCTGCTGCTGGACCGCGTGGCTGGCGCGCAGCGTTTCGGCGAATTCTTCGGTATCGGCCAGATACATGTATCCGAAGGAGCGGATCGAGAGATCCGGTACGTATTCGGCGCCGTGCAAATGCCTGCGCAGGTTCTTCACGAAATCCGCCGCGAATTGGGAGATGCGCACATTCAGACCGGTCGAAAACTGCTGGCGCATGCAGGATGTGGTCGTCATGGTCGACGTGTTTTCGTAGCTCGGATCACGCTCGACCACCAACACTCGGCCCTGAAAATCCGGATTGTCAGCCAGGAACCATGCCGTGGCGGCGCCCATGATCGCACCGCCAACGATGACAACGTCATAAGAGCTTCTGGCAGGCACGTTGGCAAACACCGGTTTTATCGCCCCCACCTTATTTTTGTCACCTGGCCAGGTATGGAAACAAATGTCCGTTTGGCTGTCAATCACGCTCACATAGCCTGCCTGCCGATTACGCTTAAACGTTGCTTCATCAATATGTGTTTCTATCTCGGCGAAGCGTTTCAAGCCACAGACGCAGCAAGGTCGCCGGAAACCAGAGCGACAACAGGCAGGCCCGGACACAACAGATATCGAGGTGACTGACATGGTGAATGTCGCAGGAACTGGGCAATCTTCGGACGATGACCCTCATGGCACGCCGCCTGCCCGTCAGAGCGACGCAGGACAAGGCGTGGACGACGACTGGCTGCAATGCGGTGGAGGGGTCGATATTTTCATTTTCACGGAAGTGAAGAAGGCCGCGAAGCAAGAAGGGCCGTATTTTCAAAGCAGAAGGCGGCCCCGAAAGACGATGGTGAGCAATCCTGACTGTATTAACAAAGGCGACGACACGCGCGACGCACCATAGCCCGCGCGTTTTTTGAATGAGTCGGGCCCACGCATCATCAGACCTGACCTGAAGGGCAAGCTAAACGAGGTAGCGTCGGCACATGCCAGTCGGCATCACGCCGGCGCCAGAGATTGCCACGCTTTGCTAAGGCTCGCCGCGATGAAGGACGGGATCATGGGAAACGTGCCGATTGGGTCAAGCAACACCCCCTTGAAATCAACCTCATGCAGCGCCTCGGTGATGTCTTCTTTGACATGACCACCATAGGCCGCGAAGAACGGCAGACACAGGGTTTGATCCGGGCAACCCGCAGCACTGCCTGCGAAGAACGGGTCTTGTTCGACATAACCGGTGGGTATCCCGGCGAAACCGATCAATGAGCCAAGGCTTTGAACAAACGCCTCGGTGGCCTGTTTCGATTTTTCGCTGCGCCCCGAACCGTGCGAGGCAACCAGAAGCGTTGACATGGCCGGATCCCAGCCCCGTTCCGTCAACGCGGCGTTCAGCGTCTCTGCCACAAGCCTGGGCAGGCCAGGCTCAACTCCAAGCGGTGACAGCATGTGCACCGGGGCGTCGCCCAGACGTTTTGGCAGGGCCGAGCGGACAAACCAGCCATCGGTCATGAACAGCGGATAGATCAGGGGTGCGCCGGTAGCATCCGTCAGGGCCCGCTCCAACGCGCCGGGATGGGCCAGCGTAGCGCTCAAGACTTCGCACTCCGACAGGGAGTCGGCCACCTTCTGCGCGAGAGCGGCAAGATCAGCCTCTGCCGGGAGCGGGTCTGACGGCTGACCGTGGCTGACGATGATTGCAGAACGTTTGATGGTGTTGCACCTTCCGAAAGCTGGCCTTGCTATGAACGTTACATCGACAGGTTAGAGTTGATGTCACTTTGGTATTCTATCATGATCGCCAGATCGCCTGAGACCGACAGAAGGTGGTCCCGCGCGCTATGCGATGGCTTTGTCGGAAGACATAGCGCAGCCGAAACCATCGACAATATCTCTCATGTCCCGAATGCCTGTGCAAACTCGCTGGGCAGATCGAATTCCTTCAACACCCGCGCGCGCCCTTCTGCCGACATCTTACGCGCGGTTTTCTGCACGATCCGTAATACTTTTTCCGGCGAGTGCTTTACGGCGAAGGGTTCGAAGTACCATTTCAGAAAGGTGAAGCAGATCACATCCTCAAGCGCCTGAACCTCTGCATCACGCTTGATCCCTTCCTTGCGCAGCATCCGGCCAGCGGCCTCGATCTGTCCGGCATCATACCCGGCATCCTGCATGATCGTCCCGACACGTTTCGCATGATGCTCTGCCAGATCACGCCGCCATGTCAGATACCCTTCGCGGCCCTCGGGATAATCCACCCTTTTCAGCACCCAGCGCTCGATATGCTGACCTCGTGATGCGATTTTCAGCGCGTCGCTTGCCTGCGGGAAAAGCCGCTCCAGCTCGCGGCTCATCCGCTGCCCGTAAAGGGCCGCATCGGGTGTGCCCTCGACCACGTTTGGGTCTTTGGCATTGGCCTCGTCAATTGCGGCAAGGGCTGTTTCAAGTTTTGTCATGCAGGCTTCTTCCATGTTCCAAAACGACAGGGCTGTCTGACCCGATCTTTACTTCGCACGCCATGTGTCCAGCCACTTTCTGACCCGGGACCGCCGGTCTGACAGGCTGTCGCCCGCCGATTCCACGCCCTGCTGAATGCCATCCATCACCGGATCCAGACGCGCCGCGCGAAATCGGTGCCACATCCGCCAGATGAAAAAGCAGAGGGCGAGAAACAAGGCGATAATCACAATATTCAGCCACGGAATGCCGGTGCTGACATCCGGCCCCGACACGGCGCGCACGCCCACCGCATTGGGAAAGATGGACAGGAATTCGTTACGCCAGCCGTAATGCTTGATCGCCACCCATTTCGGTGCTTCGGAGGCCGATTTCAGATCAGCCGCCTCGGCCTGAAGATTTGAGGTATCGAACTTGAAGTAGGGCGGCCAGCTCCAGCCCGTATCTTCGTTGCGATAGACCATGACCCGGCCATTGGCGCGTCTGGTCTGGATGAAGAACACATCGCGATTGATTGTTTGCTGATCCGCGCCCACATCCGGACTGGCCCAGAAGATCGAGTTCTCGCCAAAATCAATGCGCTTTTCGTAGGTATCGGTTACCCGCGCGATATCGGTCTGCGGCAGCGTATAGTGGAAAACCACCGCAACCAGGACCCAGAAGATCGTCCAGAACGCCCATTTGAGGTATCTCATTGCAATCCCTCAGTAAAAATTCGTCAAGTAGATGATCAGCGCGATCAGACAGATCGGGATGATATAAACCCCCAGGATCAGCTTGCGCCGGAGCGAGCCGTCATATTCCGCCAGACCCTTTTCCACGTAATCATCAAGATCGCCCGGTCTGCCCTCTTCCTCCCACCAGGTCTTCAGCTTGCTGCGGCGCACCGAGCGAGAATAGAACGACAGGCAGATATAGACCACGCTCAAGGCGATGAAGCCGAAGAACATCAAACGTCCGAACGCCAGCATATCTTACCTCCTTACCGCGCCCCAGGGGCCGACGCGGGTGATCAAGTCATCCTCCTGCATCGGAGGCTCAAAGCCAAACAGCGCCCTGCGGGTGCCCACCTTATCTATCTGGTACTCATTCACCAGAAATTCGACCACAAAATCCTTCTTTTCCGCGCTCCACGTGGCGTATCGGTCATAAAACAGCGGTTTGTGGCAGATAAAGAGCTGCCGGATATCTTTTGGGCTCAGCTCGCTCAGCAGCATGTTCACAAGGTCCGCATCCGGGTGATCGGCCGCCCTCAGCGTATAGAAATAAGCCGGACTGTCCGAGGCGACACGCGGCCAGGGTCCACCGTTTTCGGCCCAGTTGACCAGCGCGGCCAGAACGTGGAACTCCTCAGGCAGATGCCGGGCGTGCTGCCGTGCCAGACGGCGCATGTCGACACGCGACCGGCCGCTCAGCGCGACGCCCTGCCCGGCCAGCGCGTCGACCAGAATGAAATCCATTTTCTGCCGCAGGATCGCCCCCGCATCGATACCCCGCGCCTTGGCAATGGGCTCGGCCAGCCCGTTCAGCTCCAGAAACTTGGCGATCTGGTTGCGCTGACGCAAATCGAAAGCATATCGGATCGGCAGGTCGTCAAAGTGGTCACGATCGGCGCCCGAGATCAGGGCCGGATGGTCGACATCCTGAAACAGATAGGTGCCGCCAAAATGCGCGGTCCAGAAATTGCGCTGGTCAAAACTCATTTCGCGCAAATCAATCGGGTTGCGCACCACATCCCCGGTCTCGCCCGCCAACCCGATCATCTCGGCAATCAGCACATCGTCAAACCAGGCGTCTTCCTCGTTCATGAAACGGCTGACCTTCTCGTCCAGCGCATCCGCCTGTTTCAGCGCCCCGCCCACGGTGTCGGCCTCTACGCGCACCCGGCGGATGTCAAAAAGCCGCGCGGGCGTCGACATGTCATAAACCGAATTCACCAGCTCCCCCGCCACCGCATCGCGCGCGGTCAGGGCAAAAAGCGCAGGTTCGTTTTCCTCAATGAACTGCCGCAGGATGCCGCGAGAGGTCGAGAATTTCATGTCCAGAAGCGGCGCCCGCTTCTGCTCGGTCGTCAGCAGGATAAACTGCCGGTTGACGCCCGCATGATTGAGGTAGAGCGGATCGTCCAATTCATGGCCGACTTCCGGCGAATAGCCTGAAATATCGACATAAAAATCGCTGAGCGACGTCGTTTTTCCCGTCAGATGTTTCAGCGCCCGGTTATAGCGCTCCACCAGTGCGGGCGAGGCCACATGCACCAGATTGCCAAACATAAGGCCGGATTTGATCAGGCGTCTCATTGCGCAGCCTCTTTCATGCGGGATAGCTCAGCCGTCAGCCTATCGCGGTCATAGCCGCGGAACCAGTCATCGGTGTCGCGGCGGATCTCGACGCGCTCAGAGACCAGCGCGGCGGCGAATTGCCCCTCGGCATCGGTGGTGAAGATATAGGGGAGCCAGTTGCCGTAGCCATCGGTGGCCCCGGCAGCGTCGAGCACGTCCCAGCCATCTGTCGCATAGCGGCTGTCGATATGCACCAGTACGAAGTTTTGGGCCACGAACGCGGCCAGATCGGCAGCGGGGCCAGAGGGGTCGCTTTCGGCGCGCTCATGGATGGTGGCGTTGTAGCGTTCCTTGTCTTCCTCGTCGGAATAGGGATGGATGAAACGGCTGTGTTCACCCTTTACGTATGCGTCAAACACATGACACCAGATGCACCACTCAGCCCCATAGGAGACCAGAAGGACCTTCCCCTGCTCCCGCGCGGTGCGCAGGGCCTTGTCGAAGATCGGCGCCTGTGCGTGACACTCATCATAGAGCTTAGCCTTCCCCCCCCGGCAGCCGTGGATGGGGGTTTGGGGAATGGTTGTGAGGGGCTCGGCGGCGACAACCACAGATGCCGTCAACATGAGAGTTACCGTCACCAATCTTGGCAACGCAACACTCATTGGGTTTTGAGGCTTCACATCAGATTCTCTAAAGCGCTTCACAACTGCTTCCTCGCGCGTAGATAGCCAACAGCTACCGAAGCCATTGCAATAAATACAAACAACGCTCCCAGAACAAAAAAGCCGTTCTCTACGAATTCGGCACGCGATTCTTCATCGGACCATTTGCTATCTTTGCTCAAGGCAATAATAGATGCGGTGCTGATTGGGAGTGTGAGGAACAATACCACAACCAATAATCCCAAGAGAAATAACATAGCAACCAACACATGCTCGCCGGTTGCAAACTTGCTGCCAAGTCTAACGCCTGCAGACCAGGTTATGAGTATTGGTAGTATCCCCAGGAAATACACCAAGGTCACACTAAGCGCATCACCACCGCCCATTGTAACCTACTTTCCAATTATCGCTGCCGGGTATCTTACATTCGGTCGGAAATGCACGACATCCCCAACCCGAAAGTGTCCCACATTCGAGGGTACTCATTAATCCTTCCCCTCCAGATACCGCCGCTTCGCCTCTTCCATCCGGCCCATCTCGCGCACCGCAGTCTCAATCGCCACCTCGTCGGATTTGTCCGCATAGCGGAATTCTGAATCGGCGTAGCGGTTGATTTCCTGGATCACCATCTCGACCGTGATCGGCTGGCGAAGGTCTTCGATCATCGCCTTTTTCTCATCGTAGGGTTTGAACAGGAACAACTCGGGCTTTTCCATCCATTCATCCGGCAGCTCGAAATCCATCGCGCGGACTTTTACCGCGTCGGTGATGTTCTTGATGGCGCGGCCGGTGAAACGCGCATCGGCCTCCTGAATGCCTTTCAGATAGGTGCCCAGCTTGGCGATGGTATCGAGCTTGCCGATTTTCCTGTCGACCTCCTCGTAAACCCGCAAGAGGCCGTCTTCGTGGGGTCTCGAATGCGACTCAAAAGACGCGGCGACGGCCTTCTTGATCTCCTGCGCGGCGTAAACCTCGTGCTCGCCCAGCGGGATATCGTGGTTCTTACCCATCAGCAGGTAGAGGATGTCGATATAGTCATCGCGGGTGATCGGGCCATCGACGAGGAACCGCGCGCCAGCGCGCTGGCGCAGGGCATCGTCGACATTCTCGGGGTAGTTCGAGAACATCCCAAAAGTGCAGTTGCCGCGCACGACGGTGTTAGCGCCCGCGAAGCTTTCCATCAGCACCGCGGTGATTTCCAGCTGCCCGGCGGAGGACTGACGGTCGCCGCGCTTGCCCGCCAGCTGGTCGATATCGTCGATAGTGCCGAAGCCGATCACCCCCGGGTCAAGCACGTTGTTGATGAAGGCCTTGGCGTTCTGGGCGGATTTACCCTGATAGCTGTCGATGCTTTCCGTGCTCAGATTCTGGTAACGGAAGGGGTAGCCCGCGTTCTGGCAATAGCCCTGAATCAGCCCCGCCATCATCTGGATCAGCGTCGTCTTGCCGGTGCCGGGTTTGCCATCGCCCATGAAGGTAAAGATGAAGCCGCCGAGTTCGGCGAAAGGGTTGAGGCGGCGGTCGAAATCATAGGCCATCAGCATCTTGGCCAGCTTCATCGCCTGGTATTTGGCGATATGGTTGCCGACCACCTCATGCGGCTGTTTGAACGTCATCGTCAGGGTCGAGGATTTGCCCTTGGCGCTGGCGTCGAAGCCACGGATCGTCAGGTCATCGGCCTCAATGCGCCAACTGGCATTGGTGAACGGCTCCAGATGCGCGGCGTTCTGGGCACGCAGGGTGATCTTTTCCATCAGTTGCTCGGCAAAGGCGGTCACCGTCGCCACAAGGCGCACATCGTCCGACGCGTGCCGGGCAATATCCTGATCCATTTCCCACAGCGCACCGTGCAGGGCCAGTTGCGCATTGTCGGTCAGCACCTCTTCGACCTCGCCCACCTCGACACTGACTTCCGAGCCATGTGGGCCAAGCAGGAAGGCGGTGGCATTGGCAAAGACATGCGCTACGGCCAGCGCCTCGGCTCCCATCAGTTCCGAGAATTCGGTCTTGCGGTCGGCGGGCAGAGATCCGGCCAGGTTGCTGCGCCTGAGATCGGCAAGCCCGGTCGCGTCCGCATAGTTTTCACCC
The DNA here is from genome assembly GCF_019966515.1 of Roseovarius aestuarii. Taxonomy (GTDB): domain Bacteria; phylum Pseudomonadota; class Alphaproteobacteria; order Rhodobacterales; family Rhodobacteraceae; genus Roseovarius; species Roseovarius aestuarii. The sequence continues at coordinate 11,774 of NZ_JAIMIB010000008.1, read as the reverse complement.
ACGGCCAGCGCGATGGCGAGCGCGCGGCGCAGGTTGTGCATTACCGTGGCCTGCGGCGGAGAGGTCAGCGGGTCATCACCGTCCGCCGCACTGATGCGGTCGATCAGGTGCACCCCCTCGGGCCGCGCGGTGGAGCGGGTGACAAGCCCCGGCGTGGTGGTGCGGAAGCGGCGGCGGGTGCCGATGCCACTTGAGCGCTCTTTCGGGGCGTCATGCTCGGGCTTGGCGATCCGCGGGGTATGGTCGAATCCATCCAGCATCGCCACCGCCGCATCGTAATGCTTGGCGATATCCTCCTCACGCAGTTCCATCGTGTCAGCCGTCAAACTCATCGCTCAGACCCTTGTTTCATCTTGCTTCAAATACTCTTGCCGAAGGCGTAGCCCGGTATGCGTCATCTAATATCTAAGCACCCGCCCGCTGGGGTTAACCACGTATTTCGTCACGCTGGTAAAGCCGGGCGGGTTGCGCTCTGCCAATACCTGATAGGGGCGTTCGGGCAGAATGACGGCGCGCTCGGTGCGGGTCGCGCCGGTATCAGCACCGCGACCCGAAAAAGGATCAAGCGCAAAAACCTCGCGTTCAACAGTCCCGAACCAGCCGGAGCGTTCTTCCTTCACCCGCTCGCTTTCCAGCACCTCGTCGGTCCAGGCAAGCGCCCAATCCTGCCCCTCGGGCGCGCGGGCATCGGCCAGGACGTCGCGCATGGGGCCCGTCTGGCGGGTGTAGGCATGGCTGTACATCGGGCCCAGATGCAGACGGCGCAAGCGTTTGGGGTGGAGGTCGTCAAACGCCTCGTCAAAGCCCCTGGCGATGGTCAGAAGCTTCAGCCCACCAAGCGCCTGCCCCATCAGATGGGCCTGGCATTCGGGCCAGCGGCGCTGATCACGGGCGAGCGGCGTGCGACCGTCGTCCTCGACCTCCATCAGATAGACCGTGGGCAGGTTGACCTGGCTGTCATAGACCGCCCAGTGCACCAGATAGCGGCGGCGCTCGTCCAGCCCCTCGAGCCAGAGGATTTGCGGATCATTCTGTGCCCAGAAGAGATGGCCGCGCTGCAGCTCCTGATAATAGAGCCGTTGCGACAGCGCGAATTGCAGACGGGTGGGGATTTCACGCGCGCTGATTATCTGCTCGACCATCTGTTTTTTAAGAGCGTCGGGGCCGGGCATGGTGGAAAGATGCCTGTCGGCCTGTTGTGCGTCATTAGCCATGACCAGCAATTCGTTGAAGACAGGAAACCCGCTTTCAAGCGTATCCATGGTCAGCGTCGTGGTTGCATGCCCGGCATCCCGCCCGGTGAGCAGGTATTTCATGCTGAGCGCGCGGAACGTATAACTGAGCCCCTGCACATAGGTGGTGAGAATTTCCACCTCGTCCTTACTTAGCTCGCCCGAGGCATGCATGACCGCTGCGACACGGGTCAGGTGGCCGGTAATCCCCTCGAACTTCCGGAAATAGCGCCGGCTGGCGAAGAGGTCGGTCAGACCGGCGTGATCCTTTTGCAGATCGACATGTTCAGCTGCCACTGCTGTCCCCTCCGCCACTGCCATCATACTGGTTGCCTTCGTAGAGCCCTGGCTGTGCCGCACGGGCTGTTTCATCGCGCGTCTGTGGCATCACCTTATCCCATGAAGCCCAGATCAGGCCCGCCAGACCCAGCCCCCACAGCCCCGCGACAACGGACCAGTGCCAGTCCATCTTGGAAGATAGCAGAGCGCATATCAGACAAAGAGCTGTGGCTGCTCCCAAAAGCTTCTTGAGCAAGCGTCGCTGCATCAGGCCCCATAAAGGTTCTTGTCGTGCTTCTCGATGATCTGCGCAAAGCGGCGGGCGAAGCGTTCGTCGGCCTTGGCCTTGGCTTCGAGGACGTCGCGGGCGAAGACCATGTGATCCTCATGCGCTTCCAGCATGTCGGCCATCTTCTTGTTGGTGGCAGCCCCGATGCCGGCCATGGCGGTCTGCGCCTCCTGATCGGTCTCGACCCCGATCTCGTTGATCCGGTGGGCCACGTCCTGCTGCTGCGCGGTTTTCAGCGATTTGGTCAGGGCATCATAAAGCACCACACGCTGCTTGGTGTCGGTCTGCAGCTTGTTGATCAACACCATCTGCGTCGCCGCCTGATTCTGCAGGCTGTCGATCCAGGTCTTGCCCTTCTCGATATAGCGCTCCAGCGTCTGGGATTTGGCCAGCTTGACCTGCTCGTCCTGCACCATCGCGTTATATCTGGTGTTCAGGTCTGCCAGTTCGGTTTCCAGCTTGGTCCGCGCGGCGGCGTCGGTCTCGTTGGCGATCTTGTTTTCCAGCGTGATGATCTGCGGGTCCATCGCCTGAATGTCGCTGCGCAGGGTTTCCAACTCGCCAACGGTGAACTCGCGTTCGTCCAGCGTTTCGGTCAGGTTCTCTTCAACCTTGACCTTCTGCTCTTCCAGCATGGCAAGCTGACCTTCAAGCAGCTTGACGATCACGTCGGATTTCGAGATCAGATCCTGCAGCTTGTCGTCGATCGTGGCCTCACGCACCCGATCCTGCCGCATACTGTCGGATTTGGCGCTGCTGAAGATGCCGACAAAGCTCTCCCAGCCGGTCTTGCTGCGCATCTCGTCGAAATCCTTGGAGAACGCGGCGGTGATATCATCCAGCCCCATGATCAGCTCGGCGATATTGGCGTTCATCACCTCGGTATGGGCATGAACATCCTCAAGCGAGGCGTTCTCGATATCCAGTATGGCATCTTCACCACCCTTAATCTTGGCCCGCGCGGTTTCAATTTTGCTGGTCAGTTCGGCGATTTTGCTTTGTGCCTCGCTTACCTGTGCCTGAGATTCCCGCACCTGTGCATCAAGATCGGCCATGTTACTCCCCTCGTGGTAATATCGGTTTATGTGACCCCTATATATGGGTTTTTCGCCTGAGTTTAAGCGATTTTCGCGGAAAGATTGCGACGAAAGCGCGGTTTTCACACCAAATCGGTGCATATTTTTCGCTTCGATTTCAAAATCTTGAAAGCTCAGCGGCGATCAGTAAAGAATGGCAATCAAAACCGCGCCCAGACTTCTTTTGCGATCGTATCAAGCTGGTCGGGGGCCGCGTAGACGGAGAGCGCCATTGGCGTTTCCCATTCCGATCCACCAACCGCAACGACACTGCCTGTCTCAAGCTCTTGGCGGATCGCGGTTTCGGGCAGCCAGGCGACACCGCTGCCGGCCAGCAGGCGGCGTTTGATCGCCTCGACCAGCCCGTCCACATAGATCATGTCCAGATGAAGCTGCCGGTTGCCGATCAGATGTTCGGTGACAATCCCCAGAAACGTGCTGCGTTCATAGGCCAGATAGGGGATGTCCCGCACCTCCTGTCCCGGCAGCGCCCATTGGTTTCGTTCCGCCGCCTGCCGTTCGGCCACCGGGATCAGCCGGTCGGTCATGATGTCCTTGCGGGCAAATTCGGCCTCGTCGATCTGCGGGGCGATATCGGCATGGCGGTAACAAAGCAGGAATTCGACCGCGCCATCGAGCAGAAGCTGGCAGCAGGCTGAAAGCGAGTCCGAGATCACGCGCGTGCGGAGTTGCGGGATTTCACGTTCCAGCGCATCGATGCGGTTGGCAAGGTAATGCACTGAAATCGTGTGCAGAACCGAGAACCTGACCTGTTGACGATCGCCCCTGTCCTGATCGCGGATCAACTGGCGGCTTTCTGAAAGGTCCGTGATGGCGGATTTGGCCACGGGCAGGAATTGCGTTCCAGCCTCGGACAGACGCACCGGGTATGTCGCGCGGTCCACCAGCGGCAAACCAACCCAGCTTTCCAACGCCTTGATCCGGCGGCTGAAGGCGGATTGGGTGATGTTCCGCTCTTCTGCCGCGCGCGTGAAATTCAGCGTACGGCCCAGGCATTCGAAATCGCGCAGCCAGTTCAGATCCATCGTTTTCTCCGTCAGGTGAGAATAATTACCACAAACTATGCAAATTCAGAATAGTTTCATGAAATCTTTGAATTGGCGATTTCAAAACGAACTGTTCTACACTTCCGAAGCGCGGCAAAGGATGTGCCGCCCGTGGGAGGGAATGCCAGAAACGCATGTCGGACGCTGCATCAACAGTCGAGCTGTCAAAACCGGCCTATCTGCGTCAGGGCCGCGGGTATCCTTTGGTTCTGGTGCATGGCTATCTGGGTGGCGCAGCGATGTGGCGGCGGCAGTTGGAGGCACTCAGCGCTGATTTCGACGTGATCGCGCCTGAATTGCCGGGTTACGGGGACAGCCACGCCGCGCTGGCCGAAGCTTCGATCGAGGATTATGCGCGGCAGGTTCTGGCATTGCTCGACGATCTGGGCGTATACCGGTTTCATCTTCTTGGACATTCGATGGGCGGTATGATTGTTCAGCAGATGGCCGCGGTCGCGCCGGACCGGGTGACACTGCTTATTTGCTATGGCACCGGCCCATTGGGCGCGCTGCCCAACCGTTTCGAGACGATTGACCAATCACGCGAACGCCTGAGCCAGGAAGGCGTGAAACCCACTGCTCGGCGCATTGCCGCCACATGGTTTACCGCAGGCGAGACGGCCCGCGACTATGACGCCTGCGTAGCTCTTGGCGAAAGCGTTTCGACCGCATCGGCGATGGCGGGTCTGACGGCGATGGAAAACTGGGACGGGCGCGCAGCGCTGGCCGGTATCGCCCAACCCACATTGATCGTTTGGGGTGACAAGGATCGCTCTTACGGCTGGCAACAACCCGAAGCGCTGTGGAAGGGCATCGCCAACAGCAATCTGGCGGTGATGCCAGGCTGTGGACATAATGCGCATATGGAAAACCCGGAGCTATTTAATACGATAGTTCACGACTTTCTGACGGAAGAGACTGACAACGCCTTATCGTAACGCGATTAGATGCAATCATAAAGAGAACCAACTCCGATCAACGGAATGGAACAACAGAGGAGAAGAAGAATGAAACTGAAACTCATGGGAACAGCCCTTGCGGGCTTTATGGCGACCGCCTCTCTCAGCCACGCTGAAAGCGTGAATATCGGCGCGCCGGCCTGGACAGGGGCACAAGCGATTGCGCATTTGATCGCCGAAGTGGTCGAGACGCGCATCGGCGGCGAGGCCAATCTGGTGCCCGGCAACAATGCTTCGATCTTCCAGGCAATGGATCAGGGCAAGGGTGACATTGACGTGCACCCCGATGTCTGGCTGCCCAATCAGGAGAGCTTTACCAAGAAATACGTCGATGAGGCAGGCACCGTTGTGCTGTCGGACAAGCCCTATGAGGGCAAGCAGAGCTTTTGCGTCAGCAAAGCGTTTTCCGAGGCCAATAACGTGACCTCCATCTTCGATCTGGCCCGCCCGGAAGTGGCCGAGAAGATGGACAGCGACGGCAATGGCAAGGGTGAGATCTGGATTGGCGCCCCCGGCTGGGCATCGGCCAACGTGAACGAGATCAAGGTGCGCGACTACGGTTTAATGCCCTTCATGGAGCCAATCCGCGCGGATCAGGCGGTGATGACCGCAACCGTGGGTGACAGCATCAAGAAAGACATGGGCTATGCCTTCTACTGCTACAGCCCGCATGCGATCTGGTTCCAGTATGACATCGTGCGTCTGGAAGAACCCGCATTCGACCCGGAAAAATACATCGCCATCCAGCCCTCGGACGATCCGGACTGGTTTGAAAAGTCTTCGGTCATGACCGAGGATGCGCTGAAGAAGGTGCAAATTGCCTATTCCAAATCACTGATCGACCGCTCGCCTGCGATTGCCGATCTGCTGGCAAATATCCAGCTCGATGGCGAAACGGTTTCGGATTTCGCCTTCCAGATCGAAGGCGGCAAAGACCCGGCGGATGTCGCCAAGGAATGGGTTGCAGCCAATTCCGACCGCGTGGACGGTTGGTTGGGCCTCTGATCCAACAAAACCAATGGGCCGCGCCTTTTCGCGCGGCCCATCACAGAACAGGGGACGTGATGTGCCGCAGGATGTAGCAATCGAACTTGCCGGTGTCTGGAAGATTTTCGGCAACCGTGCCGAGGAGGCACTGGCCGAGATCCGCGCCAGTGACATTTCGAAAAAGGAAGTTCTGGACCGGTTCAACTGCGTTGTCGGCGTCGCCGATGCGACGATGGACATCCGCCCCGGTGAGATCTTCTGCATCATGGGGCTTTCAGGGTCGGGCAAGTCGACACTGGTCCGACACATCAACCGGTTGCTGGAGCCGACGGCTGGAAAGATCGTCGTCAATGGCGAGGATATCATGGCGATGGCACCCGATGCGCTGCGTCAGTATCGCAACGAACACATCTCGATGGTGTTTCAGAATTTCGCGCTGATGCCACACCGGTCGGTGCTGGATAACGTGGCAATGCCGCTGGAAATCCGGGGTATCAACAAGAACCAGCGCATGGATGCTGCTGAAAAAGCCATCGACATGGTGGATCTGTCCGCCTGGGGCAACAAGTTTGCCCATGAATTGTCAGGCGGGATGCAGCAGCGCGTCGGCCTTGCCCGCGCCCTGGCGGCGGACCCTGAAATCCTGCTGATGGATGAGCCTTTCAGCGCGCTCGATCCGCTGATCCGGCGGCAGTTGCAGAATGAATTCATGAAGCTTGCTGCCAACATGAACAAAACAACTGTGTTCATCACCCACGATCTGGACGAGGCCGTGCGCATCGGCGACCGGATCGCGATTATGCGCGATGGCCGCGTGGTGCAGATCGGCACGCCCGAGGATATCGTGATGCACCCGGCGGATGACTATGTGGCCGATTTCGTCGCCGGTATCTCGCGCCTCAAGGTGGTGCGTGCCCATGCGGTGATGCAGCCGCTGGCCGAGTTTGAAAGCGCCAATGGCAGCCTTGCGGAAACCGCCCAGGAATTTGACGAAAACGCCCATCTGGGCGAGTTGATCACCGCCGCCATCGGCACCGAACAACCCGCCGCCATCATCGACGCCAGCGGCAACCGCATTGGCGCCATCACCCGCGCCGATCTGTTGCGCACGGTGATCGAAGGAACGGAGACCTCGTAATCATGGCCGATGAAACCAAAGAAGAGCTGCTTGCCCAATTCGTCGCCACCAATCCGGGTTATTACAGCAGGCAATTCCAGACAATCGGAGCCAAGGCCGGGTTTGCCTGGACGTTCAACCTGATCGCCGCCCTGCTGGGGCCGATCTGGTACGGGATGCGGGGCCTGTGGAACTGGGGCCTGCCCTTCGTCATTCTGGAAACCTTCGCCTTTATCCAGATCGGCCGGGGATTGTTCGGCGATCTGGGCGCCGAGGTGCGCGAGCGGATCAAGCAGATCGAAGGCACGCTGGCCCTGCGCTATGAACAATTGCAGGCAGCCATCGACAAGGGCGATGACGGGGCGGCGTTCCAACGCAATATCGACTCGCTTGAGGGCGCCATCGACGGCATCCGGGCCGAAGCGGAGAGGGCCGATGCCACGGCGATCTGGGTCGCGCTTTTTGGCGTTGCCTTCCTGATACTGGTCAAGATCGCCGAAGGCGTGATGGCCAACCCGGTGCTGGAACGGCGCTATTCCGACTGGCTGTCGGATCGCAGCATCAAGTCAGGGCTGGAGCCGATGCGCACCGGGGTGAGCGTGGTGTTCGTGCTAGTGGTTTTTGCCGTCAGCGTCGTGCATTTCGCCTTTCCCGGCGCGGTCGCCTGGCTGACGGACTTTCCGACCGACCCCGCCATCCGCCTGACCGCGATCGACTGGGTCGAGGCGTTTTTCGATTTTATCATCGCCACCGGGCAATGGCTCTTTGACATCATCACTTTCGGCATTCGCACCGTTCTGGATGCGCTTGAGGTTCTGTTTGTTGACACCCCTTGGCCGGTGATCGCGGCGATGATCATCCTGCTGACCTGGCTGTCGGCAGGCACCGGAGCAGCCTTCGCGGCGGCAGGGTTCTTGGCCTATATGGGTTTCCTCGGTTTCTGGGAAAAAGCGATGACAACGCTGGCGTTGCTGGGCACGGCAGCCTGTATTTCAATCGCCCTGGGCATTCCTATAGGCATGTTCTGCGCACGGCGGCCCCGGCTTTATGCCTTCATCCGCCCGATCATGGATTTCATGCAGACCATGCCCGCCTTTGTTTTCATGATCCCGGTGATCGCGTTTTTCGGCACCGGCAAACCGGCGGCGGTCGTGACAACGATGATCTTCGGGGGCACCCCTGTCGTGCGGTTGACGGTACTGGGTTTGCGTGGCGTGCCCGAAAGCATCCGCGAGGCCGCCATCGCCTATGGCGCCTCTAAGTGGTACCTGCTGACCAAGGTCGATCTGCCGCTGGCCGCGCCGTCCATTCTAGCCGGTGTGAACCAGACGATCATGCTGTCGCTCGCCATGGTCGTGGTCGCCTCGCTGATCGGGGCCAAGGGGCTGGGTGAGGACGTGCTGGAAGCGCTGCAATACGCATCCGTGGGCCAAGGTATTCTGGCCGGGTTCGCCATCCTCTTCTGCGCGATGATCCTGGACCGGGTGGTGCAGGGCAAACGCGAATAACCTCAGGCAAGGCCAATCAGGATGATGCCCGCCGCGACGATGACCGACGCCACGAGCCGGTTACCCTTGGGCCCTTCGCCAAACCACAAGACGCCGATCATCGCGGCAAAGATGACGGATGTTTCGCGTAACGCGCTGACCACGCCAAGCGGCGCCAGCGTCTTGGCATAAAGCACCAGCCCGTAGGCCGTGCCTGAAATCACCCCGCCCGCAAGACCCAGCCACAGGGCTTTGGCGGACATGGCGCGCAGGCGGTCCATCCGACCATAAAATATATAGGCGGCCACCAGGATCTCGGCCGCGAAAAGCCAGCCGATGTAGCCAAGTGCGTTGCCCGACAGGCGGATGCCGACCCCGTCGACCAGCGAATAGGCGGCGATCATCACCGCCGTGCCCATCGCTGCCATCAGGCCGGTCATCGGCAATGCGCCGCTAAACGCGCCACGCGTCAGCACCATGATCCCGGCCGAGACGCTTAGCACCCCGGCCCAGGCGATGCCGGGCAAAGTCTCGCCAATCCAGAACTGCGCACCGACTGCCACCAGAACAGGAGCAAGCCCACGGGCGATGGGATAAATCACGCTGAGATCACCAAACCGGTAGGCAACGTTCAGCAGGTAATAATAGGCCCAGTGGATGACTGTCGACGCCAGCACATACGGCCAGACAGACCATCCCGGGGATGGCGCAAATGCGACGATGACCAGCCCGGGGATCACATGGCCAAGCGCAATCAGCCCCAGCATCATGGTCTTGTCGCCCGCGCCTTTGACAACCGCATTCCAGAGCGCGTGCAGAAAAGCCGCGAACAGGACCAGGAGGGTGATGGCGATGCTCATGCTGGCCCTGATGACCCGGCGGCGGCGTGGCGGTCAGTCAAAAACCACACCGGCGGTCTGGGCGCGCAACCTGGGGTCCTGCGATGTCACCCGTACCGGTTGACCCGCAAGCGCTTCGTGGCAACGCTCCAGCGTTTCCGCTTCAAGCCGGTGCATGGCGTCATGGGTGTAGAAAGTCAGATGCGGTGACAGGATCACCTGCTCATGGTCGAAAAGCGGGCTGAGCTGGTGGCCCCGGCGGCGGAGCGGCTCGTTGGCAAAAACATCAAGGCCCGCCCCGGCGATCCACCCTTCGTCCAGCGCCCTGAGCAGCGCGTCCTGATCCACCAGCGCGCCGCGCGAGGTGTTGATCAGATAGGCGCCCAGCTTCATCGCCCTGAGTTCGTCCGCACCGATGATCCCGCGGGTGTTGTCATTCAGCACGCAATGCAGCGAGACGAAATCGCTTTCCGTCAGAAGCTGGTGCAGATCGTCACGCTTTTCAACGCCAACCGCTTCCATATCCCCTGCCGACATGCCGGGGCTGAAGGCGATGACCTTGGCGCGAAACCCCGCCCCGGCCATGCGTGCCATGCTTTTGCCGATCTTGCCCAGCCCAACAATACCCAAGGTCTTGCCGGCAATGTCCGAACCCAGCCAGTGCTGTTCGGGCCACGCCCAGCCGTCACGCTGCATCGCGCGGCCCAGCGGTTGTAGTTTTTTCGCCAGCGCGATCATCAGGGCAAAGGCACCCTCGGCGACGGTTTCCTCGGCATATTCGGGGATATTGACGACCGGGATGCCACGCGCAATGGCCGCCGGTATGTCAATGGCATCAATGCCGACACCGTATTTCACGATGCCTTTGAGATTTGCCGCAGCAGTGATGACGGCGGCGGTGATCGGCCTATAGCACATCAGGATGAGATCGGCGTCAGCCACGGCAGCAATCAGATCAGCCTCGCTTACGCCATCAGGCAAAAGGATCAACTCGTGCCCCTGATCGCGCAGCGTGGCATCGACTAGGGGCACCTGCAGCTCACTGTCTGTCCGGACGATCTTCATTGCGTCATCCCGCCTCTGCCCGGATCGCTCCGACAACGACTTGCAATGCCGCCTCCAGATCCTCCCTGGAAATCGTCAGCGGCGGTGAAAGGGTCAGCACGCAACCCTGAGAAATCTTAAAACTGACGCCCCCGTCGAGACAGCGATAGTAAATCCGCTCGGCGCGAGCATTGCCCGGCGTCTTGTCGGCGCGGTCCTCGACGATCTCGACCCCGAACATCAGGCCCCTGCCCCGGATATCACCGACAACCGGAACATCCGTGAGCTGATCGCGCATATACTCCATCGCAAAGCGCCCCAACTCATCCGAGCGCTGAACCAGTCCTTCATCCTCAATGATCTCAATCGTGGTCAATGCGGCGCGGGCGGTTACCGGGTTTTTCTCGTGCGTGTAGTGACCGATGGCAAAATCACCGCAAACATCGAGATCGCGCCGGGCGATACAGGCGGCGATCGGCAGGATACCCCCGCCGAGAGCTTTGCCGAGCGTCACGATATCGGGAATGATCTCGTCATGTTCAAAGGCGAACATCCGGCCGGTCTTGCCCAGCCCCGTTGGGATTTCATCAAGGATCAGGAGCGCGCCACTACGGTTACACGCCTCGCGCACGGCCTTCCAGAACCCGGGCGGCGGCACGTAGGGCACGGCGCGCATCGGTTCGGCAATGACGGCGGCCACATCGCCTTCGCGCTCCAGCACGTAATCAACCATCTGCGCGCAGGCCAGACCGCAGACATCGGGGCCCGCGTGATTGTAAGGGCAGCGGTAGCAGGCGAATGGGGCCACATGTTCGGTGCCCGGCATCAGCGGCCCGGCGATATGGCTGCGGAAAGTTGCCTCACCGCCGACGCTGGCCGCACCCAGCCCGGCACCGTGAAACGCATCCCAGAAGCTGACGGTCTTGAACCGTCCCGTGGCGGCGCGGGCGATTTTCAGGGCGACCTCATTGGCATCCGAGCCGCCGGTGGTAAATAGTGTCTTGCCCAGATCACCGGGCGCGATCTCTGCCAGTTTTTCGGCCAGCTCGACCGCCGGATCGTTGGTGAAGCGGCGCGGGGCGAAGGGCAGATCATCAAGTTGTTGTTTGATCGCCGCCACCAGCCTTGGGTGACCGTAGCCGATGTGATGCACCGAATTGCCGTGAAAATCCATGTAGCGGCGGCCATCCATATCCTCGATCCAGATGTCTTCGGCCCTGGCGATGGTGCTGACACAGGGGCTGGACAGGCTCTGGTGCAGAAAGGCATCCGCATCACGTTCCAGAAGCGGCGCAGACTGCGGGCCAATCGATTTTTTCAGCCAAGCCTTACGCGCGTCGGAGGTGTTGGATTCGCCTTCGGTGTGGATGATTTTTTCGGGCAATTGCTCACCTGTGG
>NZ_JAIMIB010000007.1 GCF_019966515.1 Roseovarius aestuarii | reverse complement strand
ATGCGTCCGAAAGATGTCAGCGACCTCCAGCCTCGGGCGCGGCACCGCCCGCCCGCGTCACTCCGACCTTCGGTCCTGAAGCTGCGCCAGCAACTCGTAGGGACTGTCGGTGTCCCGGATCAGCTTGGTGGCCACATGGGTGTATTGCGCCGTCGTACTCAGCTTGGCATGCCCGAGCAAAACCTGGATCACCCGCACATCCGTCCCAGCCTCAAGAAGATGGGTCGCAAAGCTGTGGCGCAGCGTGTGCAGCGTACTGCGTGGCTTCTTGATCCCGGCAAGATGTTTGGCGGCACTGAAAGCGCGATGCAATTGGCGCGGTGACAGCGGGTTGATCCGGGGCTTGCCGGGGAAAAGCCAGCCGTCGGGCCGTGCCTCGCGCCAGTAGTCGCGCAGAAGTTCGAGCAAGCCGGGCGACAGCATCACCTTGCGATCTTTGCCGCCCTTGCCCCTCTCGACGTGGATGAGCATCCTGTCGCTGTCGATATCGCTGACCTTCAGATTGCAGACCTCGGACGCTCGGAGCCCCGTGCCATAGGAAATGCTGAGTGCCGCCCGATACTTCAGCCCCGGTCCCGGCGCGACCCGGAGTATCTCGAACACCTCTTCGGCGCTGAACACAACGGGCAGCTTGCGCGGCTCTGTGCGGAAGTGCAGGCAGTCCTTCAACTCCGGGCGTTTGCATGTCGTCTCGAAGAAGAACCGCAACCCAACAAGCCGCACATTGTAGGTCGACGGCGTGGCGTTCGTGTTTACCATGTAAAGCTGGTAGGCGCGCAGGTCTTCTGCCGTGGCAGTGTCCGGTGACCGCCCAAGAAACTTGGCAAAGTATCGAACCGCCCGGATATGCGCCTTCTGTGAGCTCTCGCCCAACCCTTTGATCCGCATATCTTCGATCATCCGCGCACGCAGCGGGCTTATCTTCTCCTGTGTCATGGGAACCTCCTGTCCGATTGAGAAACCTCAATCGTCAGGCAGGTCTGCCAAATCCCAAAACAGCTGGATCAGTGTCCAACACCCGCCAAGTGCGCCAATGCCGCGAGAGCGGCTTCGTCCTTGTCCCGCAAAGCGGCCGTTGATCTTGGATCAACTCGGCTCAGGTTGGTTCGTTTGAACTCCAGAAACTGCGGTGGGCTTCGGCAGGTCATGCCCGTTCCCGATTGCTGTGCTCATGGCCGACGTTTTTGAAGAAGCGTACATCCCGTGCGGTGATCTTCTGTACACCGGGACTTATGTACGTTTTGTGCGTACGGAATGTACGGCCTGTACGTTTTCGGCGTTCACCGTGTGGGCACAGGGGTTTCGCCGCGGTAATCGTAGAACCCGCGACCGGTTTTGCGGCCAAGCCAGCCGGCCTCGACATATTTGGTCAGCAAAGGGCAGGGTCGGTATTTGGTGTCTGCCAACCCCTCATGCAGCACGTTCATGATCGCAAGGCAGGTATCAAGGCCGATAAAATCCGCCAGCTCCAGCGGCCCCATCGGGTGGTTCGCGCCCAACCGCATCGACTGGTCGATCGACTTCACGTTGCCCACGCCTTCATAAAGCGTATAGACCGCCTCGTTGATCATCGGCATCAGGATGCGGTTGACGATGAAGCCGGGGAAATCTTCGGCGGTAGCCGATGTTTTCTTTATCTTTTCAACAACCTCCATGCAGGCATCGAAGGTCTCGGTGTCCGTGGCGATGCCCCGGATCAACTCGACCAACTGCATGACGGGGACCGGGTTCATGAAATGAAAGCCCATGAATTTCTCGGGCCGGTCGGTGCGGCTGGCCAGTCTTGTGATCGAAATCGACGAGGTGTTCGAGGTCAGGATCGTATGCGGTTGAAGATGCGGTAGCAGCTCGTCGAAAATGGCTTGTTTGACGGTCTCACGTTCGGTAGCGGCCTCGATCACCAGATCGGTCTTGCCCAGGTCAGTCAATGTCAGCGTGCTGGTGATCCGGTTCAGTCCGGCATCCATATCCGCCTGGCTGATCTTATCCCGGCTGACCTGGCGTTCCATGTTATTTCTGATGATTTCCAAGGCGCTATCTAGCGCCTCCTGGCTGATATCTGTTAGCAGGACATTGTATTCGGCCAGTGCCAGAACATGGGCAATCCCGTTACCCATCTGTCCCGCCCCGATCACACCAATTGTCTGGATCGCCATTCTGAACGCCCTTTCACGTCATTTGCCGCCAACATAGGCCCGCCAAGGGGGCAGCCGCAAGGCCCAGAGATCGCTAAAAACTGTGATGAATTTGAGCATTAGAGAATTCTCAATGGCTTTGGCCGAATCCTACTGGCGGGCAAAAAATACTTGGTGGGTGATATGGCTTATGAACGATTGGGGCGAAGTCCTCTTGACTATCTACCGTGTAGTTACGCGGGCTCAAAACTCAGTTTTCGAGGGCCACAGCGAAAGCTCGAAGGTCTCTATGCCAGTTTCCTGGGCGGTACAGACACTTACGGGAAATTCATCGAACAGCCATACCCAGCGTTAATCGAGGCGCGGACCGGCGTGAAATGTGTGAATTTTGGATGGCCCAATGCAGGTGTCGATGTGTATCTGAATGACCCCGGAGTGCTGATGGCCACGGCCCAGGCGGGTCTGACGGTATTGCAGGTGCCCTGCGTCGCCAACATGACAAATCGTTTCTATTCAGTGCATCCACGCCGTAACGACCGGTTCCTCGAAGCATCCGGCACGTTGCGCACTATGTATGGCGAGGTCGACTTTACCGAGTTTCACTTTGTCCGGCACATGCTGGAACGCTTGCAGGAAATGTCGGACGGGCGGTTCAGCACGGTACGCGAGGAAATTCAGATCGCCTGGGTCTCGCGCATGCAGCTATTGCTGCAAAAGCTTGACAGCAAGATCGTGCTGCTGTGGATGTCGGCGCGCAAACCCGAGAACGATGCCGATCAGACCAGCGCGGCCTTCGATCCCAACTATGTGACGCGCGACATGATTGAGGTTCTGCGCCCGTTGGTTGCTGAGGTGGTCGAGGTTACAGCGAGCAGGGTGGCACTATCCGAGGGCACGAAAGGCATGCGATTTACCGATCTTGAAGCCCCGGCTGCACAGCACGTACTTGGCCCAAGCGCGCATCACGAGGTCGCCGATGCATTGGGGCCGATGATTATCGAAATGGTTGGGTCATAGCGAGACGGCAAAATAACGTTAGTCGGCCTTCAAGAACGTATATGTAGTTCGAAGCCTACGCGTTGATGGCAGGTCGGATCATACGTCCGTTCACAAAGAAAAGACCCGCCGGTAATGGCGGGTCCTAACGTGTTTTCAGCAGGGCAATGCCTGCCAACATCTGGCGTATCAGAGTTTTTCGGTCAGCTCCGGCACAGCCTGGAACAGGTCGGCCACAAGGCCGTAATCGGCAACCTGGAAGATCGGCGCTTCTTCATCTTTGTTGATCGCAACGATGATCTTCGAGTCTTTCATGCCGGCCAAGTGCTGGATTGCGCCCGAGATGCCGACCGCGACGTAAAGATCAGGTGCCACAACCTTGCCGGTCTGACCAACCTGCCAGTCGTTCGGGGCAAACCCTGAGTCGACCGCTGCGCGCGAGGCACCAACGGCAGCCCCCAGCTTATCGGCGAGCGCTTCGATAATCTTGAAGTCTTCCTCAGATCCAACGCCACGACCACCGGAAACAACGACGCCGGCCGATGTCAGTTCGGGACGGTCGCTTGCCGCAACCTTGTCTTCAACCCATTCAGAAAGACCGGGATTGTCAGCCGCCGAGATGGTCTCAACACTGGCCGAACCGCCTTCACCTGCAGCGTCAAAGGTTGATGTCCGGAAAGTCACGACCTTCTTGGCATCCGAGGATTTGACCGTCTGGATCGCGTTACCCGCATAGATCGGGCGCTCGAACGTATTGCCGTCGACAACACCCGACACGTCCGAAATGACCATCGCGTCAAGCAGGGCTGCGACACGGGGCATGACGTTCTTGGCGTCGGTGGTGGCAGGGGCAACGATGTGCTCGTAATCGCCAGCCAGCGACACGATCAGCGCTGCGGTTGATTCCGCCAGGCGGTGACCCAGTGACGCGTCTTCGGCGACCAGCACCTTGGACACGCCGTCGATCTTGGCAGCGGCTTCACCGGCGGCAGCAGCAGAGCCGCCACAGCAGAGCGCGGTCACATCACCCAGTTTGCTTGCGGCAGTGACGGCCTTTGCGGTCGCGTCCAGTGCCAATTCGCCATCGGTTACTTCGGCGAGAAGAAGAACAGCCATTATACAGCCCCCGCTTCTTTGAGTTTCGCAACAAGCTCGTCGACCGAGCCCACGATTTCACCCGCCTTGCGGCTCTCGGGTTCGTCGGTCTTGACGATTTCCAGACGCGGGGTGACATCGACGCCGTAATCAGCCGCGGTTTTCTCGTCCAGCGGCTTTTTCTTGGCTTTCATGATGTTCGGCAGCGAGGCATAGCGCGGCTCGTTCAGGCGCAGGTCGACCGTGATGATCGACGGCATCTTGACCTTGATCGTTTGCAGGCCGCCGTCCACTTCGCGGGTGACCAGCGCATGATCGCCCTCAATGTCCAGACCCGATGCAAACGTGCCTTGCGACCACCCCAGCAGGGCGCTCAACATTTGACCCGTAGCGTTCATGTCGTTGTCGATCGCCTGTTTGCCTGCCAGAACAACGCCGGGCTGCTCTTCTTCGACAATCTTGGCAAGGATCTTGGCAACGGCCAGCGGCTCGATATCTGTGTGCACGTCATCAGCGGCGACCACCAGAATAGCACGGTCCGCGCCCATCGCCAGCGCGGTGCGCAGGGTTTCCTGGCTTTGCTTCACGCCAATCGAAACAGCGATGACTTCGTCAGCCTTACCGGCTTCTTTAAGGCGGATGGCCTCTTCGACGGCAATCTCGTCAAAGGGGTTCATCGACATTTTGACGTTGGCAAGATCGACACCGCTTCCGTCCGCTTTGACGCGAACCTTCACGTTATAGTCGATCACGCGTTTGACAGGTACGAGCACCTTCATTGGCATGGTCTCCGTTAAATTGAGGAAGAGCCGCGAAGCGACTCTTCAGAAAGCTCTCTGGCGCGTTATTACAGACTTGTTAATCCGGGAAACAGGGTAAAATCGTCACGTTTGCGTCTTGCGACGTCGCGTTTCCGGTATGACCGCAAGATTTTTTGAAAATCATTTAAGTTTTTGTAGAGGTGATGACGCCTGGATTTGCGCTACCGAGGGTTCGTTCGGGTCAAAAAATTGGGGGCGGATGATACCGCCCCCAATTGGTTTCACAGATTGATCGACTTCAGATCAGCGGTTCAGGAACTCGAGGTCATACTTGTCCTCGACATCCGGCGCCGGGTGATCCTCGTGCAGCGAATGCACAATGCCGTAAATCATGAAGAGCAGGATCACCGCGATCGGCAGACCCGCGACGATCGACGCGGTCTGCAGCGCGCTCAGCCCTCCAGCCAGCATCAAAACGCCTGCCACGATCCCCGAGGTCAGGCCCCAGAAGACCCGGAATTTGACCGGCGGATGCTCATCGCCCATCGACAGCATCGTGCACATCACCAGCGTGCCCGAATCCGACGACGTGACAAACCACGAGATCAGCAGGATCGTGATCAGGACAGTGATCGGATAGGTCAGAAAGTCATATCCGAACCCGGCCACCGTCTGGAACACGCCCGAGGCGTAATCGTTGTTCACCGCATCGACGACACCGGCGTTGTAGAAGAGGTCAACCCCGGAAGCTGCACCGCCAAAGACCCCCATCCACAGCGTCACGACCGAAGTCGGGATCAGCAGCACGCAGAAGCAAAACTGCCGGATGGTGCGGCCCTTGGATACCCGCGCGATGAAGAGGCCCACAAACGGGCACCACGCGATCCACCAGCCCCAGTAGAAGATGGTCCACCAGCCCTGCCATTGCACTTCAGGGTCGCCGTTGATCCAGAACCCCATCGGGATGACATTCCAAAGGTAGTCGCCAAAGCCCGAGATAGTGATGCCCAGCAGGAAGGCTGTCGGCCCAAGGATGATGAAGAGGATCAACAAACCGATCGAGGCCATGACGTTGCACTCACTGAGAATACGAACACCTTTGCCCACACCAGACGCTGCCGAGGCCGTGCCAAGGCAGGTAATGATCGCGACAAGGATCAACTGGTTTGTCTGGGTGTTCGCCATCCAGCCGAGGTTCTCCAGACCCGCTGCAATTGGCGTCACGCCAAGCCCCAACGAAGTTGCGAGGCCAAAGATTGTGCCAAAAACGCCGATCAGATCCACAAGATGCCCCCACGGGCCATAGATCCGATCCTTGAGAACCGGATAGAGGGCTGTCCGCAACGTGAGCGGCAGATCTTTGCGATAGGAAAAATAGGCAAGGCAGAGACCCACCAGCACGTAGAGCCCCCAGCCATGAAAGCCCCAGTGGAAGTTAGTCACCGTCACCGCCGATATTGCGGCATCGACGCTGCCGGCTTCGGCCCCGGCACGCTCCATGAATGGGCTGCCCTGAATGTGATACATCGGTTCAGCCACACCCCAGTAGATCAGGCCCGATCCCAGGCCGGCGCTGAAGAGCATGCAGATCCACGAAAAGGTCGAAAAGTCCGGTTCGTCATCATCCTTGCCCAGTTTGACATCGCCAAACCGGCTGACCAGCAGCCAGAAAACAAAGAACAACGCAGCATTCACCACGATCACATAAAACCAGTCCATGGTGTTGATGATAAAGCCTTTCCCGGCGGCAAAGACCTCGGATGAGCGTTCGACATCCATGATCGTGTAGCCGACAAAGCAAATAATCATGAGCATCGACAAGATCCCCATGAGCGGGTTCATCCCCGCGAATAGCCCCGACTTGGCAACAAGATTGTCGGGCGTTTGTGTTGATTGGTCACTCATTTTTTATACCTCTGTATCCTGTTTTCCAGCCTATCGAACCGTTCCGGATGCACCCTGGCGCGCGCCAGCCGACATCCAAAGGTCGAAAAGCTCTTCCAGGCGTTCGTGGTTTGCGGACCACCATGCTGCATCGGACAGGATATGCTGTTTGTCCTCAAAGGCCGGGCCATTCGGGATCTTGTTCAGGGTGTCGTCCGACAACCGGGTCAGTGACGATTTGCGCGTCGGACCGTTGGGCAGGAAGCCTACCATATTGGCCAGCGAATTGGTGCTGCTGGCATAACGGATGAAATCCATCGCCTCGTCCTTGTGGCGGCTGCCTTTCGGAATACCGAAGAGATCAAGCTCGATCACACGGCCATCCATGTTGACGGTGAAATCCGCACCATCTTCCTCGGAGGCGGTAGCGCCGGTTGTGGCCCAGATCATCGACATCGCGACTTCGCCGGCGTTCAGCATCCGGACCGGCTGGCGCCCCGCCTGCCAGGTTTGCAAGCCCGAGCGGATGTTTTCCATCTTCCCGAACGCACGTTCCACGCCTTCGTCAGTTTCCAGCATCGGGTAGACGTCTTCGCGTGCAACACCGTCGGCCATCAACGCCCATTCCATGATCACGGTCGGATCATCGCGGATCGCACGGGCGCCCGGATAGGTGTCGGTGTCGAAGAAATCGGCGATGGTCGCGGGCGGATTGTCACCATAGGTCGAATTACTGTAGGCAAAGGCCGTGCCCCAGACGATGACGCCAACGCCGCAATCATTCAGCGCGCCCTCGACGAAATCTTCTTCAGCAGGTGTGCCATCCGCCCCGGCGGGCAGGTCGATATCCGACAGGTTTTCCAGCAACCCTTCATTGCAGGCCCGCAGCGAATCTGCCTGTGTCAGGTCCACAACATCCCAGACCACATTGGCCGATTCCACCTGATCGCGTATCTCGTCGATGCCGCCATTATAGTGTTCGACATTGACGCGGGCACCACGTTCGTTTTCGTAGGGCCGCACAAAACCCAGCATCTGGCTGCGCATATAAGGGCCGGTCCACGAGGTGAAGGTGATCTCGGGTTTTGCCATTGCCGCGGTATCGCCTAGCCCGGCAGTGCTCTGTGCGGTAGCTGTGGCTGGCAATGCCCCGACCACCAGTACGGCGCCGAGCATCCTTACCGTCGCAGAGAATCTGTTTCGACAGAAATTCATTCTTGTCCTCCCTTGTTCTAGTTCCATCCAGTTGTTTTTCGCGGAACATGCGTGCTCCGGTCTTTGGATGTTGTCGCAGCTATACTTCAGAAAACCTGATGATAACTTCAGCAAAGCTTGAATGAGATTGTGTCCCACACGGCTGAAATAAGCGACTCAAAAAACAGGGAAAGCGACATTGGAGCTGAGTCTTGGCCCGGACCCAAGTGGTTCAGACGGTTTCATATCTGTCGCCCGAATGCGTGCTGCGGTAATTTCCCCGGGATGATTCCGAGGATTTTTTGCACTGCTTTCGGGGGCCGGCGCTCTGTCCTTCAGATCGCCGGGCTGTTCCCCGGAAGGTTCGCCGCTGTTAGCGGTTAGCTCCAGGAACCCACAAGACATCGCTTTGGCCATTATCGTTAGCCATGCGGGCGGCAACGAAGAACCAGTCAGACAGGCGATTGAGGTACTTCACCGCCGCCGGGTTGATGCTTTCTTCGGTGGCGAGTTCTACCACAAGTCGCTCTGACCGGCGGCTCACCGTCCGGCAAAGATGCAGGTACGCGGCCAACTCGGATCCACCCGGCAGGATGAAGCTGCGCAGTGGTTCCAGCACCTTGTTCATGACGTCAATCTCGGCCTCCAACCGTTCAACCTGTGCGTCGGTGACGCGTAGCGGCGGGTATTCGGCATCCGCATCCTTTTCCATATCGGGACGGCACAGATCCGCCCCAAGGTCGAAAAGGTCATTCTGGATGCGCGCCAATGCGGTGTCCACATCGCCCGAGGCGTGCAAACGCGCCATCCCTACGGTCGCGTTCACCTCATCGGTGGTGCCATAGGCGTTCACCCGGGACGAGTGTTTGGCAACGCGGTCGCCGTTACCCAGGGCGGTTTCGCCGGCATCTCCGGTTCTGGTATAGATCTTGTTCAGAACGACCATCTTATTGCCCCGTTTGTCTGCGGATGAATACGAACAGCAGGATCAGCACCACGGCGACAAACTGTGCGCCGATGCGCCAGCGCATGATCCTGTTGGCGTGCTTTTTGTTGAAGTCACCGCCCTTGCCAAAGGTCACGATGCCGAACAGCAAAATGCCCGCAACAGCCAGACAGGCAATTGCCACGATGTAAAAGAGCGGATCATCAGCCATCTGACAGGTCCTTTGCAGCGAATCTACCCGCACATCTAGAGGTCACGGCAGCAAAAGCGAAAGCGTAATCGTGACGCAGGGCGTGTTTGGTCAGCTTCTGGACAACACCCAATCCAAGGCGCGGGTTGGCAGGATACGTCGTAGCGTCCCCATCATATAGGTCGGGGTCGTCACATAATAGCGCGCCCGTGGACGACGCGATTCTACTGCATGCACTAGTTTCTTGGTGACCGCCGAAGCAGGCAACTCAAACGTGTCTCTGCTGCCGTCATGTTCATAAAGCCGCTTGAGCAGGCTCGCGCGATACTGGTCGGCACGGGGCGAGTTTTCCCAGTCGATCCAGCGTTCGAATTGCGGGATCGAATTGACCCGGATTTTCGAGGTGACGGGTCCCGGCTCGATCAGAACGACCTCGATCCCTGTTCCCCTCATTTCAATGCGCAGTGTATCGGTCAGACCCTCAAGCGCGTATTTGGTGCTGTTATAGGCCCCGCGCCACGGCAGTGTCACAAACCCCAGCACCGACGAACACTGCACGATGCGCCCATGGCCCTGTTGGCGCATCACCGGGATGATCCGGCGTGTCAGATCGTGCCAGCCAAATACATTGGCCTCGAATATTTCCCGCAAAGCGCCGCGCGGCAAATCCTCGACCGCGCCGGGGCAGGCGAAGGCGCCATTGTTGAATAGTGCATCAAGCGTGCCGCCCGTGGCGTCAAGAACCTGTGCCACGGTGGTGTCGATGGTCTTTTCATCTTCGTAATCAAGCAGCGGGCTTTCCAACCCCTCGGCGATCAGCCTGTCGCAATCGGCTTGCTTGCGGCAGGCGGCAAACACCCGCCAGCCCCGTGCTTTAAGCCCATGTGCCGCATCATAGCCGATGCCTGACGAACAGCCGGTGATCAGAATGGATTTTTGTGTCATGCCCCAGCTATGGCGCGAGCGGCTTTGTGATGCAATCAGTTTGCCGCCGCCGTCACCAGCCAATCGGCAATCCAGCCTTCCTGACCGGTGTCGGATACGCGAATTCTAAGCCAGTCCTCGCCGGGGTTCTCCAGCACCTCGACCGCGGTACCTTCGCTCAGGCTGCCGATCGCCAGGTAAAACGTACTGGGCCCATCCCGCAGATTCACGATGAAACCGGTGACGCGCCTGGTGTCCGCCAAGGGCGCGAGTTGATCGGCTGGGATTTCCGGGGTATCGACGATCTCAGGCGCTTGTGTAAGGTCTTCGGTTTTAGCAGCATCAGCTTCAAACTCAGGCTCGACGATCTCATCTGCTGACACCGAGGCCAAGGTAATCGCAACCCCGCCCTTCTTGGTCACGTCCAGATCATCCACCAATGGCAGGGCACGGGCGGCGTCGCCTTCGGAAACCGGCGCTTCGGCCAGTTCGGCCACTTGAATCGACCCCGGACGCGCCAACGGACGCGTGTCATCAAGTTTGGTCCTGGCCTGAATGGACTGCAGACGCGGCTCGTAATCCGCGCCCCCGCTGAGGACGTAGAAAGACCAGCCAAGAAAGGCGAAAGAAACAAGCATAAAACGCCACATGCGCAACCCCTAATTCAACAAACAAACTGAGCAGCATCGTCAGCATAGCCGATTCCCTTACCGGTTTCATGGGAAAAGCATGAAACTTTCCCTCCTAACCCGCTTTACGGGCCAATCCGGCTTGGGTATCACAGCATCTATGAGCAACGTGCTGGATGACCCCAATATCGGCCCCGAAACCATAGCAGAGCCCCTGCGCCGTGCAATCGGCGACAGGTATCTGACCTATGCGCTCAGTACGATCATGCACCGAGCATTGCCCGATGCGCGTGACGGTCTGAAGCCGGTACACCGCCGAATCCTCTATGCCATGCGCGAGTTGCGGTTGAGTTCTACCGGGGGCTTCCGGAAATCCGCCAAGATCAGCGGCGACGTGATGGGCAACTACCACCCGCACGGCGATGCCGCGATCTATGACGCGATGGCGCGTTTGGCTCAGGATTTCGCGGTGCGTTACCCGCTGGTCGACGGGCAGGGGAACTTCGGCAATATCGACGGCGATAACCCCGCCGCCAGCCGCTATACCGAGGCGCGGATGACCGCGGTGGCCGAGGCTCTGCTGGAAGGGTTGAACGAAAACGCGGTCGATTTCCGCGACAATTACGATGGCACGCTGACCGAGCCGGTCGTGCTGCCCGCCACTTTCCCGAACCTGCTGGCCAACGGCTCTTCGGGGATTGCCGTGGGCATGGCGACCAATATTCCGCCGCATAACATTGCCGAGCTGTGTGATGCCTGCCTGCACCTGATCCGCACGCCAGACGCGCGCGACGACACGCTCTTGAAATACGTACCCGGCCCCGATTTCCCGACCGGCGGCGTCATCGTGGAGCCACCTGAGAATATTGCGCAGGCCTATCGCACTGGGCGCGGGTCGTTCCGGCTGCGCTGCTGCTACGAGGTCGAGGATATGGGCCGCGGCCAGTGGCAGATTGTGGTTACCGAAATCCCCTATCAGGTGCAGAAATCCAAGCTGATCGAAAAGATCGCCGAGTTGATCCAGACCAAGAAGGTTCCGATCCTCGCGGATGTGCGCGACGAAAGTGCCGAGGATATCCGCCTGATCCTCGAACCGCGTTCCAAGAATGTCGAACCGGATGTGCTGATGGGCATGCTCTACCGCAACTCGGATCTGGAAGTGCGGTTCTCGCTCAACATGAACGTGCTGATCGACGGGTTGACGCCCAAGGTTTGCAGCATGAAAGAGGTGCTGCGCGCCTTCCTCGATTTCCGTCAGGAAGTACTGATCCGCCGCTCGACCCACCGGATGGAAAAGATCGACCACCGGCTTGAGGTATTGGAAGGGCTGGTTGTGGCCTTCCTCAACCTCGACCGGGTGATCGATATTATCCGCTATGATGATGACCCCAAAGCGGCGTTGATGCGCGAAAACTGGTCTAAGGCCCATGTGCGGGCCAAAGACGAGGCCGATTATGTGCCGCCAGGCCCTGACGAGGGCGAGCTTTCCGAGCTTCAGGCTGAGTCGATCCTCAACATGCGCCTGCGCAGCCTGCGGCGGCTTGAGGAAATGGAGCTTCTGCGTGAGCAGTCCGAACTGATGGAGGAACGCGCCGGGCTCGAAGACCTGCTGGACAGCGAAACGCTGCAATGGGAGAGCATCGCCGCCCAACTCAAAGAGGTGAAAAAGAAGTTCGGCAAGGATTATGAATACGGCGCGCGCCGCACCCTGATCGAAGAGGCTGCCGAAGTTGAAGAAGTGCCGCTTGAGGCGATGATCGACCGCGAACCGACTACCGTAGTTTGCTCGCAGATGGGCTGGATCCGGGCGATGACCGGCCATATCGACCTGAACCGCGAGCTGAAATTCAAAGACGGCGACGCGCCGCGCTTCATGTTCCATGCCGAGACCACCGACCGGCTACTGGCCTTTGGCTCTAACGGGCGCTTTTATACCGTCAGTGCCGCTAACCTGCCCGGCGGGCGTGGTATGGGTGAACCCTTGCGACTGATGGTGGATCTTCCCAACGAGGCCGAGATTGTCGATCTGTTCATTCATCAGCCGGGGCGGAAACTGCTCGTGGCCTCCAGCGCAGGCGACGGATTTGTCGTGCCCGAGGACGAGGTGCTGGCGCAAACCCGCACCGGCAAGCAGGTGCTGAATGTCAAGCAAGACGTGCGCGCGCAAGTATGTCAGCCAGTGACAGGCGATCACGTGGCCTGTGTGGGCGAGAACCGCAAGGTTCTGGTCTTCGCACTGGAAGAACTGCCCGAAATGGGTCGGGGCAAGGGCGTCCGGCTGCAAAAGTACAAGGATGGTGGGCTCAGCGATGCCACGACCTTCACCTTGTCCGAAGGGCTCAGCTGGCTCGACCCCGCGGGTCGCACCCGTACAGAGACCGAGCTTGCCGAATGGACCGGCAAACGCGCCGGTGCCGGGCGCATGGCTCCACGAGGGTTCCCGAGAGATAATAGGTTCACCTGATCGGCGCCGTATTTTCCCCGCCAATCAAGGAGTGATCTTAAAGGTTTAAGAACGTAGTAAATCCGTTCCTACACAATGCTGTACGCCTGATAGCTTACGCATCGCTCTTCAATGCGTTAAGAACCGCCACGATCTTCCTGTCCCGCTCTGCTGCCATCTCCTCGAAATGCTGGCCGCCGGCAATCTCATTGCACCCATCGACCATCCGGTTGCGCAACTCCTGCGTCAGTTCAGGTGCTTCCAGCCGGGTCCAAGGCCATTTCAGCGCCGGGCCGAACTGATCGAGATTGGTTGCCATGCCACCGGCACCGCAGGCCACATGGAACGCCATGCATTGCCCTTGAACGACCATGCGTGGCGCGGGGCCATTTTTCAGCGCGATATCAATATCTTCAGGCGTGGCCTCGCCATTGGCAACCATATGCAGTGCCTCGCGCCACAACGCCTCCTGCAGCCGCGTAGCGACGAAGCCCGGGATTTCCTTTTTCATCACCAGCGGTGCCTTCCCGGCGATTTCGTAGAAATCCCGCGCCCAGGCCACGGCATCGGGATCAGTCCGCTTACCCCCTATGATTTCGACCAGCGGCAGCAGGTAGGGCGGGTTGAACGGGTGTCCGATAACCGTGCGTTCTGGTGTCGAACAATCGGCCTGAATATCCGTCATCATCAGGCCCGAAGTTGACGATGCGATCACCACCTTGGGCGGCACCATCTCACCCAGTTCTTTGTAGAGCGCCTGTTTCAGATTTAATCTTTCAGGGGAGCTTTCTTGAATAAATTCAGCGTCCTGCGCTGCATTCCTCAGGTCACACACGATCTTTAACTTTTTGATCGAGGCACCTTCTGCGAGGCCCAATGCCGTCAGGCTGACCCAGGCCGTAGCAACAATCGCGTCGAAGCTTTCACGCTCGGACGGGTCATGGATATAGGCGGCGACATCGTAACCCCGCGCCAGAAAATGCGCGGCCCAGCCAGCCCCAATTGGCCCGGCGCCGATGGTGGTGACGCGGGTGATGGATTTCGGATCGGGATACATGACCTATTCCCCTTTGAAATTGGGTTCGCGTTTTTCGACGAAGGCCGCGACGCCCTCGGCCGCGTCATCGGATTTCAGCATCTTGCGATAGGTCGGCATCGGATCAGTGCGCATTTTGTGGAAAGCCTGCTCCAGCGGCACGCATTCGATCTCGCGCTGCACTTCCTTGACGCTTTGCATCGCCAGCGGCGCAGACCATGCAATCGAGGCCGCCCATTCCCGCGCCGCATCCATCAACTGATCTTTGGGCACGACCTTGTTGACCAGCCCGTAATGCGCGGCTTCGTTTGCGGTCATCCGGCGACCCAGCAGGAACATCTCCATCGCGATATTATGTGGAATGCGCCGGGGAAGGCGCTGCAGCGCGCCCGCATCGGGCACGATCCCAAGCGGCATTTCCGGCAGGCCGAATTCTACGTGATCGGCAGCAATCAGCAGGTCACAGCCCATCGCCATTTCGAAACCACCGCCAATCGCCAGACCGTTGATCGCGGCGATCACCGGCTTGTTCAACGCCCAGTTTTCCGTGAGACCGGTGAAGCCGCCAAATCCGTACTCATCCGCCTCCCACCAGTTATCAAGCTGCATCTCACCGTCATTCAGCGCCTTCAGGTCCCATCCGGCCGAGAAAATCTTTTCGCCTCCGCCGGTCAGGATGGCGCAGCGCAGTTCCTTATCCTCGTGCAACTCCTGAAACGCGGCGGCCAGCGCCTGCGAGGTCGGTACGTCGATCGCGTTGACCTTGGGCCGGTCCAGCGTCACTTCCATCACATGGCCGTTACGAGCCACCTTCACGCCACTTTCAGACATGTCTTCAATCCTTTGCTTTAAATGCAGGAATCACTTCATTGCAGAACAGTTCCATTGACCGTTTCTGAGTATCGTGATCCAGCCCCATCGAGGCGTAGTAGATGAATTCATCCACCCCGAGCGCCTCGTAGCGTTTCAGTTTTGCGATCACCTGATCGGGCGAGCCGAAAAGCAGGTTTTCCTCAAGCATCGCCGGGTCGTATTGTTCACGTCCGGTCAGGTCCTCCAGCGGAATCTGTTTGGGAAAGCCGTTTGTGACGTCCCCGGCGTTGCGGAAGAGGTTTTCAAACTGCCCCAGCACGCAGCGGATGGCATTGAGCGCTTTTGCGCGGTCGTCTTCCTTATCGTAAACAGCCGCATGGCGCATCATCGCAAATGTGGGTCTGAATCCATTACCCGCCTTGATAACTGCCTCATCCAGGTGCTGTTTGTACAACTCTGCTTCACTAAATGGGCGAGTCAGGGGCCAGCTCATCACGTGGCATTTTTCGCGCAGCGCGTAGTCATAGGTGATCGGCGACCGGGCAGCGACCCAGACGGGCACCTCCGGTTGCAGCGGCTTTGGGCAGGAGGTTGAGGTCGGGAACTGCCAGAATTCGCCCTCATGGGCCACGTCACCCTGCCAGAGCGCGCGGACCACCGGCAGCATTTCCTGCATGTATCGCCATGCATCTGACTGCTTTAACCCCGGGTGCATCCGGTCGAACTCTCGCTGGTAAGCCCCTGATCCAATGCCGAATTCCAGGCGGCCATCACTGATCAGGTCCAGCATCGCCGCTTCGCCCGCCAGGTTGATCGGGTGCCAGTAGGCCGCGGTGGCGACCGCCGTACCCAGGCGGATCGTGTCGGTATGCTGTGCCCACCATGTCAAGATCTGAAACGGATTGGGTGCAATGGTCATTTCCAGCGCGTGATGTTCCGCCGCCCAGACGATGTTGAACCCACCTTGTTCGGCCGTCTGCACCATGTCCAGCGTGTGCCGCGCCACGTCGCGCATATCGGCGCTGTCGCCCATCCGCTCAAGATTGATCGCCAGTTGAAACCTCATGGTCAGCCTCCTCAGCGCATCACGAACGGGTTAGCCATCGGTTCGTCCGATGTGTTCATCCACACCGTCTTGGGTCTTGTGTAATCGTACATCGCCTGGAACCCGCTTTCGCGGCCATAGCCCGAGCCCTTGATGCCACCGAATTCGGCGATGGGAGAGACCACGCGGTAGGTATTGACCCAGACAATCCCGGCGCGTACCGCATCGGCCATACGCAGGCTGCGCGCGCTGTCGCGGGTGAAGATGCCAGCAGCCAGCCCGTGCTCGGTATCATTTGCCAGTTCAATGACTTCTTCCTCGGTCCGGAATTTTTGCGCACAAAGGACTGGCCCAAATAGTTCGGTATCGACGATCCGCAGGTCCTGTCGGGGACAGGCCAGGATGGTGGGTTCGAAGAACAACCCATCGGTGTCCTCGGGCCGCTTGCCGCCGGTCAACACCTCGGCGCCTTCGCTGACCGCATGAGCAATCTCGGCTTCGATATGATCGCGCTGTCCAACGGTGCAAAGTGGCCCCATCTGGGTTTCGTCCAACAAGGGATCGCCGATCATGATCTTGCGCGCCTGTGCCACCATGCGTTCGAGGAACTCATCGGCGATATCCTCGTGCAGATAGAGCCGGGACCCGGCGACACAGCTTTGCCCGGTCGCGCCGAAAATACCTGCAATTGAGGCATTAACCGCACTTCCTATATTGGCATCATCGAACACGATGAAGGGGGATTTGCCACCCAGTTCGAGGCTGACTTCGGCGAAGTTATTCTTCGAGTTTTCAAGGACATGGCGCGCGGCCCCGGGGCCGCCGGTGAAGGAGATCCGCGCAACCAGCTTATGGCTGGTGAGCGCTCGGCCGCAGGGGTCGCCATGGCCGGTGACGATGTTGACGACACCCGGAGGGAACCCGGCCTCTTCGATCAGTTTGCCGAATTCCAGCATTGCGGCGCTGGCGTGTTCCGAGGCTTTCAACACCACCGTATTACCCGCCGCCAATGCCGGGCCAATCTTGACCGCCACGAGGAAAAGCTGGCTGTTCCACGGCACCACGGCGGCAACCACGCCCAGCGGTTCGCGTTTGGTGAAGGCAAACATGTCGGGCTTGTCGATGGGCAGGGTCTCGCCGCTGATCTTGTCGGCACAGCCCGCGTAGAACTGGAAGAACTCGGCAATGTATTTGGCCTGCCAGCGGGTTTCCTTGAGCATCTTGCCGGTGTCGATGGTCTCGATCCGGCCCAGATCTTCGGATTTGTCGGCCAGAAGCTCGGCCAACCTTCGCAGATGCCTGCCACGCTCAGAAGGTGTCATCTTGGACCACGGGCCAGTGGTGAATGCCTCATGTGCGGCGCGCACAGCACGGTCCACGTCCTCCTCGGTGGCCTCGGGAACGCGGGACCAGACCTTGCCCGTTGATGGGTTTTGGCTTTCAAACATGCCGCCATCAGCCGCTGCCACCCATTCGCCGCCGATCAGCATCCGATAGTCCTGAATCTCGCCCATGATACTCCCCTTCACGATCGCTGATTCCCATTCTTGACCGATCTCGGGCAGGTGTGTGCGATTTATCGTCATGTTGTGGCGAAAAATATTCATGCTATGTGGCTTGGTATTCAAACAGCCTGCACGGTCTTAGGGTGACTGCCGCTCGCCGGACCGCTCTCATCAGCATTGGCCTGAGGCTAACGTTGGCTCGCCAAGTGTTGAGCCGCGCATTGACGATGCGTGTTGCGGCGATCTGACATAAGTGATCGCCACTCCATCTTCGTCAAACCCGAAAAACTTCAGTTCGTGGCACTTGCCCCACCAAATCGCCGCCGCGTGGGTACGCGTCGTCAATGCGCGGCGGCCAGCGCTTTGATTCCGTGCAGAAGATCAATCCAAGAGGCCGCCGCCGGCCAGCCCCCGCCTCGGTACTCCCTGCCAGAAGCTCCACTCTTCTAGGCTTTTTCTGTCTTGGTATATTCGCGATCGGCCTCGGGTATGTCCAGCGTGGACCAGGTTTCATCCTTGGTTGGCGGCGGTGGCGTTTCGCAGGATTTCTTGTGAATAACCACCTTGGCGATGAAGTTCGCCGAAATCGGTGCGGTGACAAACAGGAAGGCCATGATCAGCAGCTCATGGATCGACCAGCCATCTCCAAAGGCGTAGGAATGGATCATCGACGCCACCAGCAGGGCGCCGACGCCCACGGTGCCGACCTTGGTGGGCGCGTGCAATCGGGTCATCGAGTCGTTGAATTTCAGCAGCCCGATGGATCCCACCAGCGAGAATATAGCCCCGACCAGCAACCAGAATGCGACGAAAAAAGTGGCAATCATCTCGAGCATCATTCGATGATATCCCCCCGCAATACGAACCGCGCGTAGGCGACGGTCGACACGAACCCGAGCATCGCAATGATCATGGATGCCTCAAAGTAGATCCGCGTGCCCTGTGCGATGCCCAGAAGGATGATCAGCCCGATGGCATTCACGACCATCGTATCCAGCGCCAGAATGCGGTCACCGGTGTCAGGCCCGATGACAAGCCGGATCATGGCCATGATCTGTGCCAGAGCGACCGCGACAAAGGCGATGATCAGGGCGATATCCATGAGATTGCTCGCAAGGCTCATACGAAAATCTCCTTCAGTCGGCGCTCGTAGCGATCCTTGATCTGATCTCGCACCTCGTCGGGGTTCGGTGCGTCAAGTGCATGTACCAACAGGCTGTGGCCTTCGTTCGACAGATCCGCCGAGACCGTACCGGGGGTCAGCGTGATCGTGCCCGCCAGAATGCTGATGGCCTCGGGCTGTTTCAGATCCAGCGGGATCACCACCCAAGCCGGGCGCAGTTTCGAGTTTGGCCGCGTCAGCACGATCCAGGCGACCTGCACGTTGGCAATCAGAATATCCCACATCACTAGCAGCACATAGGGGATCATCGGGATCAGGCGAAAATTGAGCGGTCGGTCCGGCCACCAGACGGCGGTGGCGCGGGGAATGATGATCCCCAGGATCAGCCCGAACACGACCATGCCCGAGGTCACACTGTTTTGCAGCAGAACCCAGACCACCGTCAGGAGCAGGGTGAGGAAAGGATGCGGCAACAACCATCGGAATGCCTTGATCATGTCAATGTGCCTCCTTTTTGCCGTTGCTCAGTTTGCCCGGCGTGTCCAGCACGGTTGAGACATAACGATCTGGCGCGAAAAGCTGCGTCGCCATCTTGCCCATATACTGATGGACCTGCCCGGCGAATACTGTATGCGCGATCAAGAGGCTCAGCAGCCCTCCCACGGCCACATAGGACAAAGCGGCCGGGCGCGGTGCCTGAGGCTCGGAGGCGGGGCGTTCAATGCTGACCGATTTCCAGAAAACGGTGCTGCCGGCCCGGGCAAATCCCACGACACTGATCAGGCTGGCGCTCAGCACAATTCCCCAGGTCCAGACCACCAGCGGCGATGTAAAGGCCGCATCAAGGATCAGGAGTTTGCCGACAAAGCCTGACAGTGGCGGCAGACCGGTCATGGCAATCGCGCCGGTAAAGTAAAGTGCTGCGGTCAGGGCCGCGCCCGATACGGGCGGCAATGCGCGCAGATGCAGGCTGTCGCGGCCTGCGCGGGTCAGATCGACAATCAGGAACAATGCTGCAGCGGCCAGGGTGGAATGCACTATATAGTAGAGCGCTGCGGCGATGCTGACGGGGGTGAACATCGAAATGGCGACCATCACCATGCCCATCGAGCCGATGACCGCGAACGCCACCAATCGGTCCAGTTTGCGCGCCGCCAGAACGCCGACCATGCCGATTGCCAATGAGATCAGCGCAGCGGGCAGGAGCCAGAGCCCGTGCAGCCCGGCCGTCACCTCAAGATCAGGCGGAAAGATCATCGTATAGACGCGGATGATCGCATAGGCGCCCACCTTGGTCATGATCGCGAAAAGTGCCGCGACCGGGGCCGGAGCCTCGGCATAGCTCGACGGTAGCCAGAAATGCAGCGGCACAAGTGCTGCCTTGATCGCAAATACCAGGAGCAGCAGGACCGAGGCGATGCGGATGCCGACACTGGCACCCGGATCAATCAGGGCAACCCTTTGCGATAGATCCGCCATGTTAAGAGTGCCGGTTTCGGCATAGATCGCGCCGAGGGCAAAGAGGAAGAGCGTCGAACCCAGCAGGTTATAAAGCACATATTGCACGCCCGCGCGCAGCCGCTCATTGCCACCCGAATGGATCATCAGCCCGTAAGAGGCAATGAGCAGCACCTCGAAAAACACAAAGAGATTAAAGAGGTCACCGGTCAGGAACGCGCCCATGATCCCCATCAACTGGAACTGGAAAAGCGCGTGAAAATGCCGCCCCCGATCATCCCAGCCAGATCCGATCGCGTAGAGCAGCACGAAAAATGCCAAAACCGAGGTCAGCAGCACCATCAGGGTCGAGAGCCGGTCGCCTACGACAACGATGCCGAAGGGCGCGGCCCAGTCGCTCAGCCGGTAAAGCATCACGGTTCCATCTGAGGCTTCCCAGGCAAGACCGGCGGTGATCGCGATCAACGCCAACACGCCCGCCACGGAAAACACCCGCTGGATGCCGATATGATAGCGCGCCGCCAGCACGATGAACGGGGCCAGGATCGCGGGCAAAACAACGGGAAGGATGATCCAGTGGGTCATTGGGCCTCCTCCGCTGCGGGTTCAGCCGGGTCATCCACATGGTCGTCATCCGACCCCAGATAAGCGCCAAGCGCGATCATCACGATCACTGCCGTCATCCCGAACGAGATCACGATTGCGGTCAGCACCAGCGCCTGCGGCAGCGGGTCGGTATAGGTCTCGACACCTTTGATCAGGATGGGCGAGGCGCCGATGGTCAGTCGTCCCGAGGCGAAGAGAAAGACATTGACCGCATAGGTCAGCAGCGACACGCCCATGATCACGGGGAATGTGCGCAGTCGCAGCACCAGGTAAAGCCCGGCGGCGGTCAGGATGCCAATGGCAGAGGCGACAAGCAATTCCATCTTACACCTCTCCTTTCGTGCCGGGCTGGATCGGATCGGGCAGATCGTCGCGCGACGGATTGATATCCATCGCATGTTCGCTGTCGGGCATGTGGGCGCGCCGCGCCAGCCGCGAGAAGCTTTCAAGCGACAGCATGACTGCGCCGACAACCGCGAGGAAAACGCCCAGATCGAAGGCGGCAGCGGTGGCCAGCTCGAACTTGTCGAAGGGCGGGATGCGGTAATAGGCGAAATCCGACGTCAGGAACGGCTTGCCCACGAACCATGATCCGATGCCGGTCAGCCCGGCCACCAGCACGCCCGCGCCGATGATACCGTGATAGGGATAGTGTAGCCGCGCCGAGGCCCAGCTGAATCCGCTGGCCATATATTGCATCACCACCGCGATTGACACGATCAGCCCGGCGATGAACCCGCCGCCCGGTTCGTTATGGCCGCGCAGGAAGATGTAGAAACCCACCATCAGCGCCACCGGCATCAGCACGCGTGTCAGCACTACCATCATCATCGGATGCCGGTCTCCGGCACGGGGTTGATCCGGCAAGCGATTCAAGAGCCGGGCGCGCACCGGCCCTGACAGCAGCGTCTCGGTCAGGGCGTAAATCAGCAGCGCCGCGATGCCGAGCACGATGATTTCGCCAAAGGTATCGAAGCCCCGGAAATCGACAAGGATCACGTTTACCACATTGGTGCCACCGCCGCCCTTGTAGGAATTCGCCAGATGGAATTCCGAGATCGAGGGTGAGACGAAGTCGCGCAGCAGGAAGTGATAGGACATCGCCGCGGTAGCTACCCCTCCAGCGATGGCGACCGCCCCGTCGCGGGTGCGCCTGAGGACGCTGCTTTCAACCGGTGTCCGGTTGGGCAAAAAGTTAAGCGCTAGAAGCAGCAGAATGATCGTCACCACCTCGACCGTGATTTGTGTCATCGCTAGGTCAGGCGCGCTGAAATAGACAAACCCGATCGAGACCATCAGCCCGACAATACCGATCAGGATCAGCGACAAAAGCCGGTTGCGGTGTAAAAAGACCAACCCGCCGGTGGCCGCCACCAGCATCAACCAGCCCGCGACCGGTAGTGCGCCTGCGGGCTGCATAGCCCGCGTCATTTCGCCCAGGGTGCCAGTGCTCCAGGCATGCAGTCCGGCGGCGATCACTGTGACCGCCATGATCGCGCCGTATCGGGTAAACGCGCCATTATGCAGGGGGTGCGTCAGAACCCGGGACAAAGCCACAGAACCCGCAATTACGCCCTTCTCAAAGATTGTTTTCGCCTCGGGGCGTGGGGTGTTGTCCCAGAACCGCAATGCCGGTCGATAGGCCGCCAGCAGAGCAAGACCACCCAGAACCGCCACCAGCGACATGAAGAGCGGCGGTGTCAGCCCGTGCCAGAGCTTCAGATGCGCCTTGGGCATTTCCACCGTGCCGCCCAGCACGGCCTCGGTAACCATACGCACGTAAGGTTCGGCCAGAAACGGAGCGAGGCCGATGACCACCACCAGCAGCACCAGCAGCGCCGGAGGGAGCCACATGCCCGAGCCCGGATCATGCGGCTTGGTTGGGTAATCGTCGCGCACCGGACCCAGAAACACATGGCCGATCAAGCGAAAACTGTAAGCGGCGGAAAAGAGCGAGCCGACAACCACCAGAACGGGCATCATCCAGTGCGAGCCCCAGAGAACTGTGTGGGTGGCTTCCTCGAGCATCATTTCTTTCGACAGGAAGCCGTTCAGCGGCGGGATGCCTGCCATCGACAGCGCCGCGATGGTCACGATCACGAAGGTCACCGGCATCAGGGTACGAAGCCCGCCAAGCCTTCGGATATCACGGGTATGCGCTTCGTGGTCGATGATCCCGGCTGACATAAAGAGTGCCGCCTTGAAGGTGGCGTGGTTCAGGATGTGAAACACCGCCGCCATCGCGCCAAAGGCCGTGCCGGTGCCCAGCAGCATGGTGATCAGGCCCAGATGGCTGACCGTCGAGAAGGCCAGCAGTGCTTTCAGGTCGTGTTTGAAAAGCGCGATGACAGCGCCCAGCACCATCGTGACCAGACCCGCCGTGGTGACGATCGCAAACCATTCCGGCGTGCCCGACAGTACCGGCCACATCCGAGCCATCAGGAAGATGCCCGCCTTCACCATCGTAGCGGAATGCAGGTAAGCCGAGACCGGCGTCGGCGCGGCCATGGCATGCGGCAACCAGAAGTGGAACGGGAATTGCGCCGATTTGGTGAAACAGCCAAGCAGGATCAACAAAAGCGCGGGCACGTAAAGCGGTGATGCCTGGATCATCTCGCGATTCTCTAAGATCACGCTCAGGTCATAGCTGCCCACGATCCGGCCCAGGATCAGCATGCCACCGACCATCGCCAGCCCGCCCATCCCGGTCACCGCCAGCGCCATCCGTGCGCCCTGACGTCCTTCGGGCAAGTGCTTCCAATACCCGATCAGCAGGAAGGAGGATAGCGAGGTAAGCTCCCAGAAGATAAGCAAAAGCAAAACGTTATTGCTTAAAACAATGCCTACCATCGCGCCTTGGAATAGCAGCAGATAGGTAAAGAACTCGCCCATATTGTCATCGCGTGAGAGATAGGACCGCGCGTAGGTGATGATCAGCAGCCCGATGCCAAGGATCAGACTGGCAAAGAAAAACCCCAACCCGTCCAGCATCAGTGTGAAGTTCAGCCCCAGAAGCGGAAGCCAATCCACCCGTGCCATTACCACTTCACCGGCGATCACGGCGGGCAGGTTGGTCAGAAGGCCAATAAACGCGGCCAGCGAGACGATAAAGGTGACCCCGCCGCATGCCTGCCGCCCCGCGGTATTCATCAGACCTGGCAACAGCGCGCCGAAAAAGGGCAGTGCGACGATGATAAAGAGGCTCACGAAAACTCCTTTTGCGGGAACTTAAATCATTTACCCTTTTTGCAGAAGTTTCAACGCTATCTCAATACTAACCGGCCAAAGCCCTCAGTTCCGCTGTGATTTCGGCCTGAAACGGGTATTCCCGAGCCGTTCCTCACAGATTTTCCGACCTACTCTCGCGAATCCAGGGCGCGGCGGTGGAAACCGTCGAAAACATAACCGACCCGGCGGGCACATGGGCGATATCGGATCACCCATTCAGCAAAACCAAATCAATCAGACTTTCAGAGAGGAAGGCAAAAAACAAGCGCGCTGGGCCGCTGGTCACCGCAGTCATCCGGCATAGTAGCCTGCGCCGCAGGTTGTTACCCGGGCGAAGGCCATGATTTTATAACAAATACGATGTTGCGCAGTCAGAGCAGCTTGAGATCGCCAGCCATTTGACGCCCGTCGCGCCCATCCTGAAGCTCATAAGAAACCTTTTGATTGTCAGCCAGCCCTGTCAGGCCGGAGCGTTCGACGGCCGAGATATGCACAAAGACATCCTTGCCGCCATCTTCGGGTTCGATAAAGCCGAAACCCTTTGTTGTATTGAACCATTTCACGGTGCCGGTAGGCATGCCGCTTCTCCTTCTTGACTTCCAGTCCCCGGGAATATGCCGGGCCATGCGGCGAATGTGCCGCCGCGCTACCGATGATTGCATGGCCCCTGCAAAAAGCAAGTGAAACCCCGTGACCTTTGCGTTACCGATCGTTATGGAAGGTGGAAAATACCGGGGGGAACGATGGTTATTTATGGTCTCAAAAATTGCGATTCCTGCCGTAAGGCATTGAAATCATTTCCTGATGCTGAACTGCGTGATGTCCGCGCCGATGGCGTGCCCCAAAGCGTGCTGAAATCCGCCTATGCGACTTTTGGTGTAGCACTTCTCAATACCCGCTCTACAACCTGGCGTGGACTAAGTGATGCAGATCGCGCCACCGCACCGCTTGACCTGCTGACAGAGCATCCGACGCTAATGAAGCGCCCTCTGATTGAGCAGCATGGTCAGCTATATCTGGGTTGGAATGCCGAGGTTGAGGCCGCCCTACTTGGATAAACTGGCAGGAATGCCTATCTGCATCTCGTAAGTTGGAGGGTACTGATGCGTAATGCGGCACTTGTTCTGGGTATCATTGGCGGTGTTTTTGCCATGTTCGTCGGTTTTTTCGGCTATGGATATACCGAGGCGATCGAGCGGTTCGGCGAGATCGATGGCCTTGCCCATCAGGTGGACAACGTGGATTTGATCCGCATTGCCAGCTTCCTGTCCCCCGTGCTGGCCATCGCTGGTGGTGCCATGGC
The DNA here is from genome assembly GCF_019966515.1 of Roseovarius aestuarii. GTDB lineage: Bacteria > Pseudomonadota > Alphaproteobacteria > Rhodobacterales > Rhodobacteraceae > Roseovarius > Roseovarius aestuarii. Next base: position 165,662 of record NZ_JAIMIB010000007.1, on the reverse strand, counting down.
CAGTGCACGTGCTTTATGGGGGGGAATGTTGATGCTGATCTCAGCCGGGCTGATGTATTATGCCTTCGGTTTCAGTGTCTTCACCATGTTCCCCATCGGGTTTACCCTGCTGGGCGGACTGCTGGCCGTTGCAGCCGGAAAACCGGATGAGCCTAAAGCTCATTTTTAGGCTCGGCGTTGTTGGCGAGCACGCGGTCCACTGAAATCGGGCCTGCCCCTTTGAAAACGATCACCAACAGCAGGAAAATCCACAGCGCCCGCTGATCCATGATGATCGCGTCCGGCATCTTGTCGAACCATGCTCCGACCGACGCCGCCTCATTGATCACACCGTGGCCGTAGAGGTCTGTCAGAGTCTGCACTGCGATAAATCCGATCATACCAAGCGCAGCCAGACGGCTGAATAACCCGATAACGATCAACAGCGGCAGCAGGAATTCGGCATAGGTACCGGCCAGAACAACCAGCGTGTGAAAGATTGACAGTTCCGCTGCATCATAGTTCGCCGCTTCCATCGCCTTAGGGAAAATCTGGGCATATGCGTTGAAGGATGGGCTGAAGAGGCCAAGAAAGCCATCGCCCAGTTTGGTGGCGCCGGAGACCCAGAAATAGAACAGGAAGAGCGCGGCAAAGAGAAAGCGCGCGAGTGTCGGTAACAACCAGCTTGCGCGTTCAAGTCGACCGAACACGGCATCATGCAAGGAAATCAGCGCGTACATCAATCATCTCCAGTAGTTATGTGTGTGATGGCCTGGGCTGACAGCAGAAGGCCAAGGGCTTGCGACAGATCGAAGGTGTCATGTGCGGCCTGCGCGCTCTCGTTGGCATCCGCCAGCATTTCTCCCCGCATCATCGCGGCGATAAAATCTGCCGTTCCCGGTGAGATAGGGATCACTTCGGGGTCGAATTCCGGCCGATGGATAAGTACGTCCTGCGCACCACCGGTTGGCTTGGGCGCGCCGTCTTCAAGATTATAGGCCCATATCTGATGGATCGGCCAGGAAGAGCGGACAAGCCGCACGGATGGCGCAAGGTCGAACCGAGCCGATGCAAGCGCGTCCGGCGCCAAAGCCTGGAGGTCTTCAGGGTCGATTGGGGTCGCATCTGCAGAGTGATACGAGACCCGCACAGCTTGTTCCAGCCGGGCAACGTCGGGCAGATAGCCGATATGGGAGAGCTGCTCGATTCCGGCCAGAAAATCGGGGAAGGCCGCACCATATTGCATCATGATCGGCGTTTCGGGTGGATGCTGGCGCAGGAAGATACCCGACAGCCCCTTGAAATTCTGCTCGCCCAGTAACTTTGCGATGGCTGGGAAGCTCAACTCCAGCGCCTCCGTCAGGCTAACGGCGACATTATTGCGATAAACTGAAAACCGGCTGCCCGCAGGCTGGCCCAACCCGTCGCTCAACCCGCCGGGTACGGCTTGCGAAGGGTCCAGCAAAGCCGTGTGGAACGTTGTTTGTGAAACATTCATGCTGGCACTTTCTGAAGTGCATTGGCCGCGCGTTCGGCTTCTGCCGCCAGTTCAGCCCATTCGGGGATATTTGCATCCCACTCGATCAGGATGGGGCGAACACCGGATCTTTCCAGCGTGTAGTCCAGCAAGGTCCAGACCGGATCGGCGACTTCGCGTCCATGACTGTCGATCAGCAGTGGCGCTCCGTGGTCATCGGTTTCCTCATCATGTCCGCCCAGATGTATCTCGCCGACGCGGGCCAGCGGAAAGGCATCGATATAGGCGTAAGGGTCGATCTGTAGGTTCGTGGCCGAGACAAAGACGTTGTTCACATCCAGCAACAGGCCACAGCCGGTGCGTTTGGCTACCTCGTCGAGGAACTCGGTCTCGGCATAGGTACTTTCGTCAAAGGCCAGATAGCTTGAGGGGTTTTCCAGCAGCATCTGGCGGCCAACGACCTCTTGCACCTGATCAATGTGATCGGCAACACGGGAGAGGGTGGCCTTGGTATAGGGCAGGGGTAGCAGATCATTCAGGAAGTGGCTGTCATGGGTGGACCACGCCAGATGTTCCGAAAAACTCTCTGGTTGCAGCCAGTTGCAGATATGCTTGAGACGGGCGAGATGATCCGCATCAAGCTCCGTTTCACCACCAATGCTAAGGCCGACGCCGTGCACGGAAATTGCAAACTGCTCTGACAGATGGCGAAGCTGCGCAATCGGGCGACCGCCATCACCCATATAGTTTTCGGCATGGATCTCCAACCATTCCACCGGTGCGGCATCATTCAGGATATCGCTAAAATGCTGCGGTTTGTATCCCACTCCCGGCGCAGCAGGAAGGGCAGGGAATTTCGGTGAGTTATCCAGCATGACGATTGCTTTCAGTCAGGTCGGAAGCGGAAGGGGGGATGCGCATGTTCATCCTATGCGCATCCCGGGTTTGGTTAGGACGGCAGGTCGCGGCTCAGCTCTTCCAGCGAACCTTGACGTGGAGTGCCGTCTGCCGTTGCAGGCAGTTCAATCTCGGCACAGGTACCCGCGTCAACAAGCGTCCAGGCATTGCCTTGGTAATCGACGGTCGAGGTGCCTGCACAGGTGGTGCCTGCACCGGCTTTGCAGCCGTTTTCGCCTGCCAGAGCAACGCCATAGCACTTTTCTTTTCCAGCTGCGCTTACGCTAGTGGCCTGAGCTGCGATAGCTGCGGTGACTGCGCCAGCAATGGCTACGGTTTTCATCATCTTCGACATTCGGGAAGCTCCCTAATCAGTTACATCACGTCGCGTTTGGCGACGGGTTCATCTTATCGCCGTGGCGGCGATAGGTAGAACATAATTGCGGAGGTGGGCAGAAAACCACTCACGACATCGTTAGACACGGGCGTGTCAGGACGCGTGAAGCCGATAGGGTTGCGCAACTTTATGATTATAAAGGAAAATAGAGAAAGCTCTCGGCCGAAAGCTTGTGTAATGTTACAGCTTCCGGCCGAGGAAACGGGTGTTTGTTACAGCAAGTCGGGGGGCGTCGCCTCGCGGGCCAGTTCAATTGTAACAGTATCAAGCGGCTCAACGCTGGTTTGTTTCTGTCCCAGGCGTCGAACCGAGACAGTATCGTTCTCAATTTCCTTCATGCCGCAGGCCAGAATGACCGGCACTTTGCCAACCGAATGTTCGCGCACTTTGTAGTTGATCTTCTCATTGCGCAGGTCGGCCTCGGCTCGGATGCCCGCAGCGGTTAACGTATCAACCACTTTCTGCGCATAGTCGTTTGCCTCTGTGACGATGGAGGCGACGACTACCTGGTGCGGGGCCAGCCAGAAGGGTAGTTTGCCGGAATAGTTTTCGAGCATGATGCCGAGGAAGCGTTCAAAACTGCCGAGGATCGCACGGTGCAACATAACGGGGCGGTGTTTTTCGCCATCCGCACCGATGTAGGACGCGTCCAGCCGGTCGGGCAGGTTGAAATCCGCCTGGAAGGTGCCGCATTGCCATTCACGCCCGATGGCATCGGTCAGTTTGAAATCCAGTTTCGGACCGTAGAAGGCGCCTTCGCCGGGATCGACCTCGTAATCGTTGCGCACGCTCAGGATTGCTTTTTCCAGCGCTTCTTCCGCCTTGTCCCACACTTCGTCCGATCCGACCCGCACCTCGGGGCGCGTGCTCAGCTTGATGTCGAAGCTTGAGAACCCCGCATCGCGGTAGATATCCGACAGAAGGTCGATGAATTTCGAGGTCTCTTCTTCGATCTGATCTTCGGTGCAGAAGATATGCGCGTCATCCTGCGTGAACCCGCGTACCCGCATCAGCCCGTGCAGCGCACCATGCGCTTCGTATCGGTGGCACGAACCAAATTCCGCCAGACGCAGGGGCAGATCGCGATAGGATTTCAGGCCCTGATTGAAAATCTGAACGTGGCAAGGGCAGTTCATCGGCTTGAGCGCATTGGTGCGTTTTTCGTTGGCGTGCTCTTCGTCGATCTCCGTGATGTACATGTTTTCACGGTATTTATCCCAGTGGCCCGAGGCTTCCCAGAGTTTGCGGTCAACCACTTGCGGGGTCTTGATCTCCTGGTATCCGGCCTTGGTCAGCTTGCGACGCATGTAATCTTCGAGCGCGCGGTAGATCGTCCAGCCATTGGGGTGCCAGAACACCATGCCGGGGGCTTCTTCCTGAAAATGGAACAGTTGCATCTCACGACCCAAGCGGCGGTGATCGCGCTTTTCCGCCTCTTCGAGGAAAGTCAGATAGGCTTTGAGCTTTTCCTTGCCGGTGAACGCGACACCATAGATGCGCTGCAACATCGGTCGTTTGGAATCGCCGCGCCAATAGGCGCCGGCGACGCTCATCAGTTTGAAGGCGTCGGCGGGCAGCTGCCCGGTATGTTGCAGATGCGGACCGCGGCACAGGTCTTGCCAATGCCCATGCCAATACATGCGAAGCGGTTCATCTCCGGGGATCGCTTCAATCAGTTCGACCTTAAAGGGCTCGCCTGCATCCTCGTAGTGCTTGATCGCGCGGGCGCGCTCCCAGATCTCGGTTCTGACCTCGTCGCGAAGATTGATGATCTCTTTCATCTTCTTCTCGATCAGCCCCAGATCTTCGGGCGTGAAGGGCTCGGCGCGGTCGAAGTCATAGTACCAGCCGTTTTCAATGACCGGTCCGATTGTGACTTTTACATCGGGCCAAATTTCCTGCACCGCACGCGCCATGACATGGGCCAGATCGTGGCGGATCAGCTCATTCGCCTGTACTTCGTCCTTCATCGTATGGATGCTGATTTCCGCATCCCTTTCGATGGGCCATTGCAGGTCCCAGTGTTGACCATCCACGGTCGCGGAAATCGCCTTTTTCGCCAGCGAAGTTGAGATATCGGCGGCAATGGCGGCAGGGGTGATGCCGGCGTCATAAGAACGTGCATTGCCATCGGGAAAGGTAAGGGAAATCTGGGCCATCGGCCTTAAGCTCCTCGTCGGTTTGGCGCCCACGGAACGCCCGGTTGCGGGTTATTTACAGGGCGCCTATGTGACTTGAGCGGAATGCCAAGTCAAGCCTTACGCGGTTTCTTGCTGCCCAAAAAGGTGGCGTGCGCTTCTGCTATCTCATCTTAATGAATCTGCTAAGCGGTTGAAGGGGCAGCGATACTCATTTTGGGTGTGCGATAGTATCCCGTATTTGTGCGCCGCCGTATACATAGATATCCCGTAACATATTGACGCATTTATATAATTCTAGTGGACATGCCATCCGGCATGCGTATCTTTGGGCCTAATGCTGGTCGCAAAACCGGGACGCTGCAGAGACTGAGAAGGAGCTTATGATGACGTCGTATAACGTGAATTTCGAACTATCGGTTGAGGATGTCGAACTGATCGAAGCGGCATTGCAGAATTCCGGACAGGATTTGTCGAGCCGCCTTGTCAGTAGCGAGAAGCGGCAGAATGAAACTTTCCGCCCGGGGCAGGATTGCGACGAAACGTTGAGGCAGATACAAGATTTGCTGGGCCGTTTGCATAATCAGAAAGTGTTCTATCGCCCGCGAGCCGGGGCCTATATCGGCGGCTGATCGCGGTCGCAGCGGATTACGAAGAGCCGGGGTATCGCATCCCGGCTTTTTTATTTTCAGGGTATTGAACTGCTCTGTTGCGGCTGGAAGGTATGCACTTGTGCGCTAAAGTATACGAAAATATACTGTAACAGCCTGAAACAAAAAGGTATTTTCAATCGAAATCTAGATGGTTAATGTGCCGTTGAGCGCCCCTATAAAAGCGCTGAAAAAGTGTCGATGTCACGAGAAATGAACCGATGGTTTATGAACAGCAAGAAAACCGTACGTATGAGCGCGGCGACGCGGATGAGCGGGACGAGCCAGTCGCATCCTGGAGCGAGCCGGCATCACCGGTAACAGCCGTAATACCGCAATTGCCATGGCAAGGCGTCAGCACGGGGCGCGATGGTCTGCTGCGGCGTATCGAAAACGTTCTAGGCTCAATCAGCTGATCTGACCTGCGGCCAGTACTGCCTGTAATTGCCGGGTTGATTCTTTCCCGGTGATGCGTCCAAGTCGCTCTGACGAAATTTCGGTTCAGGGGACAGGATATGGCACAACCCGACTTTCTGGAAACGGCTTCCGGGCGCAGCATCGCCTATCACCAAATTGCCGGGGACGCACCCGGCGTGGTGTTTATGGGTGGGTTCGTTTCGGACATGCAGGGCACCAAGGCGGTCTATCTGGAAGATTGGGCGCGTCGGACAGGCCGGGCATACTTGCGTTTCGACTATTCCGGGCATGGGCAATCCTCGGGTGATTTTACCGAAGGGTCGATCGGCGACTGGGCCGCGGATGCCGCCGCCGCGGTTGGGGCGTTGTCCAGCGGGCCACAGGTTCTTGTAGGGTCCTCCATGGGGGGCTGGATTTCTCTGTTAACCGCGCGCGCCATGCCCGAGCGGGTGGCCGGGATGGTCACCATTGCGGCGGCCCCCGATTTTACGGAGGATTCGATGTGGGCGGGCTTCGATGACGCGCAGCGCTCCGAGATGATGGCAAAAGGCCGGATTTCACTGCCAAGCGATTATGGTGAGCCGTATGTCATCACCCGGCGCCTGATCGAAGATGGCCGCAACAGCCTGGTTTTGCGCGATCCTCTGCCACTTCCATTCCCCGTCCGGTTTTTGCAGGGCACGGCAGATGCCGATGTGGACATGTCGGTTGCATTGCGGCTGCTTGATCACGCCGAGGGGTCCGATATGCGTCTGACCCTCGTCGATGGCGCCGATCACCGGTTTTCCGACCCCGTCGCTTTAGCGCTGATCGAAAGCTCCATTGAGGACGTGTTGGCATTGGCGAGACAGGACTGAAGAAAGGAAGCATTGATGGATCAGCGCGTTTCCCTTATCACACTCGGCGTTCGGGACACCGAGCGTTCGGCCCGGTTCTACGAGGATCTTGGTTGGCGCAGGGTTGAGACACCCGATGGTGTGGTTGCCTTTGATCTGATTGGCCAGACGCTTGGCCTTTATTCACTAGACGCTTTGGCGGATGAAATTGGCCTGCCGGTCGATGATTTGGGGCATGGCGCCATGACGTTGGCCCATAACGTCTCTGAAAAAAGTGCCGTAGACGCGCTGATCGCGGCGGCGGACAGGGCCGGAGCGACAATCCTGAAACGACCTTCTGATGTGTTTTGGGGCGGGTATCATGGATATTTTGCGGATCCCGATGGTCATATCTGGGAAATAGCACATAATCCCTTTTCTCCCCTGTCGCCTGACGGCGCATTTCGCTGGAATGGCTTCGAGGTCACCACAAATAGTTGACGTTGCGCGCAGTTATGACAAGTTATGGTTGAGCGAAATCACAGGCACCTGGCCCAAGACATGAAGGATGCGACCCTATGCATACACCTGTAGTGTTTTTGCCGGGTTTGATGTGTGATCTGCGGGTTTTTGCGATGCAATTGCTCGAATTTGGCCGTGATCGGGCCGTCACTGTTGCCCCGGTTACGATGGGCGAGCGGATCGAAGAGATTGCTTCCAACATTCTGGATCGTGTGCCGCCGAAATTTGCCCTCGTGGGGTTGTCCATGGGCGGTATCGTTGCGATGGAAATTCTGCGCCGGGCACCGGATCGGGTGACACGCCTTGCCTTGATAAGCACGAATTCGCTTGCCGAAACACCGCAATCCGCTGCCGATTACGAACCCATGATCATCAAGCTGCGGTCTGGGAAACTGGAAGAGGCGGTTGAGGGCCTGATGCCGCCGGAACATATTGCGGCCGGTCCGGGGCGGGCCGCGGTGATGGCCGAGCTTCTGGAGATGGCTGGTGATATGGGCCCCGAGGCGATCATTCGTCAGATCAGGGCATTGCAACGCCGACGAGACTACCAATCGGTGCTGCGCCGCTGTCAGGTCCCTGCGCTCGTTCTTTGTGGTGATCAGGACAATCTGACGCCGGTCAAGCGCCACACGCTAATGTCCGAGCTGATACCCTATGCCAAGCTTGCCGTGCTGGAAGGGGTGGGCCATCTGCCGACATTGGAAGCCCCCAGTGCGACAAACGACGCCCTGCATAGCTGGCTGAAACAGCCATTTGTCTTGCAGTCTCGCGTAAAAGTCTGACCGGATCAGGCTGCGGCGTTCTTGTTCGCCGGCTGATCGACTTTGCCTTTTGGCTTTTTGCGCGGTGAGGTCCGTTTACGCGGCTCCGGCGCATCGCTGTTGGTATCGATGAAGTCCAATACCAGCGGGCGAATATTGTTACGCCAGCTGCGGCCCGCGAAGATGCCGTAGTGACCCGCGTCGGGTTCGACATAACTTGCCTTCTTGCTGTCAGGCAGTCCGGTACAGAGATTCAGCGCTGCAATACACTGACCCGGTGCGCTGATATCGTCTTTGCCGCCTTCGACGGTTTTGACCGCAACGTTGGTGATTTTACCGAAATCAATCCTATGACCATCCACCACAAACTCGTTCCGTGCGATTTCAAGGCCCTTGAAGATACGTTCGACGGTCGAAAGATAAAACTCCGCCGGCATGTCCATCACTGCAAGATATTCGTCGTAGAACTTGTTATGCGGGTCGCGATCGCTGGCCTTGCCCTGCGCGACGCGGGAAATCTGATCCATAAAGGCCTTCATATGGCGTTCGTTGTTCATCGACATGAACGAGGCAAGCTGCAACAGGCCGGGGTAGACCATGCGACCCACGCCGGGATATTTGAACCCCACACGTTGGATCATGGTTTCCTCAAGCTGACCCATGGTGACGCGCCGCCCAAAGTCGGTGACGTCCGTTGGCGTGGCATCGGGATCAATCGGTCCGCCGATCAGGGTCAGCGACCGCGGTTGAGCGTCGGGATCCTGCTCGGCAAGATAGGCCGTAGCCGCCAACGTCAGCGGAACCGGTTGGCAAACCGCGATGACGTGCAGGTCGGAGCCCAGTTCGCGCATGAAATCGACGAGGTAGAGCGTATAATCCTCGATATCGAACTTACCGGCCGACACGGGGATATCGCGGGCATTGTGCCAGTCGGTCACGTAGACCTCGCAATCGGGCAGAAGTGACCGCACGGTCGAACGCAGAAGTGTGGCGTAGTGGCCCGACATCGGCGCCACCAGCAGAACCCGGCGGGCCATTTCCTCGCGGCCTGAGACGTCGAAATGGATCAGATCCCCAAATGGACGGCTGATCACGGTTTCGATGTTGATCAGGTGATCGCGGCCATCCTCGCCTGTGATACTTTCAATACCCCAGTCGGGTTTCGTCACCATGCGTTGGAACGTGCGTTCGGTCACTTCGCCCCACGCAGCCATCCATTGGAAGGCAGGATTTGGCGCAAGGCTGAAAACCGGATATGATGAGAGCGAAAGGGCGGTGGCGCCCAACCACTGATTGGTGTTACGGAGGGTTTCCATCCAGTCATACGTGGCCATGTAGCGCATGTTATATCTCCTCGGGGCGGATCGCCCGGTTACATTCGTCGCACTGCCCTCCCGCAGCGCAACGCTATGCTGCATAGCAGAAACTCTAGAAGGATTTCTTCAATATGGCAACGCAAGAGGATACCGAAGCCGTGAATATCGAGAAGTTGAACGAAAACCTTGCGCGCGTCGAGGGGCTTTCAAAAAGGCTGGTAGAAGCATTTTCGCAACGTAATCCGGCCAACCCCTCACTTGGCGGGCCCTCACCGGATTTGTTTGCGAAAGCAGCCACTTCCTATTGGACCGAGATGCTTGAAAACCCCGGGAAACTGTTTGAGAACCAGCTTGAATATTGGGGCAAGTCGGTTCGGCACTACATCGATGCCCAGCAATTATTGCTGCAAAGCGGCACCACAGAGGACGCGGTTGCAGAAAAAACCGGGCCAAAAGACAAGCGTTTTGCGAATCCTTTATGGGACACAAACCCGTACTTCAAATACATCAAAGACCAGTATCAGCTAAACGCCCAGGCGATCGAACAGGCCGTGGATGGCGTGGATGACCTTGACGCCAAGGAGCAGCGACGCCTGGCTTATTTCTCGCGCCAGATCATCGACATGATGTCGCCGACGAATTTTCTGGGCACCAATCCCGATGCGCTGGAGAAGGCGGTTGAAACCGAAGGCGAATCGCTTGTCAAAGGGTTGGAGAATCTGGTCGCTGATCTTGAGGCCAATAACGGCGAGATGGTCGTGCGGCTGGCGGACGAAAGCGCTTTCGAGTTGGGCGGCAATGTCGCGACAACACCGGGCGAGGTAGTATTCCGCAACCGCATGATGGAACTGATCCAGTATGCACCATCGACTGAGCAGGTTCACGAAGTGCCGTTGGTGATCTTCCCACCCTGGATCAACAAGTTCTACATTCTGGACCTGAAAGAGCAAAACAGCCTGATCAAATGGATCGTTGATCAGGGGTATACGCTTTTTGTCGTATCCTGGGTGAATCCGGATAAGTCCTTCGCTGACATTGGCATGGAAGATTACATTGAAGAGGGTTTTCTGACCGCGATTCGGGAAGCGAAGGCAATCACCGGCCAGAAGCAGGTCAACGCCGTTGGCTATTGCATCGCGGGAACGACCTTGCATCTGACCCTCGCCTTGCTGGCCAAGCGCAAGGACAATAGCATCAAGTCTGCAACCTTCTTTACCGCGCTGACTGATTTTTCAGAGCAGGGCGAATTCCTACCGTTCCTTCAGGACGATTTCATTGACGGGATCGAGGAAGAAGTGAACGAGCAGGGCGTGCTGCGTTCGTTTATTCTGGGGCGAACGATGTCATTCCTGCGGTCGAATGATCTGATCTACACGCCCGCCATCAAAAGCTACATGATGGGCGAAACACCCCCGGCGTTCGATCTGCTCTACTGGAACGGCGACGGGTCGAACCTGCCAGCGAAAATGTCCGTCGATTATCTGCGCGGTTTGTGCCAGCGCAACGAGTTTATCGCGGGAGGCATCGAATTGTTGGGTGAAAAGCTGACGATCAACGATGTGAAAGTGCCACTGATGTCGATCACCTGCCAGACCGATCATATCGCGCCGTGGAAAGACTGCTATCGCGGGTTCCAGATGACTGGTGCCAAGGACCGGACTTTTATTGTATCGGAATCGGGCCATATCGCGGGGATCGTGAACCCACCATCCAAGAAGAAATATGGCCACTACACAAATGACGATCTGGGACTGAGACCCGACGACTGGATGGACGGCGCGGATTACCATGAAGGCTCGTGGTGGCCGCGCTGGGAAACGTGGCTGCGCAAGCGGTCAGGCAAGAAAATTGAAGCGAGGGAACCGGGTGATTCGAAGCATAAACCCCTGAGTCCCGCTCCTGGCACTTATGTAAGGCGCAAATCAAACGATTTATAATCAAGGTCTTAGAGGCTTTTAGAATTATTTTGCTGCAGTGCAGAAAAAAATACTTGAAATGCTGCGATGCAGCATGCATATTCTTGGCATACGCAGAACCGCGGTGGACCCGCGATGAACACCAAGGATTAGTACAATGGCAAAAGCACAAGACATCAACACCGTCATGAAAGACATCATGGGCGCATTCCCCGTCGACACCAAAGCGATGGAAGACGCGTTCAAGAACCAGGCCGCTCTGAGCGAAAAACTGTCGGGCGTTGCTCTGACAGCTGCTGAGCAATCGGCTGAAATCTCGAACAAATGGACCAAAGAAACTCTGGCCAAACTGAACGACATGACCAAAGCGAAAACCGAGCCGGCTGACTATGCAAAAGCCGTAACCGATTTCGCCTCGGCCAGTGCCGAAGTTGCCGCCGAGAACATGGCCGCCTTCGCTGAAGTTGCCAAGAAAGTCCAAATGGAAACTGTTGAGCTGCTGATGGCGGCTGGCAAAGACATCCAGGAAGACACAGCCAAAGTCGTCAAAAAAGCAACCGACGACGTGACAGCTGCTGCTAAAAAAGCTTCGGCCGTTAAGTAAGACCCGCTTTACGCACCCGATACCTCCCTGTCGGGTGCTCAAGCGAAGAGCGAGCCATTTCGGCTCGCTCTTTCTTTTTGTGCTGCAGTAGCATAAGCTTTGCTGCAGCGCTGCATTTTCGGGGAGGAACGCACCGTGGCTGACACCAAGAAACCGTTGCTGATCAAGCGTTACGCAAGCCGGCGGCTCTATAATACCGAAACCTCGGATTACGTTACGCTGGAAGATATTGCCGAGTTTATCCGCGACGGGCGTGAGGTGCAGATTATCGACCTGAAATCCGGTGATGATCTGACACGGCAGTATCTGCTGCAAATCATCGCCGAGCACGAAAGCCGTGGCGAAAACGTGCTTCCGATCAATGTGCTGAACGACCTTGTGCGTAGCTACGCCAGCCATGCGACCAGCATGGTGCCGGAATTTCTTCAGAACAGTTTCGAAATGCTGCGCGAAAGCCAGTCGAAGATGATGGAAAACATGACCAAGGCCAATCCTCTGACAGGGATGCCGGGGCTGGAGGCAATGCGTGCGCAGCAGGAGGCGTTCATGAAAGCAATGGCCGGTGGCCTGAGCAGCATGGGGACGACGGCGCAGGAGACCTCGGAAGACGAGGATGGCGACGACGACAATCTCGACGAGATCAAAAAACAGCTTTCGGATCTTCAGGACAAGCTGTCGAAATTGGGCAAATAGACTCAGATGGTTGATAGCCCGGGCCGAATAACCCTTTGGGGAATCGAAGTGTTCATGGCGGCCGCCGATGAGCGTTCGATCTCGGCAGCTGCCCGACGCTTAGGGGCCAGCCCATCGGCGGTCTCCCAGCAACTGACCAATCTGGAATCCGCTGTGGGCGCGACACTGCTGCAGCGAAATGCTCGGCCGATCCGTCTGACCCCGGCGGGCGAAATCTTGCACCGGCGCGCCCAGACCATTCTGAATGAAACCGCACAGGCCAGGGCAGAACTGGCAATGTCGGATCTTTCGCGTCTGACACGATTCCGTCTGGGTATGATCGAAGACCTCGAGGCGGATGTGACGCCACAGCTTTTGACCCATATGGCGGGTGAGCTAAAGGGCTGTCAGTTTCTGCTTGAGACCGGTGCCAGTCATTATCTCTATGACCAGTTGGATGCGCGGTCGCTGGATGTGATCGTGGCGGCCGAGCTTGGCGCCGAGGAGGAATGGGTAGAGGTGCATCCGCTCATGCGCGAGGGTTTTGCCATCGCCGCCCCGCGCGGCGTCATCGACATGGACGGTGATCGTTTGCGTCAGCTAAAACGCCTGCCCCTGATCCAGTATACACAACGGCAGTATATGGGCCGTTTGATTGCCTCGCATCTTGCCCGGCAAAATATTACGCTGCCGCATCGTTTTGAGATCGACAGCTACCACGCCATTCTGGCGCTCGTGGGGCAGGGGGCGGGATGGTCGATTCTGACCCCGCTGGCGCTGATGCGCGCGCGGCGCTTCGCTGATCAGATTGACGTTTTTGAGTTGCCGTTCGAGCCACTCTCGCGCACCATTTCGCTCACTGCTCGTAAAGACATATTGCAGGACATGCCCGCGCAGGTGGCAGAGACGCTGAAACCGATCCTGAACGACACGATCGTGACGCCGGTTATTAAGAAATATCCGTTTCTTGCCGATACGCTGACGGTTTTCTGATAGGCTCAGCGTTAGGCGGCGATAGCGGGTACACGTCGACCGGTCAGACCTATCCGATCAACAAAAATCTAATAAAAGCTCTGGGGGTCGATATCGACACTTAACCTAAGCTGGTTTGATATTCTGACCTGACCGATCCAATCGGCAAGGGCGGTTTGCAGGGCGACGCCTTTAGGCGCCTTTACCAGCAGGCGCACGCGGTGGCGTCCGCGTATGCGTGCAATCGGAGCCGGGGCAGGGCCGAAAACCTGTGCCCCTATCCGGCGCAGGGGCGTATCCCGGCGGGCAAGGTCATTTCCCAGATCAAACACTTCCTGCATGTCAGGTGAAGACAGGATGATCCCAGCCATCCTACCGAATGGGGGAACCCCGGCATGTTGCCTTTCATTCGCTTCGGCACGCCAGAATCCCACCTCGTCGCCAGACAGGATGGCACGGATGACAGGGTGTTCGGGCTGAAATGTCTGTAGCAGCGCCGTGCCCTTGCGGGTACTGCGCCCCGCGCGCCCGGCAACCTGCCGCATTAGCTGAAAAGTTCGCTCGGCTGCCCGCAGGTCCGACCCCTGAAGCCCCAGATCCGCATCAATCACGCCGACAAGTGTCAGTAGTGGAAAGTTATGGCCCTTCGCCACAAGCTGGGTGCCGATGATGATATCCGCACCCCCCTCGGCAATCTGTTCGATCTGGGCTTTTAATGCCCGCGCCGATCCGAAAAGATCCGAGGAGAGGGTGGCGATGCGGGCATCGGGAAAAAGCTGAGCAGCCTCTTCGGTCAGGCGTTCGACGCCCGGGCCGACCGCGGCCAGCCTGTCTTCGGCCTCGCAGGAGGGGCAGGCAGAAGGGATGGGTCGGGTTTCGCCGCATTGGTGGCAGACCAGGCGCTTGAGAAACCGATGTTCGACCATCCGCGCATCGCAGTGATCGCAGCCCACTTGCTGCCCGCAGGCTCGGCACAGCGTGATCGGCGCATAGCCGCGTCGGTTGATGAACAACAGAGCCTGCTCGCCCCGCGTAATCCTGTCGTTGACAGCGGACTGCAAGGTTGGCGAAATCCACCTGTTCGACGGCAGTTTTTCGACTCGCATGTCGATGGGCCGGATATCCGGCATCACCGCGTCGCCGAATCGCGAGGTTAGCTCAAGCTTGCGATACTTTCCCGCCTCGGCATTGGTCCAGCTTTCAAGGCTGGGCGTGGCCGAGGCCAGCACAACTTGTGCCCCGCAGATCGACGCCCTGAGTACCGCCATGTCGCGCGCATTATAAAGCACGCCGTCCTCTTGCTTGTAGGAGGTGTCATGTTCCTCATCGACCACGATCAGCCCGAGGTTCTGAAACGGCAGGAACAGTCCAGAGCGTGCGCCCACAACCACCTGTGCCGCTCCCTGACCCACCATTTTCCAGACCCGGCGTCGTTCGGTCATGGTCACGCCCGAGTGCCATTCCGCCGGGGCCGCGCCGAACCGTGCGGTAAAGCGGGTCAGGAATTCAGCGGTCAGGGCGATCTCGGGCAACAGAACAAGCGTCTGGCGTCTCTGCCGCAGGGCCTCGGCGACCGCCTCAAGGTAGACCTCGGTCTTGCCCGATCCGGTGACACCGCGTAGCAGGGTAGTGCCATAGTCGCCAGATTTTATGCCGCTTATCAGTGTCTTGGCAGCGGTTTCCTGATCCTCGGTCAGATCCTTGCGGTCGAGATCGGGGTCAAGCGGCGGGAAGGGCAGATTGCGCGGTGAGGCCTCCTCATGCACAACGCCCTGTTTAACCAGCCCCTTGACCACCGAAGGCGAAACACCGGCCTGTTCGGCCAACTCCTTGAGGGTGAACGACAATCCGCCATAGGTGCGCAAAACCTCGATCACGCGGCGGCGCGCATCTGTGACGCGGTCCGGGTCGCCCTGTCCAATACGATAGATTTTCTGCATCGATGGCGGGTTACCCAATCCCGGTGCGCGGGTCGCCAGCCGCAGCATCGCGGGCATCGGTGTCAGCGTATAGTCAGCGGCCCGCCGCAGAAAATCCCGCATCTCCAGCCGCATCGGGGCTACGTCCAGCACCCGGATGATCGCGCGTGCCTTGCTGAGGTCAAAACCACCAGTCCCCGCCCCCCAGACAACCCCCGTCACCTTGCGCGGCCCCAGCGGTACCTCGACGAAAGCACCAAGGTGGCAACCGCCTTCGGGAGCCTTGTAATCCAGTGTGCCCCCAAGTGGCTGCGTCGTCAGCACCGCCACTAGTGATCCGGGGTCGAAGAAGCTGGGCAGATCGGCGGTCAACAGGCGCTCCGGTTCAGGGGTTTCGGCATCACACCCAATGAGGTAAACGCTAGAGGCAGAAACTCCAACCCGCGCAAATGGATCCCATACATGAAATTTTTCGTAGATACCGCCGAAGTTGATCAGATTGCCGAACTGAATGACCTCGGCATGGTTGATGGCGTGACCACCAACCCATCGCTGATCATGAAATCGGGCAGGGATATTCTGGAAGTCACCAAGGAAATCGCCGACATGGTCGATGGTCCGGTCAGTGCCGAGGTGGTCGCGACCGAGGCTGACGCGATGATCGCCGAAGGTCGCAAGCTGGCCAAGATTGCCGATAATATCGCCGTGAAAGTGCCGCTGACATGGGCCGGTCTGAAAGCCTGTAACGTGCTGACGAACGAAGGCAACATGGTGAATGTCACTCTCTGTTTCTCGGCCAATCAGGCGCTTCTGGCGGCAAAGGCTGGCGCGACTTTCATCAGTCCCTTCATCGGGCGGCTGGATGATATCAATCTCGATGGGATGGACCTGATTTCGGATATCCGCCAGATCTATGACAATTACGGCTATGAAACTCAGATTCTTGCGGCCTCGATTCGCTCGGTGAATCACGCCTATCAATCCGCGATGATCGGCGCAGATGTCATGACTGCACCGCCTAAGGTAATCAAGCAGATGGCTGAGCATGTATTGACCGACAAAGGGTTGGAAGCATTTTTGTCAGATTGGGAAAAAACAGGGCAGAAAATCCTGTGATCCCATGCTATAAGGGCGAAAAAGAAAACTGAGGCGTTTAATGAGTAGCAAGCCCGAGCTCGAAGACACCCTGCGTGAGCATATCATCGCGCAGCCTGACGTTATTCTTGAAGATCAAGACCTTATGCGGGCTCTGGTCGCGGCGAACGAGCGCGCAATGGGCGATAATATCGTCGATTTGCGCGGCATCGCCATGAAACGGCTAGAGGCACGGCTGGACCGGCTGGAAGATACGCATCGCAGCGTCATCGCTGCGGCTTACGAAAACCTGGCGGGCACTAATCAGGTGCACCGGGCGGTTCTACGGATGCTTGACCCGGTGGAGTTCGAGGCGTTCCTGATGGATCTCGGTGGCGAGGTGGCGGGCATTCTTCGGGTCGACATGATCAGGCTGGTGCTTGAGACCGTGCAGGATGAAAGCGATCCCGCGGTCAAGAAGCTGGGTGATGTTTTGACCGTCGCCGAGCCGGGGTTTATCGAAACCTATCTGGATACCGGGCGAAACACACCCGTGCGTCCGGTCACTCTAAGGCAGACCCACGAGGGCGATATGCGGATCTATGGCCGGGGCGCCGAGTTTGTTCGGTCCGAGGCCTGCCTCATGCTGGATTTCGGCGATGGGCGCTTGCCGGGGATGCTGGCACTTGGCTCGGAAGACCCGCATCAGTTCACGCCGCAGCAAGGTACTGACCTTCTTGCCTTTTTTGCGGGTGTTTTCGAACGGGCCATGCGCCGCTGGTTGTCATGATCTCATCTGCCGCTCGCGATGCGTTGCAGGGCTGGCTCGACGCTCGCAAAGCGCTTGGCGGGGCGGCAGAGAATACCATTGACGCCTATGGACGTGATGTCGCCGGTTTTCTGGCGTTCATGACGGAACACCGCGGCGAAACCCAGGGCCTCTCCGCGTTGGCGCGAATTTCGGTAGGCGATATGCGCAGCTGGATGGCGTCGGTGCGCGGGCAGAATGTGAGTGCGCGATCGCTGGCGCGGAAACTGTCAGCTGTGAAAAGCTTCTATCGCTGGCTGTCCGAGCGTGAAGGTTTTGAGCCAACCGCGGTGTTGGCGACCCGTTCGCCCAAGTTCCAGCGCAAACTGCCAAGGCCCCTGTCGGCTGAAGCGGCGCGGGACGTTATTGAAACCGTTGAGTTTCAACATGATACCCCATGGGTTGTCGCACGTGATCAGGCGGTGTTGACGGTACTTTACGGCTGTGGGCTGCGCATCTCCGAAGCGCTTGGTCTTACTGGGCGCAATCTGCCACTGGATGAAGTTTTGCGCATTACTGGTAAGGGTGGCAAGGAAAGGATCGTCCCGGTCATTCCCGCAGTGCGTCAGGCGATGGCCCGGTATCTGGCCCTATGCCCGCATCCGCAAGCCGATGACCTGCCGGTCTTTCGCGGTGTCAGGGGCGGTAAGCTGAACCCGCGCATCGTCCAGAAACTGATCGAAGGCGTTCGCCTGCAGCTTGGCCTGCCTGCGAGTGCAACGCCGCATGCGATGCGGCATAGTTTTGCCACCCATTTACTCAATGCTGGCGGAGACCTGCGCGCCATTCAGGAACTGCTCGGCCATGCCTCCTTATCCACTACACAGGCCTACACAGCGGTTGATACCGCCAGGTTGATGGAGGTCTATCAGGCCACCCATCCCAAAGCCTGATTGCACCTGCAGCAACTTTTCTGCATGAGGAACACATGACGCGTGAATTCAAGGCCTTAGCCGTTCATCTCTTTACCGCGACGGGGGCGGTGTTTGCCATGCTGGCGATGCTGGCTGCGGTGGACGAAAAGTGGAGTCTGATGTTCCTGTGGCTGGTCGTGGCTTTCGTTGTAGACGGCATTGATGGCCCGTTGGCGCGCAAATACGAGGTCAAGACCTATAGCCCGCAGTTCGACGGCAATATCCTCGATATGATCATCGACTACCTCACTTATATCTTCATCCCGGCCTTCGCACTTTTCAAATCGGGCCTTTTGCCGGGTTGGACAGGCTGGTTCGCGATCATCGTCATTACCTTTGCCAGCGCGCTATATCTTGTCGATACACGCATGAAAACAAGGGATAATTCCTTTTCCGGCTTCCCCGCATGCTGGAATATGCTGGTGCTGGTTCTCTTCGCGATCGAGCCTAATTTCTGGATCAGCCTCGTGCTTGTCGCGGTGCTGGCGGTGGCGATGTTCACACCGCTGAAGTTCATCCACCCGGTCCGGACCGAGCGGTGGCGGACACTTTCATTGCCCATCGCCCTTGCCTGGACCTTCTTTGCCGGATGGGCCGCCTGGGTCGATTTCCATCCACAAAGCTGGGCTCATTGGGGGCTGGTGGTGACATCGCTCTATCTGATTTTTGTCGGCATCGTGCAACAGATTGTTCCGGCACGCGGCTGAGGTGCCAAAACGTACGGGACGTACGTTCCGTATGCATAAAACGTACATAATCAGATCGGCCTCAGAGGGGGCACTTACGGAATATGCTTGCGGGCTCAGATCAGCAGGCCAGCGGCCTTTTCGTGGCGCAACAGCCAGACCTTGGTTTCAACCCCGCCCATGCCCGAAAATCCACCGAGGGTCGATGCGCCCAGAATCCGGTGGCAGGGAATGATCACCGGGATCGGATTGCCGCCACATGCGCCGCCGATGGCCTGCGCGGGAACGCCCAGTTCGGCGGCCAGATCGCCATAGGTCCGCGTCTCGCCCAGAGGGATGGCGTACATCGCATCGCAAACTGCGCGTTGCAGATCCGAGCCATCGACGTGGAGTGGCAGATCGAAGGTTTCAAGCTCACCCGCGAAATAGACGCGGAGCTGATCGACAGCGGCCTGTAATTCTGGCGTGATCTCACCCGAGGGATCATCCACCCACCGCACGCGAAAGATTTTGCCGTCACGGGCATCAACGGTCAGCGGGCCGATGGGTGTATCGAGAGAGGCGGAGGGCATGGAGATAGTGTGGTCGAACTTGCGATGCCCCTCAACCCGGAAGTTGCGGGATTTCATAACCTGCCTGATTTCAGACAAGCCAGCCAGGTGCAGCGAGACATGATGCGTCTACCCACGCCCTATGAGCAGAGACTTGCAGGCGAAGAGGTTCGTGCCGCTATTCGCTAAAATTCGAAGCAGTTCCGGGCCAGTGGTTTACCGAAACGCAGTCGATTTCCCGCAATTTGCCACGCACTCCAATTTTAGAACGAGTAAGATATGGTACCGGATTCATCGTTTTCGCTCCCTCGGTTCGCCAGGGCATCCGCTATACCTGCGGCGTTTTTTATCTCGGCAATCGTTACATGGCCGATATTGGCAGAAATGGAACTGTTCGAACGGTTTTATGAGTACAGCCGTGCGCATGAAGATTGGGATCTTGATGAGTTCGCTCTTCTTATCCTGAACCTTACGGTAGCTTTGATTTTTTCAATTGGTTTCCAATGGCGCCGGCTGAAAAAGCTTACTCTTGAACGCGAAGCCCAGCGTCAACGCGCCGAAAAAAATGCCCGCCACGATCCGTTGACGGGGTTGATGAATCGCCGGGCTTTCTCATCCGCGCTGGAGCAAATTGCGGATAAAGCCTCGAATGCAGATGAAAGAGGTATCGCGATGATCGATCTGGACCGGTTCAAGCCGGTCAACGATCTGCATGGCCACGCTGCTGGCGACCTGACACTGCAGACGGTGGCTCGAAGGCTGCGAGAAGAGGTTGGGCCGGACAATGTTCTGGCACGGCTTGGTGGTGACGAATTTGCGGTGATTTTCGAGAGTTCGGCTGATGTGCTTAAGATCGAGCGTGTGGTCCGGCGGATACTGCACACGATGGAAGATGCTGTCGAATACGAGGACAATCAGATTTTTATCAGTTGCAGCATCGGGCTGGTCAAATGGAATACCGCAACGTCCTGCGCCGAGGCGCTTCGGCGGGCCGATAAAGCCTTATATATGGCGAAGAATGAAGGCCGAGGCCGATTTGCCTGGTATGACGCTGAATTGGATCGCCAGTCCCACGAACGGGCAGAGATCGAAGCTGAATTGCGAGAAGCGATCATCAAATCCGATATCGAACCGTGGTTTCAGCCAATTATTGAGATCGAATCGAACAAGCTGATCGGATTTGAGATTCTAGCGCGTTGGAACCACAAGACGCGCGGTCAGATACCGCCCGATGTATTCATCGCTATTGCCGAAGATAGCGGCCAGATCGGCAGCCTTGGTCATAGCATATTGCGACGCGCCTGCATGTTAGCCACGCAATGGGATTCTGCGCTTTCGATTTCCTTCAATGTTTCGCCTTACCAGTTCCACGATCCAAAGTTGGTGGATCAGATCAAAGAGATACTGAAGGAAAGCGAGTTTGATGCGCGCCGGCTGACAATCGAAATTACGGAAAGTTCGGTCATTCATGATTTCAATGTTGCGCGGGCAAAACTCGATGCGTTGAAAGATCTAGGAGTCGCAGTAGCCCTTGACGATTTCGGAACCGGATATTCCAGCCTGGCAAGCCTGCGGCAACTGCCGTTTGATCGGATAAAGATTGACCGGAGCTTTGTCACCAACATCGCCGCGGAACCGCAAAATCAGAAAATTGTCACGGGCATTATGGCGCTTGCAAACGGGCTTGAGCTTGATGTGACGGCGGAGGGTATCGAGTCATCGGAGGACCTTGGTTATCTTCAGTCGCTGAATTGCTCGCTGGGGCAAGGTTTCCTGTTCGAAAAGGCGGTGCCCGCCGACCAAGTCTCATGGTTCCTGGAATCTAAGTGGGGCGACCTGAGAGTTGATCCAATTGAAGAGGGTTTCGAGCCACCCGAACACCTGCGTGATGCGGGCTGAAATCTGTGCGCAAAGCCGCTTCAGGCACGAATCTGACGCAGGGTGATCAGATATTTCAGCCGGATCGGTAGGGTTTCAATTCCTGTATGCGGGGACAGGGTTAGTATTGTTCGCTTTGTTCTTGATGAGGTGGTCGACGACCTGGATTTCGGCGAGCGGTGAGCAGCGTCTTGGAAAGCGTCCAGTGGACGCTTTCAGCCGCAAACGGGGAAAGACCCCGCAGACGTGTCACCATCGCCCTCACCCCCGATTCATCCGGTTTTCGATCAGATCGTCCACCACTGAGGGATCAGCGAGAGTCGAGGTATCGCCCAGGGCGCCGTAGTCGTTCTCGGCGATCTTGCGCAGGATGCGGCGCATGATCTTGCCCGAGCGGGTCTTGGGCAGGCCGGGGGCCCACTGGATCAGGTCCGGGGACGCGATTGGGCCAATTTCCTGGCGGACCCAGTTGCGCAGTTCCACCTTGAGCTCGTCGGTATATTCCTCGCCACCCATCAGCGTCACGTAGCAATAGATGCCCTGGCCCTTGATCTCATGCGGGTAGCCGACCACGGCGCTTTCCGAGACTTTGGGGTGGGCGACCAGCGCTGATTCCACCTCCGCCGTGCCCATGCGGTGGCCCGAGACGTTGATCACGTCATCGACGCGGCCGGTGATCCAGTAATCGCCGTCGGCATCGCGTTTGCAGCCGTCACCGGTAAAGTAATAGCCTTTGTAATCCGAGAAATAGGTCTTCTCGAACCGCTCGTGATCGCCCCAGACGGTGCGCATCTGGCCGGGCCAGCTGTCGCGGATGCAGAGCACCCCTTCGACATCATTGCCGTCGATTTCGGCGCCGGTGGTCGGCTCCAGCACGACAGGCTCGATCCCGAAGAACGGCTTCATCGCCGAGCCGGGTTTGAGCGCGTGGGCGCCGGGCAAGGGGGTCATCAGGTGACCGCCGGTTTCAGTCTGCCACCAGGTGTCCACGATCGGCACGGTGCCGCCGCCGACGATGTTGTGATACCACTCCCAGGCTTCGGGGTTGATCGGCTCACCCACCGTGCCCAGAACCTTTAGGTCGCTCAGGTCGCATTTGTTCACGTAATCATCGCCCTGGCCCATCAGCGCGCGTATCGCGGTGGGGGCGGTGTAGAACTGGTTGACCTTGTGCTTTTCGCAGACCTGCCAGAAGCGGGAGGCGTCGGGATAGGTGGGAACACCTTCGAACATCAGCGTGGTCGCGCCATTGGCGAGCGGTCCGTAGACGATATAGGAATGGCCGGTGACCCAGCCCACATCCGCGGTGCACCAGTAGATATCGCCCTCGTGATAGTCAAAAGTCAGCTCGTGCGTCATCGCCGCGTAGACAATATAGCCGCCAGTGGTGTGAACCACGCCCTTGGGCGCGCCGGTGGAACCGGAGGTGTAGAGAATAAACAGAGGATCTTCAGCATTCATCGGCTCGGGCGGGCAATCGGCGCTGACATTGGCCTGAACCTCGTGCAGCCAGTGATCGCGGCCATCTTCCATTGCCACATCGCCGCCGGTGCGCTGGACGACCAGCATCTTGCAGTCATGGGTGACGTTCTTGAACGCCTTGTCGGCATTGACCTTGAGCGCGGTGTTGCGACCGCCGCGTGGGGCCTCGTCTGCGGTGATCACCAGTTTCGCCTCGGACCCGTTCACCCGCGCGGCCAGCGCATCGGGCGAGAACCCGGCGAAGACGATGGAGTGGATGGCGCCGATCCGGGCGCAGGCCAGCATCGCGTAAGCCGCCTCGGGGATCATCGGCATATAGAGAACAACGCGGTCGCCCTTGCCCACGCCAAGCGCCTTATAGGCATTGGCCATCTTGCAGGTGTTCTCGTGCAGCTCCTTATAGGTGATGTGTTTCGCGGGTTCATCCGGGCTGTCAGGTTCCCAGATGATCGCGGTCTGATCGCTGCGGGCTTCAAGATGCCGGTCGATGCAGTTGGCGGCGATGTTCAATTCGCCGTCCTCAAACCATTTGATCGAGACGTTGCCGAAATCGTAGCTGACGTTTTTGACTTTGGTATAAGGCTTGATCCAATCGATGCGTTTGCCTTGTTCAGCCCAGAATGCGTCGGGGTCTTTGATCGAGGCGGCGTACATCTCATCATATTTCGCAGCGTCGATATGCGCGCCGGCGGTGAAATCATCGGAGGGAGAATAGGTTTTATCGGTCATCTCTGTCTCTTTTTAATTGTATACAGTTGAATACTGTATGCCCGCGCGGCGCGCTGCAATCAACAGGCCAACACATGGCAATTGGTCTCAGATCGCCAGATATTCGGCGCGCAGTTCCTCGTTTTCAAGCACTTCTGCAGCGGTGCCATCAAAAACGATGCCGCCGGTGTCGAGAATCACGGCGCGATCGGCGAGTTCCAGCGCACGCACGGCGTTCTGTTCCACGATGATTGTGGTGATGCCCTGCTCCTTGATGATGCGCAGGGTCTTTTCGATTTCATCGACGATCACCGGGGCGAGCCCCTCGTAAGGTTCGTCCAGAAGAAGCACCTTGATATCGCGGGCAAGTGCGCGGGCCACCGCCAGCATCTGCTGTTCGCCGCCCGAGAGTGTCACGCCCTCCTGCTTGCGGCGTTCGCGCAGGCGGGGGAAGAGTTCATAGAGTCGGTCGAGCGACCAGCCGATCGGCGGGGCGATCTGGGCGAGTTGCAGGTTTTCCTCGACCGTGAGGCCGGGGATGATACGGCGATCTTCGGGCACCAGGCCGATCCCCGCGACCGAGGCCTCGTGCGAGGCCATCTTGTGCAACGGTTGGTGGTCCAACCAGATCTCACCATGGTTCAGCTGAGGGCTGTCCATCCGCGCAATCGAACGCAGGGTCGTGGTCTTACCCGCGCCGTTGCGCCCCAGAAGCGCGAGAATTTCGCCTTCGTGCACATTAAAGCTGATGTCTTGTACGATATAGCTTTCGCCGTAATAGGATTTCATACCCCAGACCGACAGGAAGGCGGGGGCGGTTTCGGCAACATTCTTGCCTTTGGAGAAGTCGGGTTTGACGTTCATTTTATTGTCCCCCTTACTCATGCCGATTCACCAAGATACGCTTCGCGCACCTTGGGATGGCCTTTGATGTTGTCAGGCGTGTCTTCGACCAGCGGCGTGCCCTGGGCCAGAACGGTGATGCGTTGCGCAAGCGAGAACACCACATGCATATCATGCTCGATGATGGCGATGGTGATGTCGCGCTCATCACTGATCTGCTTCAGCAGGTCGATCGTGTTGTTGGTGTCGGCCCGCGCCATGCCGGCGGTGGGTTCGTCCAGCAACAACAGCCGCGGGTTTTGACTGAGGCACATGCCGATCTCAAGCCGGCGCTTGTTGCCGCGCGACATCGAGGCGGAGTTGTCGTGCCGCTGGTCTGCCATGTTGAGGCTTTCCAGCATGTGCTCGGCCTGTTCGATGATCGTTTTTTCATTCGATGAATTTTCGATCGCGTGCATGCGGAAGGCGCCGTCACGCTTGGCAAAAATCGGGATCATCATATTTTCCAGCACGCTCAGCTCGCCGAAGATCTCGGGCGTCTGGAACACGCGGGAAATGCCCATCTGGCAGATCTCGTAGGGTTTGCGCCCCAGCACCGACTGGCCGTCGAACATGACCGAGCCGGTATCGGGGATAAGCTTGCCGATCAGCACGTTGAGCAGGGTCGATTTGCCCGCGCCGTTGGGGCCGATGATGGCGTGGACGCTGTTTTCCTGAACGCTGAGGTTCACATCCCCCAGGGCCTGCAGACCGCCGAAGCGTTTGTTGACGTTCTTGACTTCAAGAATTCCCATCTGTCCGTCTCCTTATTCCGCAGGGGTGGTGGATTTGGCGGTTTCGTCTTCGGCCGTGTCCGAGGCCTTCTTGCGGGTGAACAGGCGCTTGATGCGCTGTCCGCCTTCGACAAGGCCGCCGGGCAGGAAGATGACGATCAGCATGAACATCACACCCAGGGTCAGGTGCCAGCCCTTGCCCACGAAGGGGTAGATGAGGGTGACCATGAGATCCTCAAGCCCGTCGGGCAGGAAGGAAAACCAGTTGTGCAGGACTGTGCTGTTGATCTTCGAGAAGATGTTCTCGAAATACTTGATCAGGCCAGAACCCAGCACCGGGCCAATGAGCGTGCCCGCGCCGCCAAGGATGGTCATCAGCACCACCTCGCCTGAAGCCGTCCACTGCATCCGTTCGGCACCGGCAAGCGGATCCATCGCCGACAGAAGACCACCGGCCAGACCGGCATACATGCCCGAGATCACGAAGGCTGCCAGCGTGTAGGGACGGGCGTTGAGGCCGGTATAGTTCATCCGCGTGTTGTTCGATTTGATCGCCCGCAGCATCATCCCGAAAGGCGAGCGGAAGATGCGGATCGACAGGTAAAACATCACGATCATGATGATGGCACAGAGGTAATATCCGGCGTTGAACTGAAATTCCCAACCGCCGATCTGCAGCTTCTCGGTTGCGCGCATCGAAAGGCCGAAGAGATGCGGTAGGTCTGGTGCGCTGGCGGAATGGAAAATCTGAGGATCGTCGGCATAGACCTGCAGGCCGGTTTCGCCGTTGGTCAGGTTGAACTTGGGGTTCGACAGGACCGAATAGGCCAGCGCAAAGGACATCTGGGCAAAGGCCAGCGTCAGGATCGAGAAATAGATCCCCGAGCGGCGCAGGCTGACGATGCCGATCAGATACGCGAAGATGCCCGAGGTGAGGACGCTGAGTAAAATGCCCGGCAGGACGTTATAGCCCAGCAGCTTGAACATCCAGACGCAGGAGTAGGAGCCCACCCCGAGAAAGGCAGCGTGGCCGAAGCTGAGATAGCCGGTCAGGCCGAAGAGGATGTTGAACCCGATGGCGAAGATGCCGAAGATCACGAATTTCTGCATCAGGTCCGGATAGCCCGCATTGAATTGCGCCATGCCGGAACTGCTGGGGAAAGGGTTGAGGATGAAAGGTGCCAGCAACGCCAGGGCGACGACGATGAGCAGCAGGTTGAAGTCTTTCTTGGTCAGTCCGAGCATGGCTTAATCCTCCATCACGCCTTTTTTGCCCATCAGGCCCCGCGGACGCGTCAGCAGGATGATAATGGCAACAAGGTAGATTATGATCTGGTTGATGCCTGGGATGGTGGTGGTGGCCCAGGTGGTGGAGGCGAAACTTTCGAGAATACCCAACAGGAAGCCGGCCGCGACGGCACCGGGCAAAGAGCCCATGCCGCCGACAACCACAACCACGAAACTCAGTACAAGAAAGTCCATGCCCATGTGATAGTTGGGCGGGTTGATCGGTGTGTACATCACGCCTGCAAGCCCTGCGACCGCCGCGGCGATGCCGAACATGATGGTAAAGCGCTTGTCGATGTCGATACCCAGAAGGCCGACGGTTTCGCGATCCGCCATTCCCGCCCGCACCACCATGCCGAAGGTGGTGAACTGCAGGAAGGCAAACACTGCACCGATGATCAGGGCTGCAAAGCAGAAATAGATCAGCCGCCAGTAGGGATAGATGATGACATTGGGGTCAAAGCCGAACAGGGCTCCGAAATCCGCCGCGCCCTTCAGGGCGTCGGGCGCCGGGGTCGGGATCGGGTTGGCGCCGTAGAAATACTTGATGATTTCCTGCAGCACGATGGCCAGGCCAAAGGTCACCAGGATCTGGTCGGCATGGGGGCGTTTATAGAAATGCTTGATCAGCCCGCGTTCCATGATGAAGCCGACGGCGATCATCACCGGGATCGCAAAGAAGATTGCCAGCGGCACCGACCAGTCGATGATCAGGCTACCGGTCTCGGGTCCGAACCAGTTATGGACGTAAGGGGTTTCGACCTTCAACGGATTGCCGAGAAAGTCTTTCTGGGTCTCGTCGATCGTGATCGTGCTGAGGCTCAGAATGCGCTGCAGGAAGACCGCGCAGAAGGCGCCGATCATGAAGAGCGCCCCGTGGGCGAAATTCACCACGCCGAGCGTGCCGAAGATCAGGGTCAGTCCGAGGGCGATCAGCGCATAGGCCGAGCCCTTGTCGAGACCGTTGAGTGTCTGAAGGATGATTGCGTCCATTGTTCCCACCCGTGGGTTAAGAAATGTGGCTAATGTACCGGATAAGGGTGTAAAGACCCGGCCGCCCGTTGGGCGGGCGACCGGGGTACAAGGGCTTTAGGCGCCCGGGTTGCATTCGCCGAGCGTTGCCTCGTCACCGCCGAACATCGGGTGGTTCGGGGCATAGGTGACCTGTTCGACCGGGGTGATCTCGACGATCTCCAGCGTGTCGTAGGCGGATGTCGGGTTCTGCGCACCGCGCACAACAAGAACGTCCTTGAAGCACTGGTGATCTTCGGCACGGTAGAGCGTTTTACCGTTGCCCAGCCCGTCGAATTCGAAGCCTTCCAGGGCCTCGACCACACCACAGGGGTTGAAGGTTCCGGCACGTTCGCAGGCATCGGCATAGAGCAGCACTTGCGCGTAGCAGGTCTGAGCCGAGTTTGATGGCGGTTTGCCGTATTTCTCGCCGAATGATTTGACGAACTGCTTGGAACCTTCGTTCTCAAGCTGCCAGTTGTAGTTCATCGACCCCAGAACGCCCTTGATGTTTTCGCCCGCACCTGCGGCCATCAGCTCCGAGTAGAGCGGCACGACGATCTTGAAGTCCTTGCCGTTCACCTGCTTGTTGAGCAGATCGAACTGGATCGCGTTCGACAGCGAGTTCACCATGTTGCCGCCATAGTGGTTCAGGACCAGCACGTCGGCACCCGAGTTCAGAACCGGGGTGATGTAGGACGAAAAGTCGGTCGATGCCAGCGGGGTCTTGACCGTGTTGACGGTTTCCCAGCCCAGAGCCTCGGTCGAGGCCACGATCGATTCTTCCTGGGTCCAGCCCCAGTTGTAGTCGGCGGTCAGGTGATAGGCGCGGCGGTCCGTGCCCATTTCGTTGGCCAGCACCGGTGCCAGTGCGGCACCCGACATGTAGGCGTTGAAGAAATGGCGGAAACCATTAGCTTTCTTGTCCTTGCCGGTCGTGTCATTGGCATGGGTCAGGCCCGCCATGAAAATCACGCCCGCTTCCTGACACAGGCCCTGCACGGCCACGGCCACGCCCGAGCTTGAGCCACCATTGATCATGATGGCGCCGTCTTTTTCGATCATCGACTTGGCCGAGGCGCGCGCGGCGTCGGACTTGGTCTGGGTGTCGCCGGTGACAAAGGTGACCTTCTTGCCCAGGATGCCGTTCCCTTTCAGCGCTTTCGAGGTGAAGGTGTTGAGGCACCCGCCGTCGCCTTCGCCATTGAGATGCTCGACCGCAAGCTGCTGTGCCAGAAGCTCGTCGCTGCCTTCATCGGCATAGGGGCCGGTTTGCGGCACGTTGAAGCCCAGTGTGACCGTGTCGCCCTGCGGCGCGTTGGTAAAGCCCGCATGAGCAGCTGCGCGCAGATAGGTCGGCAGCATCAGACCGCCGCCGGCGATGGCGCTGGTCTTTAGCAGTCCCCGACGTGTCAGGTTAGATTTGGACATTGATATCCTCCCGTTAAGAAATTCGTGGGGAGGGCCTCCTCTGCGCCTCCCCCGATGGCACAGTTGTGCAAACGGATTATCGCCTGAGGAGAGAAAATTTCGCAACAAATGCTTTTGCTAAAACAATATTTTTGTAAAAAAATGAACAATTTATACCCAGCCTTTGTAAAAAAGTTTATAGTACTCAGGAGAAGTGACCTGAATCGTTGGGAAAATCGGGATGGCGGAAAGCTCGATCATCGGCACCAGAATTCGCGAGAGGCGGGTGCGGCAAGGGATCAAGCAATCCGCCCTTGCCGCGCAGGTCGGGATTTCGCCCTCTTACCTGAACCTGATCGAGCATAACCGGCGCAGGATCGGAGGCAAAATTCTGAATCAGCTGGCCGAGGCGCTGGAGGTGGAGCCATCGCAATTGTCGGAAGGTGCGCAGGCGGCGCTGATCGCCAGCCTTAACGAAGCCCGGGCGGGGCGGGCAGTCACGCGCGCCCGGGCCGAAGAGTTTGCCGGGCGGTTTCCCGGCTGGGCGCAGCTTCTGGTCGATCTACACAATCAGAACACCACGCTTGAGCAGAGCGTGCGCACGCTGACAAACCGGCTGGCGCATGATCCGCATCTGGCGGCGTCGCTGCATGACGTGATCTCAACGGTGACGGCGATCCGGTCCACGGCCTCGATCCTGGTCGAGACCAAGGAGCTTGAACCGGAATGGCAGGGCCGGTTTCACCGTAACATCAACGAAGACAGCAGGCGGCTGGCGGAGGGCGCGGAAAACCTGGTGCGTTATCTGGAAGCCGCACCCGATACCGAGGCGGAGATAAAATCACCACAGGATGAGCTGCATGCCTATCTGGCCGAGAAGGGATTTCACTTTCCCGCACTCGAAGGTGATGCCAGCGAAGCGGCGGTGGAGGTGGTGTTGGATGCGGCACAAGGCATCGAATCCGAGGCGGCGCGGCAGCTGACGCGGGGCGTTTTGCAACAATATCGCGCGGATGCCGCGTGTCTGCCTCTGAAGCCGGTGCTGGAGGCGGTCGCCCGGGTCGGGCTGGAACCTGATCTGCTGGCGGCCGAGCTTGATGCTGACATGCCGACGCTTTTCCGGCGGCTGGCGATGCTGCCAGAGGTCGAGATCGGGCCGGTAGGATTGGCTATCTGCGACGGTGCAGGGGCGTTGATCTTTCGCAAGCCCCTGCCGGAATTTTCCATGCCGCCGGTGGGCAGCGCCTGTAGCCTGTGGCCGCTTTATCAGGTGCTGGCGCAGCCGCAGGTGCCGGTTCAGGTGCTGGTACGGCAGGTCGGGCGTGACGCGCAGGTGGCACGCGCGCTGGCGGTGACGGAACAGGTGCACCCGGCGGGGTTCGGGACACCGGCGCTGATGCGGGCGCATATGCTGATGTTGCCGGTTGCCGGTGCCGCGCAGGGCGGTGCCCGGGATGTAGGCGTTACCTGTCGGATCTGCCCGCTGGCGAATTGCGTGGCGCGGCGCGAGCCGTCGATCATCACAGGTGGGTTTTGACAGTTGCGGCATCTGCGGGGATAGTTGCCCGGGCGCGGGCAGGTAAAGAATTGATCGGAAAGGGGAGGCCGATTGAATGGGTAAGCAGGTATTACTGATCGAGGACGAGCCGAACATCATCGAGGCGATCCGGTTTATCCTGTCACGCGATGGCTGGGACGTGCGGACGCATTCAAATGGTCTCGATGCCTTTGAGGCGGCGCGGGCGCGATTACCCGACGTGATCATCCTGGACGTGATGCTGCCGGGCAAAAGCGGTTTTGACATTCTGGCCGAGATCCGGGCCGATGCGGCGCTGGCCGATACGCCGGTGCTGATGCTGACCGCGCGCGGCCAGAAGAAGGACCGCGAAATGGCCGAGCGCGCCGGCGCCAGCCATTACATGACCAAACCGTTTTCCAATGCCGAGATCCTGGAAACCGTCCGCCAGATGGTGGTGCCATGAGTGCGGCGCCAAAACCCGGCCCCGGCCCGGTTTTCGTCGAGCGTCGGGCCTATCGGCGGCGCCGACTGGTGGATGCGGCCCGGCTGTTGCCGATCCTGGGCGTGGCGCTGGTCTGTCTGCCGCTGCTCTGGACCGGGGAGCGCGAGCAGCCGATGTCGACCACCTATGCGATGATCTATTTCTTCGGTCTCTGGCTGGCGTTGGTGATCGGCGCGGCGCTGCTGTCGCGCTATCTGAAGGCGACGCCCGAACCCGGCGATGCCGCGGACGGGGCGACCCCGTCAGAAAACTCTGTCGCCGGGTCTGCGAACGGACCCGCCGGGGGGGCGTAGATGGCGACGCTCAACATCCTCGTTCTGGTCTGTCTGAGCTATGTGGCGCTGCTGTTTGCGGTGGCCTTTGCTGCGGATCGCGCGGCGCTGCGGGGGCGCGGCACCTGGTTGCGGTCCCCGCTGGTTTACACGTTGTCGCTGTCGATCTATTGCACCGCCTGGACCTTCTATGGCGCGGTCGGCTTTGCCGCCCGATCGGGGCTGGAATTTCTGACCATCTACCTGGGGCCGACGCTGGTGGTGATCGGCTGGTGGTGGGCGCTGCGCAAGATGGTGCGCGTCGGGCGCAGCCAGCGCATCACCTCGATCGCCGATCTGATCAGCTCGCGCTATGGCAAGTCCAACACGCTGGCGGTGTTTGTCACCGTGCTGGCGGTGGTTGGCACCACACCCTATATTGCCTTGCAATTACAGTCTGTTACCTTTTCTTTCGCCGCCTTTGCCGAAACCGGGCCGGGGACCGGGCAGGCGTTGAACCGGGATGTGACGGCGTTCTGGCTGGCGCTGGGTCTGGCGCTGTTCACCATCCTTTTCGGCACCCGTAACCTGGACGCGAACGAGCGCCATCACGGCGTGGTCATGGCCATCGCGCTGGAAGCGGTGGTCAAGCTGTTTGCGCTGCTGGCGGTGGGCGTCTTTGTGGTCTGGGGCCTGTCGGGCGGTGTCAGCGAAACCCTGGCGCGGATTGATGCGTCGAAGATCGCCACATGGGATGTCTCGGCCAGCCGCTGGGTTGGCGTGACGGCTTTGTCGGCGGCGGCGTTTCTGTGCCTGCCACGGATGTTTCAGGTGATGGTGGTTGAAAACGAGGATGAGGACCATCTGCGCACCGCCGCCTGGGCGTTTCCTGCCTATTTGATGCTGATGAGCCTTTTCGTGGTGCCGATCGCGGTGGTGGGACTTGATTTGCTGGAAGGAACCAACCCCGACCTTTTCGTGCTCAGCCTGCCGCTGTCGCAGGGGCAGGACGGGTTGGCGATTCTGGCGTTTCTGGGCGGGTTTTCCTCGGCCACGTCGATGGTGATCGTGGCGGCGATTGCGCTGAGCACCATGGTATCGAACCACATAGTGATGCCGATCTGGCTGAACATGACCGGCGGCAGCGCGGTGATATCCGGGGATGTGCGGCAGGTGGCGCTGCTGGCGCGGCGATTGTCGATCGCGGGCGTGGTTTTTCTGGGCTACCTCTACTTCACTATATCCGGTGGCGGTACGGCGCTTGCCAAGATCGGGCTGGTATCTTTCGCTGGTGTTGCGCAGTTCCTGCCTGCGCTTCTGGGCGGGCTGTTCTGGCGGGGGGCAACGCGAATGGGCGCGATGACCGGGCTGGCCATCGGGTCCGTGGTCTGGCTTTACAGCCTCTTTCTGCCCAGTTTTGGCCCAGCGGTGATCTTGTCGGAAGGGATCATGCAGCAGGGTCTGCTGGGACTGAGCTGGCTCAGACCGCAGGCGCTTTTCGGCTCCGAGGGAATGGATCCGCTGGTGCATGCCGTAATGTGGTCGATGCTGCTGAATACCGCCGGGTTTGTGCTGGTCTCGTTGCTGAGTTTTCCCAAACCGATTGAGCGGTTGCAGGGCGCGCAATTCGTCAATGTCTATGAGCATTCGCCGACCAGTGGCGGCTGGACCGGCGGGTTGGCGCAGACCGAGGATTTGCTGATCATGGCGCAGCGGATCATGGGCCCGACGCAGGCGCAGACCTTCTTTGCCGGGGCCGCCGGGGGGCAGGGGATCGGTGGCTATCTACCCGAGCCGAGCCCCGACTTCCTGCAGGCGCTGGAGCGTGAATTGTCAGGCTCCGTGGGCGCGGCAGCGGCGCATGCGATGGTCGGGCAGATTGTGGGGGGCGCGAGCGTATCGGTCGAGGACCTGATGGCGGTCGCGGATGAGACCGCGCAGATTATGGAATATTCCAGCAAGCTTGAGGCAAAATCGGCGGAACTGACCCGCACCGCGCGTAAATTGCGCGAGGCGAACGACAAGCTGACGCAGTTGTCGCGGCAGAAAGATGCGTTCCTCAGCCAGGTCAGTCATGAGTTGCGCACGCCGATGACCTCGATCCGGGCCTTCTCCGAGATTTTACGTGATACCAAGGGATTGAAAGCCGGTGAGGCAGGAAAATATGCCTCTGTCATCCATGACGAAGCGATCCGGCTGACTCGGCTTCTGGATGATCTGCTGGATCTGAGTGTACTTGAGAACGGGCAGGTGAACCTGAATGTGCAATCCGGCACACTCGCGGATTTGCTGGATCGGGCTGCCGCCGCAGCGGGCGGGGAGGCGGCGACGCTGAAGATCCGGCGGCGGCGCGGGGATGAGGACATCATATTATCCACCGACCTCGACAGGCTGGCGCAGGTCTTCATCAACCTCATCGCCAATGCCCGTAAGTACTGCGATGCGGCGCAGCCGGTCCTGACCATCGAAACCCGGATGTCGGGCGAGACCCTGCTGGTCGATTTCACCGATAACGGCTCGGGTATTCCGGTCGATAAGCAAGATGTGATCTTTGAGAAATTTTCGCGCATTGGTGACACCAAGGCCGGTGGTGCCGGGCTGGGGCTTGCGATCTGTCGCGAGATCATGGCGCGGCTGGGCGGTCAGGTCACCTATCTGCCGGGGCAACAGGGCGCCGCCTTTCGTGTCAGCCTGCCGCTTGAACAGCGTGTGGCGGCGCAATAATTCAGCGATTTAAAGAACTTCGTAACCATCTCTGAATTAGGGTCGTGCCCACGGCCCCGATAGTGGGTAGCGGCGGAACGCATGGGTATCGACGAAAAAAAATCTATCATACATCGCAAGGCGAAGGGCGGCCGCGACGAATTTGACGCACGCGTTATGTCCTCCGCCAAGTCATTGCGGTTGTCGTTGGCGAAGGTGGCCGACAAGATGTTTGGGCTGGCAGTGACCGTCACAACCGTCGAGCAGGTGAAGCTGTCACATCAGGATGTGAAGACGGAAGCGGGTGATGACGGGTTGCTGCTGCTGCTGGACGGCCCTGTAGGCGCGCGTGGCGCGGTGGCGGTCGATACACAGGTTCTGACCGCGTTGATCGAAGTGCAGACAACCGGCGGCGTGCGGCAGGGCGACTCTCCCTCCCGTCCGGTTACGCGCACCGATGCAGCGATTGTGGCGCCGTTCATGGACGCGGTTCTGCGCCGCTACGATACGCAGCTGACCGAGGCTGATCCGGATCATGTGGAGGAAAACTATCGCTTCGGCGACATGATCGAAGATGCCCGAACGCTGGCGCTGGCGCTGGAGGCGCCGGAATACGACCTCTATCGGTTGACGCTTGATATCGAAGAGGGAGCAAAGACAGGCATTCTGAAGCTGTTGCTGCCACATCGCGAGATTGTCCAGATGGCGGCCCGGTCCGGTGACAGGAAATCCGACAACAGCGGCGGTCTGGAAAAGCACCTGCTCGAGGCGCAGGTGGTGATGGATGCCGTTCTGACACGGCTCAGGCTACCGCTTAATGAAATTTGCGCATTGCGCCCGGGTATGACAATCCCGCTGGATGCCGGCGCTCTGTCCAAGACGCAGCTGGTGGTCAGCGGTGGGCATGTTGCGGCCAAAGCCAAGATGGGGCAGGTGAACGGCATGCGCGCCGTCCGGTTGCTGGCGCCCGCAACGACCGAGACCTTGCCGGAGACGGGGCCATCGGGGCGCCTGCTTAAAGCGGACCGATCCACACATAATACAGCGATGCAGGATGACGTAGTCGATGGAGTGGCCCATCCTGCTGAGGAGGCGCCAGTGTCGAGTGGTCCGGGTAGCGCAATGACAGATACATCCCCGCCGCCCGGAGGCGCGAAGCCAGATGAACTGGGTAACACCGAGGCCGATCAAGCTGGCGCAGGTGATGCAGGAGAGCTGAGTGCTGAGGAGCTGGCGCTGGCTGCCAACGCCCTTCAGGCATCCGTGCGGGACGAGCGGGAAAATGCCTGATACCAGGACGTTCAGGCAGCTTTGATCGCGGGCTATCTGATGTTGCAACGATCTGACGCGCGGGTTGTACAGGGCACGGTGGCCAGGTGTTGCGCGGTTTAGGTTGACGCCGTCATAGTTTGTTTATCGGCACTTTCAGGAATACATCGCCATTTTCGTCGGCAGAGGGCATCTTGCCCGCGCGCATGTTCACCTGAAGCGACGGGATAATCAACTTAGGCATGGGCAGCGTCGCATCGCGGCTGTCGCGCATTTCCACGAATGCTTCGCAGGTGGTATTGCCGCCGACATGCACATTGCGGGCCTTTTGTTCTGCCACGGTTGTTTCCCATGCAAATTCATCCCGGCCGGGGGCCTTGTAATCATGCCCGACAAAAATCCGCGTTTCGTCGGGTAACGACAGGATTTTCTGGATCGAGTTGTACAGCATTTCGGGCGAGCCGCCTGGAAAATCGCAGCGGGCGGTACCGAAATCCGGCATGAAGAGCGTATCGCCAACAAAGGCCGCGTCGCCGATCACATAGGTCAGGCAGGCGGGCGTGTGGCCGGGGGTATGCAACACGTCACCGCGCATCTGGCCGATATGAAAACTGTCGCCTTCGACAAAAAGCCGGTCGAATTGGGAGCCGTCGCGCTGAAACTCGGTGCCTTCATTGAAGACCTTGCCGAACGTGTCCTGAATGACGCGAATCCGGTCGCCAATACCGATTTTTCCGCCAAGTCTTTCCTGGATATAAGGGGCGGCCGACAGATGATCCGCGTGGACGTGACTTTCAAGTAGCCACTGTGCCTCGTATCCTTCGGCGTTTATGAAATCGATGATCCGATCGGCGGATCGGGTATCCGTACGGCCCGAGGCATAGTCGAAATCCAGTACGGTGTCGATTACGGCGCAGGCGCTGCCGGTCGGATCGCGGACCACGTAGGAAATCGTATTGGTGGCTTCGTCGAAAAATGCCGTCACGTCGGGTGACATGCGCTTCTCCTGCGGTGGGGTTGTGGGACAGTTTATGAACCAAGAGTGAAGCAGGCGGGTTGATCTGTGTCAAGGTAACACGGCAGCCGCTGGGCCAAGCTGCTTGGGTGAGTAAGAGCACGGTAAGATCACATCCGGATGTTGCGCTACACTCGTCGTTGATCAGGAAGACGTACATGTAGCCACAACGGGAGCGGGCACGAAGCAGATGGCAATGCGCCGCTTGACAGGCTGTTTATTGCCAACGCCCTCGTTGCTCCAATTGACACAAATATGTCAAAATGCCCATGTAGTAGTCGTTTACAAAGTATTAATGGTTCGGTGCTTAGCTCGCTGGATTGTCCGACTGGTAAATCGCGGAAAATCACGTTATAGTTGTATCAATGGCCTGGGAGATACTTACATGAAAAATTTAGATTCGCGGCTTGATCTGTTGATACACAAGATCAAGCAGGAAAGTCCGAGTGCCCGGTTTCGGCTGCAACCTCAACTGGGGCGGCTGATAAATGAGTTCGCGGCGCAGGGGACCAAGGTGGAGCGCGACATAAAACTGCTGAACGAAGAGCTGCAGAACGAGGCGATCGAGGCCCAGTTCGACAATATGCCTGTCTGACCAGGCGCCGCCCGGCGCTTGCGTACCCCTGAAATCTTCGTAGTAATTGTACTATGGGGATCAATTAGAGATATCGGGGAGGGGCAGGCGATGGCGGAGTTGCGTCAGGAACGGCAGGAAAATGTCGCGATCCTCACCCTGGACAGGCCCGTCGCAAATGCCCTTGTTCCATCGTTGCGGGCCGAACTGGCAGAGGCGCTTGAGGCCGCTCTGAGCGATGCGGATGTGCAGGCGATCGTGCTACGCAGCGCAGGCGCGGATTTTTCAATCGGCCTTGACCTTACGGAATATGATGCGCCGGCGCAGTCGCCACAGATCGGTGATCTTTGCCTGCAGATCGAAAATTCGCCGAAACCCGTGATCGCCGCGCTGCATGGGACGGTGGCGGGTGCAGGGTTCGAGCTTGCGCTGGCGGCGCATTTGCGGATTGCCGCTGAGGGTACGCGCGTTGGGCTGCCTGAAATCAGCCTGGGCCTTATACCGAGTGGCGGTGCGACGCAGCGGTTGCCGCGTATGGTGGGAGGACAGGTGGCACTGGACCTGATGTTGTCGGGGCAGCTTGTTGGCGTGTCCGACCCGCGGATCGACATGATCATCGACAAGGTCGTGCTAGGCCCGCCGCGCGAGGCGGCGGTGGTTGTCGCGCAGGAGGTAGCCGCGTCAGGTGAGTGGGTGCGGGCGCAGGACCGCTTTGCCGGCCTGTCGGACCCTCTAGCCTATCAGCGGTCGGCGGCCGGGATCACCGCTAATTTGCGCAATAAAAACAGTGCCGAGGCCGATATCGTGCATTGCGTCGAAGCGGCACAGTTGCTGCCCTACGCGCGCGGTCTCGAACTGGAGCGCACCCTTTATGGCGAACGCCTCAAGACGCCCGACGCCCGCGCACGCCGGCACATTTGTGTGGCCGAGCGTCGTGCGATGATCATGGCGGAAAGGGCAACCGGGCGCGCCAATGTGGTGAGCGATGTGTTGATCCCGGGAACAGGCGCGCTTGTGACAGAACTGTCGGTGGCCTGCCTCAATGCCGGGCTGAATGTCATGCTGTTGGCGCAAGATGTGGCCGAGACAGATGCGCTCAGGGAACGGATCCGGGGCATCTACGACGGCGCCGTAACGCGCGGGGTTCTGGTGGCGGAGGCGCGCGATGCTTTGCTGACAAGGCTTTCCGGCGCCTGGCCCGCGGATGCACTGGCGCGCACCCAGTTGGTGTTGGACACGCACCAGATTGATCTGCAGCGCTATCTTCACAATCTGAACCCGCTGGCAATCTGGGCGTCGGTGACGGATGGAGGTGCCCTGCCACAGACTGCCCCGCCGGGACTTGAGGGGCGGCACATGGTGTTGCGGGTATACCGTCCCGCGTCGAGCGCCAAGCTGGTAGAACTAGGCGTGCCGTCGGGGACTGCTGCCGATAGCGTCGTAACCCTGGCTCAGCTATTCACCGGGATGGACCGGCAGGTGATCCGTTGTGAACATGTCGACGGCATGGTTGGCAGTAACATGTCTGCTGCATTCTGCGCGGCGGCGCTGACATTGGTGCGGGCCGGGGCCAATCCTTATCGGATCGATGCCGGAGCCGAAGCATTAGGTTTCGTGAAAGGGCCGTTCCATCTGATGGATCGCGAAGGGTTGGCCGATGTGGCAAAACGGCTGGCTGGTCGCGATGCTGTCACACCCGCGGTAATGGCGGTGCTGGAGAGCCGGATCGCTGCCGGAGCAACCGGTCGGGCGGCAGGGCGGGGTTTTTATCACTATGATGACGCGGGCGCCCACCCTGACCCAGATCTGCCAAAGACCGCAGGCGAGGCAGCAAGCTGGACAGAGGCAGAACTTGGCGCGGCGCTTGAGGCTGCCCTGGTGAATGAAGCCGCGCGGCTGCTACGGTTGAAGGTTGTTCAGCGCGCCTCGGATATCGATCTGGTGGTGGTTGTCGGTTTTGGGTTTGAACGGGCGAAGGGCGGGCCCCTTTTCCAGGCCGATCTGAAAGGGCTTCTGGGGGTGATCAGGGAGATGCAGCGATGTGCCCCGCTATCGGAGCCGTTGTGGCGGCCGGAGCCGATGATCGAGGATATGGTCAAGAACGGCACGGGTTTCTTTGGTCGGCCAACCTGAGCGTTACGAGAGCAAAACCCCCACGACCACCAGCATCAGCCCGGTCATGGACAGAAACAGTGCACCGGTGTTGAGCGGTACCACCTTCTGAAGCTTCTGTCGCAGCGCTTCATCGTCAAGCCCGGCCTTGCGCGCCTTCCAGACCGTAGCGATACACCAGACAAGTCCGACCAGACCAAGCAGCGACACGAAGGTGCCGAGCCAAACAAGTGCTTCCATCCTCTTAGTCCTCTGCCGCTACCGTGAATGCGATTTGCGCCTACTGGATGTGGACGCTGACTGCAAGTGGCTCGGCAGCCAGTTTGCATCTTGCAGGGCTCGGACGCGGGCGCTACTCAGGGGCCTCATTCCGAGTGGAGGCAGGCAATGAATGATATGACATCAGACGCGACATACCGGGTAACAGCGGACGAGCTGCGCCAGTTCATCGAACGGTTCGAGCGGCTGGAAGCAGAGAAGAAGGACATTGCCGAGCAGCAGAAAGAGGTGATGGCCGAAGCCAAGTCGCGCGGTTACGATACCAAGGTTCTGCGCAAGGTCGTTGCTCTGCGCAAGCGCGACAAGGACGATATCGCCGAGGAAGAGGCGGTGCTGGAGATGTACAAGGAAGCGCTCGGGATGTAAGGGCGGTCAGGGCGTTATCAGATTGATGCCCGGAATGCGCTGTATGGCAAACAGATCTTCGTCGTAAAGCTCGGTCAGGTGCGCGACCAGTTGCTCGGTCCAGCCGGGCACATCAAGTTCCTCTTCGATCGCGGAATCGTCGGCAAACTTGTCCAGAAAGGCAGCGATAACCCTGCGCTTCTGAATTTCGGTCATGCCTGAATGCGATGCGATATAGGCCTCGAAACGCTGCATGCCGGGCCGGGTCATGATATCGCCGAGCAGAGCGAATTCGCCGTCCAGCGCCACGGTGGCATCCAGTCCGGCCATTTCACGCATGATCTCCGCCCAGATCAGGGGGGTGTCTTCGTTGCACCAGATGGTGATTGGAAGATTCGGATAGGCGTCCCGCAACCGATGGATCAGGTTTGACCAGCAGAACTCGGCCGGTTCGGTCCCGCGAAGAAATTCGGCCATGGCTGTGAAATTGGCCGCATCAAACACCGCAGGCAAAAAAGAGGCGGGGTTGCGGATAGCAAAGAAGAATTCGAGCTGATCATGCGGAAACATCTGGTGGAAATAACCCAGCCGCGCCTCGGCCGACGGGTAGAAACGACCACCGCCCGCGGACATCCGGGGGGTGCCAAAAAAGCCGGGCCCGGAAAGGATCAGCCGCTCCGGCTCCTGTTCGGGAGAGACCGCGTTCATCACGACGTCGCGAGCATCTTCACCAACTGACGTTTCTGCAGCGTCGCGCAACAGCTTGCGTATCAGGTTGCGATAGCTTGCGGGATTGGGGGCATGCGTACCCCACTGCGCCAGCACCTCACTGTTTTTTATCAGGTTGGCGACAAGCTTGCCTTCATCCGTCATATGCGCGCCAGTGTGTAGAACGACCTGCATCCGTGCCCCTGATCGAGTTCTTGTTGTGCGCAATATACGGAGTTTTGTAGGTAATTAAACAGGTTAGCACGAGATCTCATTGACGATCAGTGTGGCCGGAAAATCGCGACGCCGCAATTTTCGAAATTTTGCAGCATTCTGTGTTTAATTTCGCCTTGAACTGACGATTATTCCTGCGTATCCCGGTCACCGCGCCCCTATAGCTCAGCTGGTAGAGCAACTGATTTGTAATCAGTAGGTCCGCGGTTCGAGTCCGTGTGGGGGCACCATTAAAATGAATTTTACTTTGTAAATATAATAACTTAGTGGAATTAGTTTTAGTCCAGCCCCATCTTTGGCCCCATTTTAAGCGTTTAGGCTTTCCCTTTAGTGTTGAGCCGGTGCCATCTTGAAAAACTTGATTGTTTATCAAAATTGGCCGCCACTGTATTTTCCTGTTCTTTACAGCGAGAACGCCATGTCCAGCCCAATGGCCCGCCTGAAGAAATAGGACAAAGTGTTTGACCCTTAAGCCTTTGCGGACAGGGGTAGGCTGTTTCCGTCATTGCGGAAAGGATTTCCCATGGACCGCCTGTAAAAACCGGCAAAGCTCTAACACCTCATGCGCGCGTAATGCGCAGAAAAAACGATCCGCCCCAGAGGCTGGATGCTGGTATGTCGGGAATATCTACTTTTCTCTACTTTAGATAAGTGCAGCAATTTTCGTGCTCATGCTCGAAATCACCGGCCCCAGAGTTGAGGGTTTCTGTATTTGCACTTTTTGCGCCCTCCATAGACCGCCTCGCGCCGCCATCAATCATACCACATCCCATACCTCTCAATGAAACGATATGGGCATCATCGAAAGAAATCCAATAGATTACGCCGATCGACTATGATCATGAAAATAAGGGCGATACAGCACTCGTTGCTATCCGAGTGAATAATTGTTTAGTGTAAGGTGGCGGAGGAGGTGGGATTCGAACCCACGGTAGACTTTCACCTACGTCGGTTTTCAAGACCGGTGCATTCGACCACTCTGCCACTCCTCCGACTGGTTCCTTCCTAACCAACCCTTTTTGATTCTGAAAGCGCCTGTTTTCGTGGAAATTTGCCGAGCCCGCACCTGCAGACTTTTCTTGTAGCCGACAACTCGCTAGACTGCGCGCGCGGGGCCACAACAGCCGTCAGAGCGCAGGACATGGCCAGCATCGGGGAACAGCGCCAAAAGGCGCTA
This sequence comes from Roseovarius aestuarii, assembly GCF_019966515.1. Lineage (GTDB taxonomy): Bacteria > Pseudomonadota > Alphaproteobacteria > Rhodobacterales > Rhodobacteraceae > Roseovarius > Roseovarius aestuarii. The sequence continues at coordinate 124,097 of NZ_JAIMIB010000007.1, read as the reverse complement.
TTACAGGCAAAGGGCAAGCTATGATTTTTTATCACAGAGGCCGTAGAACCAGTTGGCGTAATGCCGCGCTGGCCGGGGTTGGAATGTTACTGCTGTCAGGATGCGAAGAAGGGGCCAAATTCAACCCGTTCAAGCAACTGGGTCAGAAAACTGAGACCGCGGAGGCAGCTACTGCCGAGGCCGGCTCATCGGTCAAGCTGATCGAGCGCGATGTTGAAGCACCGGAGGTTTTTCAGGTCACGGATCAAGGTCTCTGGGATGGGAGGCCGTCTCTGGGCGGTGTCTGGGTGGCGCATCCAGATGTGAAAGAGCCCGAACGGGTCATCATCCGAAACAACGATAATTCGCAGTTTGTGATTGGTGCATTATTCCGCCGTGAACGGGCGAACCCCGGTCCGGTTCTTCAGGTGTCATCTGATGCGGCGGCTGCGATCGGTATGTTGGCAGGCGCTCCGGCGAGCCTTAACGTGACCGCGTTGCGCCGCGAACAAATGCCTGATCCCGAGGCCGTGCCTGCGCCGGTTGAAGAGCCGGAAGAGCCCGCCGAGGTCGAAGTGAGTTCGCTAGACCCGGTCGCCGGAGCGGCGGCCGCACTTGATGAGGCCGAGATCGCCGAAAGTGCCTCTGCCGCGCCGGAAGCCGCAGTGGAACCTGCCGCCACTTCGCAAGTCGCTTCCCCCACGCCGGTATCGACGTTGGATAAGCCCTTTATCCAAATCGGTATATTCAGCGTTGAGCAGAATGCCGATAACACTGCAACTGCCATGCGCCAGGCAGGTATGGTGCCCATGGTGAAGGAAGGAACGTCGCAGGGCAAATCCTTCTGGCGTGTTATCGTTGGGCCCGCCAGCAACAAATCCGAACGTGATATTCTGCTGAAAAAGATAGCAGACTCAGGATTTGACGACGCCTATCCCGTAACAAACTAGAAGCTGATGATCATGAATCGCTTTCTTCGACCGTTGACCCCGATCTTGTTCATTTGGGCGTTTGCCATGCCCGCAACCGCCTTTGATACGCAGGCCAAGGCCGCTTTTGTGATGGACATCACCACTGGCACGGTCCTGATGAACAAGAACGCGGACACGCCCCTGCCACCAGCGTCAATGTCCAAGCTGATGACGCTTTATGTTGCGTTCGAGGCGATCCGCGATGGCCGGTTGTCGCTGGAGGAAGAGTTGCCCGTGTCGACCCACGCGATGAGCTATGGTGGCTCGACGATGTTCCTCGACACGACGGACAAGGTGCGGGTGGATGACCTGCTGCGCGGGATAATTGTCCTGTCGGGCAATGATGCCTGCGCCGTTATCGCCGAAGCGCTCAGTCCGGACGGGACCGAGGCCGGGTTTGCCCGGTTCATGACGCAGCGCGCGCAGCAGATGGGCATGACCAATTCGACCTTCATGAATTCCAACGGCTGGCCCGCGCCGGGTCATGTCATGAGCGTACGTGATCTGGCGTTGCTGGCACGTCACCTGATCGAGGATTTTCCTGAATTCTACCCGATGTTCGCCGAAACCGAGTTTGAATTTGACGGGCGCGCGCCGAAAAACACCCAAAACCGTAACCCGTTGCTAAAGCTGGGCATCGGTGTGGACGGGTTGAAAACCGGCCACACGGTCAAGGCTGGATATGGTCTGGTCGGATCGGCAAAGCAGGGTGATCGTCGGGTTGTCTTTGTGGTGTCGGGACTGCCCAGCGTGAAGGTTCGCGCCGAAGAAAGCGCATCGATCGTCAACTGGGCCTTTCGGCAATTTGTCGAAAAGTCGGTCGTGAAGGCTGGGGCGCAAGTCGCCAGGGCTGATGTATGGATGGGCGGCGCCACCAGCGTCGGGTTGACCGTGGCCGAGGATGTCGTGACGCTTGTGCCGGTTCTGGGAAATAGCGACCTCAAGGCTCAGGTGGTCTATACCGGACCGCTTCGCGCACCGATCACCAAAGGCGATGAACTGGCAGATCTGGTTTTTGCCCCCGAAGGTCTGCCGGAAACACGGATCAAACTTGTTGCAGCCGAGGATGTCGCCAAGGGCGGTTTTCTGGCACGGTTGCGCACGGTATCGGGTGTCTTGCTGACACGCTTGCGGCAGAGCTCCGAGGGTGGGTTTTGAACGAACAGGGCCGATTTATCACGTTCGAAGGCATCGATGGTTCTGGAAAATCCACGCAAGCGCGTCTGCTGGCGGAATATCTGTCCGCCCAAGGCCGCGAGGTGGTGCTGACGCGTGAACCCGGCGGTAGCCCCGGTGCTGAAGACATCCGAAAGCTGGTACTCGAAGGGGATCCCGATCGGTGGTCGGCAGAGACTGAACTCTTGCTCTTTACGGCAGCGCGACGTGACCATCTTGAGCGTTTGATCACCCCGTCGGTTGCGGCGGGGAAACTGGTTATCTCTGACCGTTTTGCTGACAGTACTCGTATGTATCAGGGTCTTGGGCGCGCCGCCCTGCGGGGATTGGTGGATCAGCTGCATGAATTGATGATTGGTCGCGAACCTGACCTGACCGTGCTGATTGACATGGACCCTGAGGTGGCGTTGGAGCGGGCGCTTGCGCGGGCGGGGGAGGAAGAGCGTTTTGAAGCTTTTGGAGGCGAGATGCAGCGCCGCATGCGCGAAGGTTTCCTTGCGCTGGCGAAAGAATTTTCCGGACGGTTTGTAGTTATCGATGGCGGACGCTCGGTCGAAGAGGTGGCCGTCGATGTGCAGCGCGCCGTCAGTGGTCGTTGCTGATGGCTGATGCTCCATTACCCGAACCGGATCGTGTCGACGGCGCCCCGCATCCGCGAGAGACTGACCGGCTGATCGGTCAGGATGCTGCGGAAGCAGCGTTTCTTGAAAGTTACAACGCGGGCCGTATGCATCACGGCTGGCTGATCACCGGGCCGCGCGGTGTGGGCAAGGCGACGATGGCCTGGCGGATCGCGCGGTTTCTGTTGGCTACGCCCGAGGCGGAGGAGGACGGATTGTTCGGTGATGCGCCCGTGCAACCGACTACGCTGGCTATCCCCGATGATCACCCTGTTGCACGGCGCCTGCTGGCGGGATCGGACCCGGGGCTGTTTCACATTACCCGCAGCGTCAATGATAAGACCGGGCGCTTGCGCGACATGATCGTGGCGGATGATGTGCGCCGTCTGAACCAGTTTCTGCAACTCAGTGCCACGGATGGCGGGCGTCGCGTGGTGATCCTTGATTGTGCGGACGAGATGAACGTGCAGGCTGCCAATGCACTGCTGAAAATGCTCGAAGAACCGCCCGCGCGAACGATCCTTCTGCTGGTCAGCCATCAGCCTTCGCGGCTCTTGCCGACAATTCGGTCGCGCTGTCGTGAATTGCGCTTGTCACCACTAGGTGCTGCTGACATGGCCGCCGCCCTCGAACAAGCGGACGTGGAGGCGCCCGAGGATACCGCCGCCCTTGCGGAGCTTTCGGGCGGTTCTGTCGGCGAAGCGGTGCGGCTGATTAATCTGGGCGGCTTGAAAACCTATGCCGAATTGGTGGCGATAATTGCCAGCTTGCCCCGGCTTGATCGTGCACGGGCGCTCAAACTGGCCGAAGCCGCCGCGACACGAGGGGCTGAGGATAAGCTAGACATGCTGCTGGGTCTCACCGATCTGCTTCTTGCCCGCCTGGCGCGCAGCGGGGCGGCGGGTATGGTGCCGGAACATGAAGCTGCTCCAGGTGAGGCCGAAATGCTGGCACGGCTTTCCGCAACACGGGTAAAAGGTCGCGCCTGGGCTGAATGCGCCCAGGAAATCGGCGCGCGCGCACGACATGGCCGGGCGGTCAACCTTGACCCTGCCGCGCTCGTCCTAGATACGGTGTTCAGGATAGAGAAAACCGCCGCGGGATAGGCCCGCAAAGGGCCCTGTGATGACCGACCAGATCCAGATTACCGATAGTCACTGTCACCTTGATTTTCCGGATTTTGATGCCGAACGCGATACCGTAATTGACCGCGCGCTAAGCACGGGCGTCACCCGGATGGTCACCATCTGCACCAGGCTGCGGCTGGAGCCTCAGGTGCGGGCCATCGCCGAAAAATATCCCCCGGTTTTCTATGCGGCCGGGACACATCCGATGAGCGCGGCAGACGAGCCTCTGGCCAGCGTCGAGGATCTTGTGGCGCTTGCCCGACATCCCAAATTCGTGGGCATTGGAGAAACCGGTCTGGACTATCACTACACCTCGGAAAGCGCTGATGTTCAAAAGAAATCTCTGCGTATTCATATTGAGGCAGCGCGCCAGACTGGCTTGCCGCTGATCATCCATGCGCGGGCAGCCGATGACGACATGGCGCGCATTCTATCCGAGGAATATCGCAACGGTACCTATAGCTGCGTCATGCACTGCTTCTCGTCCGGGGCCGGGCTGGCCAAGTCGGCGCTTGATCTGGGGTTTTACCTGTCGATGTCAGGCATCGCGGCCTTTCCCAAAAGTCAGGAATTGCGCGATATCTTTGCTGCCGCGCCGTTGGATCGCATCCTGGTCGAGACCGACGCGCCTTATCTGGCGCCGCCACCCTATCGCGGCAAGCGCAATGAGCCTGCCTACACGCTTCACACAGCGCAGAAAGGGGCCGAGATATTCGGGATGGACTGGCCCGCCTTCGCGGCACAAACCCAGGTCAATTTCGACCGTCTGTTCTGGAAGGCTGCTGAATACGAGGATGCGGCCTGATGGCAGAACTCCGCTTTACCATTCTGGGCAGCGGCTCTTCCGGCGGGGTGCCCCGACTGGGCGGGCACTGGGGCGAATGCGACCCGGAAAACCCGCGCAACAGACGCCGTCGCTGCTCCATGCTGGTCGAGCGCATAACGGACGCAGGGACAACCCGCGTGCTGATCGACAGCTCACCGGATCTGCGTGCGCAGCTGCTTGATGCCGGTGTCGGTGAATTGGATGCGGTGCTCTACACCCACGCCCATGCCGATCACGTACACGGGCTGGACGATCTGCGTATGATCGTCTTTAACATGAAACGCCGCTTGCCGGTCTGGGCTGACGGACCTACGCAGGAGGCGCTTTTTTCACGCTTTGGCTACGCCTTCGTGCAACCCGAAGGCTCGCCATATCCGCCAATCCTCGACATGTTCACGATAGACGGCGATGTGGTGATCGACGGGGCAGGCGGCGCGATCACGCTGGAGTCGTTCAAGGTAAATCACGGCTCGATCGACGCGCTTGGTTTCAAAGTTGGGGGGATGGCTTATTTGCCTGATGTGGCACAGATCCCCGATGATGTCTGGCCGATACTGGACGGGTTGGAGTGTTGGGTGCTCGACAGTCTACGCCGCACACCGCACCCGACCCATACGCATTTCGAACAATCGGTCGAGTGGATGAAACGTGCCCGGCCCAAGCGCGGTGTGCTGACCAATATGCATATCGACCTGGATTATCAGGCGGTGATTGACGAAACGCCCGACTGGATCACCGCCGCCTATGACGGCATGGTGATCTCCCTGCCGGACTGAGCGGGGTATGCAGGCCCTTCTGGACGTTATCCTGCCGGTTTTTGTGGTCACCGGCTTTGGCTATCTGGCGGTCTGGCGCGGCTGGTTTTCGGATACCGGTGTCGACGGGTTGATGAATTTCACCCAGAAATTTGCCATCCCCTGCCTGCTGTTTACGGCCATTGCCCGGCTCGATCTGGGACAGAGCTTTGACTGGCGTCTCTTGGCCAGCTTTTATACTGGTGCTCTGACCGGGTTTCTGCTGGGGCTTCTGGGCGCGCGCTACCTGTTTGGCAGACCCTGGGAAGATGCCGTCGCCATCGGGTTTTGCTGCCTTTTTTCGAATACGGTGCTGCTGGGCCTGCCGCTGACGGAACGAGCTTACGGTGCTGACGCGCTCAGCGTGAATTACGCCATCATCGCCCTGCATTCGCCGTTCTGCTATGGGATCGGCATTACCGCGATGGAGATCACCCGTGCGCGCGGATCATCCGGCGTGGCGCTGACGGGCAAGGTGTTGAGGGCGATGTTCTCCAACGCGCTGATCATGGGGATTGGGCTTGGGTTTTTCGTTAACCTCACCGGTTTGCCACTGCCCGGTGTTCTGAATGACGGGCTGGACCTGCTGGTGCGCGCGGCCCTCCCGGCCGCGCTTTTCGGATTGGGCGGCGTGCTGGTGCGCTATAAGCCCGAAGGGGATTTACGCGTCATTCTATATGTTTGCGCGATCGCGCTCATTGTGCACCCGCTGATCACTCGCGGGCTAGTCGCCGGGTTTTCACTGCCGACCGAGGCGGTGCGCTCCGCCGTGCTGACCGCGGCGATGGCACCGGGCATCAACACCTATATCTTTGCCAATATGTACGGGGCTGCCAGACGGGTGGCGGCGTCCAGCGTGCTGATTGGCACGGCATTGTCGATCATCACGGTCTGGGTCTGGCTGGGTCTGCTGCCTTAGTCGGTTTCAGGCGGCGCACCACCAGTAAAGGCATTGCCATTGGCATAATCACAAGGCGCCTCCTGCATCTCCAGATGCAGACCAGTGCCGGTATAGGGATGCGCTCGCGCCAGACTTTCATCCACCTCGATGCCAAGGCCCGGAGTTTCAGGTGGAATGATAAAGCCGTTTTCGATCTTGATAGTGTCTTTGATCAATGCCCTGTGGAAGTCGGTGTCGATGGTCTCGGCCAGCAGAAGATTAGGGATCGACGTGGCGAGGTGTATATTTGCGGCCCATTCCACCGGACCCGCATAAAGATGCGGTGCCATCTGGGCATTATAGACCTCGGCCATGGCGGCGACCTTCTTCATCTCCCAGATGCCGCCGGCGCGCCCCAATGCGGGTTGCAGGATCGTGGCTGCACCTGATCGCAGTACCGGGGCGAATTCTGCCTTGGTGGTCAGGCGCTCGCCGGTCGCGACAGGGATCGAGACGGCATTCGCGACCTTGGCCATTTCGCCAACATTATCCGGTGGAATGGGCTCCTCGAACCAAAGCGGTGAGTAGGGCTCCAGCGCCTTGCCAAGCCTTATCGCGCCCGCTGTGGTGAACTGCCCGTGCGTGCCGAAAAGCAGATCCGCCTTCGTCCCGACGGCCTCGCGGATGGCTTTGCAGAAGGCCACGGATTGGTCGATATCGCTCATCGCGGGCATATGGCCGCCGCGAAGCGTGTAAGGGCCTGCCGGGTCAAACTTGATGGCGGTATAGCCCTGATCGACCGCCGCGCGGGCGCTTTCGGCGGCCATCTGTGGCGACGTCCAGAACGCGTTGATGTTGTGCTGGGGCAGGGGGTAGAGATAGGTATAGGCGCGGATGCGTTCGTTCATCTTGCCGCCCAGAAGTGCCCAGACCGGCCGTTCCCGTGCCTTGCCCAGAATGTCCCAGCAGGCGATCTCGAGCCCTGAAAACGCGCCCATTACAGTCAGGTCAGGGCGCTGTGTAAAGCCCGCGGAATAGGCGCGCCGGAACATCAATTCGATGTTTTCCGGGTTTTCGCCCTGCATGTGGCGCGCGAATACATCTTCGATGACCGGCTTCATCGCCTCAGGCCCGACGCTTGAGGCATAACATTCCCCCCAGCCGACGAGGCCGGTATCGGTGGTCAGCTTGACCAGTATCCAGTATCGCCCGCCCCAGCCGGGCGCGGGGGGCGCGGTGACGATGATGTCGAGATCTTGCAGGCGCATGAGCAGGCTCCAAAGCGGGTTTCGACCACGGTGCCCCGCCCCAGGTGGTGGAGCAAGTCAGAAAACGGCGGACCGGCGTCGGATTTGGTTTACTCGGGACGCATGGTGGCGACCAGTTCGGCCACTTTGAGCCCGAATTTTCGCATTTCGGATTTATTGATGATCGTGCCGCTGGCGGTGAGATACATCCAGTCTGTTGCATCCAGCACGTGACCGCCGGCCTCTTCTGGAAGGATGATCTTGTAGCGCAACATAACGGTTGATCCCGATACAATTCCCTGCGCTTCGCCGACGATATCATCGGCGGTGGCAGTGAATGTATTTCCCGGTCCTATTTTCAAGAACCATTTTCGGTTCTGCTTCTTGCCGTTGGAATAGGTGAAATCTTCGGAGAGGGTGCCTGTGTCGCCGTCCCAGGTGCCGATCATTTTGGCGACAAAGCTGTTCGTAATCCTGCCATTTGAGCCATAGATGACCCCCTCGGATTGTATGGGGCCGGAAAGGTGTTCTTTCAGCGAGAATGCTGGCACCGTCCCGGCATAGTCTTCGGGGTTTTGGGCGCGGAAGCTCAGGAAGAGGTTTTTCGCAACGACACCGATGAGGACCAGCAGCAAAAGGGCGGTAAGGAATTTCATACGGGTTGCTCCGCGGTTGGAAGTGCTAGGACCAGGCCCAGGGCACAGAGTTTCAGAAGGCAGGGAATGACTGCGTAAGCGATGGTCAGGGTGGTCAGCGCCATTGCGCTGTTCGCGTCGCCGGGGGAAAAACCACTGAGTTGCAGCGCGGGCAGTACCGCGAAGGCAGCGATGGCAAGCCCCAGCTTGCCCGCAAAGGACCAGATCCCGAAAGCGGTCGAGGCATTCAGGCCCGCCTGTGTCAGCACAATGGAAAACATTGCGGGCAGCACAACCATGTCAGCACCCAATGCGGCCCCCGATGCGATGCAGATCGCGGCAAAGCCTGTCAGATTTCCCGGCGTCAGAAAGGCGGCCCCAACGAACCCGACGATGGCTAGCGGCATTGCGATCAGCAGCGTTGTTTTCGCGCCCACGCTGCGGCTGATTTTTGTCCATAGGGGCACGCTCAATCCGGCGCTCAGAAAGAACAGGATCAGCAGCGGACCCGCTTTTCCTGGCAGGTTCAAACGATCTTCGACGAAGAACAGAAACAGGGTCGAGGTAATCGCAACCGGGAGGCTGTTGACCAGTGCCAAAACCAGCAAACGAATGGCTCCCGACCCCTGGAGGCCCGACAGGGAAAGCGTGTCACCGGTGATCGGTTTGCGTTGCCAGATCGGGCGCGTGGCGACCAACGAAAAAATCGCGATGGCCCCTAGGAAATACCCGAAAGCGGTATAATCCTGCTCTGCGGTGCCTGCGAGAGCAAAGGTCGATGGCGCAATGGCGGCAAGCACGACGCCGGTCAGCATACCGCCTTCGCGCCATGCAGCGAGCGTCATCAGCTCTTGCGGCTCCGGCCGTTTCGCAAGCGTGGCGCTGCGTCCGTAAAGCAGTATCATCCCAAGACTGTAGGCGGAAAACAGCAGTACCAGCACTGCAACCAGCCAAACGATAACGCCTTGTCCGGGTTGCAGTGAAAACAGAAGTGGGAAACCCACAGCCAGCCCAAGTGCCGCGAGGGCCGCGTAGAGGGCCTGGGCGCGCGGCCAGCGATCAATCGCCCAGCCAATCAACGGATCCTGAACCAGATCAACCAGCCGGATCAACAGCAGGATGGTGCCGATTGCCCCAAGGCTTATACCCAGCTCGACCGACGCATAACGCGGCAGATGGATGTAAAGCGGGATGCCCGCTGCCGCGAGCATAAGCGCATAAAGGCTGACACGTGGATATAGCACTATTGCCCTTTCAGTCGTCGCGTGAAGGATTTCGAGCGCGTATTGTCCCCCAGAAAAATCGCCATGAACCGTTGTTTGATGTCTGGATAGGCGAGCGAGCATGCGCGCGTGCCATTTCGCCAGAACATGACTTCATCCCGGCCGTTTGTGATAGCAAGATACTTGTCACCCCGGCGGACATCGTCAAAACAGCGTTCCAGCTGGTCGCGCACGGGCACAGGAGGGCCGGTTCTATCCATCTCTTTCAGGGTCGACAGAACCAGATCCCTCTGGGTCAGCCTGCGATAGTAGTTCAATTCAAGGCCAAAGTCGCGTTGCCAGTTCAACGGCTCACCGCCAACGGTGAAAAGTCTCGCCTCGTACATCGGCAGGCCCAGGAAGCGGAAAGTGGCTTTGCCGCGTATTTCCGCCCCCGGCAAAAGCGATGGGATCGGACTGGCCGCAACCGGGCCGGGCAGTGACAGCAGACTGATGACCAGCACGACCCTAAGCATGGGCCAATTCGACCTGTACGACGTTGGTATGGCCGATGGCGAACGAGGCGGCGCAAATTTCCAGATAATATTGCCAGTTCCGGATGAAGGCTTCGCCATAGCCCATCTCGGAAATACGGCGTTTCTGAGTGTTAAAACGTTCCGTCCAGATACGACAGGTTTTGGCGTAATCCTGACCGAAAGCAAAATTGTCACGAACCTCGAGACCAGCACCGCGCGCCTGCGTCGCGATCACATTGTCAGACAGCAACATACCCCCGGGAAAGACGTATTGGCGGATGAAGTCCGAAGAATTCCGATACCGCTCAAAGAAGCTGTCCTTCACGGTAATTGCCTGAAGCAGGATGTGCCCGCCCTCTGCGAGGTTTTGCTTGAGCGCGGTGAAGTAATCCGGCCAATAGCGGGCGCCGACGGCTTCGACCATCTCGATGGATACGATGTTGTCATACCGCCCGTTGATATCGCGGTAATCTTTTAGCTGGATATCCGCGCTGCCATCGAGGCGGCATTCGGCATAGCTGTGTTGGTTGCGCGATATCGTGACACCGGTCACATCGCGCCCGGCATCGGCGGCGTGCTGGGCAAACCCGCCCCAGCCACAGCCGATTTCCAGAACACGTTCGCCCTGACCCAGCCGCGACAGCGCACGGGCATTCTTGCGATCCTGAGCCCGCGCCAGATCGTCGCCGTCCTGGTCAAACAGCGCCGATGAATAGGTCATGCCTTCGTCCAGCCAGAGCTGGTAAAATTCATTGCCAACATCATAGTGCGCGCGGATGTTCTTGCGTGAGCCCCGTCGCGAATTTGCCCGTAGAATGGTATCCACAATCCGGAACTTGGCACGGTTGAAGGCACTGGCCTTGTCGTAGGCCCCAAGGTGATCACGATTGATCATTGCGAGCGTCACCAGGCCCTCGACTGAGGGTGTGTCCCACAATCCCTGAACATAGGCCTCGCCCAGACCGACCTGACCATGCGCAGCCAGGGCAGAGACAGCCGACCAGTCCCGAATGAACATTTCGGCCTCGGGGCCGCTGTCGCCGAATGAATATCTGTCCCCCTCGGGGGTGCGCAATGTCAGCTGCCCTTCCTGAAGCCTCTCGCACACGGACAGGAATTCCGATCTCAACGCCTTATCAGTGAACCGCAACTTCCGCTCCTTTCAGACTGTTAATTTCGTTCAGCTTGCGAACCACCCGCATCGCGCTGGCGATCCCGTCCTCGTGGAACCCGTGCCGGTTCCAGGCGCCCGCGAACCAGGTACTGTTTTCGCCCTGCATCCGGCGAATGCTTTCCTGCGCGCGCAGCGCTGCAGCGTCGAAAATCGGGTGGGAAAACTCGACCTTGTCGTAGATCTTGTCGGCTGCGATTGCGCACGACGGGTTCAGGCTGACGAATAACGGATCGTCTTCGGGAATGGCCTGCAACTTGTTCATCCAGTAGGTCACGCCAATCGCGCCTTCCTGCGAACGATAGCTCCAGCTTGACCAGCAGGCGCGGCGCAATGGCATCTGGGTCGGATCGCAATGCAACACCGCCTTGTTGGGCTGGTAGCGGACGCTGCTAAGCGCTTCGGTCTCGACCGTTGTTGCATCCTGCCCTAGGATGCGCAGGGCCTGATCCGAATGGCAGGCAAAGATAACATCGTCGAAATTCTGCTTGGCCGCACCTTTGGCCAGAAGGGAGACACCAAACGGACCGCGCTGCACGGTCGTGACCGCTGTGTCAGTGCGGATTTTACATCCGCGGGATACGAGGGCCGTCTGAAGGCGACGCACATATTCTATACTGCCGCCTTTAACCGTCCACCACTGATGCTTGCCGCTGCCTGCTAGTAATGCATGGTTGCGGAAAAATCGCACAAGTGTCTTGGCCGGAAACTGATCGATTTCGCCAGTCGGTGTTGACCAGATCGCGCCACACATCGGCAGCAAGTAATAGTCGCGAAACCAACGACCCAGGCCGAGTTCGTCGACAAGCTCTCCGATACTGATGTCGTCCTGTGCAATCCCTTCGGCATGTTTGCCAAACCGGATGATGTCGGCGATCATCTTGTAATAGGGCGGGCGAACGAAGTTGCGCCTCTGGGCGGTGATGCACCGAAGGGAGTTCAGACCATATTCGATCCGGCCAGCATCAATGCTGGCACCAAAACTCATCTCACTCTTAATAACCGGCACGTCCAGTTCACGGAAAAGGCGTGTCAAGTAAGGGTAGGTGACATAGTTGAAAACGATGAAGCCCGTATCGACGGGCTGATCACCGGCCTTGCCAGCCATTACCGTGCGGGCGTGCCCGCCAAGGCGCGGTGCAGCCTCGAATAACGTGACGTCGTGATCCGGTGCAAGATAATAAGCCGCAGACAGGCCGGAAATGCCCCCGCCTACCACCGCAATTTTCCTCCGGAGCCGCGGTGTTTGATCAAGCATTTAATCCTCGTGAGTTCGGGCGTTTAGTTGCGATACGTCCTGTTCACGGAGATGGATCAAAAAAGGCAACAAAAAGCGGCGGGCTGAATGATCCGATGCGAGCCGGCAACCGTAGTATGATCAACATGATGGAACACATTCAGGGTCAGACATTTCACGCCCGGCGCGGGGAACTGAAAAACGCCTTCAAGTATGGCGTTGATTTCGTGCTATACGATCCGCTGACAGCGACGCCGCCCATGCTTCTGTCCCAAAACCGATTTAATCTTTGGTCGATGTCGGATAGCAGACATGGCGGCACGCGTGGTCGGGGCGACGGGGTGCGTTGGTTTCGCGACGTGCTCGAAGATCGCGGATTTCCGATGGAAGATACGCGCCTGGTTTTGCTGGCTCAACCCAGCTTCCTTTGGTTTCATTTCAATCCCGTAAGCTTCTGGATCGCCCTGCGTGACGGGAAACCTTGCGCGTATGTGGCTGAGGTGAACAACACGTTCGGGCACCGGCATTGCTATTTCTGCGCGCATGAGGACTTTCGCCCGATCGGCAAAGACGACACGATCACGGCAGACAAGCTGATGCATGTCTCGCCTTTTCAGAAAGTTGCCGGGCTGTATAAATTCAATTTCGATATGTCCGACGATGCGATAAATATCCGCATTCTCTATGAAAATGACGGTGAAGGTGTGCTGGCGACGCTGACTGGTTCACGGCGGCCTGCGACAAACGCCTCACTTCTCTGGGCGGCGCTGCGTCGGCCCTTTGGCGCGGTCAGAGTTGTCGCCCTGATCTACATGCAGGCGCTCATCTTGTGGATCAAACGCGCGCCCTTCATGCGCAAGCCGCCGCCACCGCAACCACTCATCTCGGACAGTCACACATTCCGGGGCAAACGGACGTAATGAACCTGGCCGGAAAAACATATTGGTTGGTCGGCGCAAGCGAAGGGCTTGGCCGTGCGCTGGCCAAAGAGTTAAGCGATGCCGGAGCGCATCTGGTTTTGTCGGCGCGCAACAAAGAGCGGCTTGAAGGTCTGGCAACGGAGATTGGTAATGCGCGTAGCGTTCCGCTGGATGTGACCGATCTGAATTTGGTGCGCAGCGCCGCCGCCGCAACTGGTTCGGTTGACGGCGTCATCTACAATGCCGGGGCGTATGAGCCCATGCCCAGCTCTGAATGGGAGACCGAGGCCGTGCTTGTCATGAACGACGTCAATTACGCTGGGGCCGTTCGGGTGGTCGGCGAGATACTTCCTCAATTCCTCAAGGAAGGTCGGGGGGATATAACGCTGATCGGTTCACTCGCAGGGTATAGCGGGTTGCCTGCCGCTATTGGATACGGCGCCGGTAAGGCTGCGTTGATCAGCCTTGCCGAGACCATGCGGCATGATCTGAAAGACACCGGTGTGGTGGTGCGTATTGTCAATCCGGGTTTCATCAAGACCCGCCTGACCCACAAAAACACGTTCAAGATGCCCATGCTCATGTCACCGGAAAAAGCCGCAAAGCGGGTGGTGAAGGCGATGCAATCGCGCCGTTTCCGGACGGACTTTCCTGCACCGTTTTCGTGGTTCATACGTTTCTTGTCGTATCTGCCAGATGTCATTGTTTACCGCGGCAAATAGGTGCTGTGATCACCAGCGAGCTTTCTGCCTCACTGATATCCGCGAAACGCAGCAGCTCAGGGCTTAGATACGGAACAAAGGCTGCAAGAGGCGTGGTAGGATGGAATTGAAACGCAGCGGCGCATCTGTGGCTGCCAAGCAAATACAGGCCACACCATCATCCGCAACAGGCGTGTGTTCCAGGTCTTCGTCGGCAACTTCGACATCCCCCGCACAAAACTGTCCGGTCGCGTCGCTGAAACTGCCCTGAAGGACCAGGGTCAGTTCCATCCCGTTATGGCTATGGTCCGGCACGGCACGGCCGGGTGGAATATAGAGTAACCGGACTGATCCGTCGCTGTCCGATGAAAGTATGTCCTGCCGTACTCCCATACCCAATGATTTCCAGCGCGGCGGCTTACCCTTCAGGGCCTCCATGACAGGACCTGGGAAGACCCCCGACCGTTTATGGGTGGGCGCCGGTGTCACCGGGGCATCCAATTGCGCCAGAATGTTATCCTTCACGTTGTCAGAAAGCGCCACGGCGCCGGAATTTTCCAGAACGATTCCACCAACAACCTGATGAGCCTCGACTGCCGCGCGGCAATCTGGGCACAAGGAGACATGGCTGGCCACGACAACGGAAAAGGCGTGGGGCAGGCTCCCGGCCGCATAGGCCGCCAGTAGGGCGTCGGGGATATGATGGGTGATTGCGGTCATCTAACGCAGTCCCTTTAATTCGTGTCTCAATCTTTCCAGACCTAGCCGGATACGTGATTTCACCGTCCCCATCGGCAAGCCTGTCTGTGTACTGATCTCCTGATGAGTCATTTCACCCAGATAGGCCTTTTCTATCATTTCAAGCTGTTCTCGGTTGAGCCGCGACAGCGCATTCTTCAGTTTTCCCGCTTCTTGTTCGATGGCCAGTATCTGGGGCGCGTCCGGCTCGGCGCCTGGGTCTTCTGCCAGTTCTTCGGGCACCGGACGGTTTTCTTTGCGTACGACGTCAATTTGGCGGTTGCGGGCAATCTGATAAATCCACGAGGAAACCTGCGCGCGATGCGGGTCGAACATTTCGGCTTTGCGCCAGATTGTCAGCATGACGTCCTGCACAATTTCCTCGGCCTGCTGCGCGGATGTTCCCGAGCGCATGACAAACCCTTTCAGGCGCGGCGCGAAGTAATCGAACAGCGCGGCAAAGGCGGCGCGATCTCGTTGATCCCGCACCGCGATCATCCAGGCAGATTGCTGTGAGATTTCGGTCTTCTTCTTGACGGACACCTGATCTTTTCCCTGCCGCGGCATTGGGCGCACAGATTTCGTGATGCGCGGGATATCTAGTTCAAGGGCCAACATAACTTGAATACGCAGGCGATTGTAAACCGGATCACTGGTGGCGCCTTTTTTTTGAGCGTTGGGGCGATCTTGCTATCACCCTAACGTAGCAGGATGACATTCCGCCGCGCACTGCCGGATTTGGTGTCGGCGATGGCCTCGTTGATCTGGTCAAGGCTCCAGCGATTGGAAATCAATTCGTCCAGTTTCAGACGGCCTTGGCTGTAGAGGTCGATCATCCACGGGATATCGCGCCGGATAACCGTATCCCCCATTTTCGAGCCGATCATGCCCTGACCGGAGGCAGCGAAATTGACCGGTTCATAGGACGACGTTGCGCCCGAATGCGGCATGCCTACCATGACAACCCGTCCGCCGCCCGCCAGATAACGCGGCGCTTGATCATAGGCTGGGATCGCCCCCACGGTCACGATCACCGCATCTGCACCACGTCCCATCGCCTTTTTTGCGCTGCGCCAGGGGTGTTCGCCCGTCGCCAGCACACCGTCGGTTGCGCCGAATTCAATCGCGGTATCAAGCTTCTCTTCGCTCATGTCGACAGCCACGATACGCCGCGCGCCAGCGATGCGTGCGCCCTGAATGGCATTGAGACCGACGCCGCCCGCACCGATCACCACAACGTCCTGCCCGGCGCGCAATCCGGCGGCGTTGACGACGGCGCCGACGCCGGTGATCACCCCGCAACTCAGCAGGCTGGCCGTGTCCATTCCCATGCCCTCGGGGATTTTCACGACTTGGCTCTGGTCGACCACGACTTTCTCGGCAAAGGCGCCGCAGGCCATCGCCTGATGCAGCTTGCCGCCATCACTGGTGCTGAGCGGGCCGGTATCGCCGTCATAGGGTGTTTCGCACGTGGTGGGATTGCCCGCACCGCAGCTGGGACAGTGACCGCAGGCGCGGATCAGCGTTACGACAACCGGATCGCCGGTTACGATGCCTGACACGCCCGGCCCAACGGCGCTGACGTGGCCTGCTGCTTCGTGGCCATAGACGGCGGGCAGGGAGCCGCCCCAGCCGCCTTCGGCATAGATGATGTCTGAATGGCAGATCGCCACGGCCTCAAGATCAACCTGGACCTCACCTTGGTCGGGCGCCCGCAGGCGGACCTCTTCGATGACAAGCGGTTCGCCAAATGCGTGGCAGACGGCAGCCTTGATGGTTTGCATATGCTCCCTCCCGGCAGGTGTTAGATGTAGACTGCCTTGAATTTGCAAGCGCCCGCAAGACGTAAAGCGACACCGATCTATCGGGCTTGGCCAAAAGAAAAAGGGCCGGAAGAACCGGCCCTTTGCTGCGATACTGTTTTGAGTTTATGCGAAAGACCAGCGCTCGGCCCAGCGTTCGCCATCCATATCCCAGTTTGATGCCAGCCCGTCCGAGGTTTTCACCTTGGTCGATGTGGCGAAAACGTAGTTGGCGAACATCGGGATGATGACGCCACCCTGGTTCGAGACGATGTCCTGCATTTCCCAGTACATGTCCTTGCGTTTCGCTTCATCCAGCTCGGCGCGTGCTTCGACCATGAGCGCCTCAAACTTCTCGTGACACCAGAAACTGTCGTTCCAGGCTGCGCCACAGGAATAGGCGGTTGCAAACATCTGATCCTGAACCGGACGGCCTGACCAGTAAACGGCCGAGAATGGTTTTTGCATCCAGACATCCGACCAGTAGCCATCGTTCGGCTCGCGCGTGACCTGAAGGTCGATACCCGCATCTTTAGCAGACGCTTGGAACAGCACGCCCGCATCGACCGCACCGGCAAAGGCGGCGTCGGCGGCAGAGAGGTTGACTGACAGGCTGTCCATGCCGGCTTCGTTCAGGTACCATTTGGCCTTGTCGGGGTCATAGGTCTTTTGTTCGAGTTCGGTATTGTAGAACTGCTGGCCCTGGCCGATCGGAATGTCGTTGCCAACTGAACCGTAGCCGAACAGGATCTTCTCGACCAGCTCTTCGCGGTTGATGGCGTATTTCAGCGCCTGACGCACGTTGTTGTCGTCAAACGGTGCCTGATTGGTCGACATCGCGAAGGTGAAGTGCTGCGTACCGGCAACCGAATTGATCTGGATGTTCTGGTTACGCTCCAGAAGACCCACGGTTTTCAGGTCGAGACGGTCGATAACGTCCACATCGCCCGAAACAAGCGCAGTTGTCCGCGCGTTCTGGTCAACCAGTGCCAGCATTTCGATGCTGTCGAAGAAACCCACATCGTCGCGCCAGTGGTTCGGGTTCCGTTCCATCGTGCAGGACACACCGAAGTTCTTGTTCTTGAGGATATAGCTGCCGCAGCCATCGCCGGATTCCCAGTCGATGGTGTCATCTTTGGCGGGGTGGATCGTCAAGTGATAGTCGCTGAGGATGAATGGGAAGTCGGCATTGCCGCCGGACAGTTCGAATACAACCGTGTCGCCGTCGATGCTCATGTTCTCGATAGGGGCCACAAGGGGGCCGGCGGCCGAAGTGGAATCTTCGCCGCGGTGGAACGCGATCGAGGCCATCACGTCTTCGGGGGTCAGGTCCTTGCCCGAATGGAACTTCACGCCTTGACGGACCTTGAAGCGCCAGGTTTTGGCATCTGGCGTTGCTTCCCAGCTTTCGGCGAGTTCGGGCGCCAGCGAGCCGTCGGCTTTCACTTCGGTCAGGCGGCCATGAATGGCAAAGGCCATGCCGATGGTAAAGCCGTTTTCCCAGGTGCCCGGGTTCATCGTATCGGTGGTCTGGCCGTGCGCCTTACCGACACGCAGGTGGCCGCCTCGCTTTGGGGCCGCCATCGCGCCGCCCAAGGGCAGCGTTGCGGCCATGGCCGTCGCTGCGGTGGTTTGCAGAAAGCGGCGTCTGTTCAGGCCGCTATTGGATAGGATCGTCATTCTTGTATCTCCCTGATAGTTTTAAGTTCATGGGGTAACGCCACTGCAGGGCAGCGGGAACCTGATTCCATTTTGTCGATCGCACGGCAGTGTCTGCGGCAACATTCGTCACATAAACGGCTGTTTTCGTCATCTTCACGCATTTACCCGTCGCACACCGACAATAACTGAACGGCCAGAGACTAGGCCGACGCCAACTCGATGTGCAAGTTCAATGTGACAGAAGGGTGGTTTCTGGCCGGTCAAGTGGCACCGTGTTTATATTGATTGACGAGTCAATTAATCATGATTACCACGATTTGGCAATCCGAAATGAAAGGGAGATTCAGTGCCGAAGGTGGGGATGGAGCCGATACGCCGCTCGGCACTGGTGGAGGCGACGATCTACGAGATCGGTGCGCAGGGGACGCTGGATGTCACCGTTAGTCAGATTGCAAAACGCGCAGGCATGTCGAGCGCGCTGGCGCATCATTATTTCGGATCGAAAGAACAGATATTCGCCGCAGCGATGCGCCACATCCTGACGCTCTACGGGGCCGAGGTGCGCGGCGCGATGCTGATGGCGAAGACGCCACGTGACCGGATCGAAGCGATCATCCGTGCCAGTTTTGCCCCAGCACAGTTCCGGCCTGAATTCGTCTCAGCCTGGCTGAATTTCTACGTGCAGGCGCAGAAATCGGATGACGCGCGGCGGCTTCTTCACATCTACCAGCGGCGTGTGCGATCAAACCTGCACCACGCTTTCCGGCAGATCGCCGGGGCGGATGCCCGCATGCTGACCCGCGGATTGGCGGCAATGATCGACGGGCTTTATATCCGTCAAGCGCTGCGCGGTGATCCGATGTCACCCGCCGCCGCGATTGACGTTTTACTGCATTACCTGGACACCAGCCTGGCTGAAGGATCACTTGAATGAGCGCGCCCAACATCCTGATTTTCATGGTCGACCAACTGAATGGCACCCTGTTTCCCGACGGCCCTGCCGACTGGCTGCACGCGCCAAACCTGAAAAAGCTGGCGGCGCGTTCGACCCGTTTTGCCAATGCCTATACCGCCTCGCCCCTCTGCGCGCCGGGACGGGCGAGTTTCATGTCGGGGCTTTTGCCCTCGCGCAGTCGAGTTTATGACAACGCAGCGGAATTTGCCGCTGATATTCCCACTTATGCGCATCACCTTCGCCGCGCGGGCTATCAGACCTGCCTGAGCGGCAAGATGCACTTTGTCGGCCCCGACCAGATGCACGGGTTCGAGGATCGGTTGACCACCGATATCTACCCGGCCGATTTCGGCTGGACGCCGGATTATCGCAAACCCGGCGAACGGATCGACTGGTGGTATCACAACATGGGTTCGGTCACCGGGGCAGGCGTGGCGGAAATCTCTAACCAGATGGAATATGACGACGAGGTGGCCTATCACGCCACCCGCAAGGTCTACGATCTGGCGCGCGGTCACGATGATCGCCCCTGGTGTCTGACTGTCAGTTTCACCCACCCGCATGATCCTTACGTGGCGCGTAAAAAATACTGGGACCTCTACGAGGATTGCGAGCATCTTCTGCCGGAAGTTCCTGCAATGGAGTACGAAGACCACGATCCGCACGCGCAGAGGATATTCGATGCCAATGACTGGCGGTCCTTTGACATCACCGAAGATGATATCCGCAAGTCGCGCCGCGCCTATTTTGCCAATATCTCGTATCTTGATGATAAAATCGGCGAGGTGATGGAGGCGCTGGAAACGACCCGGCAAGAAGCGGTGATCCTGTTTGTCAGCGATCACGGCGATATGTTGGGCGAGCGCGGCCTGTGGTTCAAGATGTGCTTCTATGACGGTTCAGCCCGCGTGCCGTTGATGATTGCGGCGCCGGGGATGGAAGCGGGGCGTATTGATGCCCCCGTCAGCACCCTAGATGTCTGCCCGACACTCTGTGATCTGGCGGGGGTCAGCATGGATGAGGTGGCCCCCTGGGTGGAAGGCCAAAGTCTTGTGCCGTTGGGGCAGGGGGCGGAGCGGGATGCCCCCGTGGCGATGGAATATGCCGCCGAGGCGTCTTATGCGCCGCTGGTGTCGCTGCGCTATGGCAAGTGGAAATACAACCGCTGTGCACTGGATCCAGATCAGCTTTTTGACATGGACGCCGATCCCCATGAACTGACCAATCTGGCCTCGGCACCCGAACATGCGGGGACGCTGGCGCAGCTGCAGGCCAAGGCCGCGGCGCGGTGGGATCTGGATGCCTTCGATGCTCAGGTGCGCGAAAGTCAGGCCCGGCGGTGGGTGGTGTACGAAGCGCTGCGCAAGGGCGGTTACTATCCTTGGGATTATCAGCCACTGCAGAAAGCATCCGAGCGCTATATGCGCAACCATATGGATCTGAACGTCGTTGAGGAAAACCAGCGGTTCCCGCGAGGTGAATAACGGGTTATCCGCAGCATCGGGGCGAGGTCATCCAACCACGAAAGGCAGGACACCACGTTCGTCAGGTGGGATTGACAGGCGGCGCTCCAACGGCGGCACCGAGCGTTGGTGGCAATCGGGGCGTTCGCAGATGCGGCATGAAATGCCGATAGGTTCGAACGCGCGGGCATTGGTCAGGTCCATGTCATCCGCATAAATCAGCGTTTCCGCGTGTTTGACCTCGCAGCCAAGTGCGATCGCAAAGCGTCGTACCGGCGCACCGTATGAGCCGCCGGATTTAGATACGTCGCGCGCCAGGCTGATATAGCGCACCCCGTCGGGCGTCTCGGCCAACTGGCGAAGAAAGCGACCGGGGGTTTCGAACGCGCGGTGAACGTTCCAAAGCGGGCAGGCACCCCCGAAACGGGCGAATTGCAACCGTGTGGCCGAATGCCGTTTGGTAATGGTGCCCGCCTGATCGACACGCACGAAGAAAAACGGCACACCCTTGGCGTCTGGCCGCTGCAGGGTCGATAGCCGATGCGCCACCTGTTCAATCGACGCGCCAAAACGGT
Source organism: Roseovarius aestuarii (assembly GCF_019966515.1). Lineage (GTDB taxonomy): Bacteria > Pseudomonadota > Alphaproteobacteria > Rhodobacterales > Rhodobacteraceae > Roseovarius > Roseovarius aestuarii. The sequence continues at coordinate 102,880 of NZ_JAIMIB010000007.1, read as the reverse complement.
TGGCCAGCAGTTCGAGGTCGTGGCGCGTGGTGCGGGCAGCGTCCAGAAACTTGGTGTAGGGCATCAGGGCGGCACCGGCGAAATAGTTCGCAAGGCCGATTTTTGCGATGGACCGGGCCGCGTCTGATTGGAAATTGGCGAAGTTCAAGGTGGCTTCCAGCAGCTTGTTTTGGGTCAGGAGGGCGACTTGCAGCAGAAGTTGAAAGGTTCGTGTCTCAGGCGCCACGCGTGACGAGATATAAAGTGTACCGTTCGCGCGGTCGAAGGCGCGCAGCTTGTCCGTATCGGCGTCTGTCACCGTGATGCCAAGCTCGCCCAGGCGGTCAACGGCGATGTCACGGATGGTTCGTTGTGCGCCAGTGGGTTGGGCAAAGCGTTCAGCGGCGCGATCGACCGCGTCGACGTAATTATCGCAATAGTGAAAGAAGTCACGTACCTCGTCCCAGGGGCTGGACTGTGTTCTGGAATCGTCACGTCCAAGTGCTTCGTCCAGTGAAGCAAGGCGTTCATGGGTTTGTCGATAGGCGCTATGCAGTTCCAGAAAGGCGCGTGCTAAGGCAGGGGCGTTAGAGGCGGTAAGTCGTAAATCTGCAAGTGGTGGCGGGTTGTCGCCAAAGATCGGGTCTGCCAGCGCCTCGCGCATATCGCTGACCATACGCTCGGCATCACCGGTGGACAGCTCGGTCACGTCAAAGCCGAACTCCTGTGCCAGCGCCAGCACGACCGTGGTGCTGACGGGACGGTTATTGTTCTCCATCTGGTTAAGATAGGGCAGGGAAACGCCTAGTTTTGCGGCGAAATCCTTCTGGGTGAGACCAAGCCGTTGACGGGTTTCGCGCAGCTTGGCGCCAGCATAGAGTTTCTGGGTGGCCATATCGAGATCCGGAGTTTGCAGGTTTGCTTGATTGTTAGATTAGTTTTGCAAAGGCCGGTACGCAAGGGCGGCCGACATCCGGAAAACAGCGGAAAGCCGATGTGGGCAGCGCATAGCTTCGCGGGCAACTCGGAAATCCCGTCGTCAATACACCCGCGGCTGAACGGACAAGTCTTGCGGGGTGACCCTTCGAATTATTTCACCGAATCCGGGTCTGCAACGTTACCGATGCAAACCCGGAAAGTGCCGTATCTTAACTGACGACGTTGAATTCGGGTCCGTAGGGATAGCCGGTGATGTTCTCGTTGCCATCCTCGGTGATCACCAGAACGTCATGCTCACGGTAGCCGCCCGCACCCGGTTGCCCGTCGGCGACGGTCAGCATGGGTTCCATCGAGATCACCATGTCGGGCTCCAGCACCGTGTCGATATCCTCGCGCAGTTCCAGCCCCGCCTCACGGCCATAGTAGTGGCTCAGCACCCCGAAGGAGTGGCCATAGCCGAAAGTGCGATACTGCAGCAGGTCACGCTCGGCAAAGAAATCGTTGATCTTATGCGTGACCTCGGCGCAGCTCACCCCCGGTTTCAGCAGGGACATGCCATATTCATGCGCCGCCACGTTGGCTTCCCAGATTTTCAGCGAGGCATCGTCCACCTCACCCACAAACATGGTGCGTTCCAGCGCCACGTAATAGGCACTGACCATCGGGAAAGTGTTGAGGCTCAGGATATCGCCACGCTGCAGATGCCGCCCGGTGACCGGGTTATGCGCGCCATCGGTGTTGATGCCCGACTGGAACCAGACCCAAGTGTCGCGGTATTCCGCATCCGGGAACACGCGGGCGATCTCGGCCTCCATCGCGTCGCGACCGGCCATTGCCACGTCAATCTCGCGGGTACCGATCCGCACGGCATCCTTGATCGCGTAACCGCCCACGTCTGCAATCGCCGTACACTGACGGATCAGCGCGATTTCAGCCGCCGATTTGTGCATCCGCTGCATCATGGTGTGACCGGCGATATCCACGGTTTTCGACGGTTTCAGGAACGCCAGTAACTTCCCTTGCTGCATCAGCGTTAGGTGGTCGCCCTCATAGCCCACGACTTTGCCTTCGCCCGAAACCGACAGAATCGCCCGCCAGTAATTATCGCGCTGCCAGTCGGTATAGGTGATGTTGTCGCAGAAGCACCGTCGCCACGGCTGACCGGCGTCGATCCCGGCGCTGATGGTCACGCAGTCCTGCGCGGTCACGACCAGCCCGTAGGGGCGGCCAAAGGCGCAATAAAGAAAGCCCGAGTAATAGGCGATATTATGCATAGAGGTGAAGACGGCGGCGTCGACCCCAGCTTCGACCATGATCCGGCGCAGGCCGGCGATACGCGCCTCGTATTCGGCAACTTCGAAAGCCAGCGGAGCTTTTTCACCATTGTGAAAACGGTACATTTCGGGGCGCGAAGTGCCGCTGAATTGGTTGGATTCTGGATGTGCAGTCATAGTGACCCTCCTGAAAAGAAAGGTCCCGGCGTTCAGGACTGTTTGGGATATATGGGCCTCAGGGGCGACGCCATCGCCCCGGCCTGAGGCTTTTCTTGCCGATTCCGTGTAATCTGGCAAGATGTTTTGCGACAAACTAAAGGACGTTTTCAAGCCATGAAATCAGAACCGGGGCCATTGAACCTGATCACCGATGTTGCGGGTTTGCGGGTCGGTAATGCGGGTGACGAACGGATCAAGACCGGCGTGACTGTCCTGCTTGGTGATGTTCCCTTTACCGCCGGGGTGCAAGTGATGGGCGGCGCGCCGGGCACGCGCGAAACTGATCTGCTGGCCCCCGATAAAACCGTCGAGCAGGTGGATGCGCTGGTGCTGGCGGGTGGGTCTGCCTTTGGCCTTGATGCCGCGTCGGGTGTGGCAGATGGGTTGCGTGCGATGGGGAGGGGCTTCGCGGTGGGTGATCAAAACGTGCCTATCGTTCCCGGTGCAATCCTCTTTGACCTTGTGAATGGCGGCGACAAGGGCTGGACCGACAACCCCTACAAGCAGCTCGGACTGCAGGCGTTAACCGCCGCCGCCGCCAGCTTTGAGCTTGGAACATCGGGTGCGGGCACCGGTGCGACCACCGCCAATCTGAAAGGAGGGCTGGGGTCGGCCTCGTTGATCCTGCCCTCGGGCCATACGGTCGGCGCGCTGGTCGCGGTCAACGCCCTTGGATCGGCAACAGTCGGGGATGGCCCACATTTCTGGGCCGCCCCGTTCGAGGTCGTAAATGAATTCGGCGGCTTCGGCCCGGCAAACCACTTCCCCGACATTCAGACCCCGCCCACGAAACTTGCGCAGCACGCCAATACCACCATCGGCATCGTCGCCACCGACGCGGCCCTGACCCAGGCGCAATGCACGAGGCTGGCGACCGCCGCCCATGACGGGTTCGCTCGCGCACTCGTCCCGTCCCACACGCCAATGGATGGCGATCTGATCTTTGCCGCCGCTACCGGCGCAGAACCGCTGACCAATCAAGTTGTCGACACGTTGATGCTGGGCCACGCCGCGGCCACCTGCATGTCGCGCGCCATCGCCCGGGCGATATTTTGGGCGACGGCAGCAAAAAACGATACGCTGCCCTGTTGGTCGGGTTTACATCAGTAGCCCCATTCGGGTTTCGGTGGGCGCCATCCAGTCAGTTTCGACCTAGGGTTGTTGCTAGGCCATTTGCCATCATGCAGATATATCTGAAAGGACCGAGCCTAGGTTTTTCCGAACGGTTATGCGCTTGGCAGTAACTCACAGCCGCCGATCGCCGATCCCGAGATAAACAGGCTTTGCATATCGACCTCCTATTGGCGCATCGAGGCCCATGCGGTTTTCATGTGGCCGGACATGATAGTGTGGAAAGGCAGCGAGGCGATATGCTGTTCGCGTTCCTCATCCAGCAAATGCAGCGGTTTCAACTCATCAACTTCGCTGGTTCGTGGTGCCTTGCGCGTCGCTTAAGCGGAATGGCCAGTCTGCGGTTGGACGCGGGTGCCGGGTTAAGGCGATCCGCCATAACTCAGATGGCGCTCGCGGCGCATGACCATGATTATGGCGATAATGGCCAGCAACCCGGTGCTGAGCATGATCCATAAAAGCGGGTAGGCGCCGGTCTGTGGTGTGAGCATCGCGCCTGCCAGGGCTGAAAGTGCCGCGCCAAGGCCGATCATCAGCGCACCGGCCAGGCCGCTGGCGGTACCAGCCAGATGCGGTCGCACCGAAAGCGCCCCGGCGGTGGCGTTGGGAATGGTCATGCCGTTGCCGAGACCCATGAAGGTCATCAGGCCGAAAAAGCTGATCGCGGTGCCGAACCCACCGTAAAAAAGCGCTAGGTTGAGGGCGATGCCCGCGGCGTTGATCATCGTACCCCAATAGACCATCCGGTTGATGCCGATACGCACGGAAAAGCGTCCTGAGATATAATTGCCGAGCATATAGCCGATCGCGGGGGCTCCAAAATAGACGCCCAGAATTTCGGGTGGCAGGCCAAAGACCTGATCGCCGACGAAAGGCGCGCCGCCCAGATAGGCAAAAAATGAACCCGATGAGAGGCCCGAAGCCAACGCGTAGCCCCAGAAGCGCGGCGAGGCAAACAGGTCGGGATATTCCCGGAACTGTTGGGCCATTGTGCGGCCCGTCAGTGGCGCGGTTTCTCCCAGATCGCACCAGGTGATCCATAAGACCAGCGCGCCAAGCGCCAGCAGCAGCCAGAAGTTTGACTGCCAGCCGAAGGCCGCGTCGAGCACGCCGCCGATGGCCGGGCCGATCATCGGTACAACCGCCATGCCCATGGTGACATAGCCGATCATGCTGGCGGCCTGGGCTTCGGGCACCATGTCACGGACGATGGCGCGACTTAGCACCATCGCGGCCACGATCGTGGCCTGCATCATCCGGAAGGTCAGAAATACGTAGACATTTTCCGCCAGCACACACCCCAGCGTCGCCAGCAGAAAGATTGCCACCCCCCAGAGCACCACGGGCCTGCGCCCCCATCGGTCCGAGATCGGGCCGACAATCAGCTGCAGCACCGCATTGACCCCCAGATAAAGCGCGACAGAAAGCTGCATTAGCCGATAGTCCGTCTGAAAGTATGCGGTCATCCCCGGCAGGCTGGGCAGAAAGATATTCATCGCCAGCGCGGATAATCCGGCCAGCAGGATAAGTGTCGTGATATGTGGTGCTGTCCGGCGGTCAAGGAACCGGCTGCTGGATTTCTGATCCATGGGTCATCGGTAAGCCTGCGATTTGGGTAAGTCCACGCTCTGAATGAGAACTTAGCAAATTTTCCGATTAGCCAAATGACATTTCCAAAACTTTGCAAATTTGCTGAATTCTGCTTTCCAGCCCCCCGGTCTATTCTCTATGGTCCGGCAACAGCCGAAAAAGGGGAGCGCAATGAAAGACATTCTTCAGGAACTGGAAGACCGCCGCGCCGAGGCCCGTCTGGGCGGGGGTGAAAAACGCATCACCTCGCAGCATGGCAAGGGCAAGCTGACGGCGCGCGAACGGATTGAGCTTTTGCTGGACGAAGGCAGTTTTGAAGAGTTTGATATGTTCGTAGCGCATCGCTGTACCGACTTCGGCATGGACAAGGTCAAGATGCCCGGCGATGGCGTGGTGACTGGCTGGGGTACGATTAATGGCCGGATGGTCTATGTCTTCAGTCAGGATTTCACCGTGTTTGGTGGGTCGCTTTCCGAGACCCACGCCCAGAAGATCTGCAAGATCATGGATATGGCGATGCAGAACGGCGCGCCGGTGATCGGCATAAACGATTCCGGCGGCGCGCGCATTCAGGAAGGCGTGGCCAGCCTTGCGGGATATGCCGAGGTTTTCCAGCGCAACATCATGGCTTCGGGTGTCATCCCCCAGATCAGCGTGATTATGGGTCCTTGCGCAGGCGGCGCGGTCTACTCCCCGGCGATGACCGATTTCATCTTTATGGTGAAAGACACCGCTTACATGTTCGTGACCGGCCCCGATGTGGTTAAGACCGTCACCAACGAGCAGGTGACGGCCGAAGAACTGGGCGGTGCCTCGACCCATACCCGCAAAAGCTCGGTCGCTGACGGGGCGTTTGAAAACGACGTGGAAGCGCTGGCCGAAGTGCGCCGTCTGGTGGATTTCCTGCCGCTGAACAACCGCGACAAGGCGCCGGTGCGGCCGTTCTTTGACACGCCGGGCCGGGTGGAGGACAGCCTCGACACGCTGATCCCCGACAATGCGAACACGCCTTATGACATGAAGGAACTGATCGAGAAGGTCGCGGATGAGGGTGATTTCTACGAAATTCAGGAAGATTTCGCCAAGAACATCATCACCGGGTTCATCCGGCTGGAAGGCCAGACCGTGGGGGTGGTGGCGAACCAGCCGATGGTGCTGGCGGGGTGTCTGGATATCGACAGCTCCCGCAAGGCGGCGCGGTTTGTGCGGTTCTGCGACGCGTTCGAGATCCCGATCCTGACCTTCGTCGATGTGCCGGGCTTCCTGCCGGGGACATCCCAGGAATATGGGGGGGTCATCAAGCACGGCGCGAAGCTTTTGTTCGCTTATGGAGAGGCCACGGTGCCCAAAGTCACCGTGATCACCCGTAAGGCATATGGCGGCGCTTATGACGTGATGGCCTCAAAACATCTGCGCGGCGATTTCAACTATGCCTGGCCCACCGCCGAGATCGCGGTGATGGGTGCCAAAGGTGCGACCGAGATCATCCACCGCGCCGATCTGGGCGACAGTGACAAGATCGCGGCGCATACGGCCGATTACGAAGACCGCTTCGCCAATCCGTTCGTGGCGGCGGAACGCGGCTTCATCGACGAGGTCATCATGCCGCACAACACCCGCATGCGCGTCAGCCGCGCCTTTGCAAGCCTGCGCAACAAGAAGCTGACCAACCCGTGGAAAAAGCACGATAATATTCCGCTCTGACCGCTAACCTTTCAAGGAAACCCGATGTCCCGTGGCCGCTGGCATATCCTCCGCGATGATACCGTGCTGACTTTGGCGCGGCGGGTGCCTGTGCGGTTTGACCTGAGCGCCAGCACACGCTTGCCTGATGGTTCTCGACTGCAACTGGCGCAGCAGGTGCGGCAGGATATCTGGCGCGCATTGCAGGGCCTTAAAGGGTTTACGCCGGTGGTGCGGGTGGAACGTGTTGCGTCGGGTCTGAAGGTGACCGCGGGCGGGCAGGTGGCGGGGGTGTTCCCGCGCCTGCAGGCCGAAGCGCGCATCGCCGAGGTGCTTGAGGACCCTAAGAACCGCGCCCGTTGGGTTAGGTGGGCGCAGTGACGGGTTTGGCCGCATATCTGGCGTCCGGCATCGTCTTTGCGTCTGCCCTCGCGGCCAGTGAGGCCGAGCAGGTGATGCTGCCCTCGGGACTCAAGACCCATCTGCAGGAAATGTTGTGGGATCGGCCAGGGGGTGGGCTTGTCTATCGGTTCCGCTTTGTCGCGCCGGAGTTTTCGACCGAGAAACTGGATTATGACCTGCTGAGCTCAGATCTTGAGCATCTGTGCAACGAATTTGCCCTGCCTCGGCTGTCGAATGTCGGGCCAGAGCCGGGGCAGGTGATCATTTCTCTGGCGGACCGTGAAAGTGAGTTCGGGGTAATCGACCCTGATCTAAACCAAGTTTTCGAGGCTTATAGTGTCGAAAATGGTGCCTGCATTTGGGAGGTTTTCTGATGCGACCACAATATGTTGCGCGCCACGATGTAAGCCAGCAAAGGTTTGAGGCTTTCGCATCACAGGCTGGCGGCTTCGCCGTGGCCACATATCAAACGAGCCGGTATTTCGATATGCTCGCGTTTGGTTGTCAAAAGGCAACCCAAACATCGAGCAGTTGGCGGACGGGGCGTTTTGCGCCGCGCTATTCCGTCGTGAAATACAGGAGACATATATGTCCAACACACTCAAGACCATCCTGGCCATCGGCCTGGTCGCTACGATCACGGCCTGTGCACAGCAGGATGATGACGATTTTGTCGTGGTCGATCCGGAGCCGATCTCGGTCGAGCCGGAACCGACTGGAAAGTACTGATAAAGCGCTGTCAGCGCGGGCCTTCGGGTCCGCCCTGATACCCGCACGCCCCACATGTCCGGAGGGCGTCTCATGCTGAAGCATCGCGGGTTTCCGGGCCGTCTGCCGGGAACGGACTTTCAATTCACCATTCGTCGCGCCAACCCCAAGGGGATCACGCCGCTGACCCGGCGCGAACGTTACCGCGACCGTAAACCGGCCGATCGTCGGGCCGATACCGCGTTCGTGCAGGCGCTTTGGGAGGCATTTGGCGATCGGCCTTTCGAGCGTGGCAATCTGGATGCCGGGCGGCTGAACTGGCTATTCGGTCGCGAGGTGCTGCCAGCGGAAGACCCGTTCGATTCGCAAAGTTACGAGGCGCTGCTGATATTGGATGTACCGGCTGCCAAGGCCGCTTTCCCCGACGCATTCATCGCGGGAGAGGGGTGTTGAAAATGAAACCAAAAGTTTTAAAATATTTTGCTAGATATTCTTATGGTTGCAAAAGCGGCGCCTTTTTGCCCAAGGGTTGCGCGAATACGCGGAATGCAGCCGATGTGATCAGGGCCGATTTTATCCCCTTGGATCACCCCATGATTGCAGGCAACGTTGGAATCGTAGTGGCGGCCCCCCCCCAATGGGCCGAGACGCATAGTCTAATCCGTTACCCTTCCCCTTACGGGCGGTCTTGCACATTATGGTGCAGACCGCCCTTTTTTCTAGCTATGCAAAAGAAGTGTCGTCATCGGCGGGCCCTTGCCCAAGCAGGTGGTCGCAAAGCGATAGATTTTGACCAAAGCGCCCGAATGGCGTTGAATCTCCGTAACGACAATCAAGAGCAGAAACGAGGCTTTGACCGATGCGGTTCACATTCATACTTATCCTTTCGGTGGTCGCGCTTGCCAGCCTTTCGGCATGTGGGGACACTCTTGGCAAACAGGCGGTCATCGGTGCCGGGGCCGGTGCGGGCACAGCACTTGTGGTCGGAGGCAACGTCGCCGGCGGCGCGCTTGTCGGTGCCGGGGCGAACGTCGCCTATTGCCAGGCCTTCCCAGGCCGCTGCTAACAGTTTCCGCTGTGCCCTGACGGGCGCCGCACACCCAACGAAAGCCATCGGCGTACACTCATGCGCCGGTGGTTTTTTTGTTGCCAATTCCGCGCGCAACGGCGCGCGGCCCAGCACCGAATAGAGGGGACGAGATATGTTCAAGAAGATCCTGATAGCCAACCGGGGCGAGATTGCCTGCCGTGTGATCAAGACGGCCCGCAAGATGGGCATTAAAACGGTCGCGATTTATTCGGATGCGGATCGCAACGCCCTGCATGTGAAGATGGCCGACGAGGCGGTGCGTATCGGTCCACCGCCGGCCAACGAATCCTACATCGTGATCGACAAGGTGATGGAGGCTATCCGCCAAACCGGGGCCGAGGCGGTGCATCCAGGCTACGGTTTCCTAAGTGAAAACAGCAAATTTGCCGAGGCGCTTGAAGCCGAGGGCGTGGCCTTTATCGGGCCACCCAAGGGGGCGATCGAGGCGATGGGTGACAAGATCACCTCGAAAAAGATCGCGCAAGAGGCCGACGTCAGCACCGTACCCGGCTATATGGGGCTGATCGAGGATGCCGAAGAAGCGGTGAAAATATCGAACCAGATCGGTTACCCGGTGATGATCAAGGCCAGTGCCGGGGGCGGCGGCAAGGGCATGCGCATCGCCTGGAACGATGACGAGGCGCGCGAGGGCTTTCAGAGCTCAAAGAACGAGGCGGCGAGCTCATTCGGTGATGATCGGATTTTCATCGAGAAATTCGTCACCCAGCCGCGCCATATCGAAATCCAAGTGCTCTGCGACAGTCACGGCAATGGCATCTATCTGAATGAGCGCGAATGCAGCATTCAGCGCCGTAACCAGAAGGTGGTCGAAGAGGCCCCAAGCCCGTTTCTGGACGAAGCCACCCGCAAGGCGATGGGCGAGCAATCGGTCGCCCTGGCGCAGGCGGTCGATTACGCCAGCGCGGGAACGGTGGAATTCATCGTTGATGGCGACAAGAATTTCTATTTCCTCGAAATGAATACCCGCTTGCAGGTGGAACACCCGGTGACCGAACTGATCACCGGCGTTGATCTGGTCGAGCAGATGATCCGCATCGCCTATGGCGAAAAATTGTCGATCAAGCAAAGCGATGTGGGCATCAACGGATGGGCCATCGAGAACCGGCTCTATGCCGAGGATCCCTATCGCGGCTTCCTGCCGTCGATCGGGCGCCTCAGTCGCTACCGCCCGCCTGCCGAGGTGGCAGAGGACGCACGCGCTGTTCGCAATGATACCGGCGTCTTTGAAGGCGGTGAAATCAGCATGTACTACGATCCGATGATCGCCAAACTCTGTACCTGGGCGCCGACGCGCGAGGCGGCAATCGAAGAGATGCGGGTGGCGCTTGATAGTTTCGAGATTGAAGGCATCGGTCACAATCTGCCCTTCCTGGCGGCGGTGATGGATCACCCCAAATTCATCAGCGGCGATATGACGACGGCCTTTATCGAAGAAGAATATCCAGAAGGGTTCCAAGGGGTTACGCTGGGAGACGAAACCCTGCGCCGCATCGCGGCCAGCGCCGCTGCCATGCACCGCGTGGCGGAAATTCGGCGCACCCGGGTGTCGGGCCGGATGGATAATCACGAACGCCGCATTGGTGAAGATTGGGTGGTGACGCTTCAGGGCGAAAGCTATCCGGTGGTGATCGATGCCGACCGTGGCGGCTCGGTCGTGCGCTTTGCCGATGGTGCGCAGATGCGCGTTGAAAGCGATTGGGTGCCGGGCAATAAGCTGGCGGTGTTAAGCGTCGACGGCACCCCACTGATCCTCAAGGTCGGCAAAGTCAGCGGTGGCTTCCGCATCCGAAATCGCGGGGCGGACATCAAGGTGCATGTCCGTTCACCCCGTCAGGCGGAACTGGCGGCGTTAATGCCCGAGAAACTGCCACCTGATACATCGAAAATGCTGCTTTGCCCGATGCCCGGTCTGATCGTGAAGGTGAATGTCAGTGAAGGCGATGAGGTGCAGGAGGGTCAGGCGCTTTGCACGGTCGAGGCGATGAAGATGGAAAATATTCTGCGGGCCGAGAAAAAGTCCGTGGTGTCGGCGATCAAGGCCGGACCCGGTGACAGCCTTGCAGTTGATGATGTGATTATGGAGTTCGAGTGATCTGATGCAGCAGACAGGCACACAGTTTCAAACCGGCAGGCGGGCGCGTCTGGTGCTGGCTGTGCTGGTGGTGGCTGTCCTGTCTGGCTGTTGGCGCGAGGACGAGGATGAGTTGCGCAGCCGGCTGGACCGGTGGTTTTCGATTGGCGACACTGTGGCATTTCATGCCTCGCCCGATTGCGTTGCCGCGTCCTTCCGGTTGGTGCAGATGCAGGTGAAATCTCCGCTTTCCGTGGCGACGGCCGCGCCGGATGCCTTGCGCACGCTGTCACATCGCGGGGCGGTGGCGTTGGATAATCCCTTGCAGGCCCCGGATGCCGCCTTGATCGAAATCGTGAATGCCGACCGCCTGACCGGCATGACCATGCGTCGCGCTGCGCTTGAGGGGCGCCTGTGCATGAACGAAGAGACCGAGAGCGCATTTCGCTACGCTCTGGATAATCCGCGCTCGATCCTGGCCTTTGATGCCGGGTCGGCCACGCTGATGCTGCTTGATCCCCATACCGGCCTGCTGGTAGTGGCAAAGGGGGCTGCGGAATGGTTGTGAGCCTGCAATCTCAGCTGCCGCCAAGACCGTCACGGATTTCCTGCTGGCGCAACGGCAGCTTGTCAATGACGCGGGTGATTTCGCGCACGTCCCAGGGGAAGGGTTTGCGCAGATACTTTGTGCCGTCCTTGCCGATAAGCACCAGCATGAAGCCACGAGGCCGCAGTTTCTTGCGTAATGTGCCATCGGCTGTCGGATTGGTGTCCACAAGCACGATCACATCGCGCTCGGCCAGCGCGTCCAGCCGGGCGGATAAGTATTCCATCTGCTGGATAAACCGCGGGTCAGCCGGACTGTCGGCGAACACGATAAGGGGCCGATTTAACCATAAAAATTCATTCAAATCTGCCGTTTCCCCGGAAACGATGCGGGGGTGTTCGAAGGTTTCGTCTGACGTTTCGGCGTCCTGCGCAGCAACGCCGACCGCTGAATATATCAGAAAAACAAGGGGTAAGAGTTGTTTCATCGCCTCTCCTGTCTGTTGGAATATAAGTGGGTGCGCCGGGATTGCGAACAGGAATCGCGCGCAGTTCCGCGAAAATTGTAACTTTAATCTCACCGATAGCATTCATTGGCTAGGATGCCGCGCATGACCTGTCCAGTGACCCATATACCAGTGCAGCAGCCAAAGGTGCGCCGACTATGGATGTAATATTGCATTTGGGGGCCCACCGTACGGCCTCAACCAGTTTCCAGCACTATATGCGCGCTAATATCGCCCGGCTGGAACGGCGGGGTGTGGGTTTTTGGGGACCCTTGAGCGCGCGAGATGAAATATTGACCGGTCACATATCCCGAGGGACGCGTGAAAGCCGCGAGGAACAGATTGCCGAAGCACAGGCGCAGATCGTAGCGCATCTGGATCAGATATATGAACGCGGAATAATGCATCTGGTGGTCAGTGATGAAAACGTCATTGGCACCCCGTACGAAAACCTGCATGATCGCCAGCTTTACGGTGCAATTGGCGAGCGGATGGCACGGTATTCGCAGATTTTTGGTGGGCGCATCTCGCGACTGGTGCTGTCAATTCGGTCGCAGGATATCTATTGGAGTTCGGTCGCAGCACTATGCGTTAAGCGTGGCCAACCGGCCATCTGCAGTGCGGCAGTTGCAGCGCTTGCGAACGCCCGGCGTCAATGGCGCGATGTGATCACTGATCTGGCCTGCGCTGTGCCTGAGATAGAAATCCAGGTGCAGCCCTACGAGGTGTTCGGCGGCATGCCCGAGCAGCGGTTGATGGCTATGACGGGGGTGACGGGTCTGCCAGTTACCCATGCGCGCGAAAAGCTGAACCGGGCACCAAGCCTGAGCGAATTGCGCAAGATTCTGAAGGAACGGGGCGAAGACCCCGGTGTTTTGCCAGCGGGCGAAGGACGCTGGTATCCATTCAACAGGGACCAGATCATGGCCCTGCGCGAAGCCTACGCAGATGATCTGTTCTGGCTGCGGGCGGGTGCTGATGGGCTGGCGACATTAATCGATGAAACCGCATCGGCGAAGGCGGGGAGACACCCACCCGTCGATGACGCGACAAGAGGACAAGCTGATGGGAAAGAAAACCGACGACTGGCGTGATCTGGCTGAAAAAGAACTCAGGGGGCGGCCTCTGGATGATCTGACGTGGAAAACCCTCGAAGGCATCGACGTCAAGCCGCTTTATACAGAAGAGGACACTGCCGGGCTTGACCATATGGGCAGCCTGCCCGGTTTCGGGCCGTTCACACGGGGTGTAAAAGCCACGATGTATGCCGGGCGTCCCTGGACGATCCGCCAATATGCGGGTTTTTCGACGGCCGAGGAATCGAACGCTTTCTATCGTCGCAACCTGGCCGCAGGCCAGCAAGGGGTGTCGGTCGCGTTCGATCTGGCGACGCATAGGGGCTATGACAGCGATCATGCGCGTGTCGTCGGCGACGTGGGCAAGGCCGGTGTGGCCATCGACTCGGTCGAAGACATGAAAATCCTGTTTGACGGAATTCCGCTCGATAAGGTCAGTGTCTCCATGACGATGAATGGCGCGGTGATTCCGGTTCTGGCCAGCTTCATCGTCGCAGGCGAGGAGCAGGGCCATGACAAATCGGTCCTGTCGGGCACCATCCAGAACGATATTCTGAAAGAATTCATGGTGCGCAACACCTATATCTACCCGCCCGAACCCAGCATGCGGATCGTCAGTGATATCATTGAATTCACCTCGAACGAGATGCCGAAATTCAATTCGATCTCGATCAGCGGCTATCACATGCAGGAGGCCGGTGCGAACTTGGTGCAAGAGCTTGCCTATACGCTGGCGGATGGTCGTGAATATGTGCGTGCGGCGATTGAGGCCGGAATGGACGTGGACAAGTTCGCCGGGCGGCTGAGTTTCTTCTTCGCCATTGGCATGAATTTCTTCATGGAGGCGGCCAAGCTGCGGGCGGCGCGGCTGCTCTGGCATCGGATCATGACCGAGTTCGACGCCAAAAACGAACGCTCGAAAATGCTGCGGACCCATTGCCAGACATCCGGCGTGTCGTTGCAGGAGCAGGACCCATATAACAACGTGATCCGAACTGCCTATGAGGCGATGAGTGCGGTGCTGGGCGGGACGCAATCGCTGCATACCAATGCTTTGGATGAAGCCATCGCGCTGCCCACGGATTTCAGCGCTCGTATTGCGCGGAATACCCAGTTGATTTTGCAAGAAGAAACCGGGGTTACTAATGTGGTCGACCCGCTGGCGGGCAGCTACTACGTCGAAAAGCTTACCGCCGATCTGGCCGAAGAGGCTTGGAAACTGATCGAAGAGGTCGAGGAGATGGGTGGCATGACCAAAGCCGTGGCCAGCGGCATGCCCAAGCTTCGCATCGAGGAAAGTGCTGCCATGCGGCAGGCGATGATCGACCGGGGTGACGAGGTTGTCGTGGGGGTCAACAAATACCGCAAGGATAATGAAGATCCGATCGATATCCTTGATATCGACAATGCTAAGGTGCGTGACGCACAGATTGCGCGGCTTGAGAAAATCCGCACCAGCCGGGATGAGACGGCCTGTCAGGCAGCACTGGACGAATTGACACGGCAGACGACAGAAGGTGGAAACCTGTTGGCAGCGGCGGTCGCGGCCGCGCGCGCACGGGCCTCAGTAGGAGAAATCAGCATGGCGATGGAAAAGGAATTCGGACGCCACCGCGCCGAGGTTAAAACTCTTGCCGGTGTTTACGGCGCCGCATACGAGGGCGACGAGGGCTTCGCCGCGATCCAGAAATCGGTCGAGGACTTTGCCGAAACCGAGGGTCGTCGCCCGCGCATGCTGGTGGTGAAAATGGGTCAGGACGGGCATGACCGGGGCGCCAAGGTTATTGCCACCGCCTTTGCCGATATCGGGTTCGATGTTGATGTCGGCCCGCTTTTCCAAACCCCTGAAGAGGCCGCGCAGGATGCCATCGACAATGATGTGCATGTGATCGGCATTTCCTCTCAGGCGGCGGGTCATAAGACGCTCGCACCACAACTGATCAAGGTGCTGGAAGAAAAAGACGCAGGCGATATCATCGTAATCTGCGGTGGTGTCATTCCTCAGCAGGACTACGATTTCCTCAAGAAAGCAGGCGTTAAGGCGATCTTCGGGCCGGGCACCAATATCCCGGATGCCGCCCAGAACATCCTGTGCCTGATCCGCGAAGCGCAGGCGTGACATGACCGGCAGGGTCACCGGTATCGGCGGCGTATTCTTTCGCGCCAAGGACCCGGCGGCGCTGGCCGCGTGGTACGCGGAACATCTGGGCGTCACCAGCTTTGGCCCGTGGCCGCAGCAGGAAGGAATGTCGGTGTTTGCGCCGTTTGATGCAGGCACTGATTACTGGCCCGCTGACCGGGAGTGGATGTTGAACCTGCGGGTAGAGGGCCTTGACGATCTCATCAAGACACTTTCGCAGGCGGGCATTGCAGTAGAAACGCGACCCGACGAATGGGACAACCCAGAGATCGGGCGTTTTGCCCGTATCACTGACCCCGAGCGCAACAATATCGAACTGTGGGAGCCGCCCTCGTCATGAGTAAACGCAAATCCATTCTGACCGGAATGATCGTGGGCCTGATATGGTCGGCGGGGTTGCTCTGGTGTGCGGCGAGTTTCGTTTCACTACCTGTCTTCACGCTGATGCCAACGATCATGACAGCGTTTCTGCCGCCGGGCATCGTGATGCTGCTGATGGCGGGGCGATTGGCGCAGCGGCGTTTTTTTGACGATGAGCTCATTGATGGAGAGCGATTTGCGCTGGACAGCGCCGCAGCAATCGACCAGCGCGTGCTGAGCAATACTGTTGAGCAATTGGTGCTAGCTTTATGTATCTGGCCCGCATCGGCGGTCATCCTGGCCGGTGACGGCCCGGGCGTGATCGTGGTGCTGGGTATCAATTTCGCGATCATGCGCCTGCTATTCTGGGGTGGGTATCATGCCTCCCCGCCGTTGCGCGCCTTTGGGTTTGCTGCCAGCTTCTATCCGACAGTTCTGGTGGCGTTGTGGACGCTCTGGGCGCTGATTAACTATGGGCAATAGGGCGATGCTGACGCTGGATCATCTGGCTGTCGCCGCTGAGACACTGGAAAAGGGGCGGGCGCAGGTTGAGGAAGCCTTGGGTGTGATGCTGCAACCCGGCGGACAGCACGCGCATTTCGGAACGCATAACCTGCTGCTTGGGCTGGACGATGGGCTTTATCTTGAGGTGATCGCGATTGATCCTTTGGCCCCGCCGCCGAGTTATCCGCGCTGGTTCGATCTGGATCGCTTTGCCGGGCCGCCCCGGCTGACCAACTGGATTTGCCGCACCGCATCTCTGGGCACCGCGTTGGCAGAGCATCCCGGCGCGGGCGTCCCGGTTGCGTTGGCGCGGGGTGACCTGCACTGGCAAATGGCGGTGCCAGAGGATGGCGTGCTGCCCTTTGATGGCGGCTTTCCCGCATTGATCGAATGGCAAGGGCAGGCGCATCCGGCCAATCGGTTGGCTGCCTCGGGGTGTCGGTTGAAACGGCTGATCGTCAGCCATCCGCACGTTGACGACCTGCGCGCCGCGCTGGCGAAAACGCTGGCCGATGACCGCGTGATTTTTGAAATCGGCAGCCCGGGCCTGTGCGCCGAGATTGAAACACCCGGCGGGCTGAGGGTGCTGTCGTGATCATCCGCGATGCACGGGCCGCCGACGCCCCCGAAATTGCTGCCTACTGGAATCCGCTTATCCGCGAAACCTCCATCACCTTCAATACAAAGGAACGAGATCCCGATCAGCTGGCCCAAGAGATCGGTGCTCGTCAAAAAGAGGGCAAAGCGTATCTTGTTGTGTGTGAGGGAAGCGAGGTGTGCGGACATGCGACCTATACCCAGTTTCGGGCTGGGCCGGGATATGCGCGATGTATGGAGCACACGATTATCTTAACCCCGGCCGTGCAGGGACAAGGGGCAGGGCGGCTGCTTATGCACGCGCTGGAAGATCACGCACGGCAACGCGGAGTCCATTCGTTGATCGCCTGTATTAGCGGCGAAAATACCGGTGCGATCGCTTTCCACGCTCATCTTGGGTTCAGGCAAGTGGCATCAATTCCGGAAACCGGCTACAAGTTTGGACGCTGGATGGATTTGATTTTCATGCAGAAACTGCTGTAAGCGCTGCCTGACAATATGCCTCAAAGCCGATAGGGTGCCTCTCATGTCGATCTGGACACGCATATCCGAGGCGCTTGCGGCGCTGGCCAGCGGCGAAGGGTTAAGCGCGATTTTTGACCGGCTGCGCACCCCGCCCGAGCGCAGCGTGGCCTTCACCATCGCGGTGATTGCGCTGAGCGCCAAGATGGCCAAGGCTGACGGGCTGGTCACGCGCGACGAGGTAACCGCCTTTCGCGAAGTGTTTCAGATCGCCCAGCCGGACGAGGCAGGCGCTGCGAAAGTGTTCAATCTGGCACGGCAGGACGTGGCCGGTTTCGAAGAATACGCCACCCGCATCAGGGGTATGTTCGGCGATGAAACCGCGGCACTTCATGACTTGATGGAAGGGCTTTTTCACATCGCGATGGCGGATGGTGTGTATCATCCGAATGAAGACCTGTTTCTGGAACGCGTCGCCGAGATATTTGAAATCCCGACACCCGAGTTCGCCGGTATTCGCAGTCGTTTTGTGCCTGATGCGACACCTGACCCTTATGTGGTGTTGGGGGTTACGCCAGATACGCTGATCGAAGACATCCGCACTGTCTGGCGTCGTCTGGTTCGTGAAAGCCACCCGGATCGGATGATGGCGCGGGGGGTGCCGGAAGAGGCAATCAAACTGGCCGAGAAACGACTGGTGGATATCAATCGCGCCTGGGAAGAGATTAACGAAAGGGGCTGATATGCGGATTGCCACCTACAATGTGGAGTGGTTCAACGCGCTTTTTGATCCGGACGGCAACCCGTTGGACGATGGCGAATGGTCGCGGCGCCATGATGTTACACGCTCTGATCAACTGGCAGCGCTTGGTATCGTTTTCAATGCGATAGATGCCGATGCGGTCATGATTATCGAAGCACCTGATCACAATGGCAGCCAAGCGACGACCAAGGCGCTGGAAAATTTCGCCCGCCTCATGGGCCTCAGGGCGAATCGCGCGCTGGTGGGTTTTGAGAACGACACCCAGCAGGAAATTGCGCTACTCTATGATCCCGCGATGCTGACCGCGCGGCACGATCCCGTCGGCACCGAGACGGGCAAGAAAGGGTCGCGCGATGCGCCGCGCTTTGACGGGGTGTTCCGGATTGATCTGGATATCGACAATACAGAGGATCTGGTGACCTTCTCGAAGCCGCCCTTCGAGGTTGCGGTGACCACGGCCAAGGGCACCGAACTACGCCTCATCGGGGCCCACCTGAAATCCAAGGCGCCGCATGGCGCGCGCAGCCGGGACGAGATCATGCGCAAGGCCATCGCCAACCGACGCAAGCAGCAGGCGCAGGCGGTCTGGCTGAGGCAACGGATTGAGGCACATCTTGAGGTGGACGAACATCTGATCGTTCTGGGCGATATGAACGACGGGCCGGGGCTGGACGAATATGAAAACCTCTTTGGGCATTCGTCGGTCGAGATTATCATGGGCGAGGGGGCCGCGCCGGGCATGTGCCTTTTTGACCCACATGCGCGCCGTGCGCTGCAACGGCGGATCGGTGCGATCAACACCACATCGCGGTTTTATCTGTCCTCCGAAAAGCGCTATATTCAAGCACTTTTGGATTACATCATGGTCTCTCCCGGATTGCGCGACAAAGCACCGGTCTGGCGCATCTGGCATCCGTTTGACGATCCGAATTGCTGGAAGATGCCCGAGCTGCGCGATGCGCTGATTACCGCCTCCGATCACTTCCCGGTGACGATTGATCTCGATATCTGACTTCATTTTGCCACCTGCACCCCCTATATGAGAGGGATGAGACAGATACACCTGACCCTTGCAGCGGTGGTTATGGCCACCTTGCCGCTTCACGCGCAGGAAGCCGAAAGCGATGGTGGCTTTTCGCTGATGGAAGAGGGTGCGAAGCTGTTTTTTCGCGGCATCATGGAAGAAATGGAGCCGACCCTGGACGACCTTCAGGGGTTCGCGGACGAAATGCAGCCCGCGCTACGCAGCTTTGTGGATGAGATGGGGCCAGCGCTGGCCGAATTGCTGGGCAAAATCGATGATCTGAGCGCCTATCATCCGCCCGAGATGTTGCCCAATGGTGATATCGTCCTGCGCCGCAAGATCCCGCTGGAGCCGTCGGAAGAGTTACCCGACGGTGAAATCGAACTCTAATCGCCGTTATTTGCCCGGTGGCGTGATCAACGTCTGGGCTTTCAGCGATGTGGCCAGAGACATGAACCGCGCTTGCGCCACTTCACCAAAAAGCGGCATGGCCTCGGATGACAGGCGAAGCTCAAGAAGTCTTTTGCGAGGATGCCAGCGCATCTCGCCAAGATCTGCATCCTCGCTCAACCAGAGCATGGCGGCGAACCGCATCGCCTTGCCCAGAATTTCGGCCTGTTGCTGCTTTTCATGACTGAGAAGACCGTAGAGGTTTTCAAACCGTGTGCCCTCGCGTTTGTTGGAATACCGATGCAGCAAGGCCAAACCCAGAAACACCCGTTCGGAATGTTTCAGCCCGCCCAGATTGGCGCGTGTTGCGTTGTCGAAACAAACCTCGGGCCGGTAATCGGGATGGGCACGCCAGCTGACATCGTGCAGAAGGCTTGCGGCCTTGATCAGGCGGCGTTTTTCGGGGCCAACATTTTTGAAAAGCGGCATGATGAAATTATAGACCACCTTGCCGAAGCCGCGCACTCGGGCATCCTTGGATTCGGCAAATCGGCAGGCCTCGATCAGTGGATCACGATCGCGCAGTTGTTGGGGCATCTGCTCATAAAGCAGGCCCTCACGGATGCCATAGCTGGAAATGGCGATATCGCGTGGCTTGAAGGTTTTGACGATCTCGCGCAGCACCTCGGCGGCATGGGGCACCAGCGCCATCCGGGCGGGTGACACCCCGGCGCGCTGGCGCAGTTCTTCGAGATTGGTAAGCTCAAGGTACCGCGCCGTGTCACGCACGGATTTCGCAGACATGCGGTATTCATGAAGGACGTGCAGCGGGTAACCGCGTCGCTCCATGTCGATCTTGGCAATGGCCCGCCATGAGCCGCCGACAAGAAAAAGCCGGTTGTTTTGCGGACCCATTTTGGCATGCATCTCGGCCAGAGTGGCCTCGATATGGGCCTTGCGGGCGCGTTTGCCACCCGCGATGTCGCGCAGCTTCAGCGGGCCGAGCGATGAGGTGACGCGTTTGCCTACATGCCCGCCGTTAATCTCGGCCAGTTCCATTGACGACCCGCCGATGTCACAGACCAAACCGTAAGATCCGGGCCAACCCAGAAGAACGCCCTGCGCCGACAGCCGCGCCTCTTCACGCCCGTCGATCACCCACACCTTGACGCCGGTGGCGGCTTCAACCTCGGCGCAGAATTCGGGGCCGTCCTTGGCCTCGCGCACGGCCGCCGTCGCCACCATTGTCAGCGGGCCGGTGCCCATGCTGTCGCCCAGAAACTGAAACCGGGTGATTGCGGCCAAGGCGCGTTCGCGGCCTTCGGGGTTCAAACGTCCGGTTTCGGACATGCCCGCCCCAAGGGCGCACATGATCTTTTCGTTGAAGAAATAGGCCGGGCTACGTGCTGCGCCATCGAACACAACCAGCCGGACCGAGTTTGACCCGATATCGACCACGCCGACCCGGCTGAGCGCGCGTGCCGAAGGCTTGTCGAAAAGCGGCCTGCCAAACGGACCGCCATCGCCGTGATCGGTATCTTTGCTGCCGTCCATGTTACCCCTCGGAAAATAACCCGCCCTGTATGCGACAGGCACGCAAAGTGGTCAATCTTCGGTATGGGTCAGTTTGGGCACATCTGATGCGCCCGCCGAACCACGGCCCGAAAGTGAAGGGTTTTCCATGAAGAAACGGTGACAGTTGAAGGCAAATTCGCCTTCAGGGATAGGCGTGCGGGTGAAACGGCCATCGCTGGTCATGACCCAGCTTTGCGCCACATCGGCCATATTGGCAGCCATCACCTGACTGACAATCTGTGCTTTGACGGTGGGGTTTTCGATCTCGATCAGCGTCTCGACCCGGCGGTTCAGATTGCGGCCCATCCAGTCCGCCGAGCTGATGAATACGCGCGCTTTTTTGTGCGGCAACCCATGCCCATTACCAAAGCAAACGATCCGGGAATGTTCCAGAAACCGCCCGACGATGGATTTGACGCGGATATTTTCAGACAATCCTCTGATGCCGGGCCTGAGCCCGCAGATGCCGCGGATCACCAGATTGACCTTCACCCCCGCCTGACTGGCCGCATAAAGCGCGTCGATCACATCCGGGTCGATCAGCGAGTTCATCTTGGCCCAGATCTCGGCCGGTTTTCCGGCGCGGGCGTGATCGGCCTCGGCGCCGATCATATCCAGCAGGCTTTGTTTGAGTGACAGCGGCGAGATTGCCAGATTTTCAAGCGTCTCCGGCTGCGCATACCCGGACAGGAAGTTGAACACCTTGGTGGCATCGCGTCCCAGCGTGGCATCGCAGGTGAAAAAGCTGAGATCGGTATATATCTTGGCCGTAATAGGATGGTAGTTGCCGGTCCCGTAATGGGTGTAGGTGACCAGATTGTCGCCTTCGCGGCGCACAACGGTGCTGATCTTGGCATGGGTCTTGAGGTCGAGAAAACCATAAACCACGTGTGCACCGGCGCGTTCCAGCCTTCGGGACTGCCGGATATTCGCAGCTTCGTCGAAACGCGCTTTCAGCTCGACCAAAGCGGTGACGGATTTGCCGTCTTCGGCGGCCTCGCATAGCGCCTCGACAATCGGTGAGAGTTTCGAAGTGCGATAAAGCGTCTGCTTGATCGCCACCACATCGGGATCGCGCGCCGCCTGATTGAGGAAGCGTACGACCATATCGAATGTCTCATACGGGTGGTGCAGCAGCATGTCCTTCTGTCGGATCGCGGCGAACATATCACCGTCATGGTCCTGCACCCGCTCGGGCACGCGGGGGGTGAAGGACGGCCAGAGCAGATCGGGGCGGTCTTCGAGCACCAGTTCACCAAGATCCCGCAAGCCGATCATGCCTTCGACCTCGACCACCTCGTCGGGGTTGACGTGCAACTCTTCCATGATCACATCGCGCAGGTCCTGCGGCGCGCCGGTCGAGATCTTCATCCGCACCACCTCGCCACGGCGGCGGCGTTTCAGGGCAACCTCGAACTCGCGCACCAGATCTTCGGCTTCATCCTCGACCTCAAGGTCGCTGTCGCGAAGGACCCGGAAGGAGCAATGCCCTTTGTATTTGTAACCCGGAAACAGGCTGCCCAGATGCAGGATCAGCAACTCTTCCAGCGGCAGGGTGCGGTGGGCACCCTCGGGCGCGGGCAAGGTGACAAAGCGGTTGATCTGTGCGGGGATCGGCAGCAGCGCCTGCAACGGGCGCTTATCTTTCTTGCGCTCAAGCTGCAGCGCCAGCGAATAACCGAGGTTCGGGATGAACGGGAACGGGTGCGCCGGATCGATGGCCAGCGGCGACAGAACCGGAAACACCTTGTTCAGAAAGACATCGGCCAGCATTTCGCGATCCTCGTCGCCGACATCAGAGCTATCGAGGATCGTGATACGCTCGGCCTCCAGCTCACGGCGGAGGTTTTCATACGTGGATTGCTGGGTCTGCAACAGTTTGCGGGCATCTTCGTTGATCAGCACCAGCTGCTCGGCCGGGGTCAGCCCGTCAAAAGCTGGGGTCGTGTTGCCCGCCCGTGCCAATTCGCGCAGGCCGGCCACGCGCACATTATAGAACTCATCCAGGTTATTGGCCGAAATCGACAAAAACCGTAGCCTCTCCAGCAGAGGTACACGCGCGTTCTGCGCCTCTTCCAGCACCCGCCAGTTAAACCCCAGCCAGCTAAGTTCGCGATTGTAGAACCGCGCCGGGCCGGTGATGTCCATGTCCGGCAAATCGACCGGTTCGGGCAGGGGGAATTTGAGGAAATCGGCGTGTGACATGGATGCCTTTTTGTTCGGTGGCTGTAACAGGAAGATGTCGAGTTTGCCGCTAGACGGCCAACTTGTCCAGCACCTGACGGGCAAGGGTGCGATTGATCGGGCGACCGTGTTCCAGCGCCGCTTCGTCAAGGGCTGTTACAACGGCGCGCGCGGCTGCGAAGGACCGGGGCATGCGCGGGATCAGATAGGGGATAGTTTCGGGCGCGGGGAAAATCTGCCGGTCGGCAAAAAGTTTCATCAGCACGGCAGTCAGCAGGGTGTCATCTGGCGCCTCCAGCGCCACCATTGCGGTGCCCTGCATCCGACTGGTCAGATCGGGCAGGTGCACGCCCCAGTGCTGTGCTGGTTTGCTGGCGGTGATCAGCAGCGCGTGACCTTCGGCAAGGGCAAGATTGTGCAGATGAAACAGCGCTTCTTCCGCGTCACGATCTCCGGCCAGGGTTTGGGCATCTTCGACCGCGATATTGCCCGATGCCAATGCAGGTATATCCGCCTCGGAAAGCGCCTGTGCCGCGACGATTTTCGCGTCTGACAACGCGGCCCAGACATGAACCAGATGGGTTTTGCCCGATCCGGCCGGGCCTGTCAGCACCAGCTTGCGGGCCGCCCATCCCTGCCAGCCTTCGATCATGCCGACAGCCGCCGCATTGGCGGGTGACACAAAGAAATCTTCTCGCCCCAGTGCCTGACGCACTGGCAAATCAAAGCTTAACTGTTGGGCCATCAGGCGTTGTCCTGCTTGTCCAGCCCGCGATAGAGACGGCTGTCCTTGTATTGCCCGATGGCAAACCGCGCCAGAACACCAATGGCTGCTGCCACCGGAACCGCGACCAGCATACCGACAAAACCGAAAAGAGTGCCAAAGACCGACAGTGCAAAAATCAACCAGACCGGATGCAGGCCAACCGAACTGCCC
This sequence comes from Roseovarius aestuarii, assembly GCF_019966515.1. Lineage (GTDB taxonomy): Bacteria > Pseudomonadota > Alphaproteobacteria > Rhodobacterales > Rhodobacteraceae > Roseovarius > Roseovarius aestuarii. Next base: position 78,709 of record NZ_JAIMIB010000007.1, on the reverse strand, counting down.
ACCAGCTTGGGTGTCAGCACGTTGCCTTCAATCACTTGTCCAAGCATGAAAACGCCAGCCACAAGGCCGATCGAAAGCCAGTCGCCCCAGAACTGAAACAGTGCCAGCCCAATGGCCAAAGCCCCACCCAACAAAGCGCCGACATACGGAATGAAGGTGATTAGCCCGGCAAAGGCGCCGACGACAAGGCCGAATTGAAGCCCAACCACCATGAGCGCAACCGCGTAATATGTGCCCAGGATCAGGCAGACCGTGCCCATGCCGCGGATAAAACTGGCCAATGTCTCATCGATGTCCCGTGCCAGTTGGCGAATGACCGGGGCGTGATCGCGGGGCAGCAACTCATCCACCTTGGCGACCATATTGTCCCAGTCGTAAAGCAGGTAGAAGGCAACCACCGGCACGATCACAAAAAGTACGATGATGTTCAGAATCGAGGCGGCAGAGGTCAGGATCGAGTTCAGCAACTGCCCGCCGCGTTCCTTGATGGTGTCACCCAGAGAGAGCAGCGTTTTGTGCACGGTCGAATCCGCATCGAGCAACTGCGGAAAGTGAGATGTCAGAAATGCCTGCAGATCTTTGGCCAGTTGCGGGGCAACATTAAACAAGGCGATGGATTGTTCCACCAAGGTGGGCAAAACCAGCAAGGCCATGATCACAAAGATCAAAAGGGCGATCAGCGTGATGATGGCGACAGACAGGGCGCGCGAACAGCCCATCGCCTCAAGCCGGTCGGCGACGGGGTCGAGAAAATAGGCAATCGCGCCGCCGAGTACGAAGGGCAGAATCACATCGCCCAAAAACCAAAGGGCAATCAGGAACACCGCCGAAGCGACGCCCCAGTATTTCATTTGTGTTTTGACCGGCAGGGCCATGCGCGCCTCGGGTAGTTACGCCCTAGACATCGCCCATGGGGGCCGAGCTTTCAAGGGGATCGCGGTGAAAACCGTGGTGTGGTGTCTTGTATGCCTTATCGCAAAGCCATAAACGGGTTGAAATGCCAGTTTCCCGAGGTTCACCCATGCGCCTGTCCCGCTATTTTCTGCCCGTGCTCAAAGAAAACCCTGCCGAGGCCCAGATTGTCAGCCACCGGCTAATGCTGCGTGCTGGCATGATTAAACAGGCCAGCGCCGGGATCTATTCCTGGTTGCCCATGGGTTTCAAAGTATTGAGAAAGCTTGAAAATATTGTCCATGAGGAACAGGCTCGGGCGGGTCACATGGCGATGCTGATGCCCACGATCCAATCGGCTGACCTGTGGCGGGAAAGCGGACGCTACGATGCCTACGGGGCCGAGATGCTTCGCATCAAGGACCGGCACGACCGCGACATGCTGTTCACCCCGACCGCGGAAGAGCTGATCACCGACATCTTTCGCGCCCATGTCGGCAGCTACAAGGATCTGCCACTGACGATGTACCAGATTCAGTGGAAATTCCGCGACGAAGTGCGGCCTCGGTTCGGGGTTATGCGGGGTCGCGAGTTCTTCATGAAAGACGGTTACAACTTTGATTTGACGAAAGAAGATGCGCTTCACGCCTATAACCGGCATCTGGTCAGTTACCTGCGCACCTATGAGCGTATGGGCCTTCAGGCGATTCCGATGCGCGCCGATAGCGGGCCCATCGGCGGGGACGATACCCATGAGTTTCTGGTGCTGGCAGATACCGGCGAATCCGAGGTGTTCTATGACAGCGCCGTAACCGATATCAGGCTGGGCGAACGCGATATTGATTACAATGACAAGGATCAGTGCCGCGCCGTCATGGAGGAGTTCACTGCGCTTTATGCGCGTACGGATGAAACCCATAATGAATTGAAGTTCAATGAAATTCCAGAAGAGAGGCGTCGCTCGGCCCGGGGAATCGAAGTGGGTCAGATTTTCTATTTCGGCACCAAATATTCCGAACCTCTGGGCGCGACGGTGCAGGGGCCCGATGGCAAACCGGTGCCGGTACACATGGGCAGCCACGGCATTGGCGTTAGCCGTCTGGTGGGCGCGATTATTGAAGCCAGCCATGACGAAAAGGGCATCATCTGGCCCGAGGGGGTCACGCCCTATCACGCTGGGATCGTCAATCTGAAACAGGGCGATGCTGAGGCTGATGCGGCCTGTGAGAGCCTTTACAACGCCCTGCAAGCACTTGGTTTGGAAGCATTATACGATGATCGGAACGAGCGCGCAGGTGGTAAGTTCGCCACGATGGACCTGATCGGTCTGCCCTGGCGCATCACTGTAGGGCCGCGCGGGCTGAAGAATGGTGTGGTTGAACTGACCAGCCGCCGCAGTGGTGAAAGCGAAGAGCTGCCACCCGAGCAGGCTGTTGAAAAGATTGCGAAAATATACGCCGGGCACCGCGTTTCGGGGCTGTAATATATCTTGCGATCGGTAGGGATTTCTGATCCGCGCTAAAGTCGCTATACTGCCTGCAAAAAAAGAGGCAGGTAAGAGATGGTATTGAGAGCCGTGGCATTGGTCGGCGGGTTGTCGTTGGCCGTGGTGTTGTCGCAATTTCCCGAGTATTCCCAACAATATACGCAGCGGCTTGCGGGGGCGGTCGACGAACTTTCGCGTGTGGTCGAGCGGTTTGACGCGGACGCGTCCGAGCTTAACCTGACCCGCCAGATTGCGCTGTCGGAGATGGCCAAGGCAGGCGGGATGGCAGAGGCGCGCGCGGAATCGATGCAGCGCGTATTTCACCGACATGAAAAACTTTCGAATGATCTAAGAGCGTTACGCGGCAAAGCTTCGGTGGAAAAGGTAACATATTTCTGGCGCATGACCGATCCGGATGTCGCCCGGAAGGCATGGCATGATTTCCGCCCTGCGATGCCGGTCACGATGGAGGGTATCGGGTTTGGACTGGCGGGATTCCTGGCGGGGGCCGGCCTTATAGGGGGCTTGCGTATCCTTCTCTCCGCATTGCCCCGACTCCGCCGTGCCACGGTCTGAAAACGTACAGAACGTACGCCTTGTACGTGGAAAACGTACTTGGTCCTGACGCATTCCGAAAAGAAGCGAATGGGAAGGACGGAAACCTGCCACGCCCGCCTGATTCACTTCGTGATGATCTTGACCTTCCGACGGTCCGCGCGCACTGTCCGCGCCAGACAAAAACCGAGGTTTCATCGTGGCAGCAAGCCCAGCCCCCTTTGCCCCTTTCGAGTGGATGATCGCCTGGCGCTACCTGCGCGCCAAACGCGCCGAGGGTGGTGTGAGCGTGATGACATGGATCAGCCTGATTGGGATCACGCTGGCGGTTTTCGCACTGATCGCGACACTCGCGGTGCGGTCGGGCTTTCGGGCTGAATTTGTCGATACGATCCTGGGCGCGAATGCCCATGTGACGCTCTATAACGCCGGAACGATCAACGAGCAGACAGGCCATATCGACCGTACCCTGCACGACTATGATGCCATGGCCGAGCGGGTCGGCGCGGTGCCGGGCGTCACCCGGGTGGCCCCGCTGGTCAAGGGGCAGGTTATGGCGAATTCGCGGGACCGGAATGCCGGTGTTCAGGTTTTCGGAATTTCGCCGGAAAACCTCAAAACCATCCCGCGGATCAACAATCCTGAGACCGGCATCGGTGACATTGACGCTTTTCGGGTGATACCGGACACGGAGCAGGCCACCGTAGCCATCGGGTCAGGCGTGGCGCGAGAGCTCAGTATTACCGTCGGCGACAAGATCAAGCTGATCCTGCCGGGAGGGGTGAAATCCCCGTTGGGAGCGACGCCCCGCGTCAAGGTTTATGACGTGGCTTATGTCTTTACCGCTGGGCGCTATGACATCGACCGCACGCGCATCTACATGCCGTTCGCCGAGGCGCAGAGTTATTTCAACCGCGAGGGGCGGGCGACCGAGCTTGAGGTAATGGTCGAGCAGCCCGAGGCGGTGGATAACATGACGGCCGATCTGCTGGGCGCGGCGGGTGAACTGTCTCAGGTCTGGACATGGCGCGATGCCAGTGGCGGCTTTCTGCGGGCGCTTGATATCGAGGACAACGTGATGTTCATCATCCTGTCGATCCTTGTGCTGATTGCGGCGATGAACATTACCAGCGGGCTGATCATGTTGGTCAAGAACAAGGGCCGCGATATCGGCATTCTGCGCACCATGGGGCTGACCGAAGGCTCGGTGCTACGGGTGTTCTTTATCTGTGGCGCCTTCACCGGGATGATTGGGACGTTTTTCGGCGTCATTCTGGGATGCCTCTTTGCGATCTATATCGATCCGATCTTCTCGCTGGTGAATGTGCTGTCGGGTGGGCAGGCCTGGGATCCATCGATCCGGGGCATTTACCACTTACCGGCGCAGTTACAGATGGGCGACGTGCTGTCAGCCGTGGCGTTGTCGCTGGGACTGAGTTTTGTCGTTACCATCTTTCCGGCGCGCCGCGCAGCGCGGATGAACCCGGTTGAGGCGTTACGCTATGAGTGAGGTGATGCTGGCGCTTCGCGGCGTGGAAAAGGCCTATAATCGGGGGCAGAGCAACGAGGTTCGAGTGCTGAACGGTGCCGACCTCGAGATCGCGCCGGGCGAGATGGTGGCGCTGGTGGCGCCATCGGGCGCTGGCAAGTCGACATTGCTTCATATAGCCGGGCTGCTGGATACCGCCGACACCGGCGCGGTGCAGATTGGCGGGACCGATATGGCCGGGTTGAGCGACAGGCGTCGGACGGTGGCGCGGCGGCGTGACGTGGGGTTCGTCTATCAGTTTCATCATTTGCTGCCGGAATTCACCGCGCTGGAAAACATCGTCCTGCCACAGCTTGCCAATGGCGTGGCCCGTGATGAGGCCGAGATGCGCGCATATGACCTGCTGGCCCGCGTTGGAGTGGCCGAACGCGCCGGGCACCGGCCCTCGGCCATGTCGGGGGGCGAACAGCAGCGGGTGGCATTTTGCCGGGCGCTGGCCAATCAGCCGCGGTTGCTGTTGGCGGATGAACCCACCGGCAATCTTGATCCCGGGACTTCGGATCAGGTGTTTCAGGCGCTGGTGGAGCTGGTGCGCGGTACCGGTCTGGCGGCATTGATCGCCACGCATAACCTGGAGCTTGCCGCCAAGATGGACCGGGTGCTGCGTCTGGACAATGGCACGCTGGTGCCGGGATGAGAGTGTTGTGACCGACAAAGACTCGATTGACGCGCCGGTTTCCGTCGTGGTGCCCGCTAAGGATGAAGCCCGGACGATTGTCAGGGTGATCGAAACCATGGCGGCGCTGCCGAAGATCGACGAGGTGATCGTGGTCGACAACAATTCGACCGACGAAACCGCATCGGTGGCCGCGGCGGCGGGTGCGCGGGTGGTGGCCGAGGCGCAGCCGGGCATGGGCCATGCGATCCGGGCCGGGTTTATCGCGGCGCGCAATGACTGGGTGATCAAGGTTGACGCCGATCTGGACCGGTTCGACATGTCGCTCTTCTCGCGCATGATCGAGGCGCGTGCGCCAGGGGTCGGGCTGGTCAAGGGAATATGGCAGGATCCGCGCGATCCGATGCCGATGACACGCTATCTGGTGATCCCCGCGTTGCGGCAGATGTATCCCGGGCTTGGCGGGCTGTTGGCCCCGAATTCGGGCATCTACGCCTTTGATCGGTCGCTGATTGCGCTGCCTGAACTCGTGGGTAGCTATGCCGCTGATCTTGACGTGCTGTTGCGGGTTCATGCGTCGGGGGCCGGGGTGGCTGAGGCTGATATCGGCAGGATCGCGAACAATCCCCGTGACCCATCGCATTACGCGTCCATGACCGAAGTGATCATGGGGTTTTTCCTGCGCAAGCGGGATTTGCGGATCACCGAAGAGATCGTGGTGCTGGCAGAAAGTGCGACACAGGTGATCACGGGTTGCCTGGGCAGGCTGGTCGCGCATCTGCGTGCGGGTGGGAGAGTAACTGTCTTCTTGCGCAATCCCGGATCAAGCGCGGGGCGGGTGCTGAACGAGGCGTTGCAGGTTTTCCCCACGGCTGCTGTGCGGCCTTTCGGCGATGCGGCGGGTTTCAGGCCCGCTGATACGTCTTCTTGCCTGCACCTGATCGCGCCGCATCCATCGACAGGGCAGCAGGACGGTGTGCGGACGGCGCTCGCCATGCAGGAAGCGCTTGATGTCGATGCTGATATCCTGCTGCTGTCTGTCGATCCGGATGGATATGAGATAGCGGATTTCCGCGCCGATACCGGCCTTGATATCGCTGAAGGGCTGGCAGTCAAGCAGGCGGCGCTGGCCCGGTTGGATCGCGGCAACTCCGACGCTTTGCCGCGAGAAGTATTCGAAACCTATCTGCCCTCAGGCGATATATCCTAGCGTTGCCGGTCGGCGCCGGATCAAATCCGATGATCTTCGTGCACCGATGACCCATTGTCCGGAAATGCATACCTCAGAACGAGATCGGCGATCGCTGGCTTGTGCCGATCGGTCAGGCGCCCTTGAAGTTGATACGCGACTCATGCGCCAGCGCTTCATCTGTCCGCATGTCCACATCCGTGGCCTGTTTGCGGGCCTCTTCCGCCTCGGCGGCGCGGCGTTCAGTACGCTGGCTGCGGATGCGGCCGAACTGACCCACGGCGATGGCCGCCAGGATGATCAGTCCGCCGGGGATCAGACCCTTGCCGGGATCTTCACCCAGAAGCACCATCGCAATCACCAGTGCCGCCAGCGGTGAGAACGAAGTGGCCAGCGATACGTCGCCCGAGCGCGCGTGTTTCAGCCCGAGGTTCCACGCGAACTGGCCAATGATGATGACGATGATCGCGTAGACCCAAACATATTTCAGCACGATGGGCTGGAACAGGTCCTGAAAGTGATTTGGGCCATACAGGTAGAGCGCCAGGAAGTAATAGATGATCGTGCCCAGAACCGTGCGGTAGATCGAAAAGATACCCAGCGGTATCCCCTGCAAACCGACCCGCGTGACCAGCGTCGAGGCAATGAAGGAGAGCGTGGCGAAGATGGTCGCGACCTCACCTTTGCCAAGGGTGAATGCCGCGCCGTCACCTTTGAGCGCGATGATCACCACCGCGCCGACCAGTGCGATCAGTCCGGCGGCAAAGGCCCAGGGGTCAAGCTTTTCCTTGAGGAAGAAGAACGTGGCGAGCAGAAAGAGCGGTGGCTCGATCCGGCCGATCAGCACCACATTGGTGACGGACGTGTAGTCAAGCGCGATGAAAAACAGCGCCGGGGTCAGCGCAGAGGACAGGAAGGCCGAGAGGGTGAGTACCCCCCAGTCCTTGCGGGAAAGCTTGCGAAGGTTCTCGCGCGTCCAGTCGCCGTAGAACATGAAGACCATCGGCACCAGGGAAATCAGGCTGCCCAGAAACAGAAGGTTGCAAAGCGACACCGCGTTGCGGCCCATGACCGTGTTCTGGCGCCCGATATCGGCCAGAAGCGAGACGATGGAATTGGAAGAGGCGTAGACGATTACCGCCAACCAGACCAATAAGGTACCCATCATCGCCTTGGACATGCCGGTGTTCTGTTGCGTCTCTGCGGTGCTCATGATGTTGGTCCTGTTGCAAGCGTTATACCTGCATAGGGGGGCTGTCGTCGCTGGGTCAAGCATCATGCACCGGTATCGCCGTCACAAATGCATCACGTTGCGGTTAGGCGGCGAAACAATGTTTCAGACGGGTGGTTTGCGTCACGCCCGCGTGCTGATGTGTAACAAATCAAGGAGTTGCGGGAGGATCAGGCGCCTTTGAAATTCAGCTTCCCCTCATGCTCCAGCGCCTCGCCGCTGGCACGACGGCCGGCCTGGCGGCTGTGCCGGCGGCCGATTTGCCCGATGGCGATGCCGGCCAAAATGATCAGCCCGCCAGGAACAAGGCCGGGACCGGGGTCTTCGCCCAGCAGATACATGGCGATGATGATCGCGGCCAGTGGCGAAAACGACGTAGCCAGCGAGACATCACCTGATCGTGCATATTTCAGCCCGAGGTTCCATGAGAACTGCCCGATCACGATCACCACGATGGCGTAAATCCAGATCCATTTCAGCACAACGGGCGCGAAGAGATCCTGAAAATGCCCGGGCCCGAAGAGATACATCGCAAGCAGGAAATAAAGTGCCGTCCCCAGCACCGTGCGATACACCGAGAAGATACCGAGCGGTACGCCCTTCAGGCCAACGCGGGTCACGATGGTCGAGGCGATGAATGAAAGCGTGGCGGCGATGGTCGCCAATTCGCCCGCGCCGAACGTGAACAGCGCACCGTTGCCGCGCATGCCGATCATCACCACGGCGCCGACAAGCGCCACCAGCCCGGCCCACATCGCCCAGGGATTCAGGTCTTCGTTCAGAAAGGCCCATGTGGCGAGCAGGAAGAGCGGCGGTTCGATCCGGCCGATCAGGATCACATTGGTCACCGTGGTATGTTCAAGCGCATAGAAAAACAGCCCCGGCGTCACCGCAGAGGACAGAAAGGCCGAGACGGTCAGAATAGCCCAGTCATGTCGGGACAGCCTGGCAAGTTTCTTGCGTGTCCAGTCCTTGTGAAAGAGCATCACCATGGGCACCACTGAAATGAGCGATCCGAGAAACAGCAGGTTGCAATAGGTGATGGCGTTACGCCCCGAGGCCACCGGATTGGCCTTGCCGATATCCACCAGAAGCGTGACGATGGAGTTCGACGAGGCATATACGATGACCGCCAGCCACGCAAAAATCGCCCCGATGGTGACCAGTGGCAGGTTTTGCCGGACCTTGTCGGTTGGTACCATTCCCTGAAGGCGTTTGCTTTCGGTGAAACTCATCGGCCCTGTCCCTGAAGCGCGAGCGCGCATTGTGAGATTGATGGTAACTATGTGCGTGGTCACACGGGGATCACGTTCGGGTTAGGGCACGAAAACGTGTTTCAATCACGGGTTGTGTTCACATCTGCGCGATTGGCGCGCGCTCATTTGCGCTTGTGCCTATATGCGTGAGGTTGCAGATTTGTCGGGTCAGCCCCGCAGCGAAGAAAGAAAGAATATGATTGAAAATGAGGGACAGCGCGAGCAGAAGATCGTCACTATTTTTGACGATATCTACAATCTGCCGGACTGCAGCACCTATTACCGGGCGATGGATCATGCCGGGTTCCGCACGGCGCATCATGCGGCAGCGGCGTTCCGGGCGGTGCTGGCAGAGCTGAAGCGGGTGCGGGGGGTGTCGGATGCCTGTATCGTGGATTTTGCCAGCGGCTACGGGATTGGCGGCGCGTTGACCCGGCACCGGATTACGCTGAATGACGTGCTGATGCGCTATCGCGACGACTGGTTCGATAACGCTACGCCCGAGGCGGTCATCGCCGCCGACCGGGACTGGTATGCGGGGCATCGGCGACCGGGCGAGGCTGACACTTACGTGGGCATCGACATCGCGGAGAAGGCGCTGGATTATGCCAAGGCCGTTGGCATTTTCGACCAGGTCTTTGCAGAGAACCTGCAGGCCGATGATCCGAGTGCCGGGTTGAGTCAGGCGCTTGCTGTGACCGACCTGGTGATCGAATGCGGCAGTGTCGCCCATATGTTGCCCGCAGCGTTGGCGCGGGTGCTGGACGGTGCGCGGGGCCGTGCCCCTTGGGTAATTACAGCCCCCATACGCGGCAACGATACCGCTGAAGCGCTGAAGGTGATGCAGGAGAACGGACTGGTGGTTGAAAAGCTCGGCGTGCCGCCGTTTCGCCATCGACGCTTTGCCGATGACGACGAACAGGCCCGCGCCATCGCAAATGCCGAAGCGCGGGGTCACGACACGGAAGGCTTTGAAACCGAGGGGTATTTCCACGCGCAGCTATTTCTGGCGCGGCCTGAAGGTGAGGTCACCGAGGTATCGGCCTGGCCGGAGTCTCCGCGTGCCGCCCCGTCGGCGTGATCCACGCCCAAAGCGCCAACACGGCGCATCACATTCGCGCAAGGGGCCTTTCACGGCGGGCGTGGCGATACCATTCTGCTGGCAAGAGTTGCTGACAGAAAAGGAAAAGATATGCTGACTCGCCGCCAATTTATGAGCCTTTCCGCCGCAATACCCACTGTGGCGTTGCTAAGCAGTCCCGTCTTTGCCGCAACACCTGCGGTTTTTGCCAGGGGCGGGGTGGCGATAAACGGCTATGATCCCGTGGCCTATTTCCGCGCGGATGCGCCGGTGAAGGGCAAAGCCGCCCATACCGTAAGTTGGCAAGGTGCCACATGGCAGTTTGCCGATGCCGATAACCGCGCGGCATTTGAAAGCGCGCCTGAAGATTTCGCGCCTCAGTATGGTGGCTATTGCGCTTATGCCTTGTCGAAAAACGCTATCGCCAAGACCGAGCCTGATGCCTGGACGATCAATAACGGTAAGCTCTATCTGAACTACGACACCTCGGTACGCGCATTGTGGCAGCGAGATATTCCGGGCAATGTTGCACGGGCCGATGACAACTGGCCCTCTGTTCTGCACAGCTGACCGGGTCTGGTGCAGCAGGGATGACTTCAGGTGGCCAGTGAAAAGGTTCACCTGACCGCTGAGGCAGGTTAGGTCGGGAAATTCATCCGGATCAGAGCATTTCCTCTCTCCCGTCGCCGGGTACTCTCTCGTATATCTCTGGCAAACCGGGTAAGGCCAATGCCAAGGGAGAGGACGCAATGGACGACGATATTCTGATGGCTATTCATGCCTCGGCACCGCGCCGTGTTTTCGGGGTGAGCGTGCTGGGCCTGCTTGGGACAATGCTGATATTCGTGGCCCTGTCGCAGCCGCCGTCAAACCCGGCCTGGGCTATCTTTCTTCTTGGTTTCGGGGCCGGCGCGGTCTGGATGGCCTACCGGATGTGGGAGGTCACGCGTCACCGGCTGGAACTGACGGAAACCGAGCTTCGTAGCAGCGATGGCACGGTGATCGCACAGACGGGCGACATCCGGTCGATGGACCGAGGCATGTTTGCCTTCAAGCCCTCGAACGGCTTCATGCTGCGGCTGAAAACCAAAGCCCCGCGCCGCTGGCGGCCGGGACTTTGGTGGTCACTGGGTGATCGCATCGGCGTGGGTGGTGTTACCTCAGCCCCGCAGACCAAAGCCATGGCCGAGATGATCTCGGCCATGATTGCAAGCCGCCCTCACTAGGATGGTGCTTGATAGCAGGACTGCGCTTCATAGCAGAGCTGTTCGGTAAAACGCGGTTTGGTGAACAGGCGCGTATCGATTTGTACGTTGCCGCTGAGACCGACATTGAAAACCGGCTGGTAGGTAGATGCCGCTTCGACAAGGATCAGGTCTTCACCGTCATTCATGATCGGCAAGGTATCGAATGAGTTACGCACGTCATTGGTTGTGAGTGCAGTGAAGCCGCCATTGCCGCGCACCTCGGACCAGCGAATCCAATATTCGTTGTCGTTGGCGTCGTCCGGATCATTGGTTTCGAAAACGACGACGGAGATACGGAGCTGATTGTTGCCGTTGTCATTGCTGATCCCGTCAAACAAGGACATCGCATTGTCGATGTAGACGTCTTCGATGCCTTGTTCACGCGAAATCAGGTCCGCGATCGTGTAGGTGGCCTTTTCGCGGGCACTTCTGTAGCGATGTACTTCGAAGAATTCCCAGGTAGCGACAAGGGCCCAAACCAGCAGGGGCAGGGTGATCACGGTTTCCACCATGACCGAGCCATCCCGTTCGCCGCAAAACCTGCGGATCACTCTGTGACAAAAAGACTTTTCCATTTTAAAGAGGCTCCTGAACGAAGGCAGTCGTCGATACGATAAAGGGTTTTCCGTCATCGTCCTTTGTCATCGCACTGCCCATGACTTCGGTCGGGAAAATCGGGTCATACCGATAACAGGCACGCAGAACCATAAGCTCATTTGCGGTGCCGCTTGTGAAGTCGGTGTCGTAGTCCACGGGATCTACCGAGTGGGCATTTTCCACGCATTTCGGCGTTGCATCCAGCGTTGCATAAGCGCGCGGGTCGACGGGCTGCATTTCCAACCGCAACTGGCCGTCACAATCCAGCAGAACCCCGACAGAATTGTCGCAAATGACCTGCTTGATCTGATCGTGGTTGCCGGGATCACCCGTTCCCAGGCGGATTTGGCGGACAGCGATGTCCAGTCCACGCTCCAGCATGGTGTGACGGATGGTCACGAAACCCAGTTCAATCGACATCGTCACCAGCGTAATGAAAAGCGGCGCGATGATGATGAATTCGACCGACGCGTTTCCGTCCTCGCTCCGGCGGAAACGCCTGAGATATTTACCCAACAGATGTCTCATTGCGTCAACCTCAGGTTTTGAATGCTCGACGCGATCGATCCAAAGACGCTTGCAATGGACAGGCCGGAATTGGGGTCGCCATTGCCGAACACGGAGGCACGGTAGTATCTGTCTTTGTTGTCGGCGCCCACGCAATCTTCCAGTTCTTGCTCGGCAGTACCACCTTGGGGAACATCAAAGCCGATTGTGTAGATCACGACATTCTGTCCCAGGGCAGCAGTGCATGAAGCGTCCATCCGCGTGTTTTTCATCGAGCCGGTGACGCGTCCGCTATCTGCATAGTCATTATAGGCACTGTTAACGCCAGTTGCCGATTTATGGTAGTCCGGCGACATCAACCCCCAGGCTTCTTCCCAATCCAGGCGGATGGTTTCCTGGTAGTTGGTCAGGGTGTTTTCCAGATCATCGAACTCGGCTTGGGTAAGGTACTGACTGCTGTGGACATCGTCGATATCCGTGTAGTCATTGTAGACGCTCGAATAGATGAAGTAGGCCGACACCGGGTTACCGTTGTTCTGGTATTTAACCTCGTAGAGATCTGAATTCGGCCCGCGATAGTCGGCCTGAGTGTGGCTGTCCGCAGTGCTGGGGTCCAGCAGATCATTCGGGTCGTCGAAGAAATAGGATGATGTATTCGCACCGTCACCCATCATCACGATGACCTTCTGAGTCTCGGGTTCGGAGTAGCTTGCGGGCACGTTGGTCAAGGTGTTGGCGACATCGCCGTCCGCGATCAGCTGCGTCGTGACGGGGCGAAAGGCGGGATCAAGCAAGCCTGCGGCCCATTTGATGCCCTCGTTGCCCGATGTATTGCCGTCAGCCTGCAGGGCATCGATCTTGTTGTGCAATGCAGTTTCATTGATGGAATAGGGTAAAATCTCATGCGCAGCATCGTTGTAGCATGAGCGCCACGAATCATTCAGCGTGTTGAACCCGCCGCTAACGTCATAGCGCGAAGTGTAGATCTGCTGTACGTAGGGTTGTAACGGATCGATTGCCGTATCTTCGAAATCATCGTCCTGGAAGACGATACAGGTGGCACCTATACTCTTATAAGAATGCCTCTCAATCACATTCAGAGCTTCAAACATATTTATGGTCGGTGTCACGCCAAAGCTGAACGGGACGATCGAAATCACCGCGTCGCCCGGATCGGCACTTTCCAGCATGGTCGTCACGAATTTTTTCGCGGCCTTCTTCAGGTCTGTGAGCTTGTCGCCTGCCATCGAGCCCGACACATCGAGCACCAATGCAATCTCCAGTTTCGGAATGCGTTTTTCAGCAGTGGCGGTTCCTGACGCGCTCAGCGTGTCAACGCCCATGAGTTGCATCAAATATGTATCGACTTCGATCGACGTGTTCACGGTAACCTTGGATGTGTTCAACGTAATGTCGATGTCATCTGGGCCAAAATCTTCCAGGGCATCGGCCATGCCGATCTTTTCGAAGTAGTCACGTACCACCGTTTCCGCCGCTGCGTTATTTGGGGCTGTGGCCCCCGCGAGCGAGGCGGCGTCTGCAATAGCGGCGATACGCGTGCGTTCCATTTCGTGACGCATCGTGTCGATACCGATGCCGCCCATCATCAGGAACACCACAAACATTACGAGCATGAACGCTACAACCGCGCCGTCTTCATCGCGGCAGAAGCGGTTCAGATGTCGGGTCATATACTTTTGCAAAACCCTATTTGTCGGTTTTTGCGTCAGCGAATTAAATTTCGTTTCATTACTCATGTCGATACCTCTTGGGGCTAGCAGACGCCCGGCGGTACACAATGCACCAACTTTTTCCTCGCCTATTTCTGTGGCGAGATTATGGCGATGAGGTCAAAATTAACTGTTAATTAACACCGTATTAGCATCAAATTTAACACAATATAGACGCGGTTTCAGGATTGTGCGCGCTTGGTTAACGATGCGGGGAAACGAGATGGAGCTGACCTTGCGCGCGCGTCCACGAAAACCGTGGGGTGGACAAAACCACCGTAAGGTTTAACGATTGGCATACTTCCGGCGGGATACAGATATGAGCGAACGGGCCCGTCCAACAAATTTCAGGGAGAGATATCATGAACGCACCCATAAACGAGCCAAGTTTCCGCGAAAGCGTCGATCTGATGTTCAACCGCGCGGTGGCGCTGATGGATCTTCCCCCCGGTCTTGAAGAAAAAATCCGCGTCTGTAACGCGACATATGTGGTGCGTTTCGGTGTCCGGCTGCGCGGTCAGATACATACGTTTACCGGCTACCGCTCGGTCCATTCCGAACATATGGAGCCGGTCAAGGGCGGCATCCGCTACTCGATGGCGGTCAATCAGGACGAGGTTGAGGCGCTGGCGGCGTTGATGACCTATAAATGTGCGCTGGTCGAGGCGCCGTTCGGCGGCTCCAAGGGCGGGCTCTGCATCGATCCACGTGAATGGGACGCGCATGAGCTGGAACAGATCACCCGGCGGTTCGCCTACGAGCTGGCCAAGCGCGACCTGATCCACCCCTCCCAGAACGTGCCAGCCCCCGACATGGGCACCGGCGAGCGCGAGATGGCGTGGATCGCCGACCAATACAAGCGCATGAACACCACCGACATCAACAGCCGTGCCTGTGTGACCGGCAAGCCGATCAATGCCGGCGGTATTCAGGGCCGGACCGAGGCGACGGGCAGGGGCGTGCAATACGCGCTGCAGGAATTTTTCCGCCACCCCGAGGATATTGCCAAGGCGGGCCTGTCGGGCACGCTCGATGGCAAGCGGGTAATCGTACAGGGGCTGGGGAACGTGGGCTATCACGGCGCCAAGTTCCTGCAGGAGGAAGACGGCTGCGTTATCACCGGCATCATTGAGCGCGACGGTGCGCTGTTTAATCCCGACGGGATCAATGTCGAAGAGGTCAAGACCTGGATCACCAAACATGGCGGCATCACCGGTTTCCCGGACGCCACCCATACCGCAGAAGGCTCGGCTGTGCTGGAAGAGGAGTGCGATATCCTGATCCCGGCGGCGCTGGAAGGCGTGATCAACATGGGCAATGCCGACCGGATCAAGGCGCCGCTGATCATCGAAGCCGCGAACGGCCCCGTGACTGCTGGCGCCGATGAGGTGCTGCGCAAGAAGGGCTGTGTGATCATCCCCGATATGTACGCCAACGCGGGTGGTGTGACCGTGTCCTATTTTGAGTGGGTCAAGAACCTCAGCCATATCCGTTTCGGCCGTCTGGGACGCCGCCAGGAAGAGGCGCGCCACCAGTTGATCGTGGATGAATTGCAGGGGCTGGATGACCATCTGGAGCATCGCTGGTCGATGTCGCCCGACTTCAAGCAGAAATACCTGCGCGGCGCCGGCGAGCTGGAACTGGTCCGCTCGGGCCTCGATGACACCATGCGCGCGGCGTATCAATCGATGCGTGAGGTCTGGCATGGCCGCGAGGATGTGGATGATCTGCGGGTAGCCGCCTATCTGGTCTCGATCGGCAAAGTGGCTGACAGCTACCGCGCTCTGGGGCTGTGAGGCGTCGCGCCGCGGCGGGGTTGATCGAGAAATCCTGCCGCTGCGGCGCGACCAGACTTAAGATCAATGTGCCCGCCCCGTCGGCGGGCACACGCGTTCGCTGCTACTGCGCCGATTGCCAGACCGCCGCGCGGCTGCATGATGCCGGGCAGGATATTCTGACCCCGGCGGGCGGTACCGATATCTGGCATACCACACCTGACCTGATCACGATCGACGCCGGAGCGGAGACGCTGGAAATCTCGCGCCTGTCTCCGCGTGGCGCTTTCCGTTGGTACGCGGGATGCTGCGGCTCACTGATGTTCAGCACCACGCGCCACCTGAAACTTCCCTTCATCAGTGTGGCCTTCCGGCAGCCGGAGCTGACAGGGGTAGACGCGCTGCTGGGGCCGGTCAGGTGCCACGCCTTCACCGCTTCGGCGCGCCCGCACAGCACGTCCCCCCGTGCCGACAAGGGGATGCCAAGGGCCGGGCTTCTTGCCCTGAAACGCGCCTTACTGGTGTGGATGAGTGGCCGGGCGCGGATCAACCCTCTGTGCCGGTCCGACGGAAGGCCCATCGCCCCGGTCACGGTGATTTCGCTGGACGCGCGAAAGGCAGCACGACCCGATCACCTGTAACCGATGGGTTTTGCTTGCTTGGCAAGCATTCGCCATAGCGACAATGTTAGAGATTTTCCCATTATACGTGGCCTGACATCCCGGATGAGATAAGGTACTGAGACGTAAACCGGGAATACCACGAGGCACATATGCTACGTATCATTGCTCTTTTCGCCTTCCTTGCCACGCCTTTGGTGGCGCAGGATAAAGAGATGCTTTGCAATATTTCGGGTGAGATTGTGCAGGCGGCGGTAGATCAGCGTGTTGGCGGCGTCGACGAAGAGACCGCTGTCAAGAACGTGGTCGAAACGCTGCCTGACGACAAGGCCAGGTTCAAACCGGCTGTCGAGCCGCTGGTGCAGTGGGTCTATACGCTGGAACCTGAGGAACTGACCGAGGAGGTCGCGACCTCTTACGTGCTGGCCTGCCTGTCGCAATAGACTTACCCCCAAGAAATCGGTTTCGCCGGGTGGACTCGGGCGGGCTTGCATCCGATATATGATACATGAGTCTGCCACCCGGTTTTCTGGATGAACTACGCACCCGCACCTCGCTGACCCAAGTGGTGGGCCGCAAAGTCATGTGGGACGCGCGCAAATCCAATCAGGGTAAGGGCGATATGTGGTCGCCATGCCCGTTCCATCAGGAAAAGACCGCCAGCTTTCACGTCGATGACCGCAAGGGGTTTTATTACTGCTTTGGCTGCCACGCCAAGGGTGATGCGATCAGCTTTGTCCGTGAAACCGAGAATGTCGATTTCATGGAAGCGATCAAAATTCTGGCTTCCGAAGCCGGGATGACGATGCCTGAACGCGATCCTCAGGCGCAGGCCAAGGCTGATAAACGCACCGAGCTGGCCGATGTCATGGAAATCGCGGTTCAGCATTTCCGCCTGCAACTCAAGACCGCCGCAGGGTCCGCCGCGCGCGACTATCTCGACCGCCGCGGTCTGAAGGAGGCCACGCAGGAACGGTTCGAGATCGGGTTTGCGCCCGATGCCTGGCAGGGTCTCTGGGATCACCTCAAGGCCAAGAACATCGAGGATGATCTGATCCTGGGCGCGGGGCTGGCCAAACCCTCGACCAAGGGCGGCAAGCCTTATGACACGTTCCGGGGCCGCATCATGTTCCCGATCCGCGACGCGCGCGGGCGCTGTATTGCCTTTGGCGGTCGGGCGATGGACCCGAATGACAACGCCAAATATCTGAACTCGCCGGAAACCGAGCTGTTCGACAAATCCCGCACGCTCTATAACCACGGCCCCGCGCGCGAGGCGGCAGGCAAGGGCCAGCCGCTCATTGTGGCCGAAGGCTACATGGATGTGATCGCGTTGGTCGAAGGTGGTTTTGGTGCGGCGGTGGCGCCCTTGGGCACGGCAGTAACCGAGACGCAGCTTCAGATGATGTGGCGCGTGGCGGATGAGCCGGTAATTGCACTTGATGGCGACACGGCCGGCCTGCGTGCGGCGCATCGGGTGATTGATCTGGCGCTGCCGCTGCTGGAGGCGGGCAAATCGCTGCGGTTTGCCCTGATGCCCGAGGGCAAGGACCCCGACGATCTGATCCGGGCCGAGGGCAAGGCGGCGCTGCAAAAGCTGGTCGATAACGCCTGGCCGATGGTGCAACTGCTCTGGCAGCGCGAGACCGAGGGCCGCAATTTCGACAGCCCCGAACGCAAAGCGGCGCTGGATAAGGCCCTGCGGGAAAAAATCATGCTGATCCGCGATCCGTCGATCCGTAGCCATTATGGTCAGGCGATCAAGGACATGCGGTGGGAGCTGTTTAATCCGCGCCGCTCCTCGGCCAAAGCGCCGCGCCGCGCGGGCGGGAAATGGCAGCCACCGCCTGCCAGCGCCATGCCCTCAACCAAATCCTCTCTGCTGGTCGCGGCAGGGGATGATGCGCAGATGCATCTGCGTATCGGAGTCATTCTGGCCTCTCTGTTGGCGACACCGGAGATCTGCACAGAGTTCGAGACGGCGATCGAAGATCTGGAGTGCCCCAATCCTGATCACGCCCGCCTGCGCGATTTGATCTTGCGTCACGCTGATGCCGGGGCCGACACGCTGGAGGCGCATATTTCCGCAGAATTGGGCGAGGCGACCCTTGAAAAGCTACAGGCACTGCCCCATGTGGCCCTAGCACCCCCCGTTCGCAATCCGGGCAATCTGGAGATCGCCCGCATGACCATCGCCGAAGAGCTTGCCAAGATCGACGCCGAGCGCGGATTGAGCGCCGAGGTCAGCGAGGCAGCGGAAGATATCGCCGGGGTTGCCGACGAAGCCGTCACCTGGCGTCTAAGCCAGGCGGCCGAGGCCCGTAACCGGGCCATCCGCAGTCAGCAGGAGGACCGGGCGGAGTATGATCTGGGTGCCAACGGTGCGCGGGTCAATCGGGGTGAACGGGAGCGATTTGGGGCGCTTCTCGACAAGATCAACTATTCCAAACCGCGCCGCTGAGGTTTTTTGGTGAGGAAAAGGTAAACAAAACAGGGTAAACGGAGTGCGAATCACTCTGATTCGCGTTAATGATTCGCAACCGAATCACCTCGCCGCCCCGCTTGAGCAGGAGACATCAATGGCCGCCAAAGACAACGACGACCAAAAGCCCGACGATCAGGATGGCGAACATTCGCTGGACATGAGCCAGACCGCGGTCAAGAAGATGATCGCCGAGGCACGCGAAAAAGGTTTTATCACCTACGATCAGCTCAATAACGTGCTGCCGCCTGATCAGGTCAGCAGCGAACAGATCGAAGACGTGATGTCGATGCTGTCGGAAATGGGCATCAACATCATCGAGGATGACGAGGCCGAGGAAGAGGAACAGAAATCAACCGCGCTGGCTGAAACTGGCAAACGTGGTGAGATCACGCTCGGCTCGGGCAAGGAAGAGAAGCTAGACCGCACTGATGACCCGGTACGGATGTATCTGCGTGAGATGGGCAGTGTCGAACTGCTGAGCCGCGAAGGCGAGATCGCCATCGCCAAACGCATCGAGGCCGGTCGGAACACCATGATCGCGGGCCTCTGCGAAAGCCCGCTGACCTTCCAGGCGATCACCATCTGGCGCGACGAACTACTGGGTGAAGACATCCTGCTGCGCGATGTGATTGATCTGGAAACCACCTTTGGCAACCAGATGGGGGATGACGAGGATGAAACCCCCGTGGTCGCCAATGTCGCCGCCGCCCCCTCCGAAGGCAAAGAGGACACGCCCGAGCTTGACGCTGATGGCAACCCGATTGTCACGGATGATGACGACGATGAGGACGAACAGGCCAATATGAGCCTTGCGGCGATGGAGGCCGCGCTGAAACCGCGCGTGCTTGAAACGCTTGATCGCATCGCCGACGACTACGTCAAGCTGAGCGAAATGCAGGACAGCCGGATTTCGGCGACCCTGAATGAAGACGGCTCGTTTTCCGAGAAGCAGGAAGGCACCTATCAGAAGCTGCGCTCGGAAATCGTTGAGCTGGTGAACGAGTTGCACCTGCACAACAATCGGATCGAAGCGCTGATCGACCAGCTTTACGGCATCAACCGCCGGATCATGCAGATCGATTCTGCGATGGTCAAACTGGCCGATCAGGCCCGGATCAACCGCCGTGAGTTCATCGAGGCCTATCGCGGCCGCGAGCTGGATCCGAACTGGCTGGATGACATGGCGCAGAAATCCGGCCGGGGCTGGCAGATGTTCATGGAACGCTCACCCGAGAAGGTTGAGGAACTGCGCGCCGATATGGCGCAGGTCGGTCAATATGTCGGCCTCGATATCCCCGAATTCCGCCGCATCGTTCAACAGGTTCAGAAGGGTGAAAAAGAGGCCCGCAGCGCCAAGAAAGAAATGGTGGAAGCCAACCTGCGCCTGGTCATTTCGATTGCCAAGAAATACACGAACCGCGGGTTGCAATTCCTTGACCTTATTCAGGAAGGTAACATCGGCCTGATGAAGGCCGTGGACAAGTTTGAATACCGCCGCGGCTATAAATTCTCGACCTACGCCACCTGGTGGATTCGTCAGGCCATCACCCGCTCGATCGCCGATCAGGCGCGCACCATCCGTATTCCGGTGCACATGATCGAGACGATCAACAAGCTGGTCCGTACCGGCCGCCAGATGCTGCACGAGATTGGTCGTGAGCCCACGCCCGAGGAACTGGCCGAAAAGCTACAGATGCCGCTGGAAAAGGTTCGCAAGGTGATGAAGATCGCCAAGGAACCGATCTCGCTTGAGACGCCGATTGGCGATGAGGAAGACAGTCAGCTTGGCGATTTCATCGAGGACAAGAACGTGGTTCTGCCCCTCGACAGTGCCATTCAGGACAACCTCAAGGAAACCACCACGCGGGTTCTTTCGTCTCTGACGCCGCGCGAGGAACGCGTGCTCCGGATGCGGTTCGGCATCGGCATGAACACCGATCATACGCTCGAAGAGGTCGGCCAGCAGTTCAGCGTGACCCGCGAACGTATTCGTCAGATCGAAGCGAAGGCACTGCGTAAGCTGAAACACCCAAGCCGGTCGCGCAAGCTGCGGTCTTTCCTGGATCAGTAACGCGTTCAGGCGCCCTGCCGGTCAGCCATCGCCACTTTGCTGTCGGTGTTGGCCTGCCAGGGTACCTTGATCGCGAATTCCGTCCTCGGTGCGTTTGGCATCTCGCGCACCCTCAATCCCGCTATCGTCGTGGAAATCACGATCCTGTCGGTGGTTGGGCTATTCTTCGCGCATCGTCGCCACGGCTTCTTGGCACCGTCTGTCGTTGCTGTCATAGGGTGTGCCGCACTGATCGTGACATCATTTTTACCTATCGGCTATCGCCGAGGTGTTGGTGTTCGCACTTCTTGACCTGGCTGTATGGATGAATTGGCGCAGGGTGTTCGCGATCTGAGGAAATCTAAAAATTCAACCTATGAGCGAAAATATGCTCAATATAGTCGCACAGGTTGTTATACTTGGCGGGACGGCGTAGGCGACGGCCATGAAACAGGCAAAACTAACCGAGCTTCGCAGAAATCTTTCCACCATGCTGAACGCAGTGAACAACGATCACGAACCGCTGATCGTGACTCGCAGGCGTGGCAAGCCGGTGGTCATGATCTCTCTTGAAGATTTCGAGGCAATGAGCAGACCCGCCACTCAGGTCATGGCGTCCCGCGATAGCGCACGATTGCTCAGTTCATTGACCGAAGTTGATGAAATAACCTTTGTCGCCAACACGCCAGAAGAACCGGAAAAGCACGGTCAAAAATACTGATTGTGGGCTAAAGCGCGCTGCGTCAATCACCCTCTTGAGGTGTTGGCGGGGTCATGTCATGCCGTTTGCTGACCAAAGATGGCCGGTATGATCAATCGAAATTCGCAACCCGTCAGTGTTCTTCCCGCCGATCTGCGCCGCGACCTGCGCTCGGATTCGATTGTCTTTGATGGCGAATGTGTCCTTTGTTCGGGGTTCTTCCGCTTCATGCTGCGGCGGGACCGGAAACACCGCTTTCGCTTTGTCCTCGCGCAATCCGATCTGGGAACCCGGCTTTACCGTGCGCTTGATTTGCCGACGGACGATTTTGAAACAAACCTGGTGATTGTGGACGGCGTTATCCACCAAAAGTTGGACGCCTTTGCCGTTGCGATGCGCGCCATCTGCTGGCCGTGGCGGGCAATGTCGGCGCTGCGCTTCCTGCCGCGGGTGGTGAAAGACCCGGCTTATCTGGCAATCGCGTGAAACCGCTACAGCCTGTTTGGCCGAACGCAAATCTGCATGATCCCCGACGACGCGATCAAGGCCCGTTTTCTCCCCGGTGGTTGGTGATGAGCGGTGATCCGTTCTGGCATGCGATCAGGGCGCAGCGGCTTGACGTACCGTCCGCGGTGCTGACGCTGCATAGCGGGCAGGGTACGAAGCATTATGTGGGCCAGTGCGACATCACCCGAGGCTCTGGCGTGCTGGCCCGTCTGGCGCTGCGTCTGGCGGGGTTCCCGTCGGCGGGACAGAAGGTGCCCACCCGACTGACGATCAATACCCGCGAGGGCCAAAGCGAGTGGGTGCGTGATTTTGGCGGCCATGTGACCCGCTCACATCTCAGTTTCGATTCTGTCAGGTGCCGGATTATCGAACGTTTCGGCCCGGTGCGGCTGACGTTGAGCCTTGGTGTGATACCCGGAAAATTGTGCATGGAAATCGCGTCGTTGCATCTGTTTGGCGTGCCAGTGCCCTGCAAGCTTGTCCCGCTCAGCCAAACAGTCGAATACGAAGACCCGGATGCCCGGTTTTGTTTTGACGTGTCCGCCCGGGTGCGGGGCGTCGGGTTTCTTATCCGTTACGCTGGTGTGCTTGTGCAGGAGTGAGCAAGGCAACCTGTCGGGATGGGGCGCAGGTGATGGCCGCTTCGTTTTGTCCGTCGCCAACACCGCTTGCGCAACGCCCGGCTTTGCGACAGGGTCGCCGTCAGATGCAGACGATATTTACAATCCAGACCCACGGCCAGGGCCTTTATGAAATCACAGCGCAGGTTTCAGCCTGGCTGCATGAGGCCGGTGCCGATCAGGGGCTGCTCACGCTTTTTATCCGCCACACATCGGCCAGTCTGTTGATCCAGGAAAATGCCGACCCTGAGGTGCAAAGCGACCTTCTGCATTATTTTCAGCGGCTTGTGCCACCTTCCACTGACGCCTCCATGTCCTATTTGACCCATACGTACGAGGGCCCCGATGACATGCCCGCCCATATCAAGGCGGCGATGATGCCGGTTAGTTTGACCATCCCGGTGGGGAACGGGCAAATGATGCTGGGCAGGTGGCAGGGAATTTATGTGTTCGAGCATCGAAATGCGCCTCATAGCCGCCAGATCGCTGCTCATTTAGCGGTGTAATTTCCCCTCTACCCAAAACCTTGCGGCTGTCCTATAGTGGCAGCGATATCTGGGCAAAAGACCCATACGACAGGTGGTAAAGAAGAAAAAAGGGGATGCCCGATGCGCTGTCCGTTTTGCGGAAATATAGATACTCAGGTCAAAGATTCCCGCCCCGCAGAAGATCATGTTTCGATCCGGCGGCGCCGTTTCTGTCCTGCCTGTGGTGGGCGCTTTACGACCTATGAACGGGTTCAGCTGCGCGATCTGGTGGTGGTGAAGACCAATGGACGGCGCGAGGATTTCGACCGCGACAAGCTGGAACGCTCCATTCGCATTGCCCTGCAGAAACGGCCCATCGAACCTGATCGGATCGAGCAGATGATCTCGGGCATCGTGCGGCGGCTTGAAAGCATGGGCGAGACGGATATCCCGTCGAAAACCGTCGGTGAGATCGTGATGGAAAGCCTGGCGCGGATTGATACCGTGGCTTATGTCCGCTTTGCCAGCGTCTACAAGAATTTCCAGGCGGCCGATGATTTTGACAAGTTTGTCAGCGAGTTGCGCCCCGACACTTCTGTCGCCGACGACCCCTCGGACGGGTGAGCAAGCAAGACGAGAGGTATATGTCGCTGGCCCTGATGTTGGGCCGGCGGGGGCAGGGGCGGACCTGGCCTAACCCTTCCGTGGGATGTGTGATCGTGCGAGAGAGCCGGATTATCGGACGTGGCCGCACCGCAGATGGCGGGCGCCCCCATGCCGAGACCGAAGCGCTGAACCAGGCAGGAGCGGCCGCGCGCGGTGCCACTGCTTATGTGGCACTTGAACCTTGTGCGCATCACGGCCAGACCCCGCCCTGTGCCGAGGCGCTGATCGCGGCGGGCGTGGCGCGCGTGGTGGCGCCGATGGCCGATAGCGACCCACGTGTGGCCGGGCAGGGCTTTGCACTATTGCAAAAGGCCGGGATCGAGGTGACGACGGGCGTTCTGGCCAATGAAGCAGCACGCGACCTTGACGGCTTCCTGATGCGCACGGAACACGGCCGCCCGCATCTGACCCTGAAACTTGCCAGCTCTTTTGACGGTCGCATCGCCACAGCGACGGGCCAGAGTCAGTGGATCACTGGCCCCGCCGCCCGCCGCCATGTCCACGCGCTGCGCGCCCGCCATGACGCGGTGATGGTCGGTGCGGGAACGGCCCGGATGGATGATCCATCCCTGACGGTGCGGGATCTGGGCATCGCGCAGCAACCGGTGCGCGTGGTGGTGTCGCGCAGGCTGGATCTGCCGATGATGTCGAAACTCGCGCGCTCCGCCAAGCTGGCACCGCTGTGGCTGTGCCATGGCCCCGATGCCGACCCAAGCCTCGTCGATGCCTGGCAAGGGATAGGTGCCACGCTGATACCCTGTGGGCTGACGGGGCGGCAGTTGGATGTCCGATCGGTGCTGCAGGAATTGGGCGCGCAGGGCTTGACGCGGGTCTTCTGCGAAGGCGGTGGCGGATTGGCGGCATCCTTGCTGGCGGCGGACCTGGTCGATGAGATGGTGGGATATACCGCTGGTCTGGCGATCGGGGCCGAGGGGCTGCCCGCAATTGGTGCCCTAGGTCTGAGCCAGTTGCGGGACGCGCCACGATTTCACCTTGTCGAAAGCCAGACCATTGCGGGTGACATGATGCACCGCTGGGTGCGGGCCTAGCGCCAAAAGCCTGCATATGAAGCGAAACAGCCCTGTAGCTTGGCCAACAGGCGGTTACCCGCGCCGGGATGAGGAATGGCGCCCGAGGCCAGACGGTCCATCGCCACTTCGACCGGGCAAGCCGTGCCGGTGACGGGATCAAAGTAGCGCGGGTAGTCGATCAGCGACGCGTGCACAAGACCGGTCAGATCGGGCCGCGCCGTCCGGCGGCCGGGGATATCACCCAGATCGCGGGTCAGACCCCAGCCAGCATAGAACGGTGCGCCCGTGGTGACGACCGGTACGCCGCGGATCAGCGCTTCGAACCCCATAAGCGAGGTCATGGTCCACACCTCATTGACCTGCTGAAGCAACTGCGCCGGATCGCCTTGCACCACTATCATATCCGCCAGTTCAGCGATTTCAGATTGATCGACATCGCCGGTTCTGAGGCCCGCTTCGACATCCGGATGCGGCTTGTAGAGGATTACTGCATCGGGGTTTTCCTCGCGCACCCTGCGCAACAAGGCCAGATTGGTGGAAATCTCTCCGGCGCCTAGCTGTATCGAGGCGTCATCTTCGACCTGGCCGGGCACAAGGATACGGTGTCCGCGGGGCAACTCGGGCAGTGCGCCGCCCAGATTGTATTTCGTGAGGCCAAGCTCGGTGATCCGGTTGATCAGCCTGGTCGCCCGGATGTCCTGATCTTCGCGCAATTCGGCGCGCTTGATGATCCAGTTTTCAAGTCGCGAGGGGCGGTGGGGGTCGTAGTAGATGCCAAGATCGTCACATACCAGCGACAGGGGCGGCACAAGTTCGGCCCCCAACCCGCGCGAGCGCAGAAAGCCATCTTCCACTCGCACGGCAGTGTCCGGTGCCTGATCGGCCTTTGCGGCCCAGACCATTGCCGGTCTGTCGGGATCAGGTGTCTTGCTATTGCGAAATACGATTCGGCGATGCTGTCCGAAGAAACGCTGCAGTGGTTTGCGCTTCCACAGGCGCATGCCGTGTGCAGCCCAACCGCGTCTGTCCTCACGCCAGCAGCGGGTTTTTGCGTCGAGGATGGCAAGCGTGTCTTCGATCTCGCACAGGCGGTCGCGATGCGGGTCATACCAGGCCGGGTAGAGAATCATGGCCGCCGCAAAAAGTTGCGCACGGCTCAGGTTGCGCCCGCGCCGGGTGAGGTGCACGGGATGGCGGTCGTCGCTCAGACCCCAGCCCGCGTAGAATGGCTGACCGAAAACCTGCGGCCGGTGACCGGCAAAGATCGCCTCGAACCCGAGCTGGGAACTGACTGTGTAGACCGCCACGGCCCCCTCGAAGAGCGCCCAGGGACTGACCGGATCAGAGAGTAGTGTCACCCGGTCCGATGCATCTTCAGGCCCAAAATAGCCAGGCCGGTGGCCTGCGACGGTTTCCGGGTGTGTCTTGATCAGGATCTTTGCGCCGGGGTTGTCCTCCTGAGCATAATACAGCATCTCGCGGAAAGTGTTGGCATCGGCCTGGCCGTGGGTGACGCTGGCATCGCCCCGGGTCTGATCGATCACCAGAACATAACCCGGATCGGGGCAGGGTGCGGCGGGGTCAAACGCATTGTACTTGCTTAGATGCGCCTCTTGCAGATAAGCAATGGCGGCGCGCGCGCGGTTCATCAGCGCGGTGTCATCCAGAGGGTGTGCCGCCAGCAGATGTTCAAGATCCGAGGGCTGACTGCTGTCGAAATGTATCCCGCGTCGATCAATCACCAGCCCCAGCGGCAGATCATTGTCGCGGCCCGGCTTGACTGATCGTAAAAACGCATCCTCGACCCGGATCAGTTCTGCGCCGGTCTGTGCGGCAACGGCTTCGCCTCGTTTGGCATAGGGCGAATGACCCCAGACAGCGATCTGGTCATCTGGGCCGGGTTTGCCCAGTTGCAGCGGATATCCGGCCAAGGCCAGTATCCGCCGGATACGGCGTTGGCGCAGAAAACCTGCGTTGAAATAAAACACCCGCCGGGGCGTGGAAGCCTCGGCGGGCGATGCGTCAGCAGGGGCGGACATCACTGCCCGAGGGTTTCGCCTGCGGTCGAGATTGAGCCGACCGCGCCAAGCGTGCCGGTCAAAGCCGATACCACCTTGCTCCACTGAGCGAAGGGTGCCTCGGTCACGTAGATGGTATCGCCATCACGGACGGAGAAATCGCGGGCTACGAACACGCCATTGGGCTGGGTGAGGTCCAGAACGTAGACAAGGCGTTGCGCCCCTTGCAGATCATCGCGTGCCAGCACCTGATTGGCGATTTCAGCCGGTTCGTTGCGCATGACGAAGACGCCGGTGGGATCGGCCGAGCTGGCGGTCAGCCCGCCGACGGTGGCGATCGCTTCAATCGCGCTGAGGGTTTGGGTTTCGAAGGTTACACGTGCCTGCGCCCCGGTTGCGCCCAAGACGGAGAAGGCGCGGGTATCCTGCTCGACCAGAATACGATCGCCGCCGCGCAGGGCGATGTCGAATTTCGGGTGTTCGAACAGGTCCTGAAACCACACCTTGGATCGGTGCGCGCCGCGGATCACGGTGATCTGGGCCACTTCGGGCGGGATCGAGACACCACCGGCAGCGGCCAGCATCGCCGAAAGCGTACGGGTGGGGCGTTCGATCGGATAGACACCCTGGCCGTTGACCGCACCAACGATTGACACGGTCGCGCCGTTGCCTGCCAGCCTGCGTACTTCAACTTGCGGGTCGGGCGTTTGTTCATCCAGCTTGTTGGTGATGATGCGGCGGATGGCTTCGGGTGAGTTGCCCGCCGCGCGGATACGCCCGGCATAGGGAACGAAGATGAAACCCGCGCCATCGACCTGCACCTCTTGCAGGGTTGTCTGGCTTTGGGCTTCGCCTGTAAGCAACCCATCATCGACATTTTCCCAGATGGTCAGGCCCAGCGTGTCGCCGGGGTTTATGGTATCTGAGCCAAGCGTGGCTGCGTTGAGAAACCCTTGGCTGAAGCCAAGCGCGGGTTGTACCGCTGTCGCGCGCGTCACCCTGTCATTGACGGACACGACAAAGGCATCGCCGGACCGTTGAACCGACCCTTCGTAGATTTCACGCTTGTTCGGGCCCACGCGCGGCAACGTGCTGCACGACGCAATCAGGGCAAAAATCGCCAAAAAAGCGACGGACTTCGCCCATCGTTTGGATTGGGAGTTCACTGCTCGGTCTCCTCGACCTGTTTATACTGCCTCGGTCTTTTTTTGTAAGGTTAGCGGAATCACCCAGCAAAATCCAGTATTTGTAGGTGGTTCTTCTAGCTGACGACGCGCAACTGTTGCCGCGCCGCCGCGGTCCCCAGTTTCAGCGAGTCGTACGGATCATGCGGCGAAAGCATCATGTCTACCACCTGCCGCAGAAGCTGGCGGCGCCCTCGGGCCGAATAAAACCCGCCCGCAACCTGGCTTGTTGCCAACAGAAACCGACGATAATCCGTGTAGGCGCGGTGATCGGGACGTTCGGCGCTGGCAAAAAAGCTGGTCAGCGGTGCGGTCGAGACAAATTCGGGTTTGTCATAAACCGCCTGACCAAAGGTTTTGAGCGGAATGCCGCGCCACAAGACCTGTTGTGCGGCGGTGGAGTTGACGGTGACAGCGCTACGCGCCTCGTCCAGAAGCCGCGCCAGCTTGCCGCCGCGCACGTAATGCACCCGCCTTCCAAGCCCATAGATTTCTTTCAGCCGCTTCAGTTCCTGTCGGATCGGCGCGCGGCCATCTTCCAGTGGATGCGCCTTGAATACCAGATGGTGATGCGGCGGCGCGCCCTTGGCAAAGCCTTCGATCACGGTTTCCAGAAACTGCGTCATGGAGGAAAACGGCGAATGTGCCTGAAACGATGCATCATGTTCCAGCTGTAGCAGGGCAAGATGATAAGGAAAGCCGCCATATTTGATCCGCAAGGTGGCAATGCGCCGGTCAAGTGCCTGTACGGGCATCAGCAACAGACGCCGCAGATAAAGCTTGAATTCCTGCGATACACTGAGCGCCCTGTGAGGTTTGAAATGCCGATAGCGGCGGTTTTTTAGCAAAACAAAGCCGTGATAGACTGCGCCGTAGAAAATGTGCTGGCGCATATCTCCCCAGCTGGCTGGCGGCAGCGGAGCATCCGTATCAGATTGTTCAAGGGCGCCGCGCATATCCGTGATGCTCATCTCCATCAGTCTGGAGTGACCATTGCTGCCCTGCCGCTCGTACGTCACCCAGTAGGGTCGCAGATACCCTTCCTCGAAGACGTGGATACGCAGTCCGGCGCTGCGCGCAACCTCAACCGCTTGCGCATGAATGGCGCGGATGTCGCCGTATAGCACCAGGTCGGTGGCATTTTTTTCAGATATCAGCTGTACAAACCGATCGGGCCAGTCGCGTGGGTCCTCGCAAAAGGGAATGTAGCTGGCCTTGTCGCGCCAGAACGCCTGGTCACCTGCATTGAAACCGACGCGCCAGACCTTCGCGCCCGATTTGCGCAGCATATCGCCCAGCTTGTTGAAAAACGGCCCGTGCGGCCCCTGGAGAAACAGAAAGGTCCGATCTTTTCCGGTCAGGACGTTCATTTACACCTCAACCCTTTAATAACCTCGTTCGTATTTGAGCTAGGTTAGCGCAAATTTTTAATGCAACAGGCCGCATCGCTTGCCACCTGTCGGCTGCAAGTCTAAAGCGGACAAAGTTAATTTGGGATAACCTTGATGTGGCAATACGTCAGGGCTGTGGCCAAAATACAATCGGAGGCAACCATGTTTACGGGTATCATCACCGATGTCGGCAGCGTTCGCGCACTGACCAAGCGCGGCGATCTGCGTGCGCGTATCACCACCGGCTATGTGACCGACAGCATTGATATCGGCGCGTCTATTGCCTGTGACGGTGTCTGTCTGACCGTGGTAGCGCTGGGCGATGACTGGTTTGACGTCGATGTGTCGGCCGAAACCATATCCAAAACCAATCTCGACAGTTGGGCTGAGGGTAGGCGCATCAATCTGGAACGCGCCCTCAAGGTTGGCGATGAACTGGGCGGACATATCGTTTCGGGCCATGTGGATGGGCTGGCCGAGGTTGTGTCCGTGACCGATGAGGGCGACAGCACCCGCGTCACGTTACGGGCGCCGCAGCCATTGTCGCGTTTCATTGCCCCCAAGGGGTCAGTTGCACTGAACGGCACCTCGCTTACAGTAAATGATGTCGAGGGGTGCGATTTTGACATCAACTTCATCCCACATACCAAGCAGGTGACCACCTGGGGCGATGTTGGCGTGGGCGATAAGGTCAACCTTGAGATCGACACGTTGGCGCGTTACGTCGCACGGCTGGCCGACACTGCCTGATCTAGCCCTGAGCCGTATGGTCCATTCGCTGCTGAACCTTTGCCAGCCACTTGGCGGCGTACCAGCACGCTATCGCCACAATCAGGCCCACATAGCCGTCGATAGCATAATGCCAACCAAGATGCACCGAGCTGAGCTGGATGATCACGGCGAAGACAACCATCATCCAGCCGAAGATTTTCCGATACTGGAAGGCCTGAAAGGCAATCAGCCAAGCGAGCGCCAGATGCATGCTGGGCATCGCTGAAATCCCCTTGAGATCGCCGTCATTCTGATATCCGTCAAGCAGTGTAGCCTGCAATTCCAGGGCAGTCAGATGGATGCGTTGACCGATCTCGCGCAGTGCTTCGGTCTGCGGAATGAAATCATCGCCGAACCCGAAAGCGTCATAGTAAACCGGGCCGACGGACGAAAAGATCGTGGCAAGCAAAGAGCCGCCAACCATCCAGCAGAGGAAAAACGCATAGAGGAACGTGTTGCGGCGCTGCGGGTCCTCCTTGTCCATGCAGGCGGTGAAGGCAAAGAAGTATATCAGCGCAAACCAAAGGCTATAGGCGCCATCGGCCAGTTTTGTCATCAGCGGGTTGCCGAATAGCGGATCCAGCAGCACGTATGGATCAGAGCCACCGTGCATCACGCGGTCCAGTTCCGCGAACGCGGGGTCCCATGAAAACGGGTTGAGCAGCGGGATGCAATCCTTGACGAAGGTGAAAGTTGCGGCAAAGACGATGATGCTGGCAAAGGCGATCAGGCCGCCGAAAATTCTTTCGTGGTCCTGGATCATGCAGTCCCGCAGATCTGCGACAAGCCAGGTAATCGGCCGGTCGGGCCTGACGTTCAGGACCATATTCCCAAACCGCCAAACCACCATTGAAATCAGGAAAACCGGGGCTAACGCGCCAATCATCCAGAGCACGATCTCTGGCCTGAGCGTGTCCATGGGTTCCGAAAGCACGATGCCGATTATCGACGCCGCCGCGAGGTAGGACAGCAGCAAACCAAGCAGAATCCTGTGTTTGCCAAGAAGTTGAGAAAATCGCTGCTTGCGGGCCGCGGCAATCTGACTGCCGTCACATGAAACGTCTGTACTCTGCAATGTCATGACGAACTTACCCCGGAAATCTGAAAGCTGACTAGCGGGGGAGTTTGGCGTGACATTGACTGCAAAAAGTCAATAATTTGACGGCCCGTGGAGGGTTTGCACCTGATATCATCATCTTTTTTCCTGTCGGCGGTGGATCAAATTCGGCGACATTACGCAAGTCGTTGCGCCGATATTGGATGATAATATCGTTTAGGATTAGTTTCTTATCGTGGCTTTTCCCGAGATGGGTTGTGGTTCATCAATGATCTATCGCTCGGTCACGCGCGGCACTGCCGCACGATATAAATGCCAGGTGGCATGGCTCAGGATCGGCAGCACCACGATCAGCCCCAGAAAGAACGGGAGTGATCCCAATGCCATCAACACGGCCACGATCAGCCCCCATTTGGCTATCGTCACCGGGTTTTGCCGCGCCACCTTGACCGAGGTCGCAACTGCGACGGGGATGCCTGCGCGCCGGTCGATCAGCATGGGAAACGAAATGACGCTGATCACCAACACGATGGCGGCAAAAACAAATCCGACGCCCATGCCAATCATGATCATCATCCAGCCGGCGCTGGTGGTCAGTACGTCAATTGCGAAAGCCCCCACGGACGCAGGCGGTTCGGGCCCCAGTGTGAAACCATATATCATCATAGCGGCCATGATCCACAGCACGAACATCGCCAGCAGGTATACGCCGAGCGTCATGACCGGCCCGACAATATGCGCCCTGAGGGCCTGCAATCCTGCGCCCCAGCCAACCTCTTCGCCTGCTTCTCGCCTGCGGCTCATTTCATAAAGCCCGATTCCAGCGACCGGGCCCAGCAGCGCGAACCCAGCGGCGAGCGGAAAGAGCAGCGGCAGCAATGCCAGATCAGACGAGACCACCACGAGACAGATGCCGATGATCGGATAGATTGCCACCAGAAACATCACGTCGCTGCGGAACGTCTTGAAATCGTCCACGCCCTTGCGCAGCGCGTCGCGTATGTCGGTCTCGGTGATCGTTCGTGTCGGGGGCGGGGTGGTTTCCTCACTGCCCAAAGCCTCGGCCACCGCGCCCACCGTGCGACCAGTGCCAAACACCGCATCTGCGGCCCAGGTCAGGGGATTTCCGATCGTTTTTACCATGATTTCCTCCTGTATCTTCCGCGCAGGAGGACGTTATTCGCCCATCCTGGGCTCATATCAGTCAGGGCAGCCGTACTTGAAGCGTCGGCCGCTACGACCAACAGTTTAGCAGATTTCGGCGCGTCAGGGTGTCACTATTTGGCGATACGTGATGAGCGGCCCGTAATTTGTTGAAAAGTATATGATATCTGTATCATAACCTGTTCAATCATTATCGGTCAGGCCCGCGCCGGCGCCAGCAAGGCGGCTTTCCGGTGTATCAGGCGCATAGGTCCGATGGGCGAATTTTCCAAGCGTTCCGGCGATATCCTCGGGGATTTCCGCGCGATCGGACCGGGGATGTGGCGTGGTAACCTGCATGGTGCTGGCCTGAATGCGAACCGCATCGGTCTGCTCGGCCCGGCAGGTGCTGTCCTCGGAAAATTCAACCCGTCCGTCGGGGGTCAGTGTGGCGCTTGTTCCCGCCCAGGAAATTTCGATGGGCTGGTCCGCTAGCCGGGCTGCCCCGGCGACGAAAGGCAGGATCAGCATCGGAAAGGAGGTGGCCCCCAGAGCGATGCCACGGCCATCTGCGATATCCGCCGCGCGGTCGCAGATCGCAGCACCGCTGATCAAGGGGCAAAGCTGTCCCTCTCGGGCAGACCAGGTGCTGCCAACTTCCGTCGGGCAGAGGGCGTCGTAAGCCGCGCCGTCATTGCGCGTCAGCAGGCCTGCCAGCATTTCGGGGCCGGGCAGCCCGGCTGACGCCAGCCATCGGACGGCTTTGCCCGCATCTTCGGCCAGGCCCCAGCTGAGCCCCGAGCCGCGCGCCGCCTTGCGCGCCAACCCGTCCACTTCGTTCAATGACCAGGTCATGCGGATTGTCCCGGAAGGTAAGGATAGGTCCAGCCATCCGCGTTGCCGCTGGCCAGTTCATGCGGGAAGGGCGCGTGCTGGAACATATTTATGCGCACCCACCGGTCCGATCGCGGATCGAAATGACAGGCACCGAAAAACGACAGCTTGGCACGCAACAGATCTATTGGCATGACCGTTGAGCTGATCGTGTTATCGCGGATTTCGGCATAGGGATGGCTGGCGGCGATCTGGGCCCGGCGCACCACGTGGCGGTGTTCGGGGTGGCGCAGCAGAAAGGCGGCAATCGGACCCTCTTCGAAATTTTTAAGATCGCTGTACATGCGCGCTGCGTCGCGACCGGGGCAGAGCGGCTGTTCATAGGGCTCGATCGGCTCGTCGAACCGTTCGCCCATGCGCGGTTCAAGTTTCTCTTCCGAGACATACCAGACCCGCGCCTGTGCTTCGCGGCTGGTCCAGTCGATATCCAGCGCCCAGTCGTACAGATCTTCAATCAGCGCTTTGAGGTCAGATACGCGCATGGAGCCGTCGATCTGGTAAAACTGTGTTTCATCTGCGGACATGCAAGAGCTTAACCCATCGACCAGATCGCCATAGGGTTCCATCAGCAATGACGCTAGCTGTTCCTGCCCTTCGAGTGACAACGCTGTTTCGGACCAGTGCCACAGGCGATCCCACGGGCGGTTGCTGATCAGATCGGCGGTTTCAAGGTGGGCGGCCAGGGCGTCCATATCGGCACGCAGATGCTTCAGCTTTTCAACCTGTACCGGGTGTTCCGACGTCCAGTAGTCGGAATGCAGATCCGCGCGGGCGGCGATATCTCGAAAGGCATGTGCCTCATCCTCACTCGCAACCGGCAAAGAGCGGATGCGCGACAGCGCCTCTTCGCGGGCGTGTATCCAGTTGCTGATCAGGGCAGGGTGGTTGAGAAGGAACGGCGCCATGCCCAGCCCGGTCGAGTTGCCGATGCCGAAACGGCGGCGCAGTGCCGGGTCCAGCGGCACCGCAATATCGGGCGCGCGCAGCCTGGCCATGTGTTCAACCAGGTCCATGACAAAGGCGCGGGTCAGAAAGACCGACAGCATTTCAATCTGGAACGGCCCCTGGCATTCGGGCCGGTGCGCCGATTGCTCGCGATCAGCCGCGCCGAACTTACCTGATCCGTAAACTGCCGTGGTGCGCATCAGGTAACCTACCGCTTCGATCTTCTCCAACTCGGGCTGGTTGCCGCTGGCAAGCTGGCCAACGACGTAATCCCATAGCCGGACAGACCGGTTTGCCCGCGACAGGGACAGTTCCTTCTCGCTGACCCGGCCCGCTTCCTGCTTGGGGACGTTTCGGGACAACCGGTCGACGTCATCCTCGGTCGGGATACCGTCAAACAGGGTAAAGGTGGCATCCCACTCGGTCGCGATGACCCGATCCGAGCGTTTTTCCGGCGGCAGATCGTTTGCGAAGGCGACCAGCGAGTAGCTGCGTTCGGGACCGTGGGCAGTATAGACGGCCCGGCCAACGCCGTGTTCGTCGATGTCGAACTTTCGCTGTTCGAACGTCCAGTTTTCGGATTTCAGACGCCGCAGCAACACCCGCATGAACGACAACCGGGACTGGTGGAATGATCCAAGCCGGGCCAACCGCATAACCACATTGGGGTCACGAAGGGCGATGGTGCGGTCTGGGTTGGGTTCATGCATGGTCGTCCTCCTCATCGATGGGGTTTATGTAGGGCGGTTGGGGTCAGATGGTCTTTTCCGGTGTGAAATTCTCGTCGTAGAAGCGCAGCCAGTTATCGCCCATCACGCCGGCAATCTCGTTCTCGCTGAATCCGATCTTGCGCAGGCCGTTTTGGATATTGCCGAAATCGCGGTTGTCCCTGAACCAGTCGGGCTGTGGCGGGAAGCCCGGCGCGCTGGCTGATCCCTCGCCATAGTCGATTTCCTTGGACCAGCGACCCACGCGCATCCATTCCACGATGCTGTCGGGTTGATCCTGACACAGATCAGAGCCGATACCAAAATGTTCGGCCCCGAAGGTTTCGGCCGCGCGGGCGATCATCTCGCAGAAACTCTCGAGAGTGCAGTCGGACTTGTCCTTGAGGTGATGGGGATACATCGAGAACCCCATCATGCCGCCGTTTTCGACCACCGCGCGGACCACATCATCGCGTTTGTTGCGTAACGCGGGCTGCCAGGAATGCAGGTTGGCATGGGTGATCGCAATCGGGCGTTCCGAGATGTCCGCCGCCTCGATGGTCGAGCGATCCGCCGAATGGCTCATGTCCACCACAAGGCCCACACGGTTCATCTCTTTGATGACCTGTTTGCCCATCCGGGTAATGCCGGGATCTTCGGCCTCGTAACAACCGGTCGCCAGCAGCGACTGGTTGTTATAGGTCAGCTGCATAAAGCGTGCGCCGAGCTTATGTACGATCTCGACCAGACCGATATCGTCTTCGATCGGGGCGGGATTCTGGAAGCCAAAGAAGATCGCGGTGCGCCCGGTTTCACGGGCGCGACGAACATCACCGCCCCATTCCCCGTGAAAGATCAGATCGGGGAACTGCTCGAACCAGCGGTTCCATTTTTCGAAATTCAGAACCGTTTCGCGGAAATTCTCGTGATACGAGATGGTGACGTGAACCGCGTCCACGCCGCCCTCGCGCATCTCGCGAAAGATCTTTTCCGACCAGTTCGCATATTGCAGATTGTCGATCACGTAGGTCATTCGGGTGTTCCGGCCGCGATGTAGGCGGTTTTGACCGTGGTGTAGAATTCGGCCGCCGCTTTACCCTGCTCTCGTGGTCCGTATGAGCTGTCGCCCCGGCCACCGAACGGCACGTGATAGTCTGTGCCCGCGGTTGGCAGGTTGACGGTGACAACACCGGTGCGGGCGTTGCGGCGGAAATGCGTCGCGCGCGCCAGGCTTTTGGTCACGATGCCCGAGGTCAGGCCGAAATTGGTGTCGTTGACGGTGGCAAGTGCCTCGTCATACGAGCCGACCTTGATCACCGATGTCAGTGGCGCAAACATCTCTTCGCGGTTGATGCGCATATCATTGGTGGTGTTCAGGAACACACCGGGCGACATATAGTAACCTTCGTGAGGCATATCGAGACGCACGCCGCCGCAGGCCAGCTCGGCGCCTTCGGATTTGCCCAGATCGGCATAGGCGAGGTTTTCATTGAGCTGCTGTTCGCTGACAACCGGGCCCATAGCGATGCCTTCTTCCAGATAATGGCCCACTTTCATGGCCTGCGCACCGGCAACCAGTTTTTCGACAAACGCATCATGCACACCCGCGTGCACGATCAGGCGCGACGAGGCGGTGCATTTCTGCCCTGAGCCGCCAAAGGCGCCGCCCAGAGCCAGCGAAACCGCCAGATCAAGATCGGCGTCATCCATCACCGCCAAGGCGTTCTTGGAGCCCATTTCGGCCTGGATCTTGGTAAAATTCTGAACGGCGGCCATCGCGATGCCCCGGCCAACCGGTACAGAGCCGGTGAACGAGATTGCGTTGATCTTGGGGCTTTCAACCAGACGCTGGCCCACATCACGGCCCGCACCCATCACCAGGTTGAAAAGCCCGGCGGGAATGTCTTGGCGGCTGATGATCTCGGTCAGGGCGACTGCGGACGCAGGGGTTATGTTGGCCGGTTTCCAGATCACGGCGTTGCCGTAGCAAAGCGCCGGGGCAATCTTCCAGCTGGCGGTGGCGGTGGGGAAGTTCCAGGGGCTGATGATTGCGACGGTGCCGACGGGTTCGCGGCGCACATCGACCTCGATGTTCGGGCGCACGCTGTCAGCGTTTTCGCCCAGCTGGCGCAGGCATTCGGCGGCATAATAGGTAAAGAACTGACCGGCGCGGTACACCTCGCCCTTGCCTTCGGCCAAGGGCTTACCTTCTTCGCGGCTCAGGAGCGTGCCTAGCTCTTCGGCGCGGGCCATCATTTCGTTGCCAATCGCGTTCAGTACGGCCTGCTTGCGCTCCATGCCATAGGCAGCCCATTCCTTTTGGGCTGTGGCGGCGGCATCGAGTGCTTGCTCCAACTGATCGCCGCTTGCCTGCGCGTAGACACCGATCAGATCACTCAGGTCAGAAGGATTCCGGTTTTCAACCTCGCCGGTGCCAGCGACCCACTGTCCTGCGATGAAATTGTGCTGAGTTTGGCCCATTGGCTGTTTCCTTTTTGATTCGACGTGTCTGGCAACAAAAAAATCTGCGCCGAACTACGCCACACTCTGTTGATTCAGGCAAACGTAAACTTATTAACTTAAATACAGGAAAATTGAATTTACCCGTGATTGATCGAAATCGGCGCTCGGCGGATTGCATTTGCTAATGCCTGCGCTGCCGGTGGCAGCATATGTCCCGTCGGAGTTACCATCCAGACCTCGCGCCGGGCCGAGCAGTCGGACAGTGGCAGGAATTTGAGGTCAAGAAATTCCGGCAGCACCGCGAGTTCCGGCAGGATCGTAATACCCACGCCCGAACGCACCAGGCTGAGGATCGACGCGGTATTCGGCACCATCAGCTGCGAGCTTTCGAGTATCGGGGCAAAATCATCGTCATGGATGCCGTAGCAAAGCCCGTTGGCGATGAAATTGATGCCTTCCAGATCGGCCCAGCTAAGCTCGGACCAGTTTTGCGCTAGTGGGTGGTTGACGGGGCAGACAACGCCGAACCTGTCGGAAAAGATAAGGTGGCGATCAAAGCCGGGCATGTGGCGCAACGTGGCCATGCCGATATCTGCGCGTTCCGATGTCAGCTCGCGCTGCACCGTCGCGCTGTCGGCATCGCGCATGTCGATCCGGACGCCCGGGTGCTTTTCCAGGAACTCCTTGAGAATACCCGGCAGAATGGCTTGCGCGACGGACGGTGTTACCGCCAGGCGGACATGGCCCAGCTCCGCGCGCGCCAGGCCTTCAATGGCGGCGACGGTCCGGTCAAAATGCTCCAGTTCACGCCGGGCCTCGGTCAGGACCATTTCACCAAGCGGGGTCATGCGTGATTTGCGGGCGCTTTCAAACAGCGGCGCGCCGACGTGATCCTCGAACTGGCGCAGCATCATCGACACCGCAGAGGGCGTCCGCCCCAGCGCCTGCGCCGCCTCTGCCAGGCTGCCGTGATCGGCAACCGTGCGAAAACAACGAAGCATTTCAGTCTTGATTGCCAATTTCAGGTCACCTTAATTTTTTTGGATTTTAAAAAGTATATCTTAACAGCATGGACGAAGCTGTCAATTGGCTTTGGAGCGTTCGCAGGGCGTCAAGAAGGTTGTTCCGGCAGCTATCTGCGGCTATCGCTTTGCCAGATAACAAGGAAGTGGCCACCATGACGCGTGTTTTCATTACCGGTACCGCTGGCTTTATTGGTTTTCACCTTGCCCGCTTGCTTCTGGACGAAGGGTTTACTGTCCACGGGTACGACGGAATGACCGATTACTATGATGTCACGCTCAAGCAGCGCCGCCATCAGGTATTGCATCAGAAACCTGGGTTTGCCGCGACCGAGGCCCTGTTGGAAGACGAGGCCACCATGAACCGGGTGGTTGATGATTTTGCGCCGGACATCATCATCCACCTCGCGGCCCAGGCCGGTGTGCGCTACTCGCTTGAAGAGCCGCGCGATTATGTTCAGGCAAATGTTGTCGGGACCTTCAACGTGATGGAGGCGGCACGGCGCCACAAGGTACAGCATTTGCTGATGGCTTCCACCTCGTCGATATACGGCGCCAATACCCGGATGCCCTACGGCGAAACGGACAAGGCGGATCTGCAGATGACAATCTATGCCGCTACGAAAAAAGCGGCCGAGGCGATGGGGCATTCCTATGCGCATTTGTGGGATATCCCGACGACAATGTTTCGGTTCTTCACCGTCTACGGCCCCTGGGGGCGACCGGATATGGCGCTGTTCAAATTCGTGAACGCCATGCTCGATGGCAAGCCCGTGGACATCTACAATCATGGCGAGATGTATCGCGACTTTACCTATGTCGACGATCTGGTGCGGGGCATTCGCCTGCTGATGGATGCGGTGCCGGTCCGGCCCCAGACCGCTGAGGAGATACCGGACTGGGACAGCCTGTCACCGGTGGCACCCTACCGGATCGTCAATATCGGCAATTCGGACAAGGTACGCCTGCTGGATTTTGTGGATGCGATCGAGGCAGAGCTGGGTGTGACGGCCAAGCGGAATTACATGGACATGCAAAAGGGCGAAGTGATCGCCACATGGGCGGATGCGCGGCTGCTGAAAGAGCTGACAGGCTATGCCCCCAAAACCGATGTGCGCGAGGGCATAGCGCATTTCGTCGACTGGTTCAGGGATTATTATCAGAAGTGATATGCTGGAAACGGCGCCCCGCGAGGAGGGGGGAAGCGGGGCACCGAAACCGATCATAAGTGATCGATGCAAGCAATGCCGTATCTAACCGGCCCCTTTGGTTTTAGGCGGTGAGCGTTACCAAAAACCTAAGAAATATCAGGCCGGTTGGCAGATAAGCTAGGCGCCTTCGAAATCGCAGAGCACATGCACATCCATACCAAGCGCTTCGATCCGTTTGCGCCCCCCCAGATCAGGCAGGTCGATGATGAAGGCGCAGCCGACGATTTCACCCCCAAGGCGTTCGATCAGTCCGATCCCGGCTTCGGCTGTGCCCCCGGTTGCCAGCAAATCATCGATCAGCAGAATTTTTTCGCCTGCTTCGATGGCGTCGTCATGTACCTCAACCACGGCTTCGCCATATTCCAGGTGATAATCCTGACTGATCACCGTTCCGGGTAGTTTGCCTTTCTTGCGAATGGGTACAAAACCCACGCTCAATTGATGCGCTATGGCGCCGCCAAGGATGAAGCCCCGGGCCTCCAACCCAACGACCTTGTCGATCTGAACACCGGCATAAGGATGCAACATCTGGTCAATCGCCATCCGAAACCCGCGCGGATCGGCAAACAGCGTCGTGACATCGCGAAACATGATCCCCTCATGGGGGAAATCAACAATTGTACGAATGTAATCTTTGACCGATTTGCTTTGTGCCATCATGCGTCCCCATGTGTTGTCCGATAAAGGTTTCGCCCAAACCGGGCGTTCGCGCAAGAGGTCCCTACCAGAGGACAGGTTTCGCAATCATGAGCCAGAAGATCGCAACCATCGATCCGAAGGCCGGCCATCCAAGCGCGAACCACATTCGGTAGAGCCGATCAATGGCCTCGGGCAATGCGCCGCCGCGGGCCAGGGCGTCTTGCGCAAGGTTGCGGATGCGGATTTGCATATGCACCACCGGCGCCCAGCAGGCAAAGGCCATGATGTAAAGGCCATAGCTGGCCACCAACCAGGGCTCCCAAAGTGAATAACCAGTCAAATGTACAAGCCAGAGGCCGGTGATCGGCTGGATAATACCGGCGGGTGTCGTGAACACCCAATCGGCCACGACCACGCCCGACGACACCGAGTGGATGGTTTCAACCCGTCCCGTCCGCATCGCCCAGACCATCTGAAACGCGGTGCCCATACCGGTGCCAAAGAGCACGGTCGAGCTGAGGATATGCAGCCATTTTGCGATCAGATAGGGATCCATCCTAGCGTTCATCCTCAAGGATTGCCTGTACGGCGATCAGCGCCAGTAGCGGGATGTTCTTGAGTAACCCGCCAAGCGGCAGTAGCCAAAGGGCGGGGGCGAGCCACGAGAACGCGAGGGTATACCCGGCGATCGTGGCGACCTGAACCCACGCCACCATCCGGGGCCGCCAGCCACGCAGCAGGGCCAGAGCGATGCCAAGATCGACCATGCCGCCAAGACGCGCGAGCCAGATCAATGTGGTATCATCGAACGCGCTGTCGGCCACCAGCGGCAGAAACTGCGCGGCAGGCAGCATCAGACCGATCGCGCCCGAGGCCAGCCATAGAAAGGCCAGAACCAGTCGCAGCAAGGGGCGCATGAGGTAAATCCTCGCATGCCACAAATCCTGCGTCCCTGCCGGGCGCGCGGCGAGGATGTCGGAAAACCCGCGCGGCTGAACCGGCAAGGCCCGAAGCGCGGCATCCGGACGTGCCAGGACGCTGGTCTCAAGCTGCGTCACGGCGGTTGACGAGATCGGCCCAAGGCGCATGAGATCGCCGATACGCGCGATCCCGCTCACCAGCCGTAACGGCAGTTTCAGCAGCGGTGCCTGACCCAGTCCAAGCCAGTTCCGGAGCTTTCGCAGCATGTCCGCAAGAGTCACCTCTTCCGGGCCGCCAACCTCACGCGGGCCGGGGGGCGGCGGGTGTTGCAACAGATGATGGATTAGGTCGGTCAGGTCGCCCGCATGGATCGGGTTGAACACCTGCTGACCCTTGCCGACGACCGGTGTAAGCAACGGTAGTGCTGCCAGCGCGCGCAGCAGGGACGAGCCGCCATATGAGGTATCGCCCAGCACAAGACCCGGACGCAGGATAGTTAGGCCGTAATCGGTGGCAACCTCTTCTCCGGCACGTCGAAAGATGGCGAAATCGGTGTTGGCGTCATCAATACCAACGGCCGAAATCAACAGCCCGGCGGCGCTGTCGGGCAACGCCTGATAAAGCGCTTTTGGGGCCGTGACGTGTACTGCTTCGCACACAATGTCAGAGGCGCTGAGCACGCCCGCCGCATTGACCAGATGGGTAACGCCGGACAGGTGCGGCCGCCAGAATTCCGGGTCCGCCGTGCGGGGCGCTGTCAGGTCGGCTTTCAGCGTTTCAAATCCCATGCGGGACAGCCGTTTCGTGCGCCGGGCCGAGGCGATGACCTTCCAGCCGTGATTGCGCAGGCCATAGGCAAGGTGGCGCCCGATAAATCCATCCGCCCCAAGGATAAGAACGGTGCCGGGCGTCCCGCTCATGACGTACGGCGCAGTGTGGCGGTCATCAGCCCCATGCCGATCAGGGCCGCCCCGCCGCTGCGGGTCAGCCAGGTGATTACGTTCGGGCGCCTGATTGTCATCCGCAGCCTGTCCGCCAGCAGGGCGAAGGCCAGGGCGTTCAGCGCCGCCAGACCCACGAAAGTCGCGATAAGAATGGCGAATTGTGGGGCCAGCGGTGCGTTGACGGATACGAATTGCGGAACAAAAGCGATGAAGAACGCGATTGATTTCGGGTTGAGCGCGGTGACCATCGCCGTGTGACCCAGCACTTTGCGCGGGGTGGTATCAGCGGTGGCGACCGCATCAAGCCCCTCGGACCGTGGTGCGCGTAAGAGCTTTATACCCATCCAGATCAGATAGAGCGCACCGATCCACTTGAGCGCGGTAAACAGCGTGGCGGATGTCAGAACCAATGCGCCCAGACCCAGAAGCGAGGCGGTCATTGCGATGAAATCGCCCAGGGCAACACCCACGGCACTGGCCAGCGCCACCCGGCGCCCCTGGCTCAGCGCATAGCTGAGCACCAATAGCACCGTTGGCCCGGGGATCATCAGGAGTGCGGTTGAGGCCGCGACAAAAGCCAGCCAAAGCTCTATGGGCATATCACGCCCCCTGCGCGGCAAGCACACGACCCGCCACGGCATCAAGTTTTGCCACCAGCGCCGGATCGCGGGCCTCGGGCGCGGTCAGCATCGCAAAATCAAGCGCCCGGTCGCATCCATGCGGGCAGGGCGCACGTTCGCCGCCAAGTAGGTCGGGCAGACGCGCGACCATGTTGCGGGCCTTGTCGGCATTGCCGGTCAGCGTGGCGATGATCTGGGTCACATCGACCGCGCCATGGTCGGGATGCCAGCTGTCGTAATCGGTGATCATCGCGACCGAGGCATAACAAAGCTCTGCCTCGCGGGCGAGCTTTGCCTCTGGCATGTTGGTCATGCCGATTACATCGCAGCCCCAGACCTCGCGATACATTTTTGATTCCGCCAGGGTCGAGAATTGCGGCCCTTCCATGGCCAGGTAAGTGCCGTCCCGATGCACGGTGACGCCGGCCTCACGCGCGGCTGTCTCGCAAGCGTCCCCAAGGCGTCGGCAGGTCGGATGGGCGACGCTGACATGGGCCACGCAGCCCGTGCCGAAAAAGGATTTCTCGCGGGCGAATGTCCGGTCGATGAACTGATCAACGATGACGAAATCCCCCGGCGCCAGCTCCTCGCGGAAGGACCCGCAGGCCGAAACGCTGATCACATCAGTGACACCCAGACGTTTGAGCGCATCGATATTGGCGCGGTAGGGAACCGTGGTCGGCGAATGCACATGGCCACGCCCATGCCGGGGTAGAAAGGCCATCTGCGTGCCACCCAGTGTCCCGGTCAGGATGGCGTCAGACGGCGCGCCCCAGGGACTGTCCTGCTGAACCCATTCAGCCCCTTCCAAACCGTCTATGTCATAAACGCCAGAGCCGCCGATGATGCCGATCATTGTCTGTGCCATTTTCTATCCACTTGTCAGTCTGTTGCCGGGTCATTCATAGCAGGTGGGCAGGTGAAGGGAATAGAAAGAGAGCGTACGCCAGAACCGCTCCGACGATCCGCCTGGACACATTCGTGGCCAGCCTGCCACTCGCGAATAGCACTGGTGCTTTTTAACAGGGTGAAGTATCAGCCGCACAGCGCGCAGCCCCCAAAACAGGACGTTTTTCCTTGAAACACGCAATTCTGGCAGCTTTTGCCAATAAAATCTCTATGCCCGATCTGCGGATCATGGAAGATGAGGCGTTGAGCGTCGGGCGCGTGCGGATAGAACTCTTGGCGGGTCTGACCGTTGCCCTAGCTCTGGTGCCCGAGGCGGTGGCCTTTGCCTTTGTCGCGGGCGTGCATCCGCTGGTGGGGCTTTATGCGGCGTTTCTGGTCGGGCTTATTACCGCGCTGATCGGCGGGCGGCCGGGCATGATTTCTGGCGCGACCGGCGCATTG
The DNA here is from genome assembly GCF_019966515.1 of Roseovarius aestuarii. Taxonomy (GTDB): domain Bacteria; phylum Pseudomonadota; class Alphaproteobacteria; order Rhodobacterales; family Rhodobacteraceae; genus Roseovarius; species Roseovarius aestuarii. Next base: position 34,573 of record NZ_JAIMIB010000007.1, on the reverse strand, counting down.
GCGGTGGTCATGGTGGCATTGGTGGCGCAGCACGGGGTTGAATACCTTTTTGCGACGGTCGTACTTATGGGCGTCTTGCAGATCATCGCCGGGGCGCTGAAATGGGGCAAGTTCATCCGGCTGGTGCCGCACCCGGTAATGCTGGGCTTTGTCAACGGGCTGGCCATCGTGATCTTTCTGGCGCAGCTGGGGCAGTTCAAGGTGCCAGGCAGCATGGAAAATACCGGTCATGGCATGGGCGGCGGCGAATGGCTGTCGGGGATTGAGCTTTATACGATGCTGGGGCTGGTGGCGCTGACAATGGCGATCATCTGGGGAATGCCGCGCCTGACCCGCGTAATCCCCGCGCCGCTGGCCGGGATCGGCGTTGTCGCCGGGCTGGTGATTGCCTTCGGGATCGACGTGCCGCGGGTGGGCGATCTGGCCTCGATCCAGGGTGGGCTGCCCTCGTTTCATAACCCGTTTGGCGAGGGTGTCGGCCTTTATGGTACGCCCCTTGCGCCGTTGAATTGGGAGACGTTCGAGATCATCCTGCCCTATGCGGTGATCCTTGCGGCCATTGGTCTGATCGAAAGCCTGCTGACGCTGAACCTTGTCGGGGAAATGACTGGCAGGCGTGGCGGGGCCAGCCAGGAGTGTATCGCGCAGGGGCTTTCCAACACGGTCACCGGTTTTTTTGGCGGCATGGGGGGCTGTGCGATGATCGGCCAGTCGATGATCAACGTGAAGTCCGGTGGGCGTACGCGGATCGCGGGGCTGATGGCGGCGATTTTTTTGCTGGTGTTTATCCTCTTCGCGGCGCCGCTGATTGAAAAGATCCCGCTGGCGGCGCTGGTTGGTGTGATGTTCATGGTGGTGATCGGGACTTTTGCGTGGAACTCGCTCACGATCCTGCGCAAAGTGCCGCTGACTGATGCGGCGGTTATCGTGCTGGTGACCGTTGTTACCGTGAAATACGACCTCGCAATCGCTGTTGTGGTTGGTGTGATCGTGTCGGCTCTGACCTATGCCTGGAACAACGCCACGCGCATCCACGCGATAGAGCGCGAGTCGGTGACCGAAACCGGCGCGAAGGTTTACGAAATCCAGGGGCCGCTGTTTTTTGGCTCTGCCGAAGGTTTTGCCGAGCTTTTCGATGTGGCGGGCGACCCTGACACGGTAATCGTTGATTTCGCCGGAAGCCGGGTAGTGGACCAATCCGCCTTGCAGGCGATCGAAGCGATCGCGCTGAAATACGAGGCAGCAGGGAAGCGCATTATGCTGCGCCATCTCAGCCCGGATTGCCACCAGTTGCTGACCAAGGCCGGGCATCTGATGGTCGATAGCGATGATGACCCGGATTATGCTCTGGCCGTGGATTACGGGGTGCGTACGGGTATCCTGGGTGCCGGTCACTAATGCGGGTCGAAGGGATGCAATCCTGTCGATTATGGCCTGAAGCCGCCGTTCAATCTTAGTCCCCGCGCGGAATCAAGGCCCGTAGGGCCGCCGCGCGATCGCCAGACCGCCCGCAAGGGCTGGCGATTTGGAGGGCTGGGCGTGACGCTCGGAAGTTCTTCGGATTTGGCTGGGATAAAGCGCATCCAACATCCGTCGGATTGCCACCCCGCGGTCTGGCAATCGCGCGGCTCAGTACTTCAAAGGCGCAAGGTCCGTTCAGGGCCAAGTCCTGACAATTGCTACTCAAACAAGCTTTTTCAGATCACTCGCCGGGTCGTGAAATGCTGAACACCTCGCGGACGGTGGAATAATCCTTGTATCCCAATCGTGCGAGCGGGTTGAAGCGGGTGACGTCAAACATCCCGTCCACCACGCAATCGTCGCGCAGATGCACGCCGGTGACCTCTCCGAAAGCCACGAAATTAGCGGCGCCGGGGAGTTGTACGATCTGGGTCAGCCTACATTCCAACGACGCCGGCGCCGCCGCCACACGGGCGCAGCCGATGGTGGCGCATTCCGCCCTGTCGATGCCGGCATCAGCGAATTCATCAATCTCGCGCCCCCATGGCCCCGAGCTTTGGTTCATCACGTCGCGCATCGCGTATTCTACGATATTCACGCAGAAAACTTCAGTCTCACGAATGTTGGCCATGCTGTCCTTGGTGTCGTCACGATCCGGTTTGGCGCTGGTCGAGGCAAACATCACCTGTGGCGGCTCGTAGGCCACGGCGTTGAAAAAGGAATAGGGCGCCAGATTGTCCGTGCCATCCGCGCCGCGTGTCGAGATCCAGCCAATGGGGCGCGGTGTCACCACGGCGTTGAACGGATTATGGGGCAGGCCGTGGCCGTCCTCGGGTTTGTAGAACATGTGCGCCTCGCATAGCTGTTTGAACCAGACCTAGCGCCGTGCTAGGCGCTGTGCCACCAGAATTCGCAAGGCAATAAGCGTGTTAGTACTGCGGCCCGAGGAAAAAGACGATTGGTGGGAGGTAGAGGCGCTTTACGACCTTTGCTTCGCGCCGGGGCGTGAGGCGCTTTCCTCCTACCGCTTGCGCGACGATATCGACCCGGTCGCCGGATTGAGCCTTGTGGCGCGCGACCCCGAAGGGATTCTGGGCGGCGCTATCCGGTTCTGGCCGGTTCTTATTGCGGACCATCGGGCGCTGTTGCTGGGGCCGGTCGCTGTGCATCCCACGCGGCAGGGTGAGGGACTTGGCGGATCGCTGATCCGTGAAAGCCTGTACCGGGCGGAAAAAAGCGGGTGGGAGAGGGTCATGCTGGTGGGCGATGCGCCATATTACCAACGCTTTGGATTTAGTCGGCTGGAGGGGGTCGAGATGCCGCCACCCACCAATCCCGACCGTGTTCTGGGGGTTGACCTGACGCCAGGTGCCTGGGCGGGCGTCACCGGAAAAGTCACGCGCAGCGCTTGAAACATAAGGGTAAAACACCGATGTTTCAGAGATGGAAGTCTTGGACATAACGCTGACCGACACGGATATCGACAAGCGGCTTGAAGATCTGGCAAAGCGCCACGCCGCCGCCGGGAATGTCGGTATTCAAATCCTCAATGTCATGGGGGGGCAGGCCGAGGGGCTGTTGGACAGGCTGCCGACCGGCATCCGTGACCGGCTGGGCGATGGTGCCGAACAGGCGCTGAAGCTGGCAATGTCGGCGGCGCAACGCTCGCGTGGTGTTGTTGGTGAGCAACCCGGCTGGCTGACACGCGCGGTGACCACCGCGATGGGGGCCGCAGGCGGATTTGGTGGATTGCCAAGCGCCATGGCCGAACTGCCGGTGACCACGACGATCCTCTTGCGGGCGATACAGGATGTTGCTGTTGAAAACGGTTTTGACCCGGAAGAACAAGGGGTCATGTTCGACTGCATTCAGGTGCTGGCCGCGGCCGGCCCACTGGACCATGACGACGGATCGGATATTGCCTTTTTGAGCACGAGGCTGGCGGTCACAGGCGCGACCCTTCAGGCCCTGATTGCTCGTGTCGCCCCACGCCTTGCCACCGTTCTGGGGCAGAAGCTGGCAGCGCAGACCGTGCCCGTATTGGGGGCGGCTGCCGGAGCGGCGACCAACTATGCCTATACCAGCTACTACCAGCAGATGGCGCAGGTGCACTTTGGCCTGAGACGGCTTGTGACTGAAGCCGACCGGGATCATGCCGAATTGCTGGAGAATTTCCGGCAGCGCGTGGCCCGACATCCGCTGCACCGGGCCTGATCCCTGTTCGGGATCGTCCTCAACTGACTGTTTAGCAATAAAATTATTGAGATTATCGTAGCGGCACCGGCGCTTCGAATGGGCAGAGTTGCCGCGTTTTTGTAATCGCGCCTGACGCATTCGCGCAGCTATTCCTGGCTGTGGCTAACTAAGCTGGACCTATTCAACAGATGACGAAGGGAGATTTTGATGCCGGCAATGAAACATATTTCAGGCGATGTTCTGGGTGAAAAACTACCCAACATGGCCGAGTTGGGGCCGCACGCATTTCTGGATGATTTCGCGACATCGGATGATGCCGAAAAGCCGATGACGGCAGGGTTGTTCCGGTTGGAAGCGGGCGAGGCGGTGACCTATGACTATACCTATCACGAGTTCAAATTGATCATCGACGGCGAATTCCACGTCACCGATGACACGGGCCAAACCGTCACGGCGACCAAGGGCGATCTGTTCTATTTCCCCAAAGGCAGCGTGATCACGTTCAGCTCACCCAGCTACGGCGTGGGGTACTTCTGTGGACAGCGCGGGGAAGGCGAAGCCTGATCAGCGTCGTCCTTAAAGCTTGCCTTTGAGGTATTTCATCACCATCTGGCGTACTGATTGGTGGCCTTCGTCCCGGGCCTCGTGAATGACCGTGCGCAGATCGACAAGGTCGATGCGCCGCAGTATGGATTTGACCGGGCCGATCGAGGCCGGACGCATCGACAGGCCGCGCAGGCCGATGGCGGCGAAACAGGCGGCTTCGACCGGGCGCCCCGCGTCTTCGCCGCAAAATGATAGCGGCGTGCGGGTGGCATCACAGCGCGCGACAATGTTTTCCAGAAAACTGAGGAAGCTGACATTGAGCGTGTCATAGCGCCGCCGGACGCGTTCATTTTCACGGTCTGCTGCAAAGAAGAACTGCTTGAGGTCGTTACCGCCGATGGAGAGAAAATCGACCTCCTGATAAAATCGGTGCGGCGCGAAGGCGAGCGATGGGGTTTCCAGCATCGCACCTACCTCAAGCTTCGAAGGAATTGGATGCCCCAGAATACGCTCGCGTTCTAAGGCTTTCTCCATTTCCGCGCGGGCGGATCGGAATTCTTCGCGCTGTGCCACAAACGGGAACATCACGCTTAGCGGGCGCCCTGCTGCGGCCCGGATCAGCGCCTGCAACTGCATCCGCATGACGCCGGGCTTATCCAGTCCGACGCGAATGGCGCGCCAGCCCATGGCCGGGTTTGGCTCGTCCGTGGCGGTCATGTAGGGCAATACCTTGTCCGAGCCGATATCGAGCGTGCGGAAAATCACGCGCTTGTCCCCGGCGGCATTCATGACCTGCGCGTATATCTCGGACAGTTCGGCCCGTCTGGGCATGCGGCTGCGGACCAGAAACTGCAATTCGGTCCGAAAGAGGCCCACGCCCTCGGCGCCCGAACTTTCAAGGCTGGGCAGATCGGCCATGAGGCCCGCATTCATCGTCAGATGTATTCTGGTGCCGCAGAGAGTTTCTGCGGGCTTGTCACGGATCGAGACATAGCGGTCCTGCGCCTGCGCCTGCATCGCCATCTTGTCGCGAAACGCGGCGGCGACCGTCTCATCGGGGCGCAGGTGCACGATGCCCTGATCGCCATCAACCAGGACCATATCGCCATTCAGCGCCTCGGTGGTGATCCGGTCGGCGTGGATCACCAGCGGGATGGCAAGGGCGCGGGCCACGATCGCTGCGTGAGAGCCGACGGAGCCCTCTTCCAGCACGATGCCTTTCAGCTTGCGGCCATAATCCAGCAACTCCGCCGGGCCGATATTGCGCGCGATCAGGATCGGGTCATCAGGCATTTCGGCCCCGGTCTCACCCCCCTGACCGGTGAGAATGCGCAGCAAGCGGTTGCTGAGGTCGTCGAGGTCATGCAAACGCTCGCGCAGATAGGCGTCGTTGACCTGCACCATGCGTGCGCGGGCGGCGGACTGTTCTTTTTCGACGGCGGCTTCAGCCGAGAGGCCGCGCGAAATGTCTTCTTCCATCCGCCGCATCCAGCCCTTGGAATTGGCGAACATGCGGTACGCTTCCAGAACTTCAAGCTGCTCTTTGTCGCCAGTGGCCGCGCGGCTGAGCATGCGGTCCACGCCGACGCGCAGTTCTTCCACAGCCCCATTCAGGCGTTCCATTTCGCGCTCGGGATCGTCGGCGATAGGATTGGTCACCACGACGCGCGGCTCGTGCAGCCAGACATGACCCTGAGACGCCCCTTCCTGACCGGTGGCACCCCGGAACAACACCGGTTGCTGGTGCCGCGCGGACATCGCGGCTCCTTCGCCGATGAACGCACCCAGTTCGGTCATCTCGGCCAGCACCATCGCGACCACTTCGATGGCATAAACTTCTTCTTCTGAATAATGCCGGGCGGCGCGTGACTGGGCGACCAGCACGCCAAGTTTCTCGCCCAGCCGCTGGATCGGCACGCCAAGGAAGGAGGAATACGCTTCCTCGCCGGTTTCGGCCATGTAACGGAAACCCTTGGTGTTCGGGGCATCATCCGTGTTGATCACGTCGCCGGTGCGGGCCACGCGCCCCACCAGACCTTCGCCCATGCGCATGCGGGTCTGGTGCACGGCTTCGGGGTTCAGGCCCTCGGTCGCGCAGAGCTCAAGCGTATCCTCGTCGCGAAACAGATAGATCGAGCACACCTCAGTATGCATCTCATCAGCGATCAGCTGAGTGATCTGGTCAAGCCGCTGCTGTCCTGCCGCGTCTTCGGCCATGACGTCGCGCAGCCGACGCAGCAACTTGCGGCTGTCTGTCCCTGTTTGAGCCTCCATGCCGGTGCATTACCTCCCTAAAGCACGCGCCAGAGTTATATCCGTACAACTTAGAGCACAGTCCGGGCGTTGGTGAAATGCGATTCTGCCCGGTGTCCGGAGCTTGCGCAGGAAAACGTAGCGGCCCAGGTATTATTTTTGCCTGAAATGCAGTAGGTTAAGCCGCTTTTTCCAGCTCGAACGCATCATGAAGGGCCTGTACCGCAAGCTCAAGATATTTGCGGTCAACCAGTACCGAGATCTTGATCTCGGAGGTGGCGATGACCTTGATGTTGACGCCTTCATCGCTGAGCGTCTTGAACATCTTGGCGGCAACGCCCGACTGGCTGCGCATGCCAATGCCGACGGCGGAAATCTTGGCCACGTCAGTGTCGGCGATCAGGTCGTGATAGTTGATCTCACCGCGGGTCTTGGCATCCTGCAACGCCTTTTCAGCGCGTGTCACCTGATCGGTCGGGCACGAGAAGGTCATGTCGGTCCGGCCTTCCTCGGCAATGTTCTGAATGATCATGTCGACATTCACCCCTGCATCTGAAAGCGGCCCGAAGATGGCGGCGGCGATGCCCGGGCGGTCAGCGACCGACACGAGGGTCATTTTCGCTTCATCGCGGGAATAGGCGATGCCTGAGACAACATTGGATTCCATGATTTCCTCCTCGGCGCAGACCAGCGTGCCTGCGTCATCCGATTGTTCTTCGAAACTGCTGAGCACTCGCAGTTTGACATTATAGCGCATCGCCAGTTCGACCGAGCGGGTTTGCAGCACCTTGGCGCCCAGCGAGGCCAGTTCCAGCATTTCCTCAAACGCGATCTTGTCCAGCTTACGGGCCTTGGACGCTATGCGCGGATCAGTGGTATAAACGCCGTCCACATCGGTGTAGATGTCGCATCGCTCGGCCCCGAATGCGGCGGCGAAAGCCACCGCCGAAGTGTCTGATCCGCCCCGGCCCAGCGTGGTGATCCGGCCTTCGGGCGAAATGCCCTGGAAGCCCGCAACCACAGCCACGCGCATGCCTTCGGCGAACTTGGCGTTGATGTTATCCGTCGGGATCTCTTCGATCCGGGCCGCCGAATGGGCGCTGGTGGTGATCAGCGGCACCTGCCAGCCCTGCCAGCTACGCGCTGGCACATCCATTTCCTGCAAGGTCAGCGCCATCAGCCCGGCGGTCACATTCTCGCCTGAACTCACCACTGCATCATATTCGCGAGCATCATATAGAGGCGAAGTTTCGTTTACATAACCCACCAGCTTGTTGGTCTCGCCGGACATGGCGCTGACGATAACGATCACGTCATAGCCCTTGGCCACCTCGACGCCCACCCGTTTGGCGGCGCGGCGAATGCGGTCGAGCGTGGCAACGGACGTGCCACCGAATTTCATCACGAGAACGGGCATATTGGCGTCCTTGGCGGGTAAGTCGCCGGGGGTTTATGCCGAACCGTCGGTCGAGGCAAGAGGGCAGCGCGTCACAAGGCGGTCAATAGGGGTGATCGCGTCCGTCCCAGGTTTGAAAACAACCGCTGGTCTTCGGCGACAGTGCATCAAAACGCTGCGTCAGGCCGTCTGCGGCTTCATCAACTGAAATATCGGCGGCGCCTCCGCCCATGTCCGTTTGCACCCAGCCGGGGTGATAAATGCCCACGGCGATACCGTCGGATGCCAGATCTATCGCCAGGTTACGCCCCAGGTTAAGTGCCGCCGCTTTAGACGCGCGGTAGATGTAACTGCCGCCCGGCGCGTGGGTGTGGCTGGCCATCATACTGGAAATAATTGCGATTTTGGAATTTCCGGCGGATCGCAGATGAGGCAGTAATGCCTGAACGGTCAAAATACACCGGTCACATTCGCCGCGAAACTCTGCTGCCACATATCTGCAGGAAACCCGGTTTCCAGCTCCTGACCCTTATCCAGATAAACACCGGCGTTGCAAATCAACAGATCAACCGGCCGGTCCGCCAGCCCATTTGCGAATGCGGTCTGCTGTTCCGGGTCTGTAACATCCAGCCGCGCCAGCGCATCACCGCTTCGCGCTGTACCGGTGACCTGGTCCCCGCGCGCGGTGTAACGTGCCGCCAAGGCCTGACCGATACCCCGATTGGCACCGGTGATGACGATGTGCATGTGAAAATTCCCTTGCTAGGATCAGTTGGATTTACGTCCGGTGACAAAAGGAAGCGGCGTCACCGGCACACCATCCTCAATCAGTTTCCGGGCCTCATCGGGTTTGGCCTCGCCATAGATCGAGCGCGCGGGTGCCGTGCCGTCATGAATGTCGCGCGCCTCTTGGCTAAAGTTCATACCCACATATTCCGAATTCTGCTCGACCTGCTTTTTCAGCTCTGCCAGCGCCTGTTGGGTCACTTCGGGCGGTTGAGCAGCAACTTTCGATCGGCGGCCCTGCACCTTGGGCGCCATCAGCGCCTTTTCCACCTGAGTCGAGCCGCAGATAATGCAATTGACCATGCCAGCCGCATGCAGCTTGTCGAACGCTTCAGATGATTTGAACCAGCTTTCGAACCGGTGGTCATCTTTACATTTCAGGGCGAATTGTATCATTTTGCGCCGTTTCTGATCCTCTGAACCTCAGCTACACTGAAATCGACATTTTACACCTATTTTGCAAGCGTTCGTTCAAAGGTTTTTTGCATCAAACGCTTTCAGAATATGGGCTAGTTCGGATTCGTTCACACTTTCGGCGGCCTTCTTTGGGCTTAACCACTTGCGTTTGCGCTGCCCTGCTTCGGGGAAATCCCTTGCCAGAGATTTCACTTTGACCGGATAAATCATGGCCACGCAGGGCACCCGAGTTTCCTCGCCAATATCGCGGGTGTAGGAGTATAAACCAAGCGAGGTCCCATAGGCCTTGCCCCTGACGCCTGCTTCTTCCCAGGCTTCGATCAGTGCGGCCTCACAGGGTGTTTTGTTATCCATCGGCCAGCCGCGTGGGATGATCCACCGCCCCGAGCCGCGCGATGTGATCAGCAACAGCTGTGTCTTGCCGTCCTTCTCGCGGAAACAAAGTGCCGCAAACTGTGTTCTGACGTCCGATTTTGACGCAGACTGAAGGTTGATCGGTTCCTGTTTCGATTTATGCAGCATCACGGAAGTCGCTTCGCTGGTTGCGCGTTTCAGCTCTCAATATGGCAACTTTATTGATATTTAACAAATTTTTACACATTTGTTGTGTTTATCGCTGCGATATCTAGCGGCATTGTTGAGAATTTACACCACATCTGCTGTCTTGCGCTGGTCCTGACGCACTGAAATAATCCGCCGAATGAAGGATATTTTCCGCGTTCTGGCAATGATTTGCACCTTGCTGTGCCAACCCTTGCCGGTGTTGGCCGGGCCGGATGTGACCGTTTTCGCTGCGGCATCGCTCAGGGACGCACTCGAGGATGTGGTGGCGGCATATGGCGGCGAGGTCGTTGTGTCTTACGGAGGAAGCGGACAGATCGCGCGACAAGTGGTGCAGGGGGCGCCCGCCGACATCGTGATCCTGGCCAGTGCGGCGTGGATGGACTGGCTTGAAATTAGTAGTTCAGATGCCGTTCATAACAGGCTGAATTTACTTGGGAATCGCCTTGTTCTTATTGCGCCTGCCGGGGCAGCTAGCTTGTCGCAAGTCACAGCAGAAAACCTACTGGAACGGCTTGAAGGAGGGCGGTTGGCAATGGGGCATCGCGCGGGTGTTCCGGCGGGCATTTATGGCCGTCAATGGCTTGAAAACGAGGAACTTTGGCGCGTGCTCGAGCCGCATATTGCCGAAACCGAAAATGTGCGCGCAGCGCTTGCTCTTGTTGCACGCGGCGAGACACCGCTTGGCCTTGTTTATGAAACCGACGCTGCTGCGGAACCTGACGTCGTGATCTTATACCAGATACCCGGCGATCAGCATGATCCGATCATCTATCCGGTCGCGCGTATTGGGGTTAAAGAAAAACCAGAAGCATCTGAATTAATGAAATTTATTCAATCACAAGATGCCTCTGAAATCTTTAGAGCGCATGGTTTCGTGCCCCTTGCGGAGAACCGGTAATGCGGCTCCAGCCAGAAGAATGGGCAGCGCTGGCCCTGTCGCTGAAGGTTTCGGTTGTCGCCACCTTGTTGAGCCTACCCCTGGCGTTGGCGATTGCCTGGCTGCTTGCGCGCCGTGACTTCTGGGGCAAGTCATTGATAAGCGCGCTGGTGCATCTGCCGCTTGTCCTGCCGCCCGTGGTAACCGGATATCTGCTGTTGCTGACCTTCGGCCGTAACGGGGCGGTGGGCGGATTTCTGGAGCAGTTCGGCGTTGTTTTGGCCTTCCGCTGGACCGGAGCGGCGCTGGCGGCGGCGATTATGGGGTTCCCGCTGATGGTGCGCGCAATCCGACTGGCGATTGAAGCGGTCGACCCGCGATTGGAGCAGGCGGCCTCGACACTCGGTGCAGGCCGAGCTGCGGGATTTATCCTTGTGACACTACCCCTTATCGCGCCGGGCATCCTGGCCGGGGCGGTGCTGGGCTTTGCCAAGGCGATGGGGGAATTTGGCGCAACAATTACCTTTGTCGCCAACATTCCCGGCCAGACTCAGACGCTGCCCTCTGCCATTTACGCCTTTCTACAGGTACCGGGTGGCGAAGGTAGCGCACTCAGGCTGGTGGCGCTGTCGCTGGCAGTGGCTTTAGGTGCGGTGCTGATTTCGGAATGGTTGTCGCGGCGGATCGCTCAAAGGATTGGCCGGGGATGAGCCTGTCGGTCAACATCACGCACCGCCTGGGCGATTTCTTGCTGGATGTGGCGTTCGATGCCAGCCCGGGCGTGACGGCGCTTCTTGGGCCTTCAGGATCTGGAAAAACGAGTGTTGCCAATAGTATATCCGGACTTCTTCGACCGTTTTATGGTCATGTGCACCTGCGAGAGCGAGCGCTTCTTGATACGGCTAAGGACATTTTTGTGCCGCCTCATAAGCGTCGGGTCGGCTATGTGTTTCAGGACGGGCGCCTGTTTCCGCATCTGACGGTCGAGGGCAACCTTCGCTTTGGGATGCGTTTTGCCAAAGAGGCTGGAAATCCTGCTGAGGTGATCGATTTACTCGGACTGGGCACCTTGCTGCATCGGCGGCCCGGGACGTTGTCAGGGGGCGAAAAACAGCGAGTGGCAATGGCGCGCGCGTTGATGTCGGATCCGCAGATTTTGGTTATGGATGAACCACTTGCTGCATTGGACGAGCCGCGCAAGGAAGAGATTTTACCCTACCTGGAAGGGCTCAGGGATCAAAGCGATATACCCATCCTCTATGTCAGTCACTCGGTCGCCGAGGTGGCACGGCTGGCGGATGATCTGGTGATTCTGCAGGGCGGCAAGGTTGTCTGTCACGGATCCGCCGAAGAAGTGCTGAGCGACCCCGCGGCGATACCGTTTGTCGGCGTTCGCGAGGCCGGGTCTATCCTGCGGGCGAAGGTGCTAGAACATGGGCCTGACGGGCTAAGCCGTCTGGCGATCAGCGGCGGGGAACTGGTGTTGCCCGGGGTCACGGCGGATGAAGGTTCTAATATAAGAATCAGGGTGTTATCTCAGGACATTCTACTATCTTCGCGGCGGCCGGAGGGGCTTTCGTCGCGCAACATTCTGGCGGTCACGGTAGAGGCGCTGCGGATCGGAGACGGCCCCGGGGCGGCGGTATCGCTGAGGGCGGGAGAGGACCGGCTGCTGGCCCGGATCACGGCGCAGGCGGCGCGGGAGATGGGGCTGGAACCCGGCACCCGTTGTTTTGCCATTCTCAAGGCCACAGCGGTTCCCAAGGGTAGTATCGGACGCTGAGCGGCGCGGTTTGAAACTGTACGGGCCGTACGTTCCGTACGCCTATTCCGTACCGGTCGTACGCTTTGGCGATCGGGTGCAGAACCAGCCAGTGCTATTCGGCGAAATGACAGGCGACCTCGGTGCCGTTGGGCAGCCCGCGTAGCTGCGGACGTTCCTGGCGGCAGCGATCCTGCGCCATGTGGCAGCGGGCGGCGAAGGGGCAGCCCTTGGGCAGGTTCACCGGATCGGGCAACTCACCGGGTTGGCGCGGCTTGTCGAACGATCCACCCTCAAGCTTGGGGATCGCTTCGAGCAGAAGTTGGGTGTAGGGGTGCTTGGGTTCGGCGAAGATGGTTTCGGCCGAGGCCAGTTCCATTACCTGACCCAGATACATCACCGCGACCCGGGTGCCGAAATGCTGCACCACGCTGAGATCGTGGGTGATGAAGAGATAGGTCAGCCCGCGTTCCTGCTGCAATTCGGTGAGCAGGTTGAGAATCTGCGCCTGAATCGAAACATCCAGCGCCGAGATCGGTTCATCCGCGACCACGAAGGCGGGGTTTGTCACCAGCGCGCGGGCGATGGCGATGCGCTGACGCTGGCCGCCGGAAAACTCGTGGGGCAGGCGGCGCTGCCAGCTTGGATCGCAGCCGGTCTCGGACAACACCTGTTCGACGCGGGTGCGGGCTTCGTTGGCGGAGAGCTCGGGCATCAGATGGCGCACCGGCTCGGCCAGGGTTTCGAACACGTTGCGGCGCGGGTTGAGCGAGGCATAGGGGTTCTGGAACACCATCTGCATGTCGCGGCGCACCGGTTTGCGCGTCGCCTCGTCCATCTGGTCGATGCGCTGGCCGCGGAAGTAGATTTCGCCCGCGGTGGGGGAGTTCAGCCCCAGTATGGAGCGGCCAAGGGTAGTCTTGCCGCAGCCGCTTTCACCCACCACGCAGAAGCTTTCGCCCGGCATGATCGAGACATTGACGGTGTTGAGCGCGTGCAGCACCGGCTTTTCACGGGAAAGGAAATGCGTCGGCAGGGGGAAGCGGACCTCGACCCCTTTGGTTTCGACAATCGGCCCGGAATTTACACTGGGGGTGCTCATGTCTCGGCCTCGGTCTTTGTCTCGGTTCGGTTCGCGGAGTCGGATGTCAGCGGGTTGTAGCAAGCGACACCATTAACAAGATCCGGCTCGCCGCCGTGGCACCGCTGGGTCGCGAAATCGCAGCGCGGATGATAGGTGCAGCCCTTGGGCAGGTTGGTGATCGGTGGCATCGAGCCGGGGATCTGGTAGAGCCGGGTACCCCGGCCCGCATGCTGGGGCAGGGCCTTTAGCAGCCCGCTGGCATAGGGGTGTCTAGGGGTGTCGATGATCTGGCGGGTAGGGCCGGTTTCGACACATTTGCCCGCATACATGATCATCAGCTTTTCCGTCACCTCGGCCACGACGCCAAGGTCGTGGGTGATGAGGATCAGCGCCACGTCTTTTTCGCGGCAGAGCTTGAGGATCAGTGCCATGATTTCGGCCTGAATGGTCACGTCGAGCGCGGTGGTGGGCTCGTCGGCGATGATGATCTCGGGATCGGTCAGGAGCGCGATGGCGATGACGACACGTTGGCGCAAGCCGCCGGAAAGTTCGTGTGGATAGGCATCGAGGCGGGATTCAGCGGATGGGATCGCCACCTCTTTCAGTTTGGCGATACAGAGCGCGCGGGCTTCCTTGTCGCTGATCTTGCGGTGGGCACGCAGCGTTTCCATCATCTGCACGCCGATGGAGAGCACCGGGTTGAGGGTCACCATCGGGTCCTGAAAGATCATCGAGATGCGGTTGCCGCGGATGTCGCGGATCTGGCGTTCTTTGAGGTCCAGCAGGTTTTCCCCGTTGAACTTGACCGTGCCGTGGCTGACCCGACCAGGTTCGGCGATCAGGTTGAGGATGGCGAAGGCGAGCATGGATTTACCGGCACCGGATTCGCCCACGACGCCCAGGCGTTCGCCCTTTTCCAGCGTCAGGGAGACGCCGCGCAGGGCCTCGACCTCGTCATGTTTTCCGCGTGGGAAGGCGACGTGCAGATCTTTGACTTCGAGCATGGCCATCAGTCTTCTCCCCGCCGCAGTTTCGGATTGAGCACGTCGCGCAGCCAGTCGCCCAGCAGGTTCAGTGCAAGTACCAGCGCGATCAGCACCAGCGCCGGGTAGAAGGTGATCCAGTACTGGCCCGAAAAGACGAATTCGAAGCCTGAGCGAATGAGCGAGCCGAGCGACGGGCGGTCGACCGGCATGCCGAGGCCGAGGAAGCTGAGTGCCGCTTCGGTCATGATCGCCTCGGCCACCTGAATGGTCGAGATGACCAGCACGGGTGTGAGCGTGTTGGGCAGGATATGGCCCCACATCACTTTGCGGGCGGGCAGGCCGATGACACGGGCGGCATCGACATATTCCTTGTTCTTTTCCCCCAGCACCGACGACCGCACGGTACGAGCGAATTTCGGCCATTCAGCGACGCCGATAATGATGATCAGCATGAAGATCGCGTAATCGGCATAGATATTGGCGTCGAACGCGGCCTGAAACAGCGCCAGCACTATGATTGCGATCATCAGGGTCGAGAGCGACATCTGGATATCGGCGAGGCGCATCAGGAAGCTGTCGATCCAGCCGCCTTTATAGCCCGCGATCAGGCCCAGCGTGATGCCCAGAACCGCCTGGACCACGACGGCGCCGATGCCGATGATCAGCGAGATGCCGGTGCCGTACATGATGGTTGAAAGCACGCCGCGCCCCTGCGCGTCCGTTCCCAGAAGGAAGCGCTCATCGCCGCCCGGTTTCCAGCTGGGGGGCATTTCACTGTCCATGATGTCGAGCTGCAGCAGGTCATAGGGGTTTTGTGGCGCAATCAGTGGCGCGAGAACGGCCATCAGCACGAGGACCAGAAGCACGATACCGGCGCCGATGGCGACCGGATCGCCGAAAAACCGTTTGAGGAAGCCTTGCCATGTGATCATGATTTGGCTCCCGGAAGTTTCACCATCGGATTGATGAGGGTGTAGATGAAATCGACCAGCGTGTTGACCACCACGAAGATCAGGCCGACGACGATGATATAGGCGATGATCAGCGGGGTATCGACGCGGTTCACCGCTTCAAGGAAGAGGAACCCCATGCCGGGCCACTGGAACACCGTCTCGGTCAGGATCGTGTAGGCGATCAGCGTCCCGATCATCAAACCGCCCACGGTCACGACGGGCAAGAGCGTGTTGCGGAACGCGTGCACGTAACGCACACGGGCGGTGGAAAGGCCCTTGGCCTTGGCGAAGCGGACGTAGTCAGTGCCCATCGCCTCCATCATCTCGGCCCGGATCAGTCGGATGAAAAGCGGCAGCATGATCGAGCTGAGCGCAACCGAGGGCAGGATCAGGTGCGCCAGCCCGTCGATGGTGAGAAAGCCGGTATCCCAGCCCCAGGGCATTTCCAGCGTCTCGCCCCGGCCAAAGGCGGGCAGCCATTGCAGTTCCACCCCGAATATCCAGACGAGAAAAATGGCGGTCAGGAAGACCGGCACCGAGATGCCGATGATCGAGCCGGTCATGATGAACTTGGCGATGAATTTCTCGCGGTTGATGGCGCAGTAGATGCCGCCGGGGATCGACAGTGCGAGAAAAATGAAGGTGGCGCCTAGCACCAGCTCGAACGTGGCGGGGAATTTATCCATGATCACGTCAAGCGCGGGGCGTTTGAAGAAATAGGAGGTGCCCAGATCACCCTGCAATGCGTTGCCGAGGAACCGGCCGTATTGGACAAGGAAGGGATCATTGAGACCCAGTTCGTCGCGCAGGGTCTGGCGTTCGGCCTCGGACACCGACTGACCCACAAGTTCGCGCAGCGGATCGCCCAGATTGTCCTGAATGGAGAAGCCAATGATTGAAATCACGAACATCACGATCACGGCCTGAATGGCGCGGCGGATGAGGAAAGCTAGGATATGCATATGAACCTGGCGCTTAAATGGCAGCGGGCCGGAGGTTTCTCCGGCCCGCAGGTTTGTTTATTCGATGACCAGATCGCCCAGATAGGGGAAGTTCATCACGTTGAGCACGGGCTCGATATTGACGCCGCTACGTGCGGCCCAGGCCAGGTCCTGCCAGTGCAGCGGGATAAAGGCCGCTTCATCATGCAGGATCTTTTCGACCATCTGAAGCTGCTCGGCGCGGGTGTCACCCTTGGTTTCGACCAGCGACGCCTCGGTCAGTTCGTCCACTTTGGCGTTCGAGTAGTTGCCCGAGTTGTACTGGCCACGACCGGTGTCCTCGTTCGGGGTCATTGCCAGGAACTCGTAGAAGTTGGCACTGTCCTCGGTATCCGAATGCCAGCCGATCATCATGATGTCGGCGGCGCGCTCATCGAACTTGGGCCAGTATTGCGCCTTGGGCATGGTGGTCAGGTCGATCTTGATGCCGATCTTGGCCAACATCGCTGCCGACGCTTCGCAGATTTTGAAGTCGTTGACGTAGCGGTTGTTGGGGCACATCATTGTCGCCTCGAACCCGTCGGCATAGCCCGCTTCTTCCATCAGCGCCTGCGCTTTGGCCAGGTCGAAACGTGGCGTCAGGTCGGGGTTGTGACCGATATAGCCCTTGGGCGACATCTGTTCACCGGCAGTACCAAAGCCCTTCATGATCTTCTGAACGATGCCTTCGTTGTTGATGGCATAGGCCATCGCCTGACGGACCTTCATGTTGGCCAGCGCCTCGTGCCGCTGCTGGTTCAGCTGCAGCGTGATGATGCGCGTGCCGCTCATGGTGACCAGCTGCGTGTTGGGATCAGACTCGATCCGCTCCAGATCGGTGGGCGGAACCGGCGCGATGAAGTCAACATCGCCGGCCAGCAGAGCGGCCACACGTGTTGGCGCTTCTTTGATCGGAGTCAGGATCGCGGTCTGGACGTTGCCGGGGCTGTCCGTATCCCAGTAATCGGCGTTGCGGGTGAAGACGACTTTGACGCCCTGTTCGCGCTCGGTGATGGTGAAGGGGCCGGTGCCCGACACGGTTTTCGAGGCAAAGCTGTCGCCGTGCTTGACGATATCCGCGCCGCCTTCCTCATAGAACTTGCTGTCCATCGGGAAGACATAGGTCGCCGTGTGCAGCACCAGCGGGTTGGGGCCGTCTGTCTTGATCTCGACGGTAAGGTCATCCACGGCAGTGGCCGAGGCCCAGGACGCGAAGATGCCTTTGAAATCAGGCGATTCCTTCAGGCGGTTGATGGTCCAGACGACATCGGCCGCGGTCATCGGGTTGCCGGAATGGAATTTCACGCCGTCGCGCAGTTTGAACCGCACGGTGGTCTCGTCGATCCGCTCGGAGCTTTCGGCCAGGCGGTTGTCAAAGCCATGCTCGCTGTTCCAGCGCACCAGCGGGTCAAAGATCATATGGCTGAGTTGCAGCGTGCCACCCGACAGCTGCTCATGCGGGTCCAGCGACACCGGATCGGCGTCATAGGCGAAGTTGAGTGTCTGTGCCGGCGCCATGCCGACCGCACCCAGGAATATGGCTGTGGCAGCCGTTAATGTTCTTAGTGTTTTCATCTTATTCTCCCTGATTGGACGGGTGAATGCGGGCGTTGGTCACGCCCGTGCCCTGTCATGATGGTAAGGTTGTCGCGATTCTGGGAAGGAGTAAAGGCTTGTTACCGCCACGTTAGCAATCGCCGTTTGGCTGATAACGCTGGTTTCCTCCTCCGTCGCATGTTTGGTTAGATTTACCTTTGGTATGGAAGTACCATGAACTATAGTAATGGGATAGGGATACCAGTCAACCGGAAAACATTTATTCCTCTAATGAAGAATTCTGGTGGATAAAGCTAATCACGCGGGGGACGCATGCCGCTGAAAATCGAAGATATGATCCGGGACGGCGATGTTGACTTTACAAAGCTGGAACAACGCGTTGCGACATATCTGATTGGCCGCCCCGAGGCGTTGGCGCTGGAGACAAGCGCGGAAATCGCCGAGAAGCTTGAGGTCAGTCCGATGACGGTCAGCCGCTTTTTCAGGAAGCTGGGATTCGAGCGCGCGTCGGAGTTGAGGAATCAGGCACGGCACGAGTTTTCCGGCCCGCGTTCGGCCCGTGTGGGTGACCGGTATCAGAGTTTTGTGCGCGCCAAGACGACTCAGAGCGCGGGCAGGGACGGCGAAATCGCGGAGCTGGGTATAAATGCGGCGCTGCACCTGCGGACGTCGCCGAAATGGCAATCTGCCGTGCGGGCGGTTGCACAATCCGACTTCGTAGCCATCGTGGGATTTCAGCTTTACCAATATCTGGCGACCGGCCTGGCGATGCGGCTGAACTACGTGCGCCCCGGCGTGTCGATGGTGTCGGGCAGCGACGGCGTCTACACCGAAGTTTTTTCACAGGAAACCGATAGCAAATGCCTGCTGATCATCGACATGTTCCGCTATGCCTCGCACGGGCCGGTTCTGGCGGAGCAGGCGAAAAAGAACGGCTATCAGGTCATCCTGATGTGTGACGAGTTTTGCGACTGGGGCAGCCAGCTTGCGGATTTTGTCTTTACCTATCCGAATGAGGGACAGTTTTTCCTGCCGCTACCGGTGGGCCTGCATTTCGGCCTGAACCTGCTTTATCAGGATGTGGTTTATGCGCTGGGCGATCGTGCAACCGAAAAGGTCGAAGCGATGTCACGCAATCAGGAAATTTTCGGCGGCTTCATGTAGGGGGTGTTGATGCTGTTCAGTTCCTGCCGGTTTTGGCGGAACCTCCGTGAGATCTCGCGCCAGAGTGATATGGATAGTGTTAACACGCCGTTGGCGGCTTATTGTAAACGTCTTGTGCGCTTCAGGACGGAAATCCGGTCTTTTTGAGATGCTGCTGTGCCTGTTGCGTTGCTGCTGTGATCGAGCGCATGCAAAAGGCGTTTTTCAACGGGTCGACATGGTTCTGAGCGATTGACCTCTGAAGGTTCAGGTAATACTGATCAAAATACTCGGGTTACTGTCTTAGGGAAATCCATGACCGAACGTTTGCTGCATCGCCTGGCCTGGTTGGTCGTGGTCTGTTGCGTGGCGCCCATCGTGGCCGCCGCGCTGGCGGCGTTTACCGGCGATTTGCAGACTTGGCGCGAGATCCTCGCCTCGGTGCTGCCGCGCTATGTGCGCACCACGCTGACGCTGGCCGTGATCGTCGGTGTGGCGACGGCGGTGATTGGCAGCGTCACGGCTTGGCTGGTGACGGTTTATCGCTTTCCCGGATCCAGATGGCTTGAGGTGGCGCTGGCGCTGCCGCTGGCCTTTCCCGCCTATGTGCTTGCCTATGCCTATACCGACCTGCTGGATCATCCCGGCGCGGTGCAGACGCTCTTGCGCGAGGTGATGGGCTGGGGGCCGCGGGACTACTGGTTCCCCGAAATCCGCTCGCTTGGTGGGGCGGCGATGATGCTGACCGTGGTGCTGTACCCTTATGTCTATCTGCTGGCCCGGGCCTCGTTCCGGCAGCAATCATCGAACGCGTTTCTGGTGGCACGCACCTTGGGGCGCTCGCCGCTCAGGGCGTTCTGGCGGGTGGCGCTGCCAATGGCGCGGCCCGCAATTGCCGGGGGTGCGCTTCTGGCAGTGATGGAGACGATTGCGGATTTCGGCACGGTGGCGTTTTTCAACGTCCAGACCTTTGCCACCGGCATCTATCAGGCGTGGTTTTCACTGGGAGACCGCGCCGCGGCGGCGCAGCTTTCCCTATGTTTGCTGAGCTTCGCGTTATTGCTTGCGGGCCTCGAACGGGCGCAGCGCGGCAAGGCGCGCACGGCGGGACGGGGCGCCCGGTTCGAAGCGATGGAAAAGCCACGCCTGACCGGCGCACCCGGTTGGGTTGCGATGGTGATCTGCTTCCTGCCTGTTTTGTTGGGGTTTGTCATTCCGGTCATCATGCTGGGGGTGATGGCGCAGGGATCAGGCCAGAGCCTGCTATCGGAGCGTTACGCTGACCTGATGTGGAATTCGGTCACGCTGGCGGGGATTGCCTCGGTTCTGACGGTGATCGGCGCGGTGCTGATCGGGTTTCGGGCGCGCACCCGGCCCGGGCGCAGCTCGCGCGGGTTGGTGATTGGAGCCGGGCTGGGATACGCGGTGCCGGGGGGCGTGATAGCCGTGGGGCTGATGGTGCCGCTGGCGGCGCTCGACAACCTGATCGACGGGGTGATGGAGGCGCGGTTCGGCATCTCGACCGGGCTACTGATCACCGGGTCGATCTGGCTGATGGTGCTGGCCTACATGGCGCGGTTCATGGCCGCCGCATTGAACGCCTACGACAGCGGCATGGCGACGGTGCCGGGGCATTTCGATGCCATAGCCCGCTCGTTGGGCCAAAGTACGCCGAAACTCTTGTGGCGCGTGCATCTGCCGGTGTCACGTACATCGGTGTTGACCGCGCTGCTTATCGTCTTTGTCGATGTGATGAAGGAATTGCCGGCCACACTGATCCTGCACCCGTTCAATTTCCAGACCCTGGCCGTGCAGGCCCACCGGCTGGCTGCCGATGAGCGTCTGACCGAAGCGGCTGTACCGTCGCTGGTGCTGGTGGGTTTCGGCCTTGTTCCGGTGCTGATCCTCTGCCGGTCGATTGGTCGCGACGGCTGGGGCTTCCGTGCCGCGCGGGTGGGAACGGCGGTGAAGGCAGGTTAAGGGAAGCGACTGGATAGCGGACTAAGCGTGAACCCGTGGCAACTGAGCAGATGTCAGGTTTTGGGGCAACTTCACGCTTCCTTAAAAGGGAAGCCAAACAGGGTTCTTGGGCTTTTAAGCAGACGCCTTTGTTCGCCTGACACATACGCCTGACGGCGAGGTGTATCCGAAACCGCGGCCGGATATGGTCATCAATGTCTCGGATTACGTGTGTTGGAAAATGTTCACCGAGCAATAGTTTGCACGTTTTCCGGCACGGGTTTTGCGCACTGGCTTTTTGGTCATGCGATACCTCGGGGTATAGTATTTCGGGGATCGAACAAACAGGATTTGCAGACGGTGGCTTGAACAGGCTTTCCGAACAAAAGCACATCGACGACCGAACCAATAACCGCGTGTTCCGGATTTACATAGGCCATTGCAAGGTTGCTGCCCGTGCGATAGCCCCATGCTGCCGAGGTAATCGACCCGACCGAGGTACCGTTCACGAACACACCTTCTCCCGGCTGAGCGGGGGCCTCGCTGGTGTCCAAGACCAGAATGATCCTTTCCTTACGATTGCCCGCGGCCATCTGAGCTTGCAATCCTTTTTTGCCGGGAAACTCCTTGTCCAGATCGACGAAGCGGTGCAGGCCCGCCTCGATAGGGTTGTACTCGGTGACGAAGTCACCTTTCCAGTGGCCATAGCCCTTTTCCAGACGCATGGAATCAATCGCGTACATGCCGAAATGCGTCAGGTTGAACTGCGCGCCAGCGTGGGTCAGGATTTCATAGGCAGCGTAGAGCTGGCTGTTCGGAATGTGCAGCTCAAATGCCTGTTCGCCCGAGTAACTGATCGCGAGGGCGAGGGTTTCAACATGGCCAATGAAAACGCGCTGTGCGGTCAACCAGGGGAAGTCCTGCTGCCCCCACTTTGTGCGGGGCGATACAGAGGTCAGCAAATCACGGGTTTTTGGACCAGCGACGACCAGCATCGTGTGCGTGTTGGTGCAGCTTTCAATGCGGATATCGGCCCCTTCGGGCAACCGTTCCGTCAACCAATCCATGTCGTGGTATTCTGCCGTTGCGGCAGAGCCATAGAAAATGTCGCCGCTGGGCAGCGGCACAATCGTTGCCTCAGCGGCAATATTGCCATTCGGGGTCAGAAAATAGCACAGCGACGCTTTGCCATTCTTGCTAGAGAGGCGTGAGCAGGTCAGGCTGCTGAGCCACTCCAGCGTGCCCGTGCCGCTGATCCGGTAGCGATTAAAGCCCGACAGTTCGGCAAGGCCCACGTTATTTGTCAACGCCTTGACTTCGGCGCCGACAACATCGTGCGAATTCTGGAACCTATAGCCGTGGCTTTCTGTGAAATCGTTACTCGGCTTGTAAAAGTCCGTGCGTTCCCAGCCGTTGACCACTCCGAATTCGGCACCCTTGGCCTTTAGCACCGGGTAAAGGGGCGATGCTTTGGCGGGCCGTCCAGCGGGGCGATGTTCATGCGGCAGGTGCCAACGGAATTCATGCTGATAATCTTCGATCGATTTCAGCGCAGTGTATTCTGTATTGGCAAAGCTGGTGATTCGACGCGGGTCAAGTTGCCAGGTGTCCCACTCGGTTTCGCCATGTACGATCATCTGGGCCAGCATTCTGCCGTAACCGCCGCCCTCGCCGATGCCAACCCTGAGCCCGTTCATTGACCAACAATTACGCAACCCCGGTTGCTTACCGACCAACGGCCCTGCGTCGGAGGCATAGGATATCGGCCCGTTCACCACCGACTTGATCCCAACCTCCTGAAGGCAGGGCAAACGATCAAAGATCGGCTCCATTTTCGGCAACAGACGATCCAGATCATCAGGGCAAAGGGCATTCACAAAATCGGGGTCTATTCCATCCATGCCGAAGGTCCTGCAGTCATGTTCATATATGCCAACCAGCAGGCCCTTTTTCTCTTGGCGCATATAAAACGTATCGCGCGGGCAACGTACCATCGGCACCCGCTCGTCAAGGGCGACCAGATCAGGAATGTCTTCAGTGACGAAATACATGTGTTCCATGGCAATGACCGGGTATTCAATTCCCATCAATGCGCCAACCTCATTCACGCGGTATCCGGCAGCAATGACGATATGTTCGGCCGTGATGGCGCCCTTGTCGTTTGTCACCAGCCATTCGCCATTGGGCAGTTGCTTCAGCCCCGTGACCGGAGAGTTGCGATGGATCGCAGCGCCCGCCTTGCGCGAACGCGCGGCCAGCGCCTGACACAGCTGTGCAGGATCAATGTCACCGTCCTTTTCATCCCAAAGTGCGGCCAGAACCCCCTGCGTTTCCAGCAGAGGATTACGCCGTTTGGCCTCGACCGGATCCAGCAATTCAAAATTGATGCCCAACCCTTTGGCCACCGACATGATGTGATGCACTTCGTCGACATGGTTTGGGTTGGTCAGCAGGCGCATCCCGCCCGTGCCATAGTGATAGTTGATCGGATATGCCGCGTCTTCGGCCAATTCCTTATAAAGATTGATTGTATAATCGCGCAGCAAAAGCAGCAGTTGATTGAATGCCACACTCGGGCATTGGGCCGCTGAATGCCATGTGGTGCCAGACGTCAATTCATTGCGTTCCAGCAAGACGACATCAGTCCAACCCTCTTGGGTCAGGTGATATAATGCTGACAATCCGCCGACACCGCCACCAACGACGACAACGCGCGCATGGCTTTGCATCGCTACCTCCAATTTTCTCAATGCATCTCCCAAATAAGCGCAAATTATATCTTTTGAAAAACGGAAAAAGTTCAATATTAAAGTCATAAAATATGAATTAGGAGAACTATGGATACCAGCCTGAAAGCTCTGCGCTATTTCATGGCTGCCGTGAACAACGGCAGCATTACCGAGGCGTCAAAGGAAATGCATGTCGTGCCCTCTGCCGTACTGGCGGCGGTCAATCAGGTAGAAGACGCATTCGGGTTGAAACTAACAACCCGGCATCGGGCCAAGGGCATCGCGCCGACGGCCACCGGTCAGATATTGATGAGCCGAATTCAGCACCTACTGGATGAGTATGAGACATTGATGGGTGCGGGTGCTGAAATGCGTACCCAGCTGACCGGTACGTTGCGCATCGGCTATTACGCGCCAGTCGCGCCCGCATTCCTGCCCGGCATTGCGCATGCAATGTTAAAAGACAATCCTCGTGTCGACATCAAATTCACTGAATGCGACAACCAAACAGCTCAGGCTGGCTTGGTTTCCGGAAGGTTTGACGTCATTTTATGTGTTGCGGAAAGCATGCAGCCTGACGTTACCTACGAAACCCTTATCGAAGTCCCTGCTTACCTTCTCGTTCCAGAGCAGCACAAATTCGCCGAGCGGGATTGCGTTTCGCTGTCCGATCTGGCTGACGAAAATCTGGTTTTACTCGATCTGCCTGTGGTCAGTGAGTACTATAGCCGGGTATTTGAAATCGCTGACGTCAAACCACTTGTTGCAAGCACAGCAACAACGCTTGAGATGGTGCGCAGCCTGGTTGGTGCAGGCGTTGGTTGTTCGCTCCTGCATATGCGTCCGGAAACTAACATAACATATGCAGGGGATACCGTCATTGAAGTGCCGCTGCGCCCTGCGGTCGATCCGCTGAAAATAGTGCTGGGGCATTTGCCGGACAATCCGCGTCGTATCGTAAAGTACTTTGTAGATGGCTTACGCGATCTGTTTTCGACTAAAGACCCGAGCCGCTATTTAGTTACACTGCGGTCCCGGTGATGATGCCGCCAGTGCTTTACTGCGCTATGCAATAAATCCTTCTTCAGCACTATCTATTGTTTCCGGCAACAAAACGCCCAGACGCAGCCGGTGTGTCAGCTCGGGAAAAGCACCGCTCCGATCATTGCGGAGAGATCGGAGCGGCGGACTGTCAGGCGTCTTCCGCCTGTTTGTCGGTTTGCAGATAAGCCTCGAGACTATCGTCCAGCGCATCTTTCCACGGGGTGTGGTGTGCAGGGGCCTGTTTGCCGGTCATCGGTGAAGTGTAGCCGTGGTTGCGGAACTCCATGATGCCTTTCTTCTTGTGCTTTTTCCACGCGTAGAAGGCCTGATTGGCGGCTTCGACATCAAAGCTGGGGTAATCCGTCTCGTCGATCAGTTCCTGCACATAGGCGCCCTGATAGGCGATGCAGGCGTAATCATCCTCCAGCGCGTCCTCGGCGGCTTCGCGGGCCTTCGGATCGGCCTCCATCGTGGCGGCGTCGGGCAGGGCGATCTTGCCCATGATCTGGTCACGTACCCACCAGGCCTGCGCGTCGAACATGTTGAACGTGTACCACTGGTCCTGCATGCCCAGGTAGAACATCTGCGGGTTCTGGTTCCAGACGACGCCCTTGTAGAGGTCCGCCGCCGCCAGCCGGTTGGCGGTCTTCAGTCGCAGATCATCGGGCAGGAAGTTGAAATGGTGGCGATAGCCGGTGCAGAGGATGACCGCGTCCACCTCTTTGCTGGTGCCGTCCTTGAAATGTGCGGTGTTACCGTCAACCTTGACCAGCGCCGGCACTTCCTGCCAGTTCTCGGGCCAGTCATAGCCCATTGCTGCCGTGCGATGGGCCACGGTGATAGACTTGCAGCCGTATTTCCAGCATTGCGAGCCGATGTCCTCGGCGGAGTAAGACGTGCCGAGGATCAGGATATCCTTGTCCTTGAATTCGCGGGCATCGCGGAAATCATGGGCATGCAATACCCGGCCATTGAAGGACTCAAAACCAGGGTAATAGGGCACGTTCGGGGTTGAGAAGTGGCCCGAGGCAACGATCACGTGGTCATATTCTTCCTCGGTTTCGCTGTCGGCCTTGCTGTCGCGGGCGCGGACGGTGAATTTGCCCGTGCTGTCATCGAAACGCACGTCGCGCACCACGTTGTTGAAGCGGATCCAGTCGCGCACACCGGCCTTTTCGACCCGGCCCTTGATGTAATCAAACAGAACCGCGCGCGGCGGGTAGCTGGCGATTTCCTTGCCGAAATGTTCGTCGAATGTGTAGTCGGCAAACTCCAGACCCTCTTTCGGGCCGTTCGACCAGAGATAGCGATACATCGAACAATGACAGGGCTCGCCATCCTCATCGACGCCGGTGCGCCAGGTGTAGTTCCAGAGCCCGCCCCAGTCGGACTGCTTTTCGTAGCAGACGATATCGGGGATATCCTCGCCCTTTTTGGCGGCGGACTGGAATGCCCGGAGCTGAGCCAGTCCGGATGGACCGGCCCCGATGATTGCAACGCGTTTCTTGGCCATTCAGATGTTCTCCCTGCGATTGGTATGAACCAAAATTTATCATTTGGTACTTTTGGTTCCTTTTAATAAGCCAAATACTGTACCAATATGTCAACCATATTCGGATCGCGCCGGTAAATTGATTGGGCGGGACAGAAGAAGGATGTAGAAGAAATCATGGAATCTTCGAGCTTTGCACAACGACTGGCGATTTCCGGCGCACTGCCCAGGTTATCCGTGGGGATGGCGAAAACCGTCGATATCGGCTTTCTGGCGCCGCTATCGGGCCAGGTCGAATCCTGGGGATTGCCGGGATTGCACGGCTGCCGCATCTGGGAAAGCTGGCTGAATAACGCGGGCGGTCTGCTGATTGGTGGGCGGCGTTATCCGATCCGCATTCACGCCTATGATTGCGGCGATGACCCGGTCGAGGCGCGCGAGGGTGCGATGCAGCTGGTGCAGGAACACGACATCAAGCTGATGATGATGCTGGGCGGCGACAGCTTTGCCGCGGTGGCGGATTTCCTGGGAGAGAGGCGCATCCTGACCTCGACCCTGCTGCCCAGCGACCTCAGCCCCGACACGCCTTATCTGGTTGCGCTCAGCGAAGTGCATCCGATTTACGTGGCGACCGGTGTCGACTGGCTGGCCCGCACCCGGCCCGAATTGAAGACCGTAGCGATGTGCACCCAGGCCGACGGGATGGGGCTGCCGTCGCTCGCCACCTACCGGGCGGCGTTCAAGGCAGCAGGCGTGCGGGTCGTGAAAGAGGTGCAATACCCGGCAGAGGGCGGGGATGTCGCCGGGATCGTGCAGCCGATGTTGGATCTCGATCCCGACATCCTGTGCTGGTGCACCAGCTATACGCCGATGGTACATGCGATGACGGAATATGCCTATGCACAGGGCTATGAAGGCCAGATTGTTTCCTGCACGCTGGATCATTACGAAGTGCTGGTCGAGAAAACCAGCCGTGACTTCATGGAAGGCGTGCTGTTCCAATTCCCCGATTTCGACGATCCGGCACTGCGGGAGAAAGCGTTTTTCTTCAATCAACCCAATGTGTTCTACGAAGAATACAACAACAAGTTTCCGGGCAGTTGGAGCGCGGTGAGTTGGGAATACGCGGCGATTTTGGATATCTGGCATGCTGCCGTTGAGAAGGCCGGCACGGTCAATCCGGTGTCGGTGCTGGCGGCGATGAAACAGCTGGGCCATGTGACCCATGCTTTTGGTCATGCAGAGTGGTGGGGCAGGGATATCTTCGGCATCAATAACGCCCTGATTGGCGACTGGCCGGTGGTCACGGTGCAGAAGGGTAAGGCGCGAATCGTCGAGTTTGGCTCGGTCCCCGACTGGCTGGCGAAACACAGCGAACTTCTGAAGGCCGAGATGCTGGATCTGGGCCAGATGTGGCAGCAGCGCGTGAACCGCCCAGACGCGGGGCCGGAGTTGAGCGCGCGGACGGTGGAGAGTTGATGGGCCTGCCCGTCGTGCCTCTCGTGTAACGACCAATATGATACGAGCCGGAGACCAACATGAACACGATTTCCCAGAACCTGAAATACCGATATGGCGAGGAACTGGACGTCGGTCCGCTGGATCAGGCTCAGTCACCTCTGGCCGGGATGGTCGCCCGGGGGTCCTGCCGGGATTTCATGCCCGAAGAGGTTGACCCGGCTCTTACAAAGCTTCTCTGCGCCACTGCGCTGGCCGCGCCGACGAAAAGTGACCTGCAACAGCGCGATATTATTATCCTGCGGGATCAGTCGGTTAAAAAGAGACTGATTGATCTGGTCGGCCCCGATACATGGCTGGCAGATGCGCCGAATTTCGCGGTGTTCTGTGGCAATAACAGACGGCAACGCAAGCTGCATCAGATGCACGGGCATCGGTTTGCCAATGATCATCTGGATGCGTTTTTCAATGCGGCGGTCGATGCGGGTATCGCGCTTTCCGCTTTTATCACGGCGGCCGAGCATATGGGGCTTGGCTGTTGCCCCGTGAGTGCAATCAGAAACGAGGCTGAAGCCGTCAGCGACCTGCTTGGTTTGCCGGATCACGTGTTTCCCGTGGCGGGGCTGGCATTCGGGTACCCAAGGCACCCAACGGTCAAAATAAGCATGCGTCTGCCGCTGTCGGCGACGGTGCACACGGACAGGTATTCTGAAACCGATATCGAAGCGAAAATCACGGAGTACGACCAGCGACGCGAGGCCGCGCAACCCTATGCCAGCCAGACCGCATCAGATGTTTTCGGTGTTGCCGATGACTATTGCTGGTCCGAAGACAAAAGCCGCCAATATGCCCTGCCGGAACGTCAGGACTTTGGTGATTTCATACGAAGAAAGGGGTTTGATCTGTCCTGACTACCCGGTGAGATGCTGTCGGAGATTTCTTCAGGCGTACCTGACATCCTTCCCCAAGGTTCGGGTTAATCGCCAAACGTGGCACCTGTGTACGGCCGGATTGAGCCGAACCTCGTCATTAGTCAGTGTGCAGCGAATGTCTCGTTCGCCGACTGTCGAATTCGCGATTAGATGCTGTTGAGCAGCGACCCCAGCAACGCCGCCGGTGCGTCTTCATGGACGATGTGCGACGCATCCGGGATGGGCGTGAAGCTCTTTGCCTTGAGCAGCTTCTGTACCTCGCGTCCTTGCTTAGAAGGAATGAACGTGTCGCGCATTCCCCATGTCATGTGGACATCAAAATCGGGTTCCGCATAGAGTTTCTGCGCATCTTCGATATTGGCCAGGTCGGCATGTGCGATCTGACGGTAGAACGCGGCTTTCCCCACCTCGTCCGACCAAGGCTTAAAATACATCTGGATCGAGTCTTCGCGCAGCGGATAATGCGCCGCCGCCTGAATGTAGGCCCGAAAGAGTGCTTCATGAGCGTAGTCCGGCAGCCCTGCGAAAGCAGGCTCATGGTTCGCGACATGGGCATAGAAGGGCGAGCCAGATGGCAACACCGCGACCGCATTCACCAGATGGAGTTTGCCATATTCGATGCCGTTCACAAAGTGACCGCGCAACGCGCACAACCCGCCAAAGTCATGACCGACCACCTGAGGGCGCGTGAGACCCCAGTCGCCGATCAAGTCCTCCAACACATCGCTTTGAACGGACTCAGTCACATTCTGGTCGGAGCCTTTTTCTGACAGGCCCGTGCCGAGCATGTCGAAGAAATAGACCTTGTGGGTCTTCGCTAGCCAAGGTGCGATAGACCGCCATGCTTGCGCGGACCAAGGAAACCCATGAATCAGAACGATCGGATCGCCTTCACCCATCGAGCCCCAGGCGACGGACTGCCCTTGATATGAGAAACGCTCCTTCAGCTCTAGCATCGCTTCGCTTTCATTTATTCATTGACATATAGCTTATTCGCTATTTATCTATGGGTATGCCAAACAGAGAAGATCAAGTCAAGGCACTTGCCAACGAGACCCGCATCGAGGTGCTTCGCTTGCTGGACGATCCAGCGACGCATTTCTCCAAACAGGAATCCGCAGATCCTGTAGAGATCGGTGTATGCGTGCAGCTTCTGGCGGAACATTTCGGAGTAAGTCAGCCAACCATGAGCCGCCATATTGAACTCTTGAAGCGTGCCGGGTTCATCGTAGCAAAGCGCCAGCAGAAATGGACCTATTGCTCCAGAGACGACGCGGCGCTGGCGGACTATACCAGATGGCTAATATCGTCTTTGAACATCAAGACCTTTTGAGAGCGGTCATTCAGCGAATGGCAACAAAGTCCCGCAATGCAGACCTGTGGGGGACGCGTTTAAAACTCCTGCAGCAGTAATTGCTGTTCTTCGACCAGATGCAGTTTGATGAATTCGACCGCCGAGGCGACATCGCGGGAGGATATGGCGTTGAATAGCGTGTTGTAGCGCTTCTGATAGTCCTGAATACGCTTGGGCGTCAGGTTGCGGCGGCGGAGCTTGGTGCGGAAGCTCTGGCGGTAGGTGTCGATCGAAAGCTTGTAGCACGAGGCCAGAAGCGGGTTGCCGGTGCCTTCGGCGATCTGCATGTAGAGCTTTTCCTCGAGCTCGATGAACTGGTCCATATCGGTCTGGATGGTTTCGATCTGCGACAGTGTTTCGCTCAGCTCGGTGATCATTCGGGGTGTCATATTGACGACCGCAAGGCGCACCATCTCGGGCTCCAGAATGCCACGGACCACGAGGTGATCCAGCGGGCTGGTTTCATCGGCAACAGAGTTTTCGGGTGCATTGCGCGGGGTGCCGGACCGGTAGGTGACGAAACTGCCCGACCCGGCACGGCGGCGGATGACCTTCTGGTTTTCCAGCACATCCAGCGCCTCGCGCACGGTGTTGCGCGCCACACCCAGCTCCGAGGCGAGGGTGCGTTCGGAGGGCAGGCGGGTGTCGATCGGGTATTCCTCGGATTTGATGCGGGCAAACAGTGTGTCGACCACGATCTGCACGGTCGCGCCGATGGGTTGCGACGTGACGATGGTCGAGGCGTCTTTGATATTCTTGTTCATCCCGATCCTGTCGGTCCGATTGTCATTGGCGCGCACCATAGCGGCGTGCTTCGCGCGCGGAAAGCGATTTGCGCCGAATTGGCCTACCCGGGATGGCCGTTGCAGCGCTCTGGCCACGCCGGGGAGCCTCGATTTGGCCCAGTATATCGGGTTTCCGGCCGAATTGGTACGTTCGGGCAGATTTTAACACGTCAGAGCATTGATGGGACCACCAGATCGGGGGGGCGGTGGCCGTCATCGAAGGTCTTGATGTTCAGTATAACCTTCTCGCCCATCTCAAGCCGCCCCTCGACGGTGGCCGACCCCATATGCGGCAGCAACACGACATTGCCAAGCGCCCGGAGACGCGGGTTGATCTCGGAGCCGTATTCATAGACATCAAGACCCGCACCAGCGATCTCGCCCGTCCGCAAGGCGCGGGTCAGCGCGTTTTCATCAATTACCTCGCCGCGCGACGTGTTGACGATCACTGCCTCGGGTTTCATCAGTTTCAGCCGCCTTGCGTTCATCAGATGGAAGGTCGACGGTGTGTGCGGGCAGTTGACGCTGACCACATCCATGCGTGCCACCATTTGATCGAGGCTCTCCCAATAGGTGGCGCCGAAATCTTCTTCGGTCTCGGCCCGCAGGCGCTTGCGATTGTGATAATGGATCTGCATACCAAAGGCCGCCGCGCGCCGCGCCACCGCCTGACCAATCCGGCCCATGCCGAGAATGCCCAGACGCCGCCCGGCGATACGTCCGCCCAGTAATGCGGTGGGGGCCCAGCCGTGCCATTCACCCTTCTGCATCACCGCCAGTCCCTCGGGCATCCTGCGCGTTACCGCCAGAATCAGCCCCATCGTCATGTCAGCGGTATCATCAGCCGACACGCCGGGCGTATTCGACACCAGGATGCCGTGCTGGCGGGCGGTATGGACGTCGATATGGTCTACACCCGCGCCGTAATTCGCAATCAGTTTCAGCCGGTCACTGGCCTGTGCGATCATCCCCGCATCGATCCGGTCGCTCAGCGTGGGCACCAGAACATCGGCCGTTCGGACCGCTTGCGCCAGCTCGGAGCGGCTCATCGGGTCGTCGCTGTCTCGCAGGTTGACGTCGAACAGCTCTCCCAGACGTTTCTCGACGGGTTCCGGCAGGCGTCGCGTTACAACAACACTCAGGCGTGCAGATGGCATTCGGGCCCTCCTTGTTCTTTGCAATTTCGGCGCGTTGATGCCAGAGTGACGCAGGAAAGGTCGGGGCACAAGAACCCCGGCAAAATTGTTTGAGCAGATATCGGACGCAGGTCATGAAATCACTCGTCGTATGTGCCGGAGTGCTGGTGCTGATCCTGAGCGGTATGGTCGCGGCACAGGATCGCGGCCCGGTCACAAATCTGCCGTTGCCGCGCTATGTCTCGCTGAAGGCCAGCGAAGGTAATGTCCGGCGCGGCCCCAGCCTGACCCACCAGATCGACTGGGTATTTACCCGCAAGGATGTCCCGCTTGAGATCACCGCGGAACACGGGCACTGGCGGCGCGTGCGGGATCGCGACGGGGTCGGGGGCTGGATTCACTATTCGCTGCTTTCAGGCGTGCGCACGGCGATCATTGAACACGACATGCTGGACATTTTCGCCCGCCCTGACCGGCAGTCGATGGTCGTCGCCCGGCTGGAACTGGGGGTGATCGCCCGGGTCAACGAATGCAACAAGGACTGGTGCCGGTTGTCGGCGGCGGGTTACAAGGGCTGGGCGCCGAAGTCGCGCCTTTGGGGTATTAAACAAGACGAAATACTAGACTGATCCTGCAAGTTGTTTCGCCCGTTCGAGATGATTGACCGTTTTCGGTTATTTTTTCTTTTTCCGCTCTTGAACCAAACCAAAGTCCAGAGTAACTAGCACGTCACAATTGGGGTGTGGCCTAGCGGTAGGGCAACTGTTTTTGGTACAGGAGATCGTAGGTTCGAATCCTACCACCCCAGCCACTCACACACAGACTTCCCTGCTTTCAATAAAGGGAAATTTTGACCGGCGATCAGAGAATTAACAGGGAATTTGCGGATTGAGCGTTTAGCAAGTGCTTTTCCTGCGCCTCCCAATTCAAAGGGATTTTGGTTCGGATAGCCGGCTTTCCGGAAGTCGCCGTTCGTGCTGAGGGCAGCATTCTTTTGATTACGGGCGGCCGTTCAGCGAGACATGCTGGGCTTTCGCTGCAATTGCGCGAGTGGTCCTTTTCGGTTCGAGGTTCCGGAAAAGTTGATCAACGACATAGACAGGAATTGGTGAGTTCGGACTGCGCCATTTCGGATTGAAGGGACTGCATTAGTATCTTCCGGAACGATCCGCGAACAAGGGATTTGCGCGCATATCTCATGTCCGCCTTGGGTTCCAGAATGGGGGCGCCACGTCGTCCTCGGCCCATGATATTCTCGACCGTCAACGTCGTGTTCCTGGATATAGCGATGGACTCGTTGACATGGAGAGGTTCAGTCGCATCGCACCCGAATAAGATCAGACAGCTAATATTGCAGTATCGAGCCAAAAGGCGGTTAATCGGGATACTGATGAAAACAGCCTATCCAGTTCCATCGGCTTTTGAAGATATGCGTTCGCACCCGCACGATAACAAGCGTTAATGTCGCGCTGATCTGTCGACGATGTCATCACGACTACCGGTGTCATCTGCAACCGGCCATCGCTTTTGATGCGTTCCAAGACCTCAAGCCCCGTAAGGCCGGGCAAATTCAGATCTAGGATAATCAGGGAGGGTTGCTGGGCGGCAGCAGAGTGCGGGCCGGTTCCGGCTGCTGTCAGGATATCCAGCGCTTCTTGACCGGAGGCACAGCGCTTGATCAGCCCGGCAAAATTGCCTGTGTTCAAAATGGCGCTTTCAACGGCTTCAAAATCATCGATGTTGTCTTCGACAATCAGGATAACCCGGTTTTTAGCTGCGTCTATCATATGCGATTCCCTTCGGCCCAGTCGGAGTTTTTCCCGCAAACGCGGCGTGGCCGGGTTTTTGCCTGAAAAGTCATTCGTGCGCCGATCTTTCACTGAGCTCGGGCGCCGGTACCGCCGACCTCTTGGTGCGTTTGGATAAGGGCATCGAAAAGAAGAATGTCGATCCTTTTCCCGGAGAGGACGTGACGCCAAAATCACCACCCCATTCGTCGACAATCCGTTTGACGAAAGCCAGACCAGCCCCGGTACCCGGGCCGAAGTCGCTTGAACTGTTCAGTCGCGTGAAAATCTCGAAGACCTTATCGTGAAACTTGGCGTCAATGCCGATGCCGTTGTCACGCACGTAAAATGCATCAGCTATCTCTTTGTCACCAATCCTCGCGCAGTCGGTAAATCCAACCTGTATGACTTTTGGGCCCGACTTATTATACTTCAATGCATTCGCGATGAGATTCTGATATACGGTCAACACGCGGGCAGGGTCCGCTTTCACATCGGGAAGCTTGGCATCTATCGTTAGCTGTGCGGACGTCTCGTCGGTGAACTCCTCGAACAGCTTGCGGCTTTTTTCGACGACCATCTCTGTATCGACGATGGCCTCTCTGTGCTTGTCGCGGCCAAGACGAGAGAACCGCAGCAGGTCCGAGATCAGGTTCTCCATGCGCACGCCCAATTCCACAATGCGCTGGCCGCGTTTCTTTACCGCCGCGGAGGGTTTCTCGCGCAGCAGAAAGTTGGCGTTGATGGTGATGCCCCGCAGTGGTTCCTTCAGATCGTGCGAGGCGACATAGGCGAATTCGTCAAGGGCGCGGTTTGAGCGTTCCAGATCGGCAACCAGATGAGCCAGCTTTTCGGTCGCTGTCTAGCCCCCTGTTTCCGTACCACTGATTTGAGGTTTCTCTAATAAGGTTTCAGGTACTGGTGGGCGCATGTTTA
>NZ_JAIMIB010000006.1 GCF_019966515.1 Roseovarius aestuarii | reverse complement strand
CTTGTCAGATTTGTCAACGCGGGCCATCCCGCCCCGCACAACCCTAACACCTTGGCCCGCATCAAAAAATCTTAGACAAAGGAGCCCTTCGCTGTGCTTTCACGGATGTCGGCTTTAGGCACGCATCACAATTGTCCTCATTCGAAAACAGCCACAGGGTCACCTAGGCTCTCAAAGTCGGGTTCGACACCAAGTCCAGGGGTGTCGTGGCAATACATCCGCCCATCTGATGTCGGCGGCGCAGGAGTACCGGTCGGCTCCGTATGATACGCATGCAAATCCGTCGTATTGAACAATAGTTCTGCGGGTGTCGAAGCCGCAAAATGTGAAACAGCCGCAGACACAATCTCGCCGCCCATCATGCACTCGGTGACGACTTTTATCCCGTGATCTACAAAGTAGTCACGTATTCTGTGTGCTTTTGTTAACCCACCAATACGCGCCATCTTCACACAGGCGACGTCTGCTATTAGGTCTTGTGTCAGTCGCTCTGCCATAGATTGATTGGTCACAAGCTCGTCGAGCTTCATTGACAGGTTCGTTCGTGACCGCACATGTAAACACTCTTCGTAGGTGAGGCAGGGCTGTTCGATCATGACATCAAGATCATCGACAGCTCTCACCACTTTCAATGCATCGTGAAGTGTCCATCGGCAATTTGCATCGGCATAAACAACCTCTCCGGGTTGGGCGATCCCCGCCGCAAAGCGGATAAGTTCAATATCGCTTTCCGGTTCAATCCCGACCCTGAGTTTAAAATACTTGTAGCCTACTGCCCTGTATCGCTCCATCTCGGCGCGTATTTTGTCGTGCTCCTGTTCCATGACACAGCGATAGAGCGGCGCGCCATCACACAACTTACCCCCCAGCAGCATGTAGACAGGCATTTCGGCGCTTTTCCCAAGTATGTCCCAGCAGGCCATGTCGACGGCACTCTTAGCGTAGGAGTGACCTTCAATAGCTGCATCCATAATCCGTTCGATTTTGTGAAGTTCGCGCGGGTCTTTGCCTAACAAAGCATCAGCAAGACCGGGCATGGCTGGGAGCGCACCAAGATTGCTAGCGCCCCAAGGGCACGCTTCGCCACATCCACTGATACCGGCATCTGTGTCAATAACCACGACTGAACTGTTGAAGGTATCAAAAGTCCTCGTGCGCTCCTCGGTAAGATCACCAACGGCAAGCCCGCCCCCAACGTACGGTAAGTCTTTCCGGTAAGCGCTTACTTTAGTGATCTTCATAATTTTCTCCCTTGCGAACGGCTCGTGCTTTGAGCATTCACACGAACCTACAAGTTGAACTTAAGTTTAAGTCAAGGCATTATTTCAACTGCAATAGTAGAGGTGAAAGCATAGTGAAAAGCACTGCATATTTGACCATTGGTGACGTGGCCCGGCGCAGTGGCGTAACCGCGTCAGCACTCAGGTTCTATGAACGCCGAGGGTTGGTAAGAAGTACGCGAACGGCTGGAAATCAACGCATGTATCACCGAGAGATGCTGCGGCGAATTTCAATCATTCGCGTGGCACAAACTCTGGGAATGACGCTTAAAGAAATCTCTGAGGCCATGAACGAACTTCCTGATCAGCGTACGCCCACGAAACGTGATTGGGAAAAACTCTCAAAGAAATGGCAAGCGGAACTGGATGAGCGCATCGCGCAGATGCAACGATTGAGAGACAAACTAACGCGCTGTATCGGGTGTGGTTGCCTGTCGCTCAGGAGCTGCACTTTGCATAACCGACAAGATCATATCGCTGCCGATGGCCCCGGCCCAAGATTTCTTCTGAGTGAATCATCGGATTCGGAATGATATTTATCTTTGCCCGATGACAGATAAAGCAGCCATTCAAAGCGATTGCAGCATCGGTAAGAATGGGCTCGAAGCGGACAAAGTGACCGTCCGAGTTTGTTACAACACGGCGGCGTCCGACCTTGGGTGGGCGGAGTTACGGCTGTATCTGCCACTTTATGTCGCCAAGGCCGACAGTAGCTACCGATCCGATCCGAACAGCCCGCGCAGGATGTTTTCGATCGCGTTACCCCCGCCGCGCTGGCGGCGCTTCTGTTTTTTCTGCGGTGTTGGCGCTTTTGGCTTGGGCCGGACCATGGGTAACGGATGTACCGGCGTGCCCTCATGAACCCGCGTCATTGTCTCGTGCCAGATTTCTGCAGGCAGGCCGCCGCCAGTCACACCTTTCAGCGGGGTATTGTCGTCATATCCCATCCAGACACCGGTCACGTAATCGGCGGTAAAGCCCAGAAACCAGGCGTCGCGCGCTGCTTGCGTGGTGCCGGTCTTGCCCGCGACTTCACGATCGGGTAACTTCGCACGGCTACCCGTTCCGTTCGCGACCACCTTGCTCATCATCCAGATCAGTTCCTGCGCTGCCGCCTTCTGAATGACCCGCTCACCGATACCGCCGCTTATACCCATTGTCGGTTCGTCATCGCCCAGCAGGCGCAATTCGGTCAGGCCATAGGGCGTGACCGACGAGCCGCCATTCAAAATACCGGCATAAGCGCCGGTCATTTCCAGCAAAGTACTCTCCGACGCGCCCAGTGCCAGCGCGGGACCTTCCGCGAGCTCGTTATCGATGCCAAACCCGGTGGCGACCTGCCGCACCAGATCGCGGCCCACGCTTTCGCTGACCTTGACCGCGGGAATGTTCAGGGACTGGCGCAGGGCATCGACCAGCCGGACCTTTCCGCGATATTTCCGGTCATAGTTCTCCGGACACCAGCGGCCCGACCCTGCAATGTCCTGGCAATAGGGTTCGTCCGTCACCACCGAATCCCAGCCATGCCCCAGTTCAAGCGCGGTGGCATAAACGAACGGTTTGAATGCCGATCCGGTCTGGCGTTTGGCCTGTGTCGCCCGGTTGAACGCACCCACCACGGTGGTGTCGCGCCCGCCGACCATGGCCCGCACGGCCCCATCCGCCGACATCACCACAATCGCTGCCTGCGCCTTTGATCCCTCGCTTACCTTATTGTCAAAAATATCGGCCAGGGCCTCTTCGGCGGCGCGCTGAATGCGCTGGTCCAGCGTGGTGCGGATGATCACATCCTCGGTGGTATCGCGAGTGAAAAACTCGGGCCCGCTATCCATCACCCAATCGGCAAAATAGCCACCCAGCTGCGCCTTGGCCGCCTTGCTCAGCGTAGCCGGATCGGCCTGCGCGGCACGCATCTGCTTCGCGCTCAGATAACCCTGTTCATACATCAGCCGCAGTATTGTCGCCGCCCGGTCCTGCGAGCGTTTCAGATTGCTCGTGGGCGAGAGTCGTGTAGGCGCCGTCAAGAGTCCCGCCAGCATCGCCGCTTCGGAAGCATTCAACTCGGCCGCCGATTTGCCAAAATAGCGCTGTGACGCCGCTTCGGCCCCGTAAGCGCCGCTACCCATGTAGGCCCGATTCAGATAGATCGACAGGATATCGTCCTTGGAATACTTGACCTCCATGGCCAGCGCATAGACCGCTTCCTTGATCTTGCGCGACATCGAGCCGCGACGGCAGTCCTGAACATAAGCCGCCTCGTCCTTCCACTGGCTCTTGTCATATTCTACGCCCAGACACAGAAGCTTTGCAGTCTGCTGGGTGATGGTCGACCCGCCATGCCCGCTCAGCGGCCCGCGGCCTTCGCTCAGGTTGATGCGCACCGCGCTGGCCACCCCACGCGGGCTGATCCCGAAATGCCGGTAAAACCGTTTGTCCTCGGTCGCGACCACCGCGTTTCGCAGATGTTTGCTGACCACCTGCGCATTGACCTCGCCGCCGAACTGATCGCCGCGCCAGGCGAAAACCTCGCCCTCGCGATCCAGCAGCGTGACTGAGCCGCGCGCGCGGCCGTCCAGCAGTTTGTCGAATCCCGGAAGCGTGGCATAGACATATCCCACAGACAGCCCAACGACGAGCGCGATCACCGCCGTCACCCGCCAGGTGACCCACCAGACCAACCGCAGAACCCAGCGGATGATACGCAGGAAAAACGCGACGATCGGATTACGCTTGCGCGCAGGCGCCCGCCGCCTGCGCTTGGTCGCAGGCTT
This sequence comes from Roseovarius aestuarii, assembly GCF_019966515.1. Taxonomy (GTDB): domain Bacteria; phylum Pseudomonadota; class Alphaproteobacteria; order Rhodobacterales; family Rhodobacteraceae; genus Roseovarius; species Roseovarius aestuarii. Next base: position 188,449 of record NZ_JAIMIB010000006.1, on the reverse strand, counting down.
GCGTTTCGCCGCTTTCGGCTTCGCCTTGGATTTGGTGTACCGCTTGTCGGCCACCAGAGGCGGTTTCTTCCTACCGGAGTTACTCATGCTCGTCCTGCCCGGACCCGTTTGTTTTGCGGCACCCTACCGCGCCAAGGAGCAAATGTAGAGACCCGGCAGCGCCTGCGCCAGTTTTTTGCACCGCCAAATGTGCAGCGGGTGAAAAAATGTCGCACAAGTTTCGCACAGCCGTCGCGCATTTTTGCTGTTGGCGACACGAATATTGTTCACCCACCAAGTGCCAGTCCGGGCTTTACTTGTTATCCCGCGTTGATCCGCTGTGGTGCGCCGGTGCCCATGTTGATGCCGAGATAGGGCAGTTTCGCCGCCTTCCATGCGCCAAATCCACCGCCCATATGAGCGATCCGGGTCATGCCCGCCTCAAGACAGGCCCGCGCCACTTTTTCCGACCGTACGCCCCCGGCGCAATGAAACACAATCCGCTTGTCGGTCTGTCCCGGCAGCTTCTCGGGCCGGAAAAACGACATCGGCGACAACAGCGCGCCCTCGATATGCTCCAGCCCGTATTCCTGCACCGTGCGCACGTCGATCAGCACGATCTCATCCGCCGCCCAGGCCCGGGCCACCTCGTCCACATCCCAGGTCTCCAGCACGGCGGTGCCAATGGTTTCACTTTGCATATCACCCTCGTTCAGGCTTGGATTTCATCCCGCCGACCCTACCCGGCAATTGCCCTGATCACCACTGTTATCCGGTTCCCGAATCGCGACATTTTGTGCTAAGTCTTGTGGCATGGCCCAATCTCCCCCCCAAATAAGCGAAAATCGACCTGTTATCCGTCAGCTTGACGACGCGGCGATCAACCGGATTGCCGCCGGTGAGGTGGTCGAACGCCCGGCCTCTGCCGTCAAGGAACTGGTGGAAAACGCGCTGGATGCAGGGGCGACCCGGATCGACATCACCTATGCTGATGGCGGCAAGACCCTGATCCGCGTCACCGATAACGGCTGCGGCATCGCGCCCGGTGACCTGCCGCTGGCGCTGGCCCGCCACGCCACCTCGAAAATCGACGGGTCCGACCTGCTGAACATCCACACTTTCGGCTTCCGGGGCGAGGCGCTGCCGTCGCTCGGGGCTGTGGGGCGGCTGACCCTGACCTCGCGCGCGCCCGGCCATGACGCCGCCGAAATCTCCGTCGCGGGCGGACAGATGAACGCGGTCAAACCTGCCGCACTCAATGCCGGGACCATCGTCACCCTGCGCGATCTGTTCTATGCCACCCCGGCGCGGCTCAAATTCATGCGCACCGACCGGGCCGAGGCGCAGGCGATCACCGACACCGTCAAGCGCCTTGCCATGGCCGAACCCTTCGTGGGGTTCACCCTGCGCGACACGTCCGGCGGTGGCGAAGGCCGCGTCAGCTTTCGCGCCGATCCGGAAACCGGCGACCTCTTCGATGCGCTGCACGGCCGTCTGGCGCGTATCCTGGGGGCGGATTTCGCCGAAAACGCGCTCAGGATCGACGCCACCCGCGACGGGTTGCAGATGACCGGCTATGCCGCCCTGCCGACCTATTCGCGCGGCTCGAGCGTGGCGCAATACCTATTCGTCAATGGCCGCCCGGTGCGCGACAAGATGCTCTATGGTGCGCTCCGGGTCGCCTATCACGACTTCCTCAGCCGTGATCGCCACCCGGCGGCCGCGCTTTTCATCGACTGCGATCCGACACTGGTGGATGTCAACGTGCACCCGGCGAAATCCGAGGTCCGGTTCCGCGATCCGGGACTCGCCCGGGGCCTGATCGTCTCGGGCCTGCGGCACGCACTGGCCGAGGCTGGGCACCGCGCCTCGACCACCGTCGCCGGGGCCACGCTGGGGGCCTTCCGCCCGGAGTACACCGGTCCGCGCATCTATCAGATGGATCGCCCATCCCCCACCGCCCGTGCCGCCAGCTACCAGGCGCAGGCCCCCGGCTTTGACGAAATGCGCAGCGATTACAGCGCCCGGGTCGAGCCGGTGATCGAAGAAACTGAAACCGCGCCGCAGGATCTGCCGCTTGGTGCCGCCCGGGCCCAGGTGCACGAAAACTACATCATCGCCCAGACCGCCGATGGCATGGTGATCGTCGATCAGCATGCCGCCCATGAACGGCTGGTCTATGAGCGGCTGAAGGCCCAGATGGCGGAAAACGGCGTCGCCAGCCAGGCGCTGCTGATCCCCGAGATTGTCGAGATGTCCGACGGCGATAGCGCCCGTTTGATGGAGCTTTCGGACGAGCTTGCCACCCTGGGTCTGGTGATCGAACCGTTCGGGCCTGGCACGATTGCCGTGCGCGAAACCCCCGCCATCCTGGGGCAATGCGATGCCCGCGCCATGGTGCTAGATATCCTCGACGAACTTGCCGATCAGGGCGATAGCCTTTCCGTTCGCGCCCGGATCGAGGTCATTCTCAGCCGCGTCGCCTGTCATGGCTCTATCCGCTCCGGTCGCCGCATGCAGGCGGACGAAATGAACGCGCTGCTGCGCGAGATGGAGGCAACCCCGCATTCCGGCCAGTGCAACCACGGGCGGCCCACCTACGTTGAACTCAAACTCGCCGATATCGAACGGCTGTTCGGGCGCACATGATCCAGATCGGCAGTCACGCGTTTGACCTCAATGACCCCGCGACCATTGCGGCGCTGCTTGGCGCAGGCGCACTGCTGATCATCCTGATCCTGCTCATCGTAAGCGTACGCGCCGCCGGTCGCTCGGCCCGCACTGTCGATCAGGTCAACCATCAGATCGGACAGCTTAACCGCGATGTGCAGACCCTGGGGCAGAACCAGCACCAATTGTCCGGCAACCTGCAAACCGTCAGCGAAACCCAGACCAATGCCCAGTTGCAGGTTATCCAGACCGTCGAATCCCGGCTTGCCGACGTGCAGCTTCAGATGAACGAAAAGCTGGCCGAAAACGCCCGCCGCTCGGCGCTCGCGCTGTCCGAGATGCAGGACCGGATGAAGGAATCCCTGCACGGCTCGTCGGAAAAGACAACAGAATCCCTGACCCAGTTGCAGGAACGGCTGGCCACGATCGACAAGGCCCAGACCAATATCGAAAAGCTCAGCGGTGACGTGCTGACGCTACAGGATATTCTCAGCAACAAGCAGACCCGGGGCGCGTTTGGGGAAATCCAGCTCACCGATATCGTCTCCAAGGCGCTGCCCTCGGACAGCTACACGATGCAGCACACGCTTTCGAACGGGAAGCGCGCCGATTGCCTCATTCACCTGCCCAACCCGCCGGGCCCCATCTGCATCGACAGCAAATTCCCGCTGGAGGCGTATGAGGCGCTGCGCAACGCGTCCAGCGACTGGGAGGTGAATGAGGCCGCCAAATTCCTGCGCAGCTCCGTTAAGAAACACATCAAGGATATCTCCGAGAAATACATCCTCGATGGCGAAACCGCCGATGGCGCGCTGATGTTCCTGCCGTCCGAGGCGGTCTATGCCGAGTTGCACGCCAATTTCCCCGAACTGGTGCGTGACGGCTTCGCCGCCCGGGTCTGGATCGTCTCGCCGACCACCTGCATGGCGACGCTCCACACCATGCGCGCGATCCTCAAAGACGCCCGGATGCGCGAGCAGGCCGGGGCCATTCGCAAGGCGCTCCGGCAGCTCCACCGCGATGTCGAGATCATCGGCGAAAAAGCCGGCAAACTGGAGACCCATCTGCGCCAAGCCGGCGACGATGTTTCTGGCGTGATCACCGCCGCCACCCGCGCCGGAAAACGCGCCGACCGGCTGGACAATTTCGATTTCGAAGAGCTCACGCCCGAGACCGATGCGACCGTCGTGCAACTGACCAAAGACAGCTGAAACCATGCGCAGCGGTACCGCACACCAAAATGTACATAATCCATGTACATTCCGCACATTACGTACACATTACGTGCCCTTAACCTTTGTCGTGGTTTTCCCTGAAATTCCGGCGTAGGATTCGGCTTGAACGCCATCAAATTCAAGGCCCACCATGTCAGATCACGTCACCATTCGCCCCATCGAACCCGGCGACAGGGCGCAATGGCGCGCCCTCTGGACCGCTTATCTGGAATTCTATGAGAGCAACGTATCCGAGGCGGTATACGAAGCCACGTTCGAGAGGCTCTGTTCTCATAAGCATCAGAACCAAAAGGCTTTCGTGGCGGTACAAGGGGGCGATCTGGTAGGACTGGTGCACTACATCTACCACGCTCATAACTGGCGGCTTGAGGATGTCTGCTATCTGCAGGATCTCTATGCCGACCCTGCGGTGCGGGGCACTGGTGTTGGCCGGAAACTGATCGAGGCGGTCTATGCCGCCGCCGATACGGATGGCTGTCCGTCGGTGTACTGGCTGACGCAGGATTTCAACAAAGAGGCCCGGAAACTCTATGACCGGATCGCCACGCTGACCCCGTTCATCAAATATGCGCGGCCGTAAAACCCCTCATTTTCAACAGGTTGCGTCAATCCTTGTGTTGGCGATTATAGCCGTTGACCGGCGGGCTTTGCCAGCCGTCCAGCGTGCCAGGGGCGGGGGCGAAAACCTCGACCAGCAGCGGGTAACATGCCGCCTCGTCGCTGGAATGTTCCGACGAACAATCCCCGCCCGGGCAGGCCGAAAGCGCGCCCAGAAGGTCAATTTCTGCAAAGAATTCAAGGTGATCGCCGGGGCGGACGGGGCTGGCTTTCATGAAATATTGCCCGGTGTCGCGGGTAAAACCGGTGCACATGAAGACGTTGAGGACATCATGCACATGCGGTTCGGCCTCGGCGTACGACATGCCGGTATCTTCGGCTAAGGCCCTGATAAGATTGGAATGACAGCAATGGTGATAGTGCGTGCCGCTCAGCAGATTGCCGGTATAAGGGTCGCATCTGGTGCCAATCACATCATGGACCGAGCCGCCGAATTCGTCGATCCCGTACCAGCCCAGCGTATCGGTGGTGATCGTCGCCATCGGGCGCAACGTCGGGAACGAGGACCACATCCGTTCGCCCACTGTAAGATGGGTGCCATGCAGCGCGCGAGATTTGCCCGAGTAGAAACGCTCGGACAGGTCATTTGAATTCCACAGGTTTAAATCACCCACCTGCGGCCCTTCGATCGAACTGATGCGAAAGAAATGCCCAGCGGGCACCCGGAAGCAGGCGGCCTTGCGGGCGGGGATCAGAACCTCATCGGTCTTTTCCGCCGTCGCCCGCGCGGCCTGATAGAGTGCCAGATCGGGCGCTGGCAGGGTGTCGTTGGGATAGCAGATCACCGGCTTCACAGCGCGGCGGGTTTCGGCGTCGGAGGGGATGGTCATGGCGTGTCCTCAGGTCAATCGCGGCCACTCTAGACCCGAAATTTCCAAAGGCAACGGCATGTCTGGCGCCTGGTGGCGCGAATCGAGTTTAATACGCTGAAATAGAGCAGTTTCGAAGTCGGTATTACGTCGGTGCGAGATGCTGACATGCGGCGCGCGGGTAGGAACTAACCGGGCGCGCGGCGGGGTGAAACCCCACCCTACCACATACCCGGTCGGGGTTATTCGGCGGCGACGGCCTTGGGATCCGCCAGCGTTACGATGTCCATCATGATCGTGTTCAGCTCAAAATCCTTGGGGGTGTAGACCCGCGCGACGCCCATTTCCAACAGCCGCCTAGCGTCATCGTCGGGGATAATGCCACCCACGATCACAGGTACGTCCCCCAGACCTGCGGCGCGCATCCGCTCCATCAGATCTTCGACCAGCGGCAGGTGCGAGCCGGAGAGGATCGAGAGGCCGACCACATGCGCCTTGTCCTCGAGCGCGGCATTAACGATCTCTTCCGGGGTCAGGCGGATGCCCTCATAGCCGATATCCATGCCGCAATCGCGGGCGCGGAACGCGATCTGTTCGGCGCCGTTGGAATGCCCGTCAAGCCCCGGCTTGCCGACGAGGAACTTGAGGCGTCGGCCCAGTCGGTCGCTGACCGTGTTCACCGCGTCGCGGATGTCATCAAGCCCTTCGGTTTTGTTGGACGGGCTAGCCGACACACCGGTGGGTCCGCGATATTCGCCGTGAATCTGGCGCATCTGCGCCGCCCATTCGCCGGTGGTAACCCCAACCTTGGCGGCCTTGATCGAGGCGGGCATGACGTTTTCGCCCTTGTTCGCCGCCTCGCGCAGCTCGGCAAGCGCGGCTTTCACCGCCTCGGCATCGCGGTCACTGCGCCACTCGTTCAGACGCGCGATCTGTTCGGCCTCGACCGCCGGATCGACCACCATGATGCCACCATCGCCGGTCATCAGCGGGCTCGGCTCGCCTTGTGTCCATTTGTTGACGCCGACGACAACGGTTTCGTTCTTTTCGATCCGATTCAGACGTTCGGCGTTCGAATCCACCAGCCGCGATTTCATGTACTCGATGGAACCTATGGCGCCGCCCATGCTGCCCAGATTGGCCAGTTCGTGCCGCGCGCCGTCTTTCAGCGCTTCGACCTTGGCATCGACCGCCGGGTTGCCTTCGAAAAGGTCATCAAATTCCAAAAGGTCGGTCTCGTAGGCCAGGATCTGTTGCATCCGCATCGACCATTGCTGATCCCAAGGGCGGGGCAGGCCGAGCGCCTCGTTCCACGCCGGGAGCTGTACCGCGCGGGCGCGGGCCTTTTTCGAAAGCGTCACCGCCAGCATTTCGATCAGGATGCGGTAGACGTTGTTTTCGGGCTGCTGTTCGGTCAGACCCAGCGAGTTGACCTGCACGCCGTAACGGAAACGGCGGAATTTCGGATCCTCGACACCGTAGCGATCCTGCAGGATTTTATCCCAGAGATCGACGAAGGCACGCATCTTGCACATCTCGGTCACGAAGCGGATGCCGGCGTTGACGAAGAAGGAGATCCGCCCCGCAAGTGCGGGGAAATCGGCGGCCGGGACACGCGGTTTCAGCTCGTCCAGCACGGCAATCGCGGTGGCCAGTGCAAAGGCCAGTTCCTGCTCGGGTGTGGCACCGGCCTCTTGCAGGTGGTAGGAACACACGTTCATCGGGTTCCATTTCGGCACGTTCGTGTAGCAGTATTCAGCCACGTCGCCGATCATCCTGAGGCTGGGTTTCGGCGGGCAGATATAGGTGCCGCGGGAGAGGTATTCCTTGATCAGGTCGTTCTGCACCGTGCCCTGCAGCGCGGCGATATCCGCGCCCTGCTCCTCGGCCACAGCGATGTAGAGCGCCAGCAGCCAGGGAGCTGTGGCGTTGATCGTCATCGAGGTGTTCATCTGATCCAGCGGGATATCGTCGAACAGCGCCCGCATATCGCCCAGATGCGAGATGGGCACACCGACTTTGCCGACCTCACCGCGTGCAAGCACGTGATCGCTGTCATAGCCGGTCTGTGTGGGCAGGTCGAAAGCAACACTGAGGCCGGTCTGACCTTTGGCGAGGTTCGAGCGGTAGAGCGCGTTTGACGCCTTGGCGGTGGAATGACCGGCATAGGTTCGGATCAGCCAGGGTCGGTCTTTCTGCATCTGCGACATGGACGGGCCTCGTGAATCAGCTTGCGCAATTTTGTTACGTCAGGCGATTGATACTTGGAAGATTATGCCGATGTCAATTCGCTGCGTTGCGGCATTCAGGATACGTCGCATTGCATTGCTGTCGCCTGACGGAAGCCGAAGATATGCCGCAAGGAGCCGGTATGGGTGGTACCGATAGCGGCGAACCCTTCGCGTTCATAGAGTGCGCGGGCGCCGGCGTTGCTGTCGATCACGTCCAGTCTGACAGTAGAAAGGCCGGATTGCCGCGCGTGGGATTTTATCGCGCTCAGCAGCGCGGTGCCCACACCTTTGCCACGCGCCGCCGCGCCGACACAGATCCCGTCCATCAACAGAATGCCGGGCTGCACGTCTCGCTCAAGTGCCGACAGAAGCAGCCCACGCCATGTACCGCCAACCCAGCCGTAGACGCGAGTCATGTCGCGTAAGGAACCGCCGGTCAAGCTGCCTTTGTTGGTCTTGAACCCGGCGATGCCAAGGAGTTCTCCGCTCTGGTCCACCGCCGAAAGCGCATATTCCGCGTTCATGGTCGTCGCGAAGAACCCGCAGGCACGCTCGTCCGGACCCATGATTTTGCCCAATTTGCCCTTGAAGGCATCCCAGTAAAGCACTGCGGCACGTGCAAGGTCGGTTTCTGCAAAACCCGCGCGGATCGAAAAGTCTGCCACGATATCCTCATTCATTATTGCCGAACAGATATTTACCCTGCGTGCCAATACTGCAAGAGTCTCTCGCATGACACGTGCTGTTGAAATGCCGCTTTGGGCGCTGGTGCTGCTATTGCTGTTCGCGGCGGTGACCTTTGCCTCGCATTTTCTGTTTCCGTCAGTGCGCTGGTTCTTCCGGCGGCGGATGGAGCGGGTTGTCACCCGTCTGAACCAGCGGCTGGAGCGTCCGATCGAACCGTTCAAACTGGCGCGACGCTACGATATGATTCAGCGGTTGATCTACGATCCCGAGGTTTCACAAGCGGTTGCAGAACATGCCCAGACCGAGGGGATACCAGAAAATGTCGCCTTTGAGCAGGCCAAGCGCTACGCGCGTGAAATCGTGCCCGGGTTTTCCGCCAGCGCTTATTTCGGGGTTGCGATCAAGCTGGCCAAATGGCTGAGCAGTTCGCTTTACCGCGTGCGGCTGGGTCATTTTGATGAGGCCTCGCTAAGCAAGGTCGACAAGGACGCGACGGTCGTTTTCGTGATGAACCATCGCTCGAATATGGATTACGTGCTGGTGACCTGGCTGGCGGCGGAACGCTCAGCGCTTAGTTACGCCGTCGGTGAATGGGCGCGAGTCTGGCCGCTGAGCAAGCTGATCAAGGCGATGGGGGCCTATTTCATCCGGCGCAAATCGCGCAACGATCTCTATCGCAAGGTACTGGCGCGGTATGTCGGGCTTGCCACTGATGGCGGGGTCACTCAGGCGATGTTTCCGGAAGGCGGGCTAAGCCTGGACGGCAAACTGGCGCCGCCGAAGCTGGGCCTGCTCAAATATATCGTGGAGGGCCGCAATGATGAGGGCCGCGATGTCGTCTTTGTGCCGGTCGCGGTGAATTATGATCGGGTGTTCGAAGACCGCATCCTTGTGGCAGCCGGGCAACGGGGCGAACGGCGCTTCCGGGCGAGGATCAGTGTGATCACCCGCTTCATCTTTCGCCAGATCCGGTTGCGCATCACCGGTAAGTATCACCGCCACGGCTATGCCGCGGCCAGTTTCGGTGCGCCGGTATCCCTGAACGAATTTCGGCGGAGCCATCCCCGGGGTGACGTCAAGGACCTTGCCCGCCTGCTGATGACGCGAATCGGGGAGGAGGTGCCCGTGTTGCCGGTGCCGTTGGTGGCGCGCGCTTTGATCCGCTCAGACGGGCAGATGCGCCTCGATGAACTGCAGGCCGAGGTCGAGCGGATGATGACCGAGCTTCCGCAGGCGCATATTCACATGCCGCGCGACGATGGCGAATATGCGGTCGAAGTCGGGTTGCGCAACCTGGTGAAGCGTAAATTGGTTGAGGACCGGGACGGACAGATTACGCTGATCGAGCGGCAACGCCCGATCGTGGCCTATTATGCTGCCTCGATAGAGCATCTATTTCGCACTCGCAGCGAGTAAATGCTAATTTTTCTGCAACTGCTCGGTTATAAAGTTACAAAAACTGACCCAACAGGATTGCATTATTGCGTGTCCGCCGCTAGTTATGGCCCGGAAATCGCGATTCTGCATCGCGGCAAAATGCTCTGATATGGAGGCCCAGATGGCTTTGGATAAAGAAACCGGCATCGCGCCTTATGACGCGCCCGAGAAAGATTTGTACGAAATAGGCGAAATGCCTCCGGTAGGATACGTACCGAAGCAGATGTATGCCTGGGCCATTCGCCGCGAACGTCAGGGCGAGCCTGATCAGGCGATGCAGCTGGAGGTGGTCGATGTGCCCCAGCCTGACAGCCACGAGGTGCTTGTCCTGGTGATGGCCGCAGGCGTGAACTATAATGGCATCTGGGCGGGGCTTGGTATCCCGATCAGCATGTTCGATGTCCACGGGGCCGATTACCATATCGCAGGCTCCGATGCCTCGGGCATCGTCTGGGCGGTGGGCGACAAGGTCAAGAGCTGGAAAGTGGGTGACGAGGTCGTGATCCACTGCAACCAGGATGACGGCGATGACGAGCATTGCAATGGCGGCGACCCGATGTATTCGCCCAGCCAGCGGATCTGGGGCTACGAGACCCCCGATGGCTCCTTCGCGCAGTTCACCTGTGTGCAGGCGCAGCAATTGCTGAAGCGCCCCAAGCACCTGACCTGGGAAGAAAGCGCCTGCTATACGCTGACGCTTGCCACAGCCTACCGGATGCTCTTTGGCCACCACCCGCACGAGCTCAAGCCCGGCCAGAACGTGCTGGTCTGGGGCGCCTCGGGCGGTCTGGGCTCCTATGCGATCCAACTGATTAACGCGGCGGGCGGCAACGCCATCGGTGTCATCAGCGACGAAGACAAGCGCCAGTTCGTGATGGACCTGGGTGCCAAGGGCGTGATCAACCGCAAGGATTTCAACTGCTGGGGCCAGCTGCCCACGGTCAACACGCCGGAATACGCCGACTGGTTCAAGGAAACCCGCAAGTTCGGAAAGGCGATCTGGGACATCACCGGCAAGGGCAACAATGTTGACATCGTTTTCGAGCATCCAGGCGAGGCGACCTTCCCTGTGTCCAGCTTCGTCTGCAAGAAGGGTGGCATGGTCGTGATCTGCGCCGGGACGACGGGGTATAACTGTACCTTCGACGTGCGCTATATCTGGATGCACCAGAAGCGTCTGCAGGGCTCGCATTTCGCCCACCTGAAACAGGCGGCGGCAGCCAACCAGCTGATGGTCGAGCGCCGGCTTGATCCCTGCATGTCCGAGGTCTTCCCTTGGGATGAGATTCCGGCGGCGCATGTGAAAATGCGCCGGAACGAGCACAAGCCCGGCAACATGGCGGTGCTGGTTCAGTCACCTAAAACCGGCCTGCGCACTGTCGAAGACGTGGTCGACGCCGGGAAATGAAGTCGCGTGTCGCCCCGTTTCTAGATTGGAACCGGGCGACGCGAACCACTTTCTAGGCCACGAAATGCTTGTGAACATTTCTCACCGATGTAGTTGGATTTGCGGGCTGACCTTCAGTAATTGTCGCCTACGCAGCGGCTAACGACCCTAGATTTCACGCCCTGCTTTGTATTCGCTCCACCGCAGCACCGCCTTGGCACCAAGGGTGGCAAATGGCTCGGGCGGCAAGCGCGCAGGTTGGGGCTGATCCATCACCTGATCCAGCAATTCCGAACTGACATCTGACGCCAGATCGGCCATCAACATACCATGCAGCGTCCCCTTGGCGACGCCCAGCCCGTTCTGACAACAGGCGGAATAGAGCCCCTCTTCCACCTCCCCAAGCGCAGGCGCACCGTTCCGGCTGAGACAGAGCCGCCCGCCCCAGCTAAACTCCATCTCGACATCCTTGAGCATCGGAAACCGCGCTGCAAAGCTGTTTTCGTGATCACGCGCCATCCGGCCAACCTTGGCTTTGCTCACCTGCATGGACGGATCATAGCTGAACCGGTTGCGCATAATAATCCGGTCGCCACCGGTGCCCGAGATACGCCGCACGGTGGAGCCCATCGGATCGGCAGGCGTCAGGCCCCATCGGCGATCACCGCCAAGGCGCCGAACCTCATCAGCGGTCAGGGCGCGGGTCATCGAGCCGTAGAGATGGATATGCATCAACCGGCTCTTGAAGTGACCGAAGCTGTTAGCATGGCCGTTCACCGCCAGAATGACCTTGGGGGCGCTGACCGAGCCCAGCGGTGTTACTGCTGTCCAGTCGCGATCCCTCTGCAACCGGATCACCGGGGCGTTTTCGTAAATGCTTACACTGTTGGACTTCAGACCTTTTGCTACATTACGCACATAAAGCGCGGGCTGAACGAGGCCAGCACCCGGGGTCACCAGGCCGCTTTGATAATAGTCGCTTCCAGTGATTGCCCGCATCTGGCTCGCATCCAACATCTCATGCACCTCACCCAGATTGGTCAGGTGCTGCGAATATTCCAGATTGTGTGCGTGGCCATGATCCGAAGCGGCGGCATTGATCTTGCCCGGACGGTCGAAAGCCTCCTGGCTCAGGTTGAACTCGGCTGCCATCTCGGCGGCGAATTCAATCGCCGCGCGGTTGGCAGCAGCATCCTTGCGGTCACGTTCCATCTGGCCGCCATATCCCACCGAGGTCAGGTGATGCGGCAGGTCGATCATGAAACCGGTGTTGCGCCCGGCGGGGCCGTCCGCGATGCGTTTGGCCTCCAACAACACGATGCGATCCCCCGGATGCAGAATGGATAACCGTCGCACCGCAGAAAGACCTGCGAAGCCGCCGCCGATCACCAGCCAATCGGCGGTAATGTTATCGCTCAGTTCATCTGGCGCGTCAGGTGTGGGCAGGATGGCATTCCAACCGGAAATACCGGTGTCGACAGGCAGGCGATTGACTTTCATGGCAGGCTCAATTGCGCGGTGCGGCCACCGTCGATGGTGTAGATCTGACCGGTGACAAAACTCGCATCATCCGAGGCCAGCCAGCAGATTAATCGGGCCACCTCTTCGGGCGCGCCGGTACGACGAATGGGGTGGATGTGCCCGATCTCTTTGCGGAATTGGTCCGGGTCACCCATGCTGTTGATGAAATCGACATTGAGCGGCGTGTCGATCCAGCCCGGCGCCACCGCGTTGCAACGTACACCATCGGGGCCGTGATCGACCGCCACCGCGCGGGTCAGCCCGTGCAGCCCCGCCTTTGAGGCGCAATAGGCCGGATGCCGGGGGTTCGATCCCAGCCCCTCGATGGAGCCCACATTAACGATTGCACCGCCGCCTTGTTTCAGGAGCGGCATGGCGTGGCGTATGAGCAGGTAAGGCGCAGTCAAGTTGACCTGCAATTGCAGATGCCAGTCGTCCTCGCTGCCTTCGTCCACGGTGCCTTCGCGCATGACACCGGCATTGTTGATCAGGATATCAAGCCGCCCGGCGGCCTGCGCGATATGGGCGATGACTTTCTCAGGCGTCGCCGGATCGGCAAAATCCGCGAGGATCACCTCATGCGCCGCCTCACCACGCTGTGCGGTAAAAACGCGTGCGCCCTGATTGGCCAGCATTTGCGCCGTGGCTTGTCCCATGCCACTGGATGCCCCGGTGACCAGCGCAGTTTGCCCCTCGAAACGCATCATCATCCCACCGGTTTCCCGCCGTTGACCTCAATGAGCGCACCGCACACATAACGCGCGGCATCCGAGGCCAGGAAAGTAATGACATCAACAATGTCTTCGGGCTCGGCGATCCGCCCGAGGGGAACGCTGTCATTCAGCGCCTCCACCGCCTTGTCGGGATCGAGCCCACGAATGGCAAAGCCCGTACGCAGCATCGGCGTGTTGACCTCGTTCGGGCAAACGGCGTTGACGCGGATGCCTTGCGGCGCGTGATCGCGGGCGAGGCATTGGGTGAGCGACGCGATCGCCGCCTTGGACATGATGTAGAGCGGATGGCTGGGGCCGGGGCTGAGGCCCCAGCAAGATGCGGTGTTGACGATGGCGCCGCCGGTGTGCGCCATGATCGGGATGGCCGCGCGGCACAGCCGGAATGGCGCTTCGACATTCACGCCCATGGTCAGCGCATAATCGGCATCGGTGGCCTGGGTGATGTCACCCCGGGTGATGACGCCCGCGTTGTTGCAGAGGATATCGAGGCTGCCAAGCGCTTCGGTCACCTGGCCCGGCAGCGCATCGCAAAAGGCCTTGTCCAGCAGATCGCCGTCGAAATGGGCGTCGGCCTCGATCCCGGATGTATCTCGGTCCGTTACCGCCACCCGTGCACCCTCGGCCCTGAGCGTGGCAACAAGCGCCTTGCCGATGCCACCGGCGGCACCGGTGACCAGTGCGGTTTTGCCGTCAAATCTCATGTGCTGACCTCGTATCTGATCGGAAGGATGATGGCCCCGGTATTGCCACTGTCGGGCATCCATTCGGGTGGGCCGTCATAAGCGATTGTGGCGAAAGTCTCGCGCAGGGCGGTCAGGGCGGCGGCCATGTCGGTGCGGGCCACGAAATGCCCGATGCAGTGATGCGCGCCGCCGCCAAAACCGAAATGTTGCCTGCGCGGCACGGTGATGTCGAAAGCCGGGTTATCGCAGGTTTCGGGATCGCGCGCCGAGGCATGGATCAGCAGGTGCAGGACAGTGCCCTTGGCGATGGTGCGGCCGCTGATCTCAATCTGCTGAGTGGCCTCGCGCGTGGCCCAGGTGGTTGTCGGACGGGCACGGATGAACTCCTCGACCGCCGCCGGGATCAGCGCGGCATCTGCGCGCAGCGCCTGCCATTGCGCGGGGTACTCGATGAAAAGCGACAGGCCAAGCCCCAGAAGCGCGCGGGTGGTATCGACGCCACCAAAGATCGAGATGACGATGGTGTTGAGCAATTCTTCGTGGCTGCAATCACCGTTGCGGTCGAATTCCGCCACCATCCGGGCGACGTAGCTGTCGGTATCGCGCCCCTGCCGCACCCGGTCCACCAGCCGCGCGGCCAGATCGAACAGGCGGTCGCAAGCGGCATTGCAACGACTCTCGTAGTGTTTGGCGGTGATGCCCATCGCCAGTCCCAGCTCCGAGGCATCATGGGCGACGCCCGGCCATTCATCCGGCGAAAGATCCATCAGCGTGGCGATGACCTGCCCGGTGAACGGATCGCTGAAAGCCGATTGAAATTCCGCATGGTCGCTCTGCCGCAGCGCGGCACAAAGATCGCGGGCGATACGCAGAAAGGTGGGCGCCAATCCGGTCACATAATCTTCGCTCAGCGCGGGCACGGCGAGGGCGCGCATACGCTGATGTGCCGGGCCTTCCTGGCCGATGACTGATTGCCGCCAGAAATCGGCGAACCTGCCGCTGATCCCCACGGTATCGGGCCAGTTGTGGCTACCCTGCCGGAACCTTTTGTCTCGCAGGATCTTGCCGACTTCGCGGTAGCGCAGCACGGCCAGGCCATACGGCGTCTCGGCGCACCAATCCGCGTCGCGCGCGGCCAGAACCTCGGCCCCGCGGGTTGAAAACCCCGGATCAGCAAGGTCCAGATATGCCAGCGCGCCCGACATCGCCTAGCCCCCGAAAGACGCGACAGGTGGGCCAAACTGCGCGGCATCAGGCACAACCCCAAGGCCGGGCCCCTGCGGCAAGGCGATATGGCCACCCTCGATCCCGATGCCGTTTTCCGGATCGTAATTGCCCTCGATATAGGGCGCTGCCAGCCAGACACCTTCGAGCAATCGCGGGTTCACCGTGGCCCCGATATGAGTGCAGGCGGCGGCGATGATATCTCCGCCCCAACTGTCATCGCAGGTATGCGGCAGGCTCCGCGCCTCGCAGATATCGCGGAACGCCGCCATGCGCTGCAGCCCGCCGATCCGGGTGAGTTTCATGCCGAACCCGTCAACCAGCCCAGTGCCCGCAGCGCTGATGGCCGCGCCCAAATCGACGGCGCTTTCGTCCATGTAGATCGCGTGGCTGACCTGCGCGCGGATCTGGCGCAACTCATCGATGGTATTGCAGGGCTGTTCCATGATGAAGGGGATATCCGGACATTCGCGACTGACCCGCAGCGCATCCCGTGTGGCCCAGCCACGGTTGCCGTCGACCGCGAGGCGCGCCTTGCCACCAACGGTTTCCCAGACCTTGCGGATAACGGCGATATCCACCTCGACCGGGCGGCCACCAACCTTGATTTGCAGACGAGGGTAGCCCTCGGCCACCTTTTCGGCAGCAATCTGCGCGATTTCGTCGGGTTCCCCCACGCCGGTGGCGTAGTAGGAGGGCACGCTTTCGGTCGCGACACCTCCCAGCAAGTCCGCGACGCGCAGGCCGGTTGCCTTGCCGATCAGGTCAAATGCGGCAATATCCACCGCCGCCTTGGCGTAATTGTGCCCGTTCAAGAGCCGGTTCATCGCCCGGTGCAGGGTCAGCGGCACCACCTCTGCCCCGATCAGCCCCGGTGCCATTTCCATCAGCGCCGCACGCGCGCCCTTGGCATGGGCCTCGGCATAGGTAGGGCCAACCGGGCAGGTCTCGCCCCAGCCTTCCAGACCGGTATCCGAGACCATGCGCACCAGGGTCGTGTCCAGCGCCCAGACCTGCGCGTTGGCCATGGTATATGGGCCATTCCTGACCGGCAGATCGTGTTGGAAAATATGAACCTCGGCGATACGCATCAGTAATCCTGATTGAGCGCGTCGGCGGCGGGAATTTCGCGTTCGCGCCGCGCGATATAGTCCAGCAACGCCTCATTCACACCTGCATCCAGCTTGGGTTCTTCGTAGCTGCCCAGCAGATCGCGGGTGTATTTGAGCGCCCGTTCATTGATTTCGACACCGCCCTCGGCCTGCCATTGCTCGATCGAGTTATTGTCGAAAAGCTCGGGCATGAAAAACGCCCGCTGGAAGTTCTCCAGCGTGTGCGGATGACCCAGATAATGCCCGCCGGGGCCGATATCGCCGACCGCCGCCAGCGCCTCGTCAAAATCATCCCAGCGAATGCCCTCGGCCATGCGGTAAGCCATCGCGCATTGTTCTGCATCAACAACGAATTTAGCCATCGAGCAATGCATCCCGGCCTCGTTCCAGCCAGCGGAATGCCACATATAGTTGGTGCCAGCCATCTGCAGTGCCATCAGGGTTGTGGCTGACTCGTAGCCTGCCTGCGCGTCGAAGGTCTTGGCACCACCCAGCGTGTTCGAGCTGCGCCACGGCACGCCGTAATACCGCGCCATCTGACCGATCATCAGGTTCATCAGTGATATCTCGGGAGTGCCCGCCATCGGCGCGCCGGATTTCATGCTGACGGTGGAAAGGTAGTGCCCGTAGATCGCCGGGCACCCCTTGCGCACGACCTGCGTGTAAGCCAGCGCGCTCAGGGCTTCCGCATTCAGTTGCGCGACCGTCGGCGCGACCGAGGCGGGCGTGTTGGCCCCGCCCAGCACGAAAGGCGAGCACAGCACCGGCTGGTTGCGTTTATTGAACGCCCGCATCGCGCCCAGCATGGTTTCATCCCACACCAGTGGCGAGTTGCCGTTGCAATTGCCAGTGCAGACCGGATGGGTTTCCAGATACTCCTCGCCGAAAAGGATGGCGCACATCTCCATCACATCTTCTGCATTCTTCGGGCTGGTGGTCATGCCCATGAAGGTCTTGTCGGAATGCTTCATCGAGGAATAGGTGATGCGCAGATGCCGCTGGCTGATCGGGTGATCGTAGGGCTCAACAATGTGATGCGCCGAGGAATGCATCGCGGGCAGCATATGCGCCAGTTTGTGGAAGTTCGACAGGTCTTTCATCATCGGATTGCGGCGCTTGTCATCCAGATCGCGCAGATAGGGCGCGCCGGTCATGGGCACGAAGATCGCGTGATCACGGCCGAAGGGCAGGTTATTGGCCGGATTACGAGCGTGATAGGTGAAGGTTTCGGGGATCGAGGCAATGAGTTCCCGCACCAACCCGCGATCGAGATAAACGGTTTCACCGATGATCTTGGCCCCGGCCCTGCGCCAGTCCTCAAGCGCGATATCATCGCGGAAATGCACGCCTACGTTTTCCAGGATATGCATCGAGGCCGCATCGATCCGTTCGATCTGTTCGGCATCCATCGGCTCGGTCAGCGGCAGGTTGCGTTTGAGCGCTGGCAACATGGTGAAATCCCGCGCCTGTCGCGCCGACTTCCGTGCCCCACGTCCGCGACGGACAGTGCCTACTGCGTCAACGCTCATCCAACATTGTCCCCTTCGGATGGATCGCTGAGGTCGATCCAGATTGTCTTGAGCTGGGTGAACTGGTCATGGGCGTGGACGGAATTGTCGCGTCCACCAAAACCCGATTGCTTGAAGCCGCCAAAGGGTGTCGAGATGTCGCCCTCGCCGTAGCAGTTGACAGTCACCGTACCTGCCTTGATCTCGCGCGCGGCGCGGATGGCTTGCCGTGTGTTGGCGGTGAATACCGAGGCCGCGAGGCCATAGGACGTGTCGTTGGCAATCTGGATCGCCTCTTCGGTGCTGGCGACCTCAATGACACTGAGGATGGGGCCGAAGATCTCTTCCCGGGCTTTCTCGTCCGAGGGTTTGACCTCGTAAATCGTGGGCGGCACGAAATTGCCCTTGGTCTTGCCACCGACCAGCGCCTTGCCCTTCAGGTAATTGCCGACCTTCTTGCAATGTTCCGCATCGATCAGCGCGCCCAGATGGTTCTGCGGGTCCAGCGGATCGCCGGTTTTCCAGTCCCGCGTGCGGGCCAGGATGCGTTCCATCAACGGCTCCTTGACCGATTTATGTACGATCAGCCGGGAACTGGCCGAGCAGTTCTCACCCATGTTCCAGAAAGCCGCATTGACCACATGTTCGGCCACATGATCCAGGTTTTCCGCATCCGCCAGCACAACGGCGGGGTTCTTGCCGCCGCATTCCAGCGTGATTTCCTTCATGTTGCTGTCGGCGGCATAGCGCAGGAAGCGTTTGCCGGTTTCGGTCGAGCCGGTGAAGCTGACCATGTCGACATCCATATGCAGCCCCAGTGGCTCGCCCACCGAGGGGCCATCGCCGGGCAGCACCTGCAACACACCGCGCGGCACACCGGCCATATGGGCGATCTCGGCCAGCCGGAGCGCGGTCAGGCTGGTCTGCTCAGCGGGTTTCACAATGACCGAGTTGCCAGCCGCCAGCGCCGGGCCGATCTTCCACGCCATCATAAGAAGCGGGAAATTCCACGGCAGCACCACGCCGACCACACCCAAAGGCTCCCGCACGATCATCGAGATCGCATCATCGCCAGACGGGCCAGTCTGGTCATAGATCTTGTCGACAAGTTCCGCGTGCCATTTGATCGTGTGGATGGTCTCGGGGATGTCGATCGTTTCGCAATCCCTGATCGGCTTGCCGCTGTCGAGACTTTCCATCACCGCCAGCTCGTGGCGACGGCGGGTGATCAGCTTGCACATGCGAATGAGCACATCCTTGCGCTCGGACGGATGCAGGCGAGACCAGTGGCCTTGCTCGAACGCCTCGCGCGCTTTTTTTACCGCAAAATCAACGTCTTTGGCGTTCGCGGTGCTGATCTTGGTCAGAACCTCACCGGTGGCCGGGTTCACCGTATCCATCATCGGGCCGGAACCCTTCTGGAACTTGCCGTCGATAAACGGGGTCGCGGGCAGGTCGATCTCGGCGGCGATGGCGCCATATTCTTCGCGGGTCAGAAGGTCAGTCATTTGGCCTCTCCTGTGATTTGGGCTATCGCCGTGTTCATGGTGCGGATCACTTCCTCAAGCGCGCGTTTGTCGTCTTTGTTGAGCGGGTGCAGGGGCTTACGTGGCGGGCCGCCGGGAATGCCGCGCATGGTCAGGCCGTGTTTGATGCATTGCACGAACTTGCCACCCTGTTCGAGGACGCGCATCAGCGGCAGCATCGCTGACATGATCGCCCGGCCCTTGGTGAAATCGCCCTCAACCACACAAGCCTGATAAAGCGCGATGTGCGCCTCGGGCGCGAAATTGGATCCTGCACAGACCCAGCTTCGGGCGCCCCAGGCGAAGAATTCAAGCGCCTGATCGTCCATGCCGCAGCTGAGCGCAATATGCGGATAGTCCCGCGCCAGCATGTGCAACCGGTTGATATCGCCAGAACTTTCCTTGATTGCACAGAAATTCGGAGAGCGGCCCAAACGGTCCAGTGTCTCTTCGTCCATGTTCACGCCCATCCGGCCCGGATAATTGTACAGCATCACCGGCATGTTGGCGGCGCGGTCAACAGCGAGGCAATGTAACGCCACTTCGCGCCCGGTGGGGCAGGAATAGGGCGGGGTCGCGATCAGCAGGGCGTCAGCCCCTAACCCCTTGGCAGCCTTGGCATATTCGATACTGTTTTCGGTCCGGATGTCGCCGGTGCCCGCGATCATCGGCACGCGACCCTTGATCAGCTTGTGCACGCGCTTCATCATCCAGATGCGTTCATCAAAGGTCTGCGCGTAGTATTCGCCGGTCGTGCCCGCCACGATGATGCCATGTACCCCGGCCCCGATCAGCAACTCGACCGTGTCGGCAAGTGCTTGTTCATTCACGCTAAAGTCATCGTGATAGGGTGTCACGATCGGCGTGTAGATGCCTTCAAAGCGCATGTTTATGTTCCTTCATTGCAATCACATCCAGCGGCAGAGGATCTGGCGAGACGAATTGTTCAAGCCGGTCGCGGGAGAGGTTCCAGTGGTCGATGGTCAGGTCGACAATGATGGCCGGTTCCTGACGCTCGATCGCGACAATCATCGCGTCGTGATGATCTATCGCACTGATAACACGTGTCTTTTCGTCTTCGGATTTGGGCCGGTAGAATGTCTGGCTAAGGCGGGTGTGGTCGATCAGCATCCGTCCCAGGCTGGCGCGCAGGTACGGGTTGTGAGACATGACGCCAATTTGTTCATGAAATGAATGGTTTAGCAGGGCAGACTGGCCGGTATTTCCGGCCAGAACAGCGGCGCGAAACTGTTCCTGAATGGCCCTAAGCGGCGGAATCTCGTCAGTACGCCGATTTTCGGCGGCCAGACGAGCCACATTGGCATAAATCATCGGCGCGGTCTGGAAGAACATGCGCATGACGCCCAGATCCATCGACGCCACCTTGGCCCCCCGGTTCTGTTCGATCCGCAAATAACCTTCACCGCTAAGCCTTTGAAAAACCTCGCGCATCGGCGTCCTTGAGATACCGTAGTGATCACATAGGGATACCTCGTCCAGATCAGTTCCCGGCGCGATATCCAGCATCAGGATACGCATGCGCAGGTCTTCGAGACAGGCAAGTTTCTTGTCTTTGGACATCGATTCTCCTCACTTGAATACATTTTGTATACACTTCGAATACCGAGTCCAGAAAAATCCTGACCCGATATGGAAAAACGTACGTCCCGTACGGCATGTACGCGAATTACGTACGTTTCAAATTTGATGAGCGCAATGAAGAGGAAAGGCGGTCAGACCCCGAGATACCGGTCGGTCAGATCCGCTGTCAGATCGCCGAAATCACCGGCCCAGACCGAACGGCCCTTTTCAAGGATGACAGCGCGGTCGGCGACGGCGGCAAGTTCGGACAGGGATTTGTCGATCACCAGAATGGCCATGCCGGTGTCGCGCTTCAATCGGGCGATGGCGGCCCAGATCTGTTGCCGGATGACCGGAGCCAACCCTTCGGTCGCCTCGTCCAAGATCAGCAGGCGGGGATTGGTCATCAGCGCACGGCCGATGGCGAGCATCTGCTGTTCGCCGCCCGAGAGCGAGGCAGCGGATTGATCGCGCCTCTCGGCGAGGGCCGGGAAAAGCTGTGCAACGGTTTCAAAGGTCCAGTCGCCGGGACGGGCGGCGGCGATCAGGTTTTCATGCACGGTAAGGTTGGTGAAACAGCGACGACCCTCGGGCACCAGACCGATGCCAAGGCGGGCCGCGCGAAACGACGGCAGCGCGGTCAGGTCGCGACCATCAAACGTGACCTTACCGTCGGGGTTTCCCAGCAGGCGGCAGATCACCTTGACGGTTGTAGACTTGCCCATGCCGTTGCGCCCCAGAAGCGCCAGCACCTGCCCTTCGTCCAGCGAGAACGACACGTCAAAAAGTGCCTGCGAAGGCCCGTAAAAAGCCGTGACATTCCGGAGGGACAACAGGCTCATGTCAAGGCCTCCTCACCCAGATAAGCTTCGCGTACCTGCGGGTTGGCGCGGATCTCGGCGGCGGTGCCTGTGGCGATGATCTGGCCGTAAACCAGCACGCTGATCCGGTCGGCCAGGGCAAAGACCGCGTCCATGTCGTGCTCGATCAGCAGGATCGGCGCCTGTACGCGCAGCCTGTCGAGTAGCGCCACCATCTGCGCCGTGCCCTCGGTGCCCAGACCCGCCATCGGTTCGTCCATCAGAAAGGCACGAGGTTTGAGCGTCAACGCCACGGCGACCTCTAGCTGGCGGCGGCGGCCATGAGACAGCTCGGACGTGCGGGTATTGCGGACATCGCTCAGACCAACCTGTTCAAGCGCCTGATCAGCGATGGTCAGCAGCTCTTGATCTTTCATGACACGATTGAAGAGGCGAAACACGCCGCCACGCTGTCCAAGCGCACCGAGGACCACGTTTTGCAGCACGGTATAGTCCATCGCCAATGCGGAAATCTGGAAGGTCCGACCCATGCCCAGACGGGCGCGGGCGGCGGCGCTGAGGGTGGTCACGTTGGTGCCGCCAAAAATGACGTTGCCGCTATTGGGGCGCAGGCTTCCGGTGATCTGCTTGATCAGCGTTGATTTGCCCGCGCCGTTAGGGCCGATCAGCGCGTGGATTTCACCGGCGCGCAGATCGAGTGAGATGTCCTTGCTGGCTGTGAGCGCGCCGAAGCTTTTGGTGATGCCCTTGGTGGCAAGAACAGCGTCAGTCATCCGCCACCTCCCGCCCCGCCAGCAGGCCGATGAGGCCGCCCCGCGCAAACAGCACGATCCCCAGCAGGATCGCCCCCAGATAGATATGCCAGAACTCGCTGAGGCCCCCCAGCACATGTTCGAGCAGGATGAACATTGCCGCCCCCGCCACCGGGCCATAGACCCGCCCGACACCGCCAAGGATGACGAAAACCATGATCTCACCAGAGGTTTGCCAGCTGAACATCGTGGGGCTGACGAAGCGGTTGAGATCGGCAAAAAGCGCGCCTGCCAGACCGGTGATCGCCCCCGAGATGGTGAAGGCCGCGAGATAGAGCGTGAACGGGCGCTGACCCACCGCCTGAATGCGGTCTTCATTCTGGCGCGCGGCACCAAGGGCAAGACCGAAGGACGAGCGGACGAGGCGCGCGACCAGCCACAGAACGGCCAGCAGCATCGCATAGCAGATGGCAAAAAACGTGATCGGGTCCATCGTGTTGAAGCCCGCGAACCCGTTGCGGACATAGATCGAGAGGCCATCCTCGCCGCCATAGGCGGGCCAGCTGATGGTGAAGAAGTAAAACATCTGGCCAAAGGCCAGCGTGATCATGATGAAATAGACGCCCGAGGTACGCAGTGACAGCGCGCCGATGCCAAGGGCGGCGATGGCGCTGGCGATGGTGGCGGTGAGCCAGATCACCGGCATGGATTTGGTGCCGTCGATCACGAAATGCCATTCGATCAGCGGCGTGTAGGTTTGGGCATGATAGGCTAGGATGCCCATTGCATAGCCGCCTATGCCGAAAAACGCCGCGTGGCCAAGGCTGACCAGCCCGCCGAAGCCAAGCGCGAGGTTCAGCCCGATGCCGGCAATGGCAAAGATTACCGCGCGGGTGGCCAGCGTGATGATGAACAGCTCGTCCAGTATCAGCGCGGCCAGAGGCACTGCCAGAAGCAGGACCAGAAGGGCCGCGTTGAGGGTGGTTTCGCGGATCATTCAGGCCGCCCCGAACAGGCCGCGAGGCCGAAAGATCAGCACTGCCGCCATGAGGATGTAGATCGACATGGAAGCGAGTGACGAGCCAATGGTAGTGGCCGATGACGTGTCCATGAACACCCCGAAGAAAAGCGGCAGCAGCGACCGGCCTAGCGTGTCGGTCAGGCCCACCAGAATGGCCCCGATAAATGCGCCCTTGATTGATCCGATACCGCCGATGACGATCACGACGAAAGCGAGGATCAGCACCGGCTCTCCCATGCCGACCTGCACCGACTGGATCGCGCCGATCAGCGCGCCCGCAAACCCCGCAAGCGCGGCACCAAGGGCAAAGACCAGCGTGTAAAGCCGGGCGATGTTGACACCAAGCGCGCCCACCATCTCGCGGTCATTTTCACCGGCACGAATCTGGATGCCGATGCGGGTGCGGGCGATCATCAGAAAAAGCCCGGCAGCGACGGCAAGACCCACAAGGATGATGGCAAGGCGGTATTTCGGATAGGTGATGCCAAAGGGCAGCTGCGTGCTGCCCTTGAGCCAGGCAGGCGTGTCGAGATAGAGGGGAAACGATCCGAAAAGCCATCTGGTGCCTTCAGAGAAGATCAGGATCAGCGCAAAGGTCGCCAGCACCTGATCGAGGTGATCGCGGTCATAAAGCCGTCGCATCACCGTCATCTCGACAATCACACCGGCAATGGCCGCGACAGCAAGGCTGGCCATCAGCGCCAGCAGGAACGACCCCGTGGCGGCCGCAGTCGCCGCCGCCGCAAAGGCGCCGATCATGTAGAGAGAGCCATGCGCGAGGTTGATCAGCCCCATGACGCCGAAGACCAGCGTCAAACCGGCGGCCATCAGAAACAGCATCACGCCGAACTGGAGGCCGTTCAAAAGCTGCTCGATGAATAGAAGAAGGGGCATTTGATCGTCCGGGGGTGTTCGCGCCTGCCCTACCGGTAGCGGAAAGGCGGCGCCGGGGGTATAGCGCGTTGTGACGTGGTGCGGGAATGGGCGATTTGGGCAACATATACCGAAGCCTGGACAAACCGGCGACAACAGGGCCAATGCGTCGGATGCAACACGCTGCGGGAATTGGGAAAAAGCACTGAAATCTGATGCTTCGGCGGCATTTGATCTATCCGAACAGATCCTGAATGACGTCCTCGGCAACCGAAAACCCGTGTGTCATGCCCTGACCATTTGTCATTGTAACGGCTGTCACCCCATCGGTGGGCAGCAATATAAGTGTCTCCCTGCTTGGCAGATATGCATAGTGCCCGATCCATCGCTGGGAAATCCGGGGGTCAGGCAGGGCAATCATACCGGATAAATCGCTCAGGATGAGCTGGTCAATCTCGTCGGATCGTCCGCCATCCGGGGCATCGCCATACGCATGCGAGTCACCGATCGTTATGCTGCCGTCGGGCTCCTGACATGCGATCACATGCACGCCATGCGCAAGGTGCGACGCGTAATGTGTTTTTTGATAGTCTTTAAGGGCGGGCAGGCTCGGGCAAGTTTCAAAGAGATTGTAGCGCGTCATACTCAGGCCGCCCAGAATGAAGGGCTTTAGCTGCCAGTTGTCAGGTTGCGGCGGCGTTCGCAGCATTTGCAGCTGACACCGGGTGACACCCAGCGCGCGGAATGTGTCTGGGAAAAGCGTTTCGAACTCATCTCCGCCGCAGAGAATGATCTGTCCGGCTTTGAATGTTCCCGCCGAGGTTTCGAGCGCGCCCGTTGTTACCGAGTGAACATTGGTTGAAAAGTGAAACGAGACGCCGTGTTCACTTTGCAACCAGTCAGCGATCCTGGCCAAAGCCTGACGCTGATCAACTTTCCAGGCATCCGCGCTCCACAAGCCACCAAGAAGCTGATCCGACGGCAAGTTTGGCGCGTAGTCGGACAGGGCTGACCTCGGCAACAGCTCAAGTGAATGGTCATTGTCGCGGTTAACTACGGCACTTTCCTCAAGAACCTGCATTTCCTCGGGCGCCCGAGCCAGAAACAGGCATCCCGCACGTCGCATCGCGATACCGGCGTGAAGCGCCACCTCCTGCCAGCACGCCAACGACCGCTGAGCGGCGTCAAGCTGTTTTCCCGGTGCCTGCGCCACGACAGCAAGCATACCGAAATTTCGTACGGATGCCCCACGGGCTTCCGGGGACCGTTCGAACACGGCAACGGTCAGCCCTGCCCGTACCGCATGGATGGCGTGCGCCAGCCCCATGATACCCGCGCCGACAATAGCTACATCCACCTGCTTCATCGCTGCCCGTCCCGCATACCCGACCAACCCAATTGAGCGTCATAGATTTCTTTGTTGATCAAATATGGTTCAATTGTCGGCTCCGGACAAATTCAAAGTCGGCAAAGCCCGCTGAGCCGTCATGTAACGCGCTGCCTACGGTATTTATGAACGGCGCCGGCGTCTAACCGTAGGCCGGGTCGGAACTGCTGTCTTTCCAGTTCGGCTCGAACCCCAGCACCGCGGTGTCGGGCGGCATGTTCGGGTTGAAGAGCGTGTTATGAGCGACGGTGGCCTTGTGCAACAGGTTATGGGGGGCGAGCCGCCAGACCTTACAGGTCAGATCGAAGCTTTGCACGTAGGCGTCAAAGATCAGGCGGCATTCACCGGCATCATGGATTTTCGCGGCGCCTTCTGATCCGGGTGGGAAGGTAGCGGTGAGGATATCAGAAAACTCGACCGCGTTCTGGTAGTAGCCCGCTGACAGGAACCGGATCGCGGCGTCGCGGCGCTGCGCCGGGTCGTTGGTCTTGGCAGACATGTGCACCAGTTCCGAGGTGACCGAATAGCCGGGCGATTTGCTCATCACCGTGATGATATGGCCCATCGGTTCGGCCTCGCCGGGCAGAACCACGGCGGGCATGATCGCATCATCGGGACGACCGTCCTGTTCGCGCATCGACATCTGCCGCACCCGGCATTGCCAGCGCAGGAACGCCTTGCGCAGCGGGTGGTCCGAATAGCTTTCACCCAGTTGGGAGGCGACAGAGCTCATGCGACATTCCTTTTGGTATCATTGGTCAGGGTATAGGGGCGGTCATGGCCAAGGCTGGGGATGCGGCGCTCGGTCTCGGCCACTTTATCCAGATCAATCCGGGCCTGCACAACCCCCGGCAGGGTGCCGCCATCGCTGATCACCTCGCCCCACGGATCGACCACCAGCGAATGGCCATAGCTTTCGCCGCCGCCGGGGACCGGACCAATGGCGCAGGGCGAAATGACAAAGCGCGTGGTTTCGATCGCTCGGGCGCGGTTGAGCACATGCCAATGCGCCTCGCCGGTCTTGCGGGTGAAGGCGGCGGGGCAGATGATGATCTCGGCCCCCGCCTGAGCGAGTTGGCGGAAAAGATCGGGAAAGCGCAGATCGTAACAGATCGTATGGCCGATCCTGGCAAACGGCGTGTCGTGGATCACGGCCTTGTTCCCGGCGCTGACGCAGGCGCTTTCGCGGTAGATTTCCGTTTCGCTGAGTTGAATGTCGAACATGTGGATCTTGTCGTAAGAGCCACGGATGCCGCCATTGTCATCGAGCATGTAGCCGCGATTGATGATCTTGCCGTCGGGACCGTCCACGGCGATCGAGCCGAGGTTGATCCAGACCTGCCGCTTGGCGGCAAATTCCTGCATCGCCTGCAGGAACGGATGTGCGCCCTCGGGGGCCGAGGGGGGCGTGACGCGCGGACCATCGGTTTTCAGCCCGCCGCAGTATTCCGGTAGAAACAGGATGTCCGCGCCCGCTGTTGCGGCTGAATTGGCCAGTGGCATCGCCTCGTCCAGAGCCTGTGCAAAATCGGGCATCGGGCGGGTCTGAAGGCAGGCGATATCAAGCGGGCGCGGCATGTTTTCAGTCCTTTGTCAGAACTTCATATAGGCCTTTCTGAGCGAGACCAACGGGTGACGGTCGGACATCTGATACTTGATCAGAAATTCCCGGGCGATCATGTCGCGATCCTGCTGGTTGTCGGGCAGATCATAGGATTCCGGCACCCGGACCCAACCATTGTTGTTGCGATCAAAGACGGCGGCAGCGCCCTCTTCATAGCCCATGTGCACGTCTTCAAGCCAGTTCAGATCGTCCCAGCCCATAGTTTCCATGTATTTGCTCAGGAAGGGGGTGATCCGGTCGTAATCCGGCACAAGGTTTACGTCATAGCGATAGCCAATGTGCTGACCGATTTCCTTTTCGCGTTCCGAGGCCAGGCCATCGGCATCGTTCAGGAACTGATTGACATCGGTGATTTCCGAGCCGCGGTACTGTGTTCCAGCCATTTTCTTTCTCCTTATCGGAGCGTGGGCGCCGTGCCCGGCGATCAGGTCGCCGGGCGGACAATCCACGCTTTAGAGGTGGTGATAATCTTCGACGCCGACCGTGTGGTTGGTGCCCGCAAGGGGAACACCCGCCATGGCCGAGGCTTCCATCGTGAGCGCGGCCAGATCCTCGGGCTCCAGCGAGTGGAGATAGGTCTTGCCGCAGGCACGGGCGAAAAGCTGTGCCTCGATGGTGAGCGTATGCAGGAAGTTATACACGCGCTCCGCCGCCGCATCGGGATCGAGACGCTTGCGCAGTTCCGGATCCTGCGTCGCCACGCCAACCGGGCAACGGCCCGTGTGACAGTGGTAGCAGTAGCCGGGTTCTGCCAGGATCTCTTCCTGATAGTTGGCCTCGGGAATATCCTTGTTGCAGTTCAGCGCCATCATCACCGAGTGACCGATGGCAATCGCATCTGCACCAAGCGCAATCGCCTTGGCCACGTCGGCACCGTTACGGATACCGCCCGCGTAGACCAGGCTGATTTCACCACGCTTGCCGAGATCGTCAATCGCCTTACGCGCCTGACGAATGGCCGCCATACCCGGCACGCCGGTATCTTCGGTAGCAAGGTGCGGACCGGCACCGGTGCCGCCTTCCATACCGTCGATATAGATGCTGTCCGGGTCACACTTAACGGCCATCCGAACGTCGTCATAGACGCGGCTTGCGCCGAGCTTGAGCTGGATCGGGATCTGCCAGTCGGTGGCTTCGCGGATTTCCTGGATCTTCAGCGCCAGATCGTCCGGTCCCAGCCAGTCGGGGTGACGGGCGGGTGACCGCTGGTCGATCCCGGCAGGCAAGCTGCGCATCTCGGCAACCTGGTCGGTCACTTTCTGACCCATCAGGTGACCACCAAGGCCAACCTTACAGCCCTGACCGATGAAGAATTCGCAACCATCCGCCAGAACCAGATGGTTCGGGTTGAAGCCGTAGCGTGACTGGATGCACTGGTAGAACCATTTGGAGCTATAGCGCCGCTCGTCCGGGATCATCCCGCCTTCGCCGGAACACGTCGCCGTGCCAGCCATCGTGGCACCTCGGGCCAGCGCGGTCTTTGCCTCATAGGACAAAGCGCCGAATGACATGCCGGTCACATAGACCGGGATATCAAGCACCAGCGGGTTCTTGGCACGAGGGCCAATCACGGTCTGGGTTTCACATTTCTCGCGGTAGCCTTCGATCACGAAACGCGTCAGCGTGCCGGGCAGGAAGGTCAGGTCATCCCAGTGTGGGATTTTCTTGAAGAGCGAGAAACCCCGCATCCGGTAGCGGCCAAGTTCGGACTTGATATGGATATCGTCCATCACCGCAGGGGGGAAGATGAAGCTGTCACCGATACGGTTGGTATCGCGCGCCAGCGGTTTTTTCTTGGGCAGATCGCCGTCAGCCATTGTACTGTTCCTTTCGCTGGGCTTAGAGAATGAGTTTCTTCTCGTTGGGTTCCAGGTTGTCGTAGTTCCAGAGCATCTTGCCCGCGACGACCTTGGTGAAATGATCAACGCCCTTGTCCGGCATCATCCCGTATTGCTTCAGCTTGCGCGTCAGCCAGGCCTTGTCGAGATCGGTCAGTTCCGCCTCGACCGCGTCGACACCGTAGGACTTGGTTTCGCCACCGACGAAGATCGTGCCGTCATACATACTGTCGCCCAGGTTCTTGCCCGCGTTGCCACAGATGATCATCCGGCCCCGCTGCATCATGAAACCGGTCAGCGCGCCAACGTCACCGCCGACGATGATCGTGCCACCCTTCTGGTCGATACCCGTCCGCGAGCCCACCGAGCCCCGGCATACGAGGTCACCACCGCGCATCGCCGCGCCGAAGGTGGAACCTGCGTTCTTTTCGACCAGCACGGTGCCCGACATCATGTTCTCGCCGCAGGACCAGCCAACGCGACCCGTGATGCGCACATTCGGCCCGTCGATCAGGCCGACGCCGAAATAACCGGTCGAACCTTCGATGATCAGATTGAGCTTCGAGAGGATACCCACACCAAGCGAGTGCTTGCCGCGCGGGTTCTGAAGCACGATTGTGCCATAGCCCTCGGCCATCTTGGCACGGATCGCCTGGTTGACCTCGGTATTGGTCATGTCGTCGGTGTCGATTTCGGTACGCTTGTTGAAATCAACCTTCGGGGCCCAGGGGTATTCGAACCGTTCTTCGGCATCGGGGTCGAACTCTACGTAGAGAGATTTACCCGTCAGCTGTTCGGTGCGCATGCCCAGAGCGGTGACCCGCTCTTCCTGGGTCATCTTCTTGAGTTCTGCGTCGCTTACGCTTGCCATACCCGGACCTCCTCGTCGTAGGGATCAGTTGTGTCGATTTCTTGTGGCAGGATCGCGCGGATCGCCACCTCTTCCGAGGCCATGGCGATCAGGTCGTCCGATTCGTAAAGAACCAGCGGCTTGGCAGCCATCGTGTCCTTGGCCATACCAAGCTGATCCTTGGTGGCGACCAGATAGGTAAACACGCCGTCGATCTCTTGGATGGACTGGCGCAGGCTGTCTTCGAGCGACACACCGTTGGCCAGGTTATGCGCGGTGTAGACCGCCAGCAGTTCGCTGTCGCAGTTCGACATGAACCGGTGGCCCTTGCGCTCCATCTCGCGGCGCATGATCCAATAGTTGGTGATCTGGCCGTTATGAACGACGCTCACATCGTTATAGGGGAACGCCCAGTAGGGGTGCGCCGATTTGATGTCTACGTCGGATTCGGTCGCCATCCGGGTGTGGCCGATGCCGTGGGTGCCCTGAAAATCGTTCAGGCCATATGCCTCGGCGACCACAGCAGCGTCACCCAGATCCTTGATCAGCTCGAGCCCGTTGCCCATGCTCAGAATCTCGACGCCTTCGGTTTCTTCGATATGGCTTGCCATTTCGCCGGTGTCGCCCGAATGGGTCAGCACGTAGCGCAGGGAATACTCGCGCGGGGCTTCCTTGGTCTTGATCTTGGCGCCATGCTCGGCGAGGATCGTTTCGACCTCGGTGATCCGGTCGGCAATGACCCGATGGATGCCGCGGCCGCGGTCCATATCCTCGGCTTCAGCCACTTTGAGGCGCATCACGTAGTCGCCTTCGACCGGCTCGCCGTAAACCGCGTAGCCGGTGCTGTCCGGTCCCCGGTGCTTGAGGGCCTGCAACATCGCGGTCATTTCCGACCCGACATTGGCGCTTTTGCCCTTGTGTATCAATCCAGCAATTCCACACATCTGGATACGCCTCCTTATAAGTTGGCTAGTTCAAGTTCAGAAGAAGCGGCGGCAGGTTCAGGGCACCTGCCGCCAGTGTTTGGAATGACTCAGGGAAGACATTCCATATACGTGTCGTTGTCCCAATCGGTGACGGTCGCCATGAAGCGGGCGTATTCGTCGTATTTGTACTCGTGGAACAGACGGTACATTTCACCTGGCAGTCCGCGCTGGACGACTTCACTATTTTCAAGGAAATCAAGCGCTTCTCCCAGTGACATCGGCAGTTTCTTGACCTGTTTGCCGGCCTTGATCGCCTCGTAGATGTTACGCTCTTCGGGCTGGCCCGGATCAAGCTTGTTATCGATACCGTCATCCATGGCAGCAAGTAGACAAGAGCCCATCAGATAGGGGTTCACCATGGAGTCGACTGAGCGGTATTCGAACCGTCCGGGGGCCGAGACGCGCAGGCCGGTGGTGCGGTTCTGGAAGCCCCAATCCGCAAAGATCGGCGCCCAGAAACCGGTATCCCAGAGGCGGCGGTAGGAGTTCACCGTGGACGAACCGATGGCGGTCAGCGCCTGCAGATGGTGGACCACGCCGCCGATCGCCTCAAGCCCCTCTTTACCGGGCATTTGCGGATCGTCGTCGTCCGGCATGAAGGTGTTTTCACCGCCTTTGACGTACATGTAGTTCTCGGCCATGCCCGGCAGATCATCCGGATTGTTGCCGCATTTCACGAACTCATCCTCGCCACCGCGCCAGAGGCTCATGTTGTGGTGACAGCCCGAGGCCGACACGCCCATGAATGGCTTGGTCATGAAGCAGGCAAAAATGCCCTCTTCCCGCGCGACCTGCGCACAGATCTGGCGATAGGTTGTCAGACGGTCGGCATTGCGCAGCACGTCGTCGAACATCCAGTTCAGTTCCAGCTGACCGGGCGCATCCTCGTGGTCGCCCTGGATCATATCAAGGCCCATCTGACGGGCGTATTTGATCACTTTCATCGACACCGGACGCAGCGATTCAAACTGGTCGATGTGATAGCAGTAGGGCTTGGAATAACCATCCTTCGGCTTGCCGTTCTCGTCGAATTTCAGCCACATCATTTCCGGCTCGGTACCGATCCGCAGCGAACGGCCATGCTTGGCTTTGAAGTCTTCATGCATACGGCGCAGGTTGCCGCGACCATCCGAGGTCAGAAACCCACCCGGGTTTTCCTTTTCCTCGCGGTTGCGGAAAAGCGTGCAGTAGAAGCGGCCGATTTCCGGCGCCCAGGGCAGCTGCATGAAAGTTTCGGGCTCGGGGATACCGATCAGTTCGGCGGCTTCGGGGCCGTAGCCCAGATAGTTGCCGGCGCGGTCTGTGAACAGGTTCACCGTGGCGCCATAGACCAGCTGGAAACCCTTCTTGGCGATGCTTTCCCAATGGTCGGCGGGAATGCCCTTGCCCATGATCTTGCCGGTCACGGACACGAATTGCAGATAGAGATATTCAATGCCCTTTGCATCGATCATCTCACGAACCTGTTTGATCTTCTCGTCACGGCCCGGGGCTTCGACGAACTTTTCGAGATCTGTAGCCACTGTTTTAGTCTCCCTGAATGTGTTGCCTCTGCGATGCTGGCGCGCCGCTTCGGCCGGTTGGTTCAGCCCGTTGCATCCGGACCGTTATGGACCGGCTGCAAACCACCAAAGGCGGACCGGTCACGTTGAATTGGTTTAGGTTTGATTTGCCGATTGGTCGGCGTTGCGTTCAGATTGGCCGAGCGCGCACGGTGGTCAAAAACCTGTACGGAAAAGACCCGCGATGCCGCCGCATGATCGGTCGATGACGCGCCAAGCTTCCATGCAAGAGGCCCACGGTGTATACCCATATCAGTGATCACGAAATCAACTTGATCCGTAAGTGTCATCTGATTGGCTCCCTGGGGTCTGGTTGGGTGGCTTGATGTGCAAATCGAGGCGGTACAGCAGTTGTTAACGAAATCTTTCCCCTTACCTACCCAAAAGTCAACCACTTTTGGTCCAAATATTATCTCAACGCCTGAATTATTCCATTTTTGGTTCACTTTTGGTATATATACGGATGTTAGCGCATGACAGGCGAGGCTGATCAGAGATTGGGCGCTGCCGATATTGCCGCGCTGCTAAGGCGCGAGATTTCCAAGGGAATTCTGCAACTTCATGACAGATTACCACCCGAACGCGTGCTGGCAGACACGTATGGCACCGCCCGGGGAACCGTCAGAAAGGCGCTCAACCTGCTTGAAAGCGAGGGGTATGTCGAAACCCGCGCAGGCAGCGGTACATATGTGGTTCACATGCCAACCGATTCGTCTTCGGACGCGATTGATAACGCCACACCGCTGGAATTGATGGACACGCGATTCGCGCTTGAGCCGCATATCTGCCGGCTGGCGGTGCTGCATGGACGCCGCGCCGATTTCGACAAGATGGAGGCGCTGTGCACGCGGATGGAAACCCTTGCCGATGATCCCGTGTCCTTCTCCGAGGTCGACACCGAGTTTCACCGCGCCCTGACCAGCTCCACCCGCAACGGATTGCTGATCTGGATCATCGACCAGATCGCCCATGTCCGCAGCCAGGATGACTGGACCCGGATGCGCCACCTGACACTGGATGCGCGTACGATCAACCAGTACAACGCCCAGCACCGGCAGATCCTGAACGCCATCCGCACTCGCGAACCCGAGCGCGCAGCGAACATCATGAAAGAACATCTGGAAACCGCGCGGCTGTCCTTGACCCGCGCCGCCGAGACCTAGCCGGCCTTCGCCGTCATCTGCAGCCAGTTCATGTAAAGCCGTTCGGCCATGTCGTTGAACGTGTCCATGCGTTTGGCGCATGCAGCATCGAAGCTTTCAACCGCGCCCTTGCCCATCGCCTTTTCCAGCGCCCCGGCATATACAGGGATATCGGCCCAGTTGCGCACGGTGTCGGCCTCAAGCTCGATATGAAACTGCATCGACACGGCGCGGGTGCCCCATTTCATCGCCTGCACCGGACAGGCCGGTGAGGTGGCCAGACATTGCGCGCCGGCGGGCATCTGTTTGACCTCTGCAGAGTGCCATTGCAGCGTCTCGAACTTCTCGGGCAACCCATCAAAGAGAACGCCTGTGGCACCCGCCTCTGTCAGCTGCACCTCCATGACGCCGATCTCTGGCGTGTCGGACGGCCCGACGCTGCCACCCAGGGCTTCGGCCAGTAACTGATGGCCCAGGCAGAGGCCAAGAAAGGGCAGGCCCTTTTCTTCTACCGCCTTGCGAATGAAAGCTTTTTCATCTTTCAGCCAGGGGTGCGCGTCCTCCTGCCAGACATCCATCGGCCCGCCCATAACCCAAAGCGCATCATAGCCCCCAAGCTCCGGCAAAGCCTCACCCTGATCCAGTTCAACCGCGTCCCAGGTATGCCCGTCCTCCTTCAGGAAGCTGCGGAAAATACCGGGGTGCTCGACGCTTTCATGTTGCAAAACCAGTATGTGCATGGGGCCCTCCAATTTTGGCCGACCCTAAGCCGCAATCGACGCGCGGTGCAAGTATCCTAGCGGTTGGCCGAGGGTGGCTGCCCGTAATGCTGGGTGTAAGCGCGTGAGAAATGAGAAGAGTTGGCGAAGCCCGTCGCCAGCGCGATTTCAGTCAGCGACAGCGGCGAATGTCGTAGCAAACTCTGGGCTTTATCAAGCCGCAGCTCGCGGTAATACCCCATGGTCGACCGCCCCAGTTTTTCCCGGAAAAGCCGGTTCAGCTGCCGCGGCGAAATGCCCGCCGCCCCGGCCAGATCATCCAGCGGGATCGGCTCGGCCACGTGACTTTCCATTGCGTCCACGGCATCGAGAATCGCCGCGTTGGTCGAGCCCACCCGCTCGACCAACCCCCCCCGCTGCGGCCCGATCGAGGGGCGAATTTCAGTGTGCATGAACCAGTCGCTGACCAGCCGGGCGAAGGGCGCGCCGTGGTGTCGGGCAATCAGCGCATGCATCAGGTCAAGGGGTGCGGTACCGCCCGCGCAGGTCACCCTGTCGCGGTCGATCACATAAAGCGAGCGTTCGATCATCAGATGCGGCGAGATTTCGGCCAGTGCCTCGGCATGTTCCCAATGCACGGTCATGCGCCGCCCGTTCATCAGCCCCGCCCGCGCCAGCACAAGCGGTCCGCCCGACACCCCGCCAAGCCGTGTCCCCGACCGCGCCAAGCGCAAGAGCCAGGGGAAAATCGGGCGCTCGTTATAGTGCGCCGGGTTGCCCCCTGCGACGATGAACAGATAATCCAGCTTCAGATCATCATGGATGGTGGCCTGCGGCATGACCACCGCCGCGCCCGAGCTGGGCACCGGGTCTTGCGAGATGCCGATATTCACCACGTCATAAAGCGTGCGCCTGCCCAGCAAATTGGCCGCGCGCATCGGTTCCACTGTCGAGGAATAGGACAGCAAAGCGAATCCTTTCAGCGCCAGCACGCCGATCCGACGTTTTTCCGCCAATGTACCAATCGTGTCCATTTTGGAAATGTAACCGTCTATTTCAGAGAAGTCGATTCGCTTTTAAAGCGCGATGCTTCGGAAATAGGGATTCTCGGGGACGTCCATCCATGCGTTATTCAGCTTTCAAGATACTTACTCAGGGCTTGACCGGCAATAAGGGCTGGAAACCGGTCTGGCGCGAACCAGACCCGAAACCGGAATATGATATCGTCATCATCGGCGCGGGAGGTCATGGGCTGGCAACGGCCTATTATCTGGCCAAGGAATTCGGCATCACCAACGTGGCGGTCGTCGAAAAGGGCTGGCTGGGATCGGGCAATATCGGGCGCAACACCACGATCATCCGATCGAATTACATGCTGCCAGGCAATGAACCGTTCTATGAATTCAGCATGAAGCTGTGGGAAAATCTTGAACAGGATTTCAACTATAATGCGATGATCTCGCAGCGGTCGATCCTGAACCTGATCCATTCCGATGCGCAGCGCGATGCCTTCATCCGGCGTGGCAACGCGATGTTCCTGGCGGGCGCGGATGCGGAATATGCCAGCGCTGAGCAGCTTCGTCAGGAATTGCCGTTTCTCGATTTCGACAATGCGCGCTTCCCGATCAAGGGCGGGCTTTACCAGCGGCGCGGCGGCACCGTGCGCCACGACGCGGTCGCCTGGGGCTATGCGCGCGGCGCCGACAGTCGCGGCGTCGATATCATCCAGAATTGCGAAGTCACCGGCTTTGACATTGAGAACGGTACCTGCCGCGGGGTCGAGACGACCCGCGGCCCAATCCGCGCCAAGAAGGTCGCGGTCTGCGTGGCTGGCTCTTCGGGGCGGGTCATGGCCAAGGCGGGCATGCGCCTGCCGATTGAAAGCCACGTGTTGCAGGCTTTCGTGACCGAGGGTCTGAAACCCGTCATCCCCGGCGTCATCACTTTTGGCGCGGGACACTTTTATGTCAGCCAGTCCGACAAGGGCGGGCTGGTCTTTGGCGGCGATATCGACGGCTACAACACCTATGCCCAGCGCGGCAACCTGCCGGTGGTCGAGGACGTGGCCGAAGGCGGCATGGCGATCATGCCAATCATCGGACGCGCGCGGCTGTTGCGGTCGTGGGGCGGCATCATGGACATGTCGATGGACGGATCGCCCTTCATCGACAAGACCGACATTGGCGGGCTCTATTTCAACGGCGGCTGGTGCTATGGCGGCTTCAAGGCGACGCCCGCCAGCGGCTGGTGCTATGCGCATCTGCTGGCCAAGGATACGCCGCACCCGGTCGCAACCGAGATGCGTCTGGACCGGTTCAAACGCGGCCATATCATCGACGAAAAAGGTCAGGGCAACCAGCCCAACCTGCATTGATCGGAGGGACAGGACATGATCATCAACCATCCGCTGCTTGGCCCCCGCGACGCCGCCGAGTTCATCTATCTGGGCGATGCAAGCCTGATCGACAGGCCCGATTGGCAGGACGAAGGCGCCGACGAAAAATTCTATGAATACGGGTATTTGCGCGACAATCCCGCCGGTGAACACCAGGAGCTCTGGTATCACGAACAGGGGGATCGCTCGTGGCTGGTGGTAACGCGCAACACGCTGACGCATGAGATTTCGAAGGTTGAACTGGCCCGCGACGTGGCCCGTGCGCGGGGGCGCAGCAAATGACACAAGTGAACCGATTGACAGGCGGCCAGGTCGACCGCTCGCAGGTGCTGAACTTCACCTTCAACGGCAAGGCGATGCAGGGCCATCCCGGCGACACGCTGGCCTCGGCGCTGCTGGCAAACGGACAGCGTCTGGTGGGGCGGTCGTTCAAGTATCACCGTCCGCGCGGCATTCTGACCAGCGGGTCGGAAGAACCGAACGCGCTGGTGCAATTGCGCAGCGGCGCACATCAGGAGCCGAACACCCGCGCCACGGTGGCCGAGCTGTTCGACGGGCTGAGCGCCACCAGCCAGAACCATCGCGGGTCGCTCGAACATGACCTGATGGCGGTGACCGATCTGATGTCACCGTTCCTGAGCGCGGGGTTCTACTACAAGACATTCATGTGGCCCAAGGCGTTCTGGGAAAAGCTGTATGAACCGGCAATCCGCAAATCCGCCGGTCTGGGCCGCTTGTCGATGCAGGACGACCCCGACAGCTATGACAAAGGCTTTTTGCATTGCGACCTGCTGGTCATCGGTGCGGGCCCCGCGGGCCTGAGCGCGGCACTGGCCGCCGGACGCAGCGGCGCGCGCGTCATTCTGGCGGATGAGGATTTCGCCCCCGGCGGACGCCTGAATGCCGAAACGCTGGAGGTTGACGGGATGAGCGGCGCAGACTGGGCCGCCGCGGCAATCGCCGAGCTAAACGCCATGGACAACGTGCGCCTGATGACCCGCACGACCGTTTACGGCGCCTATGATCACGGCATCTATGGCGCGCTGGAGCGCTGCACCGATCACCTGCCCACCTCCGCCGGCAAGCCCCGACAAGTGCTGTGGCGGATCTATTCGAAACGGGCGGTGCTGGCGGCAGGCTCTACCGAACGCCCGATTGCCTTTGGCAACAACGACCGTCCCGGCATCATGCTGGCAGGAGCTGTGCGCACTTACGTGAACCGTTATGGTGTGACGCCCGGCCAGCAGGTTGCGGTCTTCACCAATAACGATGACGGCTGGCGCACTGCCGCCGATCTGGCGGCCAAGGGCATCGCGGTCACCAATATCATCGACACCCGCGACGCGCCCGCGGTCTGCGAAGTGCCCGGCGCGCGGCATATCCGCGATGCGGCGGTGATGGACACTGTCGGCCGCAAGGGTCTGAAAGCGGTCACACTGACCAGCGGTCAGGTGATCCCCACTGATTGTCTGGCGGTTTCGGGCGGGTGGAACCCGAATGTGCATCTGACCTGCCACCAGCGTGGTCGCCCGACCTGGCGCGAGGATATCAACGCCTTTGTCCCCGGCGGCGATCTGCCCCCCGGCATGGCCGTGGCCGGTGCAGCCAATGGGTCACTCACCCTTGCCGCCGCACTGTCCGAAGGCCGGAACGTGGCCAATGCGCAGATCAAGGAGCTGGGCTTTACCCCATCCCGCAAACCCGCCCCCAAGGCCGAGGACGAACCCAGCAACGGCATGGCGATCTGGCACATTCCGGAAAGCACGAAACGCGCCTGGGTCGATCAGCAGAACGATGTGACCGTCAAGGATATCAAGCAAAGCTACCGCGAAGGCTTCCGCTCGGTCGAGCATCTGAAACGTTACACCACGCTGGGCATGGCCACCGATCAGGGCAAGACCGCCAACATCCCCGCGCTGGCGATCATGGCCAACTGTACCGGCAAATCGCTGCAAGATACCGGCACGACCATCTTCCGCCCGCCTTATACGCCGATTCCAATGGGTGCGCTGGCGGGTCGGGCGCGGGGCCAGGATTTCCGCCCCTTCCGCCTGACGCCAAGCCACGACTGGGCCTCGAAAAACGGCGCCACCTTTGTCGAGGTGGGCAATTGGCTGCGAGCGCAGTGGTTTGCCCGCCCGGGCGAGCAGGGCTGGCGCGACAGCGTTGACCGCGAAGCGCTGATGACCCGTGGCTCGGTCGGCATCTGCGACGTGACCACGCTGGGCAAGATCGACATCCAAGGCAAGGACGCCGCCGATTTTCTCAACGTCGTCTACGCCAACGCCTTTGGCAAACTGCCCGTCGGCAAGGTCCGGTATGGCCTGATGCTACGCGAGGATGGCATCTGTTATGATGATGGCACCACCGCGCGGATGAGCGAGAACCATTTCGTGATGACCACCACTACCGCCAACGCGGTTCTGGTGTTCCGCCGGATGGAATTTGTCCGCCAGTGCCTGTGCCCGGATATGGATGTGCACCTGATTTCGACCACCGATGGCTGGGCACAGTTTGCCGTGGCCGGTCCCAACGCGCGCAACCTCCTGCGCAAGGTGGTGGACGAGGCGCATGACCTCTCGAACGAGGGGTTCCCGTTCATGGCCTGTGGTGAGGTCACCGTCTGCGGCGGCACGCCCGCGCGGCTATTCCGGATCTCGTTCTCGGGTGAGCTGGCCTATGAGGTCGCCGTGCCAGCGCGCTATGGCAATTCGATGATCGAGGCGCTGATGAAGGCGGGCGAGGAATACAATGCGGTGCCGTATGGCACCGAGGCGCTTGGCGTCATGCGGATCGAAAAGGGCCACGCGGCGGGTAATGAGCTAAACGGCCAAACCACCGCGCTGAACCTTGGACTTAATGGCATGGTATCTTCCAAGAAGGACTGCATCGGCAAGACGCTTGCCGCGCGCCCCGAGATGAACCGCGATGATGCGATCCGCCTGGTCGGCTTCCGGCCCGTGGACCGCAGCGTCAAGCTGATTGCCGGATCGCATTTCATCACCAAGGGTGACGATGCGACCATGGCCAACGATCA
This sequence comes from Roseovarius aestuarii, assembly GCF_019966515.1. Lineage (GTDB taxonomy): Bacteria > Pseudomonadota > Alphaproteobacteria > Rhodobacterales > Rhodobacteraceae > Roseovarius > Roseovarius aestuarii. Next base: position 148,500 of record NZ_JAIMIB010000006.1, on the reverse strand, counting down.
GGGCTGGATGACCTCGGTGGCGTATTCGCCGTCGTTGGGCCACTCTATCGGCCTGGGCTTCATCAAACGCGGCCACGAGCGCAAGGGCGAGATCGTCCGCGCCGTCAGCCCGATCCACGAGACTGAAATGGAGGTCGAAATCGTTTCGGCCCACTTCATTGATCCCGAAGGAGAACGACTCCGTGCTTGATTTCAAACTCGTCTCCGCGCCGCCGCTGGCGGGCTATGATCAAAGCTTTGAGGGCGTTACCCTCAGGGCGCCCGCAGATCTGGCCATCGTGTCGCTGGCCCTGCCGCTCGGGGGCGAAGCCGCCGCCGAAAAATCCGTGAAAACCGCCTATGGCGCGGCCCTGCCTGGTATCGGCAAATCGGCGCTTTCCAAGGATGGCAGCGCGCGGCTGGTCCGCCTGTCGCCGGATGCGGCCTTCGTGATCTTCACCCATGCGACGCCCGATGCCGAACCGCATGTTGCGAAGAAAATCAAGGGCGCGGCCTATACCACCGATCAGACCGACGTGTGGACCGGGCTAGAGATTGCCGGGCCCCGCGCCCGCACCGCGCTGGAACGCATCTGCCCCATCGACCTGCACCCCGACAGTTTCGATGTCGGTGACGCCGCCCGCACCACGATGGAACATCTGGGCACGCTGATCATCCGCACCGACGAGGATACCTTCCTGCTGATGTCGGGCAGTTCGTCGGCCAAATCATTCCTGCATGCGGTCGAAACCTCGATCCAGAACACGGCCTGACCGCTTGAACCCCATCCACCCGACGCCGAAGAAGGAAATTCGCGATGTATCTTGAAACACTGGAACCCACCCGATCGCCCGTGCCTTCCATGATGCATTGCCGGCGTAGCCTGTCCGGGGATTTCGTCTTTCTGTCGCAGAACGAAACCGTGTCGTTCGCGGCCGAAGCCTGTATCGACGTGTTGCGATCGGCCAACCGGCTGACCGGTCAGGACGGCTATAGCTGGACGCATCACACGGGCGAGGAATGCCTTGAGGATGGCCCGATCTGTGGACCGGATCAGACGCTGGTGCTGGTGGGCGGCGTCGAAAACCCCTGGCAACCCTCGCCCGAGTATCTGCACGATCTGCGCGCCTGCATCCGCAACGCGGCACGGATCTGCGTCGTTGGGGCCGCCATTTTCGTGCCATTGGCCGCGGGCGTGCTGGGCACCAAGCAGTTATCCGTGCATCCGAATTTCCGACCCGGCGTGCGCGAAACTGGCCGCATGCTGGAACTGACCGAAGGCGCAACATGTCATCACAAGGCGCTGTCCAGTGCCGTCAGCCCCACTGCCGCGATCCGCATGATGGTCGAGTTGGTGGGTGCGCGTGACGGCGAATTTACCCGCGCGACATTGGCGAAATACCTTGGGCTCAGCGATCCCGACGAAGATGCAGGCATGGCCGAACACTGGCGCTATAAACGAATGGCCCAGGGCAATCTGGTCATCAGCGAAGCGCTGAAAATCATGCAGGATCATCTGGAGGATACGCTGAACGTGGGTCAGATTGCCGATATCCTGGATGTCTCGCCCCGCAAACTGGAACGCGGGTTTCGTGATTTGCTGCACCAGACACCGCTGAAGGTATACCGCGACCTGCGGCTGGACCGGGCACGCAGCCTGCTGGCGCAAACGTCACTGCCGCTGAACGAGGTGTCGGTCGCCTGCGGGTTCTCGAACGTGACGCTGATGAAGAAATGGTTCATCGAGAAATACGGCGAACTGCCCGGACAGGTCCGCCAGCATGCGTTTGGGGGCGTCCTGCGCACGTGATTTGACCGCGCTTTCTCGTCTTGCGATGCTGTAACCCATGATACGCGGCATTCTTCTTGATCTGGCGGGCGTTCTCTATGATGGCGGGCGGGCGATTGATGGTTCCGTCAGGGCGGTTGCGCGGCTGACCGACGCCGGTGTGCCTTTGCGATTTGTCACCAATTCCACCCGGGCACCGCGCCGCAAGCTTTTGCAAAAACTGCAGCAGATGGGGTTCCGGATCGGCCCGGATCAGCTTTCTACACCCGCAAGCGCCGCCTGCGCCGCGCTGACTGCAAGCGGACGCAGGCCGCACCTCTTGATCCACCCGGACCTGACCGAGGATTTCGCTGATCTGTCCGAGGGCCGTGCGGGGACATCGGTCGTGATCGGGGATGCGGCAGAATATTTCACCTATGACGCTATGAATTCGGCCTTCCGCGCCCTGACAGACGGCGCCGACCTGTTGGCGCTGGCGAATAACCGGAGTTTTCGTGACGCGGACGGGGCGCTCAGCATCGATATCGGAGCCTATGTCGCGGCGCTGGAATATGCCAGCGGCCAGAAAGCGACCATATTGGGCAAGCCCGCACGCGGGTTTTTCGAGGCCGCACTGGCCAGCATGGGGGTGGATGCGGCCGAGGCGGTGATCATTGGCGACGATGCCGAAGCCGATGTCGCAGGTGCCCTGAGCGCCGGGCTGGGCCGCGCTGTTCTGGTGCGCACGGGCAAATACAGCAAAGGTGACGAGGCTAGGTTTACCCCGGCGCCAAGCCTTGTGGCAGATAATCTGGCCGAGGCAGTGGACCTACTTTTGCCCGAGATTACCTCGCAACAATAAACCCGGAACGAGACTGCCGTGGGGTGTAAGTTAGAGCATCGACCTTGAGTCTCGAACTGCGAACAATCTCTATAACCCATTGAATTAATGATATATATAAGGCGAGAAACGCCTCCGGCTTATCGCTTTCACTCTAGCCTGCGTGACGCCGGTCACCCCGAAACTCCGTTTCGTCGGTGACGGTAAACCGCCCGCCTTTGATTTTCTGGATCTTACCGTCGCGCAGCAATTGCCCAAAAGACCGTAACCCGTCCTCGCGCGAGAAATTCTCTCGCTCGATTTCCGCAACCTTATGCATCAGCATGGGACGCGAAAACTGAGAGCGGCCTTCAACATCCGACATGTAGGCTGCCGCAGCTTCCAGCAGATCGGGCAACTGCGTCGCACCCATTTCGCGGGCATAATCACTGAAGCTGTTGTCGCCTTCCTCGGCGGTTTGCTCCTGGCTACCAGCCGACTCCGTGGCTGCAATACGGCGGGGGCGGATCGGCTCCTGAGCGATATCGACACGCTGCTCGGCAACCAGTTTCAGTGGCGCCGGGCGGGCTTCAACCGGGCGTTCCGATCGGGCACCCTCCGCAGTGTTTGGGCGGTTCGGGCGTACTACGCTGGCCAGATCGCTGCGATAGGGCGTGTCATCGACACCCTTTTCAAGGTCCGAACCCGCTTTTTTCTCGGCACGAGTAGCGGCAACAGCGGCACGCAGATGCTGAATGGCACTGCGACGCTGGTTCGATTCAGGTTTTTCAAGCTGGCTGTCAGCTTCGTCGAAAATTCGCGAGATATCGGTTTGGCCGTCGGCGGTTTCAAATTTGTGCCGACCATCGCGAGCGGATGATGGTTGCGCAGGCTCACGGGCTTCACTAGCGTCCTCATCTGCATCAGCCGACACCAGATCAGCCTCGTCGACTTCTTCATCTGCGTCAGCCGACACCAGATCGGCCTCGGCCGCGTCTTCATCCGCTTCAGCCAAAGCTGCGTCGGTCGTGCTGTCGTCGTCATTCATGTCAATCGACAACAAATCCGCTTCGACCTCTGCCAGCTCGCGCTGCAACTCTTCTTCCTGCTCTGGGGTCAGCGACTGATCGTTGCCTGAGACGTCCACTGCGGTACTCGCATCAGATTGCATCAGATCTGATGCATCATCCGAACGGTCGTCATTAACCATTTCATCTGTGGTCGCGGCGTCAGCCTCGGTATTTTGCCCCCGGCGCATGCGCGCGCTGAGCCGCGCCGGCATCTCATCGTGATCACTTACATCTGCGTCAGCCTCGGAGGTCGCGGTTTCATCAATCACCTCGGCTGATGGCTGATCATCCTGGTTTTCATCATTTATTTCAATGGCTTCTCGCGAATCCACATCTTCGGGAACGGAGTTCTTTGCCAACCGGGACAGTACATCCTTAAGATCGTCACCGCCTGCCGCGTCATCAGTCTCAGCGACCGGCGCCTCGACCTCGGCAGCCTGTTGCTCGGACGTATCGTTATCCTCCTCAAAGGTATCCGCGCCGTTCAATTCGGCCACGTCATCCATAGCCAGCGCGGCGCCCAGTTCAGCGGCAGTTTCGCTCAGGAAATCCTGGGCGTGTTCATCTTCGCTGTAATCTTCCTGTTCTTCAGGCTGGTCGTTTTGCAACACGACCGAGCGAATACGGGTCAGCTTGGCCGTGATAGACTCCGGATCGGCAACCAGCTCCTCCACCGTTTCGCTTTCATACACGGTTGGGGCGTCAGGGCCGGGCGAGTTCTGAAAGAACTCTTCCGCGGTTTCGATATCGTCGTCTTCGATCATGGGACCATCGGCGGCGATATTGTCCGTCTCGCCCATCTCGGCCGCCATGTCCGGAACGGGTTCAACTGTTTCTACATTTTCTTCCGCTGGTGCCACCTGATCGTCGGCGACTGTATCTGCTACTATGTCGTCGGCAGCTTCATCCACAACGGTTTCAGCCGTTTCCACAGGTGGTTCGGCAACAACGTCTTTGGCAGGCGCGTTGGCTGTCTGGGTGACGACAGGATCGGCGATGGCAGGTTCCTGAAATGCGACGTCACCCGGCGCAGTTTGCACAGTGGGTGTATATTCTGTCCCGGCTTCGGGTTGCCCGGCTGAGGCTTCCTCGACCGGTTGCAGATCTTGAGCAGCGTCGTCCGCGTTTGGTGTATCGACATCCGTGGCCTGATCCGGCGCCGATGCAGCTATCTCGGCCGAGGTGGCAAGTGACGCCGTTTCGGCTGCTCGCAGAACGATACCGCCCTGGTCCTGGCGCGCTTCTACCTGACGGGCGATTTCACGTTCCGCTATCCGCGCCAGCATATCGGCGTCGGGTGTCGGTGGTTCAGCCCCGAAGTAACGGTCATCCGCCGCAAGATCGCGAAAATACTCTGCAATCGCCTTCATCGTCTCGAAGGAGTCATCGAACCCTTCAAGCGTGCACGAAAAAGTGCCATAGGAGACCGTGAGTATCTTACTTGTGTTAACCATGCCAATCGCTCGCTTTACTCTGCCTGCAAGCTCCATTTTTACCATGCCCGGAAAGACCAAAGCCGCCCGATTCTTGGAATTTTAACGTACCATTTTGTGACAAGAATGTGTTCTCTTCCATAAATTGAAGTTAACTCGGGGCAAAAATGATCGTTCAACAATCCCATCCTGTGACGCTGATTGGTGGCGCAAAGGTATACAATCAAGGGCTTCAGCGCGCCCTGACACTGGCCCCGACATTGGTGGCGGCGGATGGCGGGGCGGATTCGGCACTGATCGAGGGCCGGATGCCGGATGCCGTAATTGGCGATTTTGATTCGCTGAGCGATTCGGGGCGACATTGTATCCCACCCGAGCGCCTGCACGAGATATCAGAACAGGACAGCACCGATCTTGACAAATGCCTGCGCAATGTCGACGCGCCGCTGATCATCGGCGTGGGCTTCTCGGGCGCGCGGCAGGATCATCAGCTGGCGGCCTATAACTCGCTTGTACGTCACCCAGATCGCCGTTGCATCCTGCTTGGCCGGGACGAGATCGTTTTCCTGTGCCCGCCGTCGCTGCGGCTGGATCTGCCTGTGGGGACACGTCTGTCGCTTTTTCCGATGGGTGCTGTCGAAGGGGTGTCCGACGGATTGAAATGGCCGATCGCCGGACTGAATTTCGCTCCTGACGGGCGGGTCGGCACCTCGAACCAGACCACGGGGCCGGTCCATCTGAGCCTGACCGCGCCGAAAATGCTTACCATTCTACCCGAGAATGCGTTGGAAACAGCGACCACCGCCTTGCAAAATACCGTCGCCGGGTGGTCGTGAACGTCGGAAATCGCGATTTCAATTCCGCCAACGACCGCAACGAGCCCATCGTGACCGATGCTCCGAGCTGGTCAAATGTCTGCTCTCGGACGAGTTGACTTCTCAAGGTGTTCTGCAGACAAACGGATCCTAGTTCACGAACGACATCAGCAACCGCCGCAAAGAAATGAAAAATGAAACAGACGGTATCGACGCCCTCCAACCTGGATCTTGAGCGGCTCGAAGAACAAAGAGCCGTGGTAGTTCGATTTGTATCAGCTGATAGTCTTTCAAATTATCAGACTGTAGCAGGTAAACTCGGTACGTTGCGTGCACTTCTTGACGCCTCAGTTTTCGCACCGGATCAGACGTACGAACTGCAATGCATGGGCATCGTCTTTGGAGATGCGTTTGTTCAGCAGCACGGTTTTGAATGGGTTAGCGTTGAAGATGAATACGGTCGTGATCCTGCTCTTAGATTTCCCAGAACCAGCGTCTTGTTATTTCCTTTGACAATGATCTCAAAGCGCATCGAACGCGGTGAAGCCATTGATGTGTTCGATATGTTCAATGGTGTAGCCGACATCGCCCTAGAAAAGGTGCAAGAAGAACTCAAGGGTTGAATGGTTGCGAAGGATCTCAGTGTAGGTGCGCACTGCGACTATCGCTATCAATAAAAAGAAGCCTTTCGCGAAATCGCGGCGCAAGTCCGCAAAGTCCGCAGAGCGGGCAATAACGTTTGACTGAGCTGTTTGACCCGGATCGGTCGTTTTCTGGCGTGCCGGGCTTGGGTGCCGACATAAGATCGGAGCTATGAACACATCCTACCGGCTGCATTTCGCCCCCGATAACGCCTCTCTGATCATCCGGCTGGCGCTGGAGGAACTGGCGCAGCCCTATGAAACCGTACTGGTTCATCGCCAGGCGCGGGCGCATAAATCACCCGATTATCTGCGGCTTAACCCGCAGGGGCTGATCCCGGTACTGGAAACACCCGACGGGCCGCTGTTCGAGACCGGTGCGATCCTTCTGTGGTTGGCCGACCGACACAGGGCGCTGGCGCCCCAGGTCGGTGATCCGCAGCGCGGGGCGTTTCTAAAATGGCTGTTTTTTACCTCAAACACGGTACATACGGCGCTGCGCATGAACTTCTATCCGGATCAGTATATCGGCCCGGATCCGAACCGGCAGGAGGAGCTGCGCCACCACATGCAAAAGGCGCTTTCTGGGCACCTCTCGGTGCTGAACACGATGGCGGCGGAGCATCCCTCCTGGCTCGGAGCGACACAGCCCTCGGTGCTGGATTTTTATCTGGCGTGCCTGATGCGCTGGATGGTGTTATACCCTGAAGGCGGATCGGACTGGTACGACATCGGCAAATGGCCGCTTTTGCGGGAAATGGCGGCGCGTCTTGAGGCTTGTGATAGCGTCCAGTCTGCCATACATGCCGAGGGCTTAGGGGCGACTCCATTTACCGCCCCTCAATACGCTCGGCCACCAGAAGGGAGTGCCACCTGATGTTCCTGTCGGTTTTTGATATGTTCAAAATAGGCATTGGCCCGTCCTCGTCCCATACGATGGGGCCGATGGTGGCGGCGGCACGGTTCCTCGACAAGATGCGCGCGGCGGATTTCACCTGCCACGGCGTCAAGGGATCGCTACACGGCTCACTCGCCTTTACCGGCGTTGGCCATGCCAGCGACCGGGCGACCATTCTGGGCCTCGCCGGTTTCGTGCCGGAAACCTATGATCACGAAAAGGCCGAAGCTGCACTGGAACAGATCCGCGAAACCCATACCGTGTCGCCCGAGGGTCTGCCCGAGCTGGCATTCAACCCGAAAGAGGATCTGCAATTCGATTTCGGCCCCAATCTGCCGGGCCATGCCAACGGGATGATCCTGATGGCCACTGACAAGCAGGGCGATGTGATCCTGCAGGAGACGTATTACTCGATCGGCGGCGGCTTCGTGATGACAGAGGCCGAGCTTGCACAAGGCCGCAACACCGATGAGGGCGATCCTGTCCCCTACCCGTTCAAGTCCGCCGCCGAGATGCTGGAAATGGCCGAAACCAGCGGCAAGAGCATTGCCGAGATGAAAAAGGCCAACGAACATGCACGGGGCGGGCCGGAAAGCCTGACATCCGGTGTCACGCGGATCTGGCAGGTGATGAACGACTGCATCGAGCGCGGCATGACAACGGATGGCATCCTGCCCGGCGGACTGAATGTCAAACGCCGGGCCAAGGGCATCCGCGATGCGCTGATCGAAGAACGCGGGACAAACCTGAATGCGCCGCACAAGATCAACGATTGGATGAGCCTTTATGCCATGGCCGTGAACGAGGAAAACGCCGCTGGCGGTCAGGTGGTCACCGCGCCCACCAATGGCGCGGCAGGGGTTGTACCGGCCGTCGTCAAATACTGGCTTGAACATGTGCCGGGTGCCTCGGAGGCGCAAATCGAAGATTTTCTGCTGACCGCTGCTGCCATCGGCGGGCTGGTCAAGTTCAACGCCTCGATCAGCGGTGCCGAAGCTGGTTGTCAGGCGGAGGTGGGTAGCGCCTCGGCCATGGGCGCCGCCGGTCTGGCGGCGGTACTGGGCGGCACGCCCGCACAGATCGAAAACGCGGCCGAGATTGCGCTTGAGCATCATCTGGGCATGACCTGCGATCCGGTCAAAGGGCTGGTGCAGGTGCCGTGCATCGAACGCAACGGGCTGGGCGCGATCAAGGCGGTCTCGGCAGCGTCGCTGGCGCTGCGCGGGGATGGTACGCATCTGGTGCCATTGGATGCCTGTATCGAAACAATGCGCCAGACCGGCGCCGATATGAGCGAAAAATACAAAGAAACGTCACTAGGTGGATTGGCGGTAAACGTCCCAAATTGTTGAATTTTTCGGCGTTTTCGCCAAATCTCCACGTCCTGGTCTAACTTTCGCCCGGTTGGGGCAATGAAATCGATTCAACTTTGAAATGAATCGGGACAACTGCTCCATGCGTCTGGTATTTGCTGTTTTTCGACTGCCCTTTTGGGTGTTTCTGGCTGCCGCTGGCGGGATTTTCTATCTGGGTGAATTAGCCCATCGCGACACGTTGGCACAAAATCAGGAAATGACCCGGGCGCTGGCAGGTAACCCGCCCGAGACCGTCGATCTGGCAGATTTTTCCCGCACCATGAATACGGGCCCAGCTGACGAGATTTCGGTCCGGGGCATCATCAATCCGGACTACAATTACGAGCTGACGAAACGGCGCAAGGGTGCCGACAAGACACGCTACATGTTTGTGCTGTTTGATGCGGCTGACCCGGCAGACTCGAAAATGGCGCGCGGCGCGCTGGTGCTGACCGAGGATGAGAAAGACAAATTCGTCAATGAATACTACTTTGAGAATTCCGCAATTGCCTTTGCGGAGACCGGCGCCGTCAGTGTGATCGCCCTGAATGGCCAGGACGAAGGCTCGCCGGACCTGTCCTCAATGGTCCGGGATGCTTTTGAAGAACAGAACCTGACAAAATCCGAGAATTTCATCTATATCGAGCCGTTTTTGGATGGGCGCGAGGCGGGGTTGACCCCGACGATGAGCGCCAATGAACTGCGGGATATCATCCGCGGCGTTGGTCTGGTTGCCGCATTGATCGGCCTTGTCAAATTTGCCCGCCGACGCCGGAAAAAGGCCGCTCGGTCCGATGAAGGCTATGAAGAAGTACCCGCAACCAGTGATGCTGGCGCCCAGTTTGTGCAGACTGTTCCGGTAGGGGGGCATGGCACGGATCCGGCAGCCGACACCGGGGCGGCGCGGGACGGGGCAGCGACGCGGGACGGGGCAGCAGCGCCGAAACGGCGCCTTCCGTTCAAGACATTGGCAGTCGTCGCGCTGATTGCCGTGGCTCTCTACAGCGGAAATTTCGCCTATCTTTCTATCGCCCTTTTCATAGCAGCCTATGTTTTCATCATCCGCAAAACCCACAAAGCGATCAGCGGCGGGCTAAACCGGCTGGGTGTGACATTGCCCGGGTCAAAATCGGATGCGGCGATACTTGCCCAGTTTCAGAAAGACGCAGGTGCCGGTGCCGAAATCGGTGCGATGGCGGCAGAGGGGGACGTACGCGAAAACGGCACGGGCCTATCGCCATCCATCCATAAGAAAGATCTGGTCGAAGACAGCAAGGAGCCGGTCGGCACCGAAGCATCGCTTACGCGCGGACGATTCAAGCTGCCATTCGTTAATCGCAAACGCTCTGCCGCACCAGAATCTGCAATCGAAGGCAACAAAGACGATGAGACGGGGCACAAAGGGTTAGGATTGCCTCTGCCCGGACTGAACCGCGCCGAAGAAGCAACCCCGGCGGCGTCTGCACCCCGGGCCCCGGTCAGGCGCAGCAAAGAAGCGTTCCAGGCCCCGGTTCTGTTCGACTCTGGTGACACCGACGAAAGCCGCTCAATCGGCGGCAAACTACAGCTTCTTCTGGCCCGTCTGAAACCCGCCGAAGGTGCGCCGCGCGCGCTTGCCGGGCGGCCGGACCCGTTTGAAAAACTGGCATCAGAATCCCGGGGCAACACGGCACGCTGACGCCTGCTGACAGTTTCTGACTATTTTAAACCCAAGATGGATTGCCAAGTTCCAGTGCTGGCCCTAGCGTCGCGCCATGAGCAAGGATCGCACCTTATTCGGCATTCTTCTGATGGTGGGATTTTCGCTGATCGCCCCGCTGATGGACAGCTTTGCCAAGCTGATTGGCGATGCGGTTGCCGTGGGGCAAATCGCCGCCACACGGTTTGCGGTTCAAAGCGCGCTTTTGCTGCCGCTGGCGATACTGATGGGCTGGCTGCACCGGCCCGGCGGCTCCGAGATCGGCCTGCATCTGGCGCGCTCACTGCTCTTGATGGTGGCGACTGCGTTTTTCTTTACCGCCGTTCGATACATGCCCATTGCCGATGCGATTGCGATCTTTTTTGTCGAACCTTTCATCCTGACGCTGCTGGGTGGGTGGCTATTGGGAGAGCAGGTCGGCCCGCGCCGTTACATCGCCTGCGCCGTCGGATTTGGTGGGGCATTGCTGATTATTCAGCCCAGCTTTCAAGAGCTTGGTGCGGTGGCGTTTCTGCCGCTGGTCACCGCGCTTTGTTTCGCCTTCTACATGATCCTTACACGGCGCATGGCCACCCGCATGCACCCGATCTCTTTGCAGGTATATACCGGCTTGGCGGCGCTGCTGATCGCGGTACCGGTCCTATGGGCATTCAACGACAGCGGCGTGGCACCGCTTGATCCGGTCTGGCCGGAAGCGCGCGAGCTGAAGCTGCTGGCCGCTCTTGGGGTTGTCGCTACGCTTAGCCATGTCTGCATCAGTTTCGCCCTGTCTCTGGCGCCTGCGTCGGTGCTGGCGCCCCTGCAATATATCGAGATCGTCGGTGCCACCTTCTTAGGGTATTACATTTTCGGCGACCTGCCCGATGGGCTCACATTCGTGGGCATCGCCCTGATCGTCGGGTCGGGGCTTTATGTCTTTGTCCGCGAACGCGCCCTGCAACGCCGCCCGGTGCCGCCTGTCTGACAAGACACGCACAATCCGCCAGGATTTCAGATACACAACAAATTCCGTCGAAACTGGCAGTCCCAAGTTAGCCGGTCTCCACCAAATTTCCCTGATAACAGGGAAGCTCCGAACATGTTTCTGGGAAACGGCACCGATGGTTTAAATCCAGCAATTCATCTTCCTGTTATCCGGTAAGTAGGTAGAAGCAGACCCAAAGCCAAGTTGCGACTAAGGCTTGAAAGGAGCTCCACTCGACTACGTTTGCAATGAGGGGCGCCTTCGTGGGTTTCAGAGATGTTGGTCCATCTGGCACTGTCGCAGTTCTGCAACTGCAATCCAAATGACCCAAGGAGCGTGAAATTTGGTGAATGAATAATTGTGAGCTACGGTATTGGTCACGTACGAGAATTGGGGCTGTCATGCGATCTGGATGCATCTTGTCGATCATGTTTTTGGTTCATTTTGCCGATGCGGCTACAGCTTTCGACCGGGCTCCAGAGCAGCGTGCGAATTGGATGGTATTAGAAGCATCCAAGGACATCTTGGAGTTTCCGGACTTCATATTCGCCGCAAAGCCCGAGATATGAGCATATCAATCCTCGTCGATGCGGATGCGTGTCCGGTCAAAGACGAGATTTTCAAAACCGCATATCGGCATAAAACGCCGGTTGTGCTCGTGGCAAACAGCTATCTGCGCACGCCTGACCATCCGCTGATCTCGATGCAGATGGTCTCCGACGGGTTTGATGCGGCGGATGACTGGATCGCCGAGGCCGCCACCCCGAAGCATATAGTTGTTACTGCAGACATATTACTCGCAGGTCGGTGCATAGAGGCTGGCGCGACAGTACTCGCGCCGACGGGTAAGCCGTTTAACAGCTCGAATATCGGTGGTGCGATTGCGACGCGGGCCATTATGGCAGATTTGCGTGGTGGGTTGGAGCAGACCGGCGGTCCGCCACCCTTCTCGGCGAAGGATCGTTCTCAATTCCTAAACGCGCTTGATCGAGAGCTGAACCGTCTCACACGGCTTTTCTAAGTGTGGAACGTCGCGCTTCTTTGACTCGTTGCAGCCAGAAATTATCCCCGTCGCTACCGGATATGACATCACGCCGCTGAGCCTCCGCATTTGAAGGGGTCCACCGTTATGTTTAGGGAACGGAGGACAGAATGGCAAACACGCGATTAAAGCCGGAAGAGATTGTCTCGAAGTTACGGCAGGTTGAAGTTCTGATGGAGCAAGGCATGCCCCGTCTGGATGCAATCAGACAGATCGGGGTTGTCGAACAAACCTATTATCGCTGGCGCAAGCACGGAGCCTTGTTGCGCCATTGGTCCGAGCGACAATGGCGACGGGCGGAATAAGCGTAGACCAATTGAAGGAACTAAAGCGACTCCAAAAAGAAAATGAGCGGCTGAGGCGTGCAGTGTCAGACCTGACGCTCGACAAGTTGATCTTAAAGGAAGCCGCACGGGGAAACTTCTGAGCCCCGCTCGTCGCCGTACTTGCATCGATCATGTTCGCAGTCAGTTCAAAATCTCGGAACGTCGGGCTTGCCGCGTGCTGGGACAACACCGATCCACGCAAAGGCGTATTCCTCGGGGCAGACCGGATGAAGAACAACTGGTGGCGGATATAGTCGAGCTGGCCAGGCAATATGGTCGGTACGGTTATCGCCGGGCTGCGGTGTTGCTGAGGGAGGCTGGATGGTCTGTCAGCGATGGCCGCATCGAACGGCTCTGGAAGCGAGAGGGTCTGAAGGTTCCGCACAAGCAGCCGAAGAAAGGACGGCTCTGGCTGAACGATGGCTCCTGTGTTCGACTTCGACCAGAGCATCGTAATCATGTGTGGTCCTATGACTTCGTGCGTTGCCGCACCGATGACGGAAAGACCTTTCGTACACTGAACAACGAGACCTTGTCCGCCACCGGTCCGAGAACAATGGTCGAGTGACGAGTTCAGTCGGGAGTGCCTGACCATCAGGGTGAAACGGAAGCTGAACTCGGCGGATGTCGTCGACGCTCTGACCGATTTGTTCATCCTGCGAGGTGCACCGTCCTACATCCGTTCAGATAACGGCCCTGAGTTCGTTGCCCTGGCGGTTCGCGACTGGATTGCGGCTGTCGGCGCCAGGATGGCCTAAATTGAGCCGGGATCACCCTAGGAGAATGGATATTGCGAAAGCTTCAACGGTCGAATGAGGGATGAGCTGTTGACCGGGGAAATCTGTTATTTGATCAGAGGAACGCAGATCAACATCGAAGAACGGAGGAAACACCATAGCACCAAAACGGCCACATTGGGTATTGGACTACCGCCCTCCGACACCGGAAACCATCATACCAATGGAACCCAGACCGATCATACACTAACAATCAATTTGGACCAGTCAGATGAAGCTGCTCAACTTTACCGGCTCGGTACCAGTTAATCGGCATGGTTTGACCTGGAATGCTCAAAAAGTTAGAAAAGTTTTCAAAAAAATTTGAAGTTTTTTGGTGCCGCGCGCCACCCGCAAATTAACAAATTTTCTAGTCCACCGTGCCTAATAATGGCTTTGGAAAAGATGCGGCAACCGGTCCTGGTCTCAGCAAGCTTCCGGTCGAAACATTCGTGTTGATCATCGTATCGACCGGTACGCCGATTGCGAGATAGCATGTCGGAGCAGTGATTAATGGCGACGTATAACTTCACTGGCTTTGCGCCGGATGCATTTTCCCAGCCGACCGGCAGTACGATGCAACTGGAGCCGGACTGGGATGGCCAGGACGACGGTTATGATTTCGAAATCACCGATGATGAAAGTGATTTCCAAGGCGATGCCAACAATAACGAGACCGGCGACGACACCAGTCAGCAGACCGCCGTTGTCCGAGATGAAACCTATGATCAGGACGGCCCCAATACCATCACCGGCACCACCAATGACGATACGCTTCGCGGTGGTGGAGGGAATGACAGTATCGAAGGTGGCGAGGGTGAGGACAGCATCGACGGGGGTGCAGGTGACGATTCCATCTATGGCGATGCCGGCAATGATACGATGTCCGGCGGCGACGGGACAGGCTACGGCGACAGCATCGACGCGTCCGCCACCACAGACGGAACCGAGATCGAGACCGGGGGCGGCGACGACACCATCACCGGCGGTCAGGGCGACGACCGCCTGCTGGGCGAGGATGATGCCGACACGTTCATCGTCGAGGATAATTTCGGCAACGACACGATCGACCTGACCAACCTATCCGGTCCGGTCACCGTCACCTATTCGGGGGAAGAGGCCGGGACGATCACCGACGGCACATATTCCAGTAAGTTTTCTGTTCGAGACCAGTAGGTAATTGTCCAGTTCGCTGGCTAGAACCAATTTCTTTATTCTGGGCAATTCCTCCATCAAGCTTCCAGTTTTTTTACAGGGTTGAAAAAATCCTTATCGCTGAATGATGCATTTATTCCGTTGGTATGTTTGGCTTGGATGATTGTGCTACCTGTCCAAGGTGAGGCCGATGATGGATAACGTTCGGCGGTGCCGTGGAATTTAGAATCTTTGCCGCCATCTTTACCTTTTGCGAAGCCGACCAAACCGACGCCAAAAAGTCTTTGTCCCAGCGCCATGAGGACTTGTTCAAATTGGTCGTCAGAAAGATCGTAATAGTTCAATTTTTGCTCGCCCGACTATTAAGCGAGTAGCGGCAGCAGTTTTGATATTTAGCAACTTCCAATAGATGTTAATGCCTGTCAAAGATCAGCTTCGGGGTGAGAAAGGTTAGGAGCGACCTGCGATTTTCTCATATCTTATCAGTCATCGGTACGCGCACTCCGCAGGCGAGATGATTTGGAGCAAAATAAAATCTCTTGATCATTGCTGATCTATCGCAGGTCTGAAGATGGAAATGATGATAAGAATTATTCCGAATAACTGAAAAGTTGTTTTCTTACAATCGATTGCAGCTGGTAAGTGGCAGCCCGTAGGGGAATCGAACCCCTCTTTCCAGGTTGAAAACCTGGCGTCCTAACCGATAGACGAACGGGCCATACCTTGGCGTGAGGCGTTCTCTAGGCAAAACGGGGGGCTGACGCAAGGGGCATTTTGCAAAAAAGTGTGGTGCGCCGCTGACGGGCCGGGCTCAGGATCACGGGTGAGTAACGTCAGCCTGCGGGGGCTGCGTCTTCGAGGCGGAGCTGTACTGACTGGCGGCCGCCCCAGCTGTTGATGTCCAGCCGTCCGGCCAGATGAAAACGCGCGCCGCCATGTGCTTCCAGCGCAGAGCCCAGAGCGGTGTCGAACGCCCCGAAGGCGATTGCATCCATCTGCGCGCCCAGACCATCGCCAAAGCGCAGTTTCAGGTGGCTGTCACCGACCCGTTTGGCAAAACCAATCGCCATGTCGGGAAAGACGTATCGCGGCCCTGGTGCGCCAGCGCCGAAAGGGCCTGCGGCATCGATCTGGTCAACCAGTTCGACCGTTGCCGCCCCAGGCATCAGCACACCGTCGAGGCGCAGGTCCGACGGCCCGGCCTCGGCGGCGCCCTGACGTTCCAATAATTCCGACAGCCGCTCCATAGCGGCTTCCAGCTGGTCGCGTGCAACGCTCAGCCCCGCGGCCATCCGGTGGCCACCGCCCTTGTTCAGCAACCCCTCGGCGGCCAGCCGCTGGATCGATGCGCCCAGGTCGACACCTGTGATCGACCGGCCCGAACCTTTACCCTCGTCGCCATCAAGCCCGATCACCACGGCGGGGCGGTTGGTGGCCTCTTTCAGACGGCTGGCGACAATGCCCACGACACCCGGGTGCCAGCCCTCGCCAGCGGCCCAGACCAGCGGCGCATCCAGCCCACGCCCCTCGGCCTGCTCCATGGCGGCGGCGCGTACCGAGGCCTCGACCTCGCGGCGCTCGGCGTTGAGCTGATCCAGCCGCTCGGCCAGGCTGCGGGCCTCATTGGGGTCGTTCGACGCCAGCAAGCGCGCGCCCAGATCCGCCTTGCCGATCCGCCCGCCCGCATTGACGCGCGGACCCAGCACAAAGCCCAGATGATAGGCGGTCGGTGCGCTGTCCAGCTTTGCCACATCCGACAGCGCCACAAGCCCCGGACGGTCGCGCCGCGCCATGACCTTCAGCCCCTGCCGCACAAAGGCGCGGTTCACACTCCTGAGCGGGGCCACATCCGCCACGGTGGCCAGCGCCACCAGATCGAGCATCGCCAGCAGGTCAGGTCCTGATTTGCCTGCCTCACGCAATTGCCGCCCGGCTTCGACCAGCATCAGGAACACCACTGCAGCGGCACAGAGATGCGCCAGATCGCCGCTTTCATCCTGCCGGTTAGGGTTCACCACGGCCAGCGCATCCGGCAGGGTCTCGGCGCCCAGATGGTGATCAAGGATGATGATATCGGCGCCTTTGGCAGCTGCTACCGGGCCATGACTCAGCGTGCCGCAATCGACGCAGATGATCAGGTCGTGGGCGCGAGCCAATTCGGCCATCGCGGGTTCATTAGGGCCGTAGCCTTCGTCGATCCGGTCGGGCACATATAGGGTTGCGGCCACGCCCGTCTGCCGCAGCCAATCCACCAGCAGCGCGGCGGAGCTGCCGCCATCGACATCATAATCCGCAAAGATCGCGATCCGTTCACGCTGTTCTGCGGCCAGCAAAAACCGTGTGGCGGCGCGTTCCATATCCTTCAGCCCGCGCGGATCGGGTAGCAGATCCCGCAATTGCGGTGCCAGATAGGTCTCGGCCTCCTCGGGCGCAACGCCAAGCCGGGCCAATGTCTGGCACAGGGGGCGCGGCAGGGTGGTTTGTTGCACCATCGCTTCAGACTGGCGCTCGACCTCTGCCGAGGGACCGACCCAGGCCCGCCCGGTTAGCGAGCTTTCGATGCCAAGAAAGTTCATGACCTTGTGGACAGGATACTGTCCGTGCTCATCGCGTCGGCAAATTCGCCGTGCAAATGGGAGATGGCAGTGACGTGAATGGTTTCGGGGTCCATCTCGGGCAGCGACGGGGCCCAGCCGGTATTGGCATTGGCGCTGAACGCAGCGCAGGCATCATGGGCAATGGTGACGTCAAAACCCAGATTGGCGCCCATGCGGGTGGTGGTTGAAACACAATGCGGCGTGGTCAACCCGCAGATCACCAGCGCGGTGACACCAAGACCTTGCAGATGCGTCTCCAGCCCGGTGCCGATGAAGGCGGAATTGACCGATTTCTCAAGGATTACTTCGCCCTCGACCGGCGCCACCAGCGGATTGAATGCTGTGCCGCCGGTATCCGGGCCAAGCGGGCTTCCGGGTTCGATGCTGACATGGCGGATATGGACGACGGGCCAGCTCTGTTCGCGCCACGCCGACAACAGGCGCGCGGCATTTTCTTCGGCACCGGGATTGTTGCGCTGACCCCAGACCGGGCTTTCGAAACCGGTCTGGATGTCGATCAGAACAAGCGCCCGGGCCACGAGGTCACTCTACCGGGTTGCGGTAGATCATCCGCCGGAAAGACCCGGTTTTCGACCGCATCAGCACGGTTTCGGTCTCGACATAGCCGGGACGGCGTTTCACGCCTGCGACGATCGAGCCATCGGTCACGCCGGTGGCCGCAAAGATCACGTCGCTGGTCACCATCTCGTCGCGGTTGTAGATGCGGTCGAAATCGGTAATGCCCGCCTTGCTGGCGCGGCCACGTTCATCGTCATTCCGAAACAGAAGCCTGCCCCAGATCTGCCCACCCATGCATTTCAGGGCACTGGCCGCCAGTACACCTTCGGGTGCCCCGCCTGATCCCATATACATGTCAATGCCGGTACGATCAGCCTCGGCGCAGTGAATGACGCCGGCCACATCGCCATCGGTGATCAGATAGACCGCAGCACCGGTGTCGCGCACTTCGGCGATCATGTCCTGATGGCGCGGGCGTTCCAGAATGCACACTGTGATGTCGCTGGTCTTGCAGCCGCGCGCCTTGGCCAGCGCCTCGACCCGTTCGCGCGGACTCATATCAAGCGAGACAACATCCTTGGCGTAGCCCGGCCCGATCGCCAGCTTTTCCATATAGGTGTCCGGCGCGTGCAGCAACGTGCCACGCGGGGCCATCGCAATCACGGTCAGGGCGTTGGGCATCGCCTTGGCGGTCAGCGTCGTACCTTCCAGCGGATCAAGCGCGATATCCACGCCTGGGCCATCACCGCTGCCGACCTCTTCACCGATATAAAGCATCGGGGCTTCGTCGCGCTCGCCTTCGCCGATCACCACGACACCCTGAATGTTGAGCATGTTCAGCTGTTCGCGCATGGCATTGACGGCGGCCTGATCGGCGGCCTTTTCGTCGCCGCGCCCGATCATGTCGGCACAGGCAAGGGCCGCGGCCTCGGACACACGGGCAAGCCCCAATGAGAGCATGCGGTCGTTGAAATCAACAGTGGCGGACATCGGTTTTCCTTATTTTCGTGGTCGGGCCAGCATTATCCGGCGTGCCCGCAGGGCGCAAGCACCGCCTCAGACCGTTTCAATCCTGAGCGCGACGGGCTTGCCCGCCAGCACATCCAGCCTGGACATCGCAGCCAGCGCCTCATCAAGCGACGCACGGGTGGTCTTGTGGGTGACGATCAGCACTGGTGCGGTGGTGTCGCTATGCTGATACTGGCGCATCCGGTCGATCGAAACAGCGGCTTCGCCCAGCACCTTGGCCACTTTGGCAAGCGCACCGGGTTTATCCTCAAGCGCGAGACGCAGATAGTAGGGCGCGGGAGTAACAGCCTTAGCGGGTTTGGCGGGGCTAAGACCGGCGGCGGGCTGACCAAAAGTCGAAATCCGGAAGCCACGGGCAATATCCATCACGTCGCCCATCACCGCGCTGGCGGTCGGGCCTTCACCGGCGCCGGGGCCACGCAACACGATCTGTTCGACACTGTCCCCTTCCAGCACGCACATATTGGTGCCACCCTCTAGCTGACCCAGCGGGCTGGTTGCGGGCACAAGGCAGGGCGACATGCGCTGTTCAAGCCCCCGACCGGTCATCTGGCAAACCCCCAGCAACTTGATGCGGTACCCCATATCGGCAGCCTGATTGATATCGTCGATGGTGATCCGCTCGATCCCTTCCAGCTCAACCCCGTCGAAATTGACCTGGGTACCAAACGCAACCGAGGCCAGAAGCGAAAGCTTGTGCCCGGCGTCGATCCCGCCCACATCGAGCGTCGGATCAGCCTCGAGATAGCCCAGCTGGTTGGCCTCTTCAAAGACCTCCGCATAGGGCAAGCCCGCCGATTGCATGCGGGTCAGGATATAGTTGCAGGTGCCATTCATCACGCCCATCACGCGGGTGATGTCATTGCCCGCGAGCCCTTCAGTCAGGGCCTTGACCACCGGGATGCCACCGGCAACGGCGGCCTCAAACCGGATCACACAGCCAGCCGTCTCGGCGGCTTCGGCCAGCGCCTGGCCGTGATGTGCCAGCATTGCCTTGTTGGCGGTAACAACATCCTTGCCGTGAGCAATCGCTGCTTCGGTCGCTGCTTTGGCCGGTCCATCACTGCCGCCCATCAGCTCCACGAGCACATCCACATCGTCACGCTTGGCAAGGGCGACGGGATCGTCCTCCCACGCGTAATCCGAGATATTCACCCCGCGATCCTTCTCGCGCGTGCGCGCCGAGACCGCCGTGATCAACACCGGACGCCCCGAACGGGCCGTCAGCAGGTTGGCCTTTTGCCGGACGATCTTGACGACACCGGTGCCGACGGTGCCCAGACCGGCGATGCCAAGGCGCAGGGGTGTTGTCATGGGACTCTCCGATCAGATTTCGCGATTGTGTCTGGGGCTGCGATGTAACGGGTTCACACGTTGCTTGCAACGCGGGTTTTGGCCCCTGCGCCAGCTATTCCGAAACAGGCTCGATCCCGCTTTCCATCCGCCTCTGTGTGGCCTTGTCGACAACCGAGCCCCGCTTCAGCCGCTTGGCCCGCGCCTTCAGCCGGTCAACGCGCTCTTCCAGGTCTTCTTCGGTCTCGGGCTTGATCTGTGTTTCGGCGACACCGGCCGTGATCGTTTCGATCGGTACCAGATCAGGATAGACAGCATCCCGCGCGGCACTGTCTACAGATTCGTCCAGCTCGGGGAATTCATTGCAGGCGCCGAGGGCCACAAGAACGGCGAGGGGCAGAATATAAGTCTGGCGCATATGCGTGACAGGTCCATTGAGCGGGCATCTGATCCGCTTCATGGCATTTTTTGGTCTACCGGGGCAAGCAGGGGATTGATTTGAACGAATGTTCAGTTAAATCTGGCGCATGGCACGAACCCAAGGCTCTCATTCCGATATTACCGGCCCAAAGGTCCGCGAGGCAGCGCTGAGGCTTTTTGCGCGCCACGGTTATGCAGCGGTGTCGATGCGCCAGATTGCAGGCGAGGTCGGCGTGCAGGCGGGCGCGCTTTATAATTACACGCCCGACAAGCAATCGCTGCTGATGGACCTGATGAAAGGGCATATGGACGAGTTGATCGCGGCCTGGGAACACCAGTCCAGCGCTCGGGACCCGATGGCGGCATTGGAACAATTCACACGCTTCCACATCAGGTTTCATTCCAAACGCCCCGAAGCGGTGTTCATCTCATATATGGAATTGCGCAATCTGAACCCCGAGAATTTTATCGTGATCGAAGCCTTGCGCCGCACCTACGAAGATGTGCTGGCCGATATCCTGCGCGCGGGCGTCAATAAAGGCGAGTTCAGCGTGCCCGAGCCGAAAGTCGCCGCGATGGCGGTCATCGCCATGCTGACCGGCGTCAACACCTGGTATCGCGACGAGGGGCGGCTGAGCCTGGCGCAGGTCGAAGAGATTTACTGGGGCATGGTGCGTAAGACGGTCGCCGCCTGACACCAAACTGTGTGACCGTTGATCAGCTTGGCCCTCTGTCACGGGGTCACACCGCAGATAAGCGATGCGACCTCTGGTGACAGCGACATTACGCCGGAGGAAAAAGCCGATCAGACCGCCAGATTGGGAATGATCTGCTTTTTGCGGCTCATGATGCCGGGCAAAACCACTGTGTCGCCCGACACGTTGGTGCCGAAAGATTTTTCGGCGACGGATTTCACCAGATCGTTGGGCACCAGCAATGTCGCTTCCTCGTTCAGAATGTCGACAACGAAGAGAAGCACCTGATCGACGCCATCTTCGGCGGCCACAGCGGTCATGCTTTGCATCAGGCTGGCCTTGCGGTCCAGTACCGTGCCAGGTGCCGTGGTTTCCAACACGCTGACGCGGAAGTTGGTGTCGCCCACGCCGTATTCCTTACTGTCCATGCGCAGCAACTCGGCGTCTGAAAAGGCCGAGACATCGGATTTCGCGGCAAACATCTCGGCTGCGTAATCGGAAATGTTGATGCCCAGATCGGCAGCCAGTTTCTCGGCCACGGCACGGTCATGGTCGGTCGTGGTAGGACTGCGGAATTCCAGCGTGTCCGAGAGGATGCAGGTCAGCGCCGCGCCCTTGGCCCAGTCGGGCATCTTGTCAGCGTCATCGCCCATCAGATCGACCATGATCGTCGCGGTACAAGCCAACGGACGGATGGTAATGTCAATCGGGCCTTTGGTCTCCAGACCGCCCACCAGCTTGTGGTGGTCGATGATGGACTGCACATCGGCGCTGTTGATGGTTGCTGGCAACTCGGCCGGGTTGTTGGTGTCGACGATCACGCAGGGCTGATCCGCGTCGACATCGGCGATGATGCGGGGCTTGGGCAGGTCCCAGCGCTCAAGCATGAACGCCGCTTCGGTATTGGGCTCACCCAGAAGAACGGCCTCGGCATCGCCGCCTTTGACCTCATTGAGATACCAGGCCCAGAGGATGGGCGAACCGGTCGAATCCGTGTCGGGGGATTTATGGCCGAATACGAGCGTGGTCATGGAGAGATTCCTGTGCAATTCCTGAATTTTTGCGCCTTATAGGCGGCTTCAATCGGCTTGTCACCCGTTCGTGCTGCAATGCGGCACTGTGCCGGGTGCAAGGCGCCGCACAGGTTTCATATCGACAGGATATGGCCCTGCGCCTAGAGTGCCGCCATCGGGCAGGATGTCAGGCGACGGGAGGCGAATTTTTGGGAAACCAGCCACTAAAGGGGGTTGCGCGTTTGCGCGCCGCGTACCGGAATTCGGTGACCGGGTTCGGCGATATCTGGCGCGGAGAAGAAGCCTTTCGGCAGGAAGTTATTGTCTTGCTGGTCTCAATACCGGCTGCATTCTGGCTGACCGAACGGCCGATTGCGGCCGGTGTGCTGATAGCCTCGGTATTGCTGGTCCTGATCGTCGAGGTCCTGAATAGCGCGATCGAGGCGGTTGTGGATCGTATCGGGCCTGAACGTCATGACTTGTCGCGGATGGCCAAGGATCTTGGGTCATTGGCGGTGCTGCTGACGATGTGCATTCCAGCCATACTGTGGCTTTGCGCGCTTTATGCGAAACTGACAGGTCAGGTTTTCTGATCTTCGGAAGATGTACTGCGGCGCTACAGGAAAAAACCTTCGCCATTGCAGGTCGCACATCGTCTGGTCCGACTGCCAAAGCAACCAGAACAGCGCCCGGTTTTCTGATTGCCATAGGCATCCTTGCCCTGCGGCACCTCGCCCTTTCCGCCGCAGATTTCACAAGGCGCGCGGCCGGAACCGTGACAGCGGTGACACCGCCGTTTGATCGGTGGTGTCTGTTTGCCGTCAGGCGTTTTCTTCTGCATTGGCGTGCCTCGTCAAGATCTTGACTGCATCAGAGCACAAGACGCCTGCCCTGTCACCTTTTCAGTTCTTTGAAGGTTTACGACCTGAATACCAAAAAAAAAGACCCCGGACGGTGCCGGGGTCAGTCCAACAGGGAGGTGCATATGAAGACCCGCATATGCGACGGGTGTCGGTCTGATCCTAGAGGAGGGACAGCGGAGCAGACATTGATCTTGGTCAAGGCGGGTGAATTTACGCCAACAACCTGTAGCCACCGGATTCAGTCACCAGCAGGCGTGCATTCGAGGGATCGGGTTCGATCTTCTGGCGCAGCCGGTAGATATGCGTTTCCAGTGTGTGCGTGGTGACCCCGGCATTATAACCCCAGACCTCGTGCAGCAGAACATCGCGTGGCACGACACCTTCGGTCGAGCGATAGAGAAACTTGAGGATATTGGTTTCTTTCTCGGTCAGGCGGACCTTCTTGTCATCCTGGGTTTCAAGCATCTTCATTGCCGGTTTGAACGTGTAGGGCCCAAGCTGGAAAACCGCGTCTTCGGATTGCTCATGCTGACGTAGCTGCGCACGGACGCGGGCCAGAAGTACAGGGAATTTGAATGGCTTAGTGACATAGTCATTGGCGCCGGCGTCGAGACCCAAAATGGTGTCTGCATCGCCATCGTGCCCGGTCAGCATCATGATCGGGGATTTGACACCCTGCTTTCGCAAAAGACGACACAGTTCGCGTCCATCGGTGTCGGGCAGTCCCACGTCGAGAATTACAAGGTCGTAAATCGCGTCTTTTGCCTTGGCCATGGCTTCAGAGCCGTTGGTGGCCTCGAACACATCGAAATCCTCGGTCATCACCAGCTGCTCGCTGAGTGCCTCGCGCAGATCGTCGTCGTCATCCACCAGCAAAATTTTCTTCAATTGTCCCATTGGGAAATCCCTTGTGCAATTTTTTTAGAACATGCGGTAGTGCGGGTCGTTGAACAAGGTCTGCTACAGAACAATCACGGCCACGTGTTGCCACGCGAGGGATTGTTTCATTCCATTTCAAAAGGCTGTAGTTCTGGCTGGAATGAAGACGGACAGAGCAACATCATGAGTCTGGCACCCGACATTACCGAGATACTTGCCCGTGCGCGGGCCGATTTGCGCATGGGGGTTCCCATCGTGCTGAAGGATGGCGACAGCGCGGCGCTGGCCCTGGCGGCCGAGACGCTGGACGCGCAGCGACTGGCCGATATCAGGGCCCTGGGAAATGGGACCGTGCTGACCATTACCGCGCGACGGGCCGAAACGCTGAAAGCGCGCGCCTATGACGGCGATCTGGCACGGATCACCCTGCCACCGGATGCGACGCTGGCCTGGGTTTTGGGTGTGGCTGATCCGGCGGATGATCTGAAAACACCGATGAAGGGCCCGCTGATCTCTGAACGGGACGGCGTTGCCGATCTGCACCGGATCGCGTTGCGGCTGACCAAAACGGCAAGGCTGCTGCCCGCAGCGCTGATGGTTCCACTGACCGATGGTGCGGTGTTTTCAACCTCGCACGGGTTGACGCTGGTTGATGCCACGCAGGCCCGTCCGCTGCTTGAGACGACAAGCCCGCTGAACCCGGTGGTCAGCGCCCGGCTGCCGCTTGAGGTCAGCGAAGCCGGGCGACTGCATGTATTTCGCCCCGAAGATGGCGGCGAGGAACACTACGCCATCGAGATTGGCAAACCCGCCCGTGACAAGCCGGTTCTGGCACGGCTGCATTCGGCTTGCTTCACCGGCGACCTGATGGGCAGCCTGAAATGCGATTGCGGCCCACAGCTGCGCGGCGCACTGACGCAGATGGGGGCCGAAGGTGCGGGCGTCCTGCTTTACCTCAATCAGGAGGGGCGCGGCATTGGCCTTGCCAACAAGATGCGCGCGTATTCCCTGCAGGATCAGGGGTTCGACACGGTGGACGCCAATCACCGGCTTGGATTCGAGGATG
This sequence comes from Roseovarius aestuarii, assembly GCF_019966515.1. Taxonomy (GTDB): domain Bacteria; phylum Pseudomonadota; class Alphaproteobacteria; order Rhodobacterales; family Rhodobacteraceae; genus Roseovarius; species Roseovarius aestuarii. The sequence continues at coordinate 123,385 of NZ_JAIMIB010000006.1, read as the reverse complement.
ATGAACGCGATTTCCGCATCGGTGCTCATATCCTGACAAAGATGGGATTTTCCGATGTGCGGCTTTTGACCAATAACCCCTCAAAAATAGCGATGATGGAGGCGAACGGCATCACCGTCACCGACCGTGTTCCGCTACAGGTGGGCGAAAACGCGCATAACCGCGCCTATCTGGCGACCAAGGCGAAGAAGTCGGGGCATTTGCTGTAATACCGACAGCCCGAAAGCACGGGCCACCCTCGTTTTACCATTCTGGCTCTGTCGGTAATTGAGAACCGACAATCGCCCAGAATTAGCTAGCACATTACTTCGATTATTTCTAAACAATGCTCAGATACATTAGGAACACATCAGGCAACATCTGATTTCGGAAAGGCCGCGGCTATGTCACAGGCATCTTCCCGCAAAGACCTCAGTCTGAAATGGCTGGAGCTGTTTCAGATCTGCGCCCATCAGGGATCGTTGCAGGCGGTTGCGGACGAAACCGGGCTGTCGGTCAGCACGGTTTCGCATCACCTGCGAAACCTTGAAGAGCATTTGGGGGTCGAGCTGTTCAATCATGCGCGCCGTCCCATGGTGCTGACACCCAAGGGGCGGGTGTTCCTGCGGAATATCGAAGAGGCCCTGTTCTCGATACGAAAGGCCAAGGCAGAGGCGTCTTCCGGCGACATTGCCGAAGCCAGTTATCTAAGGGTCGGGACGATTGAAGACCTGGACAGCGACATTATTCCGGAGCTAGCGGTGTCATTGTCAGCAAACATGCCGCTCTGCAATTTCATGTATCATACCGATACCAGCCAATCGATCATCGAGATGATGCGCAACCGCCACCTGGATCTGGGCGTGACGACACAGCCATCAGAGCGTTTGCGTGACTTGCAGGATCGCCCGCTTCTACGCGATCCGTTCGTGGTGGTACTTCCGCTGGCGGCCGAATTTTCCCTAAAAGACGTTGTTGAGGGCCGTTCCAGGCTGCCGTTTCTGAGGTTCTCAAGCAGCCAGATCATGGCCCGGCAGATCGAGGCGCATCTGCGTCGTATGGGAGTGTCTTCGTCGCACAGGTTCGAATGCAGCAACGACCAGACGCTGATGGCCATGGTCGCCGCCGGCGCCGGATGGACGATCACCACACCGCTGCTCTATTCCCGTGCAAAAAGATTTCAGCCCAAAATCCGGATGCACCGCTTTCCCGGGAAAAGCTTTTCGCGCTCTCTAGCGATCGTGTCGACGCCAGATTGCTCGCATTCCATACTCGACCTTGTGGATAGTCGACTTCGCACATTGATAACCGATCATGCAATCACCCCATTGCACAATGAAGCCCCTTGGCTGAAGGACAGTTTCGTGCTGATCGACTGATCGCGGCGGGCCGGGTTACAGTATTTTGAACGCAGCTCGGATTTGCGCATCCTGCTCTGCGGTCAGATAGTCCGGATGGTGCGTCGCAAGGATCTCGCGTGACTTTTCGCGTGCCAGCGACCACGCATCGGTCGCGCCCTTTTCCGCCCATGTTCGTGGCTCATCCCGGTCCGCCAGCGTCGGATAGAAATAATCCCGTTCCATCGCCGCATAGGTATGTTGCCCGCCCAGAAAATGGCCCTCGCCCAACACGGCTTCGCAAATGGCATCATATCCGAGGTTTTCGTCACTCACCTCGATGCCGCGCAGGGCGCGATAAGTGTGGGAATGCATCTCGTCATCCAGCACGAAGGCTTCAAAACTTGCCCCCAGCAGCGATGCGGTCATGCCGGAGCTTTCGTAGATTAGATTTCCACCTGCCAATGCCGCCGCTAGAGAGGTAATGCCTTTCTCGGCCCCATACTGCGCATCAATCGCCTTGGCGTCCGACATCGAGCAGGCGACGCCCGAAGGCAATCCCAGCCAGTTTGACAGCTGCGCCGACGCTGCATTCAGCACCGCGGTTTCGCCGCTGCCGCCGGAAAACGCCCCGGTGCGCAGGTCAATCACCAGCGGCCAGTTGGAAAACACCATCGGAAAACCTGGCTGGATTGCATGTACCATGACAAGGCTTGCCAGCGTTTCGGCCAGCGATTGGGCCAGGAACCCGGCCATGGTTGCGGGTGCCGTCGCTCCGGCCTGCGCTGCGGTGATACAGGACATCGGTATATTATGCCTGATACATTCATAGACCACGTCGACCGCATCTTCGCCATATCGCATGGGCGAGATAACGGGGCTGATATGGGCCTTCATGAAGGGACGTTTGGAAAACTCGCTGGGGCCGCCCGCCGCGATGTCCAGCATTTTGATGATGGGGTCCACATGCTCGGCCAGGGTGAAGGATGTTGCCGTCGGCTTGGTCGTGTTTTTCAGCAGCGCATAGACCGTGTTTACATCCAGATCGAAATTGTCGGGCACGTCGGTTGCGACGCAACAGCGCGTGAACCAGCTTACATTGGCCAGCGTATCCTGAAGCCGCGTGAAATCGTGCAGATCCCTCAGCGTCGAGGGCCGGTAGACGGCGCTGTCCAGATCAAGCGTCTGCACCGCGGCCCCGCCGGTTCCGAAATGCACACGATTTCCGCCGACCTCGATTGAACGGGCCTCGTCACGACCGTGCAGAACAAAGGTTTTCGCGGCCTGATCTATGGCTTTCTCGACAAGAACAGGAGGGAAAAGCAGACGCCCCGCCCCATTGTCTTTGGCACCAATGGCCAGCAAATCATCCCGCAGGCGCGGCGGCACCTCTCCCATTCCCAGATTTTCCAGCAGGTCCAGCGCCGTGCTGAAAATTCTTTGGACCTCGTCTTCGGTAAGGGGTTTGTACGCACCGCCGATCTGACCCGGCGGGCAGGGATCAATCGCGGGCTTTGCCGCCCGTTTTGCCAGGCGTTCGCGTCGTCCTGCTCGTTTTGCGCGTTGCCCCGCCATAACCCGCTCCTTGTGATTGGAATACTGACGCATGAACTGCGATCAAACAGCCGCTTGCAACAGGGTTCAGCATTATTCCCATAATTTCTGATAATAAATTCGAATAAGTATGAATAAGCTAAATTTCATTGCTTTCTCAGACGAGTCCATTGTCAATCCCGACCAATAGATACCGGAGGCACATCCCATGAAAACCCAAACGCGTTGCGTCGTAATAGGCGGTGGTATTGCTGGTTGCTCGACACTGTATCACCTCACCCAAGAGGGGTGGACCGACGTGGTTCTGGTAGAGCGGGACGAGTTGACCAGCGGCACAACCTGGCATTCTGCGGCGCAGGTGACCAATTTCGGGATGAACCAGACGATGGTGGGTCTCAAGTCCCACTCAATCGCACTCTACAAGAAGCTGCGCGACGACCCCGAATACCCGGTCGGCTATCATCACGGCGACGGTGGCATCCGGCTTGCCAATACCGAAGAACAGATGCAGGCCTATCGCCATTTCGCGTCGATGGCGCGCGGCATGGGCGTGCAGTTCGAGGTGATCGATGCCGAGGAATGCGCCCGCCGCCACCCGCTGCTCTCGACCGACAACTTGCTGGGCGGGCTTTGGGATGGCGAGGATGGCGATATTGACCCTGCACAGCTCTGTCAGGCGCTGGCCTTCCACGCGCGCAAGGCAGGCGCCGAGGTCTATCGCAACACCGCCGTCACGGGCCTGACCCAGCACACGGATGACGGCTGGACCGTACATACCGAAAACGGTGACATTGACTGCGAGGTTGTCGTTAATGCCTGCGGCTACCGGGTGAACGAGGTGGGCGCGATGATGGGTGTGCACCACCCCGTCGCGTCGATGGAACACCAGTATTTCGTCACCGAGGACATCCCCGCCATCGCCGAGGCAGGCCACCGCATGCCCCTGCTGCGCTGCCCGATCTCGGACTATTACAGCCGACAGGAAAAAGGCGGCCTGCTTGTGGGCTTCTATGAACAGGCATGCCGGACATGGGGCCTTGACGGGATCAGCCCGGATTTTTCCAACGATCTCTGCCCCGACGACCTCGACCGCGTGATGGATGTGCTTGAAGGCGCGTTCGCGCGCATGCCCGCGCTGACCGAGGTGGGTATCAAACGCGTGGTCAACGGCCCGATCACCTATACGATTGATGGCGCGCCGCTGGTGGGGGCCATTCCCGGCAAGCGCAACGCGTTCTGTATCATCGGGTTGCGCGCGGGCTTGGGTGAAGGCGGCGGTCATGGCTGGCTCCTGGCGCAGCAGATCGTGCATGGCGAGGCGTGTTATGACACCTGGATGCTTGATCCACGCCGCTTCACCGGCCACGCGAATGTGGAACTGACGGCGCTGAAAGCGATCGAAGATTACCAGAACGAATTCCGCTTCCATTTCCCGCATGAACACCGCCCGGCGGGCCGACCGGCCAAGACCACGCCCCTGACCCCGATCCTGGCGGCGGAAGGCGCGGAATTCACCGTGGTCAACGGCTGGGAGAGGGTGGATTACATCAAGCCCGACCCGGATTTCCACCCCTCCCTGAGCTTCAACTTCGACGAAGCCTTTGACGTGATCGCCGCCGAGGTCAGAAACGTGCAGGAAAATGTCGGCCTGTGTGAAGTCAACGGCTTCAACCGGTTCGAGATTACCGGCGCGGACCGCCATGCCTTCCTTGACCGGATGTTCTGCGGCAATGTCACCAGGCGCGATGGCCGCGTCGGTCTGGGGTATCTTCTGAACCACCACGGTATGGTCAAGGGCGAAGCGACCGTCGCCAACCTGCCTGCTAGCGATCGCGGGCCCGCGCGTGTCTGGTACGGCTCTGCCGCGGCGTCCGAGTTTCACGACATGGACTGGCTGCAACAGCACCTGCGCGCAGATGAAGACGTGCAGATCCGCTCGCTCACCAATGACCAGACCATTCTTGTGCTGGCCGGGCCGAAATCGCGCGATGTGCTGACGGCCTGTTCGCGCGGCAATTGGTCAAAAGACGCCTTCCCCTGGCTCAGCGTCAAAGAGTGTTTCATCGGCTTTGCGCCAGCAACCGTCATGGGCGTCAGCTTCTCGGGCGAACTGGCTTACGAAATCCACGTGCCCAACAACCAGCTTTACGCCGCCTATCTGGCCCTGCGCAAAGCGGGCGCGGAACATGGGCTCAAACTCTTCGGTGCCCGCGCGGTCGAATCGATGCGCATGGAAAAAGGCTTCCTGCACTGGAAGGCCGATCTGATCACCGAATACGATCCCTTTGAAACCGGTCTCAACCGCTTCGTGAAACTGGACAAGGGTGATTTCATCGGCAAGGAGGCCCTGCTTAAGCGTCAGGCAGAAGGCCCGCGCAAAAAGCTGGTTTCGCTTGAGCTGGATGCCACAAGCGCGCCGGCACATGGCGGGGCGTCGCTGATGCGCGACGATACAGTCATCGGGACAGTCACATCAGGCGACTGGGGCCATCGGGTTGGCAAAAACATCGCCTACGCCTTTGTTGATCCTGACATGGCGGATGAGGGCACCGCGATGAAGCTGGATATGTGCGGCCAACTTGCTGACGCAACCGTCATCGGCCCTTGCCCTTACGATCCCGACTACACCCGCATCCGTGGCTAAAACCCAATGCACGAGGAATCCGTCGCAATCATTGTCGAGCGGGGCTTTGTGCCAACCGAATTGGCGCTGGTTCAGGACATTCTTCGCATCGCAAGCCGGTTGAGTGACGTTCTCCGCTTTTCGACCAAAATCTATACCTCGTCTGCGCCGGGGCTGGTCGAGGGAATGGGCGGCATGATGGTGCGTGCGGATCAACTAAACGCAGATATGTCAGATCTGCCCCAGTACATCGTTGTCCTGGGTGGCTCCGATCTGAAGGATACATTTACCGACATACGCGTACGCCTTCGTTGGTTCGAGCGGCGCGGATGCACAATTATCCTGCTCTCCGACGCAGCTTTGGAATGGCGAAAGCTGTTTCAGGGAAGCGACGGTTTCGTCACCCATTGGGAAAACCAGCAACTGCTGGTGGATGCCGGGGATGTCGAACGCGAAAACCTGCCTTTATATTCGCAAAAAGGCCGGATCATAACGGCGGCCGGTATGATAGCCACTGCCGACGTCATTCTGAAAAAGATCGTCGCCGAGAAATCGCCGAACCTGGCGCAAGCGACCAGTCTGGTCCTGCTGGTGGATCGCATTCGGGACGGCGACGCGTACCAGCGACATAGCGGCAACAACAATGTCGTGTTGCAGCTTGCCGGGCTGAACGCCGTGATCGCGGGAATGGAACAGAATTTGGACTGCCCCCTGTCTGCAAGTGAATTGGCCGCACTATCCGGCCGATCCATCCGACAACTGGAACGCAGGTTCAGGCTGGTCGTCGGTCAAAGCCCAATGGCGTTCTACCGGTCCTTAAGACTGCGACGCAGCAAAACAATGCTCGAACAGACAAGCTTGCCGATCACCGAGGTAAGTTGTTCCTGCGGTTTTGGCACACCTTCCACATTCTCAAAGCTGTTTCTGCGCGAGTTCAATATCACGCCGACCAAGCTTAGGAACCAAATGGTCGCCAGCAAAAGCCCCAGCGCCAGACCGCGCAAAATTTGACCGCATATCACATGTACCGCGTCTCAGGCAGGAAGATCGGGCAGCCAAATTTGGCGCAACAGAGAGCGTCATCCGACAAGGGGGTACGGCGCGGCTCCTCCGCCTCAAAGGTGCGTTTCTGCGATCTGGGACGTCACTCCGGTGAATTGCACTCGCACCTCGTTGGCATTGCCCTTATAACCCTGCCAAACATCGGGGAGTCGCCGCCATGTCGCAAGAATTGTCGCCCATCGACAAAGCCAAATTCGTCGCGGCCAAAAGAGCCGTTGATTTTGTCGAAGACGGGATGCGGGTTGGCCTTGGCACCGGCAGCACGGCGGCCTGGATGGTCCGCTGCCTGGGCGAACTCGTCCGCGACGACGGCCTCAAGATCCGCGGCGTGCCAACCTCGACCCGCACCGCCGAACTGGCACGCGGCGTGGGAATCGAGGTCATCACTCTCGATGAGGCCAAGTGGCTTGATCTGACCATCGACGGCGCCGACGAGTTCGATGCCGATCTGAACCTGATAAAAGGCGGAGGCGGCGCGCTCCTGCAGGAAAAGATCGTTGCCACCGCAAGTGACCAGATGGTCGTAATCGCGGATATCGGCAAAGAGGTTGAAACCTTGGGTGCGTTCCCACTGCCGGTCGAGGTGATTCCGTTTGGATGGCAGACCACCAAATCGCTGATCGAAGAGCTTTTGATCAGCATGGATGTGCTTGGACGCGAAGCCAGGCTCCGGATGAACGGCGCCAGCCCCTTCGTGACCGACGAGGGTAACTACATCCTCGATCTGCATCTGGGCCGGATCGGCAACGCGCAGCAATTGTCTCTGGCGATGAATCAGATGCCGGGGGTGGTTGAAAACGGCCTGTTTATTGATATCTGCGATGTGGTCGTTCTGGGCTACGGCGATGGCCGGGTCGAGACGCGCGACATCAACCAAGGCACGGTGGCCGAGGATCGTCTGGATTTTCTGGAATCCGACAACCTGTTCACCGACATGTCCGACTGAGGCAGGAACAGCAGATGGCATTCGACTATGATCTCTTTGTGATCGGCGGCGGCTCGGGCGGTGTCCGGGCAGCACGGGTAGCGGCGCAAGGCGGCGCCAAAGTGGCGCTAGCCGAAGAGGACCGCTATGGCGGGACCTGCGTGATCCGGGGCTGTGTGCCCAAGAAACTTATGGTGTTTGCCAGCGAATACTCCGGGCTGATGCAGGATGCTCGCGCCTATGGCTGGGATGTGACGGCGGGTGCGCATGACTGGCCTGCGTTCAAGACAAAACTCCATGCCGAGCTTGACCGGCTTGAAAGCGTCTATCGCAGCATTCTGAAGAACAATGGTGTCGACAGCTTTGATGCCCGCGCGCGACTGGCGGATGCGCATTCGGTCGCCCTCAGCACCGGTGAAAGCTTCACCGCCAAGCATATTCTGGTGGCCACCGGCGGTCATCCGGTCAAACCCGATCTGCCGGGCGCGGAACATGCGATTGTCAGCGATGATATCTTCCATCTGGACAAGCTGCCAAAATCCGTCCTGATCATTGGCGGCGGCTACATCGCCTGCGAATTTGCCGGTATCCTCAACGGGTTGGGTGTCGCGGTCACGCAGTTCTATCGCGGCCCACAAATCCTGCGCGGCTTTGACGATGAGGCGCGCGGGCTGGTCGCGGACGAGATGAAGGCCTCGGGCATCGACCTGCGGCTTGACACCAACATAAGCGAAATGACTCCGGTCGAGGGTGGCTACCGCGTCACTTCCACCACCGGTAGCACAGATGTGGTCGAGACCGTCTTTTTCGCAACCGGCCGCGCGCCCAATAGCGGCGATATGGGTCTGGAAGAGGTCGGCGTCGCCCTGGGGAAAGCGGGCGAAATCAAGGTCGATAAATATAGCCAGACCAGCGTGCCTTCAATCTACGCGATTGGCGATGTTACCAACCGGGTGGCCCTGACACCGGTGGCGATCCGTGAAGGCATGGCCTTTGTCGAGACGGTGTTCAACGGCAACCCGACCCCGGTGGATCACGACCTGATCCCGACGGCGATTTTCACCCAGCCGGAAATGGGCACCGTGGGCCTGTCCGAGGAAGACGCCGCCAAACAGGAACCGATCGAGGTCTACGCCACATCGTTCAAGCCCATGCAATCAAGCTTTGCCGGGCGCGATGACAAGGTGATGATGAAACTGATCGTCAGCCAGAAGACCCGCAAGGTGCTGGGCTGTCACATCGTGGCGCCGGGCGCCGGCGAAATGATCCAACTCGCGGGCGTGGCCGTAAAGATGGGCGCGACCAAGGAAGATTTCGACCGGACCGTGGCGGTGCATCCCACCATGTCCGAGGAAATAGTAACGATGCGAGATTTTGTGCGCAGAACTTGATTTTTTGCATCTCCTGCACAGGTTAGATACACCGCTTGCAAAGGCGGATTCGAAAGGAAAGAGGATACATGGCTGGACATTCTGGCGGCCCTTGGGGCGGCGGCGGAAATTCGGGCGGCGGCGACGATGACGACCGCGGCGGCAATCGGGGCGGCAGACGCCCCTCCGAGGGCGGGCAGATACCCGAAATCGAACAGCTCATGAAAAAGGGCCAGGACCAGCTGCGTGTGCTGATGGGCGGTCGTGGTGGCTCCGGTGGCTCCGGTGGCTCGGGCGGCGGTCAGGGTCCCGGCTTTGGCAAAGGCACTTTCTTTATCGGCGCACTTGTGGCTGTTGGTCTCTGGGGCGCGGCAAGCTTTTACACGGTCAAACCCGAAGAGCAGTCGATCGAGCTGTTTCTGGGCAAGTTTTCCGGCATCGGCACCGAGGGCCTGAACTTTGCCCCCTGGCCTGTTGTGACCGCCGAGGTATTCAACGTCACCACCAACCGGACCGAAAGCATCGGTGTCAGCCGCGGCGGCGGCGACAATGACGGTCTGATGCTGACCACCGACGAAAACATCGTCGATATCGACTTTCAAGTGGTCTGGAACATCAAGGACGCCGAGGATTTCAAGTTCTCGCTGAAATACCCCAACGAGTCCGTGCGTGCCATTTCCGAGGCGGCGATGCGTGAAGTGATCGCCCAGTCCGAGCTGGCCCCGATCCTGAACCGTGACCGGGCAGCGATTGAAGCGCGGGTCAAGGAACTGATCCAGGAGACGCTGGATAACCGCGAAACCGGCATCAACATCATCCGCGTCAACTTTAACAAGGTGGACCCACCCAGCCAGACCGTCAGCGTGACGGATGCCGAAGGGCGCACTGCGAACGAGTCGGTGATCGACGCCTTCCGCGATGTGCAGGCGGCGGAACAAGAACGCGACCGGGTGGAGCGTCAGGCCGATGCTTATGCCAACCGCAAACTGGCCGAGGCGCGCGGTGAATCCGCACAACTGCTGGAAGCCGCCGAAGGCTACCGCGCCCGGGTCGTCAATGACGCCGTGGGTGAGGCCAGCCGTTTCCTTGCGGTTCTGAACGAATATCAGGCCGCGCCTGAAGTGACCCGGAAGCGTCTCTATCTTGAAACTATGGAAAAAGTGCTGGGCGATGTCGACAAGATCATCCTCGAAAACAACACCAATGGCGGCGGGCAGGGCGTCGTACCCTACCTGCCACTGAATGAACTGCGTCGCAGTCAGGGAGCAAACTGATGGGAAAAACCAAATTCCTCTTTCCGATCCTCGTTGTTGCCGTTGTTGTGGCGCTGTCGTCGATCTTCATTGTAGATGAGCGCGAAAAAGCTCTGGTGTTGCGCTTTGGCCAGATCAAGCAGGTCCGTGTCGAACCGGGCCTGGGCTTCAAGGTGCCGATGCTGGACGAGGTCGTGCGCTACGAAGACCGTATCCTGTCGCTTGAAACGCCGGTGATCGAGGTGACGCCCGCTGATGACCGGCGGCTAGAGGTTGACGCCTTCGTACTCTACCGCATTGCCGATGTGCGCCAGTTTCGTCAGGCGCTTGCGGCAGGCGGCGAACGCGAGGCAGCGATTCAGCTCAACGATATTCTCGATGGTCAGATCCGGGCGGTTTTGGGCTCGCAGGGGGTGACTTCGAACACAATCCTGTCACCAGAACGGGCCGGCCTGATGAACCAGATCAGGAACCGCGCGGACAGCCGCGCCAAGGCACTGGGCCTCGAAGTGGTAGATGTGCGCCTGCGCCAGACCAACCTGCCCGAGCAGAACTTTGACGCCACCCTGCAACGGATGATCGCCGAGCGCGAGCGCGAGGCCACCGACGAACGCGCCCGGGGCCGCGAGGCGGCGCAACGGGTGACGGCAACCGCCGACCGGACCTACGAAGAGATCCTCTCGGAAGCGCGTCGTGATGCCCGTATCATCGAGGGTGAGGCCGATGCCGAGCGCAACAAGATCTTTGCTCAGGCGTATGCTCAGGATGCCGAGTTCTTCGAATTCTACCGCTCGCTGGCGGCCTATGAACATTCGCTGACTGGCAATAATTCCAGCATGGTACTGTCGCCGGACAGCGAGTTCTTTAATTACCTGCGCTCGGATCAGGGGGCTGCGGCCAACCGGGCCAGCGCGGCGCAATGATCGAAACGACGTTTCTGGCCCTCGGGCTGGTACTGATTGTCGAGGGGCTGGTCTATGCGCTGGCCCCTTCGCTTATCGACCAGTTGCTTGTCGCCCTGCGCGCCATGCCGGTTGAGAGTCGCCGCCTGATGGGCCTCTTGGCGATTGTCCTGGGTCTGATCATGGTCTGGGTCGCCAAAACGCTTGGCGCCTGATAAACTTCTGACAAATTGTTCACATGCGCGTGACCCTTTGTTGCTATCTTTGCGATAGGCAACCCGGTACCTACATGTAACGCAGACAGGTCCGGCACTTACGCCGGAAATACTTAGGACAACGAAGGAGAGCCCCGCGTGAAAGTTCAAACCGTTTCCAAGACACGGCAGAATATCAATGGCCTGCGTGCCTTCTGGCTGACAGCGCTGGCGTTTGCTATTCTGCTGGCACAGACGATTACCGCCCTGGCCCGGCCCGACAGCTTTGCCGATCTGGCCGAGAAATTCAGCCCGGCGGTTGTGAATATCACCACCTCCACTGTGATGGCCCAGGGCACCGGCCCTTCGCCGATCGTGCCCGAAGGCTCCCCGTTCGAGGATTTCTTCCGCCAGTTTCGTGAACGGAACGAAAATGGCGATCGCCCGCGCCGCACGTCGGCGCTTGGATCAGGTTTCGTCATTTCCGAAGATGGCTATGTGGTCACCAACAACCATGTGATCGAAAGCGCCGATGAAATTATCATCGAGTTTTACTCGGGCGGCGAACTTGAGGCCAAGGTGATCGGCACCGACCCCAAGACCGATATCGCGCTGCTGAAAGTTGAAACCGACGAGCCGCTGCCCTTTGTCAGCTTCGGCGACAGTGACGTGGCACGCGTCGGCGACTGGGTTGTCGCGATGGGCAATCCGCTGGGCCAGGGGTTTTCGGTCTCCGCCGGCATCGTGTCGGCCCGCAATCGCGCGCTTTCCGGCACTTATGACGACTACATCCAGACCGACGCCGCCATCAACCGGGGCAACTCGGGCGGGCCGCTTTTCAACCTTGATGGCGAAGTGATCGGCGTGAACACGGCCATCCTCAGCCCCACCGGCGGCTCAATCGGCATCGGTTTTTCGATGGCCTCAAATGTCGTGACCAAGGTGGTGGACCAGTTGAAGGAGTTCGGCGAGACCCGTCGCGGATGGCTGGGTGTTCGTATTCAGGACGTCACCGATGACGTGGCCGAGGCGATCGGCCTTGAAAAGGTTGCCGGTGCGCTGGTGACCGACGTTCCCGAAGGCCCCGCCGCTGAATCCGGTATGCAATCGGGCGACGTGATCATGTCCTTTGATGGCAAGGAAGTTGCCGATACCCGTGGCCTGGTGCGTCAGGTCGGCAATACCGAGGTCGGCAAGACCGTGCGTGTGGTTGTCTTCCGCGAAGGCAAAACCCAGACGCTCAAGGTAACTCTGGGCCGCCGCGAAGCCGCCGAGGGTGCGATCCCCGCCGCTCAGGTTGAGGATGGCGACAATGGCGACAAGGCCCCCATGCAGAAGAAAATGCTGGGGCTCAACATCGGCCCGCTGGATGACGAGGCGCGCACCGTGCTTGAACTGGATGCAGATGCCACCGGCCTTGTAGTCCGCGACGTCGATGAATTGTCCGAAGCCTATGAAAAGGGCATCCGCGCCGGTGACCTGATCGTCGAGGCCGGGCAAGAGAAACTGCTCAGCATCTCTGATCTGGATGATCGCATTGCAGAAGCCAAGGATGCTGGTCGCAAATCGATCCTGTTGCTGGTCCGCCGCGCCGGTGACCCGCGTTTCGTGGCCCTCTCGCTTGAGGATGCGGACGCAGAAGAGAAGGAAAGCACCGAATAAATCGGTCCCTTTCCGAGATAAATATGTTGCGGGCGCTCTTTGACGGGGCGTCCGTTTCATCTTGATTACCGGTGATTTTTTACACGAGCTTAGGCCACATCAGCTTCAGACGATCTTGATGAGGCGCATTCTGGCAGTGAACGGGCATTGGCGGTACACGGGCCACGCCGCCGTACCGGCGACAAACTCGAACAGCATCTCGTGACGCCGCAGAAACCATTACGCCGCCGATCGACTTAATTCAGGCGAAACACCGGCTGAAATGCGGGCGGGGCAAGCGATCCGTCCGAGCCGACTTCATCCAGATTATCCTGATCGACAATGACGACGCGCGGACCCGCATGGGTGATCTCCAGCTTGCCTTCAAGCGCCCTGACCGCCTGTTCGATCGCCAGCTTTCCCTGCAAAACCGGGAAATCCGTTGGTGCCGACAGAATGCGGCCGCGGCGAATACCGCGGAACACCGCATGGGTCATATAGTCGGACACGATGCCGATTTTATCGCTCAGCCCGTTGGCGCGCAGGATCGACACGGCCGCCTCTGCCGCCGGGGCGCTGCCGACGATATAGTCGATATCCGGGCGTTCGATCAGCGCCTCTTCGACCAAGCGTACCTGAATTTCGCGGCCCGTATCACCCCATTTCGTCACCACGATTTCCGCCGAGCTTTCCGCCAGGGCCTCCTCGAACCCCTGCTGAACGAAGGTCACCCAGCCGGCACCTTTCGGGCCGGGAAACCAGGCAATCTTGACCGGCGCGCTGCCCTTGGGATGCCGGTCGGCGATGGCGCGCCCGGCGGCGGCGCCCATCTGCACCCAGGACACACCCGACTTGGCGATAATGCCGTCGCTGGCGATGTCATTTACCGTGGCGATCACCGGGTTTTCCCGCGCGATATCCAGCAGGGTCTCGGTCAGCCCGTCATAAGACACAGTGCCGACAACCAGCGCATCCGCCCCCTCGCGCATACATTCCCTGATCTGCTGGATCTGACGGTCGAGGTTGGGATACCCCCCTGCTTCAACCAGCCTGAACGAAACGCCCAGGCGCTGCGCTTCCTGCACCATGCCGTAATTGACACTCAGCCAGTAGGCATCCTTGAGATGCGGATAGGCAACACACAACCTCCATGTCCGCGACGCCGCACCGATACGCGCATACTGGATCGCCTCGGTGTCGCTGGCATAATCCAGCGGGGTCAGCCAGCGTTCCAGGTCCCAGTCTTCCAGCGCACTGACCGAGGTTGCAGCAAGTGCGGCGAAAAGGAATGCAAAAGGTGCTGCGAGAATTTTCATTCGGTGATCCTAGGGCATGCATTATCACTTCGCAATTTGCAGAAAGCGCACAGCGGCAGTAAGTTTTTCAAATGAAATGGCGCATCGGTCTTGGTGAACGACTTTTTCTGGCGTTTCTTGCGATTGCCGGTGCGCCTGCACTGGCAGGGCTTTTCGCGTGGGTCGAGCTGCGCGATATCGCCCAGACACAGACCGACATCGCTGAGCGGACGATCCCACAGATTACTGAAGTGCGCGCCATTGCCGAAGACAGCGCCCGGATCGTGGTGGGCGCCCCTGAGCTTGGCAGCGTGGCGACGCAGGAAGCGCGCGAAAAGCGCAAGGCTTTCCTGATCTTTCACGTCAAGGCCCTGTCGGACCGCCTGAGCAGCTTTGCCGGCCCGGAAGGGCTGGATAATTCGGAACTGCGGCTTACCACCGTCCAAATCGGATCGAAAATACGCGATCTCGACAGTCTGGTCGAACATCGGATAAAGCTGGCCAGGGCGCGGGACGCACGGCTGAAAACCATTCTGGGTGCCTCGGCGGCGCTGGCCGAAATATCCGACACGCTGGTCGCCAATGCCGATATGGCGACCACCGCGATCATTTCGTCGCTTTATGAAATCGACGGCGGCCGCGAAAATTACTTCGATGCGCTCGACAAGCTGATCGAGGTCGACCTGTTCCAGCTTGGCCTGATGTTTGAACTGCGCTCGCGCGCGTCGGAAATCGGACTGGTGATCAACCAGATTTCCAGCATCGACCAGCAGGCCGACCTTGCCCGGCTTGAAGACGAATTCAAACGGTTGCTGGAATTTGTTGCCCGGCGTGTATCGGCTATTCGCGACCCGGTTCGAGCAGGACAAGCGGCTGATCTGCTGCAGGTTCTGGGGACGGAAACGGATTCGACCGCCGAAGGCGGTATTTTCGAGATTGTGAGAAGAACACTCATCATTAACGAAAAAATTGTTTGGGTTCAGAATGATATCGCCGTTCTCGCCCAGGCACTGGGCCAACAGGCAACGGATCTGGCACAACGTTCGCAGGAGGAGGCAGTGCTGTCCGGCGCGAACGCGACCCGCGACATCCGCGACGGTCTGATCCGGCTGACAGTCATCGCCGCGATTGCCGCGCTGGCCTCGCTGACAGTGCTGTGGTTTTACGTGCGCGGTAACCTGACCAAGCGGCTGGACCTGTTGTCCCAGCACATGAAAGCGCTGGCGGACGGGGATATCGACCTCAAGGTCAACACCGTCGGATCGGACGAGATCGCCGAGATGGAGCGCGCGGTCGAGGTGTTCCGCGAGCAGGCCGTCGTGAAACGCGAGCTGGAAGAGGAACGCGAACGGACCGAACAGGAACTGCGCGCGCATCGCGAAGAGCTGCAAAGGCTGGTCTCGGAACGCACCGCCCAGCTGCAACGCGAAGCCGAAGCGCACGGCGCCGCACGCGAGCAGGCCGAAAAAGCCAACCGGGCCAAATCCGAGTTTCTGGCAATGATGAGCCATGAAATCCGGACCCCGATGCACGGCGTGCTTGGCATGCTGCGTGTCCTGCCCGAAGAGCCGCTGAGCCCGACCCAGACCGAGCGCCTGAAAATCGCGCTCGCCTCGGGCGAAAGCCTGCTGGGCATCCTGAATGCCATTCTTGATCTGTCGAAGATCGAAGCCGGGCGGGATGTGGTGAACAACGTGCCCTTCGATCTGGATACCCTATTGCAGGGCATCATCAATCTGATGAACCCGGTCGCCCTCGAACGGGGCACAACGCTAAGCCTGGACGTGGACAGAAGGTTGCCCGAGGTCATCATCGGCGACATGAACAAAATTCGCCAGATCCTGTTCAACCTTCTGTCCAACGCGATCAAGGCGACATCGGATGGTGACGTGGTACTGCGTGCCCGCCTGATCGGTGTGACCGATGCCAAGGTCGATCTGGTGCTTGAAGTCAGCGACACCGGCGAGGGCATTCTGCCCGAGGCTCAGGAACGCATTTTCGAAGCCTTCGAGCAGGCGGATGCCTCGGTGATTCACCGCCTCGGCGGCACCGGGCTTGGCCTTGCCATATGCCAGAGGTTCACCAATGCCTTGGGCGGCACCCTGTCGGTCGAAAGTACGCTAAATGTCGGGTCGATCTTTACCCTGCGGGCGACATTCGGGCTGGGCGACCAGAAGATGCTGGATCCGGACACCATTCCGCTGAAGGTGAACGACGCCGTAACGCCCCTCAGGGTGCTGGTTGTCGAGGATAACGAGATCAACCAGATGGTGGCGGACGGGTATCTCAAGAAAATGGGGCACGAGGTATGCCTCGCCGAACGCGGCACCGAAGCCGTGACCCTTGCGGCGGAAAATGACTTCGACGTGATCCTGCTCGATATCAACCTGCCGGATTTCAGCGGTATCACCGTCGCACGGAAGATCCGAAAATTGCCGCATCCTCAGCGGGCCTCGACACCTATCATCGCCATGTCGGCGCATGTTTTCGACGATCAGATCGATGCCCATCTGGATCAGGGTATGGATGCGTTTCTGGCCAAACCCGTATCACCGGAGCGGTTGATGAACGCGTTGTCGGCGGTTGTGTCAGACCGGCAGGCCCGCAAGGTCTTTTTGTCGACAAGGTCCGATTCTGGCGATGACCGGCAGGCCAGTTCGCTGATGAAAACCCTTGCTGCCGACAGTGCCACCATCGGCGTGGAACAGGTCGGGCGGATCATCGACCTCTATCTGCAACAGGCCCCCGAGAGGATGTCGGCCATACGGCAGGCCATTGGCACAGGCGACCACGTCGCTGCCCGGCAGGAATTGCACAAACTACGCGGGGCCGCTGCGAATTTTCACATCTCGGCCCTTCAGCAATGCCTGGAACACGCTGAAAAGCTGGCGATCGACGGCGACATTGAGGCGTTGCAGAAAAATTTGCCTATGCTGGAGCGTGAAGCCGCCAACGCCGATCGCCTGCTGGCGCGATGCGGGCAGGACATCAGCGCGGAACAGCAACCTCATTCAAGTGCGGCGGTGAATATGTAGCCCTCGCCATGCGCGGTCGAGATAATTTGCGGCGAGCGTGGATCGCGCTCCAGTTTGGCCCTGAGGCGCCTGACCAGAACATCGACCGTCCGTTCGTTCCCCCCGTCTGACCGGTGGGTGACACCCTGCATCAATCGTTCTCGGGTCAGCACCTGCCCGGGATGTGTTGTCAGGATCGCAAGAAGCTCGAATTCGGCGCGGGTCAGCGGCACCAGTTTTCCATCGCGGGAGGTCAGCCAGCGGCTTGAAAGGTCAAGCTGAAACCCGTCAAAGGACCGGACGCTGCGGGTCAGTTGCCGGGCGGCCCGCGTGCGCCGCAACAGGTTCTTTACCCGCGCCAGAAGCTCGCGCTTGTTAAACGGTTTGACGACGTAATCGTCAGCGCCCAGTTCAAGGCCGACGATGCGGTCGACATCATCGGACCGGGCCGAGACAAGGATGATCCCCACCTCCGATACCGCGCGCAGCTCGCGGGTGATTTCCAATCCGTCCTTTCCGGAAAGATTGATATCGACGATCAGCAGGTCGGCGGGATCGCTCTGCAGAATGTCATCCAGCCCGGACGAATCCTCGGCCTCGCTAGTGCGATAGCCCTGCGCCTCAAAATAGCTGGTCAGCGTCATCCGCGTGACCGGCTCATCCTCGACAACAATGATATGAGACCGTTCAGACACTCAGCTGCTCCTTAAGAGAGCATTTTGTTAACAACTTTTAACAAATCCGTAAAGCGTGTTCATCTTGACCCGTAGATTGGTTCACATCCCGCCCCTAGCGTTACGGGCAGGACGACGCTGACGTCTCCGTTGTTCATAAGAAACGGTAAAAAAATCCATCAGGGAGAAAATGATGAAAAAACATATTGCAATTGGGCTAGCCGCAAGCGCCCTGGCCATGCCGGCCTTTGCCGCGGACAGTTCTGACCCGATCGTCATTCCGATTCACAACTGGTCAAGCCAGATCGTGATGAGCAATGTCGTGGGCCAGATCCTCGAACAGAACGGCAACAATGTCGAATTTGTGACTACCGACAGCCAGGCGGTATACGAATCGATACGCCTGGGCGACGTGACGCTGGAACTGGAAGTCTGGGAAGGTGCTTTTGGTGCGTCATTCCGCGCCGCGCTGGAAAAAGGCGGTATCGTCGATGTGGGTGATCATGACGCGGTGACCCGCGAAGACTGGTGGTACCCGATGTGGACCAAGGACGCCTGCCCCGGCCTGCCAAGCTGGGAAGCGCTTAACGATTGCGCCGAGGTATTCGCCACCGCCGAAACAGGCGACAAGGGCCGTTATCTGGATGGTCCGGTGGACTGGCTGAAGCACGGCAAAGAACGTGTCGAAGCTCTGGGCATGGATTTCGTCGTGATCAATGCGGGCTCCGCGGCGGCGCTCTGGGCTGAAATTGGCGCGGCCGAGGCCGACAAGAAGCCGGTTGTTGTCTTCAACTGGACACCCAACTTTGCCGAAGCCGTCTGGCCCGGCGAGTTTGTCGAATTCCCTGCCTGGGAAGATGGCTGTGACAAGGATCCTGCTGTGGGCCCGAACCCGGATGCGCTTTATGACTGCGGCAACCCGGCAACCGGCTATCTGAAGAAAGCAGCCTGGGACGGCATGGCCGACAAGTGGCCGGATGCCTATGGGATCCTCGAAAAGATCTCGTTCACCAACCCGCAGATCGCCGAAATGGCCAAGCTGGTAGACGTTGACGAGATGGAACCAGAAGAGGCCGCAGCGGTCTGGCTGGAAAACAATGAAGACGTCTGGCAGGGCTGGCTCAGCTCGGGAAGCTGAGGCGAATGCTTCACTAGACTAGCGTTCTCGTAATCAGTACCCGGCCCTCCTGAATTGAGTTTCAGGAGGGCCGGATTTTTTGGGCTACCTGAAGCGGAACAACCTTATCCGGAAATTGACGGCGGGGTTTGGGCCTAATCCGTCATCCGGAATTCTACCGTGCTAGAAACCGCCTGCGAAGTTCTCAGCCGCGGCGCTCGGCCAGCATCAATTCAACCCGTTTCAGCTCGCGCAGGATGCGGTCGGCCTGCATCTGCGGCATCAGGCTGGTTTTCAGAATTGTCGCCATGATCATCAGCACCGCGCCCGACAATCCCCATTTGAGGGCCAAAACGACCTCGGTCGCACCAAAGAACCGGATGGCGCACCAAACCCCGATCAGGAATAACGTGGCCTGCACGATCATGATCACCCAGGTCACCCAGCCCAGCTTGCCACGGAACTGGCTCAACCCCAGTGCAAACCAGCCCTGTTCTTCGGTGGCTTCCAGAATGGCGCGGTCCTGGTCTTTCAGCGCCTCTTCGATCAGTTCGTCAAGTTTACGCATCATCCTCTCCTTTCAAGGCTGATTTCAGTTTGTCGCGCGCATGCATCAGGCGAGTCTTCACCGTGCCGCGCGGGATATCGAGGGCGATCGCAACTTCGGCGACGCTCATGTCTTCGAGGTAAAACAGCGCGATGGTCGCGGCCTGTTCCGGCGGCAGGGTCGCGATCGCCGCCCTTACTGCGCGGGCATCGGATGCGGCGGGTCCGGCCTCGGGCTCAGTGGCCTCACTTTCCTGCACCAGCATTTTTGCAACCGCCCGGTCGGATACACGGCCCTTGATATACCGCGCTACGCGCCGGGTCGCGATTCGCGTGGCCCAGGATGCAAAGGCGCGCGGCTCACGCAATCCCGGCAATCCACGCAGGATTTCGATCCAGGCATCCTGCACCACGTCTCGGGCCGCATCCGCGTCGCCCAGCAATCGCGCCGCATGGATCAACAGCCGGGGGCCTCGCAATTCGGCCAGATGATCCATCGCGACCCTGTCCCCGGCCTGCGCCTGCTGTACCAGCAGCTCTTCGTATATCCGCCCGGCGTTTCGCATCTGCTCTCTTCCCGTGGCTATCGTATAAAGGTGCACACAAACGCCAAAGCGGTTCAAAGAAATTCACAAAATTGCTGTTCTGCCTGTCAACCGATGATCAGTTTCAGCGCGATGGCCCACATGGTCAGGCCCACGATCACGTCCAGCACCTGCCAGCTGCGTGGCTTTCTGAACAGCGGGTCAAGTATCCGTGCCCCATAGCCCAGGCCGAAGAAGAAAACGAAGCTTGCACTCATCGCTCCGGCGGCAAAGTTGGTCTTCTGAGCGTATTGCGCCGATACCGATCCAAGCAGCACCACCGTGTCCAGATAGACATGCGGGTTAAGCCATGTCAGCGCCAGACAGGTGATCAGTGCCGTGCGCAGGCTACCCGTGCCGCGCGCGTCTTCCATCGTCTCGCCGCCGTGCCATGCCGCCAGCAGGTTGCGCGCACCGTACCAGATCAGAAACGCCGCCCCACCATAGCGCATCGCCTGTTCCAGCCCCGGCACCGCCTCGGCCAATGCGCCGAACCCGGCGACACCGGCGGCGATCAGGATCGCATCGGAAAACGCGCAGGTCAGGCAGACGGCAAATACATGCTCGCGCCGCAGTCCCTGCCGGATGACAAAGGCATTCTGCGCACCGATGGCCAGAATAAGAGAGAACCCGAGGACAAACCCGGCAATCGCTGCCTGCATCTGAGGTCATCCTCTCATGAAAGGGTCGGCGTAGCCGATCACTACCGGTTATGTACGTTTTTTGCGTACGGAGCATACGGGCCGTACGTCTTGCGATCAGCGCTACAGCTGCTCCATCACCTCGTCGCTGGCCTCGAAATTCGCGGTAACACGCTGCACATCATCGTCATCATCCAACGCGTCGATCAACCGCATCAGCTTCTGCATGCCCTCAAGATCCAGTTCTGTTGTGGTGGTGGGGCGCCAGGTCAACTGGGTCGATTCAGATTCGCCCAGTTCCGCCTCAAGCGCGTTCGAGACCTCGTTCAGATCCGTGTCGGCACACCAGATCGTATGGCCCTCTTCCGATGATTCCACATCTTCTGCCCCGGCCTCGATCGCGGCCATCATCACCGTGTCGGCATCACCGGCTTCGATGGAATAGGTCACCTCGCCCTTGCGGTCGAACATGAACCCGACCGAGCCGGTTTCACCCAGATTGCCGCCATTCTTGGCAAAGGTTGAGCGTACGGTGCTGGCGGTGCGGTTCAGGTTGTCGGTCATTGCCTCGACGATCACCGCCACCCCACCGGGGCCGTAGCCTTCGTAGCGGATTTCCTTGTAATCCTCGGCATCCCCGCCGGTCGCTTTTTTGATCGCGCGGTCGATGTTGTCATTAGGCATCGACTGGGACTTGGCACTTTTCACCGCCAAACGCAGGCGCGGGTTTTTTTCGGGATCCGGATCGCCCATCTTGGCGGCCACGGTTATCTCTTTGGAAAGTTTCGAAAAAAGCTTGGAGCGCGCCGCGTCCTGACGCCCTTTGCGGTGCTGGATATTTGCCCATTTTGAATGGCCGGCCATCTTATGTGCCTCCGATCGGAACCTGAGATTTTCGTCTCTATACGGCAGGGGCATGCCCGCTCGCAAGCCGGTTGCTTTTGACGGGCGGATGCGCTTGGGTCGGGGGGTGAGGAAAGGGCGGCATGACGACAGATCAGATTATCCTTTTCAGTCTCTTCGGGCTGGTCTTCGCTCTCCTGCTCTGGGGGCGCTATCGCTATGATCTCGTCGCATTTGCCGCACTCATTGCAGGCGTCGTTCTGGGTGTGGTCGAAACCAAGGAGGCGTTTTCCGGCTTTGGCCATCCCGCAACCATTGTCGTCGCACTTGTGCTGGTCGTCTCGGCCGGGCTGGTCCGGTCCGGCGCGGTGTTTCTGATCACCCGCACATTGGTCGACAGCACCCGGGCATTGGGCAGCCACATCGCGCTGATGGGGGCCATCGGGGGGGTGCTTTCGGCCTTCATGAACAACGTTGCGGCACTGGCGCTGCTGATGCCGGTCGACGTGCAAACCGCCCGCAAGGCCAAACGCCCCCCGGGCCTTAGCCTGATGCCGCTGTCCTTTGCCACGATCCTTGGCGGCATGGCGACGCTGATCGGCACCCCGCCCAACATCATCATCGCCTCGTTCCGCGAAGACGCGCTTGGCACACCGTTCCGGATGTTCGACTTTGCCCCTGTCGGCGGGCTGACTGCGCTGGCCGGGTTGGCCTTTGTCGCACTGATCGGCTGGCGGCTGATCCCGAAACGTGAAGATGCCGTGCTCAGCGCGTCGGAAATCGCGCAATATATCGCAGAGCTTACAATCCCCGAGGCATCGCCCCATATCGGTAAACGCCTGATCGAGCTGGATGAAGCGGCACAGAAGACCGATGTCGCGATGCTGGGGCTGATCCGCGATGGCAAGCGCCGCTATGGCACGTCGCATAACACATTGCTTCGCGCCGGGGACACGCTGGTGCTCGAGGCAACACCTGACGCACTGGATGAATTCCGGTCCGCGCTGTCACTGGCCTTTTCCGATCAGGAACGGGAAGACAAGCTGAAGGCGGCGGGCGAGGGGCTGGATATCATCGAGGTCGTGGTGCCAAAGGAGGCGCGGATTGCAGGCAGGACAGTCCTGTCCACCGGGCTTCACTGGCGCCATCATACCGTCCTGATGGGGATTTCCCGGCAAGGCCGCAAGATAACACAGCAAGTGCGTAAAACGATCGTCCGGCCGGGGGATATCCTGTTGCTGCTGGTGCCCAAGGATACCGGCGGCACTGTCACAGACTGGCTGGGTTGCCTGCCGCTGGCCGACCGGGGTCTGGCGGTGACGCAAGACAGCAAAACCTGGCTGGCAATCGGCCTGTTTGGCGCCGCCGTCCTCGCGGCCAGCGTCGGCCTGCTTTACCTGCCGGTCGCACTGGGGCTGGTGGTCATCGCCTATGTGTTGACCCGAATCGTACCGCTGAGCGAGCTTTATACCCATATTGAATGGCCTGTTGTCGTCTTGCTGGGCTCGATGATCCCATTGGGTGCTGCGCTTGAGAATTCGGGCGGAACCGAGCTGATCGCGGGCAGTCTGATCGGGCTGACCGGCAATCTGCCACCCTGGGCAATCCTGACGGTGCTGATGATCGTCACGATGAGCCTGTCGGACGTGCTGAACAACACCGCAACAACCATCGTCGCCGCCCCGGTGGGCATTCAGATGGCAGAGGCATTGGATGTCTCGCCTGATCCCTTTCTGATGGCGGTGGCCGTGGCCGCCTCTTCGGCCTTCCTCACGCCCATCGGTCACAAGAACAACACGCTGATCCTGGGTCCGGGCGGGTACAGTTTCGGGGATTACTGGCGCATGGGGCTGCCGCTTGAGGTGCTGGTGGTGGCCGTGTCCATACCCGCCATTCTGGTTTTCTGGCCGCTCTGAAAGCAGGGCGGTGCCTTACCGTCTCAGGGCACCGCGCAGCTCTGACAGGCGGAACGCCCCGATCAGCTGACCAAAGCCGAAATAGCTGAGACCACCAAGAACGATCATCAGCAGAAGTGCGATGACGCGCAGGCCCGGCACACCAAAAAGCGGCCCCATCAGTATCCATAACACCCAAAGCACTGCGCCCATCACCACTGAGGCCGCGATAATACGCCACAGACGTTGTTTGAACCGGGCATCGAACCGCGCCACATTGCCAAAATTACGTGCGCCGCGCAGCAGCAGCCAGACCATCGCCCAGCCGGCAACCGTGGTCGCCAGGGCAGCGGCAATCCAGCCGATGGCATAGGCCAGTCCGATCGCCACGGCGGCGTTGATCACCATTGCAACCAGCGCGTAGCGGAACGGGCTTTTGGTGTCTTCGCGGGCAAAAAACAGCGGTTGCAGGATCTTCTGCAGGACAAAAGCAGGCAGGCCCAGCCCGTAAATTGCCACGGCCAGTGCGGTGGCGGCGGTGTCATCCGTGCCAAAGGCGCCGCGTTCAAACAAGGTCGAAACCACAGGCAGCGGCACCACCATCAGCGCCACAGCCGAAGGAATGGTGAGAGCAAGTGATATCTCTCCGGCGCGCGACAACGCCTCGCGCGCGCCGGTATGATCGTCGGCCTTCAGGCGGCGCGAGAGATCGGGCAGCAGCACAATGCCCACGGCGATGCCCACCACCCCCAGCGGCAGCTGGTAAAGCCGGTCGGCGGCATAAAGCCAGCTGACTGCCTTGTCGTAATTCGAGGCAACAAGCTGACCCACCAGCAGATTGACCTGCATGACCCCACCGGCAAGCGCGGCAGGCACGGCGATGCGCACGAGCTGCGCCATCTCGGGCGTCCAGCGCGGCCGGGTCGGGCGGACGCGTAACCCCGCACGGTCAGCAGCGATCCAGACCAGGGCCAGCTGCGCAAAACCCGCAAAAGGAATGGTCCAGATCAGCGCATCGGCGACGGCGCCACCCTGATACCAGGCCACGCTCATTGCGGTAACCAACATGATGTTCAGCAGCACGGGCGCGGCGGCGGCGGCGGCAAAACGATTGGCGGCGTTCAGCACACCGGAAAACAGCGCCGCCAGCGAAATGAAGAAGATATAGGGGAAGGTGATGCGCCCGAATTCGACGGTGATGCCAAAGCGTTCGTCACCATAGAACCCTTCTGCCGTGGCCCACACCAGCGCGGGCATGAAAATCATCGCCAGCGCGGTCAGAACCAGTAGGACAAGGCAGAGGCCCGACAGGGCCAGACGGGCGAACCCGATCGGGTCTTCATCCGCCTCGAGCCGCTTCGAGAACATCGGCACGAAAGCCGCATTAAACGCGCCCTCGGCGAAGAAGCGGCGAAACAGGTTGGGCAAACGGAAGGCGGCGACGTAGGCGTCCATCAGGACACCGGGGCCCAGCAGGTTGGCAATGATCACGTCGCGCACGAAACCCAATACCCGGCTCAGAAGCGTCCAGACGCCGACGGTCAGCACGCTGGAAATCAGACGGATGGGTTGCATGAATGGGCCTTACGTCCGGCTGCGGTTGACCGCAGAACTAGCGGATCAGGTCGTGGGGGGGAAGAGGGCGCAGGAACCGGGATCAGTTTTCGTTCAGCCCGAGCACATCCAGCATGTCATAGGCGCCGGGTTTGCGACCGATGCCCCACAGCGCGGCCTTGAGCGCGCCACGGGCAAAAATGCCGCGATCGGTGGCGAGATGGCGCAAGACGATGCGCTCACCCGGGGCAGCAAAAAGCACATCATGTTCACCCACGATATCGCCGCCACGAATGGCGGAAAACCCGATATGGCCACGCTCACGCTTGCCAGTGATGCCATCGCGACCCCGGTCCGAGACATTATCCAGCGACACACCGCGCCCTTCGGCGGCGGCTTCACCCAGCATCAAAGCAGTACCCGACGGGGCGTCGACCTTCTGATTGTGATGCGCTTCGATCACCTCGATGTCGAAATCTTCATCCAGCGCCGCCGCCACCCGTTTGGTAAGCTGGGTCAGAAGGTTGACGCCGAGGCTCATATTGCCTGCCCTGACGATCACCGCATGGCGCGCGGCGGCATCGAGTTTTTTGATATCACTGTCGCTCAGCCCGGTGGTTCCGATCACGTGGACACAACGCGCCTGGGCGGTGATCGTGGCAAACTCGACAGTTGCGGCAGGTGCCGTGAAATCAATCACCGCCTGCGCCGAGGCAAACGCCTCCAGCGGATCATCAGTGACTTTGATACCAAGTTCGGCACCGCCCATGGCCACGCCCACATCCTGCCCGATCCAGTCATGGCCCGGGCGTTCCAACGCTCCGATCAGCCGCGCGCGGGGGCTGTCGCTGATGGTACGCATCAGCATCTGGCCCATCCGACCCGATGCGCCGGTCACCACAATTCCGGGCAGATCGCTCATGTCTAGTACTCCTGTCTCTCGCGCGTCCTGCATAGCGCGGCGAGGGGCGAGGGGACAATCGCGAAGTTCAGCGATGTCGTACGGGCTTGCCACAATGCGGGCAAAGGCCCGCTTCCGTGGCCTCGCGATCCCTGAGAAGTTTATCACGGATCTCTGTCGCCACGCGCTTGCTCAGGCCCAGATCGCGGCGCAGATCTTCCAGTTCCTGCTCTTCCGCGGCGTCGATGACCCCGTCCTCAAGGGCTTCGCGAAGCTCTTCGGCCAGCTCCGCGCGCGTGCGGCGCAACCGATCGGCCATACCACTGGCAAGGATACCCGCAGGCAGGGCCGCCATGCCGATACCGACAACGGCGACAAGCGATCCGAACAACTGCCCGGCAGGTGTCACCGGCGTCACATCGCCATAGCCCACGGTGGTCAGTGTCGCCATCGCCCACCACATCGCGGCGGGGATCGAGCCAAACTTGTCGGGCTGCACCTGATGCTCGGCCAAATAGGCCCCGCTGGCGGCCAGCACCAGCAGGACAATGAGGATGAAGAAGCCCGCGAAAAACGCGCTGGCCTCCTCGCGAAACACCTCAAGCAGCATCGACATCGCCGACGAATAGCGGGTGAGCTTGAGAACGCGGAGAAGCCGGAGCACCCGCAGAAAACGCAGATCCATCTGTACGATAAAGCCGAGATAGAACGGGAGAATCGCCAGTAGATCGATCAGCGCCATGGGAGACAGCATGTAACTGAGCCGTGGTCTGGATTGGTCCCTGAAACGGGGATCTTCGACACAGACCCAAAGCCGCGCCGCATATTCGACGCTGAAGACCGCGACCGAAACCGCCTCAATTAACCAGAGGATGTCGCGATAGCGGGCCTCGATCGCTGCAACCGTTTCAAGGATCACGGCAAGAACATTAACGGCGATCAGCACGATCAGAAAAAGATCGATCGCCCGGCTGACCCGATCATTTTTCTCATCCGGGTCGAGTTTTTTGTAGACGGCCTTGCGCAGTGCACTCATCTGACTGGCCTCTCGCCTGCCCCTTCTTTCCGTTTAGACCAACTGGGAAAGAGTACCACATATTGCGTCAGGGGTCGTAACGGGCAGATAATGGCCGTCAGCGCAATGCAACGTTCTGCGATCAGGCGCCGTAGTCGCGCTCACCAAAGATGGCGCTGCCGACGCGAACGTGGGTGGCACCGAGGGCGATGGCGCTTTCGAAATCGCTGCTCATGCCCATCGACAGGCCCTTCAGCCCGTTGCGTTCGGCAATCTTAGCCAGCAGCGCAAAGTGCAGGCTGGGTTCTTCATCAACGGGCGGAATACACATCAACCCTTTGACCGGCAATTCCAGCGCACGGCATTCGGTCACAAAATTGTCCGCGTCAGCGGGCATCACGCCAGCTTTCTGATCTTCTTCGCCGGTGTTGACCTGCAGAAAAATATCGGGGCAATAGCCTGTCTCGTCCGCCAGCCGGGCGATGGTCTTGGCCAGTTTCGGGCGATCGACCGAATGGATGGTCTGAAACAGCTCGAAGGCCTGCCGCGCCTTGTTGGTCTGCAGAGGGCCTATCAGGTGCAGATCAATCTCATCATAGCTTTCGCGGAAATCAGGCCATTTGCCTGCGGCCTCCTGCACCCGGTTTTCGCCGAAACAACGGTGGCCGGCTTCCAGCACGGACTGCACCCGCTCGTTGGGCTGCACCTTGGAAACAGCAATCAGGGTCACACTGCCCGGATCACGGCCAGCGTCGGTTTCGGCTTTACGGATGCGGGCGGTGATATTAGAGAGGCTCAATCTCGGGTCTCCGGTTCGGGGATCAAACTGTTCGGAACAGGGATAGACCGGCAAGCCGGGCAGATGCAAATAATCCGGGGCTGCGACGAAGTTGCTATGATGCCGGCTTCATGCACAGCAAACACCTTGCCCCACTGTCTCGCGTTGGATAGTAGAGTTAGGGAAACAGTTCCGGATGGTATGATGATCCACTCGCGTATGAATAAAGTTGTCCTAGCGCTGACTTGTGTGCTGATGGTCGCGTCCTGCGGGCGGATCAGAGATACGTTCAGAGGTTCGAACTCTGAAGAGGCGTCATCGGAAAGCAGACCGATCGGCCCGCCCCGGAAGCGGCAACTTAACAGCAGTAGCAGCCTGCTTGATGCTTTCGGACCCAAGGAAGCCAGTGTCAAAGTAAACCGGTTCCTCTGGACTGCGTCCCTGGATGTGCTCAGCTTTCTACCTGTACAAACTGCAGATCCCTTCACCGGCGTGATTTCAACCGGCTATGGCCGCCCCCCGGGCGGCGGGCAAGCCTATCGCGCGACCGTGCTGATCAGTGACCCGGCTCTGGACGCGCGATCATTGAAGGTCGCGTTACAGTCGCAGCGCGGACCGGTCAGTAACGAGACACAGCGCGCGGTCGAAGATGCAATTCTGGCGCGGGCACGCCAATTGCGAATCAGCGCTGGACGATTCTAGGCGGAAACGCCCAGGCTGGTTTCCAAGGCCAATTCAGATTGGCGAAAATGTCTTGGTGTCGCAGCTATACTGTTCGATCCCACCTTCACCGATATCATGCCAAAGCCCGTGCAGAGTCAGGTGGCCGCTATCGACCGCTGATTTGACGAACGGGAAGGTCATCAGGTTTTCAAGTGACACCAGAACTGCCTCTTTTTCAAGCGCAGCGGTTCGTTCTACCGGGTCTTTTATGTCTTTGACCCGTTCATAACCGGGGCGCAGGATATCCATCCAGCGGCCGACGAAAGATGATTTTTCCTCGAGTTCAGGCGCGATACCCGAACACATGTCGTGGCACCCCTTGACCCCGCCGCAACTTGAATGACCAAGCACGATCACATGCGCGACCTTTAGCGCGGTGACGGCATATTCGACGGCCGCCGAGGTGCCGTGTTGCGCGCCGTCGGACACATAGGGCGGCACCAGGTTGGCAATATTGCGATGCAGGAAAAACTCGCCCTGGTCGGCCCCGAAGACCGAGGTGACATGAACCCTGCTGTCGCAACAGGAAATAACCATCGCCCGCGGGTGCTGGCCTTCGGCCAAACGCCGGTACCAGGCTTGGTTTTCAGCGTATGTGGTGGCTTTCCAGCCGTGGTATCGCTGGACGAGGTAGTTTGGCAGGGGTCTGGCAAATTTCATGTCTTCTTCCGCAATAGCTGACTGTTTGGCCTGTAGTTAGTAGAAATTCGAGAAGAATTCGAGAGATAAAAACCCTAGGTTCAACGATTTGGGAACTCCTTTGACAGATAATCCGGTCAGGTGTGGAGCTATGAATCTTAAGGTGAGACCGTGGAACAGGTAACGTTACTGAGGCAAAATGAAACTGTACGGGTAGATCCGGACAGGCTGGAGGAACTTTACCACCAGTTGGGAGAGGCCGGTGCCGAAGACATTGTCTGCCGGGCGCTCGAAGAACTGGCCGGGCGGCTGTCGCATACGGAACGCTGTTATCGCGAAATGCGGTTTGAAGACATGCGCAAAAGCGCCCGTTCTCTGGTCGCGATCGCCGAACAGATCGGCATGGCCCACCTGGCGCAGGTGGCGACGGACGTCACCATCTGCATTGACGCCGGTGAAGCGATTGCGCTTTCGGCAACGATGGCGCGTCTGTTGCGAATCGGCGAACGGTCCCTGACCGAAATCTGGGAGTTGCAGGATCTTTCGATTTGAAGGCTTGAAGGTGCCGCACAGACCGATAGGCTGGGCCCGACATGACCCGGCAAGAAAAGACCCGCACGATGACCCTTACCTTTGCGCCGCCATCTTCCGAGGCGCTGCCCCTCCAGGTGATCGAAGCAGATGCGCTTGAAACCTGGCTGAAAACACAACCGGACCCAGTGTGCGACTGGATTCGCAACACTGGGTTTACCGCGTCTCTCGGCAGCACCGCTCTGGTCCCGGACCCGCAGGGCACTGTCATCATGGCGCTGGCTGGATACGGCACGCCCGGCACGCGCGCGCGGGGACGGTTTCATCTGGCGGCAGCGGCCAACACCCTGCCCGCAGGCAGTTATCGTCTTGAAGGCCTCGATCCGACGCGCGCCGAGGAAGAGGCGCTTGGCTGGCTTCTATCGGGATATGTCTTCGACCGTTACAAGGACCAGAAGCCTGCCAAAGCCCGGCTAATCGCACCCGAAGGCGTGGATGCCGGGCGGCTCGAAGTGATCGCTGCGGGCGAAGCACTGACCCGCGATCTGATAAATACACCCGCCGCGGATATGGGACCGGCAGAGCTTGAGGCGGCCTGCCGTGAACTGGCTGCGCAGCACAATGCAGAGATCGGTGTGTCCGAAGGCGACGCGCTGCTCGACCAGAACTTTCCGATGATCCATGCGGTTGGCCGTGCAGCAGACCAGACCCCACGCCTGATTGACATGAGTTGGGGGGATGACGGGCCCGCACTTACGCTGGTAGGCAAAGGCGTGTGTTTTGATACCGGCGGGTTGAATCTGAAGCCCGGCGGCAGCATGGGGTTGATGAAAAAGGATATGGGCGGGGCCGCGACGGTGCTGGGGCTGGCGCATATGATCATGGGGCTGGATCTGCAATTACGGCTGCGCGTGCTGATACCGGCGGTAGAGAACGCGGTCAGCAGCAATGCGTTTCGACCCGGAGACATCCTGACCGCGCGCAATGGTTTGACAGTCGAGATCAACAACACCGATGCGGAGGGGCGCTTGGTTCTCGCCGATGCGCTAGCGCTTGGGGCCGAGGCGACACCCGATCTGATGATTTCGATGGCCACGCTCACCGGTGCGGCACGGGTTGCGGTAGGCCCCGATCTGGCGCCATATTACACCGATGAGGATGCCATGGCCTCAGCCCTGGACGCAGCGGCGGCAAGGGTGGCGGACCCGGTCTGGCGAATGCCGTTTCACACCCCCTATGAGGCGATGATTGAACCCGGTATCGCCGATCTGGACAATGCGCCCAAAGGCGGATTTGCAGGTTCTGTCACGGCGGCATTGTTTTTACGGCGTTTCGCCGGAGAGGTGCCCTATACTCATTTTGACATCTATGGCTGGAACCCGGTCGCCGCCCCGGCCCGACCTAAGGGAGGCGTTGGAATGGGCGCGCGGGCGCTACTTGAGGCGTTACCGGAAATGCTCAGCTTATGACTGATCGCCGGACATTATTTGCGACGAAATCGGTCGCTCACAGCTCGCTCAAAGGCCAGGTGGAGACACTGCGCTTTACCGACGGAGAATTGAAGCGCGTCACCAAACCGGTTGTTGATATATACGGAAATGCCACGGGTGACTTGATGCGACAAGCCCTTATGGGAGAACCGGTACGGGTCTTGGATGTTGCTGACACAAAGGCGTTTGGCCGAGCCGAAAACACGGGATATGTAGGATTTTTTACGCCGTCACTGGGCACTTGGATCGAGCCGACTCATGCGGTCCGCAACCGCGCAACCTTTCTGTTTGAGGCCCCTAATCTCAAAAGTCCCAATCCCGTAGCAATATCGTGTGGAAGCTATCTGACGATTCAGGGGTACGAAGGGCGCTTTGCGCGGACTTGCGACGGAACATATGTCATTTCTGACCATCTGCGACCGGTGGATGTTCCCGAACAGGACCCGGTATCCGTTGCGGAGCGATTTCTCGGGACGCCCTATCTCTGGGGCGGAAATTCGGCCTTCGGCATCGACTGTTCCGGACTCGTGCAAGCCGGGTGCATGGCCTGTGGCATCCCCTGCCCTGGTGACAGTGATATGCAGCGGGACGAGTTAGGAGAATTCCTGCCTGACGATGCAGAACTGCGGCGCGGTGATCTTCTATTCTGGAAGGGCCACGTGGCTTGGGTGTCGGACCGGGACACGTTGTTGCACGCGAACGCTTTTCACATGGCAGTCGCCCACGAGCCGTTGCAGGATGCGATCAATCGAATCGAGGCCCAGGGCGATGGCCCGGTAACCGCGCGCAAACGTCTGGGAGGACTTCCATGAGCGATCCGTTTTTTCATCCGGTCTCGGCATTAGAGCTGCCGCGTTTTGCCGGGGTGCCAACCTTTATGCGCCTGCCTTTGGTTCAGCATGGCAATGCGCGGTTTGACGATGTGCAAGTCGGGCTGATCGGTGTGCCCTGGGACAGCGGCACAACCAACCGGCCCGGCCCGCGGCACGGACCAAGGCAGCTGCGCGATGCCTCGACCCTGATCCGCGCCCAGCATTCGATTAGCGGTATGCGCCCATTCGAGACGGTCAATTGCGCCGATTTGGGCGATGTTGGCCCCAACCCCACCGATATCATGGACAGTATGGAACGGATCACGGGGTTTTATGATCAGACGCTTGCCGCCGGAATCATGCCACTGACAGCGGGCGGGGACCACCTGACTTCATTGCCGGTGCTGCGATCGCTGGCCAAGGTGCACGGACCGATGGGTATGGTGCATTTCGACAGCCATACCGACCTCAATGACACCTATTTCGGCGGCACGAAGTTCACCCATGGCACCCCCTTCCGCCGCGCGGTGGAAGAAGGGCTGCTGGATCCCAAACGCATCGTCCAGATCGGTATACGCGGCACCATGGCGGGCACCGAGGATCGCGATTTTGCCGAGGCAAACGGCATCCGTATGATCCTGATCGAAGAATTCCATGCCCGCGGGGTCGAGGATGTAATGGCCGAGGCGCGCGAGATCGCAGGAACGGGCAAAACCTATGTCAGCTATGACATCGATTTCATCGACCCGACCTTTGCCCCCGGCACCGGCACGCCCGAGGTCGGAGGGCCGAACAGCTATCAGGCCATTCAGGTCTGCCGTGAACTGGCGGGGTTGAACGTGGTGGGGGCGGATATGGTCGAGGTGTCACCGCCCTTCGACACGTCGGGCGGCACGGCGTTTTTGGGCGTCTCGGTGATGTTCGAGATTCTGTGCGTGATGGCCGGACAATTGGGCGGGTAACAACATGGTTGCAATGAATACCGACCAGTCGGAATACTGGCGTTCAGCCCAGCAATGGGTGGATTGTCAAGACCAGCTGGATGTGCTGATGCAGCCGGTGTTGGACCGGCTATTGGCCGAGACAAACCTACAGCCAAGGGAACGGGTGCTGGATATCGGCTGTGGCACCGGGGCCAGCAGCATGGCGGCGGCGGGGATTGTCGGAACCGGCGGGCACGTAACCGGAGCGGACATTTCCCAGATCATGCTAGACCGCGCCCGCGACCGAGCCGCGCAGGCCGGCATGGGCAATATAGATTTCATCGCGGGCGACGCGCAGACCCATCCCTTTGACGATGCAGCGTTCGATCGGGTGATCTCTCGTTTCGGGGTGATGTTCTTTGATGATTCCGTGGCCGCCTTTCGCAATATCGCTCGAACACTCAAGCCCGGCGGGACGATGGTATTTCTGGCTTGGTCCGGATTGGCCGGAAACCCGTGGTTTTCGATCCCGGCCAAGGCGGCGATAGATGTCGTGGGTGCGCCCGCGCCGTCTGATCCCCGTGCACCCGGGCCGATGGCCTTTCAGGAACGCGCCTATGTCGAGGATATTCTGACCGCGGCGGGATGGCAGGAGGTGGCAACAACCGAGACCAAGTTGGACCTGACCCCAGCCGGGACGGTTTCGGATATTGCCGCCTTTGCCACCAGGTTGGGACCAGCATCACGAATCATCAAGGATATGGGCGGGTCCGACGCAGCCGCCGCACAGATCGAGGCGGCCGTTGCGACGGCGATGGCGCCTTATGAGACTAGCAGCGGCGTGCGGGTTCCGGCGACGCTCAATCTGGTGCGGGCACGGCGTTGATTACTTGCTGTCGATGCGCAGGGTAACAAGGGTTTGCTCAAGTGCGGCCTTATCCTTGAGCGAGGTCGAAATCACCACATCGCCGCGTCGATAGCGGCGCAGGTCATAGCTGTCAGGATGGTTCACGCTGTCATCGGCGGGCAGCGCCTGCGCCCCGCGTATGCAAACCGGTATAAGGCGGTCGAGCATGTCGAACACGGCGGCAGCCCCCGGGGCGCGGTAGGCGAATTGCCAGGTACAGAGATAAGTTTGCGTCCCGTCGCTGTTTTGCAACAAATCGCAACTTTCAACCTCGTTGAAGCTTTCATCGGGCTTGCCATCAGCGAAACCCCCAGCAGCCGATTGCGCAAGCGTGCCAAGGCCTGCACAGTTTCCGGCAAAGGCCGTTGCCGGGAAGGACAGCATCAATATGAGCCCCGCACGCGGTATCATTTGACTGCACGGATCAGCTTACGCTCCAGCACACGCAGAACAACCCTGAGGTCCGAGCCGCGTTTAAGTACCTGTCCTTCGGGACCGATCACTGCGTACTCGCCCTGGCGCAACCGCAGCTTTGGGTGTTTTTCGATGCGATAAAGCGGTGTTTCCGCGGTGCGGCGAAAGACCGAGAACACCGCCATATCACGCAGGCAGGAAATACCGTAATCGCGCCATTCACCGGCGGCAACCATGCGGCCATAAAGGGAAAGAATGACGGAAAGCTCGTTTCTGTGAAAGGCGACCTGGGGGGCGCCTTGCGGCCCCGGGAACGGGGTTAAGGACTGAAAACTCATAAAGACAGTTTGCGCCAAATGACGGTTTAATCAAGACTTTTCGCGCGAAAGCGTTAAATGCAAAGAAGGTCAGACCGGTGACATATGCCCGTCACCGGCCTGATACGAACTTACCGCTGGTGGGTTGTCTTTTGCCTGGTCACCGTTTCGCTTTCGTTTATGTCGCTCGGAAAGCTCAAGGCGGGCGTCAGGCCGGTCATGCTCATGCCTTGGGCGAAGGCAGCTGTGCCCGAAAGCGACAGGGCCAGAAGGAAGGTAAACGTTTTCATTGTCTTGTCTCCTGAGAGTAGTTTTGTTGGTGACAAGTAACATGCGGCTTAGATGTTTCAGCTATACGTCGGCGCGGCAGGAAGATTGTTTCAATTCATTCAGCTATGTACGCAATCCGTTGCTCTACGGGCGAGTTCGGACAGCAGCGCCTGTTTGAGACAATCATATTCCCGTAGTGGAATGCCCCTCATTGCGTCCGATGTAGAAAAAAGCTCGTCCTCGTACGGAGTGAGCGCTTCGACGCGCGCGCCCGGCGCGGCAAACTGGCTATCGGTCAGGTCATAGCGAATGCCGTCCATCCTGTTGTAATAGTGCCAGACGCCACCGATGCGCGTGCGAAGAATATCTCCGTCAAACAGATCGTGGATAACCGCGGCTGTCACGTTGCACTGCCAAGAGGCCGGATTTCCAGAGGTCCATTGAACTGCTGTTTCCAGTGACCAAGCCTTACGGAGCGCCTTGCGAATTTTCAGCTCGTCAAAGGTCATAGCCTGTTTCTTTCGCTGTCGCGCACCTCCGGAGTGGTTGCTACCCTGCCAGCGCTATTTCTCGGCCTTCTTTTCCCAGCGGCCGCTTTCCTCTGACCAGTATTGCGCGGAGCTGCCCGCATCGGTCAGGGCCTTCCACTGGCCGCGTGCCACGTCAACGGCAGCAGGATCGTTACCGTCGAACAGCACGCAGACGCGATCGAGCGTTTCTACTTCTTCGGACGTGACATCAGCACCATCGACGCTCATCAGGCAGGTGGCATTATTGGGCAGGCCCCTGGTGGTGGTTAGCAACACCGGTTGATCAGCCTCATGTGGCTTGCCGCCCAATCCGTGGGGCAGGAACCCGTCATCGGGGCCAAGCCACAGTTTTTCGTCCAGCCATTCCATCCGGGCCGGATCGCATCCGCGCACCGCCACGCGCCAGCCAGCGCCCAACGCCTTGCCCAGCAGCATCGGCAGGGTCTGTTCGACCGGCGCGCGTGTCAGGTGATAGAAATAAGCCGCTCCCAATCAGTCGCCCTCGTAACAATCCGCGACCAGACGGTTAAGCGCCATGACACCCCAGCCGGTGGCACCCTTGGGCGAGTATTTCGTTTCCGATTTGACCGAGGCCACACCGGCGATGTCGAGATGAATCCAGGGGCAATCATCATTGACGAACCGCTTGAGGAACTGCGCCGCCGTGATCGACCCGGCCGCCCGGCCACCGACGTTTTTCATATCTGCGATCTGGCTTTTCAGCATGTCGTCATAGGCCTTGCCCATCGGCATGCGCCAGGCACCTTCTCCTTCGGCTTCAGCAGCCTTGAGAAAGTTCTTGCTGATCGTGTCATCATTGGAAAACACACCTGCGTTTTCATGTCCCAACCCAATGATGATCGCACCGGTCAGGGTGGCGAGATTGATCATGCCAGAAGGTTTGTACTTTTCCTGAGCGTACCAAAGCACGTCGGCCAGCACCAACCGGCCCTCCGCGTCGGTATTAATGATCTCCACCGTGTCGCCCTTCATTGAGGTCACAACATCACCGGGGCGCGTGGCGCGGTCCGAGGGCATGTTTTCAACCAGACCCACCAGACCCACGACATTGGCCCTGGCCTTGCGCAGCGCCAGGGCTCGCATTACGCCCGCAACCACGCCAGCACCGCCCATATCCATGGTCATGTCTTCCATGCCAGCCGCCGGTTTCAGACTGATGCCGCCGGTGTCGAACACCACGCCTTTGCCGATCAGTGCCAGCGGGGCGTCGCCTTTCTTGCCACCGTTCCATTCCATCACCGCGACTTTCGACGGGCTGGCGCTGCCCTGACCAACCGATAGCAGCAGGTGCAAGCCTTTCTTTTTCAGTTCATCCTCGTCAAGGATGGTGATCTTGAGGCCCAGATCCTTCATCGCGGCAATGCGATCGGCAAACTCGGTCGTGGTCAGATGATTTGCGGGTTCACTGACCAGATCGCGGGTAAAGAACACACCCTCGGCAACCGCCAGCGCCGGAACGGCATCGACCTTAACCTCATCGGGCCGGGCAACCATCAGGGTCACGCCAGCGCCCTCTTCCTTTTCCTTCGTCTTGTGAGTCGCGAACTCGTAGGCGCGTAGAATAATACCAAGGGTCAGTTCCACCGGGCGACGCACCTGACCGGCGAGCACCAGAAGAGCGGCATTGCCCTTGGCCTTACCCAGCGCGACGCCTGCTTTACGCACCTCTTCCGGTTTGGCAGCGCGCGGCAGGCAGATCACGTCAAGCGCATCCGCCGCCATACCAGTGGGCCAGGCAATGGTCACCAAATCACCGGGTTTCTTCTTTTCCCAAGCCTTGCTTTCCACCAGACGCGCCAGTGCACCTTTGGTCAGTTTATTGGCGCGGCGCGCGCCCGCGTCCAGCTTGCCATCCGGAGTTACGATAACCGCAACGCGCCCCTTGGCCCCGGTGATCTGATCAAGATCTGTCTCGCAAAAGTTAACGGCCACCGGGTCTGTCATGGGTCTGCTCCTGTTTTGGGGTGTCTCAGTCCTAGCGCGCGACTGCCGACTTGACCAGATAGCAGTTTTCCCGCCCGGTCAATTCCGTTAATCTGCCCGGAACGGGACTGATTTAATGGGGGTGAGTGTGACCAGATTCGACAGATACATGCTGTCGCAATTCATGGTGCTTTTTGGGTTCTTTGCGCTCGTGCTCGTATCGATCTTCTGGATCAACAAAGCCGTGCGCATGTTCGACCGCCTGATCGCCGATGGCCAGCCAGCCTGGGTTTTTCTTGAATTCACCGCGCTCACTCTGCCAGGTGTGATCGGCATCGTGCTGCCAATCGCGGCCTTTGCCGGTGCGGTCTACGTCACCAACCGGCTTAGCACCGAAAGTGAGTTGACGGTAATGCAGGCGACTGGCTATTCGCCCTATCGGCTGATCAGGCCCGTGGTTGTGTTCGGGATTATCGTGGCCGCGATGATGTCTATCCTTACGCATTTCCTCATTCCATCCAGCCTCTCGCAGCTGGAACGTCGTCAGGCCGAAATCAGTCAGAACATCACTGCCAAACTCTTGACCGCAGGGGAATTTCTGCACCCGGCACCCGGTATCACCTTCTACATTCGCAACATCACACCGGTCGGAGAGCTTCAGAATGTCTTTCTGTCGGACCGGCGCGACCGCGACAACCCGGTGACCTATACCTCGTCCACCGCCTATCTGGTCCAGCAGGACGGTGGAACCAAGCTGGTGATGGTCAAGGGCCTGGCACAAACCCACAACCGAGAGAATAATCGGCTTTTCACCACGCATTTCGACGATTTCTCTTACGATATCAGCACGCTTGTTGTCAGCGATTCGACAGGTACGACCGAGGTTGCCTTTGCAAAGACATCCGACTTGTTGCTCAAACCAGGGGAAATCGCCGAACAGAGCGGGGTAGGGTTGGGCGCGGTGGCCTATGAGGCACATAGCCGATTTGCCCAGGTACTGATGTGTATCGTGGCGGCGACGATTGGCTTTGCCACACTTCTTTTGGGAAATTACAGCCGTTTCGGCGTTTGGCGGCAGGTGATCGTCGCGTTCCTGTTGCTGGTATCGATCAAATTGGTGGAAGGGGCAGCTTCGGGGCCCGTGTTGAAAAATGCAAGCCTTTGGCCTCTGATGTATGTGCCTGCTGCCGTAGGCAGTATCCTGAGCCTGATACTGCTCTACATCTCGGCAAATCCCGGCTTCACAAGAATGTTCACGCGGCGCCAGTCGGCAGGAGACGCACCATGACCCTGCATTTCTACTTCGCGCGCAGGTTTCTGTTGACCTTTGTCAGCATTTTTATCGTTTTTGCCGTCCTACTGGGTTTGATCGATCTTGTGGACGAATTACAGGATTTCCCCGATCTGGCTTTCGGCGATGTTGTCGAGATCGTCCTGCTGAACCTGCCACATGCCACCTACGAGATTCTGCCCCTTATCATCATTCTGGCCTCGGTCGCGCTGTTTGTGCGGCTGGCGCGCAGTTCCGAACTGGTTGTCGTGCGCGCGGCGGGTCGTTCGGCATTGGGAACCCTGATGGCGCCGCTTACGGTGGCGGCGATGATCGGCATTCTGACGATAACGATGTTCAATCCGATCGTTGCAGCGTCGTCGAAACGATATCACGATCTGGTCAATACCTATTTCGGCTTCGGCTCGAACGTGCTGGCGATCACCTCCGAAGGGTTGTGGCTACGCCAGGGCAGCTCGGAGGGTCAGACCGTGATCCATGCAGCGCGGGCCAGTTCGGATGTGGGCGTTCTTTATGATGCGACCTTTGTTTCGTTTTCACCTGAAGGCACACCCCTGACCCGCATCGCCGCACGGGAAGCAAAACTGGGCGATGGGGAATGGCTCTTGAAACGGGCTAAAAAGTGGGACCTGAAACGTGGCGGAAATCCTGAATCCGAAGCCATCGTCATGAAGCAGATGTCCATCCCGTCCTCGCTGACGCAGGCAAGGATCATCGATAGTTTCGGCAAGCCCGAGTATATCCCGATCTGGGATTTGCCACGCTTCATCGCACAGCTGGAAAATGCGGGATTTTCGGCGCGGCGCTATTCGATGTGGTTCCAGATGGAGCTTGCGCGACCTCTGTTTCTGACGGCGCTAGTGCTGATCGCCGCCGGCTTCACCATGCGACATACAAGGCTGGGCAATACGGGCGTTGCCGTGTTGACCGCGGTACTGTTGGGGTTTGGGCTGCACTACATCCGGAACTTTGCCCAAATCCTGGGTGAAAACGGTCAGATTCCGATCCTTTTGGCAGCTTGGGCGCCGCCGGTGGCGTCGTTCCTCTTGGCACTTGGCATCGTGCTGCATATGGAGGACGGATGATCCGCCGTTTTCCACGCCTGGCCGCGATTCTGATTGCGCTGATAAGCCTGCCGACTTCTGGCATGGCACAGGATGCCTCGGCTTTGGGGGCGCTACTCGTCGCGGATGAGGTCTATATCACCGGCGACGACAAGCTCGTTGCCGAAGGCAATGTCGAGGCGGTCTATCAGGGGCAGCGCCTGAAAGCGAAATCCATCACCTATGACCGCAGCACCGAAATGCTGTCGATCGAAGGGCCAATGACGTTGAATGATGGCCAGTCGACCCTGGTACTTGCCGATTCCGGCGAGCTGGACCGGAACATGGCAAACGGCATCCTGCGCGGCGCGCGTGTCGTGTTTGACGACCAGTTGCAAATGGCGGCCCACAGGATGGACCGGGTGAACGGGCGCTACACGCAGCTCTACAAGGCTGCGGTAACCTCGTGCCGTATCTGCAACGATGACCATGCCCCGTTATGGCAGATCAGGGCGCGCCGGATCATCCATGACCAGCACGAACGTCAGATCTATTTCCACGATGCCCAGTTCCGGGTGCTGGATGTGCCGGTCTTCTACCTGCCCCGGCTGCGCTTGCCCGACCCGACACTGGAACGTGCGACCGGTTTTCTGATCCCTTCGCTGATAAATTCCAGCGATCTCGGCTTTGGCGTGCGGGTACCTTATTTCATCAAACTGGGCGATCACCGCGATCTGACGGTAACACCGCTGCTGGCCACCAAATCTACTACGCTGGCGCTTCGGTATCGCCAGGCTTTCGTTAATGGCGATATCGAGATCAACACGGCGATTTCCGATGACGAGGCGGGGGAACGTTCGACCCGGGGCTATTTGTTTGCCGAAGGCAAATTCAACCTGCCAAGGGATTTCAGACTGGCCTTCGATCTGGAAACCGTCAATGACGATGAATACCTCGACGATTACGGAATCACCGCCAAGAACCGGCTGGACAGCGAAATCTCAGTAACGCGGGCACGGCGGGACGAATTCATTCGCGGAGCCGTCACGCATTTCAAGACACTTCGCAGACGCGAAAGCAACGCGACCTTTCCCACCGTCGTTGGCAATATAGAATACGAAAAACGTTTCTTTCCAAAACGCCTGGGCGGCGAGTTGCGGTTGTTCGCCGAGGCGCATAGCCACTACCGAAGTTCTGATCTGCGGTTCGACGGGCCCGATTTCGACAGGTTTGCAGACGGGCGCGATGTGACCCGCTTCACAAGCAGCTTGGATTGGCATCGGTCCTGGATTCTGCCGCAGGGTATCCATACGCGGTTTCAGACCGGCGTCGCGTTTGACAAGTTTCTCATCAACCAGGCAGGCGGTACGTCACGTTCTCAAGCAAGCGAGATCACCCCATCAGCCTCGGTCGTCTTTCGGATGCCTCTGATAAAAAAGACTTCAAATAACGCCACGCATATCATCGAACCGATGCTGCAACTTGCATGGGCGGGCGGCAGCAACCCTGACGTGCCCAACGACGAGAGCACCCGGGTCGATTTTGACGAAGGCAATCTGCTGTCACTTTCACGTTTTACAGCCCCCGACAGGCGCGAACGCGGCGCCAGTCTTGCTTACGGTATCAACTGGACCCGCATAGCCCCGAAAGGCTGGACGTCGACACTGACGTTCGGGCAGGTGATCCGAAACGAGAGACAGCTAGAAATAGATGGCACAACCAGCTTTACCGATGCCTCCGGGCTTCAGGGAAAAGCATCGGATTTCCTGCTCGCGGGTCAGATCAAACTGAAAAATGGTGTTTCTTTTACCGCGCGCAGCATTTTCGAGGACTTTTCGAATGTAACCAAAACCGAGGCTCGCGCCGGGTGGATAAATGGCAAGGCCAATATCGGCGCAAGTTATATATGGCTACAGGCTGATCCGGCAGAAGAACGTAACAGCGATGTTTCCGAATGGGAGTTTGACGGCAGTTACCGAATCTCGCGGCACTGGACCGGCAGTGCCGAATGGCGTTATGACGTGGTTGCCGATCGCAATGTACGAGCGGGTGTTGGCGTGACCTATACGAATGAATGCGTGGAGATCGAACTTGCAGCCTTGCGGCGCTTTCGCACCTCTACGAACCGCGAAGCAACAACCGATATCAGCCTGACGGTTGGTCTCAGAGGGTTTAGTTTCAAAACCGAGGACAAATCCTATGTCCGGAAATGCAGGAAGTAAGCAGTATGAGAGTTAGGATGCGCAATATCTTCGCCGCGTTTGCCCGGATCGCCATGATTGTGGGGTTGGCTGGCGCCACTGGCATGCCAGCAGGGGCCCAGAACCTCTTCGACACGGTGATAACCGTCAATGACCAGTCGATCACCCGATACGAGATCGAACAGCGCGCCCGCATGCTATCGCTTTTCCGGGCACCGGGAGATCCGGCCAAACTTGCGCGTGAACAGTTGATCGAAGACCGGCTGAAACTGGATGCCGCCAAGGCCGATGGCATCGTTGTGGAAGACACCGATCTGCAAGCCGGTATCGAAGAATTTGCGGGCCGTGCCAACCTGGAAGCCGAACAGATGATCCGCCAGTTAGAGGGCGCTGGTGTTGCCAGATCGACCTTTCGCGAATTTGTACGTGCCGGGATTAGCTGGCGCGAGGTAACGCAATCCCGTTTCGCCCGGCGTGTATCGGTTAGCGAATCGGATCTGGAGCGCGCCCGCTCGGCGGTATCAGGGCAAGCAGGCGTACGCGTATTGCTTTCAGAGATCATCATGCCCACGGACGGTGTGGATCCTCAGGTCATGCAGGAACGCGCCACCCGGATCTCGGAAATAACATCAGAGGCCGAATTTTCCTCGGCGGCCCGAAACTATTCGGCCACTGCGAGCAGGGATCGCGGCGGACGTCTAAACTGGCAGGCAATCACCGACCTGCCACCTGGGCTACGGCAGATCGTATTGGGCCTTGGTCCGGGCGAAGTGTCAGATCCGCTGCCGATCCAGGGTGCCATCGCTTTGTTCCAGCTACGCGACATCGAAGAGCTTGAAGCACCGGTCCAGGAGTATTCCGCCATCGAATTCGCCGCCTATTATATCGATGGCGGACGTAGTGAAAAAGCACTCGCGCGCGCCGCCCGGATCGACGCCGATACCGACACCTGCGACGATCTTTACGGGATCGCCCACGGCCAACCCGAAACTGTGCTGGAGCGTGGAACCAAAGCACCGGCCGAACTGCCAACCGACATCGCCTTCGAACTGTCCAAGCTTGATCCGGGCGAGGTATCGACAACGCTTACGCGCGCCAACGGGCAAACCCTTGTCCTGCTCATGCTCTGCGGGCGAACGCCGAAACTGGAAGATGACGGACCCACCGACGAGGCACTGAGCGGCTTTATCCGCAACCAGCGGCTTCAAGCCTTTTCCGAAGGCTATCTGGAGCAGTTGCTGGCTGAGGCGCGGATAATCGAAAAATGATACTGCCCGTTGCGCTCAGCTGCGGCGAACCGGCGGGGGTCGGTCCTGAACTCGCGGCCCGCGCGTGGGGTGTTCTGGGGACGGAGTTGCCGTTCTTTTTCATCGGCGATCCCCGGCACCTGCCAGCGGGTACCCCGACGACCGAGATCAGCGCAGCATCCGAGGCCGTTACCGCCTGCGCCACCGGGCTGCCCGTGCTGCGGCATGATTTCGACGGCACACTAACCCCCGGTATGCCCAACGCTGACCATGCCCAAGGCGTGATCGACGTGATCGCCCGGGGTGTTGATCTGGTTCGGGACAGTGCGGCATCGGCGCTCTGCACCGCACCGATCCACAAACAGGCCCTTCAGGATGGCGCGGGGTTCGCTTATCCGGGCCATACGGAATACCTGGCGGCACTCGCCGGGGTGGATCGCGTGGTGATGATGCTGGCAAGCGATCAGTTACGGGTTGTGCCAACCACGATCCACATCCCGCTGCACGAAGTGCCACGCCACCTGAACGCCGATCTGTTAGAGGCGACACTGCACATCACACATACCGCGCTGATCCGCGATTTCGGCATCCCCGCGCCCAGACTGGCCGTTGCCGGCCTTAATCCTCACGCAGGTGAAGGCGGAAAGATGGGCCGGGAAGAAATCGAGTTGATTGCGCCGTTGATCGAGCGGCTGCGTCGGGAAGGGTTCGATCTGGCGGGCCCAATGTCGGCGGACACGATGTTTCATGCCAAGGCACGGGCGGGTTATGACGCCGCAATCGCGATGTATCACGATCAGGCGCTTATTCCGATCAAGACGCTGGATTTCGATCGCGGCGTGAACGTCACCCTTGGCCTGCCCTTTATCCGCACCTCACCAGATCATGGCACCGCACTGGATATCGCCGGGAAGGGCGTCGCCAACCCAACCTCGCTGATCGAAGCGCTGAAAATGGCCGCTCGAATGGGCGAGGCGCGGCGCAGATGAACCTTAATGCCCTACCCCCGCTGCGTCAGGTCATTGCCGAACATGATCTGGCGGCGCGCAAATCACTAGGGCAGAATTTCCTGCTGGATCTGAACCTGACCGCCAAGATCGCCCGTCAGGCCGGTGATCTGAGCCAGTGCGACGTGCTTGAAATCGGCCCTGGCCCGGGGGGCCTGACCCGTGGACTGCTGGCGGAAGGCGCGCGCCGGGTGCTGGCGGTGGAAAAGGATACTCGCTGCCTGCCGGCACTGGAACAGATTGCCGAGGCAGCACCAGGACGGTTGCAGGTGATCAACGC
The DNA here is from genome assembly GCF_019966515.1 of Roseovarius aestuarii. Lineage (GTDB taxonomy): Bacteria > Pseudomonadota > Alphaproteobacteria > Rhodobacterales > Rhodobacteraceae > Roseovarius > Roseovarius aestuarii. The sequence continues at coordinate 79,119 of NZ_JAIMIB010000006.1, read as the reverse complement.
CGACGCGCTGGAGCTTGACCCACTCACATATCTCACGCCGCCGATCCGCGTTGCAGCCAACCTGCCCTACAATATCGGGACCGAGCTTCTGGTGCGCTGGCTGACCCCGCCGCAATGGCCGCCTTTCTGGCAAAGCCTGACGCTGATGTTCCAGCGCGAGGTGGCAGAACGGATCATCGCCCGGCCCGGCTCCAAGGCCTATGGACGGTTGGCATTATTGGCGGGCTGGCGTTGCGAGGCGCGGATCGTGATGAACCTGCCACCCGAGGCGTTCACACCTCCGCCAAAGGTTTCAAGCGCCGTCGTGCATCTGACCGCTCTGCAGGGGCCGCGTTACCCTGCCGATGCCAAGACCCTGGAAATGGTCGTCGCCCGGGCCTTCAACCAACGCCGCAAAATGTTGCGCGCCGCGCTAAAAGGACTTGCACCGGATATCGAAGATCGTTTGATCGCAGCAGGGATCAAACCCACTGACCGCGCCGAAACCGTCGAGCTTGAGCAATTCTGCGCCCTCGCCCGACAGATGCAGAATTAACAAAGCGCCACCCGAAACGAGCAGCGCCTCGATGATTACACACCATATTTGAGCTTACTCAGCGGCCTCAGGTGCATCTGGAGCGCCGTCTTTGGGCTGCGCTTCAGCCGTTTCCGCCGGCGCATCCTCAACCGGCTTTGGTGCCTTGGGTTTACGCGTACGCTTGGGCTTTGGTGGCTGTTGGCTTTCGGGGGTCTCGACCAGACCGCTATCCCCTGCCTCGGGCTGTCCCATGACATCGGGCTGGGGTGCCTCGGAGGGATCATCGCTCAGGGGGGCGTTTGATTCGCGTTCCTGACGTTTGGCGCGCTCACGGTCGCGTTCTTGCTGGCGTTCGCGGTTCTCGCGTTCCTGCTGCTCGCGGCGGGCGTCCTGTTCTTTCTGGGCAGCCCCCAGAAGGCGCAGGTAATGCTCGGCATGCTGCTGGAAGTTCTCGGTAGCGACCCGGTCACCAGATAGCTGCGAATCGCGCGCTAACTGGTTGTATTTCTCAATGATTTGCTGAGGTGTGCCACGCACTTTGCCCTCAGGCCCCGAGCTGTCAAAAACCCGGTTTACAACATTTCCAACCGATCGGTTGTTGCGGTTGGATTTATTCCGCGAACGTGACTTCTGTGATCTCATGATACTTGCTGTGCAGCCCTATGCTCAAATTGTCCGCTGATCCGACTGGCGCCCCTTGCGCCGATAAAAATGAAACCGAATCCGACATGTCTTGGCTTGAAATCAAGCGGGACCGCCCAAGGGCATCCTCCGTCTTGATCTGCATACCAATAAGCACGACAGTGACGATGGCACAAGTCTAAAGCGCGGAATTTAATCGTTTTATGCGGTTTTGAGCCTGATAACAGCAGGATTCCGCGGAACTAATGGCGCCAAATCCCCTGCACAACACGGTCCCGCCCGTCCAGATCGGGCAATATTTCAACCCCGTCGAATCCGTTTGCGCGGAACATTCCGGCCACGGCTTTGCCCTGCGTCCAGCCGATTTCCACCATCAGATGACCACCCGCGCGCAGATGTTCCGGCGCGCCCGCGGTGATTGCGCGGTAAGCGCTGAGGCCATCGCCCTCATCGGTCAGCGCCATGCGAGGCTCAAAGGACAGCTCCGGTCCCAGCCCGGCCATTTCCTCTGCCGCGATATAAGGCGGATTCGACACGATCAGATCGAACTGCCCGGATACGGCTCTGAACCAATCCGACAGGATCAACTCTGCCCTGGTTTCAAGTTCCAGCCTCGCTCGGTTGCGACGCGCGACGTTCAGGGCCGCTTCTGAAATGTCGGTGCCAACTCCTGTCGCTATTGAGCGCGCGGCCAGCATGCTCAACAATATACAGCCGGACCCCGTACCCAGATCGAGCACCCGGTCAAACGCCCTGTCGAGGGCCAACGCAACCAACGTTTCCGTCTCGGGCCGTGGGTCAAGCGCATCGCCGCTCACCTCGAAACGGTGCTCATAGAAATCCCGATATCCCAGCAGATGCGACATAGGTTCACGGGCACAACGCCGTTCGATCAGGCGAAAGAATTTCTCTTCCATGCCACCTGCCATCGCAGCCTCATACTCCGCGTAGCGGCGCCGAAAAGCGGCCCGCCAGAGAATTCTTGCTTCGCGCTGCGGGTCCGGAATGCCACTTTTTTGCAGTAAAGCCGCCGCGCGAGAAGTCGCCTCGGCTTCGTTCACCCGTTCATCTCCGCCAACATCGTCGCCTGAGCGTCCGCCGTCAGCGCATCGATTACCTCGTCCAGATCGCCCGCCATCACCTGATCGAGCTTGTAGAGCGTCAGGTTGATGCGGTGATCGGTCATCCGGCCTTGCGGAAAGTTATAGGTACGAATGCGCTCGGAGCGATCACCCGAGCCGACCTGCGCCGCCCGGTTCGCGCTGCGTTCGCTATCGACGCGCTGCCGCTCCAGATCATAGAGCCGGGTTTTCAGCACCTGCATGGCGATCTCGCGGTTGCGGTGCTGGGATTTCTCGGAACTCGTCACCACGATCCCTGACGGAATATGCGTGATGCGCACCGCTGAATCTGTGGTGTTCACATGCTGCCCGCCCGCACCCGAACTACGCATCGTGTCGATCCGAATGTCATTCGCATCAACCTGAATATCTACATCCTCAGCCTCGGGCAGCACCGCAACCGTCGCGGCGCTGGTATGTATTCGCCCACCGGACTCGGTTTCCGGCACCCGCTGCACCCGGTGCACGCCGCTTTCGAACTTCAGCCGGGCAAAGACGTTTTCGCCCTTCACATGCGCCACCGCTTCCTTGATGCCGCCCAACTCGCTCTGCTGTTCTTCGATCAGCTCGAATTTCCAGCCATGCGCCTCGGCATAGCGCTGGTACATGCGCAACAGATCCCCGGCGAAAAGGGCTGCTTCATCGCCGCCGGTGCCGGGGCGGATCTCCACGATTGCGGGCCGCTTGTCGGCCTCGTCCCGGGGCAGAAGCGCCAGTTGCAGCGCCTGTTCCATCCCCGGCTGGCGGGCTTCCAGCTCAGCCAGTTCATCGGCCGCCAGTTCGCGCATTTCGGGGTCGTCCAGCATGGATTTCGCGGTCTCGACATCATCCAGAAGCTGGCGATAGGCGCGGATTTCCTCGACCACCGGCCGCAGATCGGAATATTCCTTGCCCAGCTTGGCGATATCCCCCGCACCCTCGGCCATCTGCGCCTCGATAAACTCGAAACGCTGGGTGATCTGCTGAAGGCGGTCCAAAGGTATCATGGCGACCATGTCCCCCATCCTTGGGGTTTGGTCAAGGGCACAGAACGTGATATAATCGCGATATGAGATGGTTATGCGTATTCCTGATCGCCGCCGGCCCGGCGCTGGCCGATGTGAAAAACAAGGGCAAAACGATTGATTGCTATTGCACTGATCGTCAGGGCGAACGTGTCGAACTTGGTGATATGACCTGCCTTCAGGTCGATGGCCGCATGTTCATGGCGCAATGCCAGATGTCGCTGAATGTCCCGATGTGGCGCGAGATTTCCGAGGGCTGCCTGTCATCCTCGCTGCGCCAAAGCATCAAGCCACCCGTCGATGCGGGCAGCGTTGACCCCCAAATCTGACGCCCCGTACCGCGCCCGGCCAAAGATTTCGATCTGCCCGTCGCGCAGGCGGATAGTGGTGTAATCGGGAAAACCGATGGCCGCAGACCGGGTGACATAGGTGATCATCCCCGCCTCCACCGATCCCGCCAGAACCTGCGTCCGGGCCGTGCCGCGGATGATGGTATCCAGCCGCACCAGATCGTCTGTCCCCGCCTCGATGATCCGCACAGCGCCGTTATCAAGGTCCGCGACCTGCAGATCGGCTGGCATCCGGTGCCAACGCTCAACATTAGTTGGGGCAATGCGGACATAGGTTGCTAAAGCCAGTACGAGGAGTGGTAGAACAGCAGCAGAAACGCCAATCCATTTCACGTGCCAAAAACCTCTATCTGATTGAAGCGGACGATGTCAGCCTTGGCGTTCATATGTCCCCTCTTTCAATCGCGGCCAAGCCTCTTCATACGGCATAATGTCGTCGTGATTGGCGCGCCAGTGTGCATCGATTCCGTCCCAACCATTGCCCTGAAACACGTGCCCGCATTCTGGACAGTTTTTCTTGGCCTTGCGCCGGGTCCAACCCCAGAGGCAGATCAGCTCCGTCGCCACATGCGCACCGGCAATGGCCGTGGCCCCGGTGGTGTCAAAGGGCGGCGACACCTCGACCACGTCCCCGCCGACCATGTTGATACCGGCGATATCGCGCAGCATGATCGACGCCTGTGCGCTGGTCAGCCCACCCCAGACCGGCGTGCCGGTGCCGGGCGCATAGGCCGGGTCCAGCCCGTCGATGTCGAAGGTCACATAGGTCGGGTGATCGCCCAGAATGGATTTGATCTTCTGCGCCACCGCCACCGGCCCGGTTTCATGCACTTCGCGCGCGTCGATGATGTTGAATCCCATCGTGTCGGGGTTATTGGTCCTGATGCCCACCTGGACCGACCGCGCCGGGTCGATCAACCCCAGTTTCACCGCCTTGTAGAACATCGTGCCATGGTCGATGCGGTCCATGTTGTCATCCGCCCAGGTGTCGGAATGGGCATCGAATTGCAGCAGCGACAGCGGCCCGAACTTTTCGGTATAAGCCTTGAGGATCGGGAACGAGATGTAATGATCCCCGCCAAGGCAAATGCTGGCCGCCCCCGCCGCCAGAATGCCCCTGATATGCGCCGTCAGCGTATCCGGAAAATCCGGCACCATCGCATAGTCAAACGCCAAGTCGCCGTAATCGACGATGCTCAGCTCGCTCAGCGGATCATAGCCCCAGCCATAGGGCGCGTCCGGGCTTTGCAGGCTGCTGGCCTCGCGAATGGCGCGCGGTCCCAGCCGGGTTCCGGTACGGTTGGTCACCGCCTGATCGAATGGGATGCCCGTCACGGCGATATCCACACCCGACAAATCCTTGGTATAGCGCCGCCGCAGGAACGAGGTCGCGCCCCCAAACGTGTTCTCATTGCTCAGACCACGGGTGTCTTCGCGGGTGAACGCATGATCAACTTGGTTTTTCGCGTCTTCAAGTGCCATTTTGATGCCTTTCAGAGTGGCGGGGAGGGTGGGTGGGCGACGCTCTGAAAGGCATCAAGCCACCGGTTGCGCCCGCTCTACCAGCCGGGCAAAGAACGAGGCGCCAACCGGTGCCACCGCATCGTTAAAATCAAAACCTGGATGATGCAGCCCAGCTGCGTCCCCCTGGCCCAGAAACAGATAGGCGCCGGGGCGCTCATTCAGCATGTAGGAAAAATCCTCGGCCCCCATCTCGCGACTGCGGTCTGTCACCACTGGTGCCTCGCCCGCCACATCGCGCGCCACTTCGGCGGCAAACGTCACGCGCCCCGGGTCATTCACCGTGGCCGGATAGCCCTGGTCAATCCGCAACTCGGCGCTGACACCATAGGATGTCGCCTGCCCCTCGACGATCTCGCGCAGCCGCGCCCAGACCATCTGCTGCACATCCTTGTCGAAACTGCGGATCGTGCCGTTGATATATGCCGTATCGGGGACGATATTTTCCGCACTGCCGGTATGGATCTGCGTCACCGACACCACGAGTTCATCCAGCGTATAATGGTTCCGGCTGACGATTGTCTGGATCGCCTGCACCATGCCCACAGCCGCCACCACCGGATCGCGGGTATCCTGCGGATAGGCGCCGTGCCCACCACAGCCCTGAATGTCGATGTGAAACGTGTCCACCGCCGCCATGATCGGCCCCGGACAGGTGAAAAACCCGCCCGCCTCGACCCCCGGCAGGGTGTGCAGCGCATAGACTTCGGAAATATCATAACGGTCCAGAATGCCCTCTTCGACCATCACACGCCCGCCGCCCGGCCCCTCTTCGGCGGGCTGAAAGATCAGCGCGACACGGCCCTTGAAATTGCGCGTCTCGGCCAGGTATTTCGCCGCCCCCAGCAGCATGGTGGTATGCCCGTCATGGCCGCAGGCATGCATCACCCCGGGGGTTTCCGACGCCCAGATCGCGCCGGTCGTCTCATCAATCGGCAGCGCATCCATATCGGCCCGCAACCCGATCGTCGGCCCCTCGCCCTGCCCCTCGATCACCGCCACCACGCCCGAGGTGGCAATCCCGGTCTCAATCCCGTTGATCCCGAATTCGCGCAGCCGTTCGACCACATAGGCCGCCGTTTCATGGCACTCGAAGCCCAGTTCGGGATGCGCATGCAGATGCCGCCGCCACGCGGCCATTTCCTCGGCAAATCCGGCAATACGATTGATTACCGCCATGGTCTGGACTCCGCCCCAATTGCTTGTCACGGTCCACTCAATCCGAAAGAGGATGGAACCGCAATGCCAGATGACGCCCTGATTCACGACGCCAGTCAGGCCATGCCCCGCCTGATCGAGATCATGCGACGCCTGCGCGATCCGGATGCGGGCTGCCCCTGGGACATCGAACAGGATTTCGCCACCATCGCCCCCTACACGATCGAAGAGGCATACGAGGTCGCCGACGCGATCGAGCGCAGCGACTGGGCAGAGCTGCGCGGCGAGCTGGGCGATCTGCTCCTCCAAGTCGTCTTTCACGCCCAAATCGCCGACGACAAGGGCCTCTTCCAGTTCGAGGATGTGGCCAACGCCATCGCCGACAAGATGGTCGACCGGCACCCGCATGTCTTTGGCGACGAATCGCGTGACAAATCCGCCGAGCAGCAGACCCGCGACTGGGAAACCGTCAAGGCCGCCGAACGCGCCGCCAGGGCGCAAAGCGGCACGTTGGACGGCGTCGCCGTGGGCCTGCCCGCGCTTCTGCGTGCGTTCAAACTGCAAAAACGCGCCGCGAGGGTGGGGTTCGACTGGCCCGACGCGTCCCATGTGCTGGACAAGATCACCGAAGAGGCCACCGAACTGACCGAGGCCGCCGACGCCCTAAGCCCTGAGAAGGTCGAGGAAGAATTCGGAGATCTGCTGTTTGTGATGGCCAATCTCGCCCGGCATATGAAGGTGGATCCCGAGGCGGCCCTGCGCGCCGCCAATGCCAAGTTCATCCGACGCTTCGAGCGAATCGAGACCCTGCTTGCCGATCGTGGCAAAACGCCCGATCAATCAGATCTGGCCGAGATGGATGCGCTGTGGGATCAGGCAAAATCAGAGGAGCGGCGCTAGACGGACGAAGACGACTTTCGGTGAAAGCTTACCAATGACCGCCTTATCCCTCCAGCGCACCAATCATCTCCACTCGCGTCGCGTGTCTGCCGCCCTCAAACTGAGCGGATAGGAAGGCATCAACGATATCAAGAGCCAGCCCTTCACCCACAACGCGCGCGCCAATCGAAAGCATGTTGGCATCGTTGTGCTGGCGGATCATGCGCGCTGAAAATGCGTCGGCGCACACGCCACACCGGATGCCTTTAACTTTATTCGCCGCCATCATGATGCCTTGACCAGTACCGCATAGAATGATGCCAAGCTGGCACTCGCCAGACGCAACAAACCGCGCCGCTGCTTCGCCATGCTTAGGATAGTGGGTGCTCTCGGGTGTTCTCGGCCCGATATCGACGACCTCCCACCCCTGCTCTTCGACGTGACCAGAAATGGTCTGTCGGAGTTGAATTGCTGCGTGGTCGCTGGAAAGGACAATACGTTTGCTGGCTGTCATGCGGGAGAGTATCCACCAAAAAATCGATTGAGCAACCGAAAGTGGTCGTTCGTTCACCTCGCGGCGTTTGGTAATTGGGCTCGGAGCAACCACTAAACGCACCACGGAATTTGACGATACCCTCTCATACGGCCAGTGAGAGGGTGGCCCAAAGCAAACCCTAACTGACACGGCCGGATGCTGCGATACGGCCTGCCATCGCTGCCGTTGGTACATTTCGCGGCCAGTCCCGAATGTGATCGGCGGCTTCTAGAGAGTAAACTGAGTTTAGAACCCTGGCTTTTCACAGGCCATTGCATCAAAAAAACCGCTGCACTCACTGCAACTTGAAAAGCGAAGTGGCAGTATGCCACTATTTGACTGCTGAACGGATTTACCCTTGAGGTGCTTTATAAGCGTAGCCAATGGATGAGGTTCTCAAATACGGTCTGCTTCTTATCGGTAACTTGATTGCCTTTTCCGGAGCATGGTTGGTGTCGTTCACCGAGATCGACAAGGTGACCAAGCGAAAGCGGCTTACCAAATGGGGCAGACGCGCACTTCCGTTGGCAATCATCCTTCTTGTCGCGGGGTTCGCCCTCACAATATTGAACGACCGCCAAGGCGCCCAAAAGGCGCTGGAAGCGCAAAGGGCTGCGGAGCAACGCAACCTTAAGATCACCAGGTTGCTAAGCGAAAGCGAAGCGCGAGATGATCAAATGGCAGCGCTTCTCACACAGCTTTTGACACAAGTTGCCGATGCATCAGCAGAGCCGGACGCGACTCTGGTCTCAAATCTCGCTGACAGCCAAGTAGTCTCTCAGCTCGCCGCCGACGACCCTGAATTGGCAGCGGCACTCAATCAGCTGGAGGAACGGTTGGGGGGCAGGGGCGCGACGATTGAGAGGATGTCACAACGCGGCGTCGCACTTCCGGCAGCAACTGACGACGTTCTTATTGCCATGCACCTGGGACTCCGGTGGTTCGGCGGCAACCCTTTCCGGGATGCGGAAGAAGAAATCGATCCGATTACCGTCACTGCGCTTCAGTCGATTATTCGTGGAGTCAATGCCGACGTCATCGCAGTGACCGAGATCTCTGACGTGTCATCATTCGAAATACTGATTGATCGTTTGCCACAATATCGCGTCGTGTATGGTGAGCGCGGTCTGGGTGGCCGCATGGGTACAGCGATGCTGTATCGTCCCGACAGAGTCCGATTGGCCCGACAGCCCGGCACGATTTACGGAGAAAACTATCGTTTCCCGCGACCACCCCAAGTTCTGAGCTTTGAGTTCACAGGGCAGAAATTTCAAACCGTTCTTGTGCATCTGAGATCGCAGCGCGCTTCAGACGAAGATCCAAGGGGAAGCGTGCGCAGAGAAATGGAGGTTCAGGAGCTACTCGTGGCGCTGGATGATCGTCCGCCTATGCCCACTTTGATCCTTGGCGTCCTAAACGCACCCAACCAATGGCCGGAGTTTGAGAGATTCAGAGAAGTTGACGCGCGTTTTGCAGGAAATGACCTTCCAGCAGACGCGACAACATTCATCAGCGAGCGATTTGGGCCTATGGTTCTGAGTGACTTTGCAGCGCTAGGCGGGCTGCAAGACAAATACCTTGATCAATCAATTGAGGTGATTTCGCTTCCCGATTGGCTTGGGCCTTCCTGGACGTCCGAACAAATCACTGAACGTATCTCTGATCATCATCCGATCGTAGCAGCATTTGATTTTGGTAACCTCGCCGAACCTTGAGATAACTCCAATGAACGGCCCATTGCGGTTATGCATTGGGACCTGACCATGCGGCGTGCGAACCGTGAAACCCACCATTCGTGTATGGCGCAGCATTTTCGATGAGCGGATAGCGGCAGGGCGAAACACAGCCGTCATTTGATAACGAGGCCAACCCTACCCTAGCGTTTTTCAACGCCGTGAAGAGCTGTCACACGGTTCATTGCGCTGGCCGTTGTTATGTTCAGCTAAACGAAAATAGACATGATACTCGTCTCAAGGTAGAAATCATGAATTGAAGGCTGACATTAGGAAGGTAGTCTGATGGCGATTGACAATACTAATGGCCATTTGGCCCCTTCGTGGTTTGTGGCGCCCGGGGAGAGTGACCATCTGGCATGGTTATCATTTGCCTTTATCTGCCTTGCTCTTTTCGGATTGGTGACACTATACGCAGCTTTTGATCGCTGGGCCGAGCACCAATCCAAGGGAACGCCTCTTGCCAAGACGATCCCAACGATGTTGACCGTAGCTTTGCTGTATGAAATTTTCCCACTGGGACATTTCAACATCCTGTTGCCACTGGCCGCAATCCTGATCGCACTGATGGCGGATTGGTCGAGGTTTAATCTACGAAGTGAGGTTGGAGCGGAGCCTCTCCTTGCGGGAGGCACAGCAACACACGATGGGTCATCAGGCGATTTTGTTGACAGGAGTGTTATCGCGACAGACGCGCCTTCGATTTCAGATGACATCGAAGAGGAGCGCAAAGATGTTTGAGCTTCTTCTGACATCCTTTCCCGTCATAATCCGATACTTTCAACTTAAGCGTCGTGGCGAAGTAATGAGCGTCTGGAACATGCGTAGCGCCGTTTTCTTGTGGGCGATCATGGCGTTTTTACTGTTCTTGGTGATCTTCTATTTCCATCCGAAGTCATATTCCGGATTGCTCCCGTTCCGCACCGTCTCGGTTGTAGCTCAAACCAGCGGCCCAGTGACCGAGGTGGCGGTTCAGAACGGTCAACGTATCGCGAAAGATGATCTTCTTTTTCGTATCGAGAGCAGCGCGCAACAGGTTGCACTTCGTCAGGCAGAAGCTGAGTTGGACAAGCTGGCCGCTGCTGAAACCAAAGCACAGAATACTTTGAAGGTGGCTCAGGCCAGCGAGGTTGAGGCAAAGGCGTCGCTGGAAAAAATGCGCGTTGACCTTGAAAACGCCCAGACCTTGTTTGCCCGAAATGTCGGCACTCAGGACGCAGTTCGTAAATTGGAGGCAGGGGTTACTGTGTCCGAAGCCGAACTGGCGGCGGCACAAGCGCAGGTGGAGCTTGCACAATCAGATATCGCTCAGGCAATTCCGGCACAGCGTGAGGCGGCCAAGGTTGCGGTAGAAGCTGCACGGGTTGCACTTGATCAGACCGATGTGCATTCGTTTACCGATGGCGTTGTTACCCAATTGGCAATGAGTGTCGGCAGTCCGGCCTCAAAGCTGATCCTGAGCCCGGCGATGGTTATTATTCCCGACCGCCCCGAGGGCCTGCCACTTCGCATTACAGCTGGATTCTCACAGGTTGCGCGTGCCACGCTTTACGAAGGGATGCCTGCGGAAATTGCTTGTGATAGCAATGTGAGCCTGTCGTTCAGAAATGCCGTATTGCCGGCAAGAGTCTTGTCGGTCCAGCCCGCGATTGCCGCGGGTCAGGTCGTGCCCGGAGGCAGGCTTTTGGAACCCAATAACGGTTTGGCGCGCGGCTCTCTTCTGGTCTATTTTGAACTCGAACACCCCGAGCACGAAGCGATAATGATAGATGGCAGCGGCTGCATCGTGCAGACCTACACCAACAACCTCAGTGGCTTCACAGGCCATGTGATTGCTGCGACAGGTGTGGTTAAGGCAGTGGGCCTGCGTCTCAAGGTCTGGGGATCATTGATCTCTGGTGTGGGATTGGCAGGTGGTGGCGGGCATTGATTTACCCGCACCAGATGCGGGTGACGGTAGCGGCCTCATCCAGATCTACATTCAGCCGGGCCGGGTTGTGATCCATGGTCATCGCCGATCCCGGCGGCAAAACACGCAGGGGTTGGCCTTCCGTTTCAAAACTACCTGAGTCGAAAGGCAATCCGACAAGAACCTGCAGCTTCGATGCCCCGCAGACATCGTCTGCAGCCGCTTGCCTTGCTGGCCGTTCCTCCTCGGAAACGCAGGCGCCTAGCAGTGTCAGAATGACAATTACAGTGGTTCGCATGCGTCAGGCGTCCTTCGATTTGCGACAAGCGTTAAGAAATCTGACGCATTATCGCATGCGCGCGCCGCGCCGCCATTGAAAAAGCGCGACCTTTCAATCAATGTCTCGGAAAACGCATTGGGAGGACATGTATCATGCGCACCACAGCCGCCGTTGCCGTTGAAGCAGGCAAACCGATGGAAATCATGGAGGTGAACCTTGACGGCCCGAAGGCGGGCGAGGTTCTGGTGGAAATCAAGGCCACCGGGCTTTGCCACACGGATGACTTTACCCTGTCGGGCGCGGACCCCGAAGGCGCGTTTCCCGCGATCCTGGGCCACGAAGGAGCCGGTGTTGTGGTTGAGGTCGGCCCCGGTGTGACATCGCTCGAGGTCGGCGATCACGTGATCCCCCTCTACACGCCCGAGTGTCGGACCTGCGAATACTGCCTGAACCCGAAGACCAACCTGTGCCAGTCGATCCGGGAAACCCAGGGCAAGGGCGTGATGCCTGATGGCACCAGTCGGTTCTCAATGCTCGATGGTACGCCTATCCTTCACTATATGGGCTGTTCGACCTTCTCGAACCACACGGTTCTGCCCGAGATCGCACTGGCCAAGGTGCGCAAGGACGCGCCGTTCGACAAGATCTGTTACATCGGCTGCGGCGTCACCACTGGGATCGGTGCGGTAATCAACACCGCCAAGGTCGAGATCGGCAGTCGAGCGATTGTCTTCGGACTGGGCGGCATCGGCCTCAACGTCATCCAGGGGTTGCGGCTGGCGGGGGCCGACCAGATCGTCGGCGTCGATCTGAACCCCGGCAAGGTCGAGATGGCCACAAAATTCGGTATGACCGATTTCGTCAACCCGTCCGAAGTCTCGGGCGATCTGGTGGGCCATCTAGTCGAGGTGACTGGGGGTGGCGCGGATTACACCTTTGACGCCACCGGCAATGTCGGCGTGATGCGCACGGCGCTGGAGGCCGCGCATAAGGGCTGGGGTGAATCGATCATCATCGGCGTGGCACCGGCAGGGGCCGAAATCTCGACCCGGCCGTTCCAGCTGGTCACCGGGCGCAGCTGGCGCGGCACGGCCTTTGGCGGCGCGCGGGGCCGCACGGATGTGCCAAAGATCGTCGATTGGTACATGGATGGCAAAATCGAGATCGACCCGATGATCACTCATATTCTCAAGCTCGAGGACATCAACAAAGGCTTTGACATGATGCATGCGGGCGAGTCGATCAGATCCGTTGTTGTGTACTGAAGCGTGAAAAACCAAAAAACCCGGGCGTCGCCCGGGTTTTTAGTTCTGCATCAGGTCAGCAGGCTTTTTCTTCATATAATTCCACGGGGCGGCAACCATAGGTCCGAGCACGTGATCAGTGGTAGAACTTGCTGCGACGATGGCCGTATTTATACCCATGGCGATGGCGCTTACCGTATTTGTAACGCTTGTGGCTTGAATGACGATAGTATTTCTTTTTTTGACCGAAGCGGCCGTAATAATTCTTCTTATGGCGAGAATGGCCATAATAGCTCTTTTTGTGGCCGTGATGGCCAGACGCGACATACCCGTGCTCTTTGCTCTTGCTGTGCTTGGCGATTGCCGTGCCGATAATAACCAGGGCTGCTGCACCGGTGATGATTTTGGCCGTATCGTCACTCGCCTGAGCGGTCGTGGCGGATATGCCGGAAATCGCGAGGCCAAGCGCTGTTACAGCGGCAATGAAGTGTTTGTGTATCATCGTTCTTCCTCTCACTACGTGGGCCTCTGACGAGGGCCGTTGCTGCTGATAGACAAATGGGGGCTGCGGCGGCGCCCGACACCCTTTCTGTCGACTTCGTGTACGCTACCCGCCGCGCGTTCACCTTCGCGTGTGCCCCATGGCGGACCGGGCTGGAACATGACCTTTCGATAAAGTCGGAAAGACGCACAGCTCTTGTGCGCTGCAGTATGTTGATGTCATGAATAGCGACCTTAACTATTGCTGAATACGGAAAGCAGAGGAAACGTCATGAGCGATGATACTTATACGCCCCCAGAAATCTGGACATGGGAAGAAGAAAACGGTGGCGAGTTTGCCTCGACCAATCGTCCCATCGCGGGGGCCACCCACGACAAGGAGCTTCCTGTCGGCAGACATCCGTTTCAGCTCTATTCGCTGGCCACGCCCAACGGGGTGAAGGTCAACGTGATGTTTGAGGAGCTGCTGGCGGCGGGGCATGACGCCGAATATGATGCTTGGCTGATCCGCATCGGCGATGGCGACCAGTTCGGCAGCGGCTTTACCGAGATCAACCCAAACTCGAAAATCCCGGCGCTGGTGGATCACAGCGGCGACACCCCGGTGCGGGTCTTCGAATCCGGTTCGATTCTGATGCACCTGGCCGAGAAATTCGGGGCGTTCCTGCCCGCCTCGGGCCCCGAACGGACCGAGGTGATCAACTGGCTGATGTGGCAGATGGGCAGCGCGCCATACCTGGGCGGTGGTTTCGGGCATTTCTATTTCTACGCGCCGCAGCACTGGAAATACCCGATTGATCGTTTCGCGATGGAGGTCAAACGCCAGCTTGACGTGCTTGACCGGCAACTGGCCGACCGGCCCTATATCGCGGGCGAGAATTATTCCATTGCCGACATGGCGATCTGGCCCTGGTACGGCAACCTGACCCTTGGCCGCGCCTATGGTGAGGCTGGCACGTTCCTCGATACGAAAAGCTACAAGCATGTTCTGGCCTGGGCGGAAAAGATCGACGCCCGCCCGGCGGTGCAACGCGGCCGGATGGTCAACAAGACCAGTGGCGAGCCATATGAACAGCTGCATGAGCGCCATAATGCCAGCGATTTCGAAACCATGACGCAGGACAAGATCAGCGAAGACGCCTGAACGGCCCCTTGCGGATAATCCGGTTTCGCGTCGCTTGAACTTCGGGCATGGTGGCCCAAAACAGGAACTGCCATGCCCGCTGAAACCCTCCTTCTCGCTGTGCTGATCGACGCCGATAACGTGCCTGCCAAATATGCCGATGCGATCCTGAAAGAGGTCACCAGCTATGGCGAACCGGGGTTGCGACGGGTGTATGGCGACTGGTCCAGTCAACAGCTTTCGGGCTGGACGGTAACGGCGCAGAAACTCGGGCTCGTCCAACATCAGCAGACCGCCAACACCAAGGGCAAGAACGCTTCGGATATCGGTTTGGTGATTGATGCGATGGATATCCTGCACGCCGGACACTTCGATGGCTTTGTGCTGGTGTCCTCTGATAGCGATTTTACCCGGCTGGCCAGTCGCATCCGCGAACAGGGCCTGACCGTGATCGGTATCGGAGAAGCCAAGGCACCTGACGCGCTGAAAAACGCTTGCAATCGCTTTGTCGCCATCGAAAACATTTATGATGAACCCGGCCCTGACAAATCTAAATCATCCAAGCTGAACCAGCAGAAGGTCGCCGACGCTCGCCATCTGATTTTCGATGCAATGGAAAAGATCGATCAGGATGGAGAGTGGTATCCGCTGGGCCGCATCGGACAGCAGATCCAGGCTGACAAACCGGATTTCGACACTCGCAGCTATGGCCGGAAAAAGCTGAGCGACTTGGTGAAAGAACTGAAAGTCTTCGAAACCAAATCCAACCCCGGAAATCAGCTTCTGGTGCGCCGGGTCGATTAGGGCGCTCAGAAAAACGGCAGCTGGTGGCCAACTATGATGGCGGCCAGCCCCGCCGCCATTGTCACCACCACGTTGTTGCTGGTAATCGCCACGGCAAGTGCCACTAGCGCCGCCAGCCATGTCACAATCGGCTCTCCCGCCAGGGACGATGCAACAAGCCCCACCATCAGGCATCCCGGCAGATCATCCAGAAACGGTTTCAGCCGCGGGTTGGCGGCAATGGCCCGGCCCCCGATCAGGCCCGCCAGCCGCACGCCGTAGGACGCGACGGCCAGTAATCCGATCAATAACCACTCGGCGCTGCTCATGCGGTTTCCTCCCTGCGCGCCCGGCGCATCTGGGCCGTGAAAACACCGACCAGACTGCCCAGAACGATGGCATAGGCCGCGCCCATCCCGGCCTGTACCAGGCCCAGCGTGACTACAAATGTGACCGCCCAGGGCAACACCGTACGCCGGCCCCGCCACATCGCCCGAGCCATGGCGATAAAAGCCGCGGTAAAGGCAAAGCCAAGCCCGTAGCCTTCCAGATCGGGGATCGCGCCGCCAATCAGTGCCCCGGCACTGGTCGAGATGACCCAGACCGAGATCATCGTCAGCCCGGACCCGATCAGGAAAGCCGCGCCGATGGTCGGATCATGCGCCCGCCTCGCCATCGTCAACGCCCAGTTCTCATCGCCGGTGATATGGATCGCCAGCAGTTTCACCCGCAAGGGCACGTCCCGCAGCACCTCCGAAAGCGACGCGATAATCCCCAGATACCGCAGGTTCAGCGCCGCACCCGCCAACACCGCGCCCAGCACGAAACCATGACTGCCGAATTGCTCTACCGCCACGATCTGGCTGGACCCGGCATGCACAACGCCGCTCATCAACGCCACGCCCCACCATGGAAACCCGATCTGTGCCGCCAGAACGCCGAAGGCAAAACCATAAAGCGCCGCGCCGGCTGCCAGCGGCAAGATGGAAAGAAAGCCCTGCTTCATGGCGTGACTTTATGAAATTCTGGTGATCTTTATACATCAATTACGCTATTATAGATGATCGAATGCCATCAAACTTAGGTAGGATATAATGGATATAGTTGATTTAGACGCCGTAGATCGCAAAATCCTGTCGGCGATTCAGGAGGATTCGCGCCGCCCGATCGCCGAGCTTGCCGCCTTGGCCGGGGCATCGACCGCGTCAGTGCAACGGCGCCTCAGACGGTTACGTGAAAACGGTGTGATCCTGCGAGAGGTGGCCCAACTTGACGCGGCCCTGCTTGGCTTTGGCATCACCGCAGTCGTTTCGGTCGATCTGGAACGGGATCGGCTGGACCAGATTGACGCCTTCAAGCGCAAAGCACGAACAGATCCTAATGTGCAGCATTTCTACTGCGTGGCGGGCGAGACGGATTTCATCATCGTCGTCGTGGCCCGCGACATGGCGGATTACGAACAATTCACCCACCGGTTTTTCTTTGCCGACAAGAATGTGCGTAAATTCCGCACTTCAATCGCTGTCGCGCGGGAAAAATCCACGCTGGCGCTGCCATTGGAGACGTAACCGTCGGTTTGTTTCAGCACGCTGCATTGTCATTCATGTGCCGCGTGGACTCTTGTCACGACCCAAGAATGTGCCAGCATAAAATATGCAACCAAAGGTCGTTTACTTCACAGGTCAAAGCTGTAACGTTTTCGTTATTAACCAATTTGAAAGGACGCGCGGCATGTCTACGATCGAAAGTTTTTTCGGGCTGATTGGCGATTTGACCTGGGGCTGGTCTTTGATCCCGCTTCTGGTGATCTTCGGGCTTTTCATCACCGCCCTCACCGGATTTGTTCAGTTCAGGTTTTTCAAGCGGATGTTCCGCGTTTTGTCCTCGAAGAACCAGTCGGGCGATCCCAACGCGATTTCCGCGCGCGAGGCGCTGCTGATCTCGGTCGGGGGGCGCGTCGGCGGCGGCAATATCGCCGGTGTGGCGGTGGCGATCACGTTGGGCGGGCCCGGCGCGGTGTTCTGGATGTGGGCGATTGCGCTCGTGGGCATGGCCACCAGCCTTGTGGAATGCTCGCTGGCGCAGCTCTTCAAGGAGCGTCAGCCCGACGGCACGTTCCGCGGCGGCCCGGCACGGTCGATCATCCACGGGCTTGGACATGAATTCAAATGGCTGGCGGTGATCTACGCAGTCTGCCTGATCGCAGCCTTCGGCCTTGGTTTCAACGCGTTCCAGGGCAATACTGTTGCCGGTGCCATGGAAGACAGCATGGGCATCAGCCGTTTCATCACCGGCGCTGTTCTGGCCGTGATCGCCGGGTTTATCGTCTTTGGCGGCATTCACCGCATCGCCAAGGCGGCCGATGTGGTCGTCCCGATCATGGCGATCGGCTATATCCTGATGGCCCTCGTCATCATTGTGATGAACATCGGATCGTTGCCCGGCGTCATAAGCTCGATCTTCGCCAATGCCTTCGGGTTGGAAGAGGCCGTGGGCGGCGGCATGGGCGCGGCGATCGCCCAGGGCCTGCGCCGTGGGCTCTTCTCGAACGAGGCCGGCCTGGGCTCGGCCCCGAACGTGGCGGCCACCGCGGATGTGCGCCATCCGATCAGCCAGGGCATCACGCAAAGCTTTTCGGTCTTCATCGACACGATCTTCATCTGCAGTTGCACCGCCTTCGTGATCCTGCTGGGCGATGTCTATGTGCCGGGCGCCGAAGGTGTCGACGGAATCGCGCTGACCCAACAGTCGCTGGTCTCGCATCTGGGCGAATGGGCGCAATACTTCCTGTCGCTGATGATCCTGCTCTTTGCCTTTAGCTCGATCATCTACAACTACTATCTCGGTGAAAACGCCCTGACAGTGATCACCAAAAGCACGGCGGCACTGAACGTGCTCAGGATCGTGATCATCGGCATCGTCTTTCTGGGCGCCACAGCACCGGGCGCGACATCGGTCTTCTTCTTCTCGGATCCGATGATGGGCATCCTGGCGGTGGTGAATCTCGTGGTGCTGATGATGCTGCTGCCAACCTGCCTGCGGCTGCTCAAGGATTTCCGGGCACAACTGGCCGCTGGCGTTGCCCGTCCCGTGCTGAACCCGGATGACTTTGCCGATCTCGAGCTGGACCGCACTGCCTGGACAGGCAAGGCGCCGGCCGAGTAGTAGGCAAACTGAAACAAGAAACGGGCGTCGAATTGTGGCGCCCGTTTGCATTTCCGAATTCTGGTCGTGACTTAGTTCATCAGTCCCGCGTGGCGCATGCCATCGTCGATCAGCGCTTTGGTCCCATCGGTCAATCCTGTCAGGGGCGAACGGACCTCATCGCTGCACAGGCCAAGCTTCGACATGGCGTATTTGGCGCCAACAAGGCCCGGTTCGGTAAAGATTGCCTTGTGCAGGGGCATCATGCGGTCCTGCAACTCGAGCGCGGTTCCGTAGTCACCTGCCAGTGTTGATTCCTGCATCTGCGACAACATCTTGGGTGCCACATTCGCGGTAACCGAGATGCAACCCACACCGCCCTGGGCATTGAAGCCATGCGCCGTGGCATCTTCGCCCGACAGCTGAATGAAATCTGCGCCGCAGGTCATCCGCTGGTACGACACCCGCGCCAGATCGCCGGTGGCGTCCTTGACCCCGACAATACGCGGCAGTTTCGCCAGTTCACCCATGGTCTCGGGTGACATGTCCACGACGGACCGTCCCGGGATATTGTAGATGATGATCGGCAGCTCGCAGCAGTCGTGCAACGCGGTGAAATGCGCAATCAACCCGCGTTGCGTGGGCTTGTTGTAATAAGGTGTCACCACCAGCGCGGCGCTGGCCCCGACACGGTGTGCATGCTGCATGAACCGGACCGATTCGACCGTGTTGTTGCTGCCCGCCCCCGCGATCACAGGGATTCGCCCCGCAGCAGCCTTGACCACCTCCTCGACCACGGTTTCGTGTTCTTCATGGCTTAATGTGGGGCTTTCGCCGGTGGTGCCGACAGGCACAAGGCCGTGGCTACCTTCAGAAATATGCCATTCTACAAGGTGTTTGAGCGCATTTATGTCCAGTTCGCCGTTCTTTAACGGCGTCACCAGCGCAGGAAAAGATCCCCTAAACATGCCACGCTCCTTCCACATTTCTAATTTAGCCTTAACGGGCTGATCATAAATCGCACGCTACGTTAGCGGTATGACGCCTTAGTGCCAAGTTTGTGCATAGACGGGTCCGCTGCGCGTGCTTAGGTTGGCGCTGTCTATCCTTCGCCAGAGAGGGAAATGCAAGGGATGTCGCGTTTCGTGACGTATATTATGGCTCTGATCTGCCTTGCCCTGCCGGGTGGGGCTTCTGAACACGCGCCGCAAGCACCCCGCCCTCTTGCCAGCGCATTTCACGCCATGCAGGAAGATCGCTGGGGGGTTGCGGCAAAGCTTGCCGCCCGCGACGGACCAGCAGCAGCCGACCTGATCGAATGGTATCGGCTGCGATCGGGGCGGGGTACGCCCCAGGATATTCTCAGCTTCCTCAGACGCAATCCGGACTGGCCGGGCCTGGATTATCTGCGTCGTCGGAACGAGGTGCGGATGATCATCGCCAGCAATGAAGAAATTCTGGAATTCTACAACGACCACACACCGCAAACCGGCATCGGGGCCCTGACCAATGCCAGCGCGCTTATCGCAGCAGGCCAGACCGGCGATGCCGAGGCAACGATCGTCATGGCGTGGCGCACCTTGGACCTTACCACGGACGAGCATGATGCCTTGATAACGGCCTATGGCGAGTTGTTGAAGCCGCATCATGAAGCGCGCATGCACATGGCGGCCTGGCGCGGCCTGAAGGATGTCAAGGATATGATGCCTTTGGTTTCCGCAGATCTCCGCAAGCAGATAGAAACCCGAAGAAGCATCGAAAACGGTCGCAAGGCGCTGGATAAATGGATCGCCGGTCTGCCCGGCCCTCTTCGCCGAAACGCCCATGTCGCCTATGCCGAATTCAACCACCTGATGAGCCAGCGCAAGACCGACAAGGCGATCAAGCTGATGCTTCGCCAAAGCCGGATCGATGGCGGTTTGGGCGAGCCCGACCGCTGGGCCAATAATCGCCGTTCGCTTGCACGGGCGCAGATGCGTCAAGGCAATCATCAGCTTGCCTATGATCTGGCCTCGACCCATCAGCTGACCGAAGGATTCAGATATTCCGATCTGGAATGGTTGTCCGGCTATCTGGCGCTGCGGTTCCTTGATGCGCCCGAACTGGCACTGGATCATTTCCAACGCTTCAGCGCGGCGGTTGAAACCCCGATATCACTGGGCCGCGCGGGCTATTGGATCGGTCGTGCACAAGACGCGCTTGGCGATACTGAGGCAGCGCAGGTCGCCTATACCCGTGGCGCCGATCATCAGACCAGTTTCTACGGGCTTCTGGCTGCTGAAAAGGCAGGGCTGCCGCCCGATACCACCCTGGACGGAACCGAGAGTTTTGCCCCCTGGCGTGATGCCGAATTCGCAAACTCAACTGTCAATCAGGCCGCAATTCTGGCGTTGGCCACCGGGCGGCTCAATCTGGCCGAGACATTCTTTGTGCATCTTTCGACTCATCAGAACCGCGAAGGGTTGGGCCAGATGACGCAAATGCTCGAAGAACTGGAGCAACCGCACCTTCAGATCATGCTGGGCAAGGCCGCGGCGCGGCGTGCCATCGTATTGCCCGCCGCCTATTACGCCCTGCACCCGCTAGCGCGTGAAACCCTGCCAGTACCGACTGAACTGGCGCTGACCATCGCCCGCCGCGAGAGCGAATTTGATTTTGATGTCGTTTCAGGTGCCGGCGCACAGGGGCTGATGCAGGTCATGCCGGGCACTGCCAAAGAGGTCGCTGGTGATCTGGGCATCGAGTATGATCGCACCCGCGTGATGCAGGACTGGCGTTATAACGTCAAACTCGGATCGACCTATCTGGCGCAACTCGCTGACTGGCTGGATGGCAATCCGGTACTGATGGCGGCTGGCTATAATGCCGGGCCCGGTCGGGCACGCCAATGGATTGAAACCCTTGGCGACCCCCGTGACGAGAGTATCGATATCATCGACTGGATCGAACATATCCCCTTCCGGGAAACCCGGAACTACGTGATGCGCGTCACCGAAAGCCTGCCGGTTTATCGGGCTCGGCTGGGCAAGGCGCCGCTTCCGGTTCCATTCACCGAAGAGCTGACCGGAACCACCTTTCTACCGGACCGGCGCGCGACGCTCAGCGACTGAACATGCCCTGTCCGCGCCCTAAGACCGGCCTGCTATCTTGTGTTGACGCCAAAGCGTAAAGAGCCCTGCCGATACGATCAGCACGACACCTAAGGCCACATTCAGGCGAATGGTCTCGCTAAAAACCAAGATCCCGATCACGCTGGCAAACCCCAGCTGCAGATAGGCAAAGGGCTGTACGGCGCTGGCTTCGGCCACCTCATAGCATTTGATCAGCGTCCAGTGGCCCAGCGCACCGGTTATGCAAAGCGCCGCCATCCAACCCCAGTCAGGGCCGTTCATCGGCTGCCAGAACCAGATACCGACCGCCGTCATCGCCACCGATCCCACTGTGCCGGTCCAGAAAAAACTGGTTGCCGTGTTGTCCTGACGCGCCACATAACGGGTCAGCAAAGCATATAACGCAAACATCAACGCTGCGGTCAGCGGCACCACAGCCTGCGGCTTGAAGACGCCGAAGCCCGGTTCGAGGATGATCACGACGCCGACAAAGCCGACCCCGATCGCGGCCCATCGCCGCCAGCCGACATGTTCCCCAAGCACCGGCCCGGACAGGGCGGCGACCAGCAGCGGATAGCAGGCGAAAACCGCATGGCTTTCGATCAGTCCCAGAAGTGTGAAGCCCGCCACCATCACACAGATTTCCGTTACCAGCAAAAGTGACCGGAACCCCTGAACCAGCGGCTGTTTCGTGGCTGCTGCGGCCCGCACTCCTCCTGCCTTGCGCGCAGCGATGGTGATAACGAAGGCGGCGAAAAACCAATAGCGGATCATCACCACCATCAGCACGTTATATTCCGCCGCCAGATGACGCGAAATCCCGTCCTGCACGGCAAAGATGAAGGTCGTGGCAACCATCATTAGGATGCCAAGCCGTGTGTTTTGCTCACTCATGTCTGCCTCAATACTGCAGTGCTCATATGCCGCTTGCGGCCATATCCCGGACGCCGGGTGACATCGAAACCTGCCGCGTCCAACCCACGCCGCACGAACCCTGCCGCCGTGTAGGTCGCCGCCGTACCGCCCTCTGCCGTGTGTCTTCCAACTTCGGCCATCAGGTCTTCGCCCCAGAGCTCCGGGTTCTTGGCAGGCGAAAACCCATCCAGATACCAGGCATCGGCCTGTCCCGTCCAATCAGGCAGAACCTCCCGTGCGTCGCCCTCGATGACATGCAGTTCGATATCTGGTGCGTAGTCGATCTTGCCATTGCCTTGCGCCCACGCTGCAACCAGTGGCGCGGTCACCTCGGAGAGTTCGGGAAAGGCAGACAGGGCCTGCGCCATGTCTCCGGGCGCCATCGGGTACGCTTCGAAACTCGTGAAGTGCAGCTTGCCTGCGATATCGGATGCCCACCACGCCAGCACCGTCGTCAGAAAATTCAACCCGGTGCCAAAACCCAGCTCGGCCACGTGAAACCCGTCACGAAACCGGCCCGGCAAACCGTTGCCTTCCAGAAACACATAGCGCGTTTCCGCCAACCCGTTCTCGAGGCTGAAATACGGATCATCAAACCGGGTCGAAACCGGCACATCGCCGTCCCGCCAGTCGATCTCGGCCTGCTGGCCCTGCATGGTCGCATCCTTTAGGAAGGGGTTGAGAACGCGCCGACCATGCAGAGGAGACGAGGTTTTGGCAATGCCCGATATCACCGTACTGGGCGCTGGTATATTTGGTCTGTCGATTGCCTGGGTGTGCCAGGGACGCGGTGCCAAAGTGCGGGTGATCGACCCCGGAGGCGCCGGTGCGTCGGGCGGGGTGGTCGGCGCGCTGGCCCCGCATGTTCCCGAGAACTGGAACGACAAGAAGGCGTTTCAGCTTGAAAGCCTGCTAATGGCCAAACCGTTCTGGCACGAGGTCGAGGCGGTCTCGGGCATCTCGTCCGGCTATGCCCGCTTAGGCCGCTTGCAACCGATTGCGGATGCCGCGGCCATGACGCTTGCGCAGGCACGAACCAAAACCGCAGCCGAGCTTTGGCAAATGAATGCTACCTGGGAAATCATCGCAACCGATGATCAGGGCTGGGCGCCGGTCAGCCCTACGGGGAAACTGATCCATGATACACTCAGCGCCCGCATTCACCCGCGCCGCGCCTGCGCCGCGCTGGCGGCTGCCATCACCACACGTGGGGGCGAGATCCTGACCAAAGGTGCACAGCAGGGTCAGGTGATCCACGCCACCGGTGTTGCCGGGCTGGCGGAGTTGAACCGCAGCCACACCCGCACTATCGGCAACGGCGTCAAAGGCCAGGGGGCGCTGCTTCATTTCGACGCGCGCGATCAGCCGCAGCTTTTTGCAGATACGGTGCATATCGTGCCACATACAGATGGCACCGTGGCCATCGGATCAACCAGCGAACGCGATTATGATGACGCTACCAGTACCGACGAAAAGCTTGACGAAGTGATCGAGCGTGCAATGCGGGCTGTCCCCATTCTGCACGGCGCGCGGGTAGTCGAACGCTGGGCCGGGCTGCGCCCCCGCAGCCGGTCTCGCGCCCCGATGCTGGGCCCTCATCCGCTGCACACAGGTCAGTTCATCGCCAATGGGGGTTTCAAGATCGGCTTTGGCATGGCGCCGAAGGTGGGGCAGGTGATGGCAGACTTCGTACTCGAAAACAAAGATTCTATCCCTTGTGATTTCCGACCCGAAGCATCCTTCTGATATACTCAGGACATGCGCGCCCGATCTCCCATCTTCGTCATTCTGTTCACCTGCCTTTGCGTCAGCACAGGTATGGCGGCTGATCCCTCGGCCCCTGCCCGCGACAACGTTCCACGTATCTGGCGGGCCCTTGCCGGTGACCGGGTGGAGCTTGACGGGGTGGCATATGGCCTGCACGGCGTCACCTGCCCCTCCCCCGACAACGGCACGGGGCGCGAGGCCAAGGCGCTGTTGAACACCTTTATGCTCAACAGCAGATACCGGCGCGAAATCACCTGCACATTCCATCGCGACGACAATGTTAAAACCGTCGATTGCGCACGCCGCGAGCAGAAGGCCTCGGCTCTGATGATCGACAGCGGCTTGTGCCAATTAAAGCCGCCGAGCGAAACACTGGCCTATACAGGCGAAACCCTGTCGCTGACACGGTTCGCGTCCGCCTTTGACCCAGTCAGCTACTGGCGGCTGCGATCATGCATTGGCGTCCATCCGGACCTCGTACCCACGCAATGCCGTCACGCCAGCAGAACGTGGCCTCTTCGCTATGCAGAAGCGGCGCGGTGGCTCGAAAGGCAAAATTTCTCACGCTGCCCAACTGGTTTTCAGCCAATAAGATCAGGTGTTGGGCCAAAAGCGGCCCATGCACCACCAAACCGTTATAGCCTTCGACCGTTTTTGCATAATCGCTGTCATAATGGATCCGGTGGCCATTGAAGGTCAGTGCGGAATAGCGAAAGAGCAACGTTGAATTGAAAGTGACGCTTTCGCGGGCAACCTCGTCGCGGCGAGCCTCGGGCGGGACAGGTACAGGTGCATCCGGATCCGGGTCTTGACGGTAAACCAGATCTTGCCAGTCGGTCACACATAGCTTTCCCTCCTGACGAATCTCATGCCGCAGGGTAACAAAACCCAGCTTTCCGGTGCGCCCTTCCTTACGTTCAGCCTTTTCCAGGATCGTTCGCCGCTCTGCTGGCACACCAGCGCGCAGGGCTGCTGTAATTTCCAGCCGCCCGCCAGCCCACATCCGGCGCGGCAGGCCCATATTGGGAATGATCCCGCCGACCTTCGGGTGTCCATCCCGACCTAGGCGCGACGGTGGCTGCGGGTCCCAGAAATAGAGTTGATGGAAAAACGCAGGCAGGGTGTCCTCTGTCGCAATCGTAGCCTCCTGGCCCAGCAGTGTCTGCATGGCGCGCGCACGCGCGGGGTCGATCACGTCATTCAGGGTTTGCACATTCTCGGTCATGCGGGCAGGCTAGGCCTGTACCCCCGGAGGAACAATCCTGAAATGACGCCTGCACTGACCGCACTTGATCATCTGGTTCTGACCGTCGACGACATCGACGCTACGTTGGAATTCTATGAAAATGTGCTGGGCATGCAGGCAATCCAGTTCGCACCAAGCGGTGGCGGTCCACGCTGGGCGTTGAAATTCGGTACGCAGAAGATCAACCTGCATCAGGCCGGTGCCGAATTCGAACCCAGAGCAAGCCATCCCCAACCCGGATCGGCAGATCTGTGTTTTCTCAGCGATACGCCGTTGGCGGCATGGACACATCACCTGAATGTCAGGAACATAGCGATAGAGGAAGGCCCGGTTGCGCGCTCGGGCACATCCGGGCCGATCAATTCGATCTATATCCGCGACCCCGATAACAATCTGATCGAGATCGCTAATCAGGGCGATTGAGCTCAGCCAATCTCGGCGCGCAGCGCCTGCATCCGCGTGCTCAGTGTTTCCTTGTAACGCACATTTTTCAATGCGCCGCTCTCGTCGAACTCGTTCATTGCGGCGGCTATCAGAACCGCAGGGCCGGGTAGCAGCCGGACCTGTAGCTGCGTCAGGCAGCTCAACACCATGAACTGCGCCGTTTCACCACCAGTCCGGCCCGCCGCGGCAGAAATCACCACTGTCGGCTTGTTCTTCAGCACAGGCTCGGACACCCGGCTTACCCAATCCAGCGCGTTTTTCAGCACCCCGGGAATGCCTTTGTTATATTCCGGTGATGAAATCACGATCGCATCGGCCCCCTTGATCTGGCTCGCGAGCATCTGAACCGAGGCAGGTATCCCCTCGGCCTCTTCCAGGTCTCCATCATATAGCGGCAGGGCAAGATCCGCCTCCACCACCTCGGCGTCACCAAAGGCACGTGCAGCCTCTTTCAAGAGCATCCGGTTAAAAGAACCTTTGCGCAGCGATCCCGAGATCGCCAGCAATGTTGGCTTGGACATATGGTAAACCTTTCAACTCCAAATTCCGTTTGTTGAAACTGGGGTGGTTAGCGTGCGGTGACAATACGCATTGGCGCACATAAACTGCGCTTATGGACGATTTGTGCAAATTTGTCGTTATGGTGTCGCACGTGTTTGAGAAAAACCATGGCGTTGAAATCAGTAATCCTATCTCGCTTCTGACGACGCAAGGCAAATCATTCGCTCTCTTTATACGAGATTTCAGGTGGCGACCCCGGCAGGATTCGAACCTGCAACCTGCCCCTTAGGAGGGAACCGTTCATAACGTTATTCCTTCTGTGATTTCTTGCCCTTGGGTGTTTGTACAGTGTCCGGCTGTACATGATTTGTACGAAAACGGGCTCTGACATCGGCCTCATCCGTCTCCGCGTGGGCGTAAATTCGCATGGGCAAATTGGGGTCGGACCAGCGCCCAGCCTTTGCTGCTGTGACTGGATCGACGCCTTGTCGCACCACCAGTTCCGTGAAGAACCCATGCCGCCCTGCCGGGTGTGCAGACAGGTACGGAATGCCTGCGCGCTTGCAGATTGTCTTCCAGCGCGTGTTGTAGCCTGTCGAGCTGCCATAGCCGAAAACGCGCGGCTTCATGAGCTTGCCGGTCTTGCGGTTCTTGGGCCGTTTCGGCGGCAAGGCCAGCAACTCGTCCATCATCTGCGGCGAGACTGTAATCCAGCGTTCGGGATGGCCTTTCTGTGCTTTCACCCTGACCTTGTTCTCGGCGCGTCGCAGATCGTCAGGCTCAATCGAGACAGCTTGATCGATCCGCGCCGCCGTTTCGAACATGAATCGCACCAGGGCAGCGTTGTAAGGATCAGCAGCTCGGCAGAACGCCTCGATCCACTCTTTATCGGCTGGCTTGCGTTCAACACGGCTCAGTTTGCCTCGGCGCTTGTCTTGGGCAATCCGCTCGAACTTGTCGTATGGCTTCACCCGGATCAGCGGCGTGCCTTCCAACTCGTGCGAGTTGTTGATCACCGCACTCGCGGGCGTCACGATTTCGCGCCACCAAGTATCGGTCGAGGCCTTCGGTTTCAGTTTTGGGCCAAGACCTTTCAGGAGCGCACCAGAGATCGCACCCAATGGCATGTCGCCAATCTCTTCGACAATCGGGATCAACTGCTTCGCGGCCTTGGAGGAGGCATTGTAGAGCATGATTGCATCGGAGAACGTCTTGCTCGGCTCGTCGCCAACGACATGCCGGCGTATCTGAAGCTCCGTCTCGCGGTTTATCCAGTCCCGTGCGCCTGCTTCTGTAGATGCCTTAGTGCTTCGCCGGTATGGGCCTGCGATTGGCCTGCCGTTGTACTCGACCCAGCCCTTAGCCCAGTAGACGGTGCCCCTCTTGTAGATTTGGAGCGGCATGACTGACCTCCTTCAAATATGGTGTCGATCTGCGCGGGAGTGATCAGCATCGTTCGACCAAGCCGATAGAAAGCGCCCGTGTCATTCGCCCGTTCGCGCAATGTGCGCTCGGAAATTTCGATCCCCATCCCGGCCATGACCTCGACCCACTGCGCGGGCGTTTTGCCAAGCTCAAGGATTTGCGAGCTGTCTGATTTTTCGGTCTCTGCCATTTCAGTCGTCCTTGTCCGCTTGGGTTGAATAAGCGATGCGCAAAGAATCGCTTGTTTCGCACCTTCTGACGTGGTCAGATGATTGAGAGTGCAATTTTATGTCATTTTGTGCAGTTTTGCGCGTTATGGCGGCTTCGTCAATAGGGAACCTTGTTTGGTGCGAGATTCTAAGTCTGTTTTCACAGCCATGGGCGCGCGCCTTACGATTGCGCGCAACGAAATCGGCCTAACTCAAACTGCTATGGCGGAAGCGATTGGCGTCTCACATCGCGCCTATCACAGCTATGAAAAGGGACAGCGCGGCCTGCCGGTCGAGGCATTGGTTGCTATGGCAGATCGGTTCGACGTGGATGCGGCTTGGATACTGCTGGGAACGAAAGCCGTCCGGGCGGCCCATGATTTCGAAGCTCTAAAAAGGATTGAGACTTCGCTCGATCAGCACCTCAACGAAGAGAACATCAAGATCAAAAGCGAGAAGCGCGGGGCCATCGTCGCCCGTTGGTACCAGTCATACGTCGAAGGGCGGGAGGTGACCGATGATGACGTTCACACATGGATCGAACTCGTAAGGGAGTAAGCATATGCAAAAACCAAGTAAAAACTGGAAACGCCTGCGCCGCTCTGCACTGGAACGCGCCCGCCGCAATACAATCGAACCGCTGGAACTTCTCTGCAAGGTGTATATGGGCGCAAGCGCGCTGTTTCTCGTTGGGTTTCTACGATTTCGTTTCATGGATCATCCAACCGAGCTCACTTGGTTTGCGGGCGCATCCATTATTACCGTCGCCATCGCCGGCGCGCTAATTCCTATCCTGTTTGGCTCAGTGCTGACATTGCATTTTGCTGACCGGAAGTTAGAGCGCTTGATTAGTGAGTGACCAAAAAAACTACAATCACCGCAGTGTATTCGGATCGTGTCTGAACCG
This sequence comes from Roseovarius aestuarii, assembly GCF_019966515.1. GTDB lineage: Bacteria > Pseudomonadota > Alphaproteobacteria > Rhodobacterales > Rhodobacteraceae > Roseovarius > Roseovarius aestuarii. Next base: position 50,151 of record NZ_JAIMIB010000006.1, on the reverse strand, counting down.
ATCCATGTTGCTCTCCCTTGTTCAACGTGAAGTTTGACTCGAATGGCCTTTGGAATTTTCATTCATCGCAGTGACTCGATCTATGACGACGTCCCTTCGGAGCGGTACCAGTTCCCCAGGCAATATTTTTCCCGTGCGCAGCAATGCGAAGGCGATTGGATCGTTTACCTTGAGCCTAGCAAAGTTAAAGACACGAAAGGCTACTTTGCGGTCGCAAAGGTCCAAGAGATTATCGCTGACCCTCGCAAATCCGATATGTATTTGGCCGTCATAGAGCCGGGAACCTATCTCGATTTTGGGGACCCGGTTCCTTTCCGTGATGCTGGTGACATCGTCGAGCAAGGTCTCTTAAATGACCAGGGCAGGATTTCAGGCCGCGCGCAAGCAGCGGTCAGAACGTTATCCGTCGAAGACTTTGCCCGGATCGTAGAGCGCGGGCTTGACCGTGATGACGACTTCCTGCCTCGCGTTGACCACTATGCTCAATCACCTGGGCTTCAGGACGCCCAGGTTTCGTTCCAGCACCTGCCCGCGCGCGAGCGGGTCAACCAACTGACAAATCGCGCTGTGCGAGACCGCAATTTTAGAAAGAACGTTCTCCGAGCCTACGGTGAACGCTGCGCGATTACGGGGCTGCGTTTGATAAACGGTGGCGGTCGTGCGGAGGTTGAAGCCGCTCACATTAGACCGGTGGAACAAGACGGGCCAGATATCGTGAGTAATGGCCTTGCTCTGTCTGGCACGGCCCATTGGATGTTTGACAGAGGTCTTGTGGGGCTCTCCGATGACCTGACTATTCTCGTATCAAGGCAAAGCAATGACCTCGATGCCGTGGCAGCGATGATCAATTCTTCCGGCAGACTATTGGCTCCTGAACGCCTCGCCAACCGGCCGAGGACGGAGTTTGTGTCGTGGCATCGAGAGAATTGCTTCAGGCACTGAACGTCTAATGCAAACATTCGGCGGCTTCCGAAAAACACCGTTCTACTTCAGACAAGTGCCGTCAAACTTGGTTTCGCTGCGTGGCAAGGCTTCAGTTAGTTCCGCCATATTCGAACTCGCGAGAAGCAAAATAACCGGAAATGGAGGCGACTGTTTGCACGCCTGAGGTCGTCGCGTTCTAGACAAAATTTCAACTTAAAGAGCTAATAGTACTGGAATATACAACCAAAAAGTCCGTGATCGCTCCGGGCAAACTTTGCGGGGTAAAGTAAGTTTTGGAAATTGTGGTAATTCTAGTCATTTTAGCTGGCGTGTTCATTGTCGCGTTTCGTAGTCGAGAAACAAGCACGGATCGATACACTCCGCCTCCACGTAATGAAACACCGAAAACAACCGAAATTGTGGCGAGTCCAGCCCAGGCTCGACCTTTCGATCACTCGACCGCCAAGCCATCGCCTGTTCCCTTGTCGATCGAAGGTCCCGCGCGGATAATTGACGGCGATACAGTAGTCATCAAGAAAACGCAGATACGTCTTTTTGGTATAGATGCACCTGAACTAGATCATCCATATGGACAAAAGGCCAAATGGGCATTGGTTGGACTTTGCAAAGGTCAGGCTGTGCGGGCTGAGATTCTGGAAAAAGATGCCCACGGGCGAACAGTTGCGAAGTGTTTTTTGCCGGATGGCCGCGACCTGTCGTCAGAGATGGTAAAACAGGGTTTGGCAATCGACTGGCCAAAGTTTTCCGGCGGCAAATACAGCCATTTGGAAGTTACGGATGCACGAAAGAAGATGTGGCTAGCAGATGCTCGCCAAAAAGGACGAATGCATGTGTGGGAGAAGTTCGAGGCTAAGAAACGTAATCAGCGCTGACGGCCTTTTCCGGACCTTAACCACGCTTCGAGATGCCGCATCGCAGTTTCTTCAAAGCTGACTTTGGCCGCGTTCGCGATATTTAAAGTCAACCAAAACAGCACCTATGCCTCCCGCATAAGATCCCTTGCCCCGCGTGTCCGCCCAAGTTTCTTCACAAAGATCGAAAAACCAAGACCGCAAGTCGGCTCAGCATTTTCTAGCGGTGTATTGCAGAGCCCTTGCATCTGGATTTTCATGCGTCGCGCAACTTCTTCGATCTTCTTTCTGTTGGAGAACGTAGGGTTCTCATATCGTACGGCTAGCATTGTGTTGAAAAACAAAAGGTCCAAACCTGAAGAGCTTACAAAATCTACGCTCTCTTGGTAGCCGGCAATCCACACGACCGGTGCTTCTTGTTTGAACAAGTAATCTGCAAGAGCGTGTGAACCAAACATACAAGAACCAAAGAACATTCCGATCAAATTCGAACCGCCCTCTTGAGAAACCTGCAGCAGAGAATTTTTCAGCACAGTTCTCGAAATTCTTTCCCCGCCATGGAGATGAAGTCCTTTGCTGCTTCCATGCATTGCGAGGTACGCCACCGTCGTTGCTCTTGATCGAGCGATACGTGAAATCGCATCGGTGAAGGCTGAGCGAGTACCAACCATTTCGTAGTCGTACGCATGATGGCTACCGAAATGCAGGTCCGATAGAAAATCGAACAGAGGCTTTACAGTGGTATTTTTCTTTATGTCATTGGTGGCGTCGTACCACCTACTCTCAATCACTCCAATCTTCGTGCTCATCGACCGTCACCCAAGTAATCCCATGGCATATAGCTTGTAGTAGAAATGGACGCGAAACAACTGATAGTATTCGAGAATGCGCCTTGGATGTGGAGCCACAATCCCTAGAACGCCTTAGTCTTACAACGGCCCATAGTTGCCGCTCGTTCCGACGACAACATGCTGCGTCGCGGCCAAGCAAAGCTGCCATTCGCGAGCGTTCGACCTGTTTCCAACTTCTGCTAAGGTATGGCTCCGGCGCCTGACCTAAAGACTTCGAGCTTGAAGCGCCTTTATCTCATCGGCTATGTAAATGAACGCAGTGATGTTTTGATCAAAAACGAAGTCCAATGCGGTGCCGTAGCCTGAATTGGTTTGCGACATATCGAATCCCAGCCGGGTCAATGTTTCCGAAACTGATCCGCCCGTGTGGGCATCTGCATTCCGTAAGTCAGCCGTGAGAAAAAGAGGTGCTAGATTTGCATTGCGATCGGTGATCTCTGAGTCTTGGTGGCCACCGCTCAAATTTGCGGTCGTTTCTTGATTACTGTTTAGACGCTCGAGGATATTGGCCAGAATCTGCAAGAGTTTGAGACTGCCAAAGGTCTTGTAGCTCCTAGGATCGTGCCCCCCCTCATCAACAATCCGCCTCAAAATCCCGTTTGGTATTTTCTGCCATAGCTCGTGGATCTCTTTGCATCGCGAAAGAAATTGCTGTTCCGACATGCTTAAAGGGGCGACTTGGGCCAAGCGACTTAACTTTGGGTAAGGCAGCCAATGCTCGGCTTGCAGTTGTTCCCTAGAAACACCGATCAAGTCTTCGGATGTCGGGGCTCCAAGACCGAGGTCAGTTGTCAGCCAAGCGAGGCCATCCGCCAAGTCCAGAAGTGCCTCCAGAAGTCTTTGAACTTTGGCAACGATGTGCTCTTCGTGTAGGTCGGTTTGGTCTACTATTTTTTGTGGAACAACGTGTGTATGTGCCCAAACAATTTCCCTGTCGGGCTTCGGTTTGTACAGTTCTCTCAGCCTAACTTGAATGAGGTTTCGCCCGACGCGTCTACAATCGGTGAATGACCATTGCCCTGAGTAAGAAGGATTACACGTCCAGTTACCATGAGTCTGGAAAGGGGTGGTTTGGTAGAAGCTGTTTTGTTCGTACCTCTCAAGGAATCGGTCATCGAGAAAAATTGGTGTGGGTTCTACCAGAGCGTTTGCACGCTGATGATCCACCGCCCCCGCAATGCCAGGCCAACTCAACCCTGCGGCGGATTGTATCGCGCACAGCTCCGGAGTAACCGCGCATACTACGGCCCAAAGTTGCAGCAAAGTCTTTCCATTGATACGTCGGATGTCTAGTTCGTACCAACCGTCTTCCGGCTTCGCTAAATAGTGACCGTCATCTCCCAAAAGCTCTGATATCTCTTGTGTTTCTTGAATATTTGCCTCGTAGAAAAATACTCTCGTACCGTACTTCCCCTGCATCCACAGGTATTTTCGCAGGTACTCGTTCGACATTCGCCAACTAACGTTTCGACTAGCTTGGTAGTAGTACGAACTCGAAATTTCGCCTTCAGCAACACCAAACTCGGGCAGCGATAAGTCATCGTAAATCAGTCTCTGGTCGTCACCTCCGACACAACGGGGCGACAAACCAAGCACCATCCATAGTTTCTCTGCCAGGTGATAACTGTAAAATGATCCATTGCCATGAGACGCTACAACGTATTCGTGACCCGATACGCTAGGCGAATAGCCAGCCAATCCGCCGCAATCATCAACTGTGGGAGTGGAAAAGCTGACAACGCCATCTGAAACCTCACCAAAATTGGCAACTGAGAGCGTGTCCGCTTCATCGGTCAAGGCCATGACCAGATGAACGTACTCGTAATCAGGTCCGTATTGGTCGTGTTCATAGCGGGCCGTAACTTCGGGGCGCTCAAATGGGTCCAACCCGACTGGGGTGAGTAGTGCCCGTAGCTTCGGCGAAATGCAGCTGTCAGGCAGATTCAGTTCATGAAAGTAGTTAATCGCGCTCATTTTCCCAAATATCTTCGTGTTACTATTTTGGCAGCGTCGCCTTGATCACGTTTAGTGCTGCAGCCAGCCTTTGTGACAGATCGCTAAATTGGTTCCTCAAAGTTCCATGACGTTTGCGAGCGGCCGCTATTGCAAGGCGTCGACCCTTTGGATCACCGTGTGCCTTTGCAGGGTTGCGTAAGGCATGTAGCTCGCGAAGCGGAGTAACTGCATCTTTGGCCTGATCTTCGGTTCTACCCGTTGACACAAGGGCGACCTCAAGCAACTTAAGTGAGCCCCAATCCTTTTCGTAGACGCCCGTGTTAGCGTCGATGATCGCCCTCAAGCCTTTGACGAGAAAGCCTTCTACGGCGAGGTGATCTAATGCCAGAATTTCGTCGCCCCACTCCGACGACGAATCCGTCACCGGATAGTGGACGGCATCGCGCATTTCCGAACCGCGCGGCTTCCACCAAGACGGCGGGTCTTGATCAAGCTCGGCGATGATACGCTTTGCATCCTCCAAGAAATCATCTGTTGTCGTGAATTCGCCAAGAATGTCAGTTTGATAGGCCCGTTCAGAAATTCCAGCCTTTGGAGCTTCGTTGAATGACCGCCAATATAACTGCTCATCATAGGGCAGGTTTGCCAAGTAGCCGATATAGGTATGCACTTGCCCTGCTTCATTGATATCGTAGGTCTTGAGGTACCATGCACCTCGACAGCTAATGCTTCGGTCACCAAAGGTGTATTTCTCTGGATCGGATTTGTACTTTTGAAGCACCTCGGGTCTAAAAAAGGCGGGCGAAATCTCCCATGGTAAGCTCGAATCTGTAAAGTAGTTGACGATGTGGTCCGGCGAGCACGAGGTTTCGACCAGCTCATGCCCATTCTTGCGGTCAATGATCAGAAACGACGCATACTGTCGGTTGCTTTTTTCCTCTTCTGCCTTCCATTCTTCCGCCAGAGCTTCCGGGGTAAGACTGGTACGAACGATTATCTGTCCGTTAACATAGCTGGCATGCTGAGGAACTTTTCGTTGCCTGTAAAACAGATCCCTGGTCTCGAAAACATCCTCAGCGCCTTCGGGCCAGCCGTTGAACCCACCCATAGCGAACCGTGTGAAATCAAACAGGCTGACCAAACTGGTACTAGTAAGAGCCATGTAGCTTTCCAGATCATGCGAGCGTATCGTGACTGCGCGCACTTGTTGCCAGGGATCATGAGTAACATCCCGATAAACAGAAATGATCGGTTCGATGTCTCCTCGATCATTTAGCCTACAATAGGCATTCCGCTCATCCAGGAAGTACAGTCCGAGCGCATGCACAAGCTTCTGGCTGATTTCTATCGTAGGCTCGTATTCCTTGACGCCTTCAAACGAGCGTACAAACACCAGCTTTTCGCTGCCAACAAGCGACTGGCAGCCCGGGTGGTCCAATGGTGGTTGCAGATAGACGCGATGCCCCTCACCGCCACCATAAGCTCGCTGAATGACCCAAGAGTCATCTGGCATGATGTAAGCCCGATCGAGATCAGCATGGTCGGGTGGATCTAGCAGCTCATCGGGGGTCAACACCGAGTGAATCAGCATATGCGGACCGGATGCGTAGATCACAATCTCGTCGGCCTTTAGATTATCCTTGAGAATTTCAACGCTCTGGCCAGCGTTTTCTAGCCATTCGCCGCGATTTTCGTCTGGAATTCTTGCAATTGGTAAAAGCCTGTCCAACGTACTTTTGGGCATCCGGATCCTCACTGTAGGGTGAATCGCAGCTTTGCGGCCAGTGTATGGCCTGCAGTAGCATCAAAGCGTCTCAGATTTTTCTTCGCTATGTATAAAGTTCAATGTCAGCCTCTTATTTGATGCCGAAGCTTGTGAGCTGTTGCAGCCAAAGTCGGCATCCCGTTCCCCATCGTGGCGAGTGCCGCCTCCGACCCATATTCGGAAACGGTCAAGACCTCGCTAGTGCCCCCAGCCGATACGACACAATCGCTTTTGTGCCATCGTTAATGAAGAGTCTTAAACTCATAATTCGTGTTGTTGGGTCTCGGAGCTCAATATGATCATAACTATGTAGCAACAATTTCCAAACGTCCAAAATAGAAAGCTTATGCCCCTGACTAGGGATCGAGAATTCATGCCTAGCTATCAAATCAGCGCGAAGGCGTTCAAAACTGCATCGGATGAATTTAATTGGTTTCTTCATCTCAATTTCCCGTGTTGTTGTATATGCCCAAACATCAAAATCGATTGAAAACAGTTCTAGGTCTCGCTCACTATGGACAGCCTCAAACTTAACCGTATCAGCGAGCTGTCCACCCTCTTCACATGCCCGAATTGCATGCCGAACTGTGTTTACACATAGCAAACTGGAGACAACGGTTGTCGGGTAGCTCATGTTCAGTTCCAGCGCACGTTCGTTTTTCGCACGATGGGTTGTGAGCCGAATTTTGATTTCATTTCCGCTCCGAACTGACTGTTCCCGGAAATTGTCTAGGGTCGCAGGAGCATAGATATCTTCCAGAGATTCCTTAATGACGATGTCATGCACAACAGCGATCAAAAACCGTGCCTCGGCCTTGTGTTCATCTTGCTGATTAGGGTCCCATCGGTGAGGACTCTTAAGAGAGTGATGCCGGAGCTTTCCTCGAAGAAGGACGAGGGCCTTGACTTTGTCCTCTATACTGGCCGACGGGTCGAACAAATTAAACCTTTCGCTGGCGTCTGTTTGGTTCGATGTTGTTAGGTCGGCAGCAGCTTCTTCAATACTTAAACACACGGCTTGGTCTTTTGATAGCAGCTCAACCTGCTGCGCAGTCTTAGTCTTCCCATCGCAGTATCGCGTTTCCAAAAATAGGAACATGTTGTTATATGCATCTACATACCGTCCAGCTTCAAATGCCAGTCGACCTTCACGGTAGTGAGACGTCGATTCTATTCGATCATCTGGGATCGAGCTAACGCAAAACGCCCTTCCAATCTGCTCAAAGTCGCAGGCAGAATTGAGAGCTTTATCATAGCTGGACTTGAAGGATTTAAAGTGAATGCGGGACTCTTCCTCGATATTCTCGGCATGAAACCGCATATCAAAACTATCGTAGTCCAAGTCAATGATCTGTATTCCACTGACAACGGTTTGCCAGTTCATGATCCTCTTCCTGGCTAAAGCGGCGTAGCCGCCGCTGCTAATTTTGAGGTCCGCACTTTTGCCTTGTTCGGTCGCCTGAATGAAGTTTGGTGCATGCTCAATACCAACACCGGAGAAAGATAGGCACACTTTCTTCAAAACATTGCCTTCCCTCTCCAAAAAGAAGGTCATATTACCATGCTTGAGCGGCCAGCCTTCCATAACCTCAACATAGTTGTTCACGTCAAAAGCAATCGTAATTATCATGCCGTAGGCTCCCAGTTAGCCACACATTCGCCGCCCAGCACGTATGAATTCAAAGAGAATTCGGCCAGATGTTTCCGTAGCTCATCGGGCGACGTTTATGCTCAGTGCAGCATCCACACAATAATCAAATGGACGAAGAATGGCCGCTTGTTCTTATTTGACAGGCGCCTCTCGCACCTGCAGCGAACTTCCGGTTTCCGGCACTATTCAGCAATGTCATTCACAAACGCAATCAACGGCCCGAGTTCAAAACCATCAGCCGCCCGCAATGCCTCGATGTATCGTGCACGATGGTCGCCATCAGCGGTTAGTGTCCCGCGCCCAGACCAATCAAGGAATACGTCAGAACCGATCGTGGCCAGGTAGGCGTCCGCCATGATCCGTGCCCAGCGACCATTGCCGTTTGCGAAGGGGTGTACCCAGACTAGCTTGTGATGGAAACGTGCGGTGGCTTCCAGCGGCTCGTAGGTATCGTTCTCGCGCCAGTACCGGGCATCGTCGAGGCAGGTGCGCATCTCGGTCGAAATTTGCCAGACAAACACGCCGATGTTCTTCTCGGTCTGGCGGTAGACGCCCGCCCAATCCCAGACTTGACCGAACAGGCGCTTATGGACTTCGCGTGCTGTATCGTCGGTCAGAACATCGAAGGACTTGGGTCGCCGATCCAGCCAGGTCAGCCCCTCGATGATGTTCTCCCCTTCGAGCTCGTTCAGTTCGCCGCGCGTGGTGATGTGCTTGGCCTTGAGGCCACGCAACTCGTCGGGCGTGAGAGGTGTCGCGCCGGTGGGTTCGTGCAGTTCCAGGGTCACTTCCAGAAGTCCCTCGGCATCTCGCGGGCGATTTCGCCGGCTAGTTCCTCGACCATCTCTTCCTGGCTGCGCAGGCCTTCAGTTTGTTCTTCCAGGGCCATATGCGCGCGCGTGCGCTGAATGATGCGCCTGGCTTTCTTGCGGGCCTGGGCCATAACGATCTCTTCGACCTGCCCTTCGCGTGGGATGATCGCATAGACAAGCTTGCCGCCCATGGCTTCGGCCATCTTGTCGAGCTGGTTCAGCGATATGGTTCCGGCTTGCTCGTTCTGAATCGAGCTGTAGACACTGTTGCGAGACACGCCCAGCCGCTCGGCAAGGGCGGGGACGCTCATGCCGATTGCCTCCTGGAAAGTCGCAATCCAGCCGCCCAATGGCTTGGTGAAGGTCTGAGCCATTTGGGTAACCTGATTGATCTTGCTTTCGGCTTGTCTTTGTTTTGCGCGCGAGACGGTCATTTGCCAACCTGTAGCTTTGCATTCATTTCTTTTTGTAATGTTACAATATGGCAAAAGCATGATTTATGCAATATCACAGTATGGCTGCTCGAATGTATTGCCATATCATAGCTTGGCTATATGAGCCATCAAGCTTTGCCGATCACTTTCTCAGCCGTGCCAGCGGGTACTAGCACTTTCTCCCCAACCCACAGTTCCTTCGCATCCACGCCCAGTTCCCGGATCACATATCCATTGTTTCGCTTGCCGATATTTCGCATGTAGCCGTTCCCTGCGGCGTCCATAAACAAGCAGCGGATGTTCTGGTAATCGCCCCAGACGCCCGCGATGGCAACGAGCGAAACGCCTTTGGGCAGGCAGTCCACCTTTTCGAAGTCGCGATAGTCGATGCCGTAGTCGCGAGACTGATGATAACTCATAGTGAAGTGGTCATGTGCAAAACTCATCGGTTTCCCTTTCTCGTCATAGTCCCAAGTCATGTCTGTGGTCCCGTTCGAGCTGCAATTCGTTCAGCTCTGTCTCAGCCTCTCTTCGGCGGCCTTCGCTAGCGTCAAGCTCTTCTGCAGTTGATCGTCCAGCGCGTTGTAACTCGCCTCTTCGTTCAACAAGCCCTTTAAGGCCGTCATTGATGCGGCCTGCGAACGAATGAGCAAGGTCACGCAGTCGGCCAAGCCAGCCAGTTGTGTCTCGATCTTGCCGGTCGAGCGTGCCTCTAACCCGCTCAATTCCGCGGCTGAGGTTTCGCAAGCCGTCACCAACCGCTCGACGCAGGCGAGCAAGTCGCGCTCCAAGGCTGTCAGGGGCGTTGTCATCTATCTCTCCTTGATCTCGATGCACAGCATCGGCGCGCTCGCCAGCGTGCAGTTCTTCAACGCTGTCTTGTCGGGATTCATCACCAGCCAGGTCTGATCGTTCTGATCGATCCGCGTCAGCCCCATCTGCGTCAGCTCGGAATTCGTCAGCATCGAGGTCCAAAACCAGCTCAGACCCATCATCAAGGCGATCACCATCAGTGCCAGCCCCGTCGTCAGCCAGGGTGAGATCGACGTCCAGCGCTTGATCTGTTGCGTTCTCGTCTCGAAGTAGCTCTTGTTCGTCTTCAGAAAGTGACGGGTATCGGTTTCGATTGTATTCCGCGCGTGCTGCGCAATGCTGGTCAAATCGTTCCTGAAGCTCTTCAGTTGGGATGCCATCAAGGCGGCGTGTTCCTGTCGGATCGTATCCAGCTCCGCGTTCAGCTTCTCGCTGAGCCGTGTGTTCGGCTTGCCAGTCTTCATGGAAAATCTCTCCTTTCAGGCGCCAGCGCTCTCCGGTTTCGGGGTCTTTGGCAGTCAGGTAGGCCTTGCCCGCGCGGGGCAGATCGAAGCCTGCTTCAGACAGGGCTTCAACCATGCTGGAACGATCGGTAATCAGGCCGATGCTGACCTGGTCGAGGATCCACGCATGCAGCTCCTCGCGGCCCTGCGCGCGGGTTGGGGTCTCGATGGTGTTGCGGACTTCTTGAGCACGTTGCAATTCCATCGGATCGGCCCAGCCATGGCGCTGGTTCATCAGGTCACGCAATGAATCGTAGACCCTCTGATAACCTGGCGGCGCAATGTTGAGGCTATTGCCCGTCGTCAGTTCCAGGCGTGGGGTGCAGAAATGCAGCTCGACGCGGTCTTCGTGACTGTGCCGGACCCAGAGCATGTCATATTGCTCAGGGTCCAAACCCGCGAAGGCCAGACGCTCGAAAGCGTCCATGATCTCGACCCGCTGTGCCTCGCTCGGCGCGTCCTCACGGGCAAAGCTGATCACGCCCGCGCGGTAGGTCCATTTGTGTCGGCTGGCGTCGATCAGGGCCTTGGTGCGCTCCGGGTTGCCACGCAGCACCTCGGGCAATGGTTCGCGCGTCACCGTCAAAGGCTGACCATCGGCATCGCGGATCAAATCGCGGTTGCTGTCATAGGCCAGCACTTCACGCGCGACCAGGTAATCAACCGGCCCGGCACCCGCACCTTTGCCGTTGGAGAAGAACTTAATCAGCATCGCCGCGCCTCATTGAGGAGCAGCGCAAGCTGGCGCTCGATCACCAACAGGCGGCGCGCGACAACGAGCGCATCGAGGTCGTTGCGACCCGCCTGCGTCGCGCGATTCAGCCAGTGTGCGATCTGGTTGAGGTTGCCACCGATACGCCCCACGGCCAGCACTAGCGCCGGATCGACGCGTGGCAAGGGTTTGCGTCGTCGCGCCTCGGTCAGGCCAAGCGCCTCGCGCAGGAGCGTCGCAGCGGGCAGACCTGCGGCCTCGGCCTTGGCCCGCAGCTCGGCCTTCTCGGCCGTCGTGCACCGGAAGACGAAAGTCTCCGTCAGCGGCTCCTTCGCGCGGGTCTTGCCCGCGCCGGTGGGGTTCGAAGGGGAGGCTTGCCGCCCCTCGCAAGGTCCCGTGTCATCCGCGCCAGCGTATGACATGGGTCGCCTTGCTGTTTGCACTTCGGTGAAATCGGTGGCGCTCATGACCTGAGGCCTGCCGCCTGGATTTGGTCTTGTGTAACCAGCTCTGCGGCCAGCAACGCGTCGATTTGTTTGGGCGTGATGTGACGGCAAAGGGGATGACGATCTGTGACCCAACCTGCCAAGCCTGCCAGCATCTCAGCTTCCTTGGCCTTTGCCTCTTCCCGGCTTTTGGCGAACTCCTCAACGTATTTCCGCCAGCGCCCAGACTTGAACCAGTTGTCGGAGAAACAAACCTTCGACCGGGTGAAACCCGCACTCTCGTTGGCATAGGCTCGGACCGCATGCAACAGGTCCTCGGCCCTGACGCCTTCGTCCAACGTTGCCCTGATTAGCCTGATACAATCCACCCTCCCGCGCACTCGGTCGGGTGGATAGGCGGCCAGAATCTTCTCGGCTTCCTTAACTTCCGCCGCCACGCGCTCGCGCGTAGGAGGTTTATGGATGGTTTTAGGATGGTTTGGGGGCCGTGGTGGCCCCGGTACCCCGGCCACTGTGGCCCCGGTCCCGGGGTCGGGTTGGACGGGGACCACAGTGGCCCCCGTCTCGATTTCTGGCTCGGCGGTCAGTTCCAGCGCCTCAATCTTCGCCAGATCGATCCGGTAAACGACTGTAAACCCGTTCTTGCACCCACGTGCGCCGGTCTCGACTAGGATGCCCTCCTTCAGAAAGTCCCGGATTGTCCGCTTGACCGTGCTCTCCCCGAGCTCCGTATGCCGCTGGATCGTGCCTTTGGAACACCAAATGCCGGAGCCATCATCGCTGGCCTTATCGGCCAGGAACATGATGATCTGCTTGCGCGTGGCACTGCCGAATTTCCGCTCGGCACAGGCATTTGCGACGCGCCAGCTCACGACAAGGCCTCAAAAGTCGCACAGACGTGCGAATTTTGTACAGGTTTTGTACGAGAATTCGGCCATTTCCGCCGAATTCGGCGCGGAAACTCACGGGGCTTTTTGCGCGCCTTTGCACAACACCCTGTAAATAAGCCATATTTTTCAGGTGTTTTTGGCGACCCCGGCAGGATTCGAACCTGCAACCTGCCCCTTAGGAGGGGGCTGCTCTATCCAGTTGAGCCACGGGGCCACACTGCAAGCTCAATATCCGGCGTTTGACTGTTTGTCATCGGCTGATTTCGATGGATGTTTGATGAGCAAAAATGCTCTAGTCGCTTGATCCGGGAAGACCGTTCGCGGTAACAATCTTGAAACACCGCACAGGATGATACTCCGTGAATGACAATGACAACCGCCCGCTGACGCTTCGTGACGTTTCTGATGCATCCGGAGTTTCGGAGATGACGGTGAGCCGGGTGTTGCGCAATCGCGGCGATGTCTCGGACGCGACGCGCAAGAGGGTGCTGGAAGCGGCCAAGCAGCTTGGCTACGTGCCCAACAAGATTGCCGGTGCGCTGGCCAGCCAGCGGGTCAATCTGGTGGCGGTGGTCATCCCGTCAATGTCCAACATGGTGTTCCCCGAAGTCATGACCGGCATCAGTCAGATTCTGGACAACACAGATCTGCAACCGGTCGTCGGCATCACCGGGTACAAGCGCGAAAAAGAAGAAAAAGTTCTTTACGAGATGCTGTCATGGCGTCCATCGGGCGTGATCATCGCGGGGCTGGAGCATTCCGAGGCCTCGCGCGCCATGCTTGCCGCTTCGGGCATTCCGGTGGTCGAAATCATGGATGTCGACGGCACGCCGGTGGATTCTGTTGTGGGGATTTCGCATCGTCTTGCCGGGCAGAAAATGGCGAAGGCGATCCTCAAGGCCGGTTACCAACAGATCGGATTTCTGGGCACCAAGATGACGCTCGATCACCGCGCGCGCAAACGGTTCGAGGGCTTTACCGAGACATTGGCGAAGGCTGGCGTCGAAATCGTGGACAAGGAATTCTACACTGGTGGGTCAGCGCTGGCAAAAGGCCGCGAGATGACGGAAACCATTCTGGCGCGAAATGAAGAGATCGATTTTCTATACTATTCCAATGACATCATCGGCGCGGGCGGGCTGCTGTACCTCCTAGATCAGGGGATTGACGTACCGGGTCAGATCGGGCTTGCGGGTTTCAACGGCGTCAATCTGCTGAAAGGTCTGCCCAAGGAGCTGGCTACGATGGATGCCTGCCGGCTTGAGATCGGCAAGAAAGCGGCGCAGATCATCGTCGATCGCTCAAGCGGTCAGACAGAGCCGCAGCGGATCGTGCTGGAGCCGACAATAAGCTTCGGGCAGACGCTGAAACGCCGATAACACTCCGCTCATCAGAGTGCGACCGGCAGTTACACCCCGTTCCCAACCGGCAGAACGAAAAATGCCGCCCCGATCCGGAGCGGCATCTGTGGTCTTCACCAGATTGGCTCTGATCAGAAACCAAGCCCGGCGTATTTGTTTTTGAACTTCGATACGCGACCACCAGCATCCATCAGACGGGTGCCGCCACCGGTCCAGGCGGGGTGCACAGTCGGATCGATATCGAGGTTCAGCTGTTCGCCTTCCGCGCCGTAGGTCGAGCGGGTCTGGAACACGGTACCATCGGTCATTTTGACGTCGATGATGTGGTAATCGGGGTGGATGTCTTTTTTCATCTTGCCGGTTCCTTACGCAGAAGCGTCCTTGCGGGGCTTGTAGTTGGCGTTTTCAGCAATACGGGCCGATTTACCGCGACGCGAGCGCAAGTAATACAGCTTGGCGCGGCGGACACGGCCCCGGCGCACAACGTCGATGCTGTCGATATTGGTCGAATAGAGCGGGAACACACGTTCAACGCCTTCACCAAATGAAATCTTGCGAACGGTGAACGATCCGGCAATACCCTTGCCGTTGTTGCGGGCGATGCAGACGCCTTCGAAGTTCTGCACACGGCTGCGCGTGCCTTCGGTCACCTTGTAGCCCACGCGAACGGTGTCGCCGGGTTTGAAATCGGGAATGTTCTTCCCGAGCGAGGCGATCTGTTCCGCCTCAAGCTGAGCGATAATATCCATCGCTTCTACTCCTATATGCTTGCGGTTTTGGTCCGCAAAGGTGTGGTGCGTCCTCAGAGCTTTGGGTCTTCTTCCGGGTCCACACGATGTGCCCGCCCAAGATACAGGTCGTCATTATCTGTCGTTCAGGTTTGCCGAAGCTTATCACCGGGCCGAAGAAGGCCGAGAGCGCACCATAGCAAATAAGTACGGAGCCACAGAAGTGATTCCGAACCTGGCGGGGTATAGGCGGGAATGCAGAGCGGATCAAGCCTTGAGATGTGGTATCTAAGATGGAGAGCACCTTGCCGCACTGCGTGTAACACCGACGCGATCCGGCAAACAAAAGCCCCGGAGCTTGGAAGAGCACCGGGGCCAGGTGGCCTGTTAAGGCTAGGGAGGTAAAACTACCAGTCCGCTGGGCCTTTCTCAGCGAAAGCGTGGACCAGAAAATCGATAAACGCGCGAACCTTGGGCTGGGTGAACCGGCCCGGGGGGTAAACTGCGTAGATGCCCTGGGTTTCCATTGGCAGGTCGGGAATGACATCCTCGACCTGACCTTCTTCCAGGGCTTTGGAGTAGAGGAAGCTGGGCAAATAGGCGATACCCAGCCCCGAGATGGCCGCATTCAATAGCGACTGGCCGTCATTGACGGACAAGCCACCGGCCGTGCGCACCTGGCGCTTTTCTCCCGACGGTGCGGTCAGTTTCCAGACCGACCCGTTGGCCTGACTGGAATAATGCAAGAGTTTGTGATCATTCAGATCATCGATCTTCAACGGACGTCCATGTTTCTGAATATAGGCGGGGCTGGCGATCATGCGTTTGGTTGTCTCGGTAAGCTTGCGGGCCCTGAGTGTGCTGTCTTCAAGCTCGCCGATCCGGATCGCCATGTCGAACCCTTCAGAAATCAGCTCGACGTAGCGGTTGTTCAGGACCATGTTGACGGTGATATCCGGAAACTCATCCAGGAACTCGCCCAACACCGGGCTCAGGTGATTGACGCCAAAATCTGTTGCCACCGAAATACGCAACAGACCTGAGGGATCAGACTGCATCGAGCTTACCAGCGCGTCTGCCTCACCTGCGTCGTTCAGAACGCGCAGCGCCCGGTCATAGTAGGCCAAACCAATCTCGGTCGGGCTTACGCGGCGGGTCGTCCGATTGAGCAACCTTGCCCCTAAACGTGCCTCAAGTGAGGACACATGCTTGGATACGGCGGACTTGGAAATCCCCATTTTCCGGGCAGCATCGGTAAAGCCACCCTGATCCACTACCGTGGCAAAGGCCTCCATTTCCGTCAGGCGATCCATACTCATACCTCGTGCTTCAAATTCTTCATGTCTTATCGAAGACAATTCGGGCACAACTGGGGCGCATGCCCGACAATATCTGGGTTTTGTCGCGGATCGATCATGGCACCGAAACAATGAAACAAAGGTTTCCGGCGTCAAACTGAGGCACAATATTGGGCCAAACGCGAGGTTTTCGCCACATTTTATCTGGCTGTTGCTCTGTTGCAGTCTGGCAAGCAGCACCACAATGCCATTATCTGTGCAATTTTATATATCCGGGGTGTTGATCCGTGCGGTCGTGATATCCCTACTGACGCATCTCCGCAGTCTACAAGATCGCAGCGAGGCGCGTGCCCTGATTTATCGCGCGTTTGGCGTCGAGCTCGGATGCCACGTCAGCACCGCCGATGACATGCGGGATAATTCCTACAGCTTCAAGCGCGTCGGCCAAGGACCTTTCGGGCAATTGCCCCGCGCAGAGAACAATGGTGTCAGCTTCGATCAGAGAGGGATTTTCGCGCGTTTCACCCAAGCTGATATGAATGCCGTTGGCATCTATCCGCTCATAATTCACACCACCCATCATTTTGACATTTTTCATGCGGAGCGCTGCGCGGTGAATCCATCCCGTGGTCTTGCCCAGCCGCTTGCCGGGTGCCTCTGCCTTGCGCTGCAGCAGAGTGATTTGCCGCGCGGGCGGCTCTGGCTGCGGGCCTTCCGGTGCCAGCCCGCCCCGGGTTTCGCTTGGATCACCGATGCCCCATTCTTGTTTCCACTCTTCAAGGTTTTCGGTCGGGCTTTCGCCTTGGTGCACCAGATATTCCGCCACATCAAAACCGATGCCACCCGCGCCAACAATCGCAACGCGATCGCCCACCGGTACCTTGCCGCGCAGTACATCTATATATGACAGGACAGTCGGCCCGTCCTGACCGGGGATCTCCGGATCGCGCGGGACAACGCCGGTGGCGACGATCACCTCGTCAAAGCCTTTCAGATCTTTCGACGAGACCTCGCGCTCCAGTTCCAGGGTAACGCCAAGCTCGGCCATCATGGTCCGAAACCAATCAACCAGCCCGTGAAACTCTTCCTTGCCGGGGATCACGCGCGCCATGTTGAGCTGACCGCCGATATCGTCAGCCCGATCGAAAAGCGTGACCGCGTGGCCCCGCTCCGCTGCTGTCATAGCTGCCGACAGGCCCGCCGGCCCGGCCCCCACGACACCGATGGATTTGGGTTGCCCGGTCGGTTCTATTTTCAGTTCGGTTTCATAACAAGCACGCGGATTGACCAGACAGGTGCTGATCTTGCCGCTGAACGTATGGTCCAGACAGGCCTGATTGCAGGCAATGCAGGGCGCGATCTGCGCCGCCTTGCCCTCGGCTGCCTTGCGCACGAAATCCGCATCCGCCAGGAACGGCCGCGCCATGCTGACCATATCCGCCGCGCCGGATGCCAGTACATCCTCGGCCACCCCCGGCGTATTGATCCGGTTCGAGGTGATGACCGGGATGCCCACTTTACCCATCAGCTTTTTCGTGACCCAGGCAAAGGCTGCACGCGGCACTGAGGTGGCAATCGTCGGAATCCGCGCCTCGTGCCAGCCGATGCCGGTATTGATAATGCTAGCCCCCGCCGTCTCGATCTCCTGCGCCAGCTGGATCACCTCGTCAAAGGTTGACCCGCCCGGTACCAGATCAATCATGCTCAGCCGGTAGATGATGATGAAATCCGCGCCCACCGCCGCACGCGTGCGCCGCACGATCTCGATCGGCAACCGCATCCGGTTTTCATAAGAGCCGCCCCAGCGATCCTCGCGCTTGTTGGTATGGGTCACCAGGAACTGGTTGATGAAATACCCCTCGCTACCCATGATCTCGACCCCGTCATATCCCGCCTCACGGGCGCGGGTGGCCGAGGTGACGATGTCGGCGATCTGCTTTTCGATACCGTCCTCATCCAGCTCTTTTGGCGGAAACGGCGAAATCGGAGATTTGATCGGCGAGGGGGCCACACATTCAGGTCCATAGGCATAACGCCCCGCATGCAGGATCTGCATCGCGATCCGTCCGCCCGCATCATGCACGCGACTGGTGATCACCCTGTGGTTGGCAATGTCCTGATCGTTGAACAGACCCGCCGCACCGGGAAACACCCCACCCTCGCGATTTGGCGCCATCCCGCCGGTAACCATTAGTCCGACACCGCCGCGTGCCCGCGCGGCATAGAATTCAGCCACCCGGTTCCAGTCCTTGGTCTCTTCCAGCCCGGTATGCATCGACCCCATCAATACCCGGTTGGGCAAGGTCACATGACCCAGATCCAGCGGTGCAAGCAGATGAGGATAATCGGTCATGGCAGTGCTCCGGTTTGATGCGTGTCCAAAATGGCTGCCGCCCGCCCGATTGTCACCCCGAAACGCTGCGTTACAGTCGCGCGGTTCTCAAAAGGAGTTCACTGCGCTCACACAGTTGAGTTTTCGTTCAGGGCACGAAGCCCCTGGGGTTTCACCCCAAACCCCCCCGGGGCAGCTTCAAATGCACCATCTGAGGCACGCGGCCCGAGGAGAAGGCCGGAGGCCACCGACGAGACATCCTGCGTGCGCCTCAGCGCACTCATTCTGACAACAGCTCAGACCTGCAGCGCACCCGCTATTTTGCGATGAAGCATTGGATTCGCCGCCAGAATACCATTCAGTTTTGGTACGGCGTTGTTGAACTGCAACTTTCGCCCTCCTCTGTCCGACGTCGCAGCGCCCGCTTCTCGCAGGATCAGATCCCCCGCCGCCACGTCCCATTCCCAGGTCGGCCTGAGCGTCAACATCGCATCGAACCGCCCTTCGGCCACCAAGGAGGTGCGATAGGCCAGCGAGGGGCGATAGACACGCGTTATCGCCGGTACCTCACCCCGCCAATGCTCTGGCGCGTAGTTGGGCTTGGCCGCCAGCATGGATGCGCCTATCATTGCCGACTGTCCGGTCACGTGGATCGGATCGCCATTCAGATAGGCACCAACGCCCGCAGCCGAGGAATAAAGCTTATCCCGCATAGGCAGATATACGACCGCCGCCGTTACCTCGCCGCGCCGCGCTATGGCCAGCGCATGCGCCCAGGTGCGCGAACCTTCGATAAAGCTGCGTGTGCCGTCAATCGGGTCGATGATGAACACCGTATCGCAATCCAGACGCGCCGGATCATCCTCGGTCTCCTCAGACAACCAGCCATAATCTGGCCGCGCCTCCCGCAAGGTGCTCTCCAACATCTCGTTGACCGCTAGATCAGCCTCGGTCACGGGCCCTGCCCCACCAGATTTCTCCCAGCACCGCACTGTCTTACCGCTAAACCCGGCAGCGATCTCTCCCGCTGCTCTTGCCGCCCGGATCAGAAGGTCTAGATCAGTTTCCGGCAAGGGTCATTCCTTCGACCAGCAGCGACGGCACAACGCGCGACAGGTGCGTGCGCGCGTCATTCGCTGGTACGATCCGCCGCAGCATCTCGGGTAGCGACCCGGCGATGGTACATTCGTTGACCGGATAGGTGATCGCGCCGTTTTGCACCCAGAACCCGGCTGCCCCGCGGGAATAATCACCGGTGTTCGCGTTGATCGTAGAGCCGATCATCGAGGTGACCAGCAGGCCCGTCCCCATCTGGCCCAGCAGATTCTCCCGCGTCGCCTCTCCTTGCGTCAGCGCTACGTTCCACACCCCTGGAGACGGCGGCGCTGAAGTCCCGCGCTTGGCATTGGCGGTCGATGCCATATCCAGCTTGCGACCCGTTGCCAGATCAAGCGTCCAGCCCATAAGCACACCGTTGTCAACGATACGGCGAGCCTGCGTTGGAAGCCCTTCGGCATCAAAGGGTCGTGACCCCGACACCCGGGCGCGATGCGGGTCTTCGGCAATCGACAGTCCAGCGGGCAAGACCTGCTCACCCAGTTTGCCCAGCAACCAGGAGGACCCGCGCGCAATCGACGCGCCGTTGCTGGCTGCCAGAAAATGGCCGATCAGGGTCGAGGAAATGCGTTCATCGAACAACACCGGGTAGGCCCCGGTAGGTGGTTTTCGGGCGCCGATGCGCTCTATCGCGCGTTCCGCCGCTGTCCGCCCGATCTCCTGTGCTGAGCGCAAGTCGGCCTGAAATATCCGGCTGTCACCGTCATAGTCCCGTTCCATGCCCGTGCCCTCGCCAGCGATGGCAACACAGGACAGGCCACGATCACTGCGGGCATAGCCGCCGGAAAACCCGTTACTGGCGGCTATATGAATCTGACGGCTACTGTATCCTGCCGATGCCGCCTGCACCTGGGTGACGCCGTGCATTGCCAGCGCCGCCGCCTCGGCCTCTTGCGCATCATGTTGCAGATCAGCAGGCGAGGGTTCAGGCCCGGGATCACAAAGTTCCAGTGCGTCAATATCCCAGCCCTTTGCCAACTGAGCGGGATCGGCCAGCCCGACCTGCGGGTCTTCGGGCGCCTCGCGTGCCATCGCAACAGCCCGTTCCGCCAGTGCCGCAAGTGTTTGCGGTCGTGTATCCGAGGCCGAAACATTGGCCTGACGCTGTCCGATCAGCACGCGCAGACCGATATCCACCCCTTCCGAGCGTTCGGCCTGTTCCAGCGCTCCGCTGCGCACATCGATCGACAAAGAGGTGCCCTGCACCGCCATCGCATCAGCCGCATCTGCACCGGCCTTTCGGGCGGCGTCGAGCAAGGCGTGTGTCAGTTCCTGCAGATTTTGCGGCATCGGTGATCTCCTGGTCGCCAAACAGGTAGAGCCTGCACCCCCGGCGCGCAAGGGCGGGCTGGAACCCGCCCTGACTTCACTATCTCAACCGCTGACCATTCGCCAGAACATGGCCTTCGCTGTTGATCTCAATCCGCGATTTCAGCGTGTCATCCCCATCACCGGGCACCATGAACATCCCCATCATCATTCGCGTGCCCATAGCCTGATCTTCCGGGATCAACCCGATCGCCACCAGCGCATCCAACAGCGCATTACCGCCCACAAGTTGCAGGTCAATCGCCCCCTCGGGCCGTGGCATGCCGGGAAAGGTCGTGGTATCTTCCGCATCAAAGACGAAGTCGCCATTGCCCGTCAACTCTGCCCCGACCGCAGATAACAAGAGGCCCGTCAGGCTGGCTGACACAGGCACGAGCGGCGTGTCCGAAGGATCAAGCGCGGATATTGCTTCGAAATCCAGCAAATCAGTCGTCACATCGACGCTGCCGGAAAGATCGAAACGCAGCGCCATCGGATCGCGTGGCAATTCACCGCCCTGATCAATCATCGCCCAGATCTCTTCGTTCAGTGTAAAATCCTGAAAGTCCATCATCACCCGCGCATCCTGGGGCTCGCCCGTCGACAGCAGCGGTAATGTCAGGCTGGCCTCGACACGGTCGCCATTCAGCGAAATCGGCGCAGGCAGGCCGAAAACCTGCATCCCCAGGCTGAACGCTCCGGTCGAGCCATCAGCCTCAACCCCCGTTTCATCCAGTGAACCGCTGAACTGGTAATCGGCAGCCTCGGTTTTCTGATTGCTAAATACTTCGCCATCCATCTCGACCTGCTGTCGGTCGCCATAGGCTTCGGAAAACACATCGACAGTCGCGTTTACACCGTCGCGCAGATGTTTCGGAAGCATCATCAGGTTCAACCCGTCCGCAGGCAGGGTGTAGGCGTAAGATGCCTTGGTGTTCTTCGCGAAAGACCCTGCGGAAATTTTCGTGACTGAATCCTGATCGGTCATTTCGAACGTGTAGGAGGCCTCAAACCCCGGGTTTTCGTTTGTACCTTCAACGGTGATCATCTCGCCGATGGTGGTCGTATGCTGATAGGTATACCCATCCATCACCATGGTGCCGCTGGCGTCTTCCAGCATTTCCCCATCGATCGTCAGGCTGGCAAGCGTCAACTCAACAGCCCCGACCGACCCATCGCTGACCACAAGGTCGGGGGTGCCCGACATGATCGCCTGATTGTCTTCCATGACCGTATCGATCACCGCGACCATGCTGCCCTCGCCGTCGATATCGCCGCCGAACGTCACTTCGCTTTCCCGGGGCAGGCTCATACGCACGGTTCCATCGCCCTGCGGTTCGAAGCGGGGTCCGGCAAAGCCAATCACCAGCGATCCGGCCCCCATCGGCAGCTCTGCCGAGAGCGTCACCGAGCCGACCTGCAGCGCATCACCGTCACGGGTCTCTTCGGCGCTCAGCGTCATACCCAGCGCCTTGATCTGCGCCTGCCAGGTTTCCCATGCATCATCGACCGTCAAATCGGCCATCACGGGTGACCCCGCAGCCGACAACGCCAGCGCGGTGGAGAGATAAATCCTGCGGGAGATCGACATGTCAGTATACCTTTTTAGCTACATTCCGCCCCTCACCTATACGGGGTCAAAAAAAAGGGCCACCAGTTAATCCGGTGGCCCTTGCAGATTCCAAAGAGGCGTTATCGTATCCGCTGGCCGTTGGCCGAGACCTGACCGTCGCCCGTTACCTCGATTTTCGAGGTCAGCGTATCGTCACCCTGACCGGGCACTGCAAACAGACCCATCATCATGCGCGCGCCCATTGCCTGGTCCTCCGGCAGGAGCCCCATGGCAACCAGCTTGTCCAGCAGGCCATTACCACCAACCAATTGCAGATCAATTGCGCCGGTGGGTGCGGGCACACCATCGAAAGTCTCAAGATCGCTATTGTCGAAGGTAAAGCCGCCGTTGCCCGTCAGTTCGGCGCCGGCAACACTGATCGTCAACGAATTGAGATCGAGCGCGTTCAGTTCGCCGGGCATGGTCTCGCCCACACCGGCGGCTTCCATCGCTTCGGTGTCCATCAGATCGACGAGAAGCTTTACCTTGCCGGTCAGATCCAGCGCAATCGTCGCCGGATCACGCGGCAATTGTGCGCCGGGATCGAAAATACCCCAGATCAGATCCGACATGGTGAAATCACCCATCGTCAGGCCAAAGGCAAAATCCTGTTCTTCTTCGCTGCTCGAAACCGGCATCAGCAAGTTGAATGCAGCTTTCTTCATCGCCATTTCAACCGGAAACGGCAATTCGCCACCCGCCATGCTGATCTGGTAATCCACTGCCTCACCAGAGTAGCTCAACCGCCCGGCATCCATCGCCACATCCAACGTTCCGCCGCCCGTCGCGCTGGTGCCCTGAACCGCCTGGCCATCTTCGGTAAAGCTGAACTCCGCCCCGCCCTGGCCAAAACCAAAAGTGCCGTCAAAGCCGAATCCAGCGTCCAGCATCTGGGCCATCTGGTTGGCATCCATATCCGTCGGGAAGCTGCCGCTACCGTCAAAGCCGATACTTTCGTAATTGCCGTTGATCTGCATCCGGCCCGACCCTTCGGGATCGGTAACATCCAGTTCGAACGCCACCGAACCCGAATTTACGCGCTGCGTCGTACTGCGCAAATCTCCAATCTTCATATTCGATGATCCGATGATATCGGAAACTGTCATGCTGGCGCTGCCCAACTCCACTGGCGTGCCTTCGACAACCAGTTCCGCCAGCGCGATCGTCATCTCTGCCACCGAGTAGTTGTAGGTCATGTCGTCCGGATCACCCGAGATGATCACCGAATAGCCAGACGTATTGTAATCAATTCTGGCATCGGCCGATTCACCCTCGGCCGGATCAAAGCTCAGCAACAGGGGCAGTTGCGACGGGATCGACATCGACACCGTACCGTCGCCATTGTCAGTAAAACTGAACTGGCTCAATGACATGGTCATTGAGCCTTGTTCTTCGGGTACGGCCACTGTCATTGTCAGATTGTCGACCGCCAGCGTATCTCCCGACGTGCTTTCGTCGGCCTGAACCTCATAGCCGAACCCGGCCATGTAATCCTTCCAGTCATTCCAGACCTGCTCGGGCGTTACATCGGCATATGCCACCGATCCCGACATGAAAATACCGATGGCTGCCGCCGACGTTGCGGCGGTGTTCCATTGCGCCATAATAAATCCTCTCGATTTGAAATTTGGCCCTAACTTCTGCCCAAGCGAAACCATGGTCAAGTGGTGATCTGACTGGACCATTAACACTCGGGCGGCTACCACTTCTCTATCCATAAAAGGGCAAGATTATGAACTTACAAGGCAAGACGGTGGTAATCACGGGTGCAAGTCGGGGCATCGGTGCTGCAACCGCGCATGAATTTGCCAGGGCGGGTGCCAATGTGGCCCTGCTGGCGCGTAATGCCGACGCCATTGGCGATCTGGCCGCGGAAATCGGCGAGCGGGCCATCGCTATCCCATGCGACGTCAGCCGTTATTGGGAGGTCGAGAAGGCAATTGAGGCGACCGTCAGCGAATTCGGCGGGCTTGATATCCTGATCGGCAACGCTGGCGCGTTAGAGCCTATTTCACACCTCTCAAAGGCCGACCCCGAGGCCTGGGGTCATATCATCGACATCAACCTCAAAGGCGTGTTCTACGGCATGCGTGCGGCCATGCCGGTGATGCAGGCGGCGGGCGGCGGCACTATCATCACCATCAGTTCGGGCGCCGCGCATAGCGCGCTTGAAGGCTGGAGCCATTATTGCGCTTCCAAGGCCGGGGCGGCGATGCTGACCATGTGCGCCGACAAGGAAGGCCGCGAACAGGGCTTACGTGTCATGGGTCTGTCGCCCGGTACCGTTGCAACGCAGATGCAGCGCGAAATCAAGGCAAGTGGCGTGAACCCTGTGGCGCAGTTGGACTGGTCCGATCATATCCCGCCGGACTGGCCTGCGAAAACACTTCTATGGATGTGCAGCCCCGAGGCGGATGACTTCATCGGTCAGGAAATTTCGCTGCGCAGCGACGATATCCGCAAACGTGTCGGCCTCGTATGATACAGCTTGAAAAAGACGATGATCTCTGGATTGTGACACTAAACCGCCCTGAAAAGGCCAATTCCTTAACCGAAGCGATGCTGACCGAGCTGGCCGAAATCGCCGAAGCGGCGCGGGAGGCCCGCGTGCTGATCCTGACCGGCGCGGGGCGCGCCTTCAGCGCCGGCATGGATCTTGAGGCGGCGAAATCCGGCCTGCCCACATCCCCGGTATGGGAACGGCTCTCGTCGGCCATCGCCGAGCTGCCGGGGCTTTCCATCGCGGCGTTGAATGGCACCGTGGCGGGTGGCGCGATGGGCATGGTGCTGGCCTGCGACCTGCGCCTTGCGGTGCCGGGCGCCAACGCGTTCTATCCGGTGATGAAGCTCGGCTTCCTGCCGCAGCCTTCTGATCCGGCCCGCCTTGTGCGCTTGGTCGGCCCCTCCCGCGCCAAAATGATCCTGATGGCGGGTCAGAAAATCTCGACCGACGATGCGCTTGCCTGGGGCCTTTTTGACCGCATCGTCGAACCCGGGAATCTGATGCAAACCGCTCGCGACATGACTGTCGATACGCTTACGGCGACACCCGAACATGTGGCCGGGATCAAAGGCCTCTGCCGCTGATGCCCCGCCTGTCCGGTATTAGGCTATCAGTCTATGATCCGGAGGTACTGGCGGATTTCTACAGGTCTCACCTTGGCATGACCGCGCGTGAAACCGCTGACGGGTGGCGTGTGGGATACGAGGGCATTGATGCTGATATCCTGCTGCGATCCGGTGGCGCTGCCTACAGCCCTGCCCGCAGTGATCGCTACTGGAAAATCGGTATCACCCTGCCCAATGTCGATATGGCCTTTGACCAGCTCAGCGCCGCAGGTTTTGACGTCAGCAAACCGCATCAGTTTCGCGACATCGGCTATATGTGTCATCTCAGCGACCCCGAGGGTTTTCAAATCGAGCTTCTGCAACATGAATTCGAGGGGAAACGCCCGCCGGGCGTCGGAAACCCGTCGCTGCCCCTCGGTGGCGGTGCGCGCATTGGTCAGATCACCTTGCGCAGCGGCGACATCGACGCGTCGCGCCGATCTTGCGAGGACCTTGGTATGCGGCTTTTGTCTGTTCAGCCGGTCACGGATTTCGGCTTCACCCTTTATTTCTGGGCGTTCACCGACGACATTCTGCCCGATCCGGACTTTGAGGCCATAGAAAACCGCAATTGGCTCTGGAAACGCGCCTACACGACGCTTGAAATTCAACATGTGGACGGTCTGACCCCAACCCGAAACCCCGGCTACGCGGGCATCGTCATCGAAGGCCCTGCAAATACCGAAACAGTTGAAAACAGTATCTAACTCACCCTGATCCAATTCATCATCCCCGACATCTGATGCGCGGGCATATGGCAATGGAACATCCAGTCACCGGGGTTTTCGGCAGCAAAGGCGATCTCTCGGGTTTCACCGGGATCGACCAACAGCGTATCGCGCCACGGCCCCAACACCCCACCCGGCAGCACCTCGCGGAAATGGGTGCCATGCAGATGCATCGCATGGGAAAAGGCCGTTCGGTTGGTCATCGGCACGCGAAGGGTTTCGCCCAGATCAGCCTCAATCAGCGGCGCATCCGGCACTCCGGCGATCCCGTTGAAGGCCCAGAACTGCCCTGCCTCGGCAAGCGCCCGCACATCCATTTTCGAACCCTGCCAGATCGCGCCATCAGGCAGGCCCCGCATCGCGCCGCCTTCGATCACCAGCGGGACTGTGGGTGCATCCTTCAAGGTTAGGTCCGGCATATTATTAGGCGGCAGCGGCGCGGGCACCTCACGCGTCGCGACCGCTGCCCCGTTCACGCGGTAAATTGCCATGGCAAAGGTTGCGTCACGCTCGACCGAGGCAATCAGCGCCTCCTCCCCGGCGGCGGCCGCGACGTCTACCAGCAAATCCACCCGTTGCGCCGGGGCGATCACAACCTCACTGACCTCAGCAACGTCAGCCAGCGGCATCCCATCCAGCGCTGCCTGCCAGACCCGCAACCCGTCAAAACGCAACCGGAATACCCGCGCCGTCGCGGTATTGACCAGCCGCAGCCGCAGCCGCGCGCCCGGGCGCAGCTCTCCTGTCAGCTCAGGTAGGCCATTGACCGTAATGTAGTTTCCCAGCCGACCCGCATGGGACATGTCATGGCGGTTATCAAACCCGGAATGGATCGCGGCGTTTTCCGTCATGCGCCAGTCATCCAGCACCAGCGTCGTGTCGTGATCCACCTCAGGCGGCGTGTCCTCCTCGACCACCAGCACCCCCGCCAGCCCGCGCGAAATCTGCTCAAGTGAGTTGGCATGCGGATGATACCAGTATGTGCCCGCATCGCGCAGTTTGAACCAGTAATCGAATTCTCCGCCCGGCGGCACGATACCTTGCGTCATCCCCGGCACCCCATCCATCGCGTTGGGCAGACGCAGCCCGTGCCAATGCACCGTCGTCCCCTGCGCCAATCCGTTTACCAACCGGGCCGAAAGCATTTCGCCCCGCCGATACCGCAACGCCGTCCCGGGAACCTGCCCGTTATAGGCCCAGACCGGCGTCGGCGCGTAATCCGCCGGGGCAAGCTGAAGCTCTGCCGGAGCGGCGGCCAATGTCACGCCATCATCCGCTCGCACCCCAGCGCATGATATCGCCAGCGGCGCCGCCGCCGCACCCCCTAAAAAGTAGCGCCTCTTGATCCGCATGCCATTTCCCCTGTGTCGGTCTCTAAACTGACACCAGACACCGCCCCGTCAAGCCCTACCGCTTGCGCCGCCGTCCCGGCGTCTTCGAATGAAACCCTGGCGGGCGCTTGCGCACCCACTTGATGAATTTCGCGATCCGAGGATGCGCCCGCAGCGCGTTGATCGTCGCATACTCGCGCGCCAGTTCTACCTCGGTCAACGTGGCGTGAATTTCATTGTGACAGATCTGGTGCAACAACACCGTCGGCCCGCCCTTACCACCTTTCAGTTTCGGCACAAGGTGATGATGGCTTTGGGGTGCCTCGGCGGGAATGGGCCGCTCACATAGCGGACATATCGGTGTTTCCGACGGTATGACTTGATCCTTTCGACCTTGCGGGGCATGAGAATGCCAGTGACGGCGCAAATGACAAGAGGTACGCGATGGATTGGGAAAACCAACCCGAGATCGTCCAGCAGGCCTATGGCTACGCCCTTCAGGGGTGGGAGTTGGCCCGCGAATGGCTGCTATCCCCCGCTGCCTGGTCACAATTCGCCCTGCTGGTGGTGGCATACCTTGCCGCCTGGATCGTCGCCCGCAAGCTCAAGCCTCTGTTGCGCGGCTGGCTCACCCCGCCTGAGAGTCAGGAACATGTGATCGCTCGCGCCCGGCGCTTTCTACTGCTGTTCGTGCCACTGATCCTTCCTCTTCTGGCCTATGGCCTGACCGGCATTGGCGAAAACATCACCCGGTCGGTCTTCGGTTCGGGCGAGGTGATCGCCTTCGGCAAGCGGATATTCCTGTTCCTTGCGGTGCGGATACTCGTCCACCGCATCCTACAGGACTCATTCCTCAAGCTGCTTGGCAAATATATCCTGATCCCGGTCGCTGCTATCTATGCTCTGGGCCTCCTGGACGAGCTTTCCGCCTGGTTAGAGTCTACTGTCGTACCGCTTGGCAACATGTCCTTCGACCTCCTGTGGCTGATCAAGGCGGTGATCGTCGGCGGCGTGATCTTCTGGGTGGGCCGCTGGTCAAATGAACAATCCGCCGGGTTCATCGAACAGCAAAAGGAAATGCGCCCCGCCACACGGCAACTGGCGGTCAAGGCCGCCGAAATCGCGATCTTCGGCGTGGCCTTCCTTGTGCTGATGAACATCCTCGGCATCTCGCTTACCTCGCTGGCCGTGCTGGGTGGCGCCATTGGCGTTGGTTTGGGTTTCGGCCTGCAAAAGATCGCCGCCAATTTCATCTCGGGTGTCATCCTGCTGCTCGAAGGTCAGGCCACCGTTGGCGACTATGTCGAACTTGACGGCGGCGAGGCCGGGACCATCGTCAAGACTACCGCCCGCGCGATGATACTGGAGACTTTCGATGGCCGCTGGATCGTGGTTCCGAACGAGGATTTCATCACCACCCGCGTGGTCAACTATTCCGATGCGGGCAGCGCCAACCGCTACGAGGCGCCGTTTTCGGTCAGCTACGACACCGATATCAATCTGGTGCCCAAAATTGTTGAACAGGCGGTCTCGAAGCTTGATTTCGTCCTGCAGGAGCCTGACGGGCCCGATTGTGAGCTGCGCGCCTTTGCCGATAGCGGTGTCGAATTCGCCGTTGAATTCTGGGTCAACGGCATCGATGACGGCAAGAACAAGTTCACCCCTCAGGTGCTTTTCACAATCTGGAACGCACTGAAAGAGCATGACATCGAAATCCCCTATCCGCAGCGCGTCCTGCACCATAAGGGCCTTCCCCCAGGCGCATGACAGATGCGCTCGTCATCGGTTCCGGACCCGCAGGCCTGATGGCAGCGCAGGAACTGGCTAGCGCCGGACGCCGTGTGATGGTGACCGAGGCCAAACCGTCGGTGGCCCGCAAGCTTCTGATGGCAGGGAAATCCGGCTTGAACCTTACCAAAGACGAGCCGTTGGATAACTTTTTGGCGGCCTACGGAACGGATGAAAAGCGCCTCCGGCCGATGCTGTCTGCTTTTGGTCCGGGACAGGTGAAAGAATGGGCAATTGGGCTGGAACAGAGCCTTTTTACAGGCTCAACCGGTCGCGTCTTTCCGAATGCGATGAAAGCCTCTCCGCTGCTGCGCGCCTGGCTCGGACAGCTCGCCGCGCAAGGGGTGGAAATCCGCACGCGCTGGCGCTGGCTAGGGTGGGACGGGGATGCGGTTCTGTTTGCAACACCTGCCGGGGCGCAACGTCTTGCCCCCAAGGTAACCGTGCTGGCCTGCGGCGGCGCCAGTTGGGCGCGACTGGGGTCTGACGGGACGTGGACAGGTCATTTTCAGGACACCGATTTGGCACCTTTCAAACCTGCTAATATCGGTTTTGCCGTAAGCTGGTCCGAGCACATGCACCGCCATTTTGGCGCCCCGGTCAAAGGCATCGCCCTGCATGCTGGCGACAGCCAGTCGCGTGGTGAATTCGTGATCTCGGAAACCGGTATAGAAGGCGGCGGTATCTACGCGGTTTCACGCGCCATGCGCGAGGGTGCACCGCTCAGGCTCGATCTGATGCCCGACCTGACCCATGATCAGATCGGTAGCCGCCTTACCCGGCCACGCGGTAAGGCCAGCCTTACCAATCACCTGCGCAAAACCCTGCGCCTTGACCCGGTCAAGATCACCCTGCTGATGGAATTCGCCCACCCGTTACCGGATGATCTTGTGCCGTTGATCAAGTCGCTGCCGGTCCGCCACCAAGGGCCGCAGCCATTGGATCAAGCTATCTCAACCGCCGGAGGCCTCAGTTTCGGCGCACTTGATCCGTCCCTCATGCTCCGCGCCCGTCCGGGCACTTTCGCTGCCGGTGAGATGCTGGATTGGGAGGCTCCTACTGGTGGTTATCTTCTTACCGCCTGCCTCGCCACGGGCCGTTGGGCGGGCCGACACGCCGCAGCATTTGACCTTATCTGAAACACCCGTGGACAAGCGGATACATGCAAGAGCGCTTAAACGGGTACAAACCCGGGTGACGCTCAACATCCTGACAGCTATTGTCACCGTACTGCGGCATTATCGAAGCACAGAAACCCATAAAAAACCGAGAGCCTCAAATGTCAAAAACCGGATCATGCCTCTGCGGCGCCGTCAAATACACCGTCACGTCAGACATCACCGAAGCCGGAGCCTGCCATTGCGGCATGTGCCGAAAATGGTCGGGCGGCATCAACATCGCCGTCGAGGCCAAACCGGATCAGGTGACCTTTGAGGGTGCCGATAACATCACCACCTACGCTTCGTCCGAATGGGGTGAGCGCTGTTTTTGCAGCACCTGCGGCAGTTCGCTTTATTTCCGCATCACAATGCCCGGACCCCATTATGGAACTTACTTTTTCGGCATGGGCACCATCGACGACCCTAGTGGCGTGACCGTAACGCAGGAGATTTTCACGGACAAAAAGCCGGAGGGTTACGCCTTTGCCGGCGACCTGACCGGCATGACCGAGGCTGAGTTCATGGCGATGTATGGAGGTGGCGAGTAACGGCTCTTATCTCGCGGCCATCATCGCCAACCGGATCAGTGTGCGCTCGACCAATGCCATCGCAGGCGCATGCTGACCCGCCGACCGCAACTGCAAATCGGTGTCCGTCAGCAGGGTCAGGGCCTGTTCCAACCGAACAACCCCCCATTTCTGCGCTTGCCGCAGCATCCGGTCCCGCCGGGGACCAAAAATCGGTGGACGCATCCGGGCAATACCTTGCGCGGCGCCGCCGGGATCAGAGGCTGCGGTATAGAGTGCGCGGAAGTGCCTTGTCGCCCCGATGCAAAGGCCCACCGGCTGAATACCTTGAGCCTTCAATTTCTTCATCACCGGACCAATTTCGCCCGACCGGGCCTCGGCCACAATGTTGAGCACGTCATCCAGCGCAGCCTCGGTCGATGTCGGGGCGCAGGCGGTTATATCAGCAGCGCTGACCGGTGCGTCATCGCCCAGTTTATAAAGCGCCAGTTTCTCCATTGTTTGGCGGAAATCACCCGGATCCAGATCACGCGACAGAGTGGTCAGATCGGCCATCGCGTCATTGCCGACACCGGTCAGCCCGGCCTTGGCAAGCGTCGCTTCTATCTCAGCCCGCGACGGTGGTTCGTCGTAAATCCCGGCGGCATAGGCATTCTTATGGGTCTCAAACAGCTTGCGCAGTTTCGAGCTGGCCTTGAGCTGACCCGCTGTCACAATCACCTGCGCATCACCTTCGGCCCAATCCGCCAGTGCATCGGTGACAATGGGGGCCATCGCATCGGTGGCGTCTTCAACAAACACCACCCTCTGTCCTGGAAAAAAGCCCTGCGCCTTGATCGCATCCTGCAACACCGCCGGATCCTTGCGCAGATCACCCGCCGGGATACGGGACAGGCGCATTTCTTCTTCGCCAGCCGGGCCGATCAATGCGGCAATCACTTCCTGCCGCTTCAGCGCCACCCGCATCGCGTCAGCGCCATAAATCAGCAAGCCGGTGCGCTGCGGCTCAGGCCGGGCGAAGTACCCGGGTGCGTCACGGGTCGAAAGCTTCATCCGCGCCCCGCGCCGATATGCGCCAAATTAGTGTCAGATGACAACATTCACGATACGCCCCGGCACCACGATGACCTTCTTCGGCTGGCCGCCCTCCAGCGCCTTTTGAACGACGTCCGTGGCCAGCGCGGTTTTTTCAACCTCGGCCTTGTCCATATCGGGCGGCACACTGATCTCTGCCCGGCGTTTGCCGTTGATCTGGATCGGCAGGGTAACGGATTGATCGACCAGCATCGCCTCATCCGCCTTGGGCCAAGGCGCGTTCGCGATCAGACCTTCGCCACCCTGATGCGCCCATATATCCTCGGCCAGATGCGGTGTCATCGGGGACATAAGCTGCGCCAGCGTCATGATCGCCTGCTTTTGCACCGCCTTGCCCGCCTTTGATTTCGACAACACGTTGGTGAAGGCATAAAGTCTTGCAATCGCTGCATTAAATCCGAAACTTTCGACACCCAGCGTCACGTCGCGGATGGTTTTATGCATCTCGCGCAGCAGATCCTCATTGCCATCGCCGGGTGCGTCGGCGTCCATCGCGCCAATCCGATCACAGAGGTTCCAGACGCGTGAAAGATGCTTATAGGCCGCCTCGGCGCCGCTTGCGGTCCATTCGACATCGCGCTCGGGCGGGCTGTCGCTGAGGACAAACCAGCGCGCGGTATCGGCGCCGTAAGCGCTGATGATGTTCACCGGATCGACCACGTTTTTCTTGGATTTCGACATCTTGGCCGAGGGGATGACTTCGATATCAGACCCCATCAACGGCAGGCCGGATGAATCTAGCAGCACATTCCCAGACTCATCCGCCAGTTCTCGCTTCAGATAAGCTTTCCCGTCACGAATTTCGACCTCTTCCGGCAAGTGATAGACCGGGCGGCCCTTGCCATCGCGGGTCTGGTAGATTTCATGCGTGACCATGCCCTGCGTGAAAAGCGCATTGAAGGGCTCGATTGCGCGAGCAGGCAGATGCCCTGTCAGATTCATCGCGCGGGCAAAGAAACGGCTATAGAGCAGGTGCAGAATGGCGTGTTCGATGCCGCCGATATACTGATCGACATTCATCCAGTAGTCGGCCTCGGCCATGTCTGTCGGTGTCTCGGCGCGGGGCGCGGTGAAGCGGGCGAAATACCATGAACTATCGACGAACGTGTCCATTGTGTCGGTCTCGCGTTTCGCCGGGTTGCCGCATTTCGGGCAGGAACAGTTCCGCCATGTAGGATGGCGATCCAGCGGGTTGCCGGGGATGTCAAACGTCACATCATCGGGCAGCTGGACGGGCAGGTTTTCCTTCTTCTCGGGCACCACGCCGCAGTCATCGCAATGCACGACTGGGATTGGGCAACCCCAATAGCGTTGCCGCGAAAGCCCCCAGTCGCGCAGGCGGTATTTGACCTGACCCTTGCCCAGATCGTTGGCTTCGAAATAGTCGATGGTGGCGTCGATGCCGTCCTGGCTGGTTGCCTCGGCAATGCCCGCGAAATGGTCGATATAGACAACCTTTTCGGACTTCGCGGGCACCAGCGCGTCGTTTACAACCTCGACCTCATCGCCCGGCATGTAGAACGCATTACGCACCTCCAGCCCGTATTTGCGGGCGAAATCGAGGTCGCGCTGGTCGTGTGCCGGGCAGCCGAACACCGCGCCGGTGCCGTAATCCATCAGGACGAAATTGCCGACCCAGACGGGTAACTGAATGTCCGGGTAGATCGGGTGCCGGACGGTGATGCCGGTATCAATACCCTTCTTCTCGGCCTTTTCCATCGCCGCTTCGGTGGTGTCCATCTTGCGGGTCTCGGCGATGAACGCGGCCAGTTCGGCATTGCCCCCGGCCAGTTCACGCGACAGAGGATGCTCGGGTGAAATGGCAATAAAGCTGGCGCCGCGCATCGTGTCGGGCCGTGTCGAATAGCACAGCACCGGGTCACCGCCATCGGTGCGATGAAACGGAATTTCGATGCCGCGCGATTTACCGATCCAGTTTTCCTGCATCAGCCGCACCTTGGCGGGCCAGTTATCAAGACCGTCCAGCGCCTCGAGCAGCTCTTCGGAAAAGTCACTGATCTTGAAGAACCACTGCGTCAGCTCGCGCCGCTCGACCTCGGCGCCCGACCGCCAGCCCTTGCCGTCGATCACCTGCTCATTGGCCAGCACCGTCATATCGACCGGGTCCCAGTTCACCACGGCGTTCTTGCGATAGACCAGACCTTTTTCGAGCATGTCGAGGAAAAGCGCCTGTTGCTGGCCATAATATTCCGGATCGCAGGTGGCAAACTCGCGCGACCAGTCGATGGAAAGGCCAAGCGGCTTCATCTGAGCGCGCATGTCGTCGATATTCTGATAGGTCCAGTCCTTGGGGTGACCGCCGATCGCCATGGCGGCATTTTCGGCGGGCATGCCAAAGGCGTCCCACCCCATCGGGTGCAGCACGTTATGGCCGGTTGCCAGCTTGTAGCGCGCGATCACATCGCCCATCGTATAGTTGCGCACATGGCCCATATGGATGCGCCCCGACGGGTAGGGGAACATCTCAAGCACGTAGTATTTCGGCTTGTCATCGGTATGGGTGGCCCGGAAGATACCGGCCTTGTCCCAGGCTTCTTGCCATTTTGCTTCGATCTCGGCGGCGGAATAGCGCGACATGCGGGTCGGACCTTCTGGTGATCAATTGTTCCCAGCGTGATAGGCGCATGGGCGCGTGTGGTCCAGAGGCATGGGGTAAAAACCGGACCTTTGCAGGGCGTGACAGGCCGCCTATAACCGAAAGAGGGGCAAGAGAGCGGCAAACATAGATGAAAATCCTCTTCATCCACCAGAATTTCCCAGGGCAATACAAGCATCTGGCGCCCTTGCTGGCATCAAAGGGGCATCAATGCGTGGCCCTGACCCTGCGAGTCAAAGAAGCCGCGACCTGGAACAAGGTGCGCGTGCTGCCCTACAAACTGCCTGAACGCTCCGGCCAGAACGTGCACCCCTGGCTTCTGGATCTAGACAGCAAGGTCACGCGGGCCGAAGCCTGTTATCGCGCCGCTCTCAAGCTGAAGGAGGCGGGGTTCGAGCCTGATCTGATCCTGGCACATCCTGGATGGGGCGAAGCGATGTTTCTGCGCGATGTCTGGCCCGGGGCAAGAATGGCGCTTTATTGCGAACTTTATCACCACGCCAAATACCCGCATCTGTTTTTCGACCCTGAATTCGACAAATCCGACCCGGATACCGAAATGCTGCGGATGCGTCTGAAGAACCTCAACAATCATCTGCATTTTCCCCGTGCAGAAGCGGGCATTAGCCCAACCACGTTTCAGGCCGACACGTTCCCATCTGAATTTCGCGATAAGATCACCGTCATCCATGACGGCATCGACACAATCAGTGCCGCGCCGGATTCCAACGCCCGGCTGACCATTGAAGGTGTTTGTGATGTCACCCGAGACGATGAGGTGATCACCTTCGTTAATCGAAATCTGGAGCCCTATCGCGGCTATCACATCTTCATGCGTGCGCTGCCGCACCTACTGAAAGAGCGACCGAACGCCCGGGTGCTGATCGTCGGCGGTGACGAGGTGAGCTATGGTGCGAAGCCGCAAGGTGACCGGACCTGGAAGCAGATGTTCATTGACGAAGTGCGCGGCCGGATTGCGGATGAAGATTGGGCGCGCGTGCACTTCCTCGGTCGTATCCCCTATGACCAGTTCCTGCGCCTGCTGCAGGTCAGCCGGGTGCATGTCTACCTGACCTATCCGTTCGTGCTTAGCTGGAGCCTGCTGGAAGCGATGAGCTGCGAGGCGGCAATCGTGGCCAGCGATACGGCACCGGTGCGCGAGGTGATCACGCATGATGAAGGCGGTCGATTGGTAGATTTCTTCGATGGCGACGCCCTCGTCACGGAAGTTTGCGCGCTGCTTGAGGACCCGGCGGCCCGCAAACGGCTAGGGCAAACGGCCCGCAAACTTGCACGCGACCGCTACGATCTGCACTCCATCAGCCTGCCACGTCAGCTCGAATGGGTATCCGGCGTTATGGCGACCGATCTGATTTCGATTTGAGGATGGCACTCTAACTGTAGCGCGAGACAAAATTCCGCAGAATCAATTCGGGCGCATGCACATCGGCAGCTTCGCACATGGCGATCAGCTCTTCGGCGGTCTCGGGCGGAAAATACCCGTGGTTCTTGTAGATCCGGATACGGGTTCTGAACCCTTCGCCATCGGCTTCGGGGTGGAACTGCGTCGCATAGACATTCTGGCCGTGGCGTACCATCTGAAACGGACATGTCGGTGAGCTGACCAGATGGGTGCAGCCCTCTGGCAATGACTGCAATGCTTCCTTGTGCCCGACAAAGGCCTGAAAATTTTCGGGGGCGCCGTTCAGCAACGGATCACTGGCGCCATCAGCGGTGATCATGCAGTCCGAGGTACCGACGGGTTCTGAATAGGCTTCCTTGCTGACATCTCCGTTCAGGTGTTTGCCCAAAATCCCGATGCCATAGCAACAGCCGAGGAAGGGGAAATCGCGGTTGGTGATTTCTGGCATCAGCGAAAGAACAGACTGTTCAATCCGTGTTTCAATCTCTGTCTTTTTGTCCGGTGCATCACTGACACAGCCGGGGCCGCCGCCCACGATCACACCGGAAAATTGATCCAGTTGCAGATCGTCCGGCAGTTCAGTTTGATCCAGCCGGATACGCAGCGCCTGACCGTCCGACAGCCCGCCTTTGTTCAGGATGGCGGCATATTCATCATCCGCCGCCTCGCTTTCCGGCCGCAACTGAAGGATCAGAAAAGGTTTGGCCATGGTAATCCTTCACGATAAATAAGGTACTGGTTGCCCCTTTCCGTGCGTGCCGTCAAGTCGCGGCTGTGTGGCAGGTCAATCGCTTGACCCTGATCCGCAATTCAATACGCTGCCCTTTAATGCAACCCCCGTGAGGAATGACAAATGGTCCAACGCCTGCACTTGGTTTTTGGCGGAGAACCAACCGGTCTGTCCTGCACGCTTTTTGAGGTTAAAAGTGATCGGCACGCCGTTGGCATTTTTCGAGATGGCGACACAACTGCCACCGAAGAGCCGGGGTAACCTGAACCATGGGGCGTTCGCTTAGCCTGGCCGCTTATCTGGCCTATGCCCGCGGAACACCACGGGCGTTTGCCCCGCCGTCGATCGCGCGCCCCGCAGGTGAACTTATCTGGGCGCATGCTGCCGATGGCAGCCGCGCCGATGCCCTTGTGCAGCTGGCCGAGCGGCTGGCCCAGCAACGCCCGGGCCTACGAATGTTGCTGACCAGCTCCGGCGATCTGCAACGCGACCGCCAAATCGAAGACCCGGTGATCTGGCAGATCGTACCGCAGGATTCGGTTGCAGATGCCGAAGCGTTTCTGAAGCATTGGACGCCCGACCTTTGTCTCTGGACCGGCGGCAACGTGCTACCGGCGCTCATCTGTTCAGCCGATACGCTGGGCATCCCGCTCTATCTGGTGGATGCCGAGGAACATATGCTGATCCGTCCCGGCTGGCGTTGGTTTCCTGACCTACCCAAAGCGCTTTATTCGAAGTTTTCGGTCATAATGGTACGGTCTGCCGCTGCCGCGCGTGAATTGCGGCGTATTGGCACCGGAAGTACCGAGGTAACGGTGACGGGCCCGTTTCAGGAAGGCACCGTGGCGCTCCCCTATAATCAATCCGACCATGACGAATTGTCGGCGCTGCTGCGGGGTCGCCATGTCTGGCTTGCGGCCATGGCCCAGCCTGACGAGCTGCCCACGATACTTGAGGCGCATCGGCGCGTCAGCAAATTCGCGCATCGTGCCCTGCTGGTCATCGTGCCGGATGATATCACTGAATCCGACGCGTTTCGGAAACAGCTCGAGGCAGGTGACTGGCGCCATGTCATCTGGTCCGATGGTGAATTGCCCGAAGAAACAACCCAGATCCTGCTGGCGGACACCACCGGAGAGCTTGGGCTGTGGTATCTGCTTGCCACCGTCACTTTTATGGGGAGCTCGCTTTTCCTCGATCAGACCGGACGCGACCCGAACGAACCCGTCGCGCATGGCTCCGCCGTCCTTTATGGGCCGAATGTAAGCCGCTATGTCTCGCGCTATTCGCGCTATGCCGCGGCAGGGGCCGCGTGCGTCGTACAGGACGCCGACACGCTGGCCGCTGCAGTTCAGCGACTGATTGCACCTGATGAGGCAGCCATGATGGCGCATGCTGCCTGGGACGTCGCGTCGCAAAGCGCGGCCGTTACCGACCAGATACTTGATCTGGTGCAGGACACACTGGATGTATTGGAAGCCAAGACATGAAGCCGCCCCTGTTCTGGTACTCTGAACCGGAAAATCCTGGCATTGCGGCAAAGTTTCTGGCGCCGCTCGGCGCGCTTTATGCACGCGCTACCGCACGACGTCTTGCGGGCGCGGCAGGTCACCGGGCGGCAGTGCCGGTCATCTGCGTCGGCAACCTGAACGCGGGTGGGATGGGCAAGACGCCGACAGTGATCGCCCTTGCCGATCGCCTGCAAAAGCAGGGGCGGGTGCCGCATGTGATCTCACGGGGGTATGGCGGAACACTTGAAGGGCCGGTTGCGGTTGATCCAAAGCGTCACGGGCCAGACGATGTTGGGGATGAACCTTTGCTGGTCGCCGCTTTCGCACCGGTCTGGATCGCGAAAGATCGCGCTGCCGGCGCGCAGGCCGCCGAAGCACAAGGCGCCGATGTGATCATACTGGACGATGGATTTCAGAATCCGTCTCTGGTCAAGGATATTTCGGTCGTCGTCGTCGATGCGCAAATGGGGTTTGGTAATGGCCGTTGCCTGCCTGCCGGGCCACTTCGAGAACCCGTCGAAGCCGGGTTGGCGCGCGCAGATATATTGCTGTCGATCGGCCCTGACGGCGCACAAGAAAAATTCGACAAAATCTGGGGAGGGCGCATTCATATTCCGCGTCTGAAGGGCGGGCTGGTGCCATTGCAAACTGGCATGGATTGGCATGATACCCCATTTTTGGCCTTTGCCGGTATCGGACATCCCGAAAAGTTTTTCGAAACACTCAGGGCGCTTGGCGCGACATTGGCAGCAACCGAGGCGCTGGATGATCACCAGCCGCTAACACCGGCGCTGATGGCCCGGCTGGAAAGCGATGCGCAAAAGCTGGGCGCGCAACTGGTCACGACCGAGAAGGATGCCGTGCGTCTGCCGCCCGATTTTCGCAGCAAGGTGATTACATTGCCGGTACGGCTGAAGCTGGAAGACTGGACAGCCTTGGATGCCGCGCTGGCAGGTGTCGGCATAGCCAGCGCCGAGATGCCATCTTAACTCAGTTATCCTCGCCCAACTTAGGCGAAGGGCGGGTCAAAGACAGTTCAGCGTCCGAAAACCGGAAGGGCGACCGAACACCCGGTACGCCATCCAGAGAGACCTGCATGCCACGCGCCTTGACCTGAGGGTCATCAAACACCTCGTCCATCTCGTTGATCGGTCCGGCGGGTACGCCTTTGGTCTCGCAGTTCGTCAACAGATCGGATTTGGTGAATGTCAGCGTCCGTTCTGTCAGGACCGCCGTCAGCGTATCGCGATTGGCAATCCGGTCGGCATTGGTTAGATACTCCGGCGCTTCGGCCAGATCCGGCAAGCCAAGAATATCGCACAGCCGCTGGTATTGCGGGTCATTACCCGTCGCGATGATGATAAAGCCGTCGCTGCATTCGAACACCTGATAGGGCGACAGGTTGGGGTGATAATTGCCCATCCGCCGGGGCGCCACGTCGGTCGACAGGTAATTCATTGCCTGATTGGCCGTTACAGAGACCGCTACATCCAGAAGCGCCATGTCGATGTGTTGCCCCCTGCCGGTAGCGTGCCGTTGATGGACCGCCGCGAGGATGGCGGTCACCGCATAGATACCGGTAAACACATCCGTCACGGCCACGCCAACCTTTTGCGGCTGTCCGTCCGGATCGCCGGTGATCGACATCAGCCCGGACATCCCCTGAATGATATAGTCATAGCCCGCGCGATGAGCATAGGGCCCGTCCTGACCGAAGCCGGTGATCGAGCAGTAGATCAGTCGCGGATTGATCGCAGCCAGGCTGGCATAATCCAGCCCGTATTTCGCTAAGCCGCCAACCTTGAAATTTTCAATCAGAATATCCGCGTCACGCACCAGATCGCGCACCTGCGCCTGCCCTTCCGGCGTGCGGAAATCAGCCGTGATGCTGGCCTTCCCACGATTACAGGAATGGAAATAGGCCGCCGTGCGGTCACCATCACGCTCGATGAACGGCGGACCCCATTTGCGGGTGTCGTCGCCAGCGGCCGCCTCGACCTTGATCACGTCAGCGCCAAGATCGGCAAGTGTCTGACCGGCCCAGGGGCCAGCCAGAATTCGGGCAAGTTCGACAACCTTCAGCCCGGTCAGGGGTGACGTCATTACTCGGCCAGCTTTTCGTCGATGATGGCTTTCAGATCGCCATAACCCATGTTCGAATATTTTTCGCCGTTGATGACCAGTGTCGGTGTCGATTGGATCTGATCGGCCTCGGCGTTTTCCTTAAACCAGGCGACAAGCGTCTTGGCCTTGTCACTATCATTCAGGCAAGCTTCGATCTGATCCGCGCCAAGCCCGGCAACTTTGCCGATTTTGCGCAGATTAGCCGAGATTTCGCCCGGTTCTCCACCACCAATCCAATCTTTCTGCTGATTGTAGAGCATGTCGGAGATGCCGAAAAAACGTTCTTCCCCGCCGCAGCGTGCGACCATCGACGCCCACAATCCGAAGCGGTCGAAATAGACGTCGCGGTAAATGAACTGAATCTGATCACTGTCAATGTAATCCGCCTTGAGCTGCTTGAAGGGACCCTTGTGGAAATTGGCGCAATGCGGGCAGGTGAACGAAGCATATTCCACCACCGTCACCTTGGCATCCTCGGCACCCAACGACATCTCCACGACAGACGAGGTATCAATCTCGGCGGCTTCCTGTGCGTTGACGGCGCCCAGCGGCAGATTGCTGACACTGGTGGTTTGCGACCCGTTCAGCCAGAAAGCGGCCCCTGCGGCAACAGCCAGGCCCACGGCCCCAAATACGAAAAGTCGTTTCATCAAGCTCACCTCCGGTGATCAATGTTTGTGTTTGGATAGAACGTTCTGACCCAGTGCTTCAAGGGCTTTGCGCAAAGATGTGTCGCCTACCGGTGCGGCCAATTGTTCCGCCCTTTGCTGTGCGGCCGGATCAGGCACTGCGGGCATCGTCTGCTTGGTGCGATGATCAAAGCTTGCCTGGCCATCAGCAAATCCGGTTGGCGCCGTCTGGGTGATGCGCACACGCGAAATCGCGTTGTAGCCGTAAACGGCGTTCACCTTTTCACGCAGCTTTTCTTTTTGCATCTCAAGGATCGGTGCCTGTGCGCCCGTGGTCAGAACCGTCAGGGAAGCCCCCAGCCCCTGCCGTCCGTAGCTGACATTAACCGGCCGGGCAATCTCAGCCAGATCGGCACCTACGATCTCGACCCAGTGGGTCAGCAGGCGGGATTCGGAAAAACCACGGCTTTCCGATGCACGCCGGATGCGCTTTTGCAGCAACGACGAGGTGCGGGTGAACCCGCGTGTCGTGGCTTTGCGCTCTGCCATAGCTGACCTCCTGTACTCAGCCTTCAATTTAAGGCATGTGACAGGGCATACCAGCCCCTAATGACGTGGTCAGATAAAGAATGCGTGAAATCGCCAATCCCGATGACCTGCTGCACTGGTACGACCGGCATGCTCGGGTGATGCCGTGGCGGGTCGGACCGGCGGACCGTGCGGCAGGTGTCAGGCCCGATCCCTATCGCATCTGGCTCTCAGAGGTGATGTTGCAGCAAACCACTGTCGCGACGGTCAAATCCTATTTCGAACGATTTACCAGCCGCTGGCCCGATGTGCAGGCGCTGGCCGCTGCCGACGATGGCGATGTGATGGGGGAATGGGCCGGGCTGGGATATTATGCGCGCGCACGCAACCTGCTGAAATGCGCCCGCGTCGTTGCCAACGAACACGGCGGCATCTTTCCTGACGCGTGTGACGCTCTGCTCAAGCTGCCGGGCATCGGCCCATATACCGCCGCCGCCATATCTGCCATTGCCTTTGATCGGGCCGAAACCGTCGTCGATGGCAATGTCGAGCGAGTGATGGCGCGGCTCTATGACATCCACACACCGCTGCCCACGGCGAAACCCGAGCTGACCGAGGTGGCGACCGCACTTACCCCCGATAACCGCCCCGGCGACTATGCACAGGCGGTCATGGATCTGGGGGCCACGATCTGTACGCCGAAATCCCCCGCCTGCGGCATCTGTCCCTGGCACACACCCTGCCGCGCCCGCGCCGCGGACACCCAATCCGACCTACCCCGCAAGCTGCCGAAAAAGGAAAAACCGACGCGCCTTGGGATCGCCTATGTGGTTCGCCGAGATGACGGTGCCTGGCTGTTGGAACGGCGCCCCGACAAGGGCCTGTTGGGCGGCATGCTGGGCTGGCCCGGCAGCGACTGGTCCGAGGCGCCCGCGCCCGCACCGCCGCTACAGGCCAACTGGCAAACACTGCCTGACGAAGCGCGCCACACCTTCACCCATTTCCACCTGCGGCTGCGCATAGACGTGACCATCATCAACGGGCCCGTTGATCCTGAAATCGGCGAATTCATACCCCGGCAGCGTTTCAAACCGTCAGAGTTACCCACCGTCATGCGCAAGGTTTTCGACCTGGCACATGGTGCGTTTACAAAAATAGGCTAGATATAACACCAGAGCCTTTAATTCGTCGGACCACTTGCGATGACAAACTCCCAACCGGTTGCCAGTATTCAACGTGCCCTGCCTTTCTGGATGTCGCTTCTGCTGATCCCGGTCGCCCTGATCAGTGCGACGCAGGGGGGATGGAGCATTGTGCTCTTACCAATCGTCACCTGGTTTTTGTTCACGATCCTCGACGCGGCGCTTGGCCTCAACCTTGAAAACACCGATCCGGAGACGTCGGATGAACAGCTGAAATGGTATCGGGCGATTACGCTGATCTGGCCGCCATTGCAGTTTGTGCTGCTTTTCTGGGTTATCTGGTACGCCAATGGTCCGGGAGACGCACATCTGTCGCCCATCGAAACCATCTGTCTTTTCTTCGGTGTGGGCGTCGTGACCGGCACGATCGGGATCAATTATAGCCACGAGTTGATGCACCAGAAAGACCGGCGCGAGCGTTTGCTGGGCGACCTGCTTCTGGCGATGGTGCTGTATTCGCATTTCCGTTCTGAACACCTGCTGGTGCATCACCGCCATGTCGGCACGCCCCGCGATCCGGTAACTGCCCGATACAATGAAGGCTTTTTCCGCTTCTTCCCCCGGGTGCTGATGGGATCATTGAGATCCGCCTTTCGGGCAGAAAAGGACATGCTGGCGCGCAAGGGTCTTGCTTGGACCGACCGTAGAAATCCGTTTCTGCGCTATTGGGCGTTGCAGGGCAGCATGTTGCTGTTGGCAGCACTTCTTGGCGGGTGGACAGGGCTTATGCTGTTTATCTGGCAGGCCTTCGTCGCCATCTGGCAGCTAGAACTGGTGAACTATATCGAACATTACGGACTGACCCGCAAACACCTGGGCGACGGTAAGTATGAGCACGTCAAGCCGCGCCATAGCTGGAATGCCGCGCATAAGGCGTCAAACTGGCTTTTGATCAATCTGCAGCGCCATTCCGATCATCACTACAAGCCCGACCGCCGTTTTCCCTTGCTGCAGACCTACGCTGAAAGTGACGCGCCGCAATTGCCCTATGGCTACCCGCTAATGACGATGGCCGCGATGGTGCCACCGCTTTGGCGTCAGGTCATGAATCCTCGCGTGCGGCACTGGCGGAAAACATATTATCCCGAGATCACCAACTGGAAGCCTTACAACAAGGCACAGAACCCTCTGCCGCGATAAGCCAGCCAAACAACTGTGGCACCACCGCCTTCAGAATTCAGACCCGGTGCGACCAAGGCGACATTTAGCTCGAATTCGATATTTAAATCTTGATTAAATCCTTTGTGGCAGTTTCGCCCTGCGCGATCAGAAGCCACCAGGACCGGCGAACGGAAACATATGACCCGACAATTGAGATGCCTCGTAATTGAAGACAGCCAGCACGATCAGCTGATGATCAAACGCGCGATCGCAAGTGCGGGGGTTGATGCGGCCGTAGACGTTGCAGACACGCTGGATGAGGCGCGCCATTTCCTGACAGCAAAGCGCTATTCCATCATCCTATGCGATAACAGCCTTCCGGATGGTAACGGCGCTGACTTTGCACAGGAATTGGCAGACGAGCCGAAATACCGCAACACGTCGATCGTTATTGTTTCCGGTTGGCCCTCGCCTTTCATGTGGGCGAAGGCCAAGGCCGCCGGATTGCGGGTTATCGACAAAAATGATCAGCCGCAGGCAAAGCTATCGCAGGTGTTCAAGCGTAGGTCCCGAACGGTCGGCCAAACGCACGCCTCGTAAGAACAGGCGCCCCGCACATACGCCGCATAATGAAAAGGCCCCGCCAAAATGGCGGGGCAGGTAGATAGTGCTTGCGGAAGTCAGACCGCAGGCACCGGCGGTGGTGGTTGGTTATGTCAGTTCGCCATCTCTGCACGTATTTGCTGGCGCAAAAGGTCGATCGGCACCGTCTTGCCATCACGCTTGAAGCACCAGTAGGTCCATCCATTGCAGCTGGGCGCACCTTCCAGATGGGCACCAACCTGATGAATTGATCCTTTGATATCGTCGCCGATCAGCGTTCCGTCGGCACGCACCTTGGCCTTGTGGCGCCGGTTCATGGAATAGAGCTCTTCGCCCGGACGCAGCATGCCGCGCTCAACCAGCTGGCCAAACGGCACCCG
The DNA here is from genome assembly GCF_019966515.1 of Roseovarius aestuarii. Classification (GTDB taxonomy): domain Bacteria; phylum Pseudomonadota; class Alphaproteobacteria; order Rhodobacterales; family Rhodobacteraceae; genus Roseovarius; species Roseovarius aestuarii. Next base: position 5,182 of record NZ_JAIMIB010000006.1, on the reverse strand, counting down.
CGGCTCAGCCCGTTTGCTGGTCGATACCTGCAGCGCTTCACGATCATATTTGCGGATCGACGCCAGCCGCTTTTCCGCGACGGTCCGATAGGCGGTTTCGCGTTCGATCCCGATGTAGTTGCGGCCCAGCATCTTGGCGACAGCCCCGGTTGTGCCGGTGCCGAAGAACGGGTCCAAAACGACATCGCCCGGATTGGTCGAGCCCACCAGCACGCGATGCAACAGGCTTTCTGGTTTTTGCGTCGGATGCGCCTTGTCGCCCTTGTCGTCCTTCAGACGCTCGTGGCCGGTACAAATCGGCAGCACCCAGTCGCTACGCATCTGGATGCCTTCATTCAGCGCTTTCAGCGCCTCATAGTTGAACGTGTATTTACCGCCTTCTTCTTTGCTGGCCCAGATCATCGTCTCATGGGCATTGGTCAGCCGCTTGCCACGGAAATTTGGCATCGGGTTGGATTTACGCCAGACAACATCGTTGAGAATCCAGAAACCGGCATTCTGCAACTCCGCGCCAACGCGGAAGATGTTGTGATAAGACCCGATCACCCAGATCGCGCCATCGGGTTTGAGCAGGCGCCGCGCCGCGGCCAGCCAGTCCTTGGTGAATTTGTCATATACCGCAAAGGACGAGAACTGATCCCAGGCATCATCGACCGCATCCACCTGGCTGTTATCTGGGCGATGAAGATCGCCCTTCAACTGCAAGTTGTAGGGAGGATCGGCAAAGATCAGATCAATGCTTTCCGCCGGCAGACTGTTCATCGCTTCGATGCAGTCACCGGCCAGAATCGTGTTCAGGGGGAGCGCTTGCGCGCCCGTCGCATTATTTTTCGCTGTCATTTTCTGCCTCTGTCGCCGACGCTTCTGCGTTCTGGATCGTTGAGGTCAAAGATGAGTCAAAGCTGATTCGCCGTCAATTTCTTTTTTGAATCAAATGCTTAGTTATTCTCTTGATACAAGATGTTGTGGACGGGTTTGAAGGAACGTCTATGGTGTGGGGTTATCCCAAGATTTCGAAGCGCCGCTTTGTGGCTTTTGGTCGGGTAACCTGCGTTCGTTTCCCACCCATAACCCGGATACTGTTGCGCCAAATCCCACATGATCTGATCGCGGGCGACTTTCGCAACAATCGAGGCCGCTGCAATCGACAGTGAAATCGTGTCTCCCTTGATGATTGTCTGCGATGGGACGTTCAGACCTCTGGGGATCATGTTGCCGTCTATCAACGCCAGATCGGGTACCTGGCGCAGCCCGGCCAGCGCCCGTTGCATCGCCAAGTGCGACGCGCGGAGTATGTTTATGTCATCGATTTCATCCACATCCGCATGACCGATCGACACATCCGCGCACCCCTGCAGTAGATCACTCAATACTTTACGTCGCTTCGCAGTCAGCTGCTTTGAATCTTGCAGACCGTCGGGAATGTTCTGCGGATCGAGGATGACAGCGGCAGCGGTCACCGGCCCGGCAAGCGGCCCGCGCCCGACCTCGTCAACCCCGGCGACAAACCGGGCGCCGCTCTCATGCGCGTGCTGTTCATAAGAGTAATCAGGTTCCGTCATGGGGCCCAGAAATCACAACTATGCCCCCAATGCAAAAGGGAAGGGCAGAACCCTTCCCCTTCGGCCAGATACAATCAACTGATCAATACTGGGCCACTGCATATCCCTGACGGCTGAGGCAACGTTGGCTGTAAACGAGGGTGCGCCGATTGTGCCGCTGTACATGTGCACCGGTGGCGCAGCGTCTTGGCAACGCGTTGGCATACCGGAATTTGCGATCAAGGCACCAATCACTAAATGCCACGAACCGACCCCGCTCATTATATGCCTGAACCCGGCAAGAGGCGGGAAGTACTTTGCGCTGAACGCGTTTCGGCAAGGGACGCGCAAAATGGCCGTTGTGATGCTTGCTGCGGTGTTTGTAGCCATGGTCATGTTTTTTGTGGCCATATTTGTGGTAGCGATGTTTGGTATGGTGCCTGTGGCCGTGCCGATGGCCGACCCGCGGCTTTTTATTGTAGTAGTAATTGTTTCGTGTGACATGATCGTCGCGATCCTTGGCGTTGGCGATGGCCGAGCCGATGATTGCGACCGCGGCGACACCCCCCAGAATCTTGAGAAGGTCCCGGTCACCTGCGCGGGCCGGGGCGGCGCTCAGACCCGCAATCGCGACCGAAAGCCCCAGAATAATGGCTATGAATTTACGATACATCATGGGTTGTCCTTTCCTCTAATCGGCATGGCATGCCCATCTCAGGCAGCGTTGTGATGAACAGAGGATGGGTCTTGAGGTGTAAGACAGGCAATATCGAAACAATGTTATCCAATAACAGCCATTTTCAGGACCATTTCGGCACTGATGTTATTGAATAGCTGCGGCCGGTCGCGCATGTTTGTGCCATGAAACGCATTCTGATCATACCCGTTGCCGTCGCGGCCTTAACGCTTGGCAGTCAGGCCGCGCATGCCGCCTGTTCGGTCGAATACAAGGCCAAGCGCGATAACCCGCTTGAACTTTTCTATGATGTTGCGCAGGTAGGCGGTGACTGTAACATTGCCGCTGTCACGCGAAAACTTGAGAAAAAGCTCAAGAAACAAGGGCTGACACTGCTAAAGGTCTTGTCGGTCAAAAAGCAATAGAGTCGGGAAGGGTCGTTTTGCACGAACTGACGAATTCTGCCGCTGACGCGCGCCGCACGGGCACCCGTGCGGTGGTCATCGGGCTGGCTGCTGTCGTTATCATTCTCACGATTGCCGCCGTTTTGTTGTTTATCAGCCTGCCCGATGCCAATGCGTTCAATGCAAGGGTTGAGCGTATCTTCGTTGAAAACGACGCCTTGACCACAGATGCCGAGATCAAGCTGCTTGAAATTCTAGCGCTTTCCGGCACCGCGTTCTCGGAAACCCTTGTCAGCTACCGGATGGTAATCTTTGTACTGCTGGTCTTTGCCGCATCTCTTCTGATTGCCGCGTTGGTGTTTCTGATCATGCTGATCACCATGAACCGCCGCATGGCCCAGATTGAACGCTCGGGCATTCAGGTCAGCTCTCTGCTGATCAGCCGCGAGGAAAAGACCGTCTATCTGAATAATATGGGGTTCAAGCTAACCGACGCTGCAATGGAAACCCTATCGATTCTGGCCGAAGCGCGCATGGATGACGATGTTCTCTCGGGCGCCGAGATCGAGGCGATGATTTCGGGCCGTGATGCGACGGACTGCGAAGAGGCCGCCGGTGCCACCCGGATCAAGCGGTTGCGCGACACGCTGGGCAACCAGTTGGTCAGTGAACTTCTGGTCAAGAACATCGCACGGCGCGGCTATATGCTGGCGATTGATAAGGATGTTATACGGGTGCTTTGAGTGGGTGCTGTCCGGTTTTGGCGTTTAGGGTTTTTGGAAGAAGCTCCAGCAGTTTGAGAATTGTTTGATGTTGATCTCGTGGGCTTGCCGGCTTTTATCCATGCGCGAAAAGATCGACTGTGCGGTTCTCGCTCGAGCGAGGAATTCCTGAGCCACACGCCCGGCAGTGTCATCCCTGGCTGAATATTCAAGCAGCAGCGCATTGGTGTTAAGGATCAGATCCGAGCCGCCCAGCTTGAAGCGGTCCAGCCCGGCGAAGCCCATTTTGGTCTGCGGCAGCTTGTGGGGATATACCGCATCCGGCGGCAGGCCTTCGAATGCACGTTCGGCCTCATATGCCTTCAGGATGTTCGCATAGAAATACGCGCCTGATCCGATGATCCTCTGATCTGCGTTGACGCCGTGATCTAGAAAGGTTTGGAAGCTCGAAATCAGCCACCGGGTGGGCAAAAAACCCAGCAGGATATCATATTCTTCCGCCCAGAGCCTTTGAAACAGAGCCGAGGCCTGCGCAGTATGCGGCGTGTCCCTGCGCAGATAGCTGATCGCAAGCCCCAGCAGAAAGCAGATCTCGGACTGGCCGCGAAAGCGATAGATCAGGATTTCGGCTTGACCGGCCATCTGATCCCGGTTCACGTCCGGAAAATCGCCATCGGCCTCGACCATAAGATTGCGCAGCGGTCTCAGGTCGATATCGATATCCGGCATCAGATTGGGTTGATCCTGCGCCGCAACACGCTTTCGGACTCGTTGCCATAACGGCTCCAGAACCTCGGGCAATGTCTCGGGCTTCTGCGGCGCCTGGAACCAATCAGACCGGACCGGGGTGCCGGCGTGAGATGGCGGCGTTTCGTGTGCTTCGAACAAGGCCAGTTTTGCCCGTCTCTTGGCCTCCTGCGAGGCGCTGGAGCGATTGATCTGCTGCATCAGGGCAATATCCGTCTCGCCGGGAGAAAGGTTTAGCTCCGGCTCTGGCAAGGCCTGAACCTTGTCGCGATCACAACCTGCGACCGCTGCCAGCAGATCCCTTACCGAGGACCTGGCTGCGTCTTGCGCATAGTCGACCGTCACGAAAGACCGGCCCAGTTCCGCTACGGGTTCGGCAATAACCGCATCCCAAAGATCATCGACCTGTAAGAAATCGGCAAATTTCTCGAACCGGCTGAATTTCTGACGATGTTTCAGGTTTTGAACATAGACGCTTCTGAGCCAATCGTCCGGTTGGCGCAAAAAGAAATAGTAGCGACGGTCGAACCCATCGAACGCGTCTTCCAGAATGGAAATATTGCGCCAGAGATGCGGGTAGATCTCTTGCGTTTGCCGCGACCCGGGCAGCGCACCGGACAGGTCTTCGCAGGAGATGACGCAATCACCCTCCCTAGCTGCACATAGCCCGGCGACCTTGCCAAGCGTTTCTGCCGCCTCGGGCAAGCGATCCGAGTTCAGAAACCCCGCCGCTTTTCTGACAAGGCGGGTTTTGATCAGGGTCAGGCCGAACCCGGTCTTCAGTGTCTTTGCATTCTCACGCAAGGAACGCTGGATCGCCGTGGATCCGGTTTTATGCGGTCCCAGATGAATATGTATTGTCTTATCGGCCATCCATCCACCTGCTCTTGCCCGTCATACCGATAGGCATTTTCAGTGTCACGAACCGTCACGCAAGTTTCAACGCCGACATGCCGGAAAACGGGCAGTGTTGCATTTTGTTTGCCACTGGTTTGGTTAATTTATTCGGATTGTTTTTAGAATTGGAAGATGTCGGTTGTGATATCTGTGGGGGTGATGGAGTGTATCTCGACGATGCTTTGCCCGGCGACC
>NZ_JAIMIB010000005.1 GCF_019966515.1 Roseovarius aestuarii | reverse complement strand
ACTCTTTGCCGTCATCTGACTTTTTCGCATATCTTAATTGGCCGGGGGGTCAGACCGAAAGCCGTGCTGAATGCGCACCACGCTCGCGATAGGGCGTGGTGTTGTAATGCGCGCGGTAGCATTTCGAGAAATGAGATGGTGAAGCAAACCCACACGCTAGTGCTACGTTGATCACGGTCATATCCGTTTGCATCAGCAGGTTACGCGCCTTTTGCAGGCGCAGCTCCATATAGTACCGCTTGGGGCTTCGGTTCAGATAACGGCGGAAAAGCCGTTCAAGCTGGCGGGTCGACATCCCCACATCCTTGGCCAGAATCGAGGGGCTGATCGGCTCTTCGATATTGCTTTCCATCATCTGGATGACCTGGCTCAGCTTGGGGTGACGCACACCTATCCGTGTGGGCACGCTGAGTCGCTGCGTATCCTGGTCGGTGCGGATCGACGAATAAATCAGCTGATCGGCCACGGCATTGGCCAGCTTCTCGCCGTGATCGTCGGCAATGATCTTCAGCATAAGGTCGATGGATGAGGTGCCACCGGCGGTCGTCATCCGGTTGCCATCCACAACGAAAACCGACTTCGTCAGTTCCACATCCTCGAATTCCTCAAGGAAGCTATCCTGGTTTTCCCAGTGAATCGTGGCGCGTTTCCCGTCCAGAAGGCCCGCCTTGGCGACCGTATAGGCGGCTGTGCAAAGCCCCCCTACCTTGAGGCCGCGACGTGCTTCGCGCCTGAGCCAGTTGAGCATCTTCTTGGTGGTTGCCGCCTGGACATTGATCCCACCACACATCAGCAGGATATCGTCGCGACGCAGCTCAGCCAGATCTATATCCAGCTTGAATTCGGCCCCTGCCGAGCACGAGACGGTTGTGCCGCCTTCACCAGCCAGCACCCAATCATACAGTGTCTCACCAGCCATCCTGTTGGCAATGCGCAGGCTTTCGACTGCTGCCGAAAAGCAAAGCAGGGTAAAATTATCCATCAGCACAAAAACGTAGCGGCGAGGCGCCTTGGACGTAGCCGTGGAAATCTTGGCTGTTTCGGGTTGTGTCACGTCCGAATCCCTAAAAAAGCTAGTACCTAGTTTGGCCTAATTTATTAATCTCTTGCAAATGACAAGGATAACAGCGGAAAATTGCGAATATTCGATCATTCCCTATATGGTTTCCTACGGGCCTGTTCAGTATATACGGGTCTCGAACACTGAAACCGGAGAGAGACGATGACTGAGTGGCAAAAATCTGACTGGCGCGCGAAACCGCGGGTTCAGATGCCCGAGTATACCGATGGCGCGGCACTGAACCGGGTTGAATCGAAGCTATCGCAATATCCTCCGCTGGTTTTTGCAGGCGAGGCAAGGCGCCTGAAGGCCGCACTTGGCGCAGCTTCGCGGGGCGAGGCATTTTTGTTGCAGGGTGGCGATTGCGCTGAAAGCTTTGAGCAGTTCAGCGCTGATGCGATCCGTGACACGTTCAAGGTCATGTTGCAAATGGCGATGGTGCTGACCTATGGCGCCAAAGTGCCTGTGGTAAAGGTTGGCCGCATGGCGGGGCAATTCGCCAAACCGCGCAGTGCGCCTACCGAAGTCGTCGATGGGCTGGAGCTGCCGAGTTATCGCGGTGATATCATCAACGATCTGGCCTTCACGCCCGAGGCGCGCATTCCCGACCCGGAAAAGATGTTGCAAGCCTATACCCAGGCAGCGGCCACGCTGAACCTGCTGCGCGCGTTTTCGACCGGTGGTTATGCCGATGTGCATCAGGTGCACGCCTGGACGCTGGGCTTTACCGAAGGCGAGAAGGCGGCGCGTTACCGCGACATGGCCAACCATATCAGCGCGGCGCTGGATTTCATGACTGCCGCGGGTGTCGACAGTGATCGTGCCCACACGTTGCAGACGGTCGATTTCTACACCAGCCACGAAAGCCTGCTGCTGGAATATGAAGAGGCGCTGACACGGCTTGATTCCACCTCGGGCAAATGGCTGGCAGGGTCCGGTCATATGATCTGGATCGGGGACCGGACGCGTCAGCCTGACGGGGCACATGTGGAGTTCTGCCGGGGCGTGCTAAATCCGATCGGTCTGAAATGTGGTCCGTCGATGACATCGGATGACCTCAAGCAACTGATGGTCAAGCTTAACCCGCAGAACGAAGCGGGGCGCCTGACGCTGATCGCGCGGTTCGGCGCCGGTAATGTCGCAGAGCATCTGCCCCGGTTGATCAAGACCGTGCAGGAAGAAGGTGCCAACGTCGTTTGGGTGTGCGATGCGATGCACGGCAACACGATCAAGTCGTCCACGGGTTACAAGACCCGCCCGTTCGACAGCGTGCTGCGCGAGGTGCGTGAGTTCTTTGGCATCCACAAGGCCGAGGGCACAATACCCGGCGGTGTGCATTTCGAGATGACCGGGCAGGATGTCACTGAATGCACCGGCGGTGTGCGCGCCGTGAGCGAGGAAAACCTGTCAGACCGGTATCACACTGCCTGTGATCCGCGCCTGAATGCCAGCCAGTCACTTGAGCTGGCCTTCCTTGTGGCGGAAGAACTGTCGGCATTGCGCCATGCGCGTGGCGAAGCAAAGGCTGTCTGAATCAATACTGGTGCGGCGTCGATGATTGCCGCGCCGATTCAGTCGTCCTGGTCCTGCGGCACCAGCCTCAGGTAGGGGCGTTCGCTGGGGTGCTGGGGTGGAGTTGTTTCAAACGGCAACGCCGGTTCGGCAAACCCTGGTTCAGGCGCCTTTTTTGTGACCGCCGCCTTGCTGGTTTTGCGCCGGCTGCTGACGGCTTCAATACTATGGCTGACGATATTGAAACGCCGCGGCGTACGTCCGATCAGGCCATCCGTCACGAAACATCCCAGGGCGCGCGATGTATCGCCCAGATCGCTGCGCAGCGGCAGTAACAGCAGCGTGCCCTTTAGTGCCCGGCGTCCGACACCAGCCGGGGATTCGACGTTGATTTTCAGGATTGCGGGCCGATCAAATACTTCGACCAGCAATTCAGCCAGTTGATCGCGCTGATCCGGTGCAATAAATGCGCTGATCGGCATGCCACGGACTTCCATCCCCATCAGATCGCTCAGATGTGTTCCGGCAATCCGCATCCGCGCCAGCCCCGGTGCAATCTTTTCAGCGATAAAGGCGTTTTCAAGTAGGGCCTCAATGCCGCGCGGGTCAATGTCGGTGCGGCGCGGAACGTCGTGCCCCTTCCGCATGCTTGCCCAATACGCCACAAAATCGGCAAGGCTCTTTTCCTTGGCGCGTGTTCCGCTATGCATCAACGAGGCATTGCTATGATCGATTTCGTCTTGCATGTGTCACCCGCTGGTTCAGAAGTTGGATCAAATTACAGCCGTCTCAGGCCAGTCTATCTGCGATGTAGACAATTATGACTCATTTTTATCAGTTTTGGTCATAAAAAATATGTAGTTGGTTAACCGTATGAGCGCAGCGTTAGTTTGGCGGCGCTTGCCACCCCTTTGGCGAATGGCTAGGACGGGGCGGCATTCAAGGGGAGAGCAGTGTGATATACTCGATGACGGCTTTCGCTTCCGGCAAAGGGGCGTTCGAAGCCTACGCCTGGACATGGGAGCTGCGAAGCGTCAACGGTAAGGGCCTTGATCTGCGATTGCGCGTACCGGATTGGATTGACGGTTTGGAGGCCGGGATTCGCGCCCGCCTGGGCAAAGCCGTATCGCGGGGCAACCTGGCGCTGTCGCTGCGTGTGCAGTCCGAAGATCAGACCGGCAGTCTTTCGGTAAATGAAGGACAGTTGAACGACGTATTGCGCGCCATGACCGAGGTCGAGGACCGCGCCATGGAGTGTGGTTTGTCGCTTGCCCCCGCCAACGCAGCGGATGTGCTGAACGTGCGGGGGGTGCTGGAAGCGGGCAATACCGATCAGGATACGGCGCCCCTGCGCAAAGCCCTGCTGGCGGATTTCGAGCCTCTGCTGAAGGCGTTTCTGGACATGCGGGCGACTGAGGGCGCGGCATTGGCAGAGGTGCTTGGCAGCCAGTTGCACGAGGTCGAAAGACTGACTGGCGAAGCCGCCAAAGCCGCCGAGGCTCGCAAATCGGAAATGGCAGAAAATCTGCGGACGCAATTGTCGCGCGTGCTGGAGAACAGTGATGGCGCAGATGAAAACCGCGTGGCTCAGGAACTGGCGATGCTCTCGGTCAAGGCAGATGTCACAGAAGAGATCGACCGCCTTGGCGCACATGTGAATGCTGCCCGCGATCTGCTGAAATCCGGCTCGCCGATTGGTCGCAAGCTGGATTTCCTCAGCCAGGAGTTCAACCGCGAGGCCAACACGATCTGCTCCAAAGCACAGTCTGTGGTCCTGACCAATCTGGGTCTGGAATTGAAAACTGTGATCGACCAGATGCGCGAACAGGTGCAGAATGTCGAATAAAGAGGTGGCGATGAACAACCGGCGCGGTCTGCTTATTATTCTCTCGTCGCCCTCGGGCGCCGGCAAATCCACGCTCTCGGGGCGGTTGCGCGAGTGGGATGAAACCATCGAATTTTCGGTTTCGGCCACAACGCGTACCCCCCGCGAGGGCGAGGTGGACGGCAAGGATTATCACTTTCTGACCGAGCAGGCCTTTCAGCGTGATGTGGCTGATGGCGGCATGCTGGAACATGCCCATGTGTTTGGCAATTTCTACGGCTCACCCCGCAAACCGGTGCAGAGGGCGATCGAACAGGGGCGCGATGTGCTTTTCGATATCGACTGGCAAGGCGCGCAGCAGATCCAGAATTCGGTCTTGGGTCAGCATACTTTGTCGATCTTCATTCTGCCGCCCTCGATCAAGGAATTGCACCGGAGGCTGGAAAGCCGGGGCCAGGACAGTGCTGAGGTCATTGGCAAACGCATGCGCAAAAGCTGGGACGAGATCAGCCACTGGGCCGAATATGATTATGTGCTGGTTAATGATGATCTGGAAGAGACCGACGCAAAGCTGAAAAGCATTGTCACCGCCGCGCGACTGAAACGCATCCAGCAGCCGGGCCTCAATGCACATGTGAAGAAACTGCATAGCGAGTTCGAGGAAATGCAATGACGCTTTACGCCCTTGACGGTCAGCAGCCGCAAACCCCGGCGGATGGCGACTACTGGGTCGCGCCCGGCGCGCATGTGATTGGCAAGGTGGTGCTGGAAAGCGCCACCTCGATCTGGTTTGGTAGCACGCTGCGCGGTGACAACGAATTCATCACCATCGGCGCGGGCACGAATGTGCAGGAAAATACCGTAATGCACACAGATATGGGTTTCCCGCTGACCATCGGCGAAGGGTGCACGATCGGTCACAAGGCAATGCTGCATGGTTGTATTCTGGGTGACAACACGCTGATCGGCATGGGGGCCACGGTGCTGAACGGTGCCCGGATCGGTAACAATTGCCTGATTGGTGCGGGCGCGCTGATCACTGAAGGCAAGGAAATCCCAGATGGGTCGCTCGTGATGGGCGTGCCGGGGAAGGTTGTCCGTGAACTGGATGAGGCGGCCATCGAAGGCCTCAGGAAAAGCGCGCTGCATTATCAGGAGCGCATGCGCCGGTTCCGCGCCGGGCTTGAGGTGCTTTAACCGCACGACTTGTCCGCTCAAGGTTTCCAGTGGCGCCCCACCGGCTCGCTGCTCAGAAAATCAGGCCAGCCGATAAATCTCTCGGTTAGATACAGCACGATGCATAGTGCGATGATCCCCAGTACCAATTTCACCCGGGCTTCGCTTGGCGGGTTCTGCGCCAGCCGCTTCATCCGCAGAAGCCAACGATAGCTCATGTATCGGTGAACCTGACCTTGCCGATACAGGGCAGATTACGGTTTCTCTGTGCATAATCAATGCCATAACCCACGACGAACTCATCGGGAATTTCGAACCCGGTCCAGTCGGCCTTGATCTCGGCCTCGCGCCGCGATGGTTTGTCCAGAAGGGCAATGGTGCGCAGTTTTCTTGGGTGTCGGCTTTGCAGCAGATGCAGTACGTGGGCCAATGTATGACCGGTATCGACGATATCCTCGACCACCAGCACGTCGCGCCCTTCTATCTCACCGCGAATATCCTTGAGAATACGCACCTCGCGGCTGCTTTCCATCGCGTTGCCGTATGACGAGGTTTCAAGAAAATCGACCTCGACATTCATATCCAGCTCGCGCACCAGATCGGCGATAAACACGAAAGAGCCACGCAGCAGCCCGACCACAACCAGTTGTTCACTATCGGCAAATTCCGTTTTGATCTCTGCCGCCAGCGTTTCGATCCGCGCGGCAATGGACTTGGCCGAGATCATCTGGTCGATCACGTATGGACGATCGGGCATCACACACCCCTTGCACTTTTCCTGCCAGTCTATGAAATAGCGCGCTACTGTCACGCCCAAAATATCAGGCCCCATGCCCACCCATTCCGAAACCCGCAGATTACCCTACAGCGCAGAACAGATGTATGAGTTGGTGGCCAACGTTTCGCGCTACCCCCAATTCCTGCCCTGGACGGCGGCGGCAAGGGTGCGCTCAGTCACGCCGCAGGAGGACGGCTCGCAGGTGATGGATGCCGATCTGATCATCAGCTTCAAGCTGTTCCGGGAACGGTTTCGCAGCCGCGTGGTGCTCTGGCCCGAGGATCGGAAGATCGACACGGAATATCTTGACGGACCTTTCAAACACATGAAGTCGAACTGGGTGTTCACCGAGGCCGGAGAAGGCTGTGACGTGTCGTTCTTTGTCGATTTTGAGTTCCGCAACAAGTTGCTGCAAAAGGCAGCAGGGTTGTTTTTTTACGAGGCGATGCAGCGTATCGTCCGCGCGTTCGAGGAAAGGGCGCAGCAGCTTTACGGGTAAACCGGCCGCATCGGAGGAGGCGTTTCGTGATCGAAGAGAAGCTGGCAGCATTTGCGGACCATTCCGGCAATCCCGGTCACGCGATGGATATCCTGCGGCTTTCGTTGCTGGATTGGTGCGCCGTTGGCATTGCTGGCGGTAATGAGCCCGTCGCCCACATCCTACGAGATCAGGTGCTGGAGGAGGGTGGTGCCAACCAGGCCAGCCTGATTGGCGTTGACATCAAGGTGCCGGCCTGCTCGGCGGCGTTGGTAAATGGCGCGATCAGCCACGCACTTGATTATGACGACACCCATTTTGCCCATATCGGCCACCCGTCGGTTGCCATCATACCCGCGGCTCTGGCGGTGGCCCAGATGGTGGGGTGCTCGGGTCGCGAGCTGCAAGAGGCCGCCCTGATCGGGGCCGAAGCCTCGATCCGAATGGGTGTGTGGTTGGGCCGGTCACATTATCAGACAGGGTTTCATCAGACCGCAACAGCCGGGGCATTTGGCGCCTGCCTTGCCGCCTGCCGGCTTCTGTCATTGTCTCACGACCAGACGATCCACGCGCTTGGTTTGGTTTCGACCCGTGCCTCGGGATTGCAATCGCAATTCGGCACGATGGGCAAGTCGATGAATGCCGGTATCGCCGCAAGGAACGGCGTCGAAGCGGCCCTGCTGGCGCGGCGCGGATTCGTCAGTCGGGCGACGGCATTGGACGGCCCACAGGGGTTTGGCCCGACGCATCAGGGCGAGGCGCAGAATGCTGCCTGGGATGGTATTGGCCAGAACTGGCTTTTCGAGCGTGTGGAGCATAAATTTCACGCCTGTTGCCACGGGTTGCATGCCATGCTCGAAGCCCTGCCACCTCGTGATGGGATAGCTTTAGGCGACATGGATCAGATCGAGATCACGACCCACCCCCGATGGTTGTCTGTCTGTAATATCGAGGCGCCTGCCACTGATCTGGAAGCCAAGTTCAGCTACAGAATGACCGCGGCAATGCGTCTTCTGGGCCATGATACAAGCCTTCCGGGCAGTTTTACCGATAGCCTTTGTGGCGACGGCGATATCGTCAGCTTACGCGAAAAAGTGACGGTAATGGGGTGCGATAGGCTTAGCGAGATGCAGGTGCGTGTAGTGCTGCGTGGCGCAGATGGGTCTGAACAGGTTCTGACCCATGATCTGGAGGCGCCGCTGCCTTACGCCGAGCGTGAGGCCCGCGTCAGTACCAAAGCAGCGGCCTTGATCGGAGCACCGAGGGCGCGCGCCTTGTGGCAGATGATTTGCGATGAGGCCGCACCCAACGACATCGCTGCCGCGCTGACCAAGTAACAACGGGTCCGCACCCGGACCCGTCTGGCATTCATTTTCAGCTGACTTAGCTCGTCATGTCATAGGCGCGCTCACCATGCACTTCCAGATCTAGGCCGTTGGTCTCCGTTTCCAGATCGACCCGCATTGGCGTGATCAGCGCTATGAGCTTCACCAGCACAACGGTGACGACGCAGGTGAAAACGCCTACGATCACCAGTGATCCAAGCTGTGCCGCCCAGCTTGCGGCGCCGAAGGCGGCAATCATGATCGTGCCGAAGATGCCACCGACACCGTGAACCGCGAATACATCCAGCGTGTCATCAATCTTGAACCTTTCGCGGATGAGCGTGACCGCTTCCTGACAGAGGATACCCGCGATGGCGCCGATGATCAGTGCGGCGGTGGGACCGACGAAACCACTGGCCGGGGTGATCGATGCCAGCCCGGCAATGGTGCCCGTCACCATCCCCACAAGAGACGCTTTACCGAACTTGATCCGCTCCCACAGCGCCCAGGACAGGGACGCGGTGGCGGCAGAAATATGCGTGACAGTCAGCGCCATTGCGGCGCCGCCATCCGCAGCCAGTTGCGACCCGCCATTGAAGCCGAACCAGCCGACCCACAGCATAGCCGCGCCGATCATGACGAAGCCCGGGTTGTGCGGCGGCGTTGTGCGGTTCTTGCGTGGTCCAAGGAAGATGGCGATGATCAGCGCCGCCAGCCCTGCGGTTTCATGCACCACGATGCCACCGGCGAAGTCCCGAACGCCCGTGGCGCCAAAGATACCGTCATCGGCCAGAAAGCCGCCGCCCCAGACCCAATGGGTGACCGGTGCATAGCAAAGCAGCATCCAAAGCCCGGAGAACAAAAGCACAAACCCGAAGCCGATGCGTTCCACATAAGCGCCGACAATCAGCGCGGGTGTGATAATGGCAAAGGTCATCTGGAAGGCAAAGAACAGCACTTCGGGCAGGGTGCCCGACAGGGTATCTGCGGTAATACCTGACAGGAAGGATTTGCCCAATCCACCCCAGTAGGCGCCACCGTCGCCGAAGGCGATTGAGTAGCCGAACGCGAACCACAACACACTCATCAGGCAGGCGATGGCGTAGCATTGCATGAAAACGCTCAACACGTTTCGGGCGCGCACCAGCCCGCCATAAAAGAGGGCGAGACCCGGCAGGGTCATGAATAAGACGAGTGCTGTGGCGACAATAATCCAGGCGGTGTCTGCTCCGTCCATTTGATGTTCCTCTGTCTGCAAAAACTCTGTCTGTTTCGGCGCCGAGAAAGCCGTAAATCAGAGCAGACGGAAGGAAATCAGGCAGTTTTGCCGCGAAAATGGGCGGAAATATCAAGATCTGCATCGAAATTCAGCAGAATCGCGGATAATGCCTAATTTCGCGTCATTGCTGGTCTGTGGCTTCTGCGAAAAGGCTCAACGCATGTTCCAGGCTTGCGCGACGGACGTTTTCGCGGCCTAGGGCGCCGAATTCGACCGTGTGGGCGGTGACCCCGGATGCGCTGCCGACACCGAAACAAACACGGCCTTCTGGTTTGAATTCCGAGCCGCCGGGTCCAGCGATTCCGGTAATGGATACGGCGATGTCGGCGCCCGAGTTTTTCAGCGCCCCGGTCACCATCTCCTTAGCGGTTTCTTCAGAAACTGCGCCGTGGGCAGATAGCGTGTCTGGCGCGACATCAAGCATAGATATTTTCGCGCTATTTGAGTAAGTTACAAAACCACATTCAACTACATCAGATGAGCCCGGAATATCCGTCAGAGCGGCTGAAACCATGCCGCCGGTACAGCTTTCGGCGGTGGCGAAGCGAAGACCTTTGGCGCGGGCCTCTTGTAGCAGGTCGGTTACATTCATATCGCCAGAATCCCGTGCGCCGCGCCAGCCAGGATGGCGACGCCGATGGCGGCGAAGATACCGGCGATAATATCGTCGAGCATGACGCCCAAGGCATCACCCCGGCGGTCGGCCCAGCCGATGGGGCCGGGCTTGAGAATGTCGAAAAAGCGGAACAACAGAAAAGCGGAAACCCATCCAGGCCACAGGGTCAGAATATCGGCGGTGACATGGGTGGCGCCGATTGACAGTGGCAGGATCGCGATCCATTGACCAGCGACCTCGTCTATCACGATCTCAGATGGATCGTGGTCATCTTTACCTTTTGTTTCCAGCGCAGTAGCCCACCACCCTAACGTGAAAGAAAGGATAATACCCAACAACAGAAGGGGCGTTCCGCCAACCGCATGTAACGCCCACCCCACCGGCAGCGCCGCCAACGACCCCCAGGTGCCGGGCGCCGGTCTGAGATGGCCGATCCAGAAAAACGTGGCAATCGAGTGGGTCAGCGTGCTCATGGGCGTATCAGAGTGGTGATGGCTTGGGCGGCGATGCCTTCGCCCCGGCCGGTGAAACCCAGGCGCTCGGAGGTTGTGGCTTTGACGGAAATCCGATCCGGTTCGACCCCGGTGATATCTGAGAGGGCTTGCTGCATGGCGTCGGCATGCGGGCCGATTTTGGGATATTCGCAGATCAGCGTGATATCCATATTGCTGATTTTAAATTCCTTTTCGTGGGCCAGATCAACCGCGTGGCGCAGGAAAATATGGCTTTCAGCGCCTTTCCATTGTGGGTCGGAGGGTGGAAAATGGCGTCCGATATCTCCGGCAGCCAAGGCGCCGTAGATGGCATCGGTGACGGCGTGCATGCCTACATCGGCGTCGGAATGACCCTGAAGCCCGCGGTCGTGGGGAATTCTGACACCGCAGAGCATCACGTGATCCCCGGGTCCGAAACGGTGAACGTCGTAACCTGAGCCAGTTCTTATATCCATTTGACCTTGCAGTATTTTTTCAGCCCGGGCGAAATCTGCGGGCGTTGTGATCTTAATGTTATCTTGTTCACCGTCGATGATCATCACGTCAACCCCGGCGGCGCGGGCGACCTCGACATCGTCGGCGGCCTCGCCCTCGTAGGTCCGGTGCGCGGAAAGAATGGTATCAAAAACAAAGGCTTGCGGAGTCTGGGCGCGAAAGAGACCAGCGCGATCCTGTGTGCCTGTAACCTTGCCGTCGCTTCCATGCCAGAGCGCGTCGGTGACCGGCAGAGCGGGGGCGACGGCCTGTGCCTGCTGCTCTCTTAAAACGTACGTTATGTACGTTATGTACGCAGATTGTGTACATGCTCGCGCCGCGTCGTGGATCAGAACATGGGTCACGCCGGATCCGTCCAGATATTCCAGCCCCTTGCGAACTGACTGAGACCGGGTTTCACCCCCGGCCACCACCGAAGTCCGGTCGGTCGAGTCCAGCCGGTCCATGTCGTCGGGATGAAGCATCACCACAATCCGGTCAATCTCGGGCGCGTTCCGAAAAGCGTTCAATGTCCAGTCGATCACCCGGCGCCCGGCCAGCATCTGCCACTGTTTGGGCAGATCGCCCCCGGCACGGGTGCCGCGACCGGCGGCGACGATGATGGCAGCGATTGTCATGCTGTCTGATTACGGCGCGGCGTCTATAAGCGCAATGGCGGGTATGAGTGCCTAAAAATTAGGCAACCGCGTGCATGCATGCCAATTCATCACCCTGTATACGTTGATCGGCCGCCGTTTCAGGGCTAGAAGGACACCGTTGCACAAGGATTAGGCATTTGGCGCTGCCCGTGACCAAAACCACTGATGTTCCGGCGGTTCTGCTGGCTCCGCTGGCGGGAATCACCGATCTGCCGTTTCGCGCGCTGGTCTCCGGTTTTGGCGCGGGGCTGGTGGTCAGCGAGATGATCGCCAGCCAGGAGATGGTGCAGGCCAAGCCCGGCGCGCGGGAAAAGGCTGAACTGGGCTTTGGCATTGCCAACACTGCGGTGCAGCTGGCCGGGCGCGAGGTCCATTGGATGGCAGAGGCCGCAAAGATGGTCGAGGCGAATGGGGCGCGGATCATCGACATCAATATGGGCTGTCCGGCAAAGAAGGTGACCAGCGCCAGCGGGGCGGGGGCCAGTGGCTCGGCCCTGATGAAGGATTTGGATCATGCGCTGAGCCTGATCGAGGCGGTGGTAGATGCGGTCAGCGTGCCAGTGACGCTGAAAACCCGGCTGGGTTGGGATGACAATCTGCTGAACGCGCCCGAGTTGGCGCGGCGGGCAGAAGGTGCGGGCATTCGGATGATTACCATCCACGGCCGTACCCGCTGCCAATTCTACAAGGGCCGTGCGGATTGGGCAGCGATCGGAGGCGTGAAAGAGGCGGTCAGTATTCCGGTGATTGCCAATGGCGATATCGTTGACGTGGCGACGGCGCGCGAGGCGCTGCGCCTGTCGGGGGCCGATGGCGTGATGATCGGGCGCGGCGCGCAGGGGCGGCCCTGGAAGCTGGCCGAGGTGGCGCATGCGTTGGGCGGCGGTTCGGCGCCGGTGATCCCGCAGGGCGCGGCGTTGGCTGATCTGGTTTGCGGGCATTACGAAGCGATGCTGAAGTTTTACGGGCGCGATCTGGGCAACCGGGTCGGGCGCAAGCATCTGGGCTGGTATCTGGACGGTGCAGGAGCGGGTATCGTGATGCGCAAACGGGTTCTGACCTGTCGCGACACGGACGAGGTGCTGCGCCTGATCCCTGAGGCGCTGACGGACCGGGAAAGGGCAGCGGCATGAGCGCGGAGGAGGCGATCTGGACCTCATTGCCGGTGCCAGCGCTGATGCTGGATGCGCAGGACCGGATCACGCGGATCAATCCGGCGGCGGAGGGGTTCCTGATGTCCTCGGCGCGGGCGGTGACCGGCCAGCCGGTCTGGGACAGGCTGGCGGTGGATGCGCCGCTGGAGGACGCGTTGCAGCGGGCCCGGGCCCATGATGCGCCGTTGTTCGTCAACGATGTGGATGTGGGCACCGGAGACCGGGCGCCGGTGCAGTGCAATTTGCAGATCGCGCCGCTGAGCGGTGAGCCGGGGGTGATGCTATTGCTGATCTCACCGCGCGAGCTGGCAGGACGGATGGTGCAAAACAGCTCGGTCAAATCAGCCGCACGTTCGGCCATCGGTATGGCAGAGATGCTGGCGCATGAGATCAAGAACCCGCTGGCGGGCATTACCGGTGCAGCACAGCTTTTGTCGATGGGGCTTAAAGCCGAGGACTTGGAACTGACCGATCTGATTGTCAGCGAAAGCCGACGTATCGTGGCACTGCTGGAGCAGGTCGAGCAGTTCGGCAATATCAGTGCGCCAGCGCTGCAACCTGTCAATCTGCACGATGTGCTGGACCGGGCGCGCCGGTCAGCGATTGTGGGGTTTGCCGCGCAGATGAACGTGGTTGAGGCCTACGACCCGTCGCTGCCACTGGCGATGGCGGACCCCGATCAGCTTTTACAAGTGGTGTTGAACCTGTTGCGGAATGCCGCCGAGGCGGCGGGGGGCAATGATGGACGGATCACCCTGCGCAGCTATTACGAGCCGTCGCTGAGGGTGCGGCAGGCGGATGGGGCAGGGCGCTCTTTGCCCCTGCAGATCGAGATCGAAGATGACGGGCCGGGCCTGCCTGCCGAGATTGCAGACGAGGCGTTCGAGCCGTTTGTTTCGGGGCGTGAAAACGGCACTGGGCTGGGGCTGGCGCTGGCGGCCAAGATCGTGTCGGACCATGGCGGCTGGATCTCGGTCAATTCGGCGCCGGGGAAGACAGTGTTTCGAATTTCATTGTCGCGGGCGGATCAAACCAGCACTGACCAAAAGGGAGAAAGCTGATGGATGGCACGGTATTGGTGGCTGATGATGACCGCACTATCCGAACTGTGCTGACCCAGGCGCTGACCCGGGCTGGCTGCAAGGTGCACGCGACCTCAAGCCTTACAACGCTGATGCGGTGGGTTGGGGAAGGTAAGGGCGATGTGGTGATCAGCGATGTGGTCATGCCCGATGGCAACGGGCTTGAGATGCTGCCGAAGATCGCCGAAGATCGCCCCGGCTTGCCAGTGATCGTGATCTCGGCGCAGAACACGATCATGACTGCGATCAAGGCCAACGAGGCCGAGGCCTATGATTACCTGCCGAAACCGTTTGACCTGCCGGATCTGATGAAGCGCACGGCGCGGGCGCTCGATGGGGCGACGCGGGTGGCAAGGGCACCGACCGCGTCCGAGCCGTCTGAGGCGCTGCCGCTGGTGGGACGGACACCGGCGATGCAGACGCTCTACCGGGTGGTCGCGCGGGTGATGAATACCGATCTGCCGGTGCTTGTCAGCGGCGCATCGGGCACCGGCAAAAGCCTGATTGCCCGCACCATTCATGATTTCGGCGACCGGCGGAGCATGCCGTTCGTCACGGTGACGCCGGGCGATCTGGTTGACCTGGAAGGGCCGAGCCGTGTGATGGCGCGGGCGCGCGGGGGCACCATCGTGCTGGAAGAGATCGGCGATCTGACGCCCGAGGCACAGGGGCGTGTCGTGCGGATGATGGATGCATCCGGCGAGGACCGGGCGCGCTTCATGGCAACGACGCAGATCAGCGGTGCGGTTGCCATGCAGGAAGCCGGGTTGCGCGAGGATTTGTATTACCGTCTTGGTGGCGCGGTGATCGACGTGCCGGAGCTGCGCGACCGGGCGGACGACATTCCGTTGCTGGTGGCGCATTTCCTGACGCTTGCAGAGCGTGACGGCATGGGTGTGCGGGCACTGTCGGACGAGGCGCTGGCACTGATGCGCGGCTATGTCTGGCCGGGTAATGTCCGACAGCTGGAAAACGCGGTGCGCCGGATTGCGCTGACGGCACAGGCCGAGGTGGTGACCCGCGCCGAAGTCGAGCTGCTGCTAAGCACGCAACCCAAGGCGCAGCCCCTGCTGGGCGACGGGGATAGCGAGAGCCTGTCGGAATCAGTTGAGCGGCATTTGCAGCGATACTTTGATTTGCACGGAGATATGCTGCCGCCATCGGGTCTCTATGCGCGGATTCTGCGCGAGATCGAACAGCCACTGATTGAAATTGCCCTGGATGCCACCGGCGGAAATCAGGCTAAGTGTGCCGATTTGTTGGGGATCAACAGAAATACCCTGCGTAAGAAGATTACCGAGCATGATATTCGCGTGACACGGCGTCGCAAAATGATGTAAAACTGCAACATGGCTGTGATTAATGGGGGGCAGGTGCCCGCATGGCCACCATATGTAGCGGGGTGCGGCAATCGCACCTCAACCGAATGAGGGCAGACCGTGGCAACGCGGACACGCAGGATTAGCTGGGAACGCTTGAACCAACTGCGGCGCCTGCAGAGGGTTCAGAATGTCGCCACCTTCGGGTTGGTGGTGCTGGGCCCGGTTCTGGCACTGATGACCTATCTGGTGATGGGCCCGCTGGACCAAGGGTCGTCCTCGAACGTTCTGCGCATCGTGATGCTGGCCGACCTGATCTACGTCATCATCGTGGCGGCACTGGTGCTGCAGCGGGTAATGCGGATGGTGGCGGACCGGCGCAAACGCTCGGCCGGATCGAAACTGCACCTGCGGCTGACCTGGGTCTTCGCGATCATGGCGCTTTTGCCGACGGTGACGGTGGCAGTATTCGCCACGCTCAGCGTGAATATGGGGCTTGAGGCCTGGTTTTCCGACAGGGTGGGCCGGGTTGTCGATAGCTCGGTCGCTGCTGCGCAGGCCTATGAGGAAGAACACCGGCGCGATCTGATCACCGATGCGCAGGCGTTGAGCGCGTTCATCAATGCCACAAAACGGGCGACGGTATTCATGGATGATGGTGACATCCGCAAGGTCCTGTCCGAAGGCCAACAGAAGATCCAGCGGGGTCTGCGCGAAGCGTTCGTGATTGACGGCACGGGCGAGTTGCGCTCGCGCGGCGAACGGTCATACCTTTTCGACTACGAACAACCCTCGCCGGAGGCGATTGCGAAGGCGCTGGAAGATGGCATTCTGATCATTCAGGACTGGGACAATAACGAATTCCGGGCGCTATTGCCGCTTGAGGCGATCCCGGACCGGCTGCTCTATGTCAGTCGCAATGTCGACGGCGATATTCTGAACCTGCTGGATGAAACTCAGGAGACCGCCGATTTCTATAAGCAGCGCGAAACCGAACGGGGCCGCGTGCTGTTCGAGTTTGGCCTGGTCTATCTGGGGTTCGCGCTGATCCTGATCCTGGCCGCCGTCTGGCTGGGCATGTGGTTTGCAGAACGTCTGTCACGTCCCGTGGGGCGGCTGACCCTTGCGGCGCAACGGGTGGGTGAGGGCGACCTGGATACCCAGGTGCGCGAGGAAGAGGGCGACGACGAGATCGCCATGCTGGGCACCTATTTCAACCAGATGACGAAACAGTTGAAAGGCCAGCGCAACACGCTTCTGGCAAACACGCAGCAGATCGAACGGCGTCGGCGATTGTTCGATTCCGTGCTTGGCTCGGTGTCTTCGGGCGTTGTGGGCCTTGATGCCAAGGGGCGGGTGACCTTTGTGAACCGCGCCGCCGAGCGGTTGCTGGACTGGCACGAGGATCAGCAATCGCTGTCGCTGAGCGTGGCGGTGCCCGAATTTGGCGCGCTGTTCGAGCGGTTGCGGGGCAGCGCAACTGGCTTTGTTCAGGAAGAGATCAAGGTGTCGCGCGGCAAACGGCAGGAGAACCTGTTGGTGCGGATGTCAAAACGCCTGAACGAAGAGGGCAAGCGCGAAGGCTATGTGGTGGCGTTCGACGACGTGACCGATCTGGTGTCGGCCCAGCGGATGGCTGCCTGGGGTGATGTCGCCCGCCGGATCGCGCATGAGATCAAGAACCCGCTGACGCCGATCCAATTGTCGGCAGAACGGATCAAGCGCAAATTCTCGAAAGAGCTGGACGCGGAAAACGCCACCAGCCTCGAACAACTGACCGATGTGGTGGTGCGCCAGACCAATGATTTGCGCCGTATCGTGGATGAGTTTTCAAAATTCGCCCGGATGCCGGAACCCGAAACCAAGAATGAAAGCCTGAGCCGTCTGATCAGCGAGGCGGCATTGTTGCAGGAAACCGGGCAGCCCGATGTGCGGTTTGAAACGGATTTCTGTAAGGATGATCTCTGGGCCGAAGTGGACGCGACGATGATCAGTCAGGCGCTGACCAACCTGATCAAGAATGCAGGTGAAGCGATTGAAAGTCTTTATGAAAAGGAAAATCCGGAAGGCCATGTGCCGACGATCCGCATCAGCAGCAAGGTTGAAGGTGGAGAGGCCGTTCTTCGCATTTCCGACAATGGTATCGGTCTGCCCGACGACCGCAGCAGGCTGTTTGAGCCTTACGTGACGACACGCGAGAAGGGCACCGGTTTGGGCTTGCCGATCGTCAAGAAGATTATCGAAGAACATGGCGGCACGCTGGAACTGGACGATGCCGAAATATTCACCACAGACGCACGACCCGGTGCGATGGCCGTGATCCGGCTGCCATTACTGGCGCCGGCCGGGGCACAGCAACAAGATAAACAGGCGGTATGAGGATACGATGAGTGATATTCTGATTGTCGATGACGAAAGAGATATCCGCGAACTGATCGCGGATATTCTGGAAGACGAGGGCTATGGCACCCGACTTGCGGGCAACTCCGATGACGCGATGAGCGCTATAGCTGACAGCCAGCCGGCGCTGCTGATCCTCGATATCTGGCTGAAAGACAGCAATATGGATGGCATCGACATCCTGAAGGCGGTCAAGCGCGATTACCCGGAAGTGCCGGTGGTGATCATCTCGGGCCACGGCAATATCGAAATCGCGGTCGCGGCGATCAAGCAGGGCGCCTATGATTTCATCGAAAAGCCGTTCAACATCGATCAGTTGATGGTGGTGATCAGGCGTGGCATGGAAACCAGCCGCTTGCGCCGTGAGAATACCGAATTGAAGCGGCGGGATACAGCACCCGCGGATATGCTGGGCGACAGCGCGGCTTTCCGCACGCTGATCAGCCAATTGGACAAGGTAACAAAGTCCAATGGCCGGGTGATGCTGACCGGGCCTGCCGGGTGCGGCAAGGAACTCGCGGCGCGTTATATCCACGCCAATTCCAGTCGCGCCGACGGACCGTTTGTCAGTGTCGGCTGCGCCTCTATCGAGTCCGACCGGATGGAAGAGGTGCTTTTTGGCCGAGAGGGCGAGGACCGCGGAGTGGAACCCGGACTGTTGGAAGAGGCCAATGGTGGGGTGATCTATTTCGATGAGGTCGCAGATATGCCGCCCGGCACCCAATCCAAAATCCTGCGGGTATTGGTCGATCAGACCTTCCTGCGCGTCGGTGGATCGGAAAAGATCGAGGTCGATCTGCGCGTGATATCGTCGACCAACCGGGACCTTGAAGCCGAGATTGCTGCAGAGAGGTTCCGCCGGGAACTCTATCACCGCCTGAATGTCGTGCCGATAAATGTGCCATCTCTGGAAGAAAGACGCGAGGATATTCCACAGCTCGCGGCCTATTTCATCGAAGTTTTCAATCGTACGCAGGGGCTGCCGATGCGTCGGCTAAGCACCGAAGCGGGAGCGTTGTTGCAGACCATGCGCTGGCCCGGGAACGTACGGCAATTACGCAATGTGATTGAGCGGGTGCTGATCCTGGGGGATGATACAGACGAGATTGATGTCCGCGAATTGCCCCGCGAAAGCGAGGGCGCGCCAGAAGAGGGACGCGTGGTGCTTTCAGGTTCGATCGCAACATTGCCATTGCGCGATGCGCGTGAGGCATTTGAGCGGGAGTATCTGCTGACCCAGATCAACCGGTTTGGCGGCAATATCAGCCGGACTGCGGAGTTTGTAGGCATGGAGCGCAGCGCACTCCACCGGAAGTTGAAATCTCTTGGTGTGGTGACCAGCGCGAAAGCCGGCAACCGCGTAGCACATGTGGACGATTCAGCAGAAACCGAACCTGCAGAGACCTGAAAATCAGTTGACCTGCGCAGTTCGCATGGTTGGGCATCCGTTTTTTCACTTTGACTTGCTCTCCTTAAGGTAGTATTTTCAAAGTATCATATATACCGAGATACGAATTTAGGGTATAAACTGGATAGCAAGAAGGAATTTTAGGGCTGGATTGGGCCCGTTGCTGATTTCGAAAAAGGAAGAATTACACACTAAACGATTTTCAGATCATCACTCACGGATCAGACAGTTCAGTCAGATCGATTTCGTCGTTCGTTTTCACCACGATTCAGTCGAAGAAAACCCTTTAGTGTGCTGATATAATTCTTTTTTGTGGGAATCGCTGATATCAGCCATCCCCAGGGGTCACGATCTGCCAGCGACCGGATCGAAACCGGATTGCGCATGATTTCGCGGTCAAAGGTGGCAGAACCTGTGTTGCGCGCATCGGCGTCGCGCGGGTTGTGCTGGCATCACAGCGCTTGATCCTGGCCTTCACATAGCCTTGATCCGCCATGCATTGATCGGCAACCTTGCCACGTAACGGGGCATTTGCATCATAGCTTTCGAACCGGCCGGGTGAGATCAGGCGGCTGTGCCAGCGGCAATACCCGTTGGCATGGCATATCCGGTAGCGGTCGTAGACTGGCGGGATATAGCGGGAGCGAATGTCGGCAGGCACCTGTCGCAGGGCCGCCACCTCGCAGGTGGTCTGGTCGCGATCCATGCGCGCAACGGTTTCGCCTTCCTTGTAGTATATTTGCAAGGGCGCGCAGGATGTCAGCAGAAAACCAGCGGTCAGGGCTATTTTTAGACTGTGTTTCATTGGTTTACTCGTATTTCGGTTACGTCAGAAATGCGCTGTGGTGGGACAAAGCAATTGACCCTGAACCGCCCTTCTGTCATGCAACACCTTCAGAGAGGATGAGGCAAGACGTATGAAGGTCATCATCTGCGGTGCCGGTCAGGTTGGCTGGCAGATCGCCCGCCACCTGTCTGGCGAAAACAACGATGTCACAGTGGTGGACAACAACCCTGACCTGGTGCGTCGGGCCACCGACACGCTGGACGTGCAGGGTATCACTGGTTTCGCTTCTTATCCCGATGTTCTGGAACGGGCCGGTGCGCGCGATGCGGATATGATCATCGCCGCCACCCATTCAGACGAGGTGAACATGGTCACCTGCCAGGTGGCGCATTCGATCTTTTCGATCTCGCGCAAGGTGGCGCGCCTGCGCAGCCAATCCTATCTGGATGCGATCTATTCCGATCTCTACCGGCGCGATCACATGCCGATCGAAGTGGTGATCAGCCCCGAGCGCGAAGTGGCGGCGGCCGCCCTGCAGCGGCTGGCCGCCCCGGCCGCCTTTGACACCGACACGTTTCTGGGTGGCAAGGCACAGCTGATGGGCCTGCGTCTGGATCACGACTGCCCGGTAGTGAACACGCCGCTCCGGCAGTTGAGCGATCTCTTTTCCACCCTGCGCGTGGTGGTGCTGGCGGTGCGGCGCGAGGGGCGCCTTTTTGCCCCCGAGGCGGGCGACCAGCTATTTGTCGGTGATGAATGCTATGTCTTTGCGCCGGTTGAGGATATCCCGCGAACGCTGGAAGTGTTCGGCAAGTCGGAATCCAAGCAGGAGCGGCTGGTCATTGTCGGCGGTGGCAATATCGGGCTTGCGGTTGCCCAGGCGCTGGAAACACGCGGCGGGGGTGTCCGCGTCAAGATGATCGAGCGCAGCCGCAAATGCGCCGAAATGGCCGCTGACGAGCTTGAGCGTACCATTGTGCTGAACGGCGACGGGCTGGAAGCGTCATTGTTGCAGGAGGCGGGTATTTCCCGCGCCGATGCGATGCTGGCGGTCACCGATGATGATAAGGTCAACATGTTGGCCGCGGTGCGGGCCAAGGCCGAGGGCTGTCCTTATGTGATCTCGCTGATCAACGATCCGACGCTGGTGCCATTGATGGGGCCGCTGGGGATTGATGCGCATATCAACCCGCGCGCGACCACGGTCAGCTCGATCCTGCGCCATATCCGTCACGGCAAGGTGCGGGGGGTTTATTCGATCGGAGATGCCGAGGCCGAGGTGATCGAAGCTGAGGTGATGTCGACCTCGAACATTGCCGGTTCGACCATCCGCGATATTGATTTTCCCGAAGGTGTGCTGGTGGGCGGCGTGATGAAGGACGGCGAGGTGATCAAGCCGACCGGCGGGCTGCGGATCGAGGCGGGTGACGTGATCGTGCTGTTTGCGCTGGCCAATGACGTGCCAGCGGTCGAGCAGTTGCTTCAGGTCTCAATTGATTTCTTCTGAGCCGATGATCGCGCGGCTGCTTTCATTTCCCCTGATCCTTGTGCTGGCAGGCATATCGGCGCTTGCCATGTTTATCCCGGCGCTGCACGCACTGGTCAACGAAGATCACAGCGTCTCGCGCAGCTTTGCCTATTCCGGCGTTCTGGGCATGACGCTGGTCATGGTGATCGGGTTGGCGATGTCTGGGCGGCAACGTGGCGGCACAAACGAATTGCAGAACCTCTTATCGCTGTTTTTGGCCTATTCGGCGTTACCCTTGTTTCTGGCAGTACCGTTCTACGAAGGGTTGGAGACCACGAGTTTCCTGAACGCCTATACCGAAATGGTGTCATCTGTCACCACGACGGGTGCCACGCTGTTCGAAGACCCAAAGCGCCTTGGCGACACGCTGCATCTGTGGCGCGGCATGGTCGGTTGGGCCGGGGGATTGCTGGTCTGGGTCAGCGCCTCAGCGGTACTGGCGCCGCTTAATCTGGGTGGGTTTGAAGTGACTGCAAGCGCCGAACCGGGGCAGGGTGAACCGGTTACCGGCCGATTCGAGCGGGCCAGCATGGATAAACGCATCCGTCAGATCACCATGCAGCTCGGGCCGATCTATGTCGGGTTGACAGCGGCGCTCTGGATATTACTGCTGATTGGTGGCGACCGTCCGATGGTCGCGATGATCCATGCCATGTCGACCTTGGCGACGAGCGGGATATCGCCCATCGGAGGCGTGCAAAACGGCGCATCGGGTGTCACCGGCGAGATGGTGATTTTCCTCTTTATGCTGTTTGCCTTATCGCGCCTTACCTTTTCATCGGACACGATCACTGCGGCTCGTCCCGGGCTGAACAGCGATCCCGAGTTTCGCATCGGCGTGCTCTTGGTACTAGGCGTGCCGGTGTTGCTTTTCGCGCGGCATTGGTTGGGGTCGCTCGAACTTCAGGAACCCGCCAGCGTGGGAATGGTACTGAGCGCACTTTGGGGGGGCACCTTCACGGTCTTGTCGTTCCTGTCGACGACCGGTTTTGAAAGCACCGACTGGGCGGTGGCACGCGACTGGTCGGGTTTGGGAACCCCTGGCCTGATATTATTGGGTCTGTCGCTTGTGGGCGGCGGTGTGGCGACCACTGCGGGCGGCGTCAAACTGCTTAGGGTCTATGCGCTTTACCTCAACGGGCGACGCGAGATGGAGCGGCTTGTGCATCCGTCATCGGTGGGTCGCGCCAGCGCGGGCGGGCGTCGAATTCGCCGTCAGGGCGCCTTTATCGCCTGGATATTCTTCATGCTTTTCGCCATGTCGCTGGCTTTTTTTACCGTGACTCTGGCGCTTCTGGGGATGGATTTTGAAGAGGCTATCGTACTGACTATCGCCGCACTTTCAACCACCGGCCCATTGACGCAGGTGGCCGCCGAACAGCCCATCAACCTACTGCAGCTGAGCGCCGCAGCCAAGCTTGTCTTGTCCGCGGCAATGGTGATCGGGCGGCTGGAAACCCTTGCGATCATCGCGCTTTTCAACCCGGGTCTGTGGCGGGATTGATACGGTTGGGCTTGCATCCCCCGCCTAAAGATGAATTTTAGGCTGGAATCCCTCGCATGGGCACTTCATACTCACGCGACCGGAGAGACCTGTGCCGATCCGCGGTGCGCGCAAGAACAAAGGCTTTGAGGACAAATGGCTGCTGACAGACAAAATTTGCAAGATGCATTTCTGAACCAGGTACGAAAGACCAAGATTCCGGTCACAGTATTTCTGATCAACGGGGTCAAGCTACAGGGTGTGATCACCTGGTTTGACAATTTCTGCATCCTGTTGCGCCGGGATGGGCAATCGCAGCTTGTCTACAAGCACGCGGTCAGCACCATCATGCCGTCGCAGCCGGTGAACCTCTATGATGGTGAAGACGCCAGTTGACCGAGACCGCGCGGGAGGCGACCCGGGCCTGGGTTCTGCATCCTGACATCAAGACATCGCCGGGAACTCGTGATCCCCAATTGGCGCTGGAGGAGGCGGTATCGCTTGCCCATGCGCTGCCCGAGCTTGAGGTTGCGGGGGATATGGTCGTGCGACTGCCACGCGCCCATCCCGGCACGCTCTTTGGCAAGGGTAAGATCGAAGAACTGAACGCGCTATTCGAGGCCGAAGAGATCGATCTGGTGCTGATCGACGGGCCAGTCACGCCGGTGCAGCAGCGCAATCTGGAAAAGGCCTGGGGACTGAAGCTTCTGGATCGTACCGGGTTGATTCTGGAGATTTTCAGCGACCGCGCCGCCACCCGCGAGGGGGTGTTGCAGGTCGAGATGGCGGCGCTGAGCTATCAGCGCACAAGGCTGGTCCGGGCCTGGACCCACCTTGAAAGGCAGCGCGGCGGGCTGGGCTTCGTGGGTGGTCCCGGTGAAACGCAGATCGAGGCTGACAGGCGCGCCATTGACGACCAGTTGGTGCGGCTCCGGCGGCAATTGGACAAGGTGATCAAGACCCGCACCTTGCACCGCGCCTCGCGCGCCAAGGTGCCGTTTCCGATTGTGGCGCTGGTGGGCTATACCAACGCTGGCAAGTCGACGCTGTTCAACCGCATGACCGGGGCCGAGGTAATGGCCAAGGACATGCTCTTTGCCACGCTCGATCCGACGATGCGGCGGATTGAACTGCCGGAATCAGGCCCCGAGATCATCCTGTCGGACACGGTCGGTTTCATCAGCGATCTGCCGACCGAACTGGTTGCCGCCTTCCGCGCCACGCTCGAGGAGGTGCTGGCGGCGGACCTGATCGTGCATGTGCGCGACATCTCGCACCCAGAGACGGCTGAACAGGCCGAAGACGTGCGCGCCATCATGGACAGCCTCGGCGTAGCCAAGGACACGCCGCAGATCGAGGTCTGGAACAAGGTCGACCGGCTGGACGCTGAGGCGCGCAACACGGTTCTGACTCAGGCCGCTCGGATGGATGACGCGCTGGCAATCTCGGCCATCACCGGCGAAGGGATGGATACACTGGTGGCCGGTATCACCGAGGCGCTGGAGGGGGACATGGTGGAAACCAGTGTGTCATTGGATTTCAATGAGGGCCGCAAACGTGCCTGGCTTTTTGAACGCGGGCTGGTCGAGAGCGAGGCACAGGGCGAGAAGGGGTTCGAGCTGACGGTGCGCTGGAACGCCCGGCAGGCTGCGCAGTTCGGTCAGTTGTGATCGTGAGACATTACCTGCGGCCAAAGACGTTTCCCACCAAGGTCGGTTTTGCAGACAAAGCTGACCTTTGCCGAGTATCAGTACTCTATCATAATTGTACGATCACCAACGTGATACTGGCGGCAACAATCGACTATCCGTTTTCCAAAACTTCCAAACCAACAGCCTTAACTTCCCTGAGCAACAATTCGAGGTCGCTGAGCCTTGTCCTGTGATTGCATATTGCGGCTCTCAAACAATGCCGTCCCTTGACGGTTGTATCTGATACTGCTGCAGTACCACTTTCCTGCAGGCGGATCATGATCTCTGTATTCAAAGTCTCCAGCGCATCATCAGCCAACTCGGCTGGCTTGTAGCGAAAGCAAACAATGTTGACCGTCGTTGGTGCGGCCAGTTCAAGCTCGGCATCTTCATTCACCATTTCAGTCAGATAGCGGGCTTGTGCGATGTTCTGGTCAATCAACCGCCCAAACTTCTCAACACCATGTTCCTTGAGCGTCATCCATATCTTTAGTGCTCTAAAACCGCGAGAAGTCTGAAGGTTGTAGTCCTGAAGATATTCTGCAGCCGCAATGCCGCGTGGCTTTTCTTCAAGATATTCGGGATGAACGGCGAAGGCGTCCCTATGCAGAGCAGCATCTTTTATTATAGCGCAGCCGGCCTCGAACGGAGCATGTAGCCATTTGTGAGGATCAAGCGCCAATGAATCTGCATATTCAATGCCGTCCACGAGATGTCTGTTCTCAGGTGCTATTGTCATCAGGGCACCGATACACCCGTCGACGTGAAGCCAAAGACCCTCCGCGTCACACAACTGCCGGATCGCCTTCAGGTCGTCTATTGCCCCGGTATTCACTGTGCCTGCCGTCGCAATCACGCAAGCTGGTCGCCTACCTGCATCGCGATCTTCATCTATCCGTCTTCTAAGCTCCGCCAAATTCATGCACAGGTCTGAATCAGAAGGCACACGGCGCAGTGCTTTGTTCCCCAGGCCCAAAAGCTCAACGGCTTTCTGGTGGCAACTATGGGCCTGATCAGAGGCGTAGTATGACAGTGGCTGCTTGATCGCAGCGACTCCCTCCGATCGAACATCAATGCCTGCCAGTGCGTTACGTGCTACTGTAAGTCCAACAATATTGGCCATTGAACCGCCGCTAACCAAAGTTCCACTCGCCGTTTCAGGGAAGCCCATCATCTTTTTTAGCCAATTGGTAACCTGCCCATCCATCAGCGCTCCCGCGAAGTTACCGCCACCGAGGTTAGACCCATCAATCGCCGCCAAAAATTCTCCTAATGCGCCGCTAAAACTCCCTGAACCCATGTACCACATCCAAAACCGTGGATGGATATTACCCATGGGATACGGAAGAAGATTTGATTTTAGTTCCGCATAGACGTCATCGAGAGCTGTTGACCCGAGCGGCAATGGCGCGGCGTAAGCGTCGCGAACCGCGGTGGGCATATCCTGCAAAAGCGGACGATCGCGGACGTCGCGTACATGTGAGATTGCATCGTCGATGATCTGGTGCGCCGTCGAATGAAGCGTCGCCCAATCAGGTGGATCAAGACTTTCTTCAATCTTTGGCTGGTCAATTTCAGTCATGGCATCCTCCAGCACACTCAGCATAATCAGAGCTGGAAATTTAGCAATCTGGGGTCCGCTAAGGGCTCTGTGCGGACCTTGCGATCCTTTGCCTGTGCACTTCCAACCTATTCTGCTTGCCGCGCCCGATTTGGCCGGGTGGTGACCGACCTCCCTCCGGGACTCGCTTTTTGATGTTTCGCCTGATGGAGACGTTGCGGCTTTGGCGAGGCGCCCGAATAAATCCCGGTTTCAACGCCCTCCAGGTCAGTCGCCGCCCTTATGATGTTCTTTATCCGGAAAGGGCTGAACAAGAACGTTCAATGCGCGAGAGGCATGAAATGCCGACCGCCGAACAGGTTCTTTTCACCCGGTTACCTTGATCTGACCGGTCATCTTCACGCCGCTTTCGGCCGCCATTGTCTTGGCCGTGACATTGGCATGCACCTTGGATGTTGTCCCAAGTTTCAGATCATCGCATTGCAGACTGCCGGTGTGTTCACCTTCGATCGTGATCGACTTTGCCGACAGCTTGCCCTT
Source organism: Roseovarius aestuarii (assembly GCF_019966515.1). GTDB lineage: Bacteria > Pseudomonadota > Alphaproteobacteria > Rhodobacterales > Rhodobacteraceae > Roseovarius > Roseovarius aestuarii. The sequence goes on along the minus strand of NZ_JAIMIB010000005.1, from coordinate 166,303 downwards.
GGTCGAACCGCCCTGTTGGACGAAAACCGAATCTGCGGTGATGTCGCCGGTCACTTTGCCATTTATTTCAATGCCGCCTTCACCTGAACTGACATTGCCGTCGATAATGAGGTCTTTTTCGATAACAGAATTTGCCACTTCAATCGTCTCTCTTGAATGCCACTGCAGCCATAGTTTGTACCCGGACGGTCCCCAAGGCAACAACTCTGCGATTTCGGGCGGGAAATCGGCGGATGAACGGTCATTTGACGCGCTCAGGCGTTTGCGCAAGGCATCAAATCTGCACGCCGGTGCCTTGCAGTACCCCGTGTTCCAACGCGTAGCGGGTCAGACCGGCGGTGGAGGAGATGCCCAGCTTGCGCTTGATGTTCTTGCGGTGGGTCTCGACCGTACGGACGGATATATCCAGCTCGACCGCGACTTCCTTGTTGGACTTACCTTGCGCCAGTTGCAGCAGGATCGTCTGTTCGCGGTTGGTCAGCTGTTCACGGTCGCTGCGGTCAAACGGCTCAAGCGAGCCCTGCGCGCCGGTGCAGAGATAGCGCTGTCCGGCCATGACCGCATCAATCGCGCGCCTGATCTCGTCGGTGGGCACATCTTTCAGCACATACCCCATTGCGCCGTGGCTGAGCGCCGAGGAAATGTATTCAGGGCTATCATGCATGCTGAGGATCAGGATGCGGGTATCGGGGCGGCGTTCCAGAATGATCTCGGTTGCGGTCAACCCGCTGATGCCCGGCATGTTGAGGTCGAGCAGGATGACATCGGGGTTCAGCACCTCGGCCTGGTCGATGATCTGCTGACCATCGCTGAGCGTCGCGATCACCTCGACATCTTCGTAACTTTCGAGGATCGACTGGATGCCCTCGGCCACCATCGGGTGATCATCGACAATGACGATGCGGATCGGGGCAGGGGGTGTGTCAGGGCGTGTCATGCGCTGGCCTTTGTTTCGGATTTTGCTTTTTCAGGCGGAAGCAGGTGGCTGAGAGGTACCGTTGCCTCGATCACCGTACCGGTCTTGCTGGAGAGGATGCGAAGATTGCCATCCAACTGCTCCATACGTTCCTGCATGTTGCGCAGGCCCAGTCCGGAGGAGGGCGTGTCCTGCGCATGGGTCTGATCAAGACCACGTCCGTCATCGGCAATGCGCAAGGTGGCGCCGCGGGCATGGCCGCGCAGATCAATGGTGAGTTTGGACGCGCCGGAATGGCGTTCGATATTGGTCAGCGCTTCCTGTGCGACACGGTAGAGCGCGATCTTGGCGTCTTCGTCCAGCCGGTTGCGGAATACCACCGTGTCGAATTCGGTCTCGATCCCGGTGCGTTTGCCGAAATCCTCGGCCAGCGCTTTGAGGGCCGGGCCGAGGCCCAGATCGTCAAGCGCACCGGGGCGCAGATCCCGGCTGATCCGGCGGACTTCCTGAATCGCGCCGGAGAGATGCTCGAGACCGCTGTCAAGCGTGTCGGCGGCGCGCATGTCACCATTGGCCAGCCTGCGGCGTGCGGTATCAAGCGCATAGCGGACCCCGACAAGGATCTGACTGATGCCATCGTGCAGTTCTCGGGCGACGCGGCCGCGCTCTTCCTCCTGAGCATCGAACACCCGCTGAGTGAGCTTCTTGAGCTTGGCATCGGCCAGGCGGCGTTCCCTGATGGTGATGAACAGCCCTGACCCGAAGACCAGGAGCAGGGTCGCAAGCGTGATGGCGCCGATATAAAGAAATGTCCGGCGGATGCGCGCCTCGACCTCGGCGCGCGACGCGGCGACCTTGGCCACCACGTCGTCGATGAAGACCCCGGTACCGATGGCCCATCGCCAGTCCTGCAGCCCGATCACATAGGTAACCATCTGGGCGGTCTCACCGGTGCTGGGCTTGACTGAGGCGTAAGTGTGATAGCCCCCACCAGAGCGCGCAAGCCGGACCAGTTCATCGGTGATGGCGGTGCCGTTCGGATCGGTTCGCCCGGTCCAGTTTCTGCCGATGAGATTGGTCTCGCGCGGGCTGACAAGGTTGTTGCCGTCATAGTCGTAGACAAAGAAATAGCCGTCGCGGCCATAGAGCATGGCCGACAGGATCTGCGTGATCACCAGCTTGGCTTCTTCGTCATCGGGCGAGGCGCGCCCATAGATGTTGAAAAAGGCGTTGCGGGCGATGGAAAGATAGTTTTTCAGCTCGGCGCGTTTAGCGGCAATCAACTGCCGTTCGAGATTGCGGATTTCACGCTCGGCCAGTTGGCGAGATTCAAGTGTGACAAGGACCGAAATCACCACGGCCGCCAGCACAAGCGGTAGCGTGGCAGTCAGAAACAGTTTCTGCCCGTAGTTTCGCCAAAGGTGGTCGCGCAAGCGTCGCATGACGAATCGTTACGTCGATTCAGCGGTGATTCCCAGAGTTTGCGCCTCCGAGCCTTTGTCAGACCCATGAACCGGTAAGGTTTGCGGACCAAAGGCGTGTTTTCTACGCAGTAGTCGGTATTCCCAACCCGTTACGCTCGCGCTAGGGTGCCCCTACTTGCAACGATCCGCGTGCCGGCCCCGGTGGGGCAAGGCGCGCTTTCAACTCATCGGGAGGTATAACCATATGGATCGTCGTTCTTTTCTGAAGAATTCAGCTCTGGGCGGCTCGGCCGTCGCCGCGACGGCGCTTGCGGCACCAGCCTACGCGCAGGGCAAGCGTACGCTTACGATGGTCACAAGTTGGGGCCGCGGTCTGGCGGGCGTTTTTGACGCGGCGCAAAAATGTGCGGATAACATCAACGCCATCACTGACGGTTCCCTGACCATCGACGTAAAAGCCGCTGGCGAGTTGGTCGGTGCGTTCGAAGTGTTTGACGCGGTGACAGCCGGACAGGCGGACATGTATCACGCCGCCGACTATTACTTCGTCAACCAGCATCCGGGATTTGCCTTCTTTACCGGCGTGCCATTTGGCATGACAGCGACCGAGCTGAACAACTGGTACTACCACGGCAACGGTCAGGCGATGCATGACAAGCTGGGTGAAATCTTTGGCCTGAAATCCTTCCTCGGCGGGAATACCGGTTCCCAGGCGGGCGGCTGGTTTGCCAAGGAAATCAAGGGCCCCGAGGATTTCAACGGCCTTAAGTTCCGCATGCCCGGCCTGGGCGGCAAAGCCCTTGGTTACATGGGCGCGTCGGTTCAGAACCTTCCCGGCGCGGAAGTGTATCAGGCGCTGGCCTCCGGTGCGATTGACGGCACCGAGTGGATTGGCCCCTGGGCGGATGAAAAAGCCGGTTTCCAGGAGATCACCAAGTTCTACTACACTGCCGGTTTCCATGAACCATCAGCCGGCCTGTCGCTGGTGACCAACCGGGAAGTGTTCGAAAGCCTGACACCTGCACAACAGGGTGCCATCGAAATCGCGGCCGGACACGCAAATGTATGGAACCTGAGCCAGTTCCTGATGAACAACGGTGCGGCGCTCGAGCGTCTGAAGGCCGGTGGCGTCAACGTTCTGGAATTCCCGCCCAGCGTCTGGGATGCGATGGGTGCGGCCAGCCAGCAGGTCTATGACGAGTTCATGGGCGACGAGCTGTTCAAGGAAATCTACGACGATTATGTCGGCTCCATGAAAGCCTCCTCGGGCTGGCTGACCCAGTCGATCAGCGCCTACCGCAATCAGCGCGACCGCGTTCTGGGCTAAGCCGACAACAACACTTGCGGGTCCCGATAACCGGGGCCCGCATCAGGGATGAAGGGCCAGAACGGCCCATAAGAGGGGGCATGAGAGAACGATGCTGGACGCAATCGTCTGGTTTTTCCAGAATATCGGACTTGCCTTTTACAATCTGGGATATGCGCTGACCCATCCGCAATTGTGGCTGGACTGGTCTGACAAGGCCTCGATCATGCGCTTTGTCTATTACGGCGGCTCGGTCGAGCTGTTCTTTGTCATTTTCACCTTTGTTCTGATCATCACCGGCTTTGGCTTGTGGAAAAACGGTTTCATGTGGGGTTGCGTGCGCGTCCTTGAAGGTTTTGCCAACACCGTGGGCCGGTTTTTTGCCTGGGCCGGGCTGTTGATGGTGATCCAGCAGATCGTGATCGTGTTCATCCAGCGGGTCTTTACCCGGCCGGACATCGTGCTGGGCTTCGGTATTCCGATGCAGTTCGACATCAGCTGGTGGGCGGAAGAGCTGAAGTTCTACAATGCGCTGGTGGTGTGTATGTGCGCCACCTACACTTTTGTGCAGGGTGGGCATGTGCGGGTCGATCTGATCTATTCAGCCGTCAGTTTCCGCACCAAGCGCATCATAGACATGGCTGGCAGCCTGATCTTCATGATGCCGATGGCGGTGCTGACCTGGATGTATGGCTGGTATTTCATGTGGCGGCACATGATCGTGCCCAATCCGTCGGCCAGTGACAGTCTGGACAAGCTGCTACTGAAATCGCGCGCACTGCGCTGGAACCTCGAGACGATCGGTTTCAGCCCGAACGGGTTCAATGGTTATTTCCTGTTCAAAATTCTTCTGATCTGCTTTGCAGCGATGGTGTTCATCCACTCGATCGCGTTCTTCTACCGGTCGTATCTGGAGTGGAAGGAGGGGCCGGAAAGCGAAGGAAAATACCTCGACAAGGACAGCCTTGGTGAAGGGGAAGAAGCCTACGAGGGGACACACTGATGCTTTTCGGACTTGATGGCGTCGAGATCGGCCTGATCATCGTCTTTCTCTGCCTGTTTGGCGGAATTCTGTCGGGTTTTCCGGTGGCGTTTGCCATTGGCGGGGCCGGGATCATTTCGTTCGGGATCATTGCCGCGCTGGATAGCGCCGGATTGCTGATCCATCAGGCGATTGATACCGGAAGTGACGCCTATAACGCGCTGATTGCCAGCGGGGTGAAGGGCGAGAGCATTTCGGTCTTCCGATATCCAGAGTTGCCGCGATTGGCCGAACCGGTCTTTGTCAAAGGATGGGAAACGGCGCTGGACCGCAACATTTCGTTCATCGTCAACCGCATGAACGAACGCGTGCTGGCGGGCCAGTCGATCGAGACACTGCTGGCGGTGTTGATGTTCGTGCTGATGGGCATAACGCTGGAGCGCTCGAAAATTGCCAACGACCTGCTGACCACAATGGCGCGCGTCTTTGGTCCGTTACCGGGTGGTCTGGCCGTGTCGGTGGTGGTCGTGGGCGCGTTCCTGGCCGCCTCAACCGGTATCGTGGGCGCGACGGTGGTGACGATGGGCCTTCTGAGCCTGCCCACCATGTTGCGCAACAACTATTCGCCCGAGATTGCCACCGGCGTGATTGCGGCATCGGGCACACTGGGGCAGATCATTCCGCCCTCGATCGTGATTGTTCTCTTGGGAACGCTGGCGGGAGATCTCTATTCCGTCGCACAGGAAAACCGGGCGCTTGAGGCCGGCTGCACCGATGCGTTGACTTATCTGGGTGAGCCTGCGGTCGTTTCGGTCGGGACATTGTTCCAGGCAGCTCTCTTGCCAGGAATTCTGCTGGCGCTCCTATACGCGCTTTATGCCTTTGGCTATGCGCTGGTTAATCCCTCGAAGGCACCTGCTGTAGAGATGGGGGCCAGCAGCGGTGAGGTCGTCACAAGAGGCGAAGCGCTGACCTGGTATCTGGGCGTGCCGCTGGCAATGATCGTCGGCGTGATCCTCTTGTCCTCGGCGAACATCGTCGGATCGCAAAGCCTGACGGTCGACAGTTATTCGGAACGCGGCGACGCGGCATCCCTGCGCACCAGTGTCAGTGACCAATGTGCGGCCTCTATGATCGAATTGCACGGGCAAGAGGCCTGGGATGCGGCTCTGGCGGAACAGAAAGCCATTGACGATGCGGGCGGAGCTGCGGCCAGCGTCAAGCTCAGCGAAGAGGAACTGGCCGCCGCCGTCATCGAGAAAGAGGCCACCGCAGCACCTATCGGTACCGGTGTTGCGATCATCTTCCTGCTTCTGGGTCTGATCCTTGCGGTGGCGCGCGGAGTTAAGCCATCGGCTGCGCCCGCCCCGTTGTTGATCGGTTCCCTGGGGATTGTGCTGGGCTTACTGGTGGATATCTTGCTGATCGCCCCTTCAACCAGCCCCGGTATCAGCATTGTTCTGCTGGCCATTCCGCTGGCAATGGCGCTTTATGGTTGCGGCCACGGTGCCATGCGCCTGGCAGAGAATGAACTGATCCGGGTGGTTTTCCCGCCGCTGGTGCTGATTGTCGCGGTTTTGGGGTCGATCCTGGGCGGTATCACCAACCCAACCCCCGCGGCGGCACTTGGGGCAGGCGGCGCGATCATGCTGGCGGCCTATCGCAAGCTACGCGATGACGAACGGTCGGGCAGGGTGATCATCTACGCCACATTTGCCATCATCGTAGCCATTCTGATGGGGGTGAATTTTGATCTGCGGATTAATGTTCAGGGCGTTAGCGTCGAGACTTGGATTGCCTTTGTTGTGGCCAAGGCGGCGTATCTCTTTGCGCTCTTTGGCCTCCTGTTCTCGTGCTGGGTTCTGTTCGCCGGGGGCGTGCTCAGCCCCATCGTGCGCGAGACCGCCAAGGTCACCTCGATGGTCTTTACCATCCTGATCGGGTCGCAGCTTTTGAACCTTGTGGTGATCAGCTTCGGCGGCGAGCACTATATCCAGCAGTTCCTGAAAAGCTTCGATTCAGAGTTCAAGGTCTTCCTGATCGTGATGATCGTGCTTTTCGTGCTGGGCTTCGTGCTCGATTTCCTCGAGATCATCTATATCGTCATCCCGATTGTCGGGCCTGTCATCTATGGCGGCACGTTCGACCCGAAATGGGTGACGATCATGATCGCGGTGAACCTGCAGACCTCGTTTCTGACGCCGCCCTTTGGTTTCGCGCTATTCTATCTAAGGGGGGTTGCGCCGAAGGAAGTTACGACGGGACATATCTATCGCGGCGTGTTCCCCTTCGTGCTTATCCAGGTACTCGGGTTGGCGATCCTGTGGTTCTTCCCGGCGATCGTGACGATTGTTCCGGCGCTGATCCCGAACTGATCCAGCACATCACCGACCATGCCTGGGGGCGCCTTACGGGGCGCCCTTTTCCATTGCGGGCCATTGACGTTCTTGTCGCGCCTGAATAGGCCGGAGGGGCAGGGGCGGTGCCCTTTCGTGGGGGCAGGGAAAGAGATGCTGCTAAGGCATTACGGCGATACCGATTTCATCACCGGTCTCAGAGCGATTGCCGCGCTGATGGTGGTGGCCGTACATACTCGCGCCTTTGACGGGTTCGGCTGGATCGGAGAGATCGCAAGCGACAATGGCAAATACGGCGTCCAGATCTTCTTTGTGATCTCGGGGTACACCATCGCTGCGACTTACCTGAAGGCGGGTAGTTTTGCGCCCTATTTCATCCGCCGCCTGATGCGGATCGCGCCGCTTTACTACCTTGCCGTGCTGGTGTTTTTCACGCTGATCGTCAGCGGCGTGATGGGTGCGCCCTATTTCATGCAGCTCTATGACAGCAAGCCAGATGGGTATAATCTGTTCATGCACCTGAGCTTTCTCAGCGCCTGGGACGCGCGGGTTGCAAATTCCCTCATCGGGGTTGAATGGACCATCCCGGTTGAGATTTTCTGGTATGCGGCATTGCCTTGCCTGTTGGCCTATCGCCTCACCCCGCGCAGCTTCGCCAAGGTGTTTTTTCTGCTGTTGCTGCTATCGGGCGCATCGCGCGCAATTGGCGAACTGTGGTTGCCGAAGCATGCGGCGCATTTCATGCCGATCACCTATGGCGCCTACTTCTTTCTGGGCGCCTGGTGTCACCACATACGTGACAGCCGTCTCTCGGATGCGAGCTTTGCCTGGCGCAAATGGCTACTGGCGGGATATCTGATTTTCGCGATGGCACTGATCACCGATACCGGCTTTTCCGCCGCCCTGATGGCGGTGGCGACGGCGATGATCATTGTCAGCTACCGAGTTCGGGCCGGCAGAGTGCAACTGCTGCGATCAAAGGGCTTCGTTCTGATCGGCTCGATCAGCTACAGCATCTATTTGTGGCACCTGCTGGTGGTGTTTCTTTTCGTAATGGTATTGGGAAACACGTATACCGAATGGTCCGGCTTGGTGAAATTCGCCACCGTTTCGACAGCCACGATCCTGTTGTCGATCGTGACCTATCTCGTGGTTGAGCGCCCGACAAACCTGTTGGGTCGGCATCTGTCGCAGCGCTTTGAAGCGGGTCAGCCGGGCCGCGCCTAGCGGCTGGGACGCAGCGGACGGCCATCCGGAAGCGAGATATCGGCGACCTGTTCGGCGATCGGATCATTGCTCAGCGGATGGCGACGGGCTTCGTAATCGGCGGGATCGCGCATTTTCTCCCAGTCACCGTTCACGTAAAGCTCCAGCCCCGAGAACGCTGCCTTGTAACCCATCTTGGCGCTGCCGGGCACCCAATAGCCCAGATAAACATGTGGCAGACCCGCATCGCGGGCGATCTGGATGTGGTCGAGGATAATATAGGTGCCGATGGAGTCGCGGGGCCGGTTCGGCGTGAAGAAGGAATAGACCATGCTGACCCCGTCATCGAGGACATCGGTCAGGCAGACGGCGACCAGCTCTCCTGTATCGCGGTCGGTATACTCGACCACGCGGGTACGAATGGGGGTTTCCTCGACCATCGCAGCAAATTCGAACGCATCCATATCGGCCATGCCGCCGCTGGCGTGGCGGCTTTCCAGATACTCGCGGAAAAGCTCGTATTGCTCATCCGTGGCCCAGGGCGAGGTGGCGCGGCGTTCCAACCCCTCATTGCGTTTCCAGGTGCGTTTCTGGCTTTTCGACGGAGAGAAATTCTCGACCGATATGCGGGCTGACAGGCAGGCGGCACAATCTGCGCAGGAGGGTCGGTAAAGCACGTTCTGCGACCGACGAAAGCCCTGTTTTGACAGCCCGTCATTCAGCCGCTGTGCTGCCTCGCCCTGCAGTGCAGTGAACAGTTTCCGCTCCATCCGGTCCTCAAGATAAGGACAGGGTTGCGGGGCCGTCACATAGAACTGGGGCGCGATGGGCAGAGTGTGGCGCATGTCATCTTTTTCTTTAGCGTCACAGAACGATAACAATGAACCCCCAACAGGCCAAGAGATAATGAAATTTTGAGTAAACAGAGCGATGGTTTGGATCGGGCTGGGCGGAGCCAGGTTGAAAGTACCACTGGCAACCGCAGTTCAGACGCCGCTGCCGCGTCCGGCCGGTCTAGCTGAGGGCCCGGCGGTTGACGGCGACGGTGCCCAGCACATGGTCGCTGAGGCCCTGACCGCGCGGGGTGGTCAGCATCAACACGATGGAGCCGACTTGCAACAGGGCAAAGGCCCAGGAGATGCTGTAGCCAAGCGTATGCATGAAGGCCATCGGCAGGTCAAAATGCGTACCTTGGGCGGTCCGAAATTCGATCGCGGTCAGGCGCATGCCCCAGGTGGCCGAGGCGCGTGCGATGGTGATAACGCGGTAGACAAAGCTGACGCCAAGAAAGAGAACCGGCAGGAAAAACAGGCCTGTAAATGCCGTAAAGGGAAGGATCAGCAGGCAAATGACGATCACCACGATCGTGTCCGCCACCCAGGCGACCAGCCTTTTGGTGGGGACATCCGCATAGAATTCGGGCTGGGTCTGCGGATCGGGAATATGCCAGGTACTGTCGCTCATGAGGGTCATATAGGTGCGGGGAAGGCCCGGGTGAACCCAGGCCGATCCGATTAGGCCTCTTTCTCGTCGTTGTCTTCCGTGGCCGTCGGTTTGGCGCGTTCGTCCATGAACTGGTCGAACTCGGCCTTGTCACGGGCATCCCGCAGACGTTGCAGGAAGGCTTCGAACTTTTCCTGTTCGTCTTCCAGACGGCGCAGCGTTTCATTCTTGTAAGCGTCAAACGCGGCGTTCCCGGTTGGCTGCGACATGTGAGTATGGCGACATGCGTGGCGGCGGAACGAGGATTTCTTGGCATGACATGACATTTTTTTGCTCCAGAACATGTAGGCGAGAAGGGCAAGGCCAAGCGGCCAGAAGAGGATAAACGCCAATACCGTGGCGATGATCCAGGCGGCTTTGCCTTTGCTGTCCAGCCACGCCTCGGCGCGGTGAAGCCATGCGGCGAAGCCGGACGCAGAGGAGGATTGGGCAAGGGTGGTCATTCTGGTATGTCCTTTTCAGTTAGGTTTCCGGTCAATGTGAATGCGCTTCACATTACATAGATTGGGACCGCGCCCGCCAGTTGCAAGGGGTAATGTGAATGTTTTTTACATTTTTCTGCCCTGGAAGCAAAACCACCTGATTATCGGCACAAACCCCGGTGCACTGCGCCGAATGCCCGCTGAAGGTAAGGATTTCATGACTAAGAGGTTTCTGCAGAACTGCTATAGTGCGGTGTGGGAGGGTGAAGACGTGCGATTTATTTCAGTTATTTTAGTTGTAAGCGTTCTTATTGTAGCGGTTTCCGCGTGTTCGACAGGATCTTGTCGTCTGCCGTATTTGACCGGCGTGGACTCCGAAATCATTTAGGCCCGGCCAGGTCTGACCTAGACAACGATGGCGCCGGATTTTGTGGGTTAACACCAGTGCTGAGCTGGAAACACCAAGGCCTTCTAAATCTGCTCCACCGCCACCGTATCGCTTGTGTAAAACGCCAGATGTCCCTTGATGCGCGACACCTCGTCGTTCGGGTTCTCATAACTCCAGGCCGCGTTTTTCAGTGTCTGGCTTTTGGTGATTATCGAATAATAGCTGGCATCGCCCTTATGCGGGCAGTGGCTGCTATGGTCACTCTCATCCAGAAACGCCATCGCGATATCGTCCTGCGGAAAATAGATCACCGCCGGATAGTCGCCCTCGCTCAGTTCAAGCGCGTTTTTGCTTTCGGCCAGCACGGCGCCACCCGCGCGCACCGTCCAGACGCCATCGGCCTTGCGTATCCGGATATTCGCCATCATCTTCTCCCATTATTCTGCGTCTCTTTGGATGCAGTTGTACACGAGGAGCTTACAGAGGGGCAGTGGCATGATCCAGCCATTTCGCCGCAGCCTCTGACAGGCGCGGCCTGACCTTGTCGCGGCAAGTGGCATGGTAGGTGTTCAGCCAATCGCGCTCGGGTGTGCTCAGCATCGCGACATCAATCAACCGGCGGTCAATCGGCACCCAGTTGAGCGTCTCGAAACACAGCTTGCCAGTCTGATCCCCGCCCGTAATCGGCTCTGCCGGTGTAACCACGACTAGGTTTTCGATACGGATACCGAACGCCCCCTCGCGGTAATATCCCGGTTCGTTCGACACGATCATGCCGGGCCTGAATGGCACATGGCTGATCCGTGAAAGGCGCTGCGGGCCTTCGTGGACGCAAAGTGCTACGCCCACGCCATGCCCGGTGCCGTGGTTGTAATCCTGATCCGCCAGCCACAGGGGGTAACGCGCAATCGCGTCCAGATCGCGACCGGCCAGCCCCTCGGGCCAGCGCAGGCGGCTGATGGCGATCATGCCCTGCAGTACGCGGGTAAAGGCGGCGCGCTCATCCTCGCCGATCCGACCGACGGGAAGGGTGCGGGTGATGTCGGTGGTGCCGTCCAGATATTGCCCGCCGCCGTCCAGCACCAGCAGGTCGCCATCTTCCAGCGTTCTGTTGGTGTCATGTGTCACCCGGTAATGCGCCAATGCGCCATGCGGGCCACTACCCGCAATCGTGTCAAAGCTGATATCCAGCAATTTACCCGACGTGGCGCGGCAGCCTTCCAGTTTGGTCACCACGTCGATTTCGGAAATCGTTCCGGGCGCCTGCGCGTCGAACCAGGTCAGGAATTCGCAAAGCGCGGCCCCGTCGCGGAGATGCGCCTCGCGGGTGGCGGCAATCTCGGCCTCGTGTTTGCAGGCCTTGGGCAGGATCGGCGGCTCGTCGCCCCATTCATGTTCCACACCCGTGTCATCCAGTTGCTGAACCACCCAGAGCGGGATCCATGTCTTGTCCAGACGCACCGGACCGGTCAGATCTTGCAATGCAGCGCCGAATTCCGCGACCGGGCGTATCTCCACCTCGTCACCCAGATGCGCCTGTGCCGGTTCATCCAGCTTGGCCTCGTCCACGAAGAGCGCCAGCTTCGCACTATCATACAGAATGGCAAAGGCATGGGCGACGGGGTTGCGCAGTATGTCCCTGCCACGGATATTGAGCGACCAGGCGATAGAGTCGGGCAGGGTGATCACCGCCGCCTTATGGTTGGCCTGTTTCAGTTGTTCTGCCATTTCGGCGCGTTTATCGGCATGATCACGTCCCGCCAGTTCGACCGGGTAAACGCTGATCGCACCCGTTGGCGCGGCGGGCTGATCCGGCCAGATGCGGTCAATCAGGTTACTGCAGGCGCGCAACGTGATGCCGCTGCCCTTTAGCCCCTGTTCCATCTGTTCGACCTGTTCGGCGGTGTAAAGCCACGGGTCGAATCCGATGATGCCGCCGTCGGGCAGGTGGTCCTTCAGCCACGGGGCCGGTTTCACCTCGGGCCAATCCACGGGGGTGAAGTGAACGGTATCGACCTGCACCTTGACCTGCACGCGGTAGCGCCCGTCGACGAAAACTCCGGCAATCCCGGGCAGCACGACGCAGAACCCGGCCGAACCGGTAAACCCCGTCAGCCAGGCCAGACGCGCGTCGCGATCCGCTACGTATTCGCCCTGATGGGCATCGGCGCGGGGCACCAGAAATCCGGTCAGCCCCTCGGCCTCGATAGCCTCGCGCAGCGCCGCCAGACGCTCGGCCCCGGCCTCAGGGCTGGCAGTGTTGTGAAAAGATTGGAACATGGCGCGGCCTCGCATTCTTCTGGCTCTTTCCTTTACATCTCTCAGATATGCGGAAATGACCAGAGCGTTGCGCAGCCCTTGTTACCTGACGGATTCAATCGGGCCGTCCGCGCTGCCGCGAATGAACTGATCGAGGTAAGGATCGCCGGAATTGTCCATCTGGGCCACGGGGCCGGTCCACTGGATGACACCGTCATGCAGCATGGCTACATTGTCGGCGATGGCGCGTACGCTGGTCATGTCATGGGTGATTGTCATGGCCGTGGCACCCATTTCGACCACGATCTCGCGAATGAGTTCATTGATCACGCCCGACATGATCGGGTCGAGTCCGGTGGTGGGTTCGTCAAAAAAGATAATCTCGGGCTCGGCGGCGATGGCACGCGCAAGGCCCACACGCTTCTGCATCCCGCCCGAAAGCTCTGCCGGGAAGAGATCAGCCACCTCGGATTTCAATCCGACGCGGCGAAGTTTTTCGATCGCGATGGCACGGGCCTCGTCCTTCGGGCGTTTGAGCGAGCCGCGCAGCAGCCGGAAGGCGACGTTTTGCCAAACGGGCAGTGAATCAAACAGCGCGCCACCCTGAAACAGCATGCCAAACCGGGCGAGGAAGCTGTCGCGATCTGCCTTGGTCACGTCCTCGCCGTCCAGCGTTATGGTGCCGCTGTCGGGGGTAACAAGGCCAAGAATGCTTTTGAGGCAGATCGACTTGCCGGTACCCGAGCCGCCGATCACCACCAATGACGTGCCCTTGGGGATCGTCAGATTGACCCCGCGCAGCACCTTGTTGCTGCCGAATGCTTTATGGACGTCGGCGAGTTCGATCATAGGGCAAACAGGATGCTGGTGAGGATGAAGTTAGCGGCAAGAATCAGGATCGCGGCGCTTTCGACCGCGGTTTTAGTGGCGCGCCCCACGCCCTGTGCGCCGCGGCCCGTGTGCATGCCGTGATAGCAACCTAGCAACGTGGCGATGAACCCGAATGCCGCCCCCTTGATCAGCGACGAGACAACATCACGCGCCTCGATGAAATCGACGGTGTTCTTCAGGTAGGCGGCCGGGTTGAACCCCAGCGACTTCGTGCCCACGATGTAGCCGCCGAGGATGCCGATGATATCGCCGATACCAACCAGAAGCGGCACCATGATCAGGCCCGAAAGTACTCGCGGCACGGTCAGGTATTTCATCGGATGGGTCGACAGGGTGACCAGCGCGTCGATCTGTTCGGTAACCTTCATAGTGGCGATTTCGGCCGCGATCGAAGAGGTCACGCGCGCGGCGATCATCAGGCCCACAAGCACCGGCCCCAATTCGCGCACCATGCCGATGGCAACGATTTGCGGCACGACGGCCTCGGCGTTGAAACGCGCGCCACCGGAATAGATTTGCAGCGCCAGGGCGCCGCCCGTGAAGATGGCCGTGAGGCCAACAACTGGAAGGCTGAAATACCCAACGTTCATAATGCTTTGCAGAATTTCCTTAAAGTAAAATGGCGCGCGTATCATGTGGCTGAGTGCCTGGCCCGCAAAAATCGTCAGCCGCCCCAGGGAGGCGAGCCCCCTTGTGACCGGTTGGCCAATGGAGGCCAGGACGGCGATGATCCAGCTCATCCGCCGATATAACGGCGGGTGTAGCGCGCGCCCAGCGAGGTGAGGATTTCGTAACCAATCGTACCTGCGGCCTCGGCCAATGTATCGATGTTCTGATGGGGGCAAAGCAAATCGAGTGTTCTGGGGTTTGGATCGTCCAGATCGGTTATGTCGACGCTGATCAAATCCATCGAAATGCGACCCGCGACCGGGCAGGCCTGATCGTCGGCATAGAGCACCGCTTTCGGACCCATGGCACGGATGACGCCATCGGCGTAACCTGCGGCGATGGTAGCGATGCGGCTGGGGCGGGTGGTGATAAAGCTGTTACCATAGCCCACCGTTTCGCCCTCGACCAGATCGCGGCATTGGATGACCGGAACGCTCAGGCTGGCAACCGACGACGCCTCGGCAAAGGGCAGGCCGCCATAAAGGCCGATGCCTGGGCGTGTCAGATCAAAATGATAATCGCCGCCCAACAGGATGGCGCCGGTATTGGCAAGGCTGCGCGGCGCCTCAATGCCCTCGGTCATCTCGTGAAACGTGGTCAGTTGTTGTGCGTTCATCGCATGGTCCGGCTCGTCGGCGCAGGCCGGATGGCTCATTATCAGGGTCGGGCTCTGCTCAAGCGCAATGTCGCGCACCGCAGACCATTCGGCGGCTTCCATCCCAAGGCGGTTCATACCGGTATCAAGCTGGATGCCGAACATATGACCGGGCAGGGCCTCGACATGGCGGACAAGCTGTTCGAGCGAGTTGATCATCGGGGTCAGGGCCATGTCGGCGATCATGTCGGTATCGCCCCGCATATGGCCCGAAAACACATTGATCACCGGGCCAGGGCCCAGGGCTTCGCGCAAGCTCGCGCCTTCTTCGGCCGCGGCGACGAAAAAGCTTCGCACGCCAGCGCGCGCAAGGGCGCGACCAACGCGCTCCACGCCAAGCCCATAGGCATCGGCCTTGACCACGCCGGCGGTCTCGGCGCTTGTGCGCTTGTCGAGCTGTTGCCAGTTTGCGACCACGGCGCCCAGATCAATTGTCAGTGTTGCAGTTCCCATGAGAAGGGGTTTTGACATGCCTGACGGTCGGGTCAAGTGGGAATGCGAGCGTCTGTCATGCCCGTATCAGAAAGGGCGCAGCCGCATAGGGCCGTGATACGGTGCTGCCGCGACATTCGGCCGATCTAAGATACAGGGAATGTGGGGGCGACGCGGGTGATCAAACGGCCGCCGGCGGTTCGATCACGGACAAAAAATCGGCCCAGTGTTTTATCCGCTCAAGAAATTTTCCGGAACTGACGGGTTTGACAATGTAGCCAGCCACGTTTTTGTCGTAAGCCTTGCGGATATCGGACGGCCTGTCCGAGGTCGTCAGCACAAATACAGGTGTGTGTCGCAAGGTGGGATCGCCGCGCAATTCCTTCAGAAACTCGTGCCCATTCATCCGTGGCATATTGATATCCAGCAAGATGACCGTCTGTGCACCTTGATGTTGTTCACCGGCGTTTTGCTGAAGTTTTTCGAGAGCTTCTACACCATTCTTGGCCCGTGCCAGTGGCAGCGAGATTTCGAGCTTGCCAAATGCACGTCGTAGCGCCATCGCATCCAGTTCGTTATCTTCGACATGGAGCAAATGTAATTCAGTTGTCGCTGTAGCACTCATGCCGCTACCCTCATTTCCGAATCAGCGTCCAGCCTTTTTGGCCAGTCGAAAGTAAAGCGGCTTCCGTTGCCCGGTTGGCTGTCCAGCCGTATTTTCCCGCCATAATGGGTGATCGTCTTTTTGACGATCGCCAGACCGATGCCGGTGCTGTCAACCGATTTTGAGGGTTGCAGTGTCTGGAACATCTCGAAAATCCTGTCGTGATACCTTGGGTCGATACCAGGGCCGTTATCGGCAACCGTGACGACCAACTTTTCGCCCTTGTCTTCGATGTTGACATCCAGCTGAAGGCTGTACGGGTCGGTGTGATACTTGTGTGCATTTCCAATCAGGTTCAGCAGCACCTGCTCAAATCGGATGACATCGGTTTTGAATTCGATCAGATCGCCGGTCAATTTGTACTGATCCGGGCGCAAGCCGACAGAGGCACAGATGGAGGATACGAGCAAGGCGGTATCGACGAGTTCCGGTGAGACCGAATCGGAGTAGATACTTGAATATTTGAGGATACCGGTAATCAGGTTATCCATCCGTTTTACCTGATCTTCCAGCATCTCGAGGTTGTCGAACAGCTCGTTATCCTTACAATCCTCGCGCATATTATCGAGATCGTCGCGGATGCATTCCGAGAGGTATCCAATGCCGCGCAGCGGTGTCTTGAGGTCATGTGACGCCACGAAGGCAAAGCGTTCCAGGTCTTCGTTCGACCGCTGCAAGGAATCTGCGCGATGTCTCGCCTCGAACGTCATCTGGTCAGCGAAACGCAGCGCACGTCGGTTGGAGCGCGTTAATAGGATGAAGAGGCTGAGCAGCAAGGCATCAATGATAAGGCCCCCCAGCAGGATCATGATTGCCTCGTTGCTGCGGCTGCTTACCTGAAATTCCGGCGTCCCCCAGATATCGAACGTCCACTTGCGTCCGTGAACATTGATCTCATGGGTAGACTTGAATTCCGGTTCGAACGCGTCGTTATCCATATTGCGCTCGTCATAGAGGATCGTTTTGTTGTCCCTTATTGAAAAGCGAACCAGCTCATTGTCCCGGCCACGAAGCCCTTTGATCAACCTGTTGAAGATAAACGGTGCATAGACCATCCCGACAAAGTTCTCCCGCCGCTCGGCCACCGACTCGGAGCGGTTTCCAGCATAAAATGGTGTGAAGAATAGAAAACCGGGTGTCTTTTGCGCATCCTGCACCAGCACGATGGGGCCGGTTATCTGTGGCTGACCGTTGTCTCGCGACTGCAGCAGGGCTGAATACCGGTTGGCCTCATGCGCCATGTCCAGCCCAAGTGCTGCGGAATTTTCCCCTGCGGGTTCGATGTACGTTATCGGATAGAGGGTATCGCCGCTATGTTCGGGGTATATCTGGAAGCCGGGCTGGTTTCTTTGTTGTCCTGCGATATGTTCATCGGCCCTTTCGCGCGGGACTTTGTAGATGATGCCCATACCGTTGATGCCTGGATATTTTGTCTCGATCTGAAGTTCGGCAGTGAACGCGTGCCATTGCTCGTGAGTCATATCGCCGCCCGCCGCATGGACCGCTGCAACCCCGGACGCAAGCGCATCTTCATATTTGGCCAACCGTTCCTGCACCAGCTCGACAACGTGATTGGCATAACGCTCGAACCGGTTGGCCGCTTCTGTGGAAACCTGCTCGCTGGCGAAATACGAGGCACCTAAGGTCAGCATAAGCGACAGAATGACGGCGATCCAATGGACCGCGCTGAGCTTGCTCATGCGTGCAATCGCTGAACGTTCGGTCTCAATCTCATCATTATGGGTAAATTTCGCGGCCATGCTGGAATCCAATGTGCGCTCCCGCTTGGAGTTATTGACGCAGATCGTCTTAACAGCACGACCGCTTGCAGAAGTGCCTCGCAAACATGAAATTTCGGTTAACACGGGCGCGAACCCGCAGGCCGAAAATCTCTAAAATCGAGTGGATTTTCTGTGAAATCGGCGGTCTATATTTACAGCCACAAGGAGATGCTGGGCTCGTGAATGCCTCGTCAGAAACTCTGGTCCGCGCTGTTTTGCTGCCAGGGTTTTACCAGGTTGCCAAATCGGGTGAACTGCGCCTCAAAACTGAGTTCAACCGTGCCGATCGGCCCGTGGCGTTGCTTGCCGATGATTACCTCGGCCTTACCATGCAGGCGCGACATGCGCTCTTGCCATTCTGCGACCTCTTCGAGCCTTTCATCCGAGGGTTTCTCGCGTTCGACATAGTATTCCTCGCGGAAGACGAACATCACCACATCGGCATCCTGTTCGATCGAGCCGGATTCACGCAGATCGCTGAGTTGCGGACGCTTGTCATCGCGGCTTTCGACCTGACGTGAAAGCTGTGACAGGGCGATGACCGGAATGTTGAGTTCCTTGGCGATGGCCTTGAGGCCCATCGAGATCTCGCCGATTTCCTGGACACGGTTGTCGGACATGCCGCGCACCAGTTGCAGGTAGTCAACAATCAGCAGGTCCAGCCCGTGGGTGCGTTTCAGCCGCCGGGCGCGGGCGGCAAGCTGCGAGATTGGGATGGCGGCGGTGTCGTCGATAAACAGCGGGCAGGCTTCTAGCTCCTTGGCGGCGTCGACAAAGCGGCGGAATTCGGCCTCATCCATATCGCCCTGACGAATCTTGTGCGACGAAATCTCAGACGCTTCCGCCAGAATCCGCCCCGCTAGTTGCTCGGCGCTCATTTCAAGGCTGAAGAAGCCAACGACGCCGCCGTCCACCGCGCCCTCGGTGCCGTCCGGTAGCTTGCCGCGTTTATAAGCTTTAGCGACGTTGAAGGCGATATTGGTCGCCAGCGAGGTTTTCCCCATCGAGGGGCGTCCGGCCAGGATCAGCAGGTCGGATTTGTGCAGGCCGCCCAGCATCTTGTCCATGTCGACAAGATCGGTGGCGATACCAGCCAGGCCGCCTTCGCGCATGTAAGCGGCGTTCGCCACGTTCACGGCGTCGGTGACGGCTTTCAGGAATGACTGAAAGCCGCTATCGGCCTGGCCCTGCTCGGCAAGGTTATAGAGGCGCTGTTCGGCCTCTACGATCTGATCTTTGGGCTCGCTTTCGACATCGACGCTGGCTGCCTTTCCGGCAATTTCCTGCCCCAGCCCGATCAATTCGCGGCGGATCGCCAGATCATAGATCATCTGGGCGTAATCGCGCACCGCGAAGGCACTGATCGCAGCACCGGCAAGCCGGGCGAGATAGGCGGGGCCACCAAGTTCTTTCAGGCCGTCATCGTCTTCGAGAAACGCCTTGAGCGTGACCGGGGACGCCAGGTTGTTCTTGGCAATGCGAGCGGAGGCCACGTCGAAAATACGAGCGTGGACGGGGTCGTAGAAATGCTGCGCGCTGATGATCGAGGCGATCCGGTCATAGACATCGTTATTGGTCAGGATCGCGCCCAGAAGCTGCTGTTCGGCCTCGATGGAATGCGGCATGGTTTCCGCGCTCTCGACTTCGGTGCCGGCGGCATTGAAACTGGTGATCTCGTTCACGTCCCACTCCCTCAACTTTATTATTATTGTCCCCCGGGAGCGTTCTAGCGCAACACAAGGGGAGGCTCTATATGGACAGAATTGTGGATATTCGCCGGGATAAATCGGTGTAAAACCCTGTTGCCCGCAGGGGTCTTCCACATAGTGTATCAGAAGGGCACATATTGTCTACATAGAGTATCGAATGATCGATTCGATCCGCCGAAACGGGCTTTATCCACAGCGGAATTTATTTCTTGTTGTCTTCCTGCCACTTACGAGGATCGTTTAGAAAGGCTTCGACCCCGTCCAGTGTTGCCGTGGCGATTTCGCCCTGGGCGCGGGCCTCGGCCAGCACGTCCCACCAGGTGCAGAGATGGTGCAGGGTGACGCCGTGATCGCCGAGGGTTTTGCGGGTCTCGGGAAAGATGTCGTAGTAGAAGATCACCGCCGTGTGGCCGCAGGTGGCACCGGTTTCGCGGATGGCATCGACAAAGCTGAGCTTGGAGCCGCCATCGGTGGTCAGGTCCTCGACCAGCAGCACGCGCTCGCCCTCGGACATCGCGCCCTCGATCCGGGCGTTGCGGCCGTAGCCTTTGGGTTTCTTGCGCACATAGGTCATCGGCAGGGCCATGCGTTCGGCCACCAGCGCGGCAAAGGGGATGCCCGCGGTCTCGCCCCCGGCGATATTGTCGAACGCCTCAAAACCCGCGTTACGCATGACGGTGACGGTCAGGAAATCCATCAGGGTCGACCGGATACGCGGGAAGCTGATCAGCTTTCGGCAGTCGATGTAGGTCGGGCTGGGCAGGCCACTGGCCAGGGTAAAGGGTTCGTCCGCGTTGAAATGCACAGCCTCGATTTCCAACAGAATCCGGGCGGTCAGCCGGGCGATTTCTTCTGCCGGGGGATAGGAAGAGGGGATCATCTGGCCGGGTTCCTTCGGGTGATTCAGTCGCCGCTTTCTAACGCGACGGCAGTGGCGGGGCCAGAGCGGTTCAGCCTGTGCTCAGAATTTCTGCAAATTTCCCGGCGTCGATATTGCCGCCGCTCAGCACGGCACCGACACGTTTGCCGCGAAGGCCCTGATGTTCGGTCATGATAGCGGCCAGCGCCGCAGCACCAGCCCCTTCGGCAACATTGTGGGTGGCGCGAAAGAGCAGCCGCATGGCCGCTTTGATCTGATCGTCACTGACCTCGACAATATGGTCGACCCCGGCATTGATTAGTTCCACTGCTTCGGGGTTGGGTTCGCGCACGGCGATGCCTTCGGCGAAAGTGTCGGCCTTGTTGGTCGACACCGCATGCCCTGAGGCGAAAGAAAGCGCATAGGCGTTAGCTCTGCGACTCACCACGCCGACGACCTTGGTTTTCAGCCCCAGCATATCACGCATGCCCATCACACCGCAGATGCCAGAGCCCAGACCGATGGGCACGTAAATCACGTCCAGCTCGCCTGCTGCAGAAAACAGCTCATGCGCATAGGTGGCGACGCCGGTGACCAGATCACGGTGAAAGCTGGGGATCATATCGAGGCCTTCATCGGTGGCCAATTGTCGGGCAAAGGTCACGGCATCAATGAAATCGTCCCCCACCTCCAACAGTCGGGCACCAAGCGCCCGCATCGCGGCGTTTTTCCCGGGTGAGTTGTTTTTCGGAACCACCACCGTGGCGGCGATACCTTCCAGCTGCGCGGCATTGGGAATGGATTGACCATGATTGCCAGTCGACGCGGTGATGACGCCGTTCAGCAGGCCAGCTTTCTTGCGTCGCCGCATATGAACCAGTCCGCCACGTACTTTGAAAGCGCCCAGCGGGGTCTGGTTTTCATGTTTCAGCCAGAGATCACAGCCAAGTTCCTGCGCCAGGAGCGGCCAGTTATGCTGTAGCGTTGGTTGAAGATGCGTGTAGACTATGTCCTGTGCCGCTTTGAACTCGTCACGAGTGAACATCAGGCGCCCTCAACGCGCCAGTGCAGATCCATGCCCGGATCGAACACGGTCACCGGCCCGTCAGCGGTGTCGATCTTATCAGGATAGTGCACCGTCTCTCCCTTGGTGAGGGTGATGTGGTCTTCGTTCGGCGATAGGCCATAGAAGGTGGGGCCGTTGAGCGAGGTGAAGGCCCCCAGCCGGTCGAGCGCGTTTTCTTCTTCGAAGACATGGGCGAGGATCGACATCGTATTGGTGGCGGTGAAGCAGCCAGCGCAGCCGCAGGCGTTTTCTTTCAGCGCATCGGTGTGCGGGGCACTGTCGGTGCCCAGAAAGAAGCGCTTATCGCCCGAGGTGGCGGCGGCGCGGAGGGCCAGCCGGTGATCCTCGCGCTTAGCGACAGGAAGGCAGTAGTAATGCGGTTTGATCCCGCCCACCAGGATGTGGTTGCGGTTGATGATCAGGTGATGCGTGGTGATGGTGGCGCCAAGATTGTTCTGGCTCAACGCATAGTCCACGCCGTCGCGCGTGGTGATATGTTCCATTACCGTGCGCAACCCGGGTGTGGCGCGGCGAATGGGGTCGAGCACACGGTCGATGAAAACGGCCTCGCGGTCAAAAATATCCACCTCGGCATCGGTAACCTCGCCGTGGGCGCAAAGCGGCAGGCCGATTTCGGCCATACGTTCCAGCACCGCTCGCACCTTGTCGAAGTTCGTCACCCCGCTGGCCGAATTGGTGGTGGCCCCGGCGGGGTAAAGCTTGACCGCCGAGATCAACCCGCTGGCATGGGCGGCGGCCACGTCCTCGGGATCAGTATCTTCAGTCAGGTAGAGGGTCATGAGCGGCGTGAAATCGTCCCCGTTAGGCAGCGCGGCAAGGATACGATCGCGGTAGGCCGCCGCCTCAGCGCCGGTCACCACCGGCGGCACCAGATTGGGCATGATGATCGCCCGGGCGAAATGGCGGGTTGTTTCGGGCAGGACCGCGCGTAACATGGCGCCATCCCGCAAGTGCAGGTGCCAGTCATCGGGGCGTCGAATGGTCAGTTTTTGGGTCATGCCACGGACTTACACAATCGCGTTCCGGCGTGCCAGATATGTTCGCAGGTTAATTTCCGCGATAGTCATCCGGTGCTGTGGATGCCCAGCCTGTTGCGGGCGCGCGAATAGGCTTTGCGAAAGGCTGGCGCTTCGCGTTTCTCCAGTACCTTTCCGGCCAAAAGCATCACCAGATAGGGCCGGTTATCGGTCGAAAGGCGCTTGAGCAGGCGAAACTGATAGCCGGGGTCATCACGACGCGCCCGAAACAGCCGTGCTAACCGATGCCGGGTGAGTTTTCTCGCGCTGAGCTGGGCGATGACCCGCAAAAGAACATTCATGCGGATCAGCGATTGTTCCATTTCCACTCCCATATGCCGCATGCGAAACCGGGTGACGTTGGCGCGGGCGAAAAGGGCGGCATGCATCGCATCTTCGGTAATTTCCGGATCGTAGAGCACAAATGCCTGATCTGCCGCCTCAAGCATGTCAGGGGCATAACCGTAGCGGTCGGTGAAAGAAACCCGGCGCATCTGGCGAAACCGTTGATCCCACTCTGCCATACCGGGATCAAGCGTGGCCTGAGGTTGCAATATCAGGACCTGTGCCCCGGGCGCCGCTACTGAAAAGGCGGCAGCGGCATAGCCGCAGAGCCCAGCACCGTAGAATATGACCTGATCGAAATCTTCCAAAAACCCGTCATCGACCAGACGGTCGAAATAGCCATAGACATGTTTGTCGCGAAACCAGGTGTCTCCGTCACTGACAACGCAGAGATGTGACCAGCCCAACGCCTTGACCATTTCCCAGCCCATTGGATGGCCAAGTTCGGACTGCGCATTTATGGTCTGGTGGGTTTCGAAGGTGACCAGGAGCGTGGGTTTTTCCTCGACAAGAATGGCGGCATGCTGACCGCCCAGACGTTCCGTATACCCGTCGTCGTCCGTGATCCGCTCCAGATTCTCCAGCCAGTCGTGCCATGCCAGATCTCTGAGCGGCGTTTCGTACCCGTCCGGTACATCCTTCATTTCAGTAGGCCCTCGTCACCTTTAACCGGCACGCTCGTGCTGGTCGACAATTAACACGCCCCATCATCCGGATATTTGACGCAAATTCCAAGCGGAATCCGACAGATTTGAGTCGCCTAATAGCAGAGGTGTGCTTGACGCCGCGGGTGGCCCCATGCAGTGCTTGCAGCAAGAGGAGACGCTTGATGGATATACCGGGTTCGATTGGCGAGGTTGAGGTGATGCTGGGCGGGCAGGGCTATGTCTGCGACAGGTCCTTGGGAACGGTGGTTTTTTTGGCACTGACTTTAGGCCGGCCGCTGTTTCTGGAAGGCGAGGCCGGCGTCGGCAAGACCGAAATTGCCAAGGCACTGGCCAGCGGGTTGGGCCGCAGGTTGATCAGGTTGCAATGTTACGAGGGGCTTGATGCTTCCTCGGCCGTCTATGAATGGAATTTCGCCGAACAGATGATTGCGATTCGTACGGCTGAAGCTTCAGGCGGTGTTGACCGGGCCCATCTGAAGGACGAGCTTTTTACCGAGGAGTTCCTGATCGAACGTCCGCTTCTGCAGGCGATGCGGCCCCAACCCGGCGGCGCGCCGGTGCTGCTTATCGACGAGTTGGATCGCACCGATGAGCCGTTCGAGGCTTTCCTGCTGGAAGCACTCAGCGATTTTCAGGTGACGATCCCCGAGCTTGGCACGATTTCTGCACCGGAGCCGCCGATCGTGATCGTCACCTCGAACCGCACGCGTGAGGTGCATGACGCACTCAAACGGCGTTGTCTCTATCACTGGGTGGATTACCCGGGCTTCGAGCGTGAGATCGACATCCTGCAATCCCGCGCACCAGAGGCGGCAGAGGCACTTAGCCGAGAAGTCGTGGCCTTTGTCCAGCGGCTGCGTACCGAGGATTTGTTCAAGAAGCCCGGCGTGGCCGAAACCATCGACTGGGCCAAATGCCTGCTGGCGCTTGATGTGATCACGCTCAGCCCCGAAGTCATCGCCGACACGCTGGGCGCGATCCTGAAGTATCAGGATGATATCCAGAAACTTCAGGGCTCGGAAGCTAAGCGGATAATGGAAGAGGCACGTTCAGGGCTGGATGCGGCCTGAAGCTGGTTTGCCCGCTCAAGTTGCGATAGACTACTTATACAGCACTCGGAGGGCGCGCATGAATTTTGAAGCCCTAGACGGAATACGATTGACGACATTGATGATTGCCGGTGCGGTGTTTGCTGCGGTAGGGCTGTTTCTTCTGTTGAAACCGAAAACGGCCGGTACGGCGAAAATCGAACTGTTTGGGCTGAAGTTCGAAAGCTCGTCGGCCGGTCTGCTGGTATTCCTGATCGGTGCCGTGTTTCTTTCCTTGCCGCTTTTTGTGCCGGAACGAACGGCGACGGAGGGCGGTGAAAACGGGGCAGCGGAAACAGCGCAATCTGCCGACCCTGAAACAGGTGTATCAGGTACGGCTCTTCCGGCAGAAGCCCGAACCACCGAGGTCGAGCCAAATGATAGTTTGGCAAAAGCAAATGAACTAAGCTTTGGTACGGTCGTTACCGGCACAGTGACAGACGGCACAAGCGATTGGTATGTTGTTCCGATATCGCTTTCCCCAAGTAACAAAGTCGAGTTCCGGCTTAAGAAGATGGGACGTATCTCGGTATTCGCACGGCTGTTTGACGGGCGCGAACAAAATATCACCTCATTCGTTTCCAGTGTTGGCGCAACCTATCGCCAAGTCTTGGTCGGAGATAAAGACCGGATCTATGTCAAGGTCTACAACCTGGGCGGGGAATCGGTCTATGAGTTGAGCGCCAAAGCGGTTGGTGGCGACTAGTGCCGATGGATATTCTTACTGATCTGGATTTGCCGGAAAATCCGAAGCTGACCCATAACATCACGCATTTCGCACGCGCGCTGAGGCGTGCGGACCTGCCGATCGGGCCGGGCCGGGTGATCAAGGCGATCCGGGCGGTTGAAGCGGTCGGGTTTGCTGACAAGCAGGATTTCTTCTGGACGTTGCACGCGTGTTTCGTGAACCGGCCCGAGCATCGCGCTGTTTTTTCACAGGTCTTTCGGCTGTACTGGCGCGATCCGCGTTACATGGAACACATGATGTCGATGATGCTGCCAGCGCTTCGCGGCGCGCAGGAGGATCGCGCCGCGCAATCCGCCGAAAGACGCGCCGCAGAGGCGCTGCTGGATGGAGCCCAGATTGATCTGCCCGAGATCAATGACAGGCCCGATGATGAGGTGCTGATCGAGGTGGATGCCAGCGCTACCATGTCCGGCGAAGAACGTCTGAGGACACTGGATTTCGAGCAGATGAGCGCGGAAGAAATTGCCGAGGCCAAACGCATGCTGGCGCGGCTGAGATTGCCCGTCAAACCTCTGGCGTCGCGCCGCGGCCAGCCCAGCCATGCGGGTGGAGGCATCGACGCGCGCCGCACGATCCGACGGGCGATGCGACGTGGTGGCGAGATATCCGGTATAGCGTTGAAAAAGCCTCGACCGCGCTGGCCTAATCTGGTGGTCCTATGCGACATTTCTGGTTCGATGAACCAATACAGCCGCATGGTGTTGCATTTTCTGCATGCGGTAGCCAACGCGAAAGGCCAGGGCTGGGCGCGGGTGCATGCCTTTACCTTCGGCACCCGGCTGACCAATATCACCCGCCATCTTGCCACCCGTGACGTGGACGATGCGCTGGCTGATGCGGGCGCACATGCGCAGGATTGGGAGGGCGGTACGCGGATCGGAGAATGCCTGCACAGCTTCAATCGCGACTGGTCGCGCCGGGTCATGGGGCAGGGGGCTGTGGTGCTGCTGATCACCGATGGGCTGGACCGTGGTGATATCGATGGGTTGAGCCGCGAAGTCGAGCGCCTGCACCTGTCATCCCGGCGTCTGATCTGGCTTAACCCGTTGCTGCGGTGGGACGGGTTCGTACCCAAGGCGCAAGGCATCGCGGCGATGCTGCCGCATGTCGATGCGTTCCGCGCCGGACATTCGATTGCCACGCTGGAAGATCTGGCCATGGTTATTTCTAGTGCGACGGATGTCGGGGAAAAACAACGGCTTCTGGCGCAAATGTAACACCAGGCGCCATTCCTGCGGCCAGGGTGATCCAAAGGCGCGCTACCGCGCACTTTTCTTAGCACTCCGAGAGGCAACGCCAAACGTTGACCAGTGCAGGGGATGTTTCTGCGTGTAAGTGATTGATATTCCGGCTCGCGACCGCCATTCTTTCGGCGCGCCTGCGTCCGGCAAGCGCGGTAACGCAAGCAGGAATACCTGACATGGATCGTTTTGACGATATCCCTGAAATCGCGCTGGCCTGGTATCGTGAGGGCAAAGGGGCGGCCCTGGCCACGGTGGTCGAGACCTGGGGCAGCGCGCCGCGCCGGGTGGGCAGCCAACTGGCAATATCCGGCGAGGGTCAGATTGCCGGGTCGGTATCGGGGGGGTGCGTAGAGGGCGCGGTGGTCGCCGAGGCACTGGATGCAGTCGAGACGGGCAAACCGGTGATATTGGAATATGGGGTAAGCGACGGCGATGCCTTTGCTGTAGGACTGGCCTGTGGCGGGACTATCCGGGTTTTGGTGGAGCCTGTGGGCTTTGTCATGCCGTTGCATTTGCTTGAAGAACTGGTGTCAGCACGCGCTGCGCGGAAACCGGTGGCCTATGTCACTGGCCCGGCCGGACGGGCGCTGGTCCGAGATGGGCATGAGACTCGGTTTCGCATGGACCGGTCAGGTTTTGAAGAAGATGGCGAGACATTCATTGCAATCCATAATCCGCCGCTGAGGTTGATCGTTGTCGGTGCCGTGCATATCGCACAGGCGCTGGTGCCGATGGCGCGGATTGCGGGTTTTGATCCGGTACTGATTGACCCGCGTGAGAGCTTTGCATCAGAAGCGCGATTTCCCGGTGAAAAACTGGTACACGACTGGCCCGATGAAGGGGTGCGCGACTTTGGGCTGGACAGCCGGACAGCGCTGGTTCTGCTGACCCATGATCCCAAGTTAGACGATCCGGCACTGGAACAGGCACTGGCGTCCAACGTGTTTTATATCGGCGCCCTCGGCTCGACCCGGACCCATGCCAAACGCAGGGAGCGGCTGAGTGCGAAAGGCTTCACGACGACACAGTTGGCGCGCATCTCGGGACCTGTCGGGCTGGATATCGGGGCGGCAGGCCCCTCCGAGATTGCGGTCGCTATTCTTGCCGAAATGATCCAGGTGCTGAGGCAGGGCGCATGAAATTTGGACCCGTGCCTGTGGCCGCAGCGGAAGGCGCCATTCTGGCGCATTCGGTGCGGTTACTCGAGGGGCGGTTGCGCAAGGGTTTGAGGCTGGAGCGCTCCCACCTCGGGGCACTGACCGATGCCGGATATCAAGACATTGTGGTCGCTCGGCTTGATACCGGTGATTTGCATGAGGATGAAGCAGCTACGGCTCTGGCAACCGCGCTGGCCGACGGATGTGAAGCAACTCGTCTGAGTGCCGCGTTTACCGGGCGGGTTAATTTGATCGCCGAGCACCCCGGCGTGGTTCGGATCGACGAGGGCGCGATTCACGCCGCCAATGCCATTGACCCGGCGATCACTGTCGCGACGGTTGCGCCGTTCTCTCAGCTCCGCAAGGGCGGCATGCTGGCGACGATCAAGATTATTCCTTACGGCGTGGCAAATACGGCCGTGGCACGGGCGATTAAAGCTTTGCGCAGCGCCATCTCGCTGTCGCGACCGGTCTGCAAAACGGCAAGCCTGGTAGTCAGTGATATTTCGGGCGGGGTTGGGCGAAAAAGTTTGGAAGCGATCTCTAATCGTTTGAAAAAATTGGAAGTAGAGTTGATCGAGACAGTGAACTGTCCCCATAGCGAACAAGCGATTGCTGGCGCGCTGCGCGAAGCCAAGGGTGAAATTATTCTAGTTCTGACCGGATCGGCCACCTCGGACGAAGAAGATACCGCCCCTGGCGCATTAAGGCTAGCAGGCGGTGCGCTGGAGCGGTTCGGAATGCCTGTGGACCCGGGCAACCTGCTGTTTCTCGGGGCGCTGGATGCGCGGCCGGTAATCGGGCTGCCCGGCAGCGCTCGGTCGCCGGTGTTGCACGGCGCTGATTGGATATTGTCGCGCGTGGTTTGCGGCGTCGAAGTGACCAGCGCCGATATTGCCCGGATGGGGGTCGGTGGGCTTCTCAAGGAAATCCCCACACGACCGCAACCCAGAAGCGAGCGACGTCGGACAAGCTATGGGCGCTAGGATTGGCCGACACCGCGATTGCCATGCGGCGCGCCGTCATCCGGTCCAGTGTATCAATTTGCAAACACGCAACGCGGATATGTTTCAGTTAAGCAGCCAGCCTGGTGCTGACTGGCCGCATGGTGTCTTTTTGCCCAGACGGAGGTGACTAGTCCGAATTTCTTTGGAAGTGATCGATGAGGTGGTCGAAGTTATCTGGCTCGGTCTCATGACAAATTTCATCAACGATATACCGCAAGAGCCAAGGCTGAGCACTTCTGGTCCAGATATGTGCGATTGGAGGTATCTTACTTATATCATCCAGTGAGCCACCCTTCACGCTGAGCGTATCAGACTCCCCAGGAAAGGCATGATATATGCGTGTGCCACAGTCAGGGCAGAGGGTGCAGACCTTTTCATTCCCACTGTCGCCGCTTGTTTTCCAAGTCGAAAGAGTTCCGGACGTTAGCTCAAATGCATCCACTGGAAACCAAACAGACATACCAAAAGCACTGCTGGACTGTTGCTGGCAGTCCGTGCAGTGACAACAATATGCAACAACCGGTTTACTCTCTATTTTGTATCGAACAGCACCGCATTGGCAGCCCCCGGAATACGTCATCGCGATATTACCCATGTGTCTAAAGTTGGCGCTCACACCAAGAGCCTAACCGAACAACTATTAGATATGATATCAAAACTCGACTTTGCCCGCAGATCGGATATCCGGGAAGTGTCGCTGGCGTCTCAGACCATCATTTCCTTCGTGGCTGTCAATTTGACGTCTGGATAATCGCGCTCTACCCGGTCGATATCCCATTGCAG
This sequence comes from Roseovarius aestuarii, assembly GCF_019966515.1. Taxonomy (GTDB): domain Bacteria; phylum Pseudomonadota; class Alphaproteobacteria; order Rhodobacterales; family Rhodobacteraceae; genus Roseovarius; species Roseovarius aestuarii. The sequence continues at coordinate 136,737 of NZ_JAIMIB010000005.1, read as the reverse complement.
GCGGGTCAGGTAAACCACGTCGCCGTCATGGTCATGGGCGATGTGTTGTTTATTGGACTCTGTAAATTTATCAATGGCTTGCCGCTCTCCGCTCACCCAGCGAGCTGAGGTAAATTGTGACGCCTCGAAGCGTACGGGAAGCCCGTATTCCAGTTCGATCCGGCTGCCCAGAACCTCGAATTGCAGCGCCCCCACGACGCCCACGATGAAGCCCGAGCCGAAGGCGGGTTTGAAGACCTTAGCCGCGCCTTCCTCGGCAAACTGCATCAGTGCCTTTTCCAGGTGCTTGGCCTTCATCGGATCGCCCGCGCGGGCCTGTTGCAGAAGTTCGGGCGCAAAGGACGGGATGCCCGAAACGCGTAGCGCCTCGCCTTCGGTCAACGTATCGCCGATGCGCAGTTGGCCATGATTGGGGATGCCAATGATGTCGCCGGCCCAGGCCTCGTCGGCCAGTTCGCGATCCGAAGCCAGAAACAGCACAGGATTGCTGATCGCCATCGGCTTTTTCGAGCGTACATGGGTGAGCTTCATGCCGCGTTTGAAATGCCCCGAGGCCATGCGCAGAAACGCCACGCGGTCGCGGTGCTTGGGGTCCATATTGGCCTGCACCTTGAAGACGAAGCCGGAAACCTTTGTTTCGTCAGGGGAAATCTGCCGCGGCTCGGCCCGTTGCGGCTGTGGTTCGGGGCCATAGGTGCCGATGCCGTCCATCAGTTCCTTGACGCCGAAAGAGTTGATAGCCGAGCCAAACCAGATTGGTGTCATATGCCCTTCGAGCACCGATTGCGGGTTCAGTTCTGGCAGCAATTCACGCGCCATCTCGACCTCTTCGCGCAGCTTCTCAAGCAGGGTGGCGGGGACGTGATCGGCCAGCGCTGGATCTTCCAGCCCGTTGATTTCAATGCTTTCGGCCACGCGGTTGCGGTCGGCGCGATCCATCAGTTCCAGCCGGTCGTTCAGCATGTCGTAGCAGCCCATGAAATCGGCACCGACGCCGATGGGCCAGCTTGCCGGGGTCACGTCGATGGCCAGGTTTTCCTGGATCTCGTCGATTATGTCGAAGGTGTCGCGGCTTTCGCGGTCCATCTTGTTGCAGAAGGTCAGGATCGGCAGGTCGCGCAATCGGCAAACTTCAAACAGCTTCTGGGTCTGGCTTTCGACGCCTTTCGCGCCGTCGATCACCATCACCGCGGCGTCGACGGCGGTAAGCGTGCGATAGGTGTCTTCAGAGAAATCAGAGTGGCCGGGTGTGTCGACAAGATTGAACCGGAAAGTTTTGAAATCAAACGACATTGCCGAGGCTGAGACGGAAATGCCGCGGTCTTTCTCCATCTGCATGAAGTCCGAACGGGTACGCCGGGCCTCGCCCTTGGCACGGACCTGTCCGGCCATTTGAATCGCGCCGCCGAAAAGCAGAAATTTCTCGGTCAGCGTGGTCTTGCCCGCATCCGGATGCGAGATGATCGCAAAAGTGCGACGACGCGCTATTTCGGGCGGCAGAGCGGGGCGGTTTGTCAGGTCATCAGGCATGAGCGCCGTATAGAGGGCAGCGACCGGGCGCGCAATATGGCGTGACCAGATCGGGCAGGGATGTGGTAATGAACGGTGTAAGAATTCTTTTGATTTCTGCGGCAGATTGCGGATTTAGTTGACGCTGGGGAAATGACGAACCGGGGGACGGGGATGGACGGGCTTTTGACACCGGAGGTGTTGATATTGATCGCGGGCGGCACCTTTGTGCTGGGGTATCTGACGATCAATCAGGTGATATTGCGGCTTTTGCTGCTGATCGGGACAGTGTTTTACATCTGGTATTACGTGATCGTTGCGGCGGTACCTTTGTGGGAGGCGATCTATACATCGCTGGTGATGGGCGCGGCCAATCTGATCGGATTGCTGAGCCTTCTGGCGCAGCGGTCGCATCTGGTGGTCCCGTCAAAGCACCGCGATATCTATCCGCTGTTTTCGAATCTGACACCCGGTGATTTCCGATCGCTGGTGAAGCGGGCGGAGCGGTTCACAACGGTGGAGGATTTCCATCTGGCGACCGAAGGGGAGGCCACGCAACACCTTTTGTATATCATTAACGGCTCGGCCCAGGTTGAGAAACTGGGCGCGCAGTTTTCGCTACCCCGAGGGACGTTCGTGGGCGAGGTGGCGTTTTTAACGGGGCGGCAAAGCGCTGCGATCACGGTGCTGGCGGCGGGGTCGGAAGTGCTGCAATGGGGTTATGATGATCTACGCCGACGTAGTACCAGGTCCTCTCGATTCAAGCTGGCTCTTGAGGCGATGATCGCCAGCGATCTTGCGGCCAAGGTTTCGTTCGCCGTGGCCCCTTCAAACCTGTCCGAGGTCATGGATGCAAGACGAGGTGTATCGGCGTAAGAACAGCGCGCTGCCGAGCTGCTTACGCTGGCAACATCGTCTCGACACATAAATCCGCGCTTATGTCGCAAGGTTTTGGCGCGCCGCGATGGCTGAACCAAACCCGCTCGGGTTTTGCCCACCATCGCGGTAGTATCAGGCGGCGAGTTCGCAAAGCCGGCGAACCGGCAAGGTGGCGACGGAAGCGGTGCGCGTCGGTGCGTCGTCGACCTTCACCGCATGGGTGATGCAGATCATGTAGACCGGGTTGCCGTCCATCGTCGATTTTGACAGCAGGATGTAGCGTACACCGATGGAATCGAGAAAGCGTGCAACCTTTGGGAAGACCACCGCGACAAAGCCCGTCAATCTGTTTCGGTCACGGTAGCCATCCAGCAGGACCGCAAGATGTTTCAGCATGACCTTGCTTTCCTCGACCGAGATATCCTGAGCCCGGCAAAATCGTGTCAGCTCGTATATGCGGCGTTTTTGCATACGAAGAAAGTCGCAGGCGTCGGGAAAATACTGCAGGAAGTGGTCGGTGATCATAGTGTTGCTGGTGGTGGGGCGTACCCGGCATGACCCCATGTGCCGCCCGAAGCGGTGCACCATCAGATAGGTACTGTCATCGTCATCATATTCATCAATTTCATAACCCTGCGGTGTGACGCAAAGATCCCACTTCATACGATCGACAAACTGGCGTCCGCGGTCCACGAAAACGCTGTTATTCAAACTCTGTGGTAGATTGCGGTGGGTACTGATTAACGTTTGCATGTTCATCTCTTGTTCTTATCGAGGTGATGCTTGGGCCAGGCCGATTAACGACAAGATAAGCCTTTATTTATAGGGAATTAATTCAACTTGTATCGTTTACCAAGCTGAACGGAAGGTTGACGAAAATGTAAGACTTTGGAAGCGTGATATCGTTAATTGGCATTAATCGGCGGGTCGCGCACCGCGCCAGATAAAATGGCATTATGCGGCGGCCTGCTGAGGGGAAAGTTAACGCACGCAGTTAAGATATTGTGCTGGTTTCAGCCTATTTTATACGTATTGATCGGCGGAATTCAGCCTATGTTAACTTAATGAGATCATTAGAAAGCTATCTAACTAAGTAGGTAGCGAAGATGAAACACTGGGTACAGGCGGTCCTTGAGGACGCATTTTGGTCAAGAAACGCTCTCTCAGAAGAGACAATCCGAGATTTGAGGCGAATCGCCGAACTGATTGAAAACAGCGGTGTCCACACCTATCGGACGGACGAGCTGTGCGACATTGGCGAAGAATTGTCGGAATGCGGCAATCTTACGGAACTGTCCGAACTGATGTGGCAGGCTGCCTCGGCGACCGGATTTCAGAACTTTGCGATCTTCGTTATCCAGCAGGGATCAAGCGGGGCGTTCAGGTCACGCATCTGCACCTCGTTCAAGGACAGCTGGGTCGCGCGGTATCAGGAAAAATCCTATCAGTTTATAGATCCGGTAATTGCCCGATCAGCGTCGGAGGATGGGTGGTTTCTGTTTTCGGAGCTTCATTCTAATGCGCCGATGATTGAAAGTTTCTGGGAAGATGCAGAGAACTTTGGGGTCGGGCGGAACGGGCTTTGCTTCTCGATCTCAAGAAAGGATGGCGCCCGTATAGGCGTTTCGTTCTCGACCGCGAACACCAAAGAAAAGGTGGATGCGCTTGTCAGGTTGAACGGTTACGATCTGCAGTTCATCGCACATCTGGCGGTGGACAGTTTCTGCTATACGTCGCGCGGCCCGTCGCTGCCGGATGATACACTTTCGATGAAAGAACTTCGCTTTCTCTATACATTGGCCAGCAGTCCCGACCCGACCGAGGCGTTGGAGATTTCGGCAGGCTATGGATCAAACAAGGCCCTGCAATCTTCGATCCGCCGGAAGCTGAACGTGGATACTGTTTTTCAGGCGTTAACGATCGTCGCGGCGAAAGGCTGGTTCAACCAGTTACCCTTTGATCAGACCGAGGTTTCGAAACCATTCCCGGCGCTGGCCGGTTTGGGAGCGAACGAGCCCTTTCCGATCGAGTTGGACGAATGCCCGGACCCGGCGATACCGCAGCTAAGCTCGGATCAGGACGCCTGACCGGGCGTCGCCGCGTCGAGGTGGTAGGCCGCGTCTGAAAAACGTGGTGATGTCCGTGCGCGATGCCTACTCGGCGGCTTTCAACTCGAACCCTTTTTCGATCATGTCCGACGGCGTGACCGGATATTCGCCCGAGAAGCAGGCGTCGCAATATTGCGGGCATTTGGTGTCACGACCCTTCGCCTCGCCCACGGCGCGGTAGAGCCCGTCGAGCGAGATGAATTTGAGGCTGTCGACGGCAAGATGTTCGCGCATTTCCTCTTCGCTCATAGTGGCGGCAAGGAGTTTTTCACGGTTTGGCGTATCGACGCCGTAGAAGCAGGGCCAGGCAGTGGGCGGCGATGCGATGCGGAAATGCACTTCGGCCGCGCCGGCATCTAGTATCATCTCCTTGATCTTGCGGCTGGTGGTGCCGCGCACGACGCTATCATCGACAAGGATCACGCGTTTGCCCTCGATCAGGGCACGGTTGACGTTGAGCTTGAGGCGCACACCCATGTTGCGGATCTGCTCGGTCGGCTCGATGAAGGTGCGGCCCATATACTGGTTGCGGATGATCCCCATCGCGTAGGGAATGCCGCTTTCGTGGCTGAAGCCGATCGCGGCGGGGGTGCCAGAATCGGGGACCGGGCAGACAAGATCGGCATCCACGGGCGCTTCGCGGGCCAGTTCGATGCCGATCTGGCGGCGGGTTTCATAGACGCTGCGATTGCCGATGATACTGTCAGGGCGCGAGAAATACACATGTTCGAAGATGCAGAAGCGAGAGGCTTGCGGGCGGAAGGGGTAGTGGCTTTCAACGCCTTTGCTGGTGATGACCACCATTTCGCCCGGTGCGATCTCGCGAACATATTTGGCGCCGATGATGTCGAGCGCGCAGGTTTCGGAACTTAGCACCCAGCCGTCGCCGACCTGCCCGAGCACCAGCGGGCGCACGCCTAGGGGATCGCGCACACCGATCAGCTTGGTCCGGGTCATGGCCACGATCGAGAATGCCCCCTCGACCCGTCGCAGCGCGTCCTCCATCCGCTCGGGGATGGTGCGTTGCAAGGAGCGCGCCATCAGGTGGATGATGCATTCGCTGTCGGAATTGGATTGGAAGATCGAACCGCGTTCGATCAGTTCCCGGCGCAGGGCGTCGGCATTGGTTATGTTACCGTTATGGGCGATGGCAGCACCACCCATAGAGAACTCGCCAAAGAAGGGTTGCACGTCGCGGATCACCGGGGTTTTACCACCTGCGGTCGAATAGCGCACATGGCCGATGGAGAGGGCTCCCGGCAGGGTTTCCATCAGCGATTGCTTGGTAAAGTTATCGCGGACATAACCGAAGCGGCGGGCCGAGTTGAATCCGTGTTCGGGATGATGGCAGACGATACCGCCTGCCTCTTGTCCGCGATGTTGCAGGGCGTGCAGGCCTAGGGCTACGAAATTGGCCGCATCGGTGACGCCGATAACACCGAATATGCCACATTCCTCGTGGAGTTTATCGTCATCGAAGGGATGGGCGGGTGGCATCTGTTTGGACAAGGCAGGCAGCTCCGAATCCGTGTGATCGCGATTTGATCCGTACATAAGGGCTCGGGCGCGGTATGTCACGAAACTTAAACAATTCGCTGCATTTGTGACGTGATGTCGTTTATGGGGTGAGGACACCGGTTTCGAGACCACCGGTTGGGCGGTCTAAACAGCATACGATCAGCTGACTCGCGGGGTTCGGACGCGGGTTAAGTGCTCGCTGCGGTCGGGAAAGGTTATTCGATCACCGGCTTGTCGCATTGACCAACCAGTTGTTCGTACTGCTTGGTGATCCAGCCCAGTGCCTCTTCGGGATTGCCACTTTCAACCTGTTCGGTCATCCGCGCAAAGACACGGGCCGAACGGCTGTCGTCAATAATCTGGATGTTCTGCGAGGTGATCACCGTTTCGTAGACGAAATAGGCGATCGCCACCAAAAGCACGCCGCGCGCGACGCCGAAGACAAAGCCGAGACCCTGATCGAGCCCGCCAAGCACGGAGCGTTGCACCAAAGACGAAAACAGCGGTGTGATCATGGAAGCGATGATCAATGCACCTGCAAAGACCACGGCAAAGGCTGCTATCATCGACAATTCACAGCTATCCGCGATGAATTCACCGACAACGGGCACTTCCTTGACCAGCGGTTCCAGCTGTGGCGCGAAGATAAAAGCGACAATACCTGCCGCGATCCAGCCTGCGATGGCCAGTGCCTCGCGCATGAAACCGCGTGAATAGGCCAGCAGCGCCGACAAGACGATAACCAGCGCAACAACGCCGTCGATGATGGTAAAGCCGTCCATACCTGCTCTTCCTCAAGCTCGAGGCGCTTAACCTGCGCCGAATTTGTCACCCACAAAACTCGTCAGATCGCTCATCAGCGACAATTCCATCCCGCTATCGCCGGTCGATTTACCCCCGGCGGGCGCGATGGCCGACGTGAAACCAAGTTTTCTGGCTTCTTTCAACCTGTTTTCTGTCTGTCCTACCGGTCTGAGCGCGCCAGACAAACTGATTTCGCCAAAAACCACCGTATCTGCGGGTAAAACTGTGTCTTCGCGGGCACTAAGCAGGGCCGCCGCAACCGCCAGATCGGCGGCGGGTTCCGATATTTTCAATCCCCCGGCGACATTGAGATAGACATCCAAGCCCGCAAAAGGGATGCCGCAGCGCGATTCCAGCACCGCTAGGATCATTGCCAGGCGCGATCCGTCCCAGCCGACGACGGCGCGTCGGGGCTGCGAATGCGGGGTGGGGGCGACGAGTGCCTGCAATTCGACCAGCACGGGCCGTGTACCCTCGATGCCGGAAAACACCACGCTGCCGGGGCTGGGAGTGCCGCGTGTCGACAGGAAAAGCGCCGAGGGGTTGGCAACCTCGGCCAGACCGGCACCCGTCATCTCGAACACGCCGATTTCATCGGCCGGACCAAACCGGTTCTTGACCGCGCGCAGGATGCGGAACTGATGGCCGCGCTCACCTTCGAAATAAAGCACCGTATCGACCATATGCTCGACCACGCGGGGGCCGGCGATCTGGCCTTCCTTGGTGACGTGACCCACCAGGATCACCGAGACATCCTTGCGTTTGGCAAAGCTGGTCAGTTCATGGGCCGCCGCGCGGACCTGCGACACGCTGCCCGGTGCGCTTTCTACGGTGTCGGACCAGATGGTCTGAATGGAATCGATGATCACAAGACCCGGCGCTTCGGCCTCAAGCGTGGTCAGAATATCGCGCAGCGAGGTTGCGGCGGCCAGTTTTACCGGTGCGTCCGCGAGGCCCAGACGCTGGGCGCGCATGCGGACCTGTGCGGTGGCCTCCTCGCCCGAGACATAGATGGTTTTCAGGCCGGATTTCGCGAAGCGCGCGGCGGCCTGCAACAAAAGCGTTGATTTGCCGATGCCGGGGTCACCACCCACAAGGATGGCGCTGGCGGGCACAAGGCCACCGCCGAGCACCCGATCAAGCTCGGTTATGGTCGAGCAGGTTCGTGGTGGTGGGGCCTCATCCGTCGCAAGATCGCTGAGCGGGATGGGGGTGCCGCGTTTGGCGCCCAGGCTTTTCGACTTGGGTCCGGTGGTCAGCGGCGCCTCTTCGACGATGGAATTCCATTCTCCGCAGCCATCGCAGCGACCGGACCATCGGGAATGTACCGCACCACAGGCGGTGCAGGTGAATGTGCTCGACTTTGCCATGCCCCCCTGATGCCTCAAGGGACAGGGCCGGTCAAATGCCTATTCGGTTTCCGTGAGCGGTACTATTCGGCGGCGTATCTGGGCAGCGGAACGACGCGGGTGTCGCCACCAGAGCTTTCGGCATCCGGCCCGATGATTTCGGGTACGATCTCGGCCAACGTGTTGCGCAGGCGCGCGAGCTGGCTGGCGGCTACGCTTTCGTCGGCATCGAGGTCATTTTTCCATTTCGCCAATTCCGAGGTCACCTGTTTGGCGCGATCAATCCGCGCATTGAAATCATCGACTTCCTGCTGGCGCGCCTTGAGGAAGGCTTGAGCACGCTCGACATTTTCGTCCGAATAGGTCGCTGCCAGGTCTTGGCTGACGCGCGACATCTGCGCCGCGACTTCAAGAACATCCGGTTCGAACCCCTGCAGATCAGGGTGATTGCGCAGGTGGATCATACGTTCGCGCACCGCATCATATTCGGAGGATGTATGAAACAGTCCGGCCCGATCGGAAGCATGGGCGACAGCATAGGCTTGTGCGACGTCATGCATACCCAATTCAAATCGCCGATGTGAGGTCTCTAGCCGTAATACCCGATGCGCCGAGGGGAGGTAGACCGTGAGCAGTAGCATCAGCACAGTCAGCCCGATCTGGGCAATCTTGCCGGTGTTTTCATACGCGATGCCGCCAAAGCTGGCCTGAATTTCCAACCACGGCAATATTCCTGCCGCGGCAAGCGCCGTGACGATGGTGAGGGCTGCGGCAAATGCAGCCAATGTGATCATGCCCACAACATTGGCCAGTGTGGCCATCCTGAGAATGATAGCTTTTGATTGTTCAGACATCACAAAACCCCCGAAATTAATAAAAACACAAATCGAATATAGTCGATTTGGCGGTGGAATTCTGCCAAATCGCAAGGTTTGGCCGCTCGCGACCGTTCACTTTACGCTATAAAGTTGTAACACATCCTCGAAAGGTTGCATGAGGTTTACCGCGTAACCTTTTGATTACGCTTCTCTGTAAGAAATCCTATTGCGATAGATATGAGGATGCAGCCGGTGAACAGGTAAAGACCCCAAGCGGTCTCGATTTTACCGATACCAATGCCCTTTGACAGCGTGATGTAGAGCGCAATCAGGAAAATGTCGGCCATTGCCAGCTTGCCCAGCACATGCAGCACCGGCAATATCTTGCGCCGCATCAGCCCAAAATGAATGAGCGCAAGCCCGAGGGTCTTCAGGTAGGGGGCGAACAGGGCGAAAAATGTTACCATAAGGGCAAGGAAAACATCGCTTTCCCATAGGCTTTGAAGGCCCGAGATCACGCTGATCTCGTTCAGGTCGAAAAGTGGCAGGCCCAAGCCAGCGCGCATCAGTGGCGCAAACCATGCGACGGGAAAGAGGACAAGCAGTGCGAGATTGGTGAATTTCAGCATGATGTCCTCGGGATGGTGATCAGGATGAGGTGGTGGCGCAGGCGGTGCATCGCAAGCTCCAACTTCAGGTATCGGGTGTAAAGCTCTGCTTTTTGTCGTATCCCTTTCAGACCGTGAAAGCTTGTTCTACGGCGCCGGAAATGCGCAGCAGATCAGCGGGCGCGGCAGCAAAGACATGCCGGGGCGTTCCGGCGGCGGCCCAGACTGTTTCGAAATCCAGCAGGCGCGGATCAAAATAGGCGCGCGGCGGGGTCAGGTGACCGACGGGTGACACGCCACCGATGGCAAAACCGGTCTGTGCACGGATCAGGGCGGCATCAGCCTTGCCCAATATCTCTCCGGCAAGCGCGCTGGCTTTCGCAGGGTCGATTTGGTTACCACCCGCTGTGATGAACAGCAGCGCCTCGCCGCTCGTTTCGCCCCGAAAGATGATTGACTTGGCAATCTGGTCCAGCTGACAGCCCACAAGATCGGCGGCCATACGAGCGGTGGTTGCCTGACCAATCTCTAGCGGTTCAATGTCGATCCCGGCTTCCTGCAAGGCGTGGATTACGCGTTTCAGGCTTTTGCTCATTGATGTCGCGTCCTAGTTCGAGGTTGTTGAAAAGAAGCTGTCATAGACAATTCCTGTAAGGCTCAGCGCGCCGTCGCTGCTTAGATGGTCGCCGTTTCGGTAAAGTCGGGTGGTTCCATCGTAGAGCGGGCAGATATCGGGGCCGCAAAGCGAGGTAAAGATGCTCTGATAGCCCACATTGGACAATGTCGCGGCCAGGTTCTGCAACAAAGGCTCATAACGGGCGCGTTGTTCGCGTTCCTCGGTTGCAGGCAGCCCCAGGTTGGAGAGATGTGTTTTGTCCCCGTAAAGCAAAAGCCGCGCATGGGTTCGCAGATCCAGTTCATCGCCGACAGGGATATCGTCGAATAAGACGAAGCGGCGGTCCGGAAAGATATTTGCCAGGGCAGTCAGGCCACGGATGGTCGCTTTCGGGTTATAGGCCGTGCCCGAGCCGTCATAGGCGGCGTCCTGCCAGATCCGCCCTTCGTGCCGGTAGGACTGCCCGGTCATCTGCACCAGCCACAGGCGGGTGATGTAGATCGTCTTTATCTCCGGTCTTTTCTTCAGAAACGCGATCATTGCGTCGGTTTGGGCAAGCCAGTCGGGTTTGCCGGGCCGAGTGACACCGACAAGCGGTAGAAACCCTGGCGCGGTGTAGTGATAGCCCGAAAGACCGGCTCGGCCGGCAGCTTCGAAAAACGCCGGGCTGATGGCGTCGGCGTGGCTGTCACCGGCCAGCATGATGCTGGGCGGCGCTGACAGATCGCCGCGGATGCAAACGTCGCCGTTCCGGGCGCGCAGAGGGTCGACCCGGTGGCAATCGCGACGGTCATGCAGCAGACCATCAGGCGCTAGGACGGATGCGACATCTTCAGGCATCCTGTCGGGAAATCCATTAAATTTCGTCACGATGTTTGCCGCCCCGATGATCAGTGCGGTACTGGCAACAAATCCCACAAAGATTTTGCCGCGTGAAATCTGGGTTCTCTGCCGGAAGGGACGCTCGATATAGCGCCAAGAAGCGATGGCAAGCACGAATGACAAGACAATGCAGACAAGACTTTGCCCCAGGGTGAGGTCATCGACATTAACGTAGAAATACAGCGAAATAACCGGCCAATGCCACAGGTAGAGTGAATAGGAAATCTTGCCGATAAAGACAAAGGGCGCAAGTCTGAGAAGACGCGCAACGGGTGTCCGGATATAGCTGCCACTGGCAATAAGGGCCGCCGCGCCCAGACAAGGTGGCAGGGCGGCGATTCCGGGGAAAGCGGTTTCCGCATCATAGCTGACAACCGGCCAGATGATCAGCGCAAGGCCGACATATGCAAGGGAAGCCATTGCAAGGGGCGCGCGCAACAGGCGATCCAGCCAGCCCTCGGATATTGCGATCGCGAGAGTTGCGCCAAGCGCCAGTTCCCAGATCCGGTATTGCGGCAGGTAGAAGGCGGCATCTGGATCATTGTCAAGCGCCCAGACCGAGAGTGCCAGAGAGATCAGGCCCAGCGACGCGATGCATGCCGCCGTTACCGCAGCACCGGTGCGACGGACAAGCAAGACAAAGAGCGGTGGGAAGAAAATATAGAATTGCTCTTCTATGCCTAATGACCAGGTGTGAAGCAGTGGTTTTAGTTCGGCCGCTTCGGTGAAATAGCCCTGCGATAAATATTGCCAGACATTGGCAAGGAACAGGGTCGAGGCGACGGCGCTATGCGCGAAGTCATAGAGATGGCTTGGGATCATCAGAGCATAGGCAAAAACCCCGGTTGCTAAGATTACGGCGAAGAGGGCAGGAATGATCCGTCGCACGCGCCGCTCATAAAACTCTATGATCGAGAAGTTATCGGTTTTTGCGTCGGCAAAGATGATCGAGGTGATCAGAAAACCGGAAATAACGAAGAATATGTCGACGCCGACAAAACCACCGCTCAACCCGAGATTGGTGTGAAAAGCGACAACCGGCAGAACAGCCACCGCGCGAAGCCCGTCAATATCGGCGCGATACCTCATCATGCGTTGTTCGTATGTCCTTGGTTCGGGTTTCGGCCCGTTGCCTATCACCGTTGCGATTGAAGAGAAACCCACCCTAATTCGTTGACCCGGCGCGTCGGCCTTGTATCACTGGCGCTATGGATTTTTTGCCTCGCATGACCCGTCAGCCACGTGCCTATGACCCCGAACAGGGGGCGGATGCGCAGGCGATGGTGCCTGACCTGAATCCGCAATTGGGTGAGCTGGTCGGAGGCGCAGCGGGGTGCAGCCCCTATCTGGCCACGCTGATCGGGCAGGAACGGGACTGGTTGCCAGTTGCGCTGCACGATCCTGAAGGGGCGCTAAGCGATGTCTTTGCCGATCTCTCTGTGGTGCCGCCGGATCAGCTGGGCGAAGCGCTGCGCAAGGCGAAGCGGCAGGTGGCGCTGATCATCGGGCTTGCCGATTTGGCCGGGGTCTGGCCTCTGGAGATGGTGACGCAGGTTTTGACTGATTTTGCCGATCTGGCGGTTGATCTGGCGACAAAGGCCATGATCAGCGCCGAGATCAAGCGCGGCAAACTGCCCGGCATGGGTCCGGATGACGTGGCCACGGCGGGCGGGATGGTGGCACTGGCCATGGGCAAGATGGGGGCCGGAGAGCTGAACTATAGCTCGGATATCGATCTGATCTGCCTCTTTGACGAAACCCGTTTTGATCCCGATGATTATCACGATGCACGAGCGTCTTTCGTCAGGGCCACGCGGCGGATGTCGGCGCTGCTGAATGATCGTGCGGCGGGGGGATATGTGTTTCGTACTGACCTCCGGCTGCGCCCCGATCCGGCGGTCACACCGGTCTGCATGGCGATGGCCGGGGCTGAGGCCTACTACGAAAGCCTGGGCCGCACCTGGGAGCGCGCGGCCTATATCAAGGCGCGACCCTGCGCCGGTGACCTGGCGGCGGGGCAGCGGTTTCTTGAAACATTGCGGCCCTTCGTCTGGCGCCGGCATCTGGATTTCGCAGCCATCGAAGACGCGCATAACATGCGGCTCAGGATTCGCGAGCATAAAGGGCTGGGCGGCAACCTCACCTTGCCTGGCCACAATATGAAGCTGGGCCGTGGCGGTATCCGTGAGATCGAGTTTTTCACCCAGACGCGCCAAATCATTGCCGGCGGGCGCGACCCCGATCTGCGGGTGCGTGGCACGGTAGAAGGTCTGGCGAAACTGGCGAAAAAGGGCTGGATCCCGGACGCATCGGCCCGATTGCTGACCGAGCATTACCGTTTTCACCGCAAGGTCGAGCACAGGCTGCAAATGCTGCGGGACGCTCAGACCCACGTTCTGCCCAACTCGGGCGAGGAGTTTGACCGTCTGGCTTGTTTCATGGGACGTGAGACCGCTGAATTGAAAGCGGAACTGGAGACGCGCCTGAACGAGGTGCATGACGTGATCGAAGGGTTTTTTACCCCCGAGGCCGGGGACGTCGCGGCCCCTATTGCGCCGGAGCTGGATGACGAGATCATCAGCCGTTGGCCCAGCTATCCGGCGCTGCGCTCGGCCCGCGCGGTGCAGATTTTCAGGCGCCTCAGGCCCGATATATTGTCGCGTCTGGCAAAAACCGCGCATCCCAGCGAGGCACTGCTGGCCTTTGACGGATTCCTGTCGGGGCTACCAGCTGGCGTTCAGGTTTTTTCGCTGTTCGAGGCCAACCCGCATCTCATTGACCTGTTGGTAGATATCGTCGGTACCGCGCCCGCCCTGGCGGGGTATCTGTCGCAGAACGCGGGCGTGTTCGACGCGGTCATCGCCGGGGATTTCTTCGCGCCCTGGCCGGGGCGGGAAACGCTCGAGGCACAGCTGTTCGAGCGGTTGTCGGGCGAGGATGACTATGAGCGCAAGCTGGACGCCGCCCGGCGTTGGCGCAAGGAATGGCATTTCCGTGTTGGTGTGCATCACCTACGCGGGTTGATCAGCGCCGATTACGCCGGTGAGCAATATGCCGATCTGGCAGGCGCGGTGATTGCGGCGGTCTGGCCCGAGGTGATCGCGCATTTTGCTCAAAAACACGGTACGCCGCCGGGACGTGGGGCAGTGGTTCTGGGCATGGGGTCGCTCGGGGCCGAAAAATTGAACGCCGGATCCGACCTGGACCTGATCGTGATCTACGATGCCGCAGGGGTGGATCAGTCCGACGGTCGGCGACCACTTATGTCGCGGCTTTATTATGCCCGCCTGACGCAGGCCATGATCACGGCACTGACCGCGCCCATGGCCGAGGGGCGGCTTTACGAGGTCGATATGCGCCTGCGCCCGTCGGGCAATCAGGGGCCGGTGGCGACCGGCTGGGCGTCGTTCCGCGAGTATCAGCGGTCCGAGGCCTGGGTATGGGAACACTTGGCTCTGACCCGCGCCCGAGTGATCACTGGCGATGTCGGGCTGGCGGAAGAATTCGAGGCGTTCCGTACCGAGCTTCTGGAGCAGAGCGGAGAGCCCGCCCGCGTGCTGATCGAAGTATCGGAAATGCGTGACCGGATCGCGGCGGCGAAGCGCCCTCAGGGGCCTTGGGATACAAAGCTGGGCAAGGGCCGGCAGCAGGAACTGGAACTCTTGGCGCAGGCCGGTAGCCTGATGGCCGGGGCGACCAAGCGTGATGTTGCCACGGGTTTGAACGCTGGTGTCGCAATCGGCTGGCTGGATGACGCGGACAGGACGGCGCTGATGCGGGCCTACACGCTTTGCTGGCAGGTGCTTCAGGCGGCGCGACTGTTGAGTGACAAGCCGCTTGAGCCGGGCCAGATCGGCGCGGGCGGAGCAGAGTTCGTGACACGCGAGACAGGCTATGACAGCCTTGAGGCGTTGCGCGAGGCGCTTCAGTCAGCTACCGAAAAGGCCGGAGAGATCATTGATCACGCGCTGGCGCGTCAACCGCGGGGGATTTGAGTTGGAACGGGATCCGCTGGACCATAAAGGGCTTATTCGCGAAGCCTACCGCATTGACGGGATAACGCTGGGCGAATGCCGCTCGATCTTTCTGGATTGGGCGTTGTCGACGCCTGATGGGGCCGATAGTCGGCCGATGATCACGGCCTTGCTTAAGAAATACGCAGGCGAGAATCCGGACCATCCGATGACCCGGGTTCTGACCGAGGGCAATCAGAGTGCAATGACACCTAAACGCCGGGGCGGCTGGCGGTCGAGGCCGCGTGATTGAGCTTTGCCGGGCTGATTTCTGTCGGGAAAATTGAACGGGTCTTTGCTTAGAGTAATGATCACCCGTGCTCACACCTGACTTCGAATCTCTATACCGTGGTCAGACAGCGACGGGCTAAAGTGCTTGCAGGCCCATGTAAATCACCACCGCGATGATAAAAGAAAACCCGAACAGGACGGTGATTGCCATGCCCTCAAGAAAGGTACGGCGTGCCGGTTCGATCGAGCAGATCGCGAGGACACCCATGGCGCATAGAGCGAAGAGCAGAAATATAAACAGGTTCATCGTTAACAACCGGGGTAAAGAGCAACTGACCTAAGAATCGCAGATGAATTGGGCAGAAATAGGTTGGAATGTCGCTGCTCTTATGGTGCCGGAAACAATCGCTGCGGAGCGCATTTATTGTCGCGGCCCTGCCTTACGGTCAGCGGCGTGTCGCGTTGCGGGCCAGTAGCGTTATGCCCTCCCAATCGCGTTTCTCGATCAGCTCGGGCGGCGTGACGGCGTCGGTGGCGACACTCAGGACGTTGGACAACGCGATGTAATCGGGCGCGGCATCCAGGTCTATGTCGCCGGAGACGCAGAACCTGAGCTGTGGTAGGGGTTGCTGTATCGCTTTCAGCATTGTCAGCGCGTTGGGTGATCCGCCCGGGAAGAAGTTGAGCGTGGTGTAGCCGCGGCTCAGCAGGTGCAATGCTTCGGTCGGCGTGGCGCAACCGGGCAGTAGCGGCAGTTCAATGCCGTCGAAATAACGCAGCAGCGGGTCGGTGATCCCGGGGGTTGTGCAGAACTTCGCCCCGGCCTCGCGGGCGATACGCACGTCATCCGGGGACAGGACCATCCCGGCACCCACGATGGCATCGGGCACCTGTGCCATTTCCCGGATGATATCGGCCGCGTTTCTTCTGCGGATCGAAATCTGGATGACCGGCAGGCGGCCACGGGTGAGGGCGCGGGCAAGCGGCGCGGCATGGGCGGCATCGGCAAGGGTAGGCGTGGAGATGAAGGGTGAAGTCCGGCAGATCATTTCGATCGTGTCCGAGGCCAGTTTGGTCTGCATTCAAAATCCCATGTCGCGCATCGTAAGCCGCGCATTGTGAATGCCCCCGCACGCGGCGAACTTTTGTCAGGACCCGGGCTCACGTCAATCTGTAAGCCACTGGAAACTCAAATCTTCTGGAAGTGTTGCATATGCGGTTCACTAAATCGGAATGCGGCAATTCCCGCCGTTCATTAACCACGATTCTGCGCCATGATCGCCGCATCAGGGCCGTATTCCGCTGCCAGGCTGGGGACAAAGAAACATGGCCATAAGGTCAGGAGGAAATCATGAGCAGTATTCGAAATCTGATGATCATAATGCTGGGCCTGTCCCTGTCCGCCTGCGGCGGGCTGGGCATTGCGACACGGAATGCGCCGTTTGAGACCATTCCTGAAAGCGTGCAGATAACAGCGCCGGATATCCTGGCGGTCAGGGTGGTCGTGCCCGAGACGCTGCGGGTGTCGAAGGCCAATGCCTATTATCCAGGCGGAGATATTGTCTGGCGTGGTGATCCGGCAGGCGACCGCCATGCTCAGGTCAAGGCCATTTTCGAAACCGCGGCCCAACAAAGCGTGCAGAAGATTACGAAGGGCGGGCAGCCGGCGATCATGGACATTCAGGTGACGCGCTTTCATGCGCTAACCGAAAAAGCGCGCAACACCGTCGGCGGCGTTCACGCGTTGCAGTTCGCCATTATCCTGAGAGATCCCGAAACGCTTGGCATGCTGGGTGAGCCGAAGCATGTGCAAGCTGACTTCAGGGCGCTTGGCGGCGCCGGCGCGGCAGTGGCCGAACGGCATGGGATTACCCAAAAAAAGCGCATAATCGAACATCTGGCCGAAGTGATCGAGGTTGAACTGACCGATCCTCGGGGCCACGAGCCCGCAAAGCTGGGCCTGCTCGGCGCGCTCAATCAATTGTAACCTTTCCGACACGGCGGAAACCTTTTATGGGGGCGTATGACCTTGCCCTCATTTCCCGTTATCCGTCTGAAACCCAAAATACGACCACAGGCCATTCGTCACGGATTTCCCTGGGTCTATGACAATGAACTTGTCACCGACCGGCGCACTCGGGCGCTGGCGCCCGGTACTATTGCCGTGCTCGAAGACGCCGAGCGTAACGCGCTTGCGCTGGTAGCCGTCAATCCGGATTCTCGCATCATGGCGCGGGTCCTCAGCCGGGATCTCAACGCGGCGATTGATGCGGTATGGCTGGCGGACAGATTGGCGCGCGCGCTTGATCTGCGCAAGCGGCTTTATCAGACGCCTTTTTACCGGTTGGTGCATGCCGAGGCAGACGGTCTGCCCGGCGTGGTGATCGACCGTTTCGGCGATGTAGCGGTGATCCAGCCCAACGCCGCCTGGGCCGACGCTTTGCTGCCACAACTGGTACAGGCATTGGTTGACGTGACCGGCGTCTCGACGGTTCTGAAAAACGCCTCGGGTCGCGCCCGGGCGCTGGAGGGGCTGGATGATGTGAGCGACGTGCTGATCGGGCAAGTGCTCGAGGCGCCGCTGCCTGTGCCGATGAACGGTGCCACCTATAAGGCCGATCTGACCGGTGGGCAGAAAACCGGGCTGTTCTACGACCAGCGGCCCAATCACGCCTTTGCGGCAAAGCTAGCCGACGGGGCAAAGGTGCTGGATGTGTTTTCACATGTCGGCGGGTTCTCACTTGCCATGCTGGCGGGCGGGGCGACAACGGCGCTCGCGGTTGACGGCTCGGCGCCGGCTCTTGCGCTGGCTGCCGAAGGGGCCGCGCGGATGGGCGTCGCGGACCGGTTTGACACCCGCAAGGGGGATGCCTTCGATGTGCTCGCGGCCCTGGCAGATGAACGCGCGCGCTTTGATGTGGTGATCTGCGACCCGCCTGCCTTTGCCCCGTCGAAAAAGGCGCTGGAGGCGGGTTTAAGGGCTTATGAACGCGTCGCACGGCTGGCAGCGCCGTTGGTGGCAGAGGGTGGATATCTGGGATTGTGTTCGTGTTCGCACGCGGCTGATTTGGGCAAGTTCCGGACCGCCTGCACCCGCGGTATCGGGCGCGCTGGCCGAGCGGGCCAGCTGATCCATACAGGAGCGGCAGGGCCGGACCATCCGACCCACCCACAGCTAGCTGAAAGCGGCTATCTGAAAGCGCTTTTTTACCGCCTATGAAGGTCTTGCTGGATGCCTGCGTGATCTACCCGACGGTCATGCGCCAAATGATCCTTGGCGTGGCCCGCGCCGGCGTGTTCACGCCCCTTTGGTCGGCGCGGATCGTCGAGGAATGGGTGCGCGCGGCGCAGAAGCTTGGCCCTGACGGCGCCCTGCAGGCCAGCGGTGAGGCAGCGCTGCTGGCAGCGCAATGGCCAGAGGTCGAGGTCACTTATGCACCGTCGCTGAAGGCACGCCTCTGGCTGCCGGACCCGGCGGATGTTCATGTGCTGGCAGCGGCAATCGCCGGGTCCGCCGACATGATCCTGACCCTCAATGCAAAGGACTTCCCCCGCAACATACTGGCCGAGGAGGGGTTGAGCCGTGCCGATCCCGATGGGTTTCTGCATGGTGTCTGGCAGGCCCGGCCCGAGTTGGTCGCAGGGGTTGCCGCCGAGGTGCTGACCGAGGCCGACCGCCTGTCTGGTCGTGCATGGGAGTTGCGGGCACTGCTGAAGAAAGCGCGCTTGCCCCGGCTGGGCAAGGCGTTAACGCAGGATTGAGAGCAGATTGGCGTAATCGTCGGTCCAGACCGGGCCGCCATCGCTTTCCAGGGTGATCCAGCGGGCATCCACGGCCAGATCGCCAAGCGCTTCGGTTGACCGGCTTAACATCACGACGACCGACGCGGAGTCGGCGGGATCAGCCGCAACATTGCCGGGGTAATGCTGAATTCGCGCGGTCAGGCCCAGAGCGTCGGCGGCACGTGCAAGCGGCCTGTCAATTTCATAGTAGCGGTTCGAGATGTGGAACAGCAATACACCGTCCGATGCCAGGCGATCCATGTAAAGTTGGATCGCTTCCAGTGTCGTCAGATGGACCGGTACCGAATCCGAGCTATAGGCGTCGACGACCAGAATGTCATACTGCAGGCCGGTCTGTCCGGCGAGCACGATGCGCGCATCCCCCAGATGTGTGGGCGCCGCCCCGGCACAGTTGGACATGAAGCCAAAGAGCGATGGATCACGGGCGATATCATCGACCATCCGGTCGATCTCGTAGAATTGCCAGTTCTGATCCGGTTGTTGATAGCAGGCCAACGATCCGACCCCCAGCCCCACGATGCCGATTTCCTGTGCCGCATGACCCCGGGTCGAGGTCATGACCTGCGCCATCGGACCATTGGGGTGATAGTAGAACAAAGGCTCGGGCCGGGGCGCGGCGCTGTCCGAGACCCGTTGCGCGCCGTGGATCGTGGTCCCGTTGCCATAAAGGCGCAGTCCGTTGGTTTCATAGACAGTGTGGGCCCCGAAAAAACTGCGATCCCGGAAAAGCTTGTTATCCGGTACGATAAAGGTTCCCACGAGGATCAGCGCGATGGCAGATCCGTACAGCGACAAGGCGTTCCGGCGAAGAAGGGCTGCCGTGATCACGGCGCTGGCCAGCAGGCATCCGATGACGATGTCGAGCGTATCCAGAGCCGGAACAAGGCTGGCGATGAGGGCCGGGATGGCTGCGGCAGCGCCGACGAGCGCGCCGACACCCAGTGCGCGCAGGACGACCGGCGCAGGGCGTTGCAGATTGATCAGCAGCAATGCGGCCAGGATGATCGTTGTGCCCGACTCGTAAAGCCCCGAGAACAGCACCGGGCCGACGATCGAGTTGAACAAGCCGCCCAATGCGCCGCCGATCGACATGGTCAGATAGAAACCGGTCAGGTGGCTGGCATCGGGACGCGCCAGATATAGTTTGTGATGGGCGTAGATCGTGACCACGAAAAAACCGATGATCAGTATCGCGACAAGCGCCATGTTAAGTTCAGGGCCGGTCAGGCCAACGAAAATCGGCAGCATGCCGATAAGCGCCAGGGCGGTTAACGGCTTGAGTATCCTGGCCAGTGGCACGCGGCGTTGGGTGAATGTCAGCACGAAGCTGAGTAGGTAAAGCGCCAGTGGCACGACCCAGACCATCGGCACGGCCCCCAGGTCAAGGCTGATCTTGGAGGTGACCGATAGCATCAGCGACGAGGGGATAAACGCCAGAAAAGCCCAGTAAACATAGGATCTGGCGGCGGGTCGGCTATCCGTTTCGGTCTGGCTGGCTGTGATCAGTGTGCCGCCATTGGCACTCAACCCGCTGATCAATAGAAACGCGCCGAGCGCGGCAAAGCCCATAGCCCAGCCAAAGCCGATCAGCGTCGTGCCAAAAAGTGGCTCAGCCACCAGTGGGAAACCCAGCAGCGCCACGAGAGAACCCAGGTTGCTGGCGCCGTAGAGAAAGTAGGGGTCCGAGGCCGAAGGCCCGCCACTGCGCCCATACCAGGATTGCAGCAATGGCGCGTTGGCCGACAGCGCGAAAAACGGCATTCCGACGCCCACCCCGAAAAGCATCAGCGTCTGCCAGGCGATGGGCCCGTCGGGGTCAAATTGCCAGCCCTCGGGAATAGTCAGCGGCAAGAACAGCAATGCCCCGGCCCAGACCGCCAGGTGAATGACCAGCTGCACCCGCACGGACAGGAGGCGGCTGAGCAGATGCGCGTAGAGATACCCCGCGATCAGCGTGGACTGGAAAAACAGCATCGCCGTCGTCCAGATCGCCGGCGAGCCGCCGATTTGCGGCAGCACGATGCGGGTAAAAAGCGGCTGCACGAAGAAGAGCAGGGACGCGCTGAGGAAAATCGTCGCAACGAAGATAACCGGCACAAAAATGCCGGCACGTGCTGCGGGGGTGGATTGCGAAATCTGCATGAGTGCCTCCGTGGCCAAAGCCTGCCACGAAAAGACAAAGAAATTCTGGAGAAAATACGGCGCGCTACAAGACAATTTTAAGGCAAATTGACGGTTTATGCGTTTTCGAGCGATGGCGAGAAAACCACTGGCGATTTTCATCTCGGACATCGCGCGAACTCAATAACGTAGACACGAACAGCGATTCAGAGCTCAAGGACGGCGCTCTAGCGCCAGCGCGCCTCTAGTTTTTCGATGGCCGCGATGCGCTCGGTCGTCTTTGGGTGGCTCATCAGCCATGCGGGCGCGGCGCCTGAGCGGGCCTGCGTCAGCGCTTCAAGCTTATTGAACAGTGACTTTTGTGGCGCGGTGCCGATCCCAGCCTTGGTCAGAAGGGCGGCGGCATATTCATCGGCCTCGTATTCGTCCGAGCGCGACAGGCGCGCGGCCAGAAGCGTGGTCAGCCCGTTGGCGATCCAGACACCAATGCCGGGCAGGAACCGGCTGAGCACCATTGCAAGTGCTGTTCGAAGCGCGTTCTGGCCGGAAAAGTCGATCATCCGGCGGCGCGTATGTCCTAGGGCAACATGGCCAAGCTCGTGGGCGATCACGGTTGCCATTTCATCCGCCGTGACCTCGCCATTCTGGAACTTGCGGTAAAACCCACGGGTGATGAAAATGCGCCCGTCTGGCGCGGCAAGGCCATTCACCGGATCGATCTCGTAGATATGCACCTTGATCCGGGGCAGGTCGAGCGCCCGCGCAAGCCGATCGGTCATGACCTTGAGCATCGGATCGGCCAAATCGGTCGAGCGCGCATCCAACTCTCGCTGTGTGCGCCAGACCGAGAAGCGATACATGGCCAGCGCATAAGCGATTGCCAGAAGAATGGGCATGAACTTGAGCATGAGGTCTATATGGGGCAGGGGCGGAAGCGGGGCAAGTAGCCCACAACGACCGTCCTGAGCCGCCATCGTCTGATCTACCGTGACGCGGCGCAGGCCAGCTTGTAGAAAAGCGACCGGAATGATCAGTTCATACAGCCCGGTCGGTACGCATCATGCAGTGTAAGCACTTATTATCTTATTGCACTGCAAGAGCTGCTTCAATCGCGGACAACCCCGCGTCATAGATTTCTGATATTGTGGTTTCCATTGCCGGGTCTTCTGACGAGAAGCGGCCAGACCAGCTGATGAGCGATCCATTCAGAGGCTCAATCGAAAAGGTCGCCGTGTAATTTTCAATCGGCAAGGGCGAACTGACGATACTGTATGTGTAGGCTAATCCGGGTTCATTCGCGATGCGCTTTTCCACAAATTCGTCACCATCGGCCGTTGTCAGAGTACGATGAAGCCCGCCATCTCTCACCGAGAGCGAACACGCCGTCAAAGACGGATGCCAATCGTCGATATCGCAAAAATCGCCGATCAGGTTCCACACCTCGGTAGAAGGTGCGGTAAGCTGCAGCGTGCGTTGGACTTTGTAGTCGGCGGACCATGCGCCGGTCGAGTGGAAACCAACGATAGCTGTGACAGTTAGCAGTGTAGTGAGTTTCATTTTTCTTCCCATTTGTTGTGTCTTGAGCCGCCTGAAGATCCTCTTTGGGTTTCGGGCGCTGTTGGTCTACGCACGCCTTGACCGCGAAAGCAGGCGAATCTGCTTGCGTCGAGACGTACCGCCTCGCAAGGTTGATCGAATACAAAGGCGCGTGGAATGTCCGGAAATTATCCCGAAAAAGAAGCGAAATTACCCGAAAGATTTCGCTTGGGAGAATTTAAGTTTTTGTTGGAAACGAACGAACTGCGGGACGCATTGGGCAACATTGTGCATTTGCGCAGTCAGAGCGCTGACGTCTTGGCCCAATTGGTTCGCTGCTACGGTCAAGTTGTCTCAAAAACGGTTTTGTTTGAGAGCGTTTGGGCCGGATCAGTTGTAACAGATGACAGCCTGGTGCAATGCATTACAGATATCAGGCGTGCCTTAAACGATAGCGATCACAAGATTATCCAGACCTCATCCAAAAAGGGCTACAAGGCACTTGCAGTGCCGATCCCGTCTGAGCCGGACTCCATTATCCTCCCGCTTCCGCCCCTGCCATCGATCGCGGTTTTGGCTTTTGATGACTTCAGCGTCGGAGATGACAGTGACTATCTGAGTGATGCTATCGCCGAAGGCGTTATTGCCGAGTTGTCCCGGTTTCCCGAGCTGTTTATAATCGCCCGCAACTCAAGCTTCAGCTTTCGTGAAACGCCAACCAACGTGAAGACGATTTCGCGGAAACTGGGCGTTCGATATCTGCTCGAAGGAAGTCAGCAAAAAAGCGGCAACCGGATGCGCGTTACGGTCCAGTTGATCGATGCTGTTGAAGGGCATCATCTCTGGTCAGAAGTTTATGATCGTGATCTCAGTGATCTGTTCGTCGTTCAGGATGATATCGTGCGCAAAGTTGTAGCCGCCGTAGCACAAAAAGTTATCAATTTTGAAGTAAAGAAAGCTGTGGAATCAGATAGTTCAAAGTTAACCGCGTTACTGCATGGTCTGAAGGCGCGCTTGCATTTTGTTAAATTGTCCCCCGAGGAAAATGAAAAAGCACGAAAGGCAAGTCTTGCAGCGATAAACGCCGATCCTACCCAACCTTATGGCTACATTGGTTTGGCATTCGCCTACATAAATGGCTACCGCTGGGGTTGGACAGACCTTAGTCGTGCGGACGCCCTGATTGAGGCACAGAAGGCGGCAAAAACGGCGGTTGAAGTAGCGCCCGATTATTACGACAGCCATGCAGCGATGGCTTATGTGCACCTTCAGGAAAATAACCTCGATGGCGCAATAGCACGCGCGCAGCGTGTGCTCGAACTGAACCCGAATGACACAAATGGAATGAGCGACCTGGCCGAATTTTTGGGGTATGCGGGGCGCTTTGATGAAGCGGAGGAATTACTTCTAAGAGCCATGAGGCTGGATCCGCTGCACCCGGATTGGTTCAAGTGGAATCTGGCATGGGTCCAATGGCTAAAAGGGAACTGCAAAGATGCATTGCAGACAATGAATGCCATGTCTGAGATACCGCCCATGGCATATCGGGTGCTGGCCTGCATTCACATATGTCTTGGTCAACAAAACGAAGCTCGGGAAGCTGTGAGGCGATTGCTAGAACTTGATCCCGAATATTCGATCAAAAAAGTGCGTGATAACTATCTTGGAAAATTCAGAAATGACGCTGACCTCGAACGGGTATTGAACAATTTGCGCGAAGCCGGATTACCTGATTAGCCAACCCTACTATTGAGGGAAGGTACTTGTGCTCAGTCCTTCCAATCTTCTCGGAATCACCGCTTCAGGCTTCATCACGAAAAGCAACATTTGCAATTAACGACGTCTTATAACCTGATGATACTAAAATTGAAATACTGTTCAGCTGCGGGGGTATATGCCTGTTTTGTCCGGATGGCAGCCGTTGGCACCATGTCAATCTTGGCTGATATCAGGCCGAGCAGCTGGCACCGCCCAAGACACAGAACTTGGCGCAGTGAGGGTGGTTAAGCGCTACATCACGTTCAGCCTCGGCCAGCGTGGTGCCCAATTCGAATTCCGGGTCATAGGGCAAGAGCGTGCAGGCCAGAACCGCCGGTTTGGCGGCCCCTTTGCGTTTGACCACCATCCGTGAGGATGAGCACATCACGGATGAGGGGGATTTGCCCAGAATATCCCAGCATGCCGTGGTGATTTCAGGCACATCGGCGGTTTCATCCATTTCGGGGAAAAGTACGGTTTCGCCAGGGTTGGCGGCGTCAATCTCAAACCCGTGCGTGGCATAGAAGGCGCGGTAACCTTCGCGGGATTGCGCTTCGGTCTCGCCCCAGACCGTGCGGCCCGCGACGGTCATGCGAATATTGTTGTCGCGCAGCCATTCCATGCCTTCGATGGTGCGCGCGAAGGCGCCTTCGCCGCGCTCTTCGTCATGCAGCCTTTCTGACCAGTGGTCGACCGAGATGCGCAGGGTCAGCTTGTCGCGATACTCTGCCGCCAGATCGAGCAATCCGGCGCGCACGGTTTTGCGCATCATAGGGCGCATGGCATTGGTAAGGATCAGCACCTCGTAGCCGCGTTCAAGCGCTGCGCGGGTCATATCGTTCATCTCGGGGTTCATGTAGGGCTCGCCCCCGGTAAAGGCGATTTCGCGGATGGGCCAGTCGCGCTCCTCGATCTGGTCGAGGTAGTCGGTAACCTCGGCGGTGGTGATATAGACCAGCCGGTCATTGCTGGGTGAGCTTTCGATGTAGCAGTTCAGACATTCGATATTGCACAGCGTGCCGGTATTGAACCAGAGCGTTTCAGGATGGCTGAGCGCGACGGTGGCGCGTTCCTGCCCGTCGACAGTGACCTTGGGGTCCTGAAACTTACGGGCATTCGCCGGTGCGTCAATCGTGTCTTTCATCTTACTACCCGATATTACTTCTCTTTTTCGACTATCGCGTCGATCCTTCCAAGGGAAGGGCTCGAAAGGATAGTGACACCATTGTGAACGGCCATGAGCATGTTAGAGTTGTGTTTGTGCGCCGACTCCGGGACCTTCCGGGGCACTAAAGGCAGGGCATCGCAAGGGCAGGAGACGTCATATGGTTTCGCGCGTTATTCCGGTAGAACCCGCAGATCTGGTGATCATCGGCGGGACGGGCGATCTGGCGCGGCGCAAGATCCTGCCAGCATTGTTCCGGCGTTTCTGCGCCGGACAGTTCGGAACCGAGTCGCGCGTGATCGGCGTATCCCGGACGGAAATGGACGGTAAAGAATACCGCAAGCTGACCGCAGAAGCGATTGCCGAGTTTTCCGAGCATGAAGGCTGTGATATGGGGCGGCTGGATGATTTTCTGGAGATGCTGCATTACGTCACACTGGATGCCAAGGGCACGACCGGATGGAAGGCGCTGGCCAAGCTGGTGAAATCCGAGCGCATCAAGGTGTTTTATTTCTCCGTGGGTCCGGGTCTTTTTGGGGATCTGGCGGAACGGCTTCATAAATATGGTATGGCGGATGAACAATGCCGGATCGTTGTGGAAAAGCCCTTTGGCCGAGATCTGAAATCGGCGAAGGAACTCAACCGCGTGCTGGCGCAGCATTTCGATGAAACGCAGATTTACCGGATCGACCATTACCTGGGTAAGGAAACCGTGCAGAACCTGATGGCGGTGCGCTTCGGCAATATGCTGTTCGAACCGCTCTGGAACAGCCAGTATGTCGATCACATCCAGATTACCGTGGCCGAGGAGGTCGGCGTGGGCACCCGCGGCGGTTATTATGACCGGTCGGGTGCCATGCGTGACATGGTGCAGAACCACATGATGCAGCTCTTATGCCTGATCGCGATGGAGCCACCCGCTAAGTTCGATCCGCATGCGGTGCGCGACGAGAAGCTCAAGGTGATCCGGGCGCTTGATCCGGTCAAGCCCGACAATATCGTGCGCGGTCAATATGAGGGCAACGGCAAGCGCCCGGGCTATCGTAATCAGGTGGAGAACCGCGACAGCACGACCGAAACTTTCGTGGCGATCAAGGCGCATGTCAGTAACTGGCGGTGGGCGGGGACGCCGTTTTATCTGCGCACCGGCAAGCGGTTGAAGGAACGCGCCAGCGAGATTGCGGTCGTGTTCAAGGACGCGCCACATTCAATCTTTGACGAGGATGCCGGTCGGCACCGCAATATCCTGACAATCAAGCTGCAGCCCAATGAAGGTATCGAGCTTGGTGTGACCATCAAGGAACCGGGTCCCGGGGGCATGCGGCTCGTGGATGTGCCGCTGGATATGACTTTCGCCGAGGTGCTGGGGCCGGATGATGCGGATTTTCCGGATGCCTATGAGCGGCTGATCATGGATGTGATCCGGGGCAATCAGACCCTTTTCATGCGCGGCGACGAGGTCGAGGCTGCCTGGGCATGGACCGATCCGGTCATCGAAGTGTGGCGCGATAGCCGGGAGTTGCCGATTGCCTATGCCACCGGCAGTTCGGGGCCGGATGACGCGCTGATGCTAATGCATCGCGACGGGCGCCGCTGGCGGGAGATCAAAGCATGAAAATTGTCGAATATGCCGATCAGGAGATGCTGGCGATTGATCTGGCCAATGTACTGGCCGGAGAGCTGACAG
The DNA here is from genome assembly GCF_019966515.1 of Roseovarius aestuarii. Lineage (GTDB taxonomy): Bacteria > Pseudomonadota > Alphaproteobacteria > Rhodobacterales > Rhodobacteraceae > Roseovarius > Roseovarius aestuarii. The sequence goes on along the minus strand of NZ_JAIMIB010000005.1, from coordinate 109,331 downwards.
CCACATTGGAGCATGAGGACCGGGCGCTGTTCGTGGTGCCCGGCGGGTCAACGCCGGGGCCGGTTTTTGACGACTTGTGCGATGCGGACCTGGACTGGGCCCGCGTCGACGTAATGCTGAGCGACGAACGCTGGGTGCCCGAAGTGCATGTGCGGTCAAACACGCGGCTGATCCGCGAACGCCTGCTAACGGGGCGGGCTGCCAAGGCGCGCTACCTGCCGCTTTACGCCAAGGCCGAGGCGCCCGAGGAAGTGCTGCCCGAGTTGGAGGCGAACATCACGCCCGACCTGCCGATTTCGGTGCTGCTGCTTGGGATGGGGGCGGATATGCATACGGCGTCGATGTTTCCCGGCGCGGATGGGCTGGAAGAGGCGCTGGCGCGCAACGCGCCGGTGCTGGTCGCAATGCGCGGCGGAGGCGCGCCTGAGCCGCGCGTGACCTTGTCGGCACGGGTGCTGAATGAGGCGATGTCCAAACATCTGATCATCACGGGGCAGCAGAAACGCGCCGCCCTTGAACGGGCGCGAGGCTTGCCGCATCCCGAGGCGCCGATTGCGGCGGTGATGTCGGATCTTATAGTGCATTGGGCGGAATAGGATTTGCCATGTGGGACGAGTTGAAGGCGCAGGCCACGGCGCTACAGGCGGGTAATATCCGGGATCTGTTTGCCGATGCGGGGCGCGCCGCGGATTTCGCGGTCGATTTTGACGGAATGCTGTTCGATTATTCCAAGACATATCTGACAGCCGACGCACGCGCCGCACTGATTGCGCTGGCGGAAGCGCGCGAGGTGCCGGGGCGGCGTGCGGCGATGTTCTCGGGCGAAAAGATCAACGAGACCGAGGGCCGGGCGGTGCTGCATACGGCGCTGCGCAACCTGTCGGGTGAACCTGCGCTGGTCGATGGTGCGGATGTGATGCCCGAGATATTGGCGACGCTGGGCCGGATGAGCACCTTTGCCGACAACGTGCGCGGCGGTCGCTTCACCGGGGCAGGGGGCGCGATCACCGATGTGGTAAATATTGGCATTGGCGGGTCGCATCTTGGGCCCGCGATGGGCACGCTGGCTCTGGCGCCCTACCATGATGGCCCGCGCTGTCATTTCGTATCGAATGTCGACGGTGCGGACATCACCGATACGCTGAAGGGTCTCGATCCGGCGCGGACTCTGGTAATCGTCGCGTCGAAGACATTTACCACCATCGAGACCATCACCAATGCCAAAACCGCCAAGACGTGGATGGCAGAGGTTGTCGACCATCCCGGTGCGCAATTCGTGGCACTTTCGACCGCCGAGGAAGAAACCAGCGCCTTTGGTATCGCACCAGAACGCGTCTTTGGCTTCGAGGACTGGGTTGGCGGGCGCTATTCGATGTGGGGGCCGATCGGGTTGTCGCTGATGCTGGCAATAGGCCCGGCGCGCTTCAGGGAGTTTCTTGCTGGTGCCAAGGCGATGGATCGCCATTTCCGCGATGCGCCGCTGGATCAGAACATGCCTGTCATGCTGGCGTTGGTCGGCATGTGGCATCATCAGGTGTGCGGTCACCCAACTCGCGCGGTGCTGCCCTATGATCAGCGCCTGTCGCGTCTGGCAGCATATTTTCAGCAACTTGAGATGGAGAGTAACGGCAAGCGCGTGACGATGGCGGGCGAACCGGTGGATGGCGCATCAGGCCCGGTGGTCTGGGGCGAGCCGGGAACCAACGGGCAACATGCGTTTTACCAGCTAATCCATCAGGGCACGCAGGTGGTGCCTTGCGAATTCATGGTGGCGGCGCGCGGGCATGAACCTGATCTAGCGCATCATCATACGCTGCTGGTGGCGAATTGTCTGGCGCAATCCGAGGCGCTGATGCGCGGGCGGTCGCTGGATGAGGCGCGACAGTTGATGGCAGCGAAAGGGTTGGAAGGCGAGGAACTCGAACGGCAAGCGCGCCACCGGGTCTTTCCGGGAAACCGTCCGTCGACCACACTAATTTATGATCAGCTGACACCGCGGAGGTTGGGCCAGATCATCGCGCTTTACGAACACCGGGTATTTGTCGAAGGCGTGATTTTGGGCATCAACTCGTTCGACCAGTGGGGCGTCGAACTGGGTAAAGTGCTCGCGACCCAGCTGGAGCCGCTTCTGACAGGGGCTGCGGGCGTTTCGGAAAAGGACGGCTCAACCCGGCAACTGATAAACTTCGTACGTGATACAAAGGGTTGAACCATCCAACCTGCCTGAGGGTCGACAGGGGGGCGGGTGATCCGAAAACTGCAAAAATGAAACTCATCCCCCAGTGGATCGCCCGCCTTGTCCGGAGCCCACGCATATGGAACCCCGGAATAGCGTTTTCAATAGCGGCCTATTTGGGCACGAGTACTGAATTGACGACATGAATGACGCCGTTTGACTGGTCGACATCGGCAATGGTCACCTTCGAGGCGTTGCCGGATTCGTCGTAAATGTAGACATTGCCGCCTTTGACCTGCGCCGAAAGCGCATCGCCTGAGACCGCGTTGAAGTGGTAGAAGCCATCCCTGCTGGCCCGCGCGGCATCAGCGATCTGAGCGGCAGACCAGTCACCGGCCACAACATGGGCGGTCAGAACCTTTTGCAGCATCGCCTTGTTTTCGGGTTTCAGCAGCGTGTCCACCGTACCCTCGGGCAGTGCGGCAAAGGCGTCGTTGACCGGTGCGAAAACCGTGAAGGGGCCATCGGAATTCAGCGTATCGACCAGATCGGCGGCCTTGACGGCGGCAACGAGCGTGGTGTGATCAGCTGAATTGACCGCGTTTTCGACGATGGTTTTACTTTCAAACATCGGTGCGCCGCCGACCTCTGGATTGGCAGCCATCGCTGTGGTGGCAAGCGCGGCAAAGGCAACTGTCAGGGTGAGTTTGTTGATAGGTTTCAAATTTCTTTCCTCCGGTTCAGGGCCCGGTTGTCGGGCGTTAGGTACCTGCAGTCACGCGGCAGCGACGGAGAAAGTTTCAGCGGTTAGTAATTTTTTCTGCTTAGTCAGGTGCGAGGCCAGGAATGTCGAAATCGGGGGCCGCCAGCGTAAAATTTTCAAACTGAAAGCCTGGCGAGACGGTGCAGCCCGCAAGCGTGTAGTCGCCGGTGCATCTGGCTCTTTGCCAGTGATGCGGTGGGATGATTATCTGGGGCGATTGGTTTGCTGTCAGATCCGCGCCCAGAATGTGATCATGGGCAGGGCCTGCATCAGTTTCCGACAGGCTTAGGATCAGCGGTGCGCCGGAATAGAAATGCCAGATCTCGGCCGCATCGACCCTGTGCCAGTGATTGTTTTCTCCACCTTGAAGAAGGAAATAAATGCAGGTGCCAGCGGGACGGCCCGTGCCATCTGCGGCCCAGGTCTCGCGGTAATGGCCGCCTTCGGGATGGGGCATAAGTTCAAGCCGGTCGATGATCTCTTGTGCGGTCATCATGAAAAGCTATCGTGTGGCGGGAATGAGGGGAAGAGGCATGGTCAAGGAAAAGGTCATCATCGTCGGCGCCGGCCTGATCGGCGCGTCCATCGCGTATCGGCTTGCGGCACAGGGGGCGGACGTCACGGTGGTCGAGGCGGCGCAGGCGGCAAGTGGCGCATCAGGGCATTCCTTCGGCTGGATCAATGCCAGCTTTCTCGCCAATGAGGCACATCACCAGTTTCGGGTGCAGGGAATAGAAGCCTATCGGCGTCTTCAGACCGACTTGCCGGAATTATCTGTGACCTGGCCCGGATGTCTTTGGTGGGAAGAGCAGGGTGAGGGTCTGGAGCGCATGCAGGCGCAGCTTGAGGCACTGGGCTATCCTGTCGAGCGGCTTGATGGGCGCGCTTTTGCCGCCCGTGCGCCAGCGATCCCGGCACCGGGTGAGGCGTTGTTTTTCCCATCAGAAGGCGTTGTTGATGCCGCGCATCTCACTCGGCTGCTATTGGAAAGCGCCAGCGCGATGGGGGCACGGTCGATTTTTGGCTGCGCGGCTGAGGGGATTGAGGTCCGCAGCGGGCGTGTTGCCGGGCTGCGCATTGTGCAGGGCGTGCTGCCTGCCGATCACATTGTCATTGCGGCTGGCAATGGCAGCACAGATCTGATGGCCGGTGTCGACGTGGCCTTGCCGATGTTGCGCCGACCCGGTGCGTTGCTGCGCACCCGGGCGGTGCCATCGATTCTGCATCATGTGATGGTCAGCCCCGATCTTGAGGTCCGTCAGGACAGTGCGGGCCGGATCATCGCACCAAGTTCCGCCGCGCATCAGGCAGATAACCGCGAGGACCTGGCCGATACGCCTGACAGGCTGGCAGATGATACGTTGATGCGGTTGCGCACGCTGCTGCCGGGCGTTGATCTGGTGCAGGATCAGATCGCCGTTGCCCTGCGGCCCGTGCCCGGGGACGGCCTGCCTGTCGTGGGCCAGTGCGGGCCGGATGGGCTTTATCTGGCGGTGATGCATAGTGGTGTCACCCTTGGGGCGCTGATCGGCGAACTGGCAGCTGAAGAGATGTTGTCGGGATCGGAAAACAAGTTGTTGACAGGCTACCGGCCGCAGCGATTCTCGGCCTGTTAAGCAATAGCAAAGGCGCGAATCCGCCGCCGCGACCCCGCCCGAACCGCGGGATTTAGCCCAATATCACGATTTTTCCCGCCTGCGCTTACATTTCCCGGCGGCGTCTCCTTTCTGGAGTTCATCAACGTCGTAGAAGGAAGAGTAAAATGAAAAACTGGGTATTGGCGATTGCCGGTAGCGCCGTGATGGTGGTGTCCGGCTGTGATAACATGTCGAATGAAGGGCGCGTGGTGGCCGGTGCCACCGGTGGCGCAGCTGCAGGGTTGATCGCCGCGGAAGCATTTGATGCCGACAGCGACTGGAAGTTGATCTCGGCCCTGGCGGGCGCCGCTGCCGGAACGGCGGTGGCTCAGAATTCAAGACGTAATACCTGCGCCTATGCACGTGGAGATGGCAGTTATTACGAGGCGCCGTGCCGATAATAGATCAATGCACGAAAAAAAGAGGGAGTGCCACATAGGCACTCCCTTTGGTTATGTGATCCGGGATCCGTGCCCTCAGATGTTGGGCATGCAATCTGCCATCGAGGCATCAACGTCCAGAACCGGATCTTCCGCGCCGCATTCTTCGCCGGAAACCGGATAGCGTTGAGGGTTTTCGCAGGCCGCGAGAGCGAAGGCCGCGACGAGAATGATAACAAATTTTGAAACCGAAGACATTCGGGATTACTCCTTTTCGGGAATGGGCGATATGCCCTTGCGAATGGAGTCTACTTATCCGATCTCCGTCATACGTTGATCGGGATCAAACCCCGGGGCTCAAACGGGCCACATTCAGCGCAGAATCGACCGCCCAGCATAAATCGCGGTTTCACCCAGGGCCTCTTCGATCCGAATGAGCTGATTGTACTTTGCCAGCCGGTCCGAGCGGGCGAGGCTGCCGGTTTTGATCTGGCCGCAATTGGTGGCGACGGCGAGGTCGGCAATGGTGGCATCTTCAGTTTCGCCCGAGCGGTGCGACATCACGTTGGTCATGCGGGCCCGGTGCGCCATATCGACTGCTTTCAGCGTTTCGGTCAGGCTGCCGATCTGGTTGACCTTGACCAGCATCGAGTTGGCGGCGCCGCGTTCGATCCCTTCGGCCAGTCGGGTAGGGTTCGTCACGAAGAGGTCGTCACCGACCAGTTGAACCCTGTCGCCAATCTCGGCGGTCAGGGCGGTCCAGCCCTCCCAGTCATCTTCAGACATGCCGTCTTCGATCGAGATGATCGGGTAATCCTCGACCAGCGCCTTGAGATAGGCGACGTTTTCGTCCGATGTCAGGGATTTCCCTTCACCGGAAAAGACATATTTGCCGTCCTTGAAATATTCTGTCGCGGCGCAATCGAGCGCCAGATAGATATCTTCGCCCGCCTTGTAACCCGCCTTGTCGATGGATTGCAGGATGAAATCGAGCGCCTCTCGGGTCGAGGCGATGTTGGGGGCAAAGCCGCCCTCGTCGCCTATGCCGGTGGAAAGACCAGCAGCGGAAAGCTCTTTCTTCAGTGTGTGGAATACCTCGGACCCCATGCGCACGGCATCGCGGATATTATCCGCGCTCACCGGCATGATCATGAATTCCTGAATGTCGATCGGATTATCGGCATGTTCGCCGCCATTGATGATGTTCATCATCGGCACCGGCAGGACCCGCGCCGAGGTGCCGCCAACATAGCGGAAAAGCGGCTGACCGGAATAATCGGCCGCCGCCTTGGCGCAGGCCATGCTGACACCAAGGATGGCATTGGCACCAAGGCGACCCTTGTTCGGGGTACCGTCAAGTTCGATCATCGCCATATCGAGCGCGACTTGTTCGGTCGCGTCCATGCCCAGCAATTCCTCGGCAATTTCACCGTTCACGGCGGCGACAGCCTCCAGCACGCCTTTGCCCATATAACGGGCCTTGTCGCCGTCACGTTTTTCCACCGCTTCATGTGCGCCTGTCGATGCGCCCGAAGGTACGGCCGCGCGACCCATGGTGCCATCTTCGAGGACAACATCCACCTCAACCGTCGGATTGCCCCGGCTGTCGAGAATTTCGCGTGCGTGAATGTCAATGATGGTGCTCATGGTCGGTCCCTCGGATGGTCGTCAGTTTTGCGGCTGTCATAGCAGGTGACACGGGAATGTAAATGCGACCTGATAGCGCTAACAAATTGTGAGATTCAGGCAACCTGGCGCATCAGGCGGCGTTCGCGCAGGATCGAATAAAGCCCGCTGCCAATAATCAGTGCTGCGCCGGTATAGGTCAGCCAGTCGGGCCGCTCGCCAAAGATGGAAATGCCGATGATCAGCGAGAAGAGCAGTCGGGAATAGCGAAATGGCATGATCGAGGAAACGTCGCCAATCCGCATCGCAGCGACAATCGCGTAATACCCCACCACGCTGAACAAAAGCATAAAACCAAGCTGAATCCAGTTCTTCGTGGAAGGTTGCACCGCGCCGCCGTCGATGAAGAGCAGAACCGCGCCGATCAGGATGACCATGGCAAAGGCGTAGCAGGAGATTTGCATGGATGTGACCGTGGCCGGTGTTCCGCGTGTCGACAGATCACGCAGCGCCAGACCTGCAACGCCAATCACCGCAAAAATCGATGCGGGTTGAAATCCTTCAAGTCCGGGCCGGATGATCAAAAGCACGCCGATAAAGCCCACGACAATCGCGCTCCATCTGCGCCAGCCGACCTGTTCGCCCATGAAAAGCGCGGCGCCCAAAGTGACGCAAAGCGGCGTGGCCTGAATGATGGCGGCGACCGAGGAGAGGGGAATGAGCGTGAGCGCGGTGATATAGCCGAAGGCGGCAATCATTTCGCCGAGGTTCCGCAGGAGCACCGGTGTCATGAAGAAGTCGCGGGAAAACAGCCGATCCCCTTTTGCGAGGCTGAACGTGCCGAAGACAAGCGCGCCGCCAATTCCCATCATGAACAGGATCTGACCAACGACCAAATCGGCGGACAGGAATTTGATGAAGGTATCTTCCAGCGCAAACCCGGCCATGGCCAGAACCATCAGGGCGCTGCCGCGTATGTTTTCCATGTCCGTTACGCGCCCCAGCTCTGCGATCCACATCGGCGCAGGGGTCACAGAATTCGCCTCAAAGGTCAATCATCAAGCGGATGGATCAGTGGTCGAGCTGATTTTCGATATCCGGAACCTGCCGTTCCTCAATCTGACCGCATGATTCCTGACACACGATGATGAGTTTGATAACGCCATGCAGGACTCCCAGGCCCGCACCGGCGACCATGACCATGAGGCCTGGATCCATGCTGCCAAAGAGGGCAATCACGCAGCCGATACATTTCAGCAGCGAGGCCAGCAGCGACGCGATCGGCTTGAGGAAATAGGCGATCGGTTTTTCTTCGCGGTATCCGGTGATGATGATGTCGAGCTGTGAGATGATATTGGTAAATTCCGTCGCGGCCATGAAGCCAAGGGATATTTCGCCCAGGATTCCTGACGTATCTTCCAGATCCAAGAGCGCGTATATCCCTGATTCGACGCCGTAGACACCGCTGAAAATGTTGGAAACCCCCATAAGGCCGGTATAGAGGCGCTCGCGGCGGTCGGTGTCGTTTTCGACTTCCATCGTAAGAGAATCGTAAAAGAGCTTCATACCGCTCAGCAAGACGCCGGCACCGCCGATGATCGACAGGGTGGCCCCTTCAGTATCCCCGATCAGCCCGCCGATGCCGCCAACAAAATTTGAAGCGTCCCCAAAGGTCCGCCCGCCAAAGGCCTTGTCCCTGATCCGTTCGCCGGCGCCGCGGCGGTGGGGCTGTTCGATGCCCCCCATATCGATAACGACCTCGTCGCGATCCTCCTCCATTCGCGGCAAATCAAAGCGCGCATCCTCGCGCCTGTCAGCCCGAGGCGGCTGAACAGGAACGTGCTGACCGCCGTGCTGCGGAGGCGCGCCGTGCTGCGCGGGGGCCGGTTGTGGCTGGGCGCGCCGTGGGCGAGGTGCAGGTTTCGGCTTGGGTTTGTTGCCGATTGCCTTACGCCATTCCTTGTCGCGCGTACCCTTGTCATGCCCGCGGCTTTTGCGTGGCGGGCTGGGCTTGTAGCCGCGTCCCCCACGTTGATTACCCTTGCCGAATTGGACCACGGCGGCCTGGAGCTGCAGGATCGTTTCACCCGCCCCGATCTTCGGCGACTGATCGGCGGTGTCTTGCAAGGCCCGCATGCGCCCTACCTGTATGCTGGCATCGGCGGCGCGCTGAAGCGCTTCTAAACCCCGGTCGCCGCCTCGCTCTGCGGCGCGGGCGTTTTCGCCGTCATTGGTCTGGGGACAGCGCGCGGATTGTCGATGCTGTACGGGACGGACGGGATTGACTTGCGTCTCTTTGGACAAGGGCGAGGCGCCTTTTATAATGGTTGTGTGTGAATATCACTAGCAACCCTAGGTGGACATTGCCGCACCTGTCCTGTCAACGCCTATTGTCGTCTGCGGTTCAACGGCACGCCGTAGAGTTCAAGCTTGTGATCCTTCAGCCGATATCCCAGCTTTTCGGCGATCTTTTCTTGCAGCGCCTCAATTTCCGGGTCGACGAATTCGATCACCTCGCCGGTATTCATGTCGATCAGGTGGTCGTGGTGGGCTCGATCGGCATCTTCATAGCGCGCCCGGCCGTCGCCGAATTCGAGTTTTTCGAGAATGCCAGCCTCCTCGAAAAGTTTCACCGTGTGATAAACTTGCGCGACTGTGATCTCGGGGTTGCGGGCGGTGGCGCGCTGGTGCAGTTCCTCGACATCGGGGTGGTCGGTTGAGGCCCCAAGCACCTCGGCTATGATCAGGCGCTGAGGCGTCATCTGCAGCCCCATGTCGCGACAGCGATTGGTAATTTTGTCGGCCATTGGCGCTCTCATATCGGTGTTGAGCGAGCAATAGCGGCATTGGGCAACTGTTTCCAGCCGTTTTGAACAGCGCTGTTGACTTTGCAGTGCAAACCCACCATGTAGCGCGCAACCGACATTTCCTGCCGCGTGAGCAGAGAGGCTGCCCGTAAAGAGGCGGCAACACAATAAAAACCAGAAATGTCGCCGATATGATCCCAAAATCACGCGTGGGGCCAACCGTCTGACCGGCTATAGCGCGATGTTGCGTTTGGCGAGGGCCAGAGCGGAACCACGAACGTGACCCTGAACGCCAAGATGGCGCAGGGTCGTTGAATATTGTCGTGCTGGCATCTGGCCGGTGCGACCGAAAGGAACGAAGTGAATTTATTTGCAGAAATGGGGCTTCCGGCCCCGCTGGTCAAAAAGCTGACCGCTATGGGCATCGAAGAGCCGACCCCGATCCAGACCCATGCGATCCCGTATGCGCTGGATGGCAATGACGTGATGGGGCTGGCGCAGACAGGCACCGGCAAGACGGCAGCCTTTGGCTTGCCGCTGCTGGCGCAACTCATGGAAATGCGCGGCAAGCCCGAGCCAAAGACCGTGCGCAGCCTGATCCTGGCGCCGACGCGTGAGCTGGCAGGCCAGATAAGGGATGCGCTGTTGCCGCTGGTCAAGGATACGCCGATCAAGATTGGTGTTGTTGTGGGCGGTGCCTCGATCAACGCGCAGATAAAGCGGTTGGAACGTGGCACAGACGTTTTGGTGGCGACGCCGGGGCGTTTGCTGGACCTGTTGGATCGTCGCGCGCTGCGGTTGGATTCGACGCGGTTTCTGGTGCTGGACGAGGCCGATCAGATGCTTGATCTGGGCTTTATTCATGCGCTGCGCAAGATTGCGGGCCTGTTGCCTGCGGAACGCCAGACCATGCTGTTTTCGGCCACCATGCCCAAGCAGATGGAAGAGATTGCCGCAAGCTATCTGACCCATCCAAAGCGTGTGCAGGTCAGCCTACCGGGCAAAGCTGTTGATAAGATCGAGCAGTCGATCCACTTTATCTCCAAGGCCGAGAAGCCAAATCTGTTGATTGAGCTTCTGGACAAGCACCGTGAAGAGTTAGCACTGGTCTTTGGCCGTACCAAACATGGTTCAGACAAGCTGGCCAAAAAACTGCAAGAGGCTGGGTATTCTGTCGCCACTATCCACGGTAACAAAAGCCAGGGACAGCGGGAACGAGCGTTGAAAGCCTTTCGTGACGGGCAGGTCAAGGTGCTGGTGGCCACGGATGTCGCAGCACGAGGGTTGGATATTCCCGACGTGAAACATGTCTACAATTTCGATCTGCCGAACGTGCCTGAAAACTATGTCCATCGCATTGGCCGCACAGCGCGCGCCGGGCGGGACGGCATGGCCGTGGCCTTTTGTGCACCCGACGAGATGGGGGAGCTGAAGGATATCCAGAAGGTGATGGGCATATCGATCCCCGTGGCCTCGGGCCGTCCGTGGGAACGCATCGAAGAACCTGCCAAGCCGAAGGGGCGTGGCGGTCCACGTCGTCGTGGCGGTAAACCTGGCCATACCGCTGGCAATGCGGGCAGCCCCGGCAATGCCAACCACAAACCCGGTGGTGGCCGTCCGAACCGGCGCCGTCGCAATAAGGGACCGCGCCAGGCCGCCTGAAGAAAAAAGCCGCGACAGAGAATACTCTGTCGCGGCCTCAGTTTAGTGCTGGTGGTGATTACGAATAAATCCGCTGAGCGCCCAGTTGATCGTGGATGCTGTTGGCAGCCTCTGGTGAAACACCCATAGCCGTCGCGAGCTGGTGTAGGTATTTTGCCTCGTTCTGATTATCCAGATCGATGCCCATGATCGACATGGCATAGACCTGCTGCTCCAGACCACGCGGCACGTCGCGGGCCAGATCGTTCACGTCGATGCGGCGTTGCATCTCGCTCTGAACAAAATCGCGTTCCTCGGGTGAGACATCACCCAGCCTGTCCATCAGCCTGGCCTGTTCGGCCTGATCAATTTCACCATCCGATTTCATCGCCTGGATCATCGCGCGCAGCATCAGTGCGGCGGCGGCTTCCTGATCTTGCGAGGGCTGTACCTCAGGCTCGTCCTGCCGGGTGATGGCCTGATTGAGAAGATCACCAAAGCCTCCATTCGCACCTGATTTCGCCGCACCTGCCCCCATCAGGCCGCCCAGCAGGCCACCCAGGCCGCCTGATCCGCCGCCGGAAGAGGCCGCACCGGCAAGGCCGCCCAGAAGGTCATTCAACCCGCCGCTGGCACCGCCACGACCGCTTTGCCCGCCGCCCAGCTGTTCAAGCAGGCCGCCCAAGCCGCCAGCAGCAACGCCACCGCTGGTGCCGCCCCACTGGCCACCAAGGATCGAGCCCAGCATATCTTCAAGCCCGCCGCCGGATTGTGCCTGTGCTTGCCGGCCCGGGGAATGTGCTCCACCAAAGAGACCCCCATCGCCGCTGCTACCTCGTGCGCTGCCGCCTTTCTTCATCATGCTGCTGGCGCCCTTGGCCAACGCTACACCAATGGCCACCATGGCCAGTGTCTTCATCATACTCATGGATGTCCTCCCCAGTGTTCCGGGGAGCAGCGTCGCACATTTTGTCCCGCGTGGGTGAGGGGAATAGTGAAAATTTCACGTCATCGGTGAAAAGAGGCCGAAAACAGGCCCTCAAACCAGATCAGGTTCACGACCTAACCGGTTGGCCAGGCGGCTCACGGTCAGACCCTGCACAACGATCGAAAAGATAACGATCACATAAGTGGCGGTCAGAATTAACGGCTTCCATTCCCCATCGGGCAACGACAGGGCCAGCGCGACCGAGATGCCCCCCTTGAGCCCGCCCCATGTCATGATTGGAATGACGCCGGGTGAAAAGCTGCGGAAGGGCCTCAGCAGCAGTACCGGGATTGCCACGGCAGCAAGACGCCCCAGCAGCGCCAGACCAAGCGACAGGATGGCCGTGATCAGGAAGTCGAACTCGAACGCGATGGCAAAGACTTCGAATCCGATCATCAGGAAGAGAACAGCATTCAAGATTTCGTCGATCAGTTGCCAGAATCCGTCGACATATTGGCGGGTCTCCTCGCTCATCCCGTATTTGGCACCAACATCGCCGATCAGCAGCCCGGCGCAGACGGCCATGATCGGGGCCGAGACATGCAGGTAGACCGCCAGTTCATACCCCCCGAAGGCAAGGCCGAGGGTGAGCAGAACTTCGAGGGAATAATCATCTATCCGGCGCATAACCCGGAAGGTGAGCCAGCCCAGCACTAGACCCAAAGCTGCACCGCCAAGAGCCTCTTGCGCGAAAAGTTTGGCCGCATCCATCAGCCCGCTGCCGTGACCATCGCCGGACGGGAAGGCCATGCCCACGAGCACCAGAAAGACCACATAACCGACACCGTCGTTAAACAGGCTTTCGCCTGCGATTTTGGTTTCCAGGGTTTTCGGTAGATTGGCCTCGCGCAGCACACCCAGCACCGCGACCGGATCAGTGGGCGAGATCAGCGCGCCAAAGACCAGTGCCACCAGAAGCGGCATGCCCGTAATCCAGCTGAAACCAAAGCCCACGACCGCGGTTGAAAGGCCCACCCCAATGGTGGCCATCAGAAACACCAGCCGCCATTGCGCGCGCAGGTCGGAAATCTTCACATGCAACGCCCCGGCAAAAAGCAGGAGGCCCAGCATCCCCTCCAAAAGCGCGTCAGAAAAATCAATGCCGGTGACCGCGTTGCGGACCTGATCGGCGACGCCAAGAGCCGGTATCACCAGATCGAGGATCATCACCCCGAACGAAGCGAGCAAGGCCACCACGAGGATGCCGATAGACGAGGGCAGTTTAAGAAACAGGTAATTGATTGCGCCAAATACGCCTGCCAGCACGATCAGGAGCGAGGCAATCTGGAGAATATTCATGAATATAGGTCCTGCGGTGTGCTGTTCACGCGCGGCCTATCATGCCGCCTGTCGCGAGGCCAGCCTTGGCGCAACCTCGACCCAAACGGGCAGATGGTCCGAGGCGATACGGGCGGGACGGGTGGCATGCACACCCGACGCAAGTGCCGTCAGGTCGGGGCTGATGGCGAAACGATCCAGCGTGACGACTGGCCTTGGCGCCGGAAAGCTTGGGGCGGTCGGCACGAAATGAACCCCCCGCGCGGTGGCGTCCAGGGCTGCACCGCGCCCCCAATCGTTGAAATCGCCCGCCAGCACCGTCGGGCTGGAATGCTGACGTCTGAGCGCCCGCATGATCGCGGCCACCTGCATCAGGCGGTAGCGGCGGATCAGGCCAAGATGCAGACCGACCAGCCGCAGTGGGCCGATGGCGGTTTCGATATCCGCGCAGATGGCACCGCGAGGTTCCAGCCCCGGCAGAGAGAGATGTGAGGTTGCGCCAACGGCGACCTCGGGGCGTACCAGCATCGCATTGCCGTGCCAGCCCAGTGATCCGCCCGGTGCCCCAAAGGGCAGAATACGCCAACCTTCCTGTTCGACCATGTCATGGGGCAGGGCGGACGGGCGGGGTGGTAATCGTTTGTCGACTTCTTGCAGGACCACGATATCGGCTTGAAGATCATTGATCACCCGCAGGCTGCGGTCCGGGCGCCGTCTAAGGTCAAGCCCCACGCATTTCTGCAGGTTGTAGGTTGCAATTCTGATCGTGGATGTCCTCATATCATCAGAATACCAGTTGGATCGGGGAAGGAAACAGAGCGTGTTTTCAGAGCAGACATTACTTGCGCGTGTGATCTGGAGCGTTCTGGCCATCACGGCCCTCGTCGCGATGATCCAGACACGCTGGTCGCTTGCCTTTGTCGCCTTGGCGACGCTCGGCCTGTCGCTTGTCCCGGTGCTGGCTGCCCGCTGGGCCGAAGTCAAGGTGCCGCCCGGTTTCATCACCGCCGTGGTGGTGTTTGTGGGTGCAACCTTGTTTCTGGGGGAAGTCTTTGACTTTTACGAGCGTTTCTGGTGGTGGGATATTGCCATGCATGGCGGGTCGGCCGTCGGTTTCGGCCTGATCGGTTTCGTGCTTGTTTTCATGATGTTTCAGGGCGACAGGTTTGCGGCACCACATTTCGCCATCACCTTCTTTGCGTTCTGCTTTGCCGTTATGATCGGTGTGATCTGGGAGGTGTTCGAGTTTTCGATGGATCAGCTCTTTGGGTTGAACATGCAGAAATCCGGGCTTGTGGATACGATGGGCGATCTGATCGTGGACATGATCGGCGCGGGGCTGGGCGCGGCATCGGGGTATGCCTATCTGAAGGGTCTGCAATATGGCGGTCTGACCGGGATTATCGATGAATTCGTGCGCCGAAACCCCCGATTTTTCCGCAAGAAACGCAAATAGATAGCGGCTTTTCAGGTACCACAGAAGGTTTGCTGGACTATTTCCGACGGCTCTGGCGGGCGCATCAGATCGGCTGCGTCGGGTTGGTCGTCATAGGGTCGCGTCAGAACGTCGAGCAGCCGCTCAAACGGTGCGAAGTCGCTGTCGACAGCTGCCGCAATCATCTGCTCGATCCGGTGATTGCGGGGGATGAAGGCTGGGTTCGCGCTACGCATCACGGCATCGGCATCATTTTCTGCGCCAATACGCTCGCGCCAGCCGGTTTCCCAGGCGTCAAAGCTGGCCGGATTGGTGAACTGATCGCGGGCGTTTCCCTCGATTAGCGCGCGGAACGTATTGGTGAAATCGGCGCGCTCATTGGCCATGCAGGTCAGGAGGTCGGTGATCAACATTTCGTCTTCGGGCGTAGCGTTTTCAAGCCCGATCTTGCGCCCAAAACAGGCCAGCCAATGGGTGTGGATGGCCGCGGGCATCGCATGAACGGCTTCGGTAAATTCTTCGATGGCTTTTTCAGTATCGGGCATCAGCGGCACCAGCGCCGTGGCAAGCTGGGCCATGTTCCAGACGATGATATTCGCCTGGTTCTCATAGGAATAGCGGCCATGAGCATCGATGGAACTGAAGACTTTTTGAGGATCAAACTCGTCTATGAAGGCGCAGGGGCCATAGTCGATCGTTTCACCGGAAATCGTCGTGTTGTCGGTGTTCATCACGCCGTGGATAAAGCCAACCGACATCCATTGCGCGACAAGTTTGGCTTGACGGGCAATAACTTCCTGCAGCAACTCGGTCGGTGTCTTAACCTGAGGAAAATGCCGGTCGATCACATGCCGGTAAAGCGCTTCCAGCGCCTCGGTGTCGCGGCGGGCGGCGAAGTACTGAAACGTGCCGACGCGAACGTGGCTGGCCGCGATGCGGGTCAGTACCGCACCGGGCAGGGCGCCGCTTTCGCGGTAGACCGGCTCGCCCGTGGCGACGGCAGCCAGCGCCCGGCTGGTCGGGATTCCAAGCGCATGCATGGCCTCTGACACGACATATTCGCGCAGCACCGGCCCCATCCAGGCACGACCGTCGCCCATTCGAGACCAAGGCGTCGGCCCCGAGCCCTTGAGTTGGATGTCGCGGCGGATGCCATCCCTGCCGATAATTTCGCCCAGTAAATTGGCGCGTCCGTCGCCAAGCTGTGGGGAAAAGCCGCCGAACTGGTGCCCGGCATAGGCCTGCGCCAGCGGTTCGGCGCCTTGCGGCACGGCATTGCCTGCGAAGGTCTGCGCCTGTTCCTCGGGGGTGCCCGGAGTGATGCCCAGCTCTGCGGCAAGCTCTGTATTGAACCGGATCAGCTGCGGTGATTTGGCAGGCGTAGGATTCAAACGCGCAAAAAACTTGCCCGGAAGGCGTGCGTAGCTGTTATCAAAGGGGATATTCAGCGACATGGTTTCCCTAGAGTTTGCGGGACATTAGCATGTATTTCTCACGCGGTTCAAATCGCTGACGGGAATAGAGTTTCTGGAGGTGGTCGTTGTTCCGGTCGACCTCTAGATGCAGCGCTTTCATACCCGCCGCAGCCAGTGCCTTGGGCAATTGCCTGAGCACTTCAGAGCCGATGCCGCGTCCGCGCACACCGGGGCGGATAAAGAACTCGTCCACGAATCCGTCCATCCCGGCAAATTCGATCGACCAGCCGAAACAGACCACGATATAGCCGATGGGCGCGCGACCGGGTCCGATCAGGTAGACGGCCCCATGTGGCGAGCCATTGAGCAACGGCATCAAGGCATCGCGCCGCGTCTCTGCATCCATTTCGATATCTGTTTCGGCATGAAACGCGGCCGCAAGCGGGGCGAGACGTTCGAAATCCTCAGGCTTGGCGAGGTTGAGCGCGGTCACAATCGGGCCAGCCTTTTGGTCAGAAGGTCGAAAAAGCCATCAGCATCAACGCTGCCCATGAAAAGCGCGTTGGGCGCACGATCGGTCACGCCCCACCAGTCGGCGACGGTCATGCCCATGGTCAGTTCCGACGTGGTTTCGATCTCGACATTGATGTGCCGCCCCGAAAACAGGTCAGGCCGGATCAGATACGCGATCACGCAAGGATCATGCAGGGGCGCACCTTCCGAGCCGTATTTTTCGCGATCATAGCGTTCAAAGAAATCAGTCATCTGCGCGACGGCCACGCCCACCGGCGTCGCGAGGTCGCGAATAGCGGTGTTGCGCGGCTTCGTCACCAGAACCTGATGGGTCACATCGAGCGGCATGACCGTGATCGGCACGCCCGAGCGAAAGACGATTTCAGCTGCCTGCGGGTCCACATAGATGTTGAATTCCGCGGTTGGTGTGACATTGCCAACCTCGAAATAGGCGCCACCCATCAACACGATTTCCTGCACCTTCTTGACGATATCGGGGGCCATGTCGAAGGCCGTGGCGATATTGGTCAGAGGTCCAATGGGGCAGAGCGTTACGGTGCCTGTCTCATGCGTGCGCAGCGTTTCAATGATGAAATCAACGGCATGGCCGTCGCTCAGCGCCATTTGCGGATCGGGCAGGTCGGGACCGTCAAGTCCGGTGCGGCCGTGCACTTCTTCGGCAGTAACAAGTTCGCGACCCAACGGGCGGTCGCATCCGGCATAGACGGGAACATGAGTTTCCCCCGCCAACTCGCAGATAATGCGCGCATTTTTAGATGTCAGATCAAGTGGAACATTGCCTGCAACACAGGTGATGCCCAGCAGGTCGATTTCATCCGGACTGGCAAGCGCCAGCAGGATCGCGACGGCGTCATCCTGGCCGGGGTCCGTGTCGATGATGATTTTGCGTGGGATCATATCAGGTGCTCGGGTTGTTTGCGCGGACCATGACGGGACGGGCTTGAAATGTCCACCGGTTGAAAGCCCGGCGGCTGGTTTTTGCGATACGTCGGCGAACAGCATTCGGGCACGGGATTCGTGATGATACGAGTGCGCTGATAGTGTAGACTGCTTTGACCGGTTTTGAATGGCGGAAGGGTTTGAGACGATGAACCAGATATTCGACAAGATGGCCGCCTTTCCTCGGTCAGGATTGATGGGCGGACCGACACCGCTGGAGCCGTTGCAACGGCTCTCGGAACATCTGGGCATTGAGTTCTGGATCAAACGCGACGACCTGACCGGGCTGGGCGGTGGCGGCAACAAGATCCGCCAACTGGAGTATTACCTCGGTGCCGCACAGGTGGAAGGTGCCGATACCATTCTGATCACCGGGGCGGTGCAGTCGAACTATGTTCGTTCGGCAGCGGCAGCAGCAGCGAAATGCGGTATGAAAGCGGTGTTGCAGCTTGAAGACCGGGTGCCGGGAAAAGGTGTGATCTATCGCAGCTCAGGCAACGTGTTGCTGGGTAGACTTTTGGGGGCCGACTACATGCAATACCCCGAAGGCGAGGACGAGGCCGGGGCCGATCAGGCCCTGCGTGAGCGTGCCGCTGAACTGCAGGCGCAGGGCAGGGCGCCCTATGTGATCCCTTTGGGACTCAGGAACAAACCGCTGGGCACGCTTGGATATATGAACGCGGCGCAAGAAGTGCTGGCCCAGCGGGATGATTTTGATGCGGTCGCAATCCCCTCGGGCAGCGGTGCGACGCATATGGGGTTTCTGGCGGGGTTGCGGGCGCTCGGGTCGACGACACCGGTGCATGGGATTTGTGTGCGCCGCGATGCGGCTGCACAGGCTGATCGGCTGCAAGAGGTGGCAACCCGGTTGGCAGCACTTCTGGAGGTGGAAAGTTGGGTCACACAGGGTGACATCCAGACCAGCGATACCGCACTGGCGCCGGGCTATGGCCGTGTCGGGCCTAAAACGCGCGACGCGATCAGGCTGATGGCCGAAACCGAGGGATTGTTTCTTGATCCGGTTTATTCTGGTAAGTGTTTTGCTGGGCTGATCGACCTTGTGGAAAGCGGCAAAATCACTGCCGGGTCACGGGTTCTTTTTGTACATACAGGCGGGTTTCCGGCGCTTTTTGCCTATCAGGACGATGTGTTGCCGCTTTAATGCGCGCTAAAGTAGTCGGCGTATGCTGCCCTTCGAAAGACCGGATCGATACCACGCATCGGAGCCCTTATGTCGGCAAAACACGCGATACTGATTGATGGCACAATCGGTGTCGGAAAATCAACTATGGCACATGAGCTGTCGCGGCGCTTCGACGGCGCATTTCTGGATGGAGATGACTTCAAGGCCGAGGGGGTACCTTGGTATTGTTCCAGTCTTTCCACATGTTGTCGTATTCGAGACGCCGGGATTAGCGCGCTGAGCGAGAAAGCAATACTCTTCATTGCTCGCCCGGTACGGTGTCTCGACTGGATATATTTTAAACGCCATTTTCAACGCCAAAATATTAGAGTTTTCTCAATTGGTCTCCAGGCGGGTCTTGCGAATATTACGCATGAAGGTCGGGGGCGGTCGTTTTCGGCCAATGAGCTTGACCGCATGGCTGTGATGATCCGGGAAGGATACGGCGCACGGCCATATAGCGATATTCACCTTCGTACGGATCAGCATGATATCAAAGATACCGCCGCGCTTGCGTCCAGGAAACTTCGTCAACTTCTTGCGGGATGAATACGCAAGAGGCGTGGCCAGCGGTCCGCCCTGAAATGCGCGGAGGGTGGGCTACTTGGAGGCCAATGCCATGCCGGAAATATCGGCGATCAACGCCGAAAAAGAGCTTGGGGGGGGCACCTGGCCCGTTACCCACTGATAAAGGTCCTGATCGTTTTCGGACAAAAGCGCGTCGTAGGTATCCAGCTGCGCGGCATCAAGCTCTGTCAGCCGGATATCTGCGTACCGGCTGAGGATGATATCCATTTCCTTGATGCCGCGGCGCATGGAGCGCATGCGCAGGCGCTTCAGACGTGTAGACCGGTCTTCAGTCAACCGGTTCAGCCTTGAGCGCACCGCGCAGGTTTTCTTCAAGTCGGGCCAGACGGCGCGATGAAGTGGCCAACTGCACGCGCACGTCTTGTAGTTCGGCAAGCATGCCCACGGCATCTTGCGACAGCCAGCCGCCGTCGCCCGGCGCTGCAGGGCCGTCGCCTTCGCCGGTCAGAAGCCATGACAACGACACGTTGAGAAGCCCCGCCATCATCGACAATTTATTGGCCCGTGGCTCGGACAGGTCGTCTTCCCACGACTTCAGGGTCTTGACTTTGACACCCAGTCGCTTCGACAAATCGGCCTGGGTCATTCCGGCCTGTTCGCGGGCCCCTGCCACGCGGTCGCCAAAGGTCGTGGCTTGTGGGTCAAACCAGTGTTCCTTACTCTCGGCGTTCATAAATTCTTCCTTTCCTGTGATCCTGCTTGATCCGTCTTCGCGCGCAACCTAAGAGGTGCATACACTCTTTACAAACCGGAGGCCCCGATGAACATGCTTTCCGCGACATTATCCCGCGTCAAACCGTCGCCCACCATCGCCGTTTCGAGCAAAGCGGCCGAGATGAAGGCCGCCGGCGAGGATGTAATCGGCCTGGGCGCTGGTGAGCCGGATTTCGACACGCCTGACAATATCAAGGCCGCAGGTATCCGCGCCATCGAAGAGGGTAAGACCAAATACACCGCGCCGGATGGCATTCCTGAGTTGAAACAAGCGATTTGCACCAAGTTCAAACGTGAAAACGGGCTGGATTATGTGCCAGCACAGGTCAGTGTGGGCACAGGTGGTAAACAAATCCTTTACAACGCCCTGATGGCGACGCTGAACCCCGGCGACGAGGTGGTCATTCCGGCGCCGTACTGGGTCAGCTATCCCGATATGGTGCTGCTGGCTGGCGGTGAGCCAGTTATTGCCGAAGCCTCGATGCAGACCGGCTATAAGCTGACACCCGACCAGCTTGAGGCCGCAATCACACCCAAGACCAAGTGGTTCATCTTCAACTCGCCATCGAATCCCACCGGTGCGGGTTATAGCTGGGATGAGTTGAAGGCGCTGACCGACGTGTTGTTGCGGCATCCGCATGTGATGATCATGACCGACGACATGTATGAGCATCTGGTATTTGACGATTTCGAATTCTGTACCCCCGCGCAGGTCGAGCCGGCGCTTTATGACCGCACGTTGACCTGCAACGGCGTTTCCAAGGCCTATGCGATGACCGGTTGGCGGATCGGCTATGCTGCGGGGCCCGAGAAACTGATTGCGGCCATGCGCAAGATACAGTCGCAAAGCACCTCGAACCCGTCTTCCATCAGCCAATGGGCAGCGGTTGAGGCGTTGAATGGCCCGCAGGATTTTCTGGCGTCGAATAACGCGACATTCGTCCGTCGCCGTGATCTGGTGGTGAAGATGCTGAACGAGGCTGAAGGCATCACCTGTCCGACGCCGGAAGGCGCCTTTTATGTCTACCCGTCGATTGCCGAAATCATTGGTAAGACCAGCCCGCGCGGCACGGTGATCGAAAATGACGAAGGCTTCGCTACAGCGCTGCTGGAAGAAACCGGCGTTGCGGTTGTTTTCGGCGCAGCCTTCGGGCTTTCCCCGAACTTCCGGGTCAGCTACGCTACGTCTGACGAGGCTCTGAAAGAAGCCTGCACGCGCATTCAGAAGTTCTGTGCGTCACTGACATAAGGGGGGTCTGATGGCCGGGGATCTGCCGGAATATTATTTCAGGGTGCGCGAAAACGGTGCCTTTGTGTTCCGCGTCGATACCGAAAATCGCCAGCGTCGGATCGACATGGACCAGATCGCCGTGGTCAACATCCGCAAGGGTGAGATTAAACCGCATGGCGAGCGTGAGCTGAGCGCCCACGATCTGGAAGTAATCGAGGAATGGATGGCCGAGCGGCTGGAGCTGGTGGAATATCGCGACATTGACGATATCCACCGGGCGGTCGACTATTTGAATACCACCACACATTGGGCACAGTCCAAGGCGACAGACGAGCAGTTGGAAGAGGTCAGCGATGCGTTGCTGCTGGCGATGCACGATTTGCGCACCGTGCTGGTCCGCAAAAAAGCAGACCGCTTGCTGACCGGGGATAGCTAGGGGCGCGACCGGAATACGCGACGTGGCGCTATCGTGTGAGGATCAGTTTGCCGCCGGAAATCTCGACGCTGGAATAGCGTTGCAGATAGCTCATCCCCAGCAGCGACTGACCAAGTTCGCCGCCGTTCACAACGGCGGTGACCCGAGTGTCGCGGATCGGACCTATTGCGATGCTGTCCAGACGCACCGGGGCAGTGCGCACCTCACCATTGGCGGTAAAGGCGCGGCCCGTATAGGCCAGATCCTCGGGGTTAAGCCCGGCGATGCGAGCGTCCTCCTGGCTCAGCACGATATCGGTGGCGCCGGTATCAACAACAAAGATAATCGCCTCGCCGTTCACCTCTGCGCTCAGATAGTAATGCCCGTCCGCCTGACGCGGCAACTCGACCCGGTTGTCCCCGGACACGCTCTGACGAGGTGAAACCGTGCTGCGGATGTCATCCCAAAGGCCGATGGCGGCGATCACGCCGATGAAAATAAGCCCCCAGATCAGGGCTTGCTGCGCAACGGTGCCAAGCTTTTCACGGTTTGTCGCGACAAACCACGAAACAACGGCAAGGCCCAGCATGATCAGATAAATCAGATGT
Source organism: Roseovarius aestuarii (assembly GCF_019966515.1). Classification (GTDB taxonomy): domain Bacteria; phylum Pseudomonadota; class Alphaproteobacteria; order Rhodobacterales; family Rhodobacteraceae; genus Roseovarius; species Roseovarius aestuarii. The sequence goes on along the minus strand of NZ_JAIMIB010000005.1, from coordinate 86,973 downwards.
GCGGTGTCGAAATCGTCCATTCACGCCTCGGTTAAACTGTGGATCAGATATAGGGGCAGGGGACGGGGTGCAAAAGATCAGCCGCCAAAACCAAATCCCTTGATGCCGTCCAACACGAACTGCACCGCTAGCGCGGCGAGCAGCATGCCCAGCACGCGTGTTAGCACAAGAAGGCCGGTTTTTCCCAGCAGACGCTCAAAAAACGACGCGGTGAGAAAGCACAGATAGACCATCAGAACCATGCTCAGCATGACGCCGATGACGATACCCAGGCCTGCCCAGCCCGGTTGCTGCCCGGCCAGAAGAATGACCGAGGTGATGGCACCGGGGCCGGAAATCAACGGGATTGCCAGCGGAAAGATCGACGGGTCCGCATGATCATCCTCTTCGGCGCGGTCCTCGCGGCGTTTGGTGCGGCGTTCGAACAGCATCTCGAGCGCGGTCAGAAACAGAAGCAAGCCACCAGCGACGCGGAAGGCTGGCATTGAAATGCCGATAAAACCGAGGATTTGTTCGCCCAGCACGGCAAAGGCAATCAACATGATGCCGCCGGTCAGACAGGCCCGTAGCGCAATTGCCCGACGGCGGGCATCGCTCATGCCCTGCGTCAGCGCCAAAAACATCGGCGTCAGGCCCGGCGGATCAATGATCACGAAAAGCGTGACAAAAGCGGTTATGAGAAAGGCGGTGTCCATCACGTCCGTTTTATATGGTTATCCTCTTTCAACACGGATGAGGTGCTTTGCCAAGCGTTGATCTGGTTAAGCAAGCTGTCGGCTTGTAGGTCGAAAGCGGATCGCTAGAGTGCGCGTGAACAGCGTCGGGAGACCGCAATGACAAAACTGCTTTGGCTATCTGACCTGCATTTCGTAGCCGAGGGGCTGGTACAGGATCATGATCCGCGGCAGCGGTTGGCATCGGCGGTCGAGCACATCAATGCGCACCATCGGGACGCCGAGTTTTGCGTTGTTTCCGGTGATCTGGTGGATCGCGGTACGGTTGAAGATTACTATGGGGTAGTAGCGGGGCTGAACCGGCTGGCGATGCCCTGGCTGCCGATGGTGGGCAATCACGATGATCGGGCGTTGGTCAGACAACACTGCCCCGTGCCGACGGGTGGAATGGCGCAGTTCATCCAATACGCCGTGCCCGCAGATGCCGCGCGAGCGGTTTGCCTTGATACGCTGACGCCCGGCAATAACCACGGCACCTTCTGCGCCGCACGATTGGATTGGCTGGGCAACGTGCTGGCGAAAGACCCGGATACACCGACGCTGATCTTCATGCATCATCCGCCGATGGACCTTGGCCTGCCGATGCGGGATCGAGACCGATTACAGGAGGCCGAGCCGCTGCTGGACCTGCTGACCCGGCATAAGCAAGTCAGGCAGCTTTGCATCGGTCATGTGCACCGGCCCATTGCAGGATCGCTGCGCGGTCTGCCCTTTGCCACGATGCGCGCGGTACTCTATCAGGCGCCGCCGCCTGTACCTGCCTGGGATTGGGAGAGCTTCAGACCCGCGCGTGAGGCGCCAGCCCTGGGTGTGATCACGCTGCGGGGTGGCGACGTACAAATACACTACGAACAGTTTTGCGCCGCCGATTAGGCAACTCGCATATCTGAGGCTGCCGGCGTTATCTGGCCCGATCTTGTCTGCGTTAGCGCATCTGTTCTCGTCTGCTTCGAAGCCGTCCGTCAGCCTTTCAGCGCGTAACGATCCGCTTCTTCAAAGGCGTCGATCACCCTTGTGCCGGCCTTGATGAGCGCCCCGTGTTCGACGCCGGCCGGGATCGAATAGCTGTCACCAGCCTTGTAGATTTTCGTCTCTCCGCCGATGGTGAGTTCGATTTCCCCCTCGACAACCGTCCCCCATTGCGCCCCATGCGCGTGGGTAGGCAGTTCCATATCCTTGGGGAAGGTGAAGAACGCGACCAACCCGTGTTCAGATTTAACCACAGCGGTCTGCACAACATCGTCCGGAAAGGGTACATCGATGCTGGGAAATGCCGTAATGAAATCCGGATAGGGCATGGTGGCATCCTTTTTCGCGTGATTGCCCAAGCGGGGCCGAGTATAGATCTGCACGATGTCAGTGCTCCCACGCGAATGCAATCAGACTGTTAACTCCGCGGTCCAACTGACCGCAGCGCACCAAAAAACCGATTGCAGGCCAGGATGATGCTGGCCTCCGGCATTCGGGCGAGATTATTGCAGACGGTCAATCACCATCTGGGTGATGTCGACACGCTCACCCACCAGAAGCACGACGCCGGTTTGCTTGTTCAGGATCAGGTCATAGTTGAACTCTTCCTGAATCGCCGTGAACACCGGATCGAACTGTTTCTGGATTTCCTGCATCCCTTCCGCCCGGATTTTCTGCGCCTCGCGTTGCTTGTCGTCGCTGAAGCGTCGCAGCTGTACGGTGGCGTCTTCGAACTGCTTTCTCAGGTTGACCAGTTGCGCCTGATCTTCGCTGTTCACGCCATCCGAGATTTTCTGCCGCAGATCTTGAATGTATTTCTGCTGCTCGGCGACCTGCCCCTGGGCCTCTTCCTGAAAGGCATTCAGCTTTTCGCCAAGCGCTGCCCCGGCGGCGGATTGGGCGATTACCTGATCGATATTGACGACGGCGATTTTAACCGGCGCCTCCTGCTCTTGCGCGACGGTCGTTTGCGGCGCTGTCGCGCCCAGCAACGAGACGGCAAACGCACTGGCAAGGACGAGGGATCGGTAAGTCATGGATAGCTCCAATTATGAATGACGCGCCCGAGCGCGAGTTGCGGTCAACCTAGCGAGTTAATTGGCGGATTCAACCTGCTCAAGCTTTTCCAGCGCTTTGATCCACAATGCTTCGGCGCGATCCAGCCCATCCATCACTTCGCTGTATTTTTTTTGCCACCTCGTGGCCTCGACCACGTTTTCCTCGTCGTAAATGCGCGGATTGGCGAGCTTGTCAGCGATCTTGTCGCGCATCTCATTCAGCTTTTCGACACGTTCTTCGCATTTGCGGACTTCCTGACGCCGGGCCATGATAGCCTCGCGCGTGGGGCGTTTGACCGGTTTGGTCTTGGCGTTGGCTTTTGCGGGTTTGTCACTGCTCAGCAGAAGCTGTCGATAGGTTTCAAGATCACCGTCATAAGGGTTGACCGCGCCATCTTTGACCAGCCAGAGGCGATCCGCGACGAGACCCAACAGATGCATGTCGTGGCTGACCAGAATGACCGCGCCGGAATAGGCGGTCAGCGCCTCGACCAGCGCCTCGCGGCTTTCGATATCAAGGTGGTTGGTCGGCTCGTCGAGAATGAGCATATGCGGAGCATCGATGGTGGCGATCATCAGGCTCAGGCGCGCTTTCTGCCCGCCCGAAAGCTTGCCGACCAGCGTTTCCGCCTGTTCTGCGCCGATACCAAATCCGCCAAGGCGCGCGCGCAGTTTCGCGGGCGCTTCATCGGGGCGCAGGCGGCGGATGTGGTCAATGGGGGTTTCATCGACATGCAATTCATCCACCTGGTGTTGGGCGAAATAACCCACCCGCAGTTTTGAGGCTTGCGTCTTGCGACCCTGCATCAACGGCAAGCGGTCCGAGAGCAGTTTGGAAAGCGTCGATTTGCCTTCACCATTACGGCCCAGCAGGGCGATGCGATCATCCTGATCGATGCGCAGGTCAAGCCGCGATAGCACGGGTTTGTCATCATACCCGACGATGCCGTTTTCAATCCGGATGATCGGCGGCGACAGTTCCTCGGGTTCGGGGAAGGTGAAACGCTTCAGCGCCGCTTCGCGCGGCGAGGTGATCGGCTTGAGCTTGGCGATCATCTTGAGGCGGGATTGCGCCTGTACCGCTTTGCTGGCCTTGGCGCGGAACCGGTCGACAAAACTTTGCAGATGGGCGCGACGGGCTTCTTGCTTCTTTGCCTCGGATTCGGCGGCCAGAAGTCGCGCTGCGCGGGTTTCGGCAAAGGTGTCGTAATTGCCTTGATAGAGCGTCAGTTTACGATCTTCGAGATGCAGGATTGCCCCTACTGCGCGATTGAGCAGTCCGCGATCATGGCTGACGATCAGCACGGTATGCGGGTAGCGCGCGAGGTAATTTTCCAGCCAGAGCGCACCTTCGAGATCGAGATAGTTGGTTGGCTCATCGAGCAGCAGCAGATCGGGCTGCGAGAACAGGACCGCCGCCAAAGCCACGCGCATCCGCCAGCCGCCGGAAAAGGCCGAACACGGCATGCGTTGTTCATCGCTGGTAAAGCCCAGGCCGCGAAGGATCGACGAGGCGCGTCCCTCAGCCGACCAGGCGTCGATATCCGCCAGCCGGGTCTGGATATCGGCGATACGCGCCGCGTCCTGCGCGGTCTCGGATTCTTCCAGCAGCGCGGCGCGTTCGGTGTCGGCGGCCAGCACCGTGTCGATCAATGAGACCTCGTTGCCCGGTACTTCCTGCGCAACGCCGCCGATGCGCGCGCGCGCGGGCAGGGTGACCTCGCCGGTTTCCAGCGCCAATTCGCCCCGGATCAGGCGAAAAAGCGTAGTTTTACCTGTGCCGTTCCGCCCGACAATGCCGACCTTATGGCCTTCGGGGATCGAGGTACTGGCATGCTCGATCAGCGGGCGACCCGCGACGGCATAGGATATGTCATTGATGCGCAACATGGGCGCGGTGTGCCGTATTGCAGAGGCGCCGTCAATCGCGGCTTTTCAACTGGGTTTTGCCATGTTAGTGGGGCCGCAATCCTGAAGGGGCGGGCATTGGGCCCGGCCAGAATTTAACTGAGAAGAGGCTGACATGGCTGTCGAACGCACGCTGAGCATCATCAAACCCGACGCAACCAAACGCAACCTGACCGGCAAGATCAATGCCAAGTTCGAAGACGCGGGTCTGCGGATCGTAGCGCAGAAGCGCATCCACCTGACCCCGGCTCAGGCGGGTGTGTTCTATGCCGTGCATGCCGAGCGTCCGTTTTATGGCGAGCTGTGCGAGTTCATGGCTTCGGAACCGGTCGTGGTGCAGGTGCTGGAAGGCGAAGGCGCGATTGCCAAGAACCGCGAAGTCATGGGCGCCACCAATCCCGCGGACGCGGCCCCCGGCACCATCCGCGCCGAATTTGCTGAATCCGTCGGCGAAAATTCGGTCCACGGATCGGACGCGCCCGAGACGGCAGCGGTCGAGATCGCTTATTTCTTCTCAGGTCTTGAACTGGTCGGCTAAACTGGTTCAGAGATTTGTTTATGGGCGGCGCATGCAGATGCAGCCGCCCTATTCATGCCGGTATCTCGGGTCGCGTCACCACCTGTGCCCGGGTCGAGCGTTTGGCGAGGTTTGCTTCAAGCAGGCGGACGTTGCGGATATTGGCGTTGTAGGCGATGTCAAAGAGATCACCGATCAGTGGGACTGAGCCGATGATCATGTCAATCGCAAGGTTTCCCAGCATGACGATTTGCGCGCCTGTGGTGGCACCCAACTGCCGTGCCCGCCAGACCAGCCAGAGGGCGGGGGCCAGGGCCGCGGCGTCGCCGATCACCGGCAGAAAACCCAAAAGGTTGTCTATGCCGACGGTCAGTCTGGTGCCCGGGATACGAAACAGGGCATCCATCCGGCGCGCAAACAGGTGAAGCTTTTCCAGTTCGGCGTCCATATCTTGCTGAATCGTATCTCTCATACTGTATACATAAGTATGCAGTTGTGGAATTTGTAGGTTAAATCGCTGAAAACTGTTCGTTTTCCAAGCGATTGTCTGCCGCGATTGTACGAGATAAGAGGGAAAAATAAGCTGATATAACAGTCTATTAGATGTGTTATCTAATGTCGCCCTACCGAATTCTCCGGTATGGTCGGCGTCAATACCAAAACGCCCTTTACTCGTCCAAAAACAACAGAATCCAGCGATTAAATGCTGGCGAAATCGGTAAATACCATCGGTGTCGGTTTTGGTGTTCGTGTGCCCGGATGGGATTGAACACTCGCATTCGCGGGTTTGTTCTCGTCCTTGGTGGGTGGGTTCGGAGGTGCGGCTGTTGCCATTGGTCTGCTCCTTTTTCCTGGGGGCAGCCATCCAGCCTGATGTGGGCTGAACGAGCCCGGTTACAATGTACACTTGCAGACAGTGACCCAATTCTGGGCCGAAATTAGGGCCGAAACCAGACAAGTTTTGTTGCATCACTGCAATGTGAGGTACATTTGAGACAGAGTTTAGGCAGAAGCAAATGAGGGAGGCGTTAACGCCCTGCACGTTGCATCAGTGCGAAACTAACTTGCGTTAGAGACAGTATTCGCGCAATTTTCAGCAATCATCGAGATCATCTCGAACATCACCGCCGCAGCGGTCAAGGCAGTGATATTGTTAGGAGAATCCTTTGTTGGCATCATGCAAACCACGTCTCCACCGATGATATTCAGGCCACGAGCAGCGCGCAGGATGCCGACGGCCTCGTCGATGTCGAACCCCTTTTCCCCGGGTTCGAGATTTGACACGGCAGGGGCGATTGTGGGGTCGAGACAGTCGAGATCAAATGTGATGTAAACAGGTCTGTCACCAAGTACTTCTTTTGTTTGCGCTACCACGTTCGCAAGGCCGCGTTCGCGAAATTCCCCCATAGTTACAATGTTGTAGCCGTAATCGTAGGATGGTTGCAGCCAGTCAAGGCTACGGGGGTGACCGCGCAATCCGATCTGCATGGAGCGACTCGGGTCGACCTTGCCCTGATCTGCCAGATAGGCGCCCCAATGCGCCGCGGATTTCTTGGCACCTAGGAAATGGTCGACCTTGGTGAAGACATCCGTATGGGCGTCGAGATGCAGAAAGCTAACCGGCTGGCCTTGCGCGATGGCGCCGCAGCCCAAGGCCTGTACGATACCACCGGTGATCGAGTGATCGCCGCCTACGGATACGGGCCGTGTGCCTGCTTTGTCGATCTGAGCGTAGAAATCGGTGATCCGCTGAATGCAATCCTCATTGTCATTGGCCCGAGGGAAGGGCACGTCGCCCACATCCGCGATGTTGCAGCTGTTCCAGGGGTCTATGCCGAACAGGGAATGCACGCGGCGTTGCACCGCCGAGACATGTCGCAGGGCGCGGGGACCAAGGTGCTGGTCGCGTTCGGTGGTGCCGTTACCAGTGGAATGCGGCACGCCGACAAGGGCGATATCCTTGCCTTCGGGGCCTTCGTTGGGGCACCGGAACATGGTGGGGATGCCCCACCAATAAAGGTTGTCCATCATGGATTTCTGGTAGGCATCGGTCATCTTAGGTAATCTTCTTGGTTGCAGCCGGGAAATGGTTGTTTCCCGGAATGATGAAAGGGCAGGCCCGGCGCTGAAAGGCGGGCCTGCATCAGCTTTATCAGTCTTTCTGGTCTTCGCGGCGGAAGGCACCTTGAACGATACGGTCCATCACCATCGCGAGGAAGAGGATGGCGAAACCGGCAAGCAGGCCCTGGCCTTTAGCCGCATATTGCAGCGCCTCAAGCACGTCCTTTCCCAGCCCGCCACCACCGATAAGTGAGATGATCACCACCATGCTGAGACACATCAGGATGGTCTGGTTGACGCCGGTCATGATCGAAGGCAGCGCCAACGGAATCTCGACATCCTTCAGAAGTTGCCACTTGGAGGCACCAAAGGCCACAGCAGCTTCCTTGATGCTTTCCGGTACACCGCGCATACCCAGTGCGGTCAGTCGAATGACCGGCGGCATGCCAAAGATGATCGTGGCCAGAATACCAGGCGGGTTGCCGGTGCCAAAGAAGGCAATCACCGGGATCAGGTAGACGAAGGCGGGCAGGGTCTGCATCAGATCCAGTACCGGCTCGGCGGCGCGGTAGGCGCGGCGCGACTTGCCAAACCAGATACCCAGCGGAATGCCGATCACCACGCAGAGGATTACCGATGCGCCAACAAGCGCCACGGTTTCCATCGCGGTGGCCCAATAACCCAGCACAGCGACATAGGCCATCGATGCCACGGTGAAGATCGCCACGCGCGGCCCTGCGGCTCGCCAGGCGGTCACCGCAATGACCAGCATAACCACGGGCCAGGGTGAGCCATTCAGCGCCAGCGTAAGCGCATCGAGCACGGTGCGGACACCGGCTACGATCCCGTCGAACACATCCCCGCCCGCGATGGCGGCCGCGTCAATCCGCGCCTCCATCCATTTGGCGAGGGTTGCATAAAGCGTGCCGTTCCCCTCGCCCAGAATCACCTTTGATACGGGCTCTTCGGGGAATTCATCAAGCAGCACCATCGACGTGCTTACCGTAAATTTGTAGACGATGAGTGGTCCAATGGCAGCGGTCAGCAACGCCCCCATGATGGCGTTGCGCGGCGCGCGACCGCTTTCAGTATTTTCCGGATCGATCCGCCAGTTGGAATACTGTTTTTCATAGACCTGGTTTGCATAAAAACCCTGAATCAGCTTGAAGATCAGTAGGAGCAGAAAACCCGTCACCATGATGCTAAACGCCTCGGCCTGGGAGGCGTCTGCCTGGACCATGCTTTTGTCAGCTGCGGCCTGGATATTCTCGGCCAGTTTGCTGAATCGATCGATATCGGTTTGTTCTGTCGCAGCATTGGCCTTGTCCATCAATTCCTGCGCGCGGGCGCTTTGGCGGGCTGCGCGGTCGGCCATATCGGCGCCGGGATTACCCCACCAGCCACGGCCGATCTGAACCCAGGCGATCACCTCAAGGATAAGGAAGGCCCAGAAAACCCCCCAGATCGCACGTGACGCGGCCCAAAGCGGACCGAGCACTGCCGCCCAGAGATTGAACGTATTGGGCAGGATGCCGGTGGCATCGTGGATCTTGTGGAAAGAGTTCACATAGTAGTCGCCACTGACCTCGGCAAACTCATGGATCGAGGCATCAAGCGCGTCGCGGTCAACCTCGATATCCGAGGCGGCGGTGACTTTCATTTCGGTGGTTGCATCAGTCATTTTTGCCCCCCTGGATGCCACGCAGCAGGCGTGGTTTGGTGACGATGCCGACATCGGCGCCGCTATCGGTGATGACGACTGGCTGATCGGTTTCGACCGCCAGATCAATCAACTGGTCCAGATCGGCGCCGTGATCGGCGCGCGGGGCGCCGTTGAGATCGCCCTTATAGCTGTCGAGAGGCTCCATGATCGAATGGGCCTTGACCAGTTTGAGCTTGGAGATGCCCTGCACGAACTCGCGGACATATTCATCGGCCGGGTTCATCACGATATCCTCGGGCGTGCCAATCTGGACGATCACCCCGTCTTTCATGATGGCGATGCGGTGGCCGATGCGAATTGCCTCATCAAGGTCATGTGTGATGAAAAGCGTGGTTTTCTTGAGTTGTGCCACCAGTGCCTTGAACTGGTCCTGAAGTTGCAGCCGGATAAGTGGATCGAGCGCCGAGAACGGCTCGTCCATCAGCAGGATTTCGGGGTCGGAGGCCAGCGCGCGGGCGATGCCAACGCGTTGCTGCATGCCGCCTGAAAGTTCCTTGGGCAATCGATCCTCATAACCAGTCAGATCCACGAGGCCAAGGGCATGATCCGAGATCGCCCAGCGTTTCGATTTGGGAACCTTACGGATTTCAAGGGGATAGGCGACGTTGTCGCGTACCGATCGGTGCGGCATCAGCGCCATGTGCTGGAACACCATACCGATCTGCTGGGCGCGAATGCGGCGCAACTCGGTCTCGGAGATGGCGGACACATCCTGTCCCATGATCTCGATCTTGCCCGCGGTGGGCTCGATCAGTCGGTTGACGTGACGCACGAGGGTGGATTTACCCGATCCGGAAAGGCCCATGATGCAGAAAATTTCGCCGCGCGGGACATCGAATGTGGCGCCCTGAACCCCGACAACACATTGGAAACGCTCTAACACTTCGGGCTTGCCGATCCCTTCGGCCTTGACGGCGGCCATGGCTTCGTCGGCGCGGGTGCCGAAGATCTTCCAGACATCCGTCAGCTTGACGACTGTATCGTTCATTTATTTCCCCCTGATGAGCAACAGGCCGCCGGGGGACTGCCCGGCGGCCTGCCGTTACCTTACTGGTTGATGGTGCCGATCACTCGGACATCCAGCCCAGTACGGCATCTTCATTCTCGGCTACCCAGGCTTCGGCGTAGGCAAGCGGTTCCTGCTTGTCGATCACCAGCGCGTAGGTCATCGCCGAAACCGTGTCAGTGTCGAATTTCACGTTCGACAGCATCTTGGCAACGTCCGGGTGCGAGTCTTCCAACGACTTGGCGTAGTGGACGTGCAGATAAGCCAGGTCCCAGGCAACGCCTGCATCGGAAATTTCCAGCCAGTTCGGGTCGTCGGTGGGCTGCGTTACGTTCCACTTGGCAGCGTCATAGGCAGGCTCCTCGAGGATCTGCATGTCATGCAGCGCGAAAACATAGTGCGGCGTGTAGCAGAAGCCGGCCCAGGGATCGCCCGCCTTGATCGCGTTGTCGAGATTGGCGTAAGCCACGGTCTCGTCGATCTCGGTCAGTTCCATCGTCTCGGAGTAGCCGTAGGATTTGGCGCGAATTTTCTCGACATTGGTCGAGGCCCAGCCGGGTGCACCGATCCAAAGCTCGCCCTGACCATCGCCATTGCTGTCAAAGAGGGCAGCAATATCAGGGTTGGTCAGATCTTCGATCGAGGTGATGCCATGCTTGTCGGCGGTACCCTGATCCACGCACATTCCCTGGAACGCTTCGACGCCGTTAGGGTTCATAGAGACCGAGGCTTTGTCCTTCACATAGGTGTCGTGCAGGTTCTGCTGGTTCGGCATCCAGACCTCGGGATGCACATGCATGGCGCCGCTATCCATCGCCTCAAAAACGATGGGGTTGGTACCGTTTTGCAGTTCGACCTCAAGACCCATGTTCTGTTCGATGGCAACTTTAAGGATGTGCGCCGTGGCGTTGACTGACGGCCAGTTTGGAACGCCGATGACGATATCGGCGGCCATCGCCGGCGCGGCCATTGCCATCATGGTTGATCCCATCAGGGCTGTAAGTTTTTTCATAAAGTATCTCCTCTTACGTTGGTTGTTAGCATCTCGCGAACGCTATTTGCTCCGCTTTTGCGCGGATTCCTTTTGGTGTTTTCAGGTGTATTTTTTTGTCTTTTCTCCCTAGTGCCGCATTGCGGCGAGCAGATATGGTCCTGCCTGGCGAGATAGGATCACAAGGCAGCCCGGTGTGACAAGTGTTTCAGATAATCTTTCTTCGTGAAAGTTAAAGTTTGTGAACGTTAACTTCGGTAAACCCGAATATAGATAGGTCCAGTTTTCTGAATATGATATAGCCAGCATATGATATTCAGCTACGATACAGTGACCCAACTGTGCGTCATATGGCACGATTGACGGCGCGGCTAACAAGGTTGCGCTTTGCTGTTTCAGTCCTGACAGGCCCGCATGGGATGATCATGGGCTGATCAGGATACGAGAATCATATCGGGCCGTTTTGCGCCGTGGCGTCATCTGTTTTATCCGCCGGATGCGCCGCCGCCGGCTCTGACAACCGTTCGATCAGTGCGGGCAGCCAGTGCCAGTTCTGGGCAACCAGGTCATTCACGATAAGATTTTTCTTGCGGGTGAAGACCGGCCCGTCCTTCAGCACGTGAATGTCGCCACGGGCGGCAAAAGGGTCGGCAAGTGCGCGCGGCAGATAGGCCGAACCGCCGCGATCGAGCATGCATTGCAACGCCCACCAGGAACTGTCGAAGCTGATCCGGTCCACACCCGCATTATGATAGGTCTCGTCATGCAGCTTGCGGTAGTCAGGGCCATGATCGACAAAGATGTAGCGCGGGTCGGCGTCGATCGGCGTGTCGGGGTGATTTGAGTAAAGAACCAGTTCCTCGGGCGGCAGCGGATGGATCGTCTGATTGCTGCGTGCACCGGATTCGTAAGTCAAAACCACATCGACCATCCCTTCGGCCAACCAGGATTCGAGATCGCGACCGCTACCCTGATGTACCGAAACTGCCATTTCCGGTTGACCTGACATCAGCCCGTTAAAAAAACCGCGACCGGGTCCGTGCCACAACTCGCGGTCACAGCCGAACGTGCAGATCGAATCAAACCCCGAGGGTAGGGCGGTAGCATGTTTCGCCTGCCGCCAGATGCCGGCCATGGCCCTGGCATATCGCAGAAATTTCGTACCCGCCGGGGTCAGCGTGGTGCCGGATTTCTGCCGGTTCAGAAGTTGGGTGCCCAGGTGATCCTCAAGCGTGTTTAGCCGCGCGGTAACGGTGGATTGGGTCACGTTCATCTGTTCCGAGGCGCGCACAAGGCTACCGGTTTCGACGATGGCCAGAAAGGTCTGCAGCGAAGTAATGTTCATATCATCGTCTCTTAGTTCGAATATCGTGAACTTATGTCGCAAAATAATTCAATTTCAAGAATTATATTTTTGTGGCAGGGTCTGAAACATCCTCTCTGAGGCGCGAACAACGGAGGAAGTTCGACAATGTTCCGAGACGTAGGCGGGCTGGTTCCGCGAGAAAAGTTCATCTCCGCCATGCGCGGTGTGGCCTCGTCGGTCACTGTGGTGACCACGGACGGTGAGGCCGGGCGTTTTGGCGCTACGGTCAGCGCGTTTTCTTCGGTTTCAGCCGATCCGCCTACGGTGCTGGTTTGCCTTTTCGCCGAAAGCCGGATTGCGAAGGCTGTCACCGCTAATGGGCGGTTCTGTGTCAATGTGCTGCCCGAGAATGAACCATGGATCGCCGATCGGTTTGCCGGGCGGCATGATGAACGGGTGGTCGACAGGTTCGATGGGGTGGCCTGCGACGGCGATGCGCCGGTTATTGTCGGTGCGACTGGGTTTGCCTGCGATCTGCAACAAAGCATCCGCTCGGGGAGCCACCTGATCCTGATCGGGCATGTGAGAGATGTTGTCGATACCGAGGCACCACCGCTGACGTACCGCGCCGGCAGCTATCATCGGGTAGTGCCGCAGGTCATTGCGGCGGAATAAGAAAGTAAGAACCACATGAAGACCTATCAGATGTTGATCGGCGGCGCTTGGGTGGATGCCAGCGATGGCGGCACCTTTGCCACCTCAAACCCATCCACGGGCGAGGAATGGGCGCGAGTGCCTGAAGCCACCGCCGAGGATATCGACAGGGCAGTGCGTGCCGCACATACCGCCTGCTACGAAGGACCCTGGGCGCAGATGACGGCCACGGAACGCGGTCATTGCCTGCGGCGTCTGGCGGATCTGTTGGCGGAAAATTCGGAGTTTTTCGGCGAGGTCGAGACCCGCGATACCGGCAAGATGCTTAAGGAAACCCGCTGGCAGTCAAAATACATTGCCGAATTTCTTCATTTCTACGCGGGCGCCGCTGACAAAGTGCATGGCGAGACCCTGCCGATCGACAAGCCCGACATGTTTGTATTCACCCAGCGGGAGCCGTTGGGTGTGATAGCCGCCGTGGTGCCGTGGAATTCTCAGATGTTCCTGACCGCGGTCAAAATCGGCCCGGCGCTGGCGGCGGGCAACACAGTGGTCCTGAAAACCTCGGAATTCGCCCCGGCGGTCATTCTGGAATTCGGCCAGCTTTTCGCCAAGGCGGGCATCCCCGATGGCGTCATCAACATCGTGACCGGTCATGCTGACCCCTGCGGCAAGGTGCTGACCTCGCACCCGCTGGTGTCGCGGATTTCCTTTACCGGTGGGCCGGTGGCGGCAAAGCATATTTTGCGCAACTCGACCAATAATTTCGCCGAGGTCTCACTGGAACTGGGCGGCAAGTCGCCCTTCATCGTCTTTGATGACGCGGATATTGAAAGCGCGGTCAACGGCTCGGTCTCAGGTATTTTTGCCGCGTCGGGACAGTCCTGCGTCGCCGGGTCACGTCTGATCGTACATGAAGATATTGCTGACGCATTCCTTGCCCGGATGGTCAAGATCGCCAACGAGGCCAAGATCGGTGATCCGATGCTGGACGAGACCGAGATGGGACCGCTCTGCACCTATGGTCAGCTTGAGAATATCGAGCAGCAGGTGGCCAAGGCGGTCGAACAGGGCGGCAAGGTGCTCTGTGGCGGCAAACGGGCCGAGGGGCAGGGCAGCGACATGTTCTATGAGCCCACGATCATCGACTGCCCCGGCCCGCATCTGGAGATCGTCGATACCGAGCTTTTCGGCCCGGTGCTGAGCGTGCTGCGCTTCAGAACCGAGGCAGAGGCGCTGGCTTTGGCGAACGATACCGAGCACGGGCTGGCGGCGGGAATCTTTACCCGAGACATCGCCCGGGCGCTCAGGATGAGCCGTTCGGTGCGCGCCGGGATCGTGTGGGTGAATACCTACCGTGCGGTGTCACCCATTGCCGAATTCGGCGGCATGAAAAACTCGGGCTATGGCCGCGAAAGCGGGTTCCAGGCGATTTACGACTATACGCGCCCCAAGACGGTGTGGATGAATACCTCGTCCGAGCCACTGGGCAGCCAGTTTGTGGCGCGCTAAGCAAGGGAGAAGAATGATGAAATTCCAACTGGCGATCAATCTGGAGCGGATGGACGACAGCACGGATATGAAGGCTGTGCGCGATCATACGCTGGAAATGGTCAAGATGGCTGATGCGGCGGGGTTTGAAATCGCCTGGGCCGCCGAGCATCACGCGATGGAGATGACCATTGCTCCCAACCCGTTCCAGATCCTGACCTGGTGGGGCGAGCACGCGAAAAATATTCGCCTCGGTGTCGGTGTCGTCAATGCCGCCTACTGGCACCCGATCAACCTGGCGGGCGAGGCGGCTTTCCTTGACCTTGTCAGTGACGGCCGCCTGGAATTTGGTATCGGCTCTGGTGCCTATCAACGCGAATTCGACCGGATGAAACCGGGTCTCGATCAGAAAGACAGTTGGCGCTACATGCAGGAAATGCTTCCCGTGGTGAAGGAACTGTGGAAGGGCGACTACACGCATAATGGCGAGTTCTGGCATTTCCCCACCGCCACCTCCTGCCCCAAACCGGTGCAAAAGGATGTGCCTATCTGGGTCGCAGCGCGCGCGCCGATCACTTTCGACTACGCGGTAGAGCACAATTGCAACATCCTGAGCTGGCCGCTGACGATGCCGTTTTCCGAGGCCGAGACCTATCGCGCGCGACTGGACGATGCGATTGCCAAACACGACGGCGAGTACACCGGCAACTGGGCGGTGATGCGCCACACGGCGGTTTATGACAACGAAGCGGATCGCAAAGCGGCGATGGATGCCATTCGGGTTCAACTCAGCCAATTTGGCAATCTGATGATGAAGTCTGGCGATGTGGTCAACGGCTTTCCGGACCGGGTGCCGCTCGATAGCCTTGAGGGCAATGCAAGGGTTGATCCCGAACTGCTGGAAGAGAACCTGATGTTCGGCTCGCCTGAGCAGGTGATCACCAAACTGAAGAAATACGAAGAAATCGGTGTTGACGGCTTCCTCTATTATGCCTCGATGGGCATGGACATGGATCAGCAGAAACGGTCGCTTAAATTGTTCATTGATCAGGTGATGCCTGAGTTTACCGAAAAGGAGCTGGCCCATGCCGGTTGAAATACGTCGTACTCTGACCCTCGTTCAGACCACCTATAAAGAGGGCTGGAAAGAGGTCGCCGAACCTACGAAACTGGTGACTGCTGCGGCGATCATCCGCAACCCGTGGTTCGGACGTGGCCATGTCGAAGACCTGAGCCCCGAAATCAAAGAACACGGACCGGTACTGGGTAAGATGCTGACGGATATGATCCTCAAGGAAACCGGCGGTACGGTTGAGGGGTATGGCAAAGCCTCGGTTGTGGGTATGGGCGGAGAGGTCGAACACGCGCAGGCGCTGACCCATACGCTTTGGTTCGGCAATCAGTACCGTGATGCGGTGAATGCCAAATCCTATCTGGTATTCAGCAACACGCGCGGGGCTGCGGGTACGTCGCTGATGATCCCGCTAATGGACAAGGATGATGGCGGGCGGCGCTCGCATTATCAAACCATCCATACCAGCATTCCCGACGCCCCCGCCGAGGATGAGATGGTCGTGGCCCTTGGCGCGTCACTGGGCGGGCATCCCAACCACCGGATCGGTGATCGCTATGCGGACCTCAAAGAGATGGGGCGCGACGTTGATAATCCGGCGGGGGTCTAGATGCCGGTAAGTAGGGCGGGCACAGCCTATGATCTGACCGGGCCCGAGGGCGCGCCTGTCGTGGCGATGATCCACGGGCTCGGGTTGACGCGGGCCGCGACGTACCGTGAGATGATTCCACTTCTCGCGACACATTTCCGCGTACTCAGCTACGATTTGTGTGGACATGGTGAGACCGCCCTGCCCACGGAGACGCCCAGCCTGACCGTGCTCAGTGAACAGTTGATTGCGCTGATGGACGAGCTTGGGATTGAACAGGCGGCACTGGTCGGGTTCTCACTGGGTGGGATGATCAATCGTCGGGTAGCGATGGATCATCCGGATCGGGTATCGGCACTGTGCATTCTGAACTCGCCGCATGAACGCGGCGAGGACCAGCAGAAACTGGTTGAGGAACGCGCCCGCGATACCTCGGCTGGTGGGCCCGGGGCCACGATTGATGCGACGCTGGAACGGTGGTTCACCGAAGATTTCCGCCGCGAGCACCCCGAGGTGCTGCAGGAAGTACGCGAGGTGGTGATGGCCAATCACCACGAGAATTACGCGCTGCACCGTTTCGTGCTGGCCGCAGGCGTGGTCGAACTGATCCGGCCTCAGCCGCCTATCACCCATCCGACGCTGGTCATGACCTGCGAGAAAGATAGCGGCCAGCCCCCGGCGATGAGCCACGCCATCGGCTCGGAAATCGCAGACTCTGGCGTCATCATCCTGCCGGGGCTGCAACACATGGGGCTGGTTGAACGCCCCGATCTTTTTGCCGGGCCGGTGAAGGAGTTTTTGAGCCGGGTTTTACCGGGCTGACGGATTGCGCCCGGTTTTGATGTGCGGGCTTACACAAGTAACAGGAAACGCGACATGAAAAAGATGACAGGTGGTCAGGCGGCGGTCGAGGCGATCCGCGCCGAGGGAACCAGCCATGTGTTCGGGCTGATCGGATCGGCCACGATGGAGATGTTCGACGCACTTTATGACGCGGATGACATCAAGTTCATCGGTGTACATGACGAGCGTACCGGCACACATATGGCCGACGGTTTCGCCCGGATGAGCGGGCAGGCTGGGGTGATCTTAGCGGGGCAGAACGGCCCCGGTGCCACCAACCTTGTGACTGGTCTGGCGCAGGCCAAGGCGGCCTATTCGCCGGTGGTCAGTATCGCGGGTGCATTGGCCAGCGGGCACCGCTACCGTGATGCCTTTCAGGAGGTCGATCAGGACGCGCTGTTCAAGCCGATCACCAAGAAGACCTGGACGGCGACTTCAGCGGATCGCGTGCCCGAGATGTTGCGCGAAGCCTACCGCGAGGCGATGGCGCCCCGGCGCGGCCCGGTGCAACTCAATCTGCCGCGCGACGTGTTGTCGGCGCAGGCCGAGTTCGAGGAATTCCAAACGCCTGCGCAATATCGCCCGTTTGCCGCTCCGGGTGGTGCACCCGAGGCCATTGAGGCTGCCGCGAAATTGCTGGCAGGCGCCAATCAGCCGGTGATCATCGCGGGGGGCGGGATCAAGAACACCGACGGCGCAGAAGATTGCCTACGCCTGGCTGAGGCGTTGAATTGTCCCGTGGTCACCTCACCCGGTCACGGCGATGCGATACCGTTTGGCCACCCGCTGAATGCGGGCCAGATGGGACCACGCGGCAATGTGGTGGCCTCCCGGTTGGTGAAAGAGGCCGACGTGATCCTCGGCCTCGGCACACGGATCGGCTTTAACGCCACCTTCTACAGCTATGATAATATTAATAAAGACGCTAAGATCATCCATGTGGAGCTGGAACCCACGGCCATCGGGCGCTACTTTCCCGCCGAGATTGGGATCATGGGCGATGCACCGACCGTGGCGCGGCAATTGCGCGATACGCTGAGCCGGATCAACACCCGCGGCGCGGCGGATGCCTGGGCGATAGGTTTTCAGGCCGAGCGTGAGGCCTATCTGGCTAAACGTGATGCCGAGGCGCAGGTCGATGCAATGCCGATCCACCCGTCGGGGCTGTTCAAGACGCTACGCGATGTGATGCCGAAAGATGCGGCGGTGACGATGGATGCGGGTACGCTCTGCCTGCAGGCCACCGATGCATTGAATTACTGGCACCCCAAATCGCTCTTCACCCCGCTTGATTTCGGGCTGGTCGGTTTTTCATTTGCCTGTGGGCTGGGGTTGAAGCTGGCGGCACCGGAACGGCCCATCATTTCGCTCATGGGTGATGGCGGGTTCGGCATGACCGTCTCCGAGCTTTCGACGGCCGTCGATTATGGCATCAACACCGTCACCGTGGTGATGAACAACCGCTGCTGGGGGGCAGAGAAAGCCTATCAGCGCGATTTCTTCGGCGAGCGTTATATCGGCGCCGATATCTCAAGCCCGCCCTTCGACAAGCTGGCGGAGCTTTATGGCGCCAAAGGCTACAAGGCCGAAACGCTGGACGAAATGGCGCAGGCGATAGAGGCGGCGCTTGACTGCGGCAAGCCGGCGGTTGTTGATGTCAGTGTCGATCCGGCGGCTCTCTATTCTTTCCGGAGGGACAGCTTCAAACACCGGGGAGGGTAACGCCATGCGCGCAGCAAAGATCACACCGGCCATTGGCGCTGAGATTTCCGGCATTGATGTGAATGCTCTGACCGAAGCTATCACAGACGGCCTCTATAAGGCATTGCTGGAGCATCAGGTGATCTTTTTGCGCGGCACGGATATTTCGCCAGAGGCGCATATGGCACTGGCCGAAAGCTTTGGGGAACTGGACGCGCCGCATCCGCTTTATCCGCATGTCGACAGGTTCGAACGGATCGTGAAGCTGGAAAATGACAGCGGCGCACCACCCGACACCAATAGCTGGCACACAGATCTGACATTCAAGGTGCAACAGCCCTTTGCGTCGATCCTTGTCGCCCGCGTGGTGCCCGAGGTGGGTGGCGATACCATGTGGTCGTCTAACTATGCCGCCTATGATCGATTGCCCGCTGGCATGAAAGCCGATCTTGAGGGGTTAGAGGCGGTGCATGACATGGGGGATTTTCGTAATTCCTTTGGCGCAAGCCCGGATAAGCTGAACGAGGGTATGGCGCGGTTCGGGCATAGTATCCGCCCGTTGATTGCCACCCATCCGGTGACGGGCCGCAAGTTCCTGAATTTCAACGAGGCATTCGTGACCCACATCCTTGGTCTACCGACGAATGAGGCCAATGCGCTGAAAACCTGGCTGGCCAATCACATGAACAAACCCGAGGATCAGATCCGCTGGCGTTGGCGCGCCGGTGATCTGGCGATGTGGGACAACCGCTGCACCATGCATTACGCAGTGGCCGATTACCTGCCAGCCTATCGCTGCATGAACCGCATCACCGTGGTGAAGGACCGACGCGAAACACCCGAGATGAAAGAGGCATCATGACCGAAAAGACCTATCCCTCGACCGAGGCGCAGCGCCAGACCGACGACTGGAACCCGATGTGGGACATGCTGGCTGAAATGGACCCGGATTACCTTGAGGCATTTCTGGCCTTCCGCGCGGTGCCGCAGAAGAACGGCCCGCTGCCGCAGAAGACCAAGGAATTGATATTCATCGCCATCAACGCGGCCACCACCCACCTTTGGGCGCCGGGCGTGCGGCGGCACATGCAGAATGCCCTGCGTGAAGGCGCGACCAAGGAAGAGATTTTGGAAGTGCTGCAACTGACTTCGATCATGGGGGTGCACTCCATGGCACTGGGGGCGCCCATTCTGAATGAGGAATGGGAAAAAATGAACGGCTGACCAGCGCTGTTTTACATCGCTCTCGCAAGGGTTTAGTCTTGGACAACAGCCGGCAAAACGTCGGTCCAAGAGGAAGACGATATGGCCAGCGGCAAGCTTAACCAGGACCCACATAAGGTTCGGGATACCCGCGAAAAGAACCTTGAGGTGGCGATTGGCCGCGAGGTACGCGATTTCCGGCGGCAGCGCAGTATGACCGTTGCCGATCTGGCTGAGGTGACCGGTCTGTCGGTGGGCATGCTCTCCAAGATCGAGAACGGCATTACTTCGGCCTCGCTGACCACGTTGCAGGCGCTGTCGGCGGCGCTGAGCGTGCCGGTGACCTCGTTCTTTCGCCGCTTCGAGGAGCGCCGGGAGGCGGTGCATGTCAAGGCAGGTGACGCGATCGAAACCGAGCGCGCGGGCACTCGGGCAGGACATCAGTACAACCTGCTGGGGCATCTGGGGGCGAATGGCAGTGGCGTTGTGGTCGAGCCCTACATGATTACGCTGACGGAAGAATCCGACACCTTCCCGACCTTTCAGCATGAAGGGATCGAGCTTCTCTACATGCTGGAGGGCGAGGTGGGCTATCGCCACGGCGAGAAACGCTTTCATCTATGCCCGGGGGACAGTCTGTTTTTCGATGCCGATGCGCCGCATGGACCTGATCAGCTGATCAAGCTGCCAGCACGCTATCTCTCGGTGATTTCCTATCCCCAATCCAGCCATTGAAATTATTCCTGACAGGAAACATTAATTCTTATGGTTGAAAAAGCTTAAGAGAATCTGTACCCTGTTTCAGAATGATTCATGGAGACGCCAATGTGTGGGATTGTCGGACTATTTCTGAAAGATAAATCACTGGAGCCCAAACTGGGCGAAATGCTGACCGAGATGCTGATCACTATGACCGATCGCGGACCGGATAGTGCTGGTATCGCGGTCTATGGGGACACGCGGGAAGGGCATGCCAAGCTGACCGTTCAGTCGGCGGACCCGGAGACCGATTTTGCCGATCTGGGCAGGGATCTGATTGCCGAGATCGGCGGCGATCTTTCGGTCCGTGTAATTGACACCCACGCTGTGATCGATCTGCCCGAAAACAAGCTGGCCGAGGCCCGCGCCGCGCTGAAAGACCTGCGCCCCGATGCAAGGGTGATGAGCGCCGGAGAAGTCATTGAGATCTATAAGGAGGTTGGCCTGCCCGAAGACGTGGCACGCCGCTTTGACATTCCCAAGCTGACCGGCACGCACGGGATCGGACACACTCGGATGGCCACGGAATCGGCGGTGACGACCCTGGGCGCGCATCCGTTTTCCACTGGGGCCGATCAATGCTTGGTGCATAACGGCTCGCTTTCCAATCACAACTCATTACGCCGCAAACTGGCGCGCGAAGGTGTCACCGTTGAGACGCTTAACGATACAGAGGTGGCGGCGGCCTATCTGACCTGGAAAATGCAGAATGGCAGCACCCTGGGCGAGGCGCTGGAGGCCGGGTTGGATGACCTTGACGGGTTCTACACCTTTGTGGTGGGCACCAAGGACGGGTTCGGCGTCGTGCGGGATCCGATTGCCTGCAAACCTGCGGTCATGGCCGAGACCGATCAATATGTGGCGTTCGGCAGCGAATACCGCGCACTGGTCAGCCTGCCGGGCATCGAGGACGCCCGCGTTTGGGAGCCCGAACCCGCAACCGTTTATTTCTGGAACCACTGAGATGCAGACATTCGATTTGGCCGAACAGGGCTTGCGCGCCCTGAACGAGACCCTGCAGGGTCAGACCCAAAACACCAACGAGACCGCGTGGGAGGTGGTGAATGCCAAGGGCAGTCATGCCATCGCCGTGGGGCTCGATGCACCTATCGAGGTCACCGTGCGCGGCTCCACCGGCTATTATTGCGGCGGCATGAACAAGCAGGCGACCATTACCGTCGACGGCTCGGCAGGTCCAGGCACCGGTGAGAACATGATGTCGGGCAAGATCGTGATTGAAGGCGATGCCAGCCAGTATCTGGGGGCAACCGCTCATGGCGGGCTGATCGTGGTTAGGGGCAATGCCGCCTCGCGCTGCGGGATTTCGATGAAAGGCGTCGATATAGTGGTCGAGGGCAATATCGGCCACATGTCCGGCTTCATGGCGCAGTCGGGCAATGTCGTGGTCTGCGGCGATGCGGGCGACGCGTTGGGTGATAGCTGCTACGAGGCGCGGTTTTTCGTGCGCGGCAGCGTAAAGAGCCTCGGTGCCGATTGCGAGAAAAAGGAAATGCGACCGGAACATATAGAGTTTCTCAAAGAAATCCTGACCGAGGCCGGGGTGGACGCGAAACCTGAGGAGTTCACGCGCTACGGCTCGGCCCGCAATCTCTATAATTTCGATGTTGATAACGCTGGCGACTATTAAGGGGTTGAAACCATGACAGAACACAAGATCCCGCACACCACGCCGCGACAGTCGGCGACCTTCACGCAGGACGTGAACAGCGACATCCGCCGTGCGGCGGCGACCGGCATCTACGACATTCGCGGTGGCGGCGCCAAGCGCCGGGTGCCTAATTTCGACGACCTGTTGTTTCTGGGCGCGTCGATCTCTCGCTACCCGCTCGAAGGCTATCGCGAGAAATGCGAGACCTCCGTGACCATCGGCGGTCTGCACGCGGAAAACCCGATCGAGCTGGACATTCCGATCACTATCGCTGGTATGAGTTTCGGCGCGCTCTCCGGCCCGGCGAAAGAGGCTCTGGGCCGCGGCGCCTCGGCGGCGGGCACGTCCACGACCACCGGCGACGGCGGCATGACGCCCGAAGAACGCGGCCACTCCACCAAGCTCGTGTATCAGTATCTGCCCTCGCGCTACGGCATGAACCCGGATGACCTGCGCAAGGCTGATGCCATCGAGATCGTCGTGGGGCAGGGGGCCAAGCCTGGCGGTGGCGGCATGCTCTTGGGTCAGAAGATTTCCGACCGGGTGGCCGAGATGCGCAACCTGCCCAAGGGGATCGACCAGCGGTCGGCCTGCCGTCACCCGGACTGGACCGGGCCAGATGATCTTGAGATCAAGATCCTCGAGTTACGCGAGATCACCGGCTGGAAAGTCCCGATCTATGTGAAAGTCGCCGGCGCGCGGCCCTATTACGACACCACTCTGGCGATCAAGGCGGGCGCGGATGCGGTCGTGCTTGATGGCATGCAGGGCGGCACGGCGGCGACGCAGGACGTGTTCATTGAGCATGTCGGTCAGCCGACGCTGGCGATCATCCGTCCGGCGGTTCAAGCGCTGCAGGATCTGGGGATGCACCGCAAGGTGCAGTTGATCCTGTCGGGCGGCATCCGCTCGGGTGCGGATGTGGCCAAGGCGATGGCATTGGGCGCGGACGCCGTCAGCATCGGCACCGCGGCGATGATCGCCATCGGTGACAACGACCCGAAATGGGAGGCCGAATATCAGAAACTCGGCACCACCGCGGGCGCCTATGATGACTGGCACGAGGGGCTGGACCCTGCCGGCATCACCACCCAGGATCCCGAGCTTGCCGCGCGGTTCGATCCGGTCGAGGGCGGGCGGCGTCTGCGCAATTACCTCAAGGTGATGACGCTTGAGGCGCAGACCATCGCGCGCGCCTGCGGCAAGAACCATCTGCACAATCTGGAGCCTGAAGATCTGGTGGCCCTGACGATGGAGGCCGCCGCCATGGCGCAGGTGCCTTTGTCGGGCACCGACTGGTGGCCGGGCAAGCCGGGCACAGGGTTCTGAAAAAAGTTGACAAGGGGCGGCCAAACCGCCCCTTTTCTATGCCAACAGGGAAAGGAAAAAACTCCATGACAACAGATCTGGCCGCCTACGCTGCGGAAAACGGCGTAAAATACTTCATGATTTCATTCACCGATCTGTTCGGGGCACAGCGGGCCAAGCTGGTGCCGGCACAGGCGATTGCCGATATGCAAGAGGAAGGCGCCGGGTTCGCCGGCTTTGCCACCTATCTGGATCTGACACCCGCGCATCCGGACATGCTGGCGGTACCGGACCCCAGTTCCGTGATCCAGCTGCCGTGGAAACCTGAAGTCGCCTGGGTGGCGGGCAATTGCGTGATGGATGGCGAAGACGTGGCGCAGGCTCCGCGCAACGTGCTGCGCAAGCTGATCGCCGAGGCGGCGGACGAGGGCATGCATGTCAAGACCGGGATCGAGGCCGAATATTTTCTGCTGACGCCCGACGGATCAGCTCTCAGCGACGAATACGATACCGCCGACAAGCCCTGCTATGACCAGCAGGCTGTGATGCGGCGCTATGACGTGGTGCGCGAGATCTGCGACTACATGCTTGATCTGGGCTGGGGTCCGTATCAGAACGACCACGAGGACGCCAATGGCCAGTTCGAGATGAACTGGGAATTCGACGACGCGCTCCGCACCGCCGACAAGCACAGTTTCTTCAAATTCATGACCCGGTCCGTGGCCGAAAAGCACGGCTTCCGAGCGACCTTCATGCCCAAGCCCGTTGAGGGCCTGACCGGCAATGGCTGCCATGCGCATATTTCCGTG
Organism: Roseovarius aestuarii; assembly: GCF_019966515.1. GTDB lineage: Bacteria > Pseudomonadota > Alphaproteobacteria > Rhodobacterales > Rhodobacteraceae > Roseovarius > Roseovarius aestuarii. Next base: position 62,602 of record NZ_JAIMIB010000005.1, on the reverse strand, counting down.
TGGGATGCGCCCGGCGACAAGGCCAAGACCAATGTTTTCGCCATCGAGGCGGGCACAGGCACGGGCCAGACCGGAGAACTGGGCCTCAGCGAAAAGGGCGCGCATTTCCTGGGCGGCATCATGAAACATGCCAGCGCCTTGGCCGCGATCACCAATCCGACGGTGAACAGCTACAAGCGGATCAACGCGCCGCGCACCACCTCGGGCGCGACATGGGCACCCAATACCGTGACCTGGACCGGCAACAACCGTACCCACATGGTGCGCGTGCCAGGTCCCGGCCGGTTCGAACTGCGCCTGCCCGATGGCGCGGTCAACCCATATCTTTTGCAGGCGGTGATCATCGCCGCGGGACTCAGCGGGATCCGCCACAAGGCCGATCCGGGCAAGCGTCATGACATTGACATGTATGCCGAAGGTCACAAGGTACGCGGCGCGCCGAAACTGCCGCTCAACATGCTGGATGCGATCCGGACCTACGATAAGGACAAGGAGTTGAAGGCGATGCTGGGCGAGGAATTCTCGGCCGCCTATATCAAGATGAAAATGCAGGAATGGAATTCCTTCACCGCGCATTTCAGCCAGTGGGAAAAAGACAACACTCTGGATATCTGACCAGCTCCGGCACCCCCGGCAGGCGGTGACAAGGCGCGGGGCCGCTCGAATGCCGTCATCTGACGGGGTAAGTCAGATGACGGCGTTGTGCCCACCATGACCGATGCTTCTGCGCGATCGAATGGTCGCGTTTTTGCATTTCAGGCCGTATTTGAACGTTGATCAGTCTTCGCTTCAGGGCTGTCAGTGTTCAGGATCATTAACCCGGCCAGGGCAATCAGGGCTATCCCTCCAATCGTGAATTTGTCTGGAAGTTCGCCAAAGAACACAAAGCCCCAAAAAGCTGCAAAGATAAGATAAGCATAGTCGAAAATCGCAATCACCTGCGGGCGCGGAGACTGGTAGGCTCGCGCAACGCCAAGCGTGACCCCGATGATCAGCGCTGCCATGATGGCCAGAACTCCCAGAGTGGCTGCATTAAGTGGCGACCACGTCCCCAAGAGGAACAGATAGCGATCTGCATCTGTCACCGGAAACAGCCAGAGACCAAGAGACACGAGTGCGCCACAGATCACCAGCGCCATGTTGAGGCTGATGGCGAGCGTCACCGGGGCCTCGGCCACGCATTTGGCCCGCGTGAGCACCGCCGCAGACGCGTAGAGGAAGGCAGCAATCACCGGGATCAGCGACAGTGAGGTAAAGTCTTCTCCACGGGGCTGTACGACAACCAATACGCCGACAAACCCGATACCAACGGCACACCAATGCGCCAGCCTGATCTGCTCTTTCAGGAAAAGTGCAGAGAGCAGAACGATGAACAAAGGGGCAGTGTAGAGCGTCGCGGCAATGACCGACAGATCAAGGACCGGGATCGCAGCATAGATGGCGAGGTACATCGCAACCAGCATCAGGCTTCGCAAGCTGACCCATCCAATTGCCATCGGGCGGATGCGACCTTTTGCAAGCAGCACCAAAACAGGCAATGCAAGGCAGGAGCGGCACACGTAGATCTGCCATAAGGTCATGTCCGAACTGGCGTATTTCACGAAGGCATCCGTTAGCGCCATCGCAAACACCGTGAGGATAATCGTGATGATGCCAGACGTCATCGTGCGCTCTGAGGGCAATGTCGGCATCATGGATACTCGCTTTGTGGAAACTTGCTTTCGCGTGTCAGCGTAGACGGTTTCCCATTGTTCGATAACAGAGTATATTCTATACAATATCATTAGCTGAGGAACATAATGGACCGGGTACGTCTTCTGGGGCTACGAACATTTCATGCCATCGCGGAGCAAGGAACGCTTCGTGCCGCAGCGGGCGTGCTGGGCGTGCAGGCTTCTGCGGTGTCTCAGCAGCTCAAACAGTTCGAAGATCATCTTGGCACGGCATTGTTTGTGCGCAACACGCGCTCAGTCGTCCTAACGGATGCGGGCAGAAAGCTACTCGCGCAAACCCGTCATGTGCTGTCTGAAGCAAACGCGGCAATCGAAGCTGTCCGATCTGAGGCTGGGGCAGTGTCCGGGGTGCTGCGCATCACCCTGCCGTTTCGCGCCTGGGAGGCCGTGGTCGCTCCCCGCCTGGCTGACTTCCAAACTCTGTTCCCCGAAATAGAGCTTGACCTGTCCATTGACGAGGGGCTGGTTGATATTACCACGAAGGGCTTTCATGCTGGGATCAGGTTGGGCGATTTACTCGAAGACCAGATGATCGCCAAAGCGCTTAGCAAACCGATGCAGGGGGCTTACGTGGCATCACCTGCCTATCTGGGGCAATTTGGCGTACCAAAGGTGCCGATTGATCTGTTGGAGCATAAATGCATTCGCCATCGCCGGGTCAACTCAGGGAGAATAACACCTTGGGAGTTTTTGGTTGATAGGGAGCCACAGGTGATCGAAGGAAAAGGGTCCATTATATTCAATGACCTTCGTACTGTGGTTGACGCAGCCCGCCGTGATGTTGGCATCGGGTGGTCGCTCAGAGCTGGTGTAGAAGAAGATCTGCGACAGGGTCATCTGGTGCAAATATTGACCGAGTTTACACCAGACCGACCTCGCTTCTTCATATACTTCGCTCGGGAGCTTCGTGAGTTGCCACGTTTGCGGGTATTCATCAACCACTTCGTCTACACCTGACAGCAGCCAATCCCGTAAGCTGCCGTTCGCACAATTGCAGCTAAAGCTCATTTTGTCCGCAATACGGTTACTCGTCTTCGTGGCCCGAATGTCAGCTTTCGTTTAGCCGACGTTGTTCGAAAATCCGACCACGCGTGCTGAACGGGGCCGGTTGATCCTACTCCGTGACCCGTACCAGATGCCAGCGGACGGCGTCGTTCTTGACCTCGTCCAGATCGTGCACCCGTGTGGACAATCCGACCAACTGGGTGATGTGATAGGGGATCAGGGTTCCCGAGTGTTCGAAAAGGTATTTCTGTGCGCCCACATAGAGGTCGCGGCGTTCATTGAAATTCAGCTCCTGACTGGCGATGTCCAGCATTGCATCGAAAGTCAGATCCTTGAAAAAGCTTTCATTCCATTGCGCCGTCGACCGGAAGATTTCGTTCAGTGCCTGATCGGCAGGGCGTTCGCCCCAGCGGGTACCGACTGCGTCCTTTTGCATCCAGACCTGCGACCAGTAGCCATCAGTTGCCGCCTTGACGACCTTCACGCGAATACCTGCTGCCGCCAGTTGTTCCTGCAGGGCCACGGCCATCGACGGCCACGAAGGCTCCAGCGTCGAGATATGGATCTCGATATCCAGCCCGTCGGGATAGCCCGCTTCGGCCAGCAACGCTCGGGCTTTGTCAATGTCCTGAGGGCAGTCTAGATCGGCACGATACTGGTCGTTGGGTCCCACGGGTGTATCGCAACTGATGATGCCGCCGCCGCCGAGCGCCAGCTTCAGCAGGTCTTCCCGATCGACTGCCAGCCGGATCGCCCGACGTACCCGCACATCATCGTAGGGTGGGACATCGGTGCGAAACACCATTCCGATCCAGTTGCCGGTCGGAATGTCCTGCACATTGTATCTGTCCGAGTTCTGCAGCACCCGGCGCAGCGACGGGTCGATGCCTCGCTCCATGTCGAGCTGTCCGCTCAGAAATGCCGTAAGCCGGGCTTGGGCGTCCGGTATCCCGATCACCTCGATCATCGCCAGTTTCGGCGGACCCTCCCAATAGTCGGTATTCGCCACAAGATAGCTGACCCCGTCGGCATCGAATTTCGTGACCTTGAACGGTCCGGTGCCAATACCGGTCTGACCGATCGTATCACCAGACCCGTCGGGAATAATCCGCATACGCGCATCCATCAGCTGAAGCGGCAGATCGGCATAGCCATGTTTCAGGTTCAGCCGCACGGTCAGAGGGTCAACAGCTTCGATTTCTTTCACCATGCTGATGACGGACCGCACCGGGCTGTCCATCTCGGGGTCGAGAATGCGATTAATCGTATAGACGACGTCATCGGCGTCAAAAGCGCTGCCATCGTGGAACCGGACGTCATCACGCAGGGTGAATGTCCAGGTCATCCCGTCGGGCGTTACGCTCCATCCGGTGGCAAGATCGGGTCGAGGTTTGCCATCCAGGCCGGGACGGGCCAGGCGGTTCATGATTTTCTCGGTGATCTGAAGCACGCGACCTTTCGAGATTGGATCAAGGCTGGAATGCGCTCCGAAACCTAATTCGTGAGCATGGCGAAACGTGCCGGACGGCTCACCTAAGGCGGCTCCGGTCATCAACAGGACCGAAGCAATACCAATCAAAACCTTGCGCATCGCATTCTCCGTCAGGGCAGGACATTAGTTGCGCAAATTGCCCGTTAACGCAATCGTGCTGTCTATGGCCCTGAGTGCTTTGCTGGTCAGGTTGTCGTGAACGCCGGTGCAATAAGGGTGTTAGCCCGGTGTACCGCGCAAACGCAGGTCAGCCCCGTCTGCGGCGGCGACGGCGGGGGGCGGGTTCGTCATCGCCTGTGCCGTCCGCGGCAGAGGAAAACGATCCCAGTGCCGCTGTGATCTGATCCAATGTCGGGCGTTCGTTTTGCGGCCGCGTTTCCAAAGCTTCGCGCATCTTGGAGATATGCTCGGGCATGGTGCCGCAACAGCCGCCGATGATCGTCGCGCCCGCATCGCGCGCGAGCGCCGCATAATCAGCCATCAGGTCTGGGGTGCCGTCATAGTGGATATGGCCATCAACATATTTCGGTATACCGGCATTCCCCTTGGCCACGACCGGCCGTTCCGTACCTTGTGCCACGAAACCAAGCACGGTGCGCAGCAGATCCGAAGCCCCAACACCACAATTCGCCCCGAATGCCAGTGGCGGATTGTCGAGCTTTTCGACCATCCCCGCCATATCAGCCGAGGTCATGCCCATCATCGTGCGCCCTGCGGTATCAAAGCTCATGGTGCCGCACCAGGGCATGTCTGCCAGTTTGAATGCCTCGGCGGCGGCGATGTATTCCTCGGGCGCGCTGATGGTTTCCAGCCAAAGCACGTCGGCACCGCCATCCTTCAGGCCCTCGGCCTGTTCGTGGAAAATCTCGACCGCCAGCGTGTGCGTCAGCGCGCCCATCGGGGCCATGATTTCGCCCGTGGGCCCGACTGACCCGGCGACGACCACAGTGCGGTCGACCTTATCGGCCACCTCGCGGCCGATCTCGGCGGAAATGCGTGATAGTTCATTGGCGCGCCTCTCGGTGCCGTGCAGTTTCAGCCGAGCCGCGTTACCGCCGAACGAGTTGGTCAGAAACAGATCGCTGCCCGCATCCACGGTGGATTTATAGAGCGAATGGATACGGTCGGGGTGCTGATCATTCCACATTTCGGGTGCTTCACCCGCTTCCAACCCCATGTTGAACAGGTTGGTCCCGGTCGCACCATCTGCCAATATCCAGGCGCGCGTGTCCATCAGCCGGCTCAGGGCATTTGTCATTTGTCAGCATTCCCACATGTGTTCTGCGATTTCGTGTGTCATGCTTGGGTCCGGCAGGCAAACTCATAATCTTCATCATCTATGTGAGGTGAGTTTGTATCCGGTGGCAGCTGCGCTTTGTCCACTCAGGACAAATTGACAAACAAACTGTAGAACGCGCCCCGAAAGGCGCGCCCTGTTACTAATCCGATCGCTGGATCAGGCTTCGTTCATGATCTGGCTCTTGGCAACGATCAGCAACTCACCCATTTTATTACGGATTGTGTCGGCATCGGCCAGATCGCCCAGATCGCCTGCGACCTTGCGCACGACATCTTCGATCCCGGCTTCCTCGAAATCCGATTTCACGACCTCTTTGGCATAATTATCCGCATCTTCACCGGTTTTACCAAGCAGTTCCGCTGCCCAGAGGCCCAGAAGCTTGTTGCGGCGCACCTCAGCTTTGAAATTCATCTGCTCGTCATGGGCATACTTGTTTTCAAAGGCGTTTTCGCGGTCGTCGAAGGTGGTCATGGTCAATTCCCTGCTAATGACTTGCTGTTCCCCTATGATATGCAACCCACAGCCTCCGTTCGCAAGGGCTCAACGTGATCTTGCGGCAATCGTGCCCATGGACTATGAGGACGCAACGACCAAGGGGATCATCCCCGGTCAAGCGACGAGGTGTGCATGGCACGGCGCAAGAAGATTTACGAAGGCAAGGCAAAAACCCTGTATGAGGGTCCCGAGCCGGGCACGATTGTCCAGTATTTCAAGGATGATGCAACCGCGTTCAACGCCGAGAAGAAGGCGGTGATTGAGGGCAAGGGTGTGCTCAACAACCTGCTCAGTGAATATTTCATGACCGGGCTGAATAATATCGGCGTGCCGACGCATTTCATGAAACGGCTGAACATGCGCGAACAACTGGTGCGATCCTGCGAAATCGTGCCACTGGAAGTCATCGTGCGCAACTATGCCGCCGGGACGATGGCCAAACGTCTGGGCATGGACGAGGGCACGCAATTGCCGCGCCCGATCGTCGAATATTGCCTGAAGGACGACGCACTTGGTGATCCGCTGGTGACCGAGGAACATATCGCCGCCTTCGGCTGGGCCAGCCAGCAGGACATGGACGATATCCTTTCCCTCGCTTTGCGGGTGAATGACTTCCTTGCGGGCGTCATGTATGGCGTCGGCATTCGTCTGGTGGATTTCAAGATCGAGATCGGGCGTGTCTTTGAAGGGGATTTCCAGCGTCTGATCGTGGCCGACGAGATAAGCCCCGATAGTTGCCGCCTGTGGGATATCGAAACCGGACAGAAGCTCGACAAGGACGTGTTCCGCCGCGATCTGGGCAACCTGACCGATGCCTATACCGAGGTTGCCACCCGCCTGGGCGTCATGCCCAAAGGCGCGACACCGATGATCCGGCCCACCCTGATCAACTGATCGGGGCAGGGTCACCAACCCGGCGCATCCTGCGCCAACGGAAAATGGGGTAAATCCGATGAAAGCACGCGTGCATGTCATGCTGAAAAACGGGGTTCTGGATCCGCAGGGCGAGGCGGTGCGCCATGCGCTTGGCTCGCTGGGGTTCGACGGGGTCGAAAAAGTGCGTCAGGGCAAGGTGATCGAACTCGAGCTGGCGGAAACCGATGAGGCGCAGGCCCGCGATACTGTCACTGCCATGTGTGAAAAGCTGCTGGCGAACACGGTGATCGAAAGCTACTCGGTGGAGCTGGTCTGATGCATGCAGCGGTCATTGTTTTCCCCGGATCGAACTGCGACCGTGACCTTGCCGTGGCGCTGGAGCGGGCAGGGGCCAGGGTCAGTATGGTCTGGCACAAGGACACCGAGATGCCGGCGGGCGTGGATTTCATCGGCGTTCCAGGCGGGTTTTCCTTTGGCGATTACCTGCGCTGCGGGGCGATTGCTGCCAATTCGCCGATCTGCCGCTCGGTCATCAGCCACGCCAACAAGGGCGGTTATGTCTTTGGCGTCTGCAACGGCTTTCAGATCCTGACCGAAACCGGATTGCTGCCGGGGGCGCTGTTGCGCAACGCCGCGCTGAAATACATCTGCAAACCGGTGGGGTTGAAGGTCGAAACCGCCGACAGCATCTATACCGGCGGTTACGACAAAGGGCAGGTGATCACTGTGCCGATTGCCCATCATGATGGCAATTACAATGTCGATGCGGATAATCTGGCTCGTCTTAAGGGCGAAGATCGCGTCGCGTTCACCTATACCGACAATCCCAACGGGTCGGTCGCCGACATCGCCGGGGTGCTGTCGGAAAATCGCCGCGTATTGGGGATGATGCCCCATCCCGAGCGTATGGCCGAGGCGCTGCACGGCAATGCCGAGGGGGCCGCGCTGTTTTCACATGTAGTTGAGCAACTCGTGCACGCCTAAGAGCTTGAGGCGCCGCCCCGTGCGTCGTATTCTTATGCCATGACAACGTCAACGCCCACCGAGACGGTCAATCGTCCAAGCACGTTCAGCTGGCGCGCACGGGGGGCTTTGCTGGTCTTGATGGCCGCGGCCATTGCCATCGTTTTCGTCACCAACCGTCTGCTGACCGACCGTTTTACCGAAACCACCCGTAACCGGGCGGAACTTCGGTTGGTGCTTTATAGCGGCAACCTGTTGTCGGAGCTTCGTCAGAACGCGATTGTTCCTCAGCTTCTGGCTCGCGACCCGGCGCTGATCATCGCGCTGAATTCGGGCGATTACACCCAGTCAACGGCGCGGCTGATCTCGTTCATCGATGAGATCGGCGCCAAGCACTTGACGCTTCTGGACAAAGACGGGCGCACGGTGGCCTCGAGTGATCGCAATTCACTGGGCGAAAGCCACCCGCAGGCGCCGTATTTCATTGATGCCCTGCGCTCGACCGATACGGTTTTCAAGGTGCTTGAAGGCGAGGCTGGCGATTACCGTTTTTTCTATTCCCGCCGTATCGAAAGCCAGAACCAGCTTATTGGTGTGATCGTGGTCGAGGTTGATCTGGCGAAATACGAACGCGCCTGGTCAGGGATTTCAGACGCGGTGCTGGTCAGCGATAGCGAAGGCAAGATCATCCTGTCGACAGAACCGCGCTGGCGCGGGTTGAGCGAGGAGGCAGCACTGACCCGTCAGCCGGTAACCAGTGCTATCGAACGCGCGATTCAGGCCACCCAGGATTGGACCACGCTGCCCGCAGACGCCTATCTGCAGGGCGAAGCGGTGATGAGGGTCGAGGGGCGCGTCGCGTTTCGCGGATGGCGGATTGCCAGTTTTACAACCTATAATAGCGTGCGGGAAAAGGTGAACGGCTTCCTGGCGCTCGAAATCATGGTGTTTGCGATTCTTCTGGCGCTGGCCTTCTATTTCCTGAACCGCAAAACAGCGTTGCGCATGGTGTTGTTCCAGCGCGAGTCGGCAGAGCTTCGCGCATTGAACGCCCGACTACAGCGGGAAATTGCCGAACGTGAACGGGTGCAGGAGAACCTTGCGGTGGCCGAACAGACGCTCGCGCAAAGCTCGAAACTGGCCGCCTTGGGCGAGATGTCGGCGGCAGTCAGTCACGAGCTCAACCAGCCGCTGGCCGCGATGAAAACCTACCTTGCGGGGGCGCGATTGCTGCTGCAACGCAACCGTCCTGAGGAATCACTTTCCTCGTTCCAGCGGATCGACGATCTGATCGAACGGATGGGCGCCATCACCAAGCAACTGAAATCATACGCGCGCCACAATGCGGATGCGATGGAGCCTGTAAATATGGGCGATGCGCTGTCATCAGCCTTGTCGCTGATGGAACCGCAACTGCGCCAGCGCCATGTGGTGATCAACCGTGCCTTGCCGGATCAGCCGGTGCTGGTGATGGGCGACCGGGTTCGGATTGAGCAGGTGATGATCAATCTTTTGCGCAACGCACTGGACGCAACCGAAAGTGTCGATGATCCCACGCTCGACATCATCCTGGCGGCGGGCGAGACCGCCAGCCTCACCGTGCGCGATAACGGCCCCGGCATCACCGACCACGACAACCTGTTCGAACCGTTCTATACTACCAAGCAGCCCGGCGATGGTGTCGGCTTGGGTCTTGCCATTTCGTCGGGTATCGTAAACGACCTTGGGGGACGTCTGACCGCCCATAACGGATCAGACGGGGGGGCTGTATTTGAAATGCAGTTGCCTATCTTACCCGAAGAGACCCGTGCAGCGGAGTAAACGATATGCCTAGCGCCATGAAAATCGCAATCGTCGATGATGAAAAGGACATGCGCCAATCCATCAGCCAATGGCTTGCGCTGTCCGGTTACGACACCGAGGCCTTTGCCAGCGCCGAAGACGCGCTGAAGAAGCTCGGGCCTGAATATCCCGGCATTGTCGTGACCGACATCAAGATGCCCGGCATGGACGGGATGCAGTTTCTGAAAAAGCTGATGGGCGCTGACAGCTCATTGCCAGTGATCATGATCACTGGCCACGGCGATGTACCGATGGCGGTCGAGGCAATGCGCATCGGCGCTTATGATTTCCTTGAAAAGCCGTTCAATCCAGACCGGATGAACGAGTTGGCCAAGAAGGCCGCCAATGCCCGTCGCCTGACGCTGGATAACCGCGCCCTGCGCCGTGAACTTTCCGATGGTGGGCAACTGATGAAGAAGCTCATCGGCGCCAGCCCGATCATGGAACGCCTCAAGGAAGATATCCTTGATCTGGGGCAAGCCGACGGTCATGTGCTGATCGAAGGCGAAACCGGCACTGGCAAGACGCTTGTGGCCCATGCGCTGCATGCGGTGGGTGCGCGCGCCGGCAAGAAATTCGTCCTCGTGCCGTGTTCGGCCTTCGAGGAAGACGCGCTGATGAAACGCCTTTTTGGCCCGATGAACCCCGAAGATACTCAGCTTCCGGCGGTGGAAGAGGCGCGTGGCGGTACACTTGTGCTGGAAGATATCGAGGCGCTTTCCGAGGCGGTGCAGGCCCGGCTGCTGACCTTCATGAACGAAGAGGGCACGCCGCCCGAAACCCGTATCGTTGCCATCTGCAACATGCAGGAACAGGACCGAACCTGCGAAGATGCCCTGCGCGCCGACCTGTTCTACCGTCTGGCCAGCCTGCGCATCACTGTGCCGCCGCTGCGTCAACGTGGTGAGGATATCCTGACGCTCTTCACCCGCTTCGGCGATCAGTTCGCCGATGATTATGGTTGCGAGCCGCCAAAAGTATCGGCCCAGGAGGCCGCGCAACTTTTGCAGGCGCCTTGGCCCGGCAATGTGCGGCAGCTATTCAACGTGGCCGAACGCGCCGTGCTGCAATCGCGCCGCGGATCGGGCACTATTGCATCGCTCCTGATGTCGGATCATCAAGAAATGCAACCGGTGATGACGACCGAGGGCAAACCGCTCAAGGAATATGTCGAGGCATTCGAACGTATGCTGATCGACAACACCATGCGCCGCCACAAGGGCTCGATCGCCGCGGTGATGGACGAGCTGTGCCTGCCGCGCCGGACGCTGAACGAAAAGATGGCCAAATACGGGTTGCAGCGCTCCGATTATCTCTGACGGCGCATCGATTGGGTTAGGTGATATGGCAACTGCCCGCACCACGCAGTTGCCTTCCCCTATTTCCGGAATGATAGTTGCCGCTGATAACGCGGGTCTTTGATCTGCTTGTGGTTGACGTTTCTCCTCGCGCCGACGACCTATCAGTCAAAACGGGTGACGGACGGCTACTTGTTTCCTGTGTGAAAGGCCAATTCCTTCCCAATCACGAATATTGCTATCGCCGAAATGCCAATGCGCGCGAAAGTGTTGGTCTGGATGTCAGTTCTTGCACCTGCCAATGTGACGGGCCATGCCAGTGGCCTGTACCGGTAATTCCACCCCGTTCAGGGAGATCGTACCATCAGCCGTGCCGGTAATTTCCTCGCGGCCATACCTGAACGCTAGGTGCCCGGTTGATTGCAGCGAAGCGCTCGCGACATCTCGCGTGCAGACCAGATCAAAATTGACGGTACTCAAAGACGATTTCAGGTTCGTAACTGTACATCCAGCATCTTTCGACAGCTTGCCAAGCAGGTCGGACAAATTGCGTTCGGATTCTTCCGCGTTGATACATTCGGTCTTGGGTTTTTCAAGAGGACTCACAAGACCCGGTATTTCAAGACTATGGGTATATTCCCACAGCCCTGGTTTGACCGAAATGGTCCGTTCGGCAATAGCAGGACTCACACACGCCACGGAGAAAGCCAGCATGACGCCGTAGATTAAGCGGCTCATCGTTGAATATTCCCTCTAAATTGCTCCTCAGACGTCAATTCGTAGCTAAGAAATCTGGTATATTTTAGGCGCATATCCAACGGTATTTGGGGTCGCTTGATGTACAGGATCAACGGTCGGGAGGAGGACTCGGGCGATCCTCAGACGACGCTGCGCACCTTGATCCCGTGTGGTTCTAAGATTCCTGCACCGGTCGAACCTGACACGAAGCAGACCTGCAATCTCAGTCAAGCCAGCGCCGATCGGGATGGGTTGCCGCATGCGCTATGATCAGGGTGGTGAACGTCTAAAATGCATGCATCATGTCCAATGGTCGACAGGATCAACAGCAACTTCACATATCCGGATCATGCAACAGCGATAGTTTTGTGGCGAATGCGCCGGGAAAAGAAGACAATCAGGCAACCGATCGTACGACCCTGCGCAATATTGCCCAAGACTCCGCGCATTTTCACCATTGTAATTTCACCACCGCACGCTTTAGTGTGATTTGACGGCAGATGTTCAACCGAACTGCGCCGCATGAGATTCGCTGTATCAGATACGTGCTGGAACACATCCGCGCCCCTGAACAGACCGATTGGGCCCTTGAAAACAGGGCCAAATAAATGCCCGCATCCTCTAAAGAGGAAAAAGCAGGCCGTAAATTGGTGCCACTAAAGGCGCCGGAGAAGAAACGCGATGAAGCGCGCGAGGCACAATATCGTCAGAGCAGGGGCCGACACAGGCGCCCTCTCTAGTCGTCCGGCACGTGCGCCCGCTATCGCCCTTATCAGACATTGCCCGCACCTCGCCGCCCCACCAGGGCAGGCGCGATTGCCGCGATGCAATTGGACAACATGGCTAAGAAAATGCTTATCGACGCCACCCACGCAGAGGAAACTCGCGTTGTGGTGGTGGATGGAAACAAGGTTGAGGAATTTGACTTTGAGTCCGAGAATAAACGCCAGCTAGCTGGCAATATCTACCTCGCAAAAGTTACCCGGGTCGAACCGTCGCTTCAGGCGGCCTTCGTGGACTATGGCGGAAATCGCCACGGTTTCCTGGCCTTTTCGGAAATTCATCCTGACTACTACCAGATCCCTGTCGCCGATCGCGAGGCGCTGATGGAAGAAGAGCGCGCCTATGCCGAGGCAATGAAAGCGCGTGACGAGGAAGAGGAAAAACCGAAAAAACGCCGCTCGCGGTCACGGTCGAAATCCAAGGCTGAAAAGACCAAATCAGATGATGCCGTTGTGACCTCTGAGGTCACGGACGGCCAGATCTCGGGCATGGAAACCATCGATCTGGGCGATGATGCGCTTGACCCAGACGAAGCCACATCGCCGATGGAATTGGTCAAGGAGACGCCGGTCGAGGAACCTGCAGAGCAGGACGAGAGCAGCGAAACAGCATCCGAGGATGGCGAAACTGTCAAGGATGTGCCGGCAGATGCCGAGAGTGTAGACGAGGATACACCGACGGCTGACGATGCGGATGATGCGGACGCTGGCAATGATGACGACAGCGGTGATGATGATGGCGACGATGCGCGCACATCCGATGCCACGGCCAAGGATGAAACCATCGAATCCGTCGCCGACGAGGATGACAGCGAAGACATTCGCCCGGTGCGTAAACCGCGGCCACGCCGTTACAAGATCCAGGAAGTCATCAAGGTTCGCCAGATCCTTCTGGTGCAGGTCGTCAAGGAAGAGCGCGGCAACAAGGGCGCGGCGCTGACCACCTACCTGTCCCTCGCGGGGCGTTACTGCGTCCTGATGCCCAACACCGCCCGTGGCGGCGGTATCAGCCGCAAGATCACCAACGCAGTCGACCGCAAGAAGCTTAAAGAAATCGCCAATGAGATTGACGTGCCCCCCGGCGCGGGCCTCATCGTGCGAACCGCCGGGGCGAAACGAACCAAATCCGAGATCAAGCGCGATTACGAATACCTTCAACGCATGTGGGAGCAGATTCGCGACCTGACGCTGAAATCGACCGCGCCCGCCAAGATCTATGAAGAGGGCGACCTGATCAAACGCTCGATCCGTGACCTTTACAATCGCGAGATTGACGAGGTGCTGGTCGAAGGCGAGCGCGGTTATCGAATTGCCAAGGACTTCATGAAGATGATCATGCCGTCCCATGCGAAGAACGTGAAACACTATGCCGACGCGATGCCGCTTTTCGCGCGCCATCAGGTTGAAAGCTACCTCAGCGCCATGTTCAACCCGACGGTACAGCTGAAGTCCGGCGGCTATATCGTGATCGGCGTGACCGAGGCGCTTGTCGCGATCGACGTCAACTCGGGCCGTGCCACCAAGGAAGGTTCGATCGAGGAAACCGCGCTCAAGACCAATCTTGAAGCTGCCGAGGAAGTTGCCCGCCAACTGCGTCTACGTGACCTTGCCGGGCTGATCGTGATCGACTTCATCGACATGGACGAACGCCGCAACAACTCGGCCGTCGAAAAGCGGATGAAGGACAAGCTCAAGACCGACCGCGCCCGCATTCAGGTGGGTCGGATCAGCGGTTTTGGCCTGATGGAAATGTCCCGGCAACGTCTGCGTCCCGGCATGATCGAGGCGACAACCCAGCCCTGTCAGGCCTGTCACGGCACGGGGTTGATCCGGTCGGACGACAATCTGGCGCTGTCGATCCTGCGCCAGATCGAAGAGGAAGGCACCCGCCGCCGCTCACGCGAGGTTCTGGTCAAATGTCCGGTTGGCATTGCCAATTTCATCATGAACCAGAAACGCGAACACGTGGCCCAGATCGAATCGCGTTACGGGCTTTCCGTGCGGATCGAGGGTGATCCGATGCTGATCAGCCCCGATTTCTCACTCGAGAAGTTCAAGACCGCCACGCGTCGAGTGCCCGAGGCGACGGCACCGGTTGTATCGGTGAACAGTTCGCTGATGGACGACATCGACGAAGAGGCGCAGGACGAAGAGATCGAAGAAGCGGCAGAAACCGTTGCAGGTGATGAAGAGGCGAAGCCCAAGAAACGCCGCCGCCGTCGTCGTCGCCGCAAGTCCAAGTCCGAGAACGGGGCCGAGGATCAATCTGCTGATGCGCAAGCTGACGAGGGCGATCCGCCCCCCGTTGATTCTGGAAGCGAAGCCAGCGACGAGAGATCGAAGGAAGAAGCACCCGTAGAAGAAACTCCAGCTGAGGCTGCCGACCCTAAAGCGGACGCTGCGGAGGAAGAATCCAAACCAAAGCCTAAACGTACCCGTAAACCACGCAAAAAGGCCGAGGCCGCAACGGCGGAAGCAGACCCTGACACCGAGCTAAAAGCGGCGCCTGAGGTCGTGGAGACTGCCGTGGATGAAGCGAAACCGGTTGCTGAAGCCGAGGAAAAGCCCAAGAAGCGCCGGTCGCGTGCGAAGAAGAAAGAGCCTGAAGCCGAGACTGCGCCAGCCCTCGAACCCGCGATGGCCGAAGCGACCGCAGAGCCAGCAGCAGAGGTTGTCACGGCTGAGGAGTCTCCGAAGCCCACGCCGGAACCGGTCGCGGAAGAAGCACCGGATCCTGATAAGCCAAAGCGCAGGGGCTGGTGGTCTCTGGGGCGCTAGAATGCGTTAAATGCAGAGAATTGCGGCGCTCTTGGTGGCGCCGTTTTTTCTTTTCGGCGTAATCTCATATTCGGAAGATGATGGTACCTTGCTGGCACTATCGTCACCACGATCGAAAACTCTGTCCTTCAGCACCAGGAAACATGGCAATGCCAAAGGGATTTGAAGCCCAGAACGTCTGGAAAGCCAAGGGGCGCGGGTTCCAGATGGGAGCCATTCAGCCTGACGGGATTGTGGTTCACCTGACTGGGCAGGTCGCGTGGGATGCTGAAGAGCAAGTTGTTGGCATTGGCGACGTCGAAACGCAGACGCGAAAGTGCTTTGAAAACATCGAAACGCTACTGTCGGAAGTTGGCGGCAAGCTGTCCGATATCGTCGCGATTACCACCTATTTGACCAACCGCGACCAGTTGCCGGGCATTCAGAAAATCCGCCTGGAGTTCCTGCCAGCGGGTCACGAGCCGGTGTCGACCTCGGTCGTGGTAGCCGGATTGGGACACGAGCACTTCCTGGTGGAACTTACGCCCGTTGCCGTCATTCCGCGGGAACGATTCCGTCCGCCAGAATAAAGGGCGTTCAATCGAACCTTAGACGAAAACCGTTACCCGGTTTTGCGCACAAGATAAATCTGACAACCATCGCCCTCAGTGACCGACAGCAGCTCATGGCGCGATTCCGTACAGTAATGCGGCACATCAACAACCGCCGCCGGATCATCTGCCAACAGGCGCACCTGATCACCTGTCGCCAGCGCCTTTATCCGCTTGGCCAGTTTGAGCACGGGCAGGGGGCACAAAAGTCCTCTGGCGTCGATTTCGATCTCGTTCATGGGCGCGACATATGCGCCAACTCACGCGCTGTCCACAAGGTTGTGACCGATGGCCCCGTGACGCGGCCCACAGAATTGATTATGTGGGAGAAATGTTTGGCATCGAGATCATAGACGCGACCCTTCTGCCCGCCATGTTCGTGGCGTTATTGGCTGGGGTAATCTCGTTCCTCAGCCCCTGCGTTCTGCCCATCGTGCCACCCTATCTGGCGTATATGAGCGGTGTGACGATAAATGATCTGGCCACCAATGGCGGGCAACGCGCCCGTGCCACTGTGCCCGCGCTTTTTTTCGTGCTCGGGCTGTCGACGGTCTTCCTGTTCCTGGGGTTTGCGGCCTCGGCGATCGGGTCGACCTTTCTGCAATACCAGAGCTATTTCAATACGGTAGCGGGTCTTCTGGTGATGACATTCGGAGCGCATTTCATCGGCATCTATCGCATCGGCTTTCTGGATCGCGAGGCGCGGCTGGACGCGGGCGACCGTGGCGGCTCGGCCTTTGGCGCCTATATCCTGGGGCTTGCCTTTGCCTTTGGCTGGACACCCTGCATCGGGCCTCAGCTGGGTGCGATCCTGTCGCTTGCAGCGTCAGAAGGTTCGGTGCCGCGCGGAACGTTGCTGTTGGCGATCTATGCTATTGGACTTGGTGTGCCGTTCCTGCTGGTTGCCGCCTTCCTGCCGCGTCTCACCGGTTTCATGGGCTGGATGAAGCGTCATATGGAGCAGATTGAGCGCTGCATGGGCCTGCTCTTGTGGACGATCGGCCTGCTGATGCTGACAGGCGGTTTCTCGGCCTTCTCTTTCTGGCTGCTTGAGGTTTTTCCGGCACTTGCCAATATCGGATAATCCTACCGCATTCCAAAATCCTGCGCTAACGTCGGCCTTATGAGCAGCCAAACTGTGCGACGCAGGCACGTCTTCTATATTCCGGGCTACGACCCAATCCATCCCCGTCGCTACCGCGAGCTTTACCGCAAGGAAAGCGCGGTGCAGGCGGCGGTGTCGGGCTATGAGATTATGCTGAGCCCCGGACAAAGCGCCGGGCGCTATGGCTGGCATGTCGAGGCCACTATCGACGGCATCGACACCATCAGCGATTTCGAAACACTAATCTGGTCCGATATCGTGCGCGACAGCATGGATCGGGGTATCTTTGCGACTTACCTGCAACTCGTCCGTACCGCGTGGACCTATATCCGTACCGGCGCACTCCGCCGACTGATGCGCCTGCGTAAGGGACCTGTCATTGCCGCGCTCTACCCGGTGGCCTTCTTGCTGGTGCAGCTCCTGCTGGCGCTTTTTCTGGCATGGGGCGTGGGGTCGATTCTGGCGCTGCTTCACCCGTCGATGATCTATGGGGGCGTGGTGGTGATTCCTTTCGTGCTGGAATGGTTCCGCAAGAAGGACAACAAGTTCTTCGCCTATTACCTGATGCATGACTATGCCTATTCGGCACAGGCGGGCGGCGCCAACCCGCCCGCGCTTGAGGCGCGGATGGCCGAATTTACCAGCGCCATTGCCGAGGTCCTTGGAGGTGATGCCGATGAGGTGCTGGTAATAGGCCATTCCTCGGGCGCACATCTGGCCGTGTCGATCCTTGCTGATGTGATCCGACAGGGCAGGGGGCCAGACAACGGCCCAGCTTTGGCATTCCTCTCGCTTGGCCAGGTCGTGCCGATGGTCTCGTTCCTGCCGGAGGCTCACCGGTTGCGCGCCGATCTGCAGTATCTTTCGACCAGTGATGCGCTCACCTGGGTTGACGTCACCGCGCCCGGGGATGGTTGCGCCTTTGCGCTTTGTGATCCGGTCAACGTCAGCGGCGTGGCGACCGAGGGTAAACGCTGGCCGCTTGTTCTGTCGGCGGCGTTCACTCAGACGCTCAGCCCCGCGCGCTGGCGCGAACTGCGCTGGCGCTTCTTCCGCCTGCATTTTCAGTATCTCTGTGCCTTTGATCAGCCCGGCGACTATGATTATTTCCAGATCACGGCTGGGCCGCAAACCCTTCGCGACCGGTTCAAGGGACGCACCCCCTCCAAATCGCGGATCGAGACGCCCACCTCTCCTTATACAAGTATCACCCCATGACCCTGCCGCCGAAACCCAACCACCGCGACGGCAAGGTCTCGCTCTGGCGCTATCTGCAGCTTTTTCGACAGGATATCCTATCGGCGCAGCCCGCAAGGCTCTATCGCGCCTGGATGGCGGAATTCAAAACGCCGTTCTTCCGGTCCTACCTTTGCAATCAGCCCGAGCTAATAGACCTTGTGCTCAAGCAGCGCCCGGATGATTTCCCGAAATCTGACCGCATCCGCGAGGGCCTCAGGCCGCTTCTGGGCAACTCGGTCTTTGTCACCAATGGCGAGGTCTGGAAGCGTCAACGCCGTATCATTGACCCTGCCTTTGAGGGGGGGCGCTTGCGCGATGCCTTTCCTGCCATGCTGGCCGCCGGACAGGGGGCGGTGGATCGTCTGAAACCCTATGCGACGGGGGGGTCGCTGGAAATCGAGGCGCAGACCAGTCACGCTGCCGCCGACGTGATCTTTCGCACGCTGTTCTCAATCCCGATCGAACACGAGGTTGCGGCGCAGGTCTTTGACAGTTTTCGCGCCCATCAGCGGGCGCAACCGGTGGTCAATCTTGGGGCGCTGTTGCCCTTGCCGCGCTGGTTTCCGCGGTTTCACAAAGCCCAGACCAAGGCGACCGCGAAACACATCCGCACCCTGATCACGGCGCTCACCCAGACGCGGATGGAGCAGATCCGTTCAGGGGATGCGCCCGACGATCTGGCCACGAAGATCATGACCACAACAGATCCAGAGACGGGTGATGCTTTTTCGACCGACGAGATGGTTGATCAGGTTGCCATCTTTTTCCTCGCAGGGCACGAAACCAGCGCCTCGGCGCTGGCCTGGGCGCTATATTTGCTGGCGATGTATCCCGAGTGGCAAGAGCGGATGGCGCAGGAGGCAGAGGCCGCATTTGCGGGCGATTTCGGGTTTTCCGGCCTGTCGAAATTGCGCGTGTCGCGGGATGTTTTTCGGGAAACACTTCGGCTTTATCCACCGGTTCCGATGATGGTACGCGAGGCGACATGCCCTGAAGAGTTTCGCGATCGCAAAGTGCCCAAAGGCGCGCAGATCGTGCTGAGCCCCTGGCACCTGCACCGGCATCAAAGGCTGTGGGATAATCCCGACGGGTTCGATCCGGCCCGCTATTCCTCAGAGAATGGCAAAACCTGCCTGCGCACCGCCTACATCCCTTTCTCAACCGGCCAACGCGTCTGCCCCGGCGCGGGGTTCGCGATGATCGAAGGTCCGCTGCTTCTATCGATGCTGGTACGCGACTACCGTTTCGATCTGGTGCCGGACAGACCCGCGATGCCGGTGGCGCACCTCACGGTCAGAGGCAAACAAGGTATCTGGCTGCGCGTGACACGCCATAAGTGGTGAAAAGCGGACGAAGCGGACTTTTGGACTATTCGACCAATCGAGCCTTAAAATGGACAGATTGCAAACCAACAAATAAGGAACACTAATCAAACCACGCGAGAAGACATGGCGGAAGCTCTAGAACTAATTTTCAGCTTCGTGGCCATCGGCATCTACGGCTCAGAGGAAAGACCAAGGCACCCCGTCTGGCGGAATTCTATTCGCATCGTTGCATTCGCGGGGGCCGCAATTGTTTATGCAATCTTGCTGGCAGAATGGGACCTCCCAGATATTGCCAGTTTTCTCATACTTCCTTGGTTAGCTTGTTCATGTGTCGTTCTCTTGGGGGAATATTACTTGGGGTCCAAGAAGCTTGGTGTGGTTGCAATTATCATTATGTTACTGCTCCTTGTAGTTTCCATTGTTCAAATGGAATTCCTTTGAATTCTCCGTAAGGGACGTCGATGGCAAAGCGAATGACTTTGTTCCGCATTGTGCTCAAAGCAGTCATACGGTCACGTATCGCGAAAATGCTTTAACACATAAAGGCGAATGGCAGATGCAAGGCCGATATCTGGTCCGCGATCTGCATCAATTTTGGCGGCTAAGACGTTGATTGGTTTATCTTGTTCCGTGGCGATCTCGCGAAAGGCGTGCCAAAACTCTTCCTCCAGCGAAACGCTGGTGCGATGCCCGCGCAACGTCAGGGAATGTTTGACAGGCCGACCGCTCATTCGTCCAGCTTGTGTCGTTCGATCTCTGCGCAGGCCTTGTCTGTTCGCGCCTTTTCCAGATCCTTTTCAGCTTTGGTGCGACCGAATTTCACGGCGTTCTCAGAGGCCTGAGCCTTGCGATCCGCTCGCGCTTTCGCCTTGCGGAACCGGTTCAGATTGACCGGCTCCGCCATTACTTGGGACCAACCATGTTTTCCGGACGTACCACCCGATCAAATGTTTCTTCGTCCACGAAGCCCAGCGAAATGGCTTCTTCTTTCAAAGTGGTGCCGTTCATGTGTGCAGTCTTGGCGACCTTGGTGGCGTTATCATACCCGATCTCAGGGGCAAGTGCCGTAACCAGCATCAGTGACTCGCGCATCAGCTTGTCGATTCGAACCTCATCGGCTCTGAGCCCGTCTACCAGATTATCGGTGAAAGCAGACGACGCATCCCCCAAGAGCTGCATGGATTGCAAGACGTTATAGGCCATCATCGGCTTGTAGACATTCAATTCGAAATGCCCCTGAGACCCGGCAAAACCCACCGCTGCGTCGTTGCCCATGACATGGGCGCAGACCTGAGTCAGCGCCTCGCACTGGGTTGGATTGACCTTGCCCGGCATAATCGAAGAACCAGGTTCGTTTTCGGGCAGCACCAGCTCGCCCAATCCGCAGCGCGGGCCTGATCCCAACAACCGGATATCATTGGCGATTTTAAATAGTGAGACCGCAACGGTCTTTAGCGCGCCGGACATTTCCACCATCGCGTCATGGGCGGCCAGAGCCTCGAATTTGTTGGGTGCGGTCACGAAGGGAAGGCTGGTAATTTCGGCCATGTTGGCAGCGACCATCGTGTCCCACCCTTTGGTGGTATTCAGCCCGGTGCCAACCGCGGTGCCGCCCTGCGCCAGTTCATAAATCCTTCCCAGGGCAGATTTCACCCGTGCGATCCCCATGGCGACCTGATGGGTATAGCCCGAGAATTCCTGGCTTAGCGTCAGCGGTGTCGCATCCTGTGTATGGGTGCGACCGATCTTGATGATACCGTCGAATTGCCGGACTTTTTGTTCAAGCGCCGCGTGCAACTTCGCCAGACCGGGCAGCAGCACATCATGCGCCGTCATCGCGGTCGAGATATGCATGGCGGTAGGGAACGTATCGTTCGAGGATTGCCCCATATTGCAGTGATCATTCGGATGAACAGGGTCTTTGGACCCGATCTGACCGCCCAGAATTTCAATCGCGCGATTGGCGATCACCTCATTGGCGTTCATATTGGATTGGGTGCCGGATCCGGTTTGCCAGACCACCAGAGGGAAATTGTCATCGAGCTTGCCGTCGACAACTTCGCCTGCGGCCTGAACGATGGCCTCGCCGCGTTCCTTGTCCAGTTTGCCCAATTCGATGTTCGCCTGCGCGCAGGCTTTCTTGATCACCCCGAGGGCGCGGACAACGGCCACAGGTTGCTTTTCCCAACCGATCGGGAAGTTCATGATCGAGCGTTGCGTTTGAGCGCCCCAATATTTATCCGCAGGAACTTCGAGCGGGCCAAAACTGTCGGTTTCGGTGCGGGTTTGGAACATGTCTGGGCTCTCCTTCAAGTGTTGCAAACGTCATACCCGAGAAACAGGAAAGTTCAATGCAACAAGGTGTCTACGCCAGTGTATTCGTTGAAAATTCAGGAAAATCAGGTTGGAGTGGCGAAAATCACTTGCGAAAACTGTCCAGGCTTACGACATCCGCCTCTGGTTTTTCGTCTTCGGCGTGATCTTCGCTGGCAATTTCGTCAGCGTCGGCCTCCGATCCGTCATCCTCGTCATCTTCCTGTGTCTCGAACCGCAATCCGAATTCCACCGAGGGATCGACGAAGGTTTCGATCGCGTCATAGGGCACGTAGAGATTTTCCGGTGCATCGCCGAAATTCAGCGTCACCGAAAAGCCCGCATCGGTCACTTCCAGATCATCGAACCAATGCTGCATGACAACGGTCATTTCGCTTGGATAACGCTCTCTCAGCCAGTCGGCGAGGCGCGCGTCGGGATGGGTCGTGTCGAAGGTGATGAAGAAATGATGCGCCCCCGGCAATCCGTTGTCGCGCACGTCATTCAGCACATCCTGTATCAGGCCACGCATGGCCCGGTGCATCAGGTTTCCATAATCGATAGAACGAGACATGTGCTTCCCCGGCTGGCTGTTCTTCAGCATAGGGGATTCTTATCAAAACAAAAGACCCACCGTACGTGCCCTCAGGCGAAAAAATGCAACAATCCCGCGGTGCCAGCCGTAAGCGCGAGCACGGTCAGCATCGGCAGGCGCAGTACCAGGAAAAGCAGGCAGGCAAGCGCGACAAAACCGGCGCTGAGCACCGAGAAACTGCCGGGATCAGGCATCGGTCCGAAGCGGCCACGCGAGACCGAGGAAAAGAGAACATGCAGGGCAAACCAGACCGACAGGTTGAGGATGACGCCGACCACTACGGCTGAAATCGCGGCAAACGCGCCTTTTAGCCGGGGCCGGGCAAGGATATTTTCAACATAAGGCGCTCCGGCGAATATCCACAAGAAGCAGGGTGTGAATGTCATCCAGAGGGTCAGCGCACCAGCGATTAGCGCTAATGCGATTCCGCCTTGCTGAAACCCGGCCAGAAAGCCCACGAACTCGGTCACCAGAATAAGCGGGCCGGGTGTGGTTTCGGCCAGTCCTAAGGCATCAATCATCTGCGCCGTGGTCAGCCAGCCATGAGTGTCGACGACGGACTGTGTCATGTAGGCCAGCACCGCGTAAGCCCCGCCGAAGGTGACCACCGCCAGTTTGCTGAAGAACAGTCCCAACTGGGTCAGGAATGTCGCCCCGGTCAGATAGAGCAGGGCAAGCGGCGCAATCCAGAGCGCGCCCCAGATCATTACTGTGACCAGTGTTGCCGATAACGCCGCTTTGGGCGGGCTGACGGGATGAAGCTCGGGCGTAGGGGTGGACGTTTTGGCAAATCCCCAGAGCGCGGCAATCGCGATGATGGCAGGAAACGGCACCGAGAAGACAAAGATCGCGGCAAACCCCAGAAAGGCGAGCATCCAGCTGTCCCAGCCGGCAAGCGCTTTGCGCGAGAGGTTCATCAGCGCCTTGATGACGATCGCCACGACGGCGGCCTGAATGCCGACAAATACCGCCTGTACCAGGGGCAGGTCACCGTAGAACGAGTAGCCGATGGCGAGGCAAAGGATGACAAACGCGCCGGGCAGTACAAAAAGAAGCCCTGCAAGCAGCCCGCCGCGAATGCCGTGCAAACGCCAGCCGGAATAGGTCGCCAGTTGCATAGCCTCGGGGCCGGGCAGCAACATGCAGAAGGATAGTGCACCCAAAAACTGTTGCTCGTTCAACCATTTGTGGCGATCGACCAACTCGGTGTGCATCAAAGAGATTTGCGCGGCAGGCCCACCAAAGGACATCAAGCCAATGCGGCCAAAGACGCGAAACAACTCAGACAATGTAGGGTTTTGCATGGGCGTCAGCTTTTTGCCGTGGGCCAGTTGTGACCCTCGTCATAGCCATCGCGCGCCCAGCGGTACAGGGCGTCGTATAATGCCAATCCCGCCTCAAGCTGTTCCGTGTCATCCCGGTACTGACGGGACAAGCCGACGGACAGGGCCAGCAGCCCCGCCGATTGCGGTGTCAGGTCGTGGCGGTTGGTGTCGGCGCCCCGAACCACGGTCGCCAAACGCGAAAGCGCTTCGGTCTGAAGGGCAAATTCTTCGAGCATGGTATCGAAGGTGCATCGTTCCCCCCGATGTGACCAGAATACGCCTTCGATATCAAACGGGATCGCCGCGTAACGCTCTGCGACCCCTTCGACCTCGGCGGGTGAGACAAACAAGAAACGGGCAGCGGGATCGACAAAACGCCGGATCAGCCAAGGGCAGGCGATCCGGTCGATCTTGGGCCGGTGACGCGTCACCCAAAGCGTGCTGTCACCAACAGGGGCGGGCAGAGCAGATGCTGGAAGACGCGGCGCAGCGGGTGTGTCGCGCCAACCGTAATTCCCACCTGAGAGATATTCAGCTTTTAGCCCTTCACTGCGAAGCAGCGCAGCCATACCCTGGCTCAACTTGATGCCTTTCTGGCAGACAACAACGCAATTCCTGCCGTTTAAGCGCTTGATCAGGGCGGATGTTTCGGTGTGGGGGTGGCGGAACGCGCCGGGAATGAGATAGGGATCAGCCTCGAAATCCGGGTCGATGCTGATGTCGACAATGACTGGACAGTCGGGCGTTCCAATCAGTCGCAGCAATTGTTGCGGGGTAATTTCATTAAGAGCAGGCATGGCACATCCTCTGGCAAAACAGTGGATGCGACTTTGGGCTGGCGCCTCACGGGGCAGTCGCATATCGGCCCCATGGCCAGAATTTCGGTAATAATTGGAGCGTTGTCAATGTTTCGGTGATTTTGTGCGATCACGGTGCTGTTCGTTTGGGCGGCCTGAGATCAGGGCAGGTAAGGTATTCCACACTCCGGCCTCTGGGTTTTTCGTGTTAAAGTTGAATTGTTCGGCGAAAATTGTTCCGCCGATATCAGGCCCGACCAATTTCCGGGCGCCCCAATTTGTGGAGAAATAGAATGATTTTACCCGATTTTTCGGGTCGATTGGTCTTTGTCGCCTCGGCAATGGCCTCGGCCCTTCTGCTATCTGCGGTGCAGTCCGCCCAGGCGCAGAATATCAACCTGGCCAAATGTGAGGGGCTCTGGTTTTCGACGTCTGAAGACTTCTTGTCGCAAGGTCCGCAATTGCCGGGCGGTCCGGTGGTATCGGACGGTGACCTGCTGACATTCGAAACCGGCGTCGGCACCTCGATCTGCGCGCGCAATGAAGAGCTTCTGTTCGTGTTTGATACCAACGAGTTCGATCACGGGCTTGATGCGTTGGAGAAAATCGAGATCGACCGCTCAACCGTGTTCGCGGCGTTCTCGACCGAGATAGATTCCGTCAACGGGTCCGGGCAATTTACAGCAGGTGATTTGCTGTTCAGCAATGGGTCGGTTGTGCCCAACAATGCTTTGCTGGTGCAGTTCAATCTGCCACGGAGCCTTAATCTGGGTCTTGATGCCGTTCATATCGAAGGCGCGCCGGGCGAAAAACGTGAATTGCTGGCAAAGCTGGACGGCACGGATGTTGACCAACTGCGGGACAATCCCGACATCCTGATCCAGATTCTGGAAGGCACGAACACGGACATCCTGTTTTCGACCGAGGGAACACCACCCAGCGTTCAGAAACCGCAGTTTCTGGATGGTGATCTGCTGTCGGCCAAGACCGGGACCATCGTGCGATCAAATAATGATCTGCTGCCGCTATTGCCGTCCGGCCTTCCGGACAAGGGTGTGGATTACGGCTTGGACGCCTACACGCCTGCAATGGATCCGATTGAAAATGTTCCGATCGAGTTGCTGTCGACTGAAATCCAGGCGCGAGACAAGACGTTTTCTGACGGTGACGCCCTCGTGGTCGGGCCAGGTATTTTCCTGCGAAATAAGGATCTTATCGGTTCGCTCGAACCGTTGGATTCCGATATGGGTCTGGACGCGTTGGCCGCAAACGGAGGACCTGTGGTAGACCGCTGCGACTTTTTCATCACCCGTATCAGCGAGGTGCAGATATCCCGCATCCGTCAGACAAACCCGGCGGCTGATCCCTTTGCCGGCATGTTCGATGTCGGCGTGCTGGATGGCGCGGGCAATGCCGATGGTGATCGCCCGTTTGGCGGTGATCTGAGGGTTGAAGGGTCTGTGCCGAATTGGGCATGCTCGGAATACACGACGCATGAGTTCAGGGTTGAGGTGCTGGAGGAAGGCGGGGTGACACCCGTACCGGTCAGACATCCGCTGTCGGATGGCTGGCTGCGCGACACTGCGCCCTGCGGGTCGCCCTCCGACCCCTATGCTTCCACCGATTATTCACCAACGGATACCGGCTGGTATCGCCTGACCGATTACTGGCGCCCGGCAGTGCATGGCTGTGCTAATGACCCGTCGCTTGCGTTCTGGAAATCCGGGTCACTTGACAGCACAACGGCGCGCATTCGTATTGTGCTGCGGGAGATCGGCACACCCGGGACCGAGACATCATCAGCTTGGGTTCGAGTGCGGCTCGACAACAAGGCACCGAATGATCCGGTAATCGCCCTGCACGATCTGGGCGCGGGCGTACCGTTCGGCAATCAGTGCGAAGTTGTGGGCGGTGGCGCGGATACGGTGATCGACGTGCATGGCGAGGTTTTCGACGCACATTTCGATCATCTCAGCCTGACATGGACCGGTGGCGAGGTCGGGCTTGAGACCACGGTGCCGGTGACGACGCGGCCGACCGTACCGGCACCTTTTGCACCGCTGACACTGACACGCGGCTACCGGACACGTCCGGAGCTGCAGGATCAGGGTACACTGCCTGCGGGATCGAACATCCTGCTGGCGCGCTTCAACCTGTCGGCGGCACACCGCGATGCGACCGGGGGTAACCCGCCGATCGAATGTGGATATACGGTGACGCTACAGGCTACGGACCGGGCACATGTGGGTCGCTTCAACCCGGCGTCAAACGGCTATGGCATCAGCGGCCGTCACAGGTCGCGGCGTGTCAGCCAGTCGTTCTGCTTCAAGCCGTCCGCGTAACGACCAGATCAGCCACAGAAGGGGCCCGTCGTCACGGGCCTCTTTTCGCGCGTAGATGGGACCGGCGAATGAGCGGGTAGGGCTGGCGACAGGGTAAGAAGTGCAGGCTTCTGTTGCCAGGTGCCTGCGAACCCCGCCTTATCTGGCTAGAGACAAGGGCTTAAGTTTCGATGTTCCAACTGCTTACGCAGCGAGAGCCACCGGAGCACGATTGTCATTTGCAATTGTACTGTTCGGACCGATAACGGTGGTACCTCACCGAAACAAAGCTAACCCCTTTAGACGTTCGTCGATCCTGTTTCGGCCCCGAAGCCCTTCAAATGAAAGGGATTTTGGTGGAGCCGCCGGGTACCGCCCCCGGGTCCGATCCGCTTATTACGAGCGCGTTTATGTTCATAGTCCCGAAGGACAGTTCATATATAGGCGGTCCCGGGTGATTTGCAAAGGCGGGAAACGTACGTGACGTACGTTTCGTACGCCCAAAACGTACGCATCACGCAGGGCGAGACGGGCGCCCGTGCGCAGGCGCGTTTTGAATGCGTTCGAGCAGGATGGAACGCAACGAAAGCATCCTTTTAACTCTTCGTCCTGAAACTGACACGACCACGCGAGGAAGGCACCATGCATAACGAAACCAACAGCATTCGTCTGCGCGACAACCTGCGCAGTTATCTGGATCAGGTGCTGGCCAGCGGCGAGCGTGTTCTGATTACCCGTCACGGCAAACCCGTGGCGGCGTTGGTTTCACCCCGCGATCTTGAAGCGTTGGAAAAAGCCGAGAACGGCCGCGAAGCGCTTCTGCGGGCAAGACAGGAGGCGCAGATGCGCGAATTCCAAGCGTTGAAGGCCGGGCTGGACGGGGACTGCTGAGCCGCTCCTGCTAAATCATCTGAGAAAGAGGCGCATAGATCGCATTTCAGGTTAATTCAGCCGCGATGAGCAAAAGCTTTGCAGCTTTTCCAAATCTTTAGAATTGGTTAACAATTGTCTTCAGACATTACCTCATTATTCGGAAAAGAGTAAAAATTGATTGTGTACCTGGTGTTAGCATTTACCTTCGCTTCCATTGCATATGGTGCGATCAGTTTCCCCATCTCTCATTTGAACAAGAATGTACGCGAAAACCTATCGTACTGGCTGATCGGGGCATACCAAGACACCTGGGCGAACCAGTTTTGCAAACTTTTTGACAACGCCTTTGGTGAAAACCACCTGAGCTTCAAATGTCTGTTGCGCTCGTCGCTTGCCTCTATCGTGTCGGTCGTCTTTTTGTATTTCGTACTTTCGGAAGGACTTGGCGTTCTTGAGGTGCGCACGAACGGCAACCTGACCGTGTTGAAAACGATCTCGATCGCGCTTTTTGTAAACATCATCGCAGACTATATTTCGCTGCTCGAAACGAGATGGGTTCTGGAGCGGCTGAGAAGGTCAGATAGCCGGCTCAAGAATGCATTATGGCTTAGCACTGACCTGTGTCTGACAGCCCTGATCATCTGGGCATCGATATCCATCTATATTCTTGCCCGGGGAGGCAGCTTAATCGATTTTCCTGAGCTGGTCGGGCTCTTTTCGATCTACTCCATATTCTTCTATTCGACATTCATCACGTCGATCTGGTCCATCGGGTATCTGGTCAGCACGTCTGTGAACAGAATATTCACGCATACATGCATCGGCCGAATTTTGGACGTGGAAGAAAACCCCGGACAGTCTTTGGCCTTTGTTCTGGCCTTCATTACCTTTTGGGCGTTTCTGGCATGTACTCTGCTGGTAATTCCTGACAAATCCGGTCGTACGATATTTGACCGGGCCCTGTGCAAATTGGCGCCGGGGAGTACTTGCCTTCATTCGGCAAGGATATCAGAAAACCCTGATGCGCGGCGTAAGTTTTTCGTCAATGCCTGTTTTTTCGAACGCGAGGGCATGTGCTCAAACGAAACAATGCTAGAAAATTACAAAGCTCTTTGTGAACAGGGGCAAAAAGGGACATGCGGCCGGCTTGGAAAATTGTATCGCGACGGTGATGGCGTCGAACAGAATTATCCAGCGGCGTTGGTTGCGTTCCAAAAGGGCTGTGACTTGGGTGATGGCTGGTCTTGTAGCTGGCTTGGCAAGTTGCATAACGACGGGGAGGGTGTAACGCAGAGTTATCCGGCGGCGGTGACTGCTTTCCAAGAGGGCTGCAGCTTGGATGAGGCCTGGTCTTGCGGTCGCCTTGGCAAGCTTTACCACGCCGGTGATGGCGTGGAACAAGATTATCCAGCGGCGTTGGTTGCGTTCAAAAAGGGCTGTGACTTGGATGACGGCTGGTCTTGCAGTTGGCTCGGAAAATTGCATCACGACGGAGTAGGTGTGAAACAGAACTCTCCGGCGGCGGTGGTTGCTTTCCAAGAGGGTTGCGACCTGGATGATGGCTGGTCTTGTGGTTGGCTTGGAAAATTGTATCGTGCCGGTGATGATGGCGTCGAACAGAACTATCCGGCGGCGGTGGCCGCGTTCAAAAAGGGCTGCAAACTTGGACAAGGCTGGGTTTGTGGCCGCCTTGGAAAACTATATCGCGACGACGATGGTGTGAAACAGGATTATTCGGCCGCTGCATCTGCATTCAAAAAGGGGTGTGAACTGGGCGATGGCTGATCTTGCGGCTGGCTAGGCATTGCATACCGTCTTGGGCAGGGAGTGCACAAAAACCCTGTTGCCGCCATTGCGGCATTTCGAAGGGGGTGCGCACTCAAAAGCGTGTCGGCGTGCCGGTTGATCAAAAGCCGCAACTAAGTTCGGCATCTGACAACGCAGGTTGGGCAAGATCGGACTACGGACGGGCACCCGGCAATGACGAAAAGCTGGTTGAAACCGAAGCTGTGGGAGTGGGTTTATCGGGTTCCCTATCTCGTCGCACAGAACTGAACCCATCTGGCTCTCTATGCTCATGTGCCGTCACAGATGCAGTTTCAACTTTCTTTACGCATGTAGAAATTCAATTGAATGCGACCCGCTAGATTTTGTCGGACACCACCGCCGCCTACGCAGCAAACCTGCCAAGTATTGCCGACAGATCATCAAAATTCAGGGGTTTGGGGAGAACCGAGTTGAACCCGTATTCAAGGCAGCGTCTGGCGCTGTGCCAGTGAATATCTGCGGTGGTCGCGACGATGGGGATGTTTTTCGGCGGATCCGATGGGGTGCTCCGGATGGCCTTGGTGGCGGTCAGTCCCGAAACCTCGGGCATGTGAAGGTCCATGAGGACGACGCCAATCGTGTCGGCATTTGCCGTGGCAATGTCGATTGCCTCTCGGCCTCCATCGGCGGTCAGGCAGCGAAACCCCAATTCGCGACACATCTCGACGATCACGAATTGCGATAGTTCGTCATCTTCAACAACGAGCACATCCTTAGGCACGGTCACCGCCTTTCTTCGTCACACCGCGTATTGGCAGGCGCAGCTCAAAACACGTGCCTTTGCCCAACTGACTGGACACGCTAAGGTCACCTTCCATCAGCTCGATCAGCTCATAACTGATCGCCAGCCCAAGCCCGGCACCGCCGCGGGTCCGCGTCAGAGAACCATCAACCTGCCTGAAACGTTCGAAGATAACGGCCAGGTCATCCTCTGCGATCCCCGCGCCGGTATCAGCAAGCGAGATCACGATCGAGGTCATCTGCCCCGGCGCACGGCCTTCGGCCGAGGTGCTGATCGTGATCGTCCCGGTTTCAGTGAAGCGTATGGCGTTGTCCATCAGGTTGTTGAGCACCTGTGACAGCCGGATATCGTCAATGATGATCGTCGCCGGGGTATCGATCGAAATATCCGTCACAACGACGATGTCTTTCTGGAGCTTCTCGATCATGCCTTCCGCGAGCGTGCGCCATTCTTCGACCAGGGGCTTCACGGCGACTTCGCGTTCCCACAATTCCAGGGCATCCGCCTCGAGCCGCGAGGAATCCAATACGTCGGTTAGCAGCTTCATCAACTTGTCCGAGGCCATTTTCCCGGCCTGGACCAGCTTATTTTGCTGTTGCGGCAGGCCCGCGCGTTCCAGGAGCACCAGAATGCCGCTGATGGCGGTCAGGGGCGTGCGGACCTCGTGACTCATGGTTGACAGAAAGACGGACTTCATTTCGCTGGCGCTCTCGGCCTCGGCATGTGCGATTTCGAGTTTCCTGTTTGTATCCTGAAGCGCACGCGATTCAGCGTTGAGGGCTTCTGTCGCCATGTCGGCAAAGCGCAGACCGCGCCGGTTTGCCCGCGACAGCAGGAAGAACAGGCTCAGAAGTGCCAGATCAATGATGATGCCAGCTATAAGTAGTGCCGTGGATTCAAAGCCCGCATTATTCGCCCGGAAGTCCAGCCCGGCGCGAATGTCGAGCGTCCATTCGCGCCCGTATAGCTGCATGGTAATGCGCTTTTTCCCGAGTGAATCGTCATCATAATCCGCATCTTCCGCGTGGATTTCGTCATAGATGATCTCGTCGCCGTCGGTGATGCGGATCATGGTCAATCGCCGGTCTTTGTCCAGAACGCCGCTCATGAGCTTTTTGACGACAAACGGCGCATAGACCGCACCGGCAAAGCTGGCCCGGCGGCTCTGCAAGGTCTCATGATCTTCACTGTCGTAGAACGGCGCAAAAAACAGAAAGCCCGGGGTCCGGCCCTTGTCCTGAACCAGAATGATGGGGCCTGTGATCTGTGCCGTATCGGTATCCCTGGCCTGGTTCAGGCTGGTATGGCGATTGGTTTCGTGCACCATATCAAGGCCGACGGCCTCCAGGTTGATGTCCACGGGCTCGATATAGGTGATGGGCTGAAAGATGTCGCCGTCGTGTGGAGGGTGTATGCGATAGTCGGGGCGGTCACGGCGCTCGCGTTCGAGATACGCCTGCAGATCTTCCGGAGCGACCTGATGGATTACGCCGATCCCATTGATGCCGGGGTATCTGTGTTCGATCTCCAGGTCGTTTGAAAACGTTCGCCACCGCGCCAGATCGACATCGTTGTCGTGGGTTTTCAGCGCGGAAACGCCGGCCCATAACGCAAGCTCGTATTTTTTCAGGCGTTCCCTGATGAGGCCTTCGGTCTGATTGGCCGCGTGGTCGAACCTTGCTTCGGTCCTGAGCGCAACCTGCACACGCGAATAATGCCAGATTGAAATTGTCAAAACGAGGGACAGAACAACGGCCAGCCAATGCACAAAGCGAAGTCGGCTGTGCTTTTCCAGCGCCTGTTTTTCGCGTTGGACAATGTCGGGCGGGATTCCCATGGCCCGTTCGATATGCAGCGGTGCCGTTGCTTCCTTGTTCATTGTAACCGGCCCCCCATCAACCCGATCAGATCAGCACGAACCCAGACTGCTTCTGCGTTGCCCGTTTGGCTGCACACTGAAACCCACCCTACGTCACCCCGATCTGGCAGCGTTGCGATCTGCGTCGGCCTGCGTAATCGACAAAAGCCTTAAGATCGCCAACCGGAAGGGGTTTGCGCAATATCCAGCTTATGCCGGGATACTCCGCCAATACCTCGCCCTTGGTAAAGCTTCCCGTACCCGTGATCAGGATGATTTCCGCATCCGGCGCGGCGTACCCGGCAAATTGGGCAAAGCCCAAACTGTTGGATTTGCCGATCAAAAGATCAATCACGAAAAGGTCGATCCGCTTGGTCCGAAGAACTGTTATCGCGCGTTCAATCGTGCCACATTCGATTACTTCATGGCCGGCGCTTGCGATGCATTCCCGATAGACCGCCCGAGTGGGTTCATCATCCTCTAATAGCAAAATGCGCATAAGGCCGGTCCTGGTCACATCACGCGTTAACGATCAAGAAGCCACGTTAACGATTAATAAACAATGGTTAGTAAGATACTAATGTTTATTTTGCAATACCCGTATCGGTGGAGTGCCCTTTTCACATCTGCGTTAAAAAACAGCTACTTTGACGCTATTGACCAGAAGGTCGGTGATGATTTCCAGCCCCACTGATCATCTCTGGGTTGTTAGTTCTCAAGCCTGTGTCTACAGTTGAACACAGGGGCGTGGAGGGGTGCTGATGAGGGGACGCAGAAAGAAGATTCTGATCGTCGAAGATAATACATTCGCCCGGTTCATGATGAAAAAGATCATCGAAACGCTTGAGGTCGGGCTGGATGTGGATCTGGCTCATGACGGTGTTTCCGGTTGCAAGAAAATCGAAGATGATCCGGGGTCATATGGGCTGGTTCTCATGGATATCCATATGCCGGTTTTGTCGGGGATCGACGCCACAAAAAGAATTCGGGCACATGTCGATGACCCGCCGCGAAACATTCCGATCGTCGCTGTTACTGCCGATCCGAAATACCACCACCCGCTGGCGGTTCAATCACTTGGAATGGACGGGTATATGGCCAAACCCATCTCTCCCGGTGAGCTAATCGGTTTGATCGACAAATATTGCGGCGCGGTGTGACGCTTGCTCTGACAGCCCGGAGCGGAACGGTGTCCGGGTAGATACCCCGCCTGTTAGGTCCATATGCGGCGTGTCAAGCGGCGCTCCGCCGGTGTTTGATCGCCGCCACCGGTGTCACCGGTAAGTGACTGGTTTTCAGTAATGAATTTCGCACTATTGACGCATCGGACCGGCCAAGGTTAGCGTTCTGCCCGTAGTTCTAATGGATTTTCTGAATGCAGCAATTGCGTGCCCTTTGGGCGGCTTCTAAGACCCGGGCCCCTGAAATTTTGCGGGAAGAGCAGAATGGCATCGTACTGCTGACTCTGATGCCCTTCATGATCAGCGGCATCATCTTCGCCCCGTGGAATGCCGAGATGACGGCCGAGCTGGCCTTGTCGCCGCAGGTCTATCTGCCTTGGGTGGCGGTCGTCCTGGTGGGCGTCGCGGTGGCAGCGGCACTGGTGACACGTGCCCTGGCGCCCGCAGTCGCATCCGTATCGGCGCTGATCCTGCTGGCCATCGCGCTGAAAGACCAGCGCCCGCTGGAGGCCTTCGGGTTGGGCGCACTGATCACCCCGCCTGAGCCACCGCAGGAAGGTCAGGTCTTGCCGGAACCCTACCGGTTCTTCCAGGGCATCGAGATGACCACGTTTTTTACGCTTTATACGTTAACGGGCCTGCTGAGCCTCCTGGCCGCCACCCTGCAGCCAACCCTGTCGCGCATGTTGTTCCGGACAGTTCTGATCGTTCTCATTCTGGACCTGATCCTGTTCAGCTTTTTCGGCGGGCGAACCCTGGCCGGCGCGTTGTTCAGGGGGTATTTCCCGTCGCAGATCAGTGTGCTGATCAGCCTGACGGTGCTGATGGTTCTGCGCATGCTGGTAAAGTTCAAGCAGGAGAACCGGGGCACCCATCAGGCCACCAAGAAGACCGACCCACGGCTGTTGCGGAGTGTTCGCAAGACAACGCTGAAGCTTTGGTGGCCGATGCCCCTGATCTTCCTGTTTTTCCTGATCCTCTATATCATCCTGAACGACCGCTGGGTGCACCAGCCGATGATCCGGACCCTGAATAGTCTCGAGGCAAGTGGGGATGTGACGGTCTATGAGGGCGGGGCGGCCCTGCCGTCACCCGACTTCGCCGGGGCGCCGCCCGATACGGTCGAGAGTGCGGCAGAACATGCAGTCGAGCGGCTGGTCAACGCCCAGACCGCAGCAATTACGGCCCGGATTCGCGCCGAACAGCAGAAATTCGATGGCAACACCGATGCGGTGCTGAATGCGACGCGGGAGGTGATGCCCGGCAGGTTCCCTGGCACGCGCACAAGGCGTTGCGGCTTTCTGGATTTCGGGTGCTACATTCAGAACGGCATCAAGAGCATGATCAACAGCGCCTATGTTTCGGCGCGCGAGAACATGCTAGAGGATTTCCGGCGCGATCTGGAACGCGCCGATGGCGGCGTCGCCAATAACTCGGCCGCCGCGATTGCCGAGGTCGAACGCCGCGCCGGTGTGATGAAGGCGCAGACCAGGCGGCGTATCAATGACACAGCGACCGGTCTGCGGTATTTCGGATTGGCCTCGCTGCTGTTTTCGATCCTGATCCTTATCAAGTCGCAGATGATCGTCTTTGCGCGGGTGTTCTATGCCCGCGTGCCGTTCAGGGCGGCCACGGCGGAGGAAGAGGACGAGGCCACCGCCGGCAAGATCGGCAAGACGACGGCCCGTGGATCACAGCTGGAGCTTAGATCCACTGACGGGCATGCGCGCTATTACCTCGCGTTCCGGGCCTGCGGTAACAACGTGGTGGACCGCCGCCGCATTCCGCAACCGCTGCAACTGGTGATCAAACGGCTTTTTTCACGCAATCTGGCCATGTGCCTGGTGGATTTCGAGGCCGACAAGCAGATCAAGTCCTGCGATCTGATCGTTGATCCGCCAGCCGAGATCCTGGAGTGGAACCTGCTGGAAGGCGATGAGGTCTTTGTCGATATCTCGACCCTGATCGGGTTTTCGGAGGGCTGCAGGCTGGGGCGGACGATTTCGCTGTCGCTGGGTGCGCTGATTTTTGGCCGGGCGATCTATCACTCGGTCAAAGGGCCGGGGCGGCTGTTTCTGCGGACTGAATCCAAACCGCTTGTGGGGGCGGGGAAGGCGACGCGCAGCATCATGCAATCGTCCAGCCTGATCGCCTGGCGGCGCGATGCGCAGTTCAACATCGTCAGTTCGCTGACCGTCAGCGACACGTTCCTGTCGAGCTTTTCGGTGCGCAAAGCCGACCGGCGGCAACATGTGGTGGTCTATGACACAAGCCAGTGCCGCCGCGTTGGCATGGGCGGAGGCATTCTCCGGATGGTGCGGGCCTTCCTGCTGCCGTTCTAGAATTGGTCAGACGTATGCTAAAAATTTGGCCCTGAGCTGCCATCGAGAGATTACACCTCGCGCGTCGTATATGCGCGCCTTTGTGTTTATGGCTGCTTCAGGCCAAAACAAACCGCATTGAATCCGTTGACCGTGACTCTTTCCACACTGGTCGGCCCGGAGGTCCGGGCGCGGCCGCATGTCAGAGCACGATTTGTCGGAGCGCATCGAGTTCGATCACCGGTTTGGCGGTTATGGCCGTTTCCGTCTGCGCAAGCGTGTTCAGCGGGTCATGCTCGCGTAGTGCGCCGAAATCGTAGCCGGTCATGGCCTCAAGATCAGCGATGCGGATCTGGAAGGTCTTGAACTCGCCGAATTCAAAGCCTTCGGTGCTTTCGGTCAGCCCGTCCTCCTGCAGCATCTGCTGGATCAACTGGCCCTGGCTGAGCACGTAGGCGGTGGCGTGAAGCTGCATCTCGCCGCAGTCGTTCTTTGTCAACATGGTCACGACCTTCCAGAAATGCAGCGGCAGCGGTGCGCCGGACGTGCCCAGCTCGGGGTCGTCGGGCGTATAGACCGGCCCGGTAAAGACATTGGCGCGGAACCCATGGGTGCGGGTGCTGGACAGGATGTAATCTTCAAGCCCCAGCCATTTCGCGCGCGACCGGTTGAGCGAGGCGTGTTGCGGGCTGGCATTGGTATAGTGGTAGCTGTCGAGATTGGCGCGTTTTGCCTCGTCCTCGGTGCCCCAGTTGGTGGCGAAGCGGCGCACCATGTGACCCCGGTCGATCCTGGCGTGGCCATACGCTTCGCGGTCAAGCTGGATGTCGCGGGGGATGCGCAGGTCGTGAAACCAGGTGCTGTTGTGGCGTTTAATGGCGTGGAAACGGCTGCCATCGATGTTGAACGCGGTGACTGCCGGGCCCTTGTTGCGGGCGGAATAGAGCACGCCGAAATGCTGGTAGCGCAGCTCGTGCGGACGTTCGGGCGTGGCGTCTTCTGGCGCGGCCAGTTCCAGACTGACGGGCAGGTCGGGCAGGGGGACCGTGACCTCCTGCAGGAAATCGGGATCATAGCCATCGCGACCGGCAAAGAAATCCGTGGCATGTGCCCGATCGGCGGCCTCGGTGGCCTGTCCGGTCAGGGCGGCGATGACATGCATTTGGCTTTGGCCGGCTAGAATACCCTTGAGGGTGCTGGCGCGCACAGCGCTGTTGGCGACGCCATAGCGCCCGGCAAAATGCAGGCCAAGTGCGACACCCCGGTCGAGGCTGATCAGGGGTGAACCGGAATTGCCGCCAAGACTGGTGCAGTCATGGCTGAGAATACCCAGTTCGTCGCCCTTGATCAGATAGCCCGGGGCAAAGCGTTTCACATCGTAGAGGTCTTTGAAATAGGCGTCCATATGCTGGTGTTCATTGCGTGAATCGTAAGCTGGATAGCCCACCAGCCCTACAGTTTCGCCATCCTCGCCATCGGTTTCGGCCAGCGGCAGGGGCGCGATGCGCGGCATACCGGTGTTGCGGGCGATGCGGCCCAGCGCGACATCGGCTGAAATGTCATCGGCGAGATAGGTAAACTCCTCAATCACGAAGACGCGGCCCGGGTCAGGTTGGATGTCGACCTCCTCGACGAAATCGATGCGCGCGCCATAGCGCACATTGCCGGGGCCGTAGGCATAGACGGCCTCGCCACGGAAATTCCGCCGGGCGACGAACTTGGCGACATGGCGGTTGGTGACGACCAGCAGATGGTCGCTGCCATCCTCGTCAATCACCCAGCCCGTGCCGCCCCAGGCGCGGTCATGATTGAAGAATTCGATCCGGCCGACCGAGGGCAGGAATTTTTCCACCCGGGCGATTTTCCCGCCGATATTGTCGGGAAAGAAGTCGTCAAGCGTGGTCTTGCCCTGCACCTTGTCATTCTGGACTACCAGGGGTGGGCGGCCCACCAGTTCGATGATCGCCTCCAACTCACCCGGCACCAGACCAACGGATTCGAGCCCGTCCATCGGCGCATTGAGGGCCTCGCGCAGTCGGTCTTCGGTCAGCTTCATCTCCTCCAGTACGGGATTGCCGGACCTGATACTGCTCAGAACCTTGTCGAAAGTGCCGTCCTGCGACAGCCTGCCAAGGCGGTTGATGCTTTCGCTGGTGTCTCCGTTGGTCATAATCAACTCCTTTTACAAAAATGAAATACTGCTTTCAGGTGGCGGATAATGCGTCTTTCAGAAGGATGTTTTTCGTCGCCAGCACTGCGAGCGGTGCAGCGAGCAGCGGGGGAACGCCCGTGTCGGTCAGGTGGCGGAGCGTGGCCGGCAGCGATGGCAGGCCCTGTGCCCGGTCCGAGCGTCTGGCAAAACGCGCAAGCAGGTGGCGCGTGGCCTCGGCCCTTGGGTGCGTGGGGCTGCCCCAGAGCAACAGCTCACGGGTCGCGCTGTGCACCGGGTCATCCGCCTGTATCAGGCGTTTGGCGCGGTCGAGCGTAACCCGATCTGCATCGCCATCGGTACCGACAAAATACGGCGGGCGCGTCTTGCCCCAGCACCATTCCCCCGCTGCCACCCGCCGCCAGCGATCGGCGGCCCGGGCCAAAGCCGGAAAGTCGGGGATGGTGTTGAAGGCGGCAAAGCCGGTGGCCCATTCTGCCGTGAGGCCAAGCAGATCGAACCCGGCGGCGACATCGGGCGGTGTCAGGAACCGTGTGGGTAAGGCCTGGTCAACGGCCTGAAGAGTGGGCGTATAACGCTGGGCGGCTGTTCGCGGCATGGTCGCCGCCTTTACCAGCCATTCACCGGGGCGGGCGCTGTGGCTGGCTGCAAGATAGGCCCGCAGACGCGGCCCGAAGGGCGACAGACATGCAAGGCCAATCGCCTGCGCCGCGGCACCGGTTGCGCGGGATGTCAGACCGTGGCGGTGGCGGCGTGATTGCACCATTTCGCGGGCGCGTTCGCGGGCCTGCCAGTCCTCCAGCCCGTTATGGGCCAGAATGCCCCGCGCCAGGCCAAGCTGCGGCGGTTTCGCGGTTTCGGCAAGCGCCACGATCAGCGCGAAATCAAGCGCCCCGCCGGCCATGCCGATACGCGCGGATTCGGTGTGGCAGTGCAACGCGGCGTTCAGCAGGACCGGATCGCACAGCATTTCGGCCAGCGTGTCGAAATCATATTCGGCATAAAGCTCCAGCAGGACACGACCCTGCAGCAACGGATCGTGGATAACGGCCTGTTCGAGTGCGGCTTCCGGCAATGCGTTCAGCGCCTTTTGCGCCAGAGACCAGCGACCGGTCAGCCAGTGATGGCACAGCATCAACCGGGCAGCAGGGCTGTCGGGGTCGATTTCCCCGTTGAGGGCATTATCGATCACGAAGCCTGCCTCGCGCAGATCACCCTTTTTCAGCAGCAGGTCGAGATCGGTGACGGCGCGCGCATCAGGGTGGCGCGTGGTGGTGACGTCACCCGCCCGGCCGAAATCCGACCGGCGACCCTGTGCGTGACGTACCGCATCGCGGGCGCTGGCGGGCAGTTCTTCGAGCATGAATTCATCGAAGCGCAGGGCCAGATCCGTGGGGATGGGGTTCGGCGTTTTGTCGCCGATGCGCACCAGTTGCAGTTGATGATAAAGCGTTTCGAACGGATCAAGGGCGCTGAACCAATCGACGGCGCGGCGATTGACCGATGCCGCAATGTTCGGATCGGCGGCATAGATCCGGGGCAGGAAGGCGCGGCGGACGTCGATGCGGTGCTGAACCTCGGTGCCGTCGGGGCCGGACATCACCAGCCAGTCCTGAGCTTTCAGCAATTCGAACGCCTTATCCGCCCCGGCCCGGGTCAGATCGGGGGCGGTGACCGGCGCCACGACATTAAGAAGGATCTCAGGTGTAACATGACGCAACAGTAACGCCTCGGTGGCGACGCGGTTCAGGGGCGCGGGCAGGCGCGACAGGATCGCCCGGTAGAGATAGCCGCCAACGGTTTCGTCGGTGATGTCGCCGGGCAGCTCGGCCTCGTCAAACCCGTCCAGCGCGACGGCCTTGGCGGCCAGCAGCAGAAAGAGCGGATTGCCCCGCGCCAGTGCCATCACGCGCGGCCATAGGGCGTCGGGGACATTGCGGTCGCGCAGGAACGCGCGTGCCGCATGATCCGGCAGGCCGGTCAGCCACAGGGGTTTGCCTGTGATCCGCTTCGGGGCCGGTTCTAGCGCGTTGCCGCGCCCGGCGGCGATGATGCTGATCCGATCGATACCGGCATGGGACAGCAGGTCGAGATTTTCAAAAAGCGCCTCGATCCGGGTTTCACCGGCGCTGCGCAAGACCTCGAGCGTGTCGAGAATAATCAGGAGCGTCCGACCCGAGGCCCGCACCGCCCTGGCGAGCGTCTCAATCAATGTCTGCTGCGGTTCGGTTTGTTTGCTGTCGGTAACCGGCGCATCCTTGCCCGCGATCTTGAGGCGCAGCTCGCGCAGTGTCTTGGATATCTCGGGCAGCCCGTCGCCCACCTGGCGCGAAATCTCGTCGATGAAACTTTCGCGATCGAGCACATTGAGGCCCGAGCGGTCGAAATCGAGGCGGACGAAGATGGGCAGGTGTTTCAGTCGCGCGTTCTGCACCGCCTGTTCCATCAGAAAGGATTTCCCGATCCCGGCCATGCCGGAGATATAGATCGCCTTGAGCGGCGTCGTTGATTGCGGTTTGGCGATCCAGCGGGCAAGGCGCGCCAGTTCGTTCTCGCGCCCGACGAAGCCCTCGCTGAGGATGGCGTCGGTGCGTTTTTCGGCGCGCAAGCGGTTCAACAATCCGCGCAAGGCGACCAGATGCTTATATCCCTTTGCCCGGGGACCAGCGCGATCAAGTGTGCCGGTGATGGCGGCGATACGGGCAATGTCGCGTCCCTGCTCTGCCAGCGCCGCTAGCCGGGCAGGGGCATAATCCCGTTTGCCTGTAAGCGCATCGGTGATCGGCGTGCTGAAATCGACATCCTCGGTGTCGTCCGGCATCTCCGTGGCCAGTATCTTGCGTCGCGCGGCAGGACGCATCGACCAGAGCGGAGGATCGGGATGCTCTGCTGGCAGCGCGCCGCAGTCGGGTCGCAACATAGCGAGGGCGCGGGCAACAGTCTGGGTGTCATCGGGAACGCTGCCGCCATTCGCCCAGGTAATCGCGTCGACCGGACGGAAGCCATCATGCAGGGCGGCATAAAGCCGGGCGCGCTCGGACAGGGTTTCCAGATGATCCGGAAGCGGTTTCATCTTATCCCCTCCATCAGCCGGACATGAGTGCGCAACTTTTCGGCCACTTCCGCCGCGATACCAGAGGGATATGTCCCGGCGACCGAGGGAAAATCAGCCAGCACGAAGGTGATCACATGGTCGATTATGGCGGCGTTCCAGCCCAGGCCAAGATCATCAACCATCGCTGCGACAGTCTGGTGCAGATCGTCGCGGGTAAATTCTCCGATATATTCGATGAACAGCCCCGGAGGTCCGTGATCGCGGGCTTCCATGATGGTTTCGAACTGACGGTCTGCAAGACTGAAGGTCTCGAACCCCGCCAGCACGATGCGCAAGTTGGGGCGGGTCAGAAGCTCGGCCACCAGATGCTCCATCTGTACCTGCGCCGTACGCGAGAGACCCGAGGGCGGGTTGTCGAAATAGTACCAATGGGTCTGGCTATTTTCGGCAGCGCGCTTTTGCAATGCACTGGCCAGGGTTTTGGCGCGGTCCTTGTCGGTGGCGGCGAGGCTGGTTTCCCCGCTTTCCACGCCGGACGAGGCCTGTGGCGTGGCATCGGGGCCTAGCACCTGCAGGCCAACATCGCCCAGCAGATCATCGCTGAGCAGATCGGTCGAGATACGGTGTGTTTCAGCCCGGCTGTCATGGGCCTGCAGAAAGGCGTTGAGGATCTTGTAGCTGAAGGAAAGCCCGGCCTCGCGACTGGTATCCATGCGCCGAACCCAGATGCCGCGCAACGCTTGCGCCGTGTCTTCGGTGATGGCGGTGAGCGCGTCAAAGAACGGCTCGCGCCCGATGATCATGTGGCTATCGATGCTTTCGTCAATCGACCAGAGGTAATCGGGGGCGCGATCGTTATCGAGCACCTGTTTGAACTCGGCGTTTCCGAAATAGCGGTCAAAGGGTACGATCCGGCCATCGCGGCCAAGCGCGCCCTGATGGTGGCCGATATAGGTGAAACCGCCATCAAAGGCTGGCCCACCCGACGAACCGCCGTTGGTTTCTGCATCATGTGGCAGATACATGGTGCGGGCGGTGTCGCGCTTGTAGCGGCCGATGGAGTAGCCGGTGTCCTGACCTTCCGGGAAATGCACCAGCCAGAGCCGGTGGGTGCCCGTCGTTTTCGGCGGTTCTTTCCTCGTGTCAAAATGCCCGAACTTGTGGCGGCGCCCGAGAGGTTTGTAGACCCTGAGCAGCGCGACATCCGTGTGGCTGTCATAGGCATCCTCTGGGGCAGGCATATTCTGCAACTCGTTGTCATGCGGGGGCGAGACGAAGACATACCATGCCGGATAATCCCT
Source organism: Roseovarius aestuarii (assembly GCF_019966515.1). GTDB lineage: Bacteria > Pseudomonadota > Alphaproteobacteria > Rhodobacterales > Rhodobacteraceae > Roseovarius > Roseovarius aestuarii. Next base: position 20,362 of record NZ_JAIMIB010000005.1, on the reverse strand, counting down.
GCCATCGGCACCGCGGACCATCAGGCGGGGCGGTTTGTTGCGCAGGCCTGAAGAGGGCGCGAGCGCCTCGCGGATGACATGGGCGGCGGTCAGAACAAGGCGGCGTGAAATCAGCCCGCCACTGCCCATGACCCTGTCCCCCACGACAATCCGGCAGCGCCCGGTACGGGCGGAATTGTTGAATGTTGCCAGCGCGTCTGGGTCGATGGCATCGTTTTCGACATCATCGAAAATAGGCGGAACAAAGCCGTTTTGCGGCAAGAGGTCGATGCCGCGTGCCCGCAGGATCGACAGGAATTGCTGATCGACCTCATCCGCCGTCAGAGTCTGGTGCAGGGTGGTTGCAAGGGTTTCACCACAAATCTGCGCGGTCATAGCCAACGTCTCTAGCCGGTGCTGATAGGGCCAGCCGTTATAGATCGTTTCCAACACCTGATCCACCAGCGTCGGATTGTCGCTAATTAGCGGCGCGAGGCGAGAGAGTGGTAAGGCGCGGGACACCGGCAGGTCCGCCCTTACCGGAACTGCGTATCAGGCTTTCGGGCAGGGCGGACCGCACGGCCTGACATACAAAGGGGGTGGAAGATTCCGGCTGACATAATCCCGCTCCTGAAAATACTGGTCGTAAATACAATGGCGGGATGATAGCGGCAGAGCGCGCGAATCCAAAGCGTTACTATTCAACCATCACGGCAAATAAGCGAAAACGCCTGTGGTCGCCTTGCACGTTATCCGGCGCTGCGGCGTTTGACGATCTGCACGATCCCGCCCCCGATCAGCCCCCAGACCGCGGCACTCAGGCCAAAGACGGAGACCCCCGATGCGGTGATCAGGAAGGTAATCGCGGCGGCTTCGCGATATTCCGCATCATCAAAGGCGGCAAGGGCGCTGCTGGCGAAAACCCCGAGCAGCGCGATACCGGCCAGTGTTCCCAGCAGCAGCGGGGGCGCGGCGGCGGCAAAAGTGGTGATGATTGCGGCGAAGATTCCCAGCAGGCAATAGAACAGTCCGGCCATCGCTGCCGACCAGTAACGCAGCGCCGGGTTCGGGTGGCTGTCCTCGTTCGAGCACATCGCGGCGGTGATCGCGGCCAGGCAGGTGGCCGGTGCCCCCAGCAGGCCCGAGATCATGCTGGCCCCGCCGACAGCGGACAAAAGTGGCCCCGGTGCAGGCGCGTAACCATAGCTGCGCATCACAGCGAGACCGGGAATATTCTGGGTGGCCATGGTGACGATGAAAAGCGGCAGCGCGATACCCAGCGTGGCATCTAGAGTGAAGACCGGGCGGACAACAACCAGCTGCGTGAAGGGCGCGTCGGGCAGGGGCACGGCGAAACCGGTGCTGAAGAGTACCATCAGTGCCGCCATCAGCACGGTGGCAGGCACGGCCACCAGCCGGTTGATCCGGCTTATGGCAAACCAGGTTGCGATAATCGGCAGGGCCATCCACGGATCCTGCGCTGCTGCCTGAAATGGTACGACGCAGATCGATAACAGCACACCCGACAGCATGGCCTGCGCCAACGGCCCCGGGATCAGGGCGATCGCCCGACCGATAGGGCGCACAATTCCGGCCAGCACAGTCATGAAACCGGCGATCAAGAAGGCACCGACGGCGGCTTCGAAACCGAATTGCGGCGTGGCACTGACCGCAAGAAGCGCTGCACCGGGGGTGGACCAGGCAACACTGACCGGTTTTTTCGTCCAGAGACTCAGGAAAATGCCAGCGATGCCCATCGACAACGCGGCTGCCATCAGCCCCGAGGCCGCCTGATCATGATCCGCCCCCATCGCATCCATCCCTTGCAGCAGGATCGGAAAGGAGCTGAAAAAGCCCACGATGGCCACGACAAAGCCGGTCGAAACGGTCTGGGCGGGCGGCATAGGGCCGGGCGTTTCTGTCATACTCGTTATCCTCGAGAATATTGAAAGACCACACTACAACCGCTTGTCAATATTGAGACCGGCAATAGTTATTATCGTGACGCGTCTTGCGGGTATTCGTTATGCAAAGACACGCGTGTGCAAGATTGCCAAAAATTGTTGCCACGTCGCTGTGGACTGTCCCGAACGGGTATGTAACACTCGACCTCCACCCATGAGCCTTACGGGCATCTCGAGGACGACAGACGTGACCCCTTTTGCGATTGCAGGCATCCAGATGCATGTCGCCGCCGCCCATCCGAACGTGGACGCGCTGCGGCATAAGATTGATTTGGCCATGGCCCGGTTTCCCTGGACGCAGATGGTTTTGTTCAGCGAACTGGCGGCCTATGGCCCGCTGACGAAATTCGCGCAGCCGCTGGAAAACGACACGATCCGGCTTTTGCAGGAAGATGCCAAGCGGCACAATATCTGGCTGATACCCGGTTCGATGTTTGAAACCGCAGCGGACGGGCGGATCTACAACACCTCGGTGGTGATCAACCCCGAGGGCGAAATCGTGTCGACCTATCGCAAGATGTTCCCGTTCAGGCCGTACGAGGCTGGCGTTTCAGCAGGCACCGAGTTCTGTATTTTCGATGTGCCATATGTGGGCCGCTTCGGCCTGTCGATCTGCTATGACATCTGGTTCCCAGAAACCACGCGTCACCTGACCGCGCAGGGCGTCGAAGTGCTGTTGCACCCGGTACTGACCGGCACAACTGACCGTGACGCGGAACTGGCGATTGCGCGGGCCACGGCGGCGCAATTCCAGTGCTACGTGTTCGATGTGAACGGATTGGGCTCGGGCGGGGTGGGTAAATCCTGCGTCGTGGACCCATCGGCGCAGGTGTTGCATCAGGCCGCCGGGCAAGAAGATATCTTCCCCATCGAGATCGATCTGGATCAGGTGCGGCGGCAGCGCAATACCGGCATGAAAGGCCTCGGGCAGGTCCTGAAAAGCTTCCGCGACCGCGAGGTGGAATTCCCGGTCTATGACCGCGCCAGCGGGGCCGATGCCTATTTGCAGACGCTGGGACCGCTGGAAATGCCCAAACAGTGGGAAAAAGGTGCCCCGTTGATATTGACGGACCCGCGCATCGAAACGCCGGCGGCGGGGCATAGCCCGGCAAATGACGATGCCGGGCAGGTTCAGAAAATCCCGACTGTGGATAAAACCGCCAGCGGGTAAGGACGCGTGCAACATGCGTCCTTTGCGACAATTGCGGCGATTGGCACCGGGGAGGGTGCCGGTTGATCGCAGTTGCGAAAACGAAAGGGAGGACGATGTTTCATGAAGACGATGAGCAATTATTTCAGTGCCATTCAGCTCAGGTCGGACAGCTGGAGTGCTTTGAATGAAGTAGCAAACGCGCTTGCCCGGTCCCCCGACGAAAAAACCATAAAGAAACTGACGCCACGGGTCGAGGACCTGCTACAGCAACTGGCGCCGATCGAAACCTACTGGGCCTTCCCGGGCATCACCGCTTTCGATCATCTGCGGCGCCATTTCGAACATCGCAATTTCGAAGATCTGGCGTTCAATGTGCGGCGGATCACGCGGGCGCTGATTTCGGGTGCCTATCGCCGCCGCGCCATCCCGCTGGGTCGGGACGAGGCCGATACCGAAGAACTGGAAGATGAAGCGCTGCTGTCGCCCGAAGCCCGCGCGATGACCAAGCCCTATTTCGAGGTGCTGGTGGTTGATGACCTCAACGAGCATCAGGAACGCTGGCTGCGCAGCTCGCTGCAAAGCATGCACCGGAACGAAGATCAGTTTCATTATGAGCCGGTGATCGTGCCCAGTTTCGAGGATGCGCTGATCGGCATCCTGTTTAACCATAATATTCAGGCGGTGGTGATACGCCCCGGTCTGGCGCTGAAGTCGCGCAACGAAATCTCGGTTTTGCAACGCTATCTGACGCTGATGGATGTCGAAGAAGATATCGACGAGATGCGCCCCGAAGATTACGGCCCAAAGCTGACCCGCCTGATTGCCAAGGTGCGCCCTGAGCTTGACAGCTACCTGATCACCGATCGGTCGGTCGAGGCGATTGCCGGGCTTGATCTGGGGCGCTGCCGTCGGGTTTTTTATAATCAGGAAGATTTTCAGGAACTACATCTCAATATCCTGCGTGGCGTGCAGACCCGGTTCAAAACCCCGTTTTTCACGGCACTCAAGGATTATTCCAAACAACCCACTGGTGTTTTCCACGCGATGCCGATCAGTCGCGGTAAGTCGATCAGCCGCAGCCACTGGATTCAGGATATGGGAGCGTTTTACGGGCCCAATATCTTTCTGGCCGAAACCTCGGCCACCAGCGGCGGGCTGGACAGCCTGCTGGAGCCGGTAGGGCCGATCAAGAAGGCACAGGAAAATGCGTCGCGGGCGTTCGGGTCGAAACAGACGTTTTTTGCCACCAACGGCACGTCGACCTGCAACAAGATTGTGGTGCAGGCGCTGGTCAGGCCCGGCGATATCGTGCTGGTGGATCGCGACTGCCACAAGTCGCACCATTACGGCATGGTGCTGTCAGGGGCGAATGTCGTTTATCTCGACAGCTATCCGCTGAATGAATATTCAATGTATGGCGCCGTGCCGGTGCGGGAGATCAAGAAACAACTGCTGGAGTTGAAGGCCGCGGGCAAGCTGGACCGCGTGCGGATGCTCTTGCTGACCAACTGCACCTTCGACGGGGTGGTTTATGATGTGCGCCGCGTCATGGAGGAATGCCTGGCGATCAAAAAGGACCTTGTGTTCCTGTGGGATGAGGCCTGGTTCGCCTTCGCGCGTTTCAACCCGATCTATCGCCAACGCACCGCCATGGCCACGGCCGAGTTCCTGCGCGAGAATCTGCGCACCACCAAATCCGCCTCGGCCTATGAGGCGCAGCAGGAGGCGTTGAAAGACGCGGATATGGAGGCGTTGCTGAATACCCGCCTGCTGCCGCCGCCGGATGCACGGGTACGTGCCTATGCCACGCATTCGACGCATAAAACCCTGACTTCACTGAGACAGGGATCAATGATCCATGTGCATGATCAGGATTTCAAAGGTGAGGTCGAACAGAGCTTTCACGAAGCCTATATGACCCATACCTCCACCTCGCCGAACTACCAGATCATCGCCTCGCTTGATGTGGGCCGCAGACAGGTGGAGCTGGAAGGGTACGAGTTTGTCCAGCGCCAGATCGAAGCGGCATTGTCGATGCGCAAAGCGATTGCCACGCATCCGCTTTTGCAGAAGTATTTCAAGATATTAACCGCGTCCGATATGGTCCCCGAGGAGCATCGCGAAAGCGGGATCAAGTCCTATTACGAACCCGATCAGGGCTGGGACGATATCTGGGACAGTTGGGCCAGGGACGAATTCGTGCTCGATGCCAGCCGGGTCACACTGGCCGTGGGCGGTACGGGTTGGGACGGCGATACGTTCAAGACCAAGATTCTGATGGAAAAATTCGGCATCCAGATCAACAAGACCTCGCGCAACACCGTCCTCTTCATGACCAATATCGGCACCACGCGGTCGTCGGTTGCCTATCTGATCGAGGTGCTGGTGCAGATCGCGCAGGAGCTTGACGACCTTCAGGACGATGCCTCGCAAATGGAACAGCGGGCCTTCGACAAGCGGGTGAAAAGCCTGATGGAAGACCTGCCGCCGCTGCCGGATTTCAGCCGGTTCCACGACGCGTTTCGCAGCGAAGGGACCACGCCCGAAGGTGACATCCGGACCGCGTTTTTCATGAGTTATGACGAAAGCAATTGCGATTACGTCGATTTGAACAACGCCAAAACCCAGGAGGGGGTCGACATGGTGTCGGCCACGTTCATCATCCCCTATCCGCCGGGCTTTCCGATCCTCGTGCCGGGGCAGGTAATCTCGGATGAAATTCTTGATTTCATGCGGGCATTGGATGTGAACGAAATCCACGGCTACCGGCCCGATCTGGGCCTGCGCATCTTCTCGTCCGAAGCGTTAGCGCGCCAGGCGGGACAGGGTGCCGCCAGCCGGGCTGCAGAATAAACAACAATCAGGGAGGGACCAGATAACATGGCCAAGAGAACCTCAACTAAAGGCAAGCCGAAGCCACGCAAGGTGTTAAAGAACATCTCGGAGATCCGGCGTTATTTTCATCGCAGCGAGGACCCGATCTATTTCGTGTCGGCCACGAACTTCAACCTTCTGGGCATTGATGAATGGGCCAAGAATTTCAAGTATATCAGCTATATAGATTGTTATGACGGGCAGCATCCGAACACCTTCGTACCCTCCGAGGCGCCCCATGCCGAGTTCCAGTCGATCGAGGATATCAACAACTATCTGTTGCAGCACAAGGAAGTGATCGACCTGATCAAGCGGCGCGGTGGCAAGCCCAATTTCGTCTTCCTGATGTTCGACGAGGAAACCGAGCGGCTGGTCAAGGAACTGGGCGGCAGGGTCTGGTTCCCCAAGGCCAAGCTGCGCACCAAGATGGACAACAAGATCGAAACCGTCCGGATCGGCAACAAGGCCGGGGTGCCGTCGGTCCCCAATACGCTGAGCGAGGTCAAGGATTACGCGCATCTGCGCAAGATTTGCGAAAAGGCCGGGATCGGTCATGATCTGGTGTTGCAATCGGCCTTTGGCGACAGCGGCCACACCACGTTCTTCATCAAGTCCGAGGCCGATTTCCGTCGACATGAACACGAGATCGTCGGCGAGGGCGAGATCAAGATCATGATGCGGATCGATTGCCGCGGCTCGGCGATCGAGGCCTGCGCTACCTCGGAAGGCACGATCGTGGGCCCGCTGATGACCGAACTGGTCGGGTTCAAGGATCTGACACCCTATCGCGGCGGCTGGTGCGGTAACGAAATCTTCTCGACCGCATTTGCACCCAAGGTCCGCCAGCAGGCGCGCGATCTGACCTTCAAGTTCGGCGAACAGCTGCGCAAGGAAGGCTATCGCGGCTATTTCGAGTTGGATTTCCTGATCGACAAGAAGACCGGAGATATCTGGCTGGGCGAGCTGAATCCACGCATCACCGGTGCGTCATCGATGACCAACCATGCGGCCTTTGCCCATGCGGATGCGCCGCTCTTCCTGTTCCACCTGCTGGAATTCTGCTCGAAGAAATTCAAGCTGGATGTGGACGAATTGAACGCCCGCTGGGCCGATCCGGACATGATCGACAACTGGTCGCAGATGGTGATCAAGCACACTGATGACAGCGTCGACGTGATCACTCAGGCGCCACCCACCGGCATCTACCGGATGGACGAGGACGGTCGGGTCGAGTTCAACCGTTTCGACTATCACCGTCGGGCGGTCGAGAATGAGAACGAAGCCTTCTTCCTGCGCATCCAGAAGCCCGGCGATTTCCGCTATGAAGGGGCTGATCTGGGCATACTGGTAACGCGTGGGCGATCGATGACGCCCGGTTTCAAGCTAAATGAGCGTGCCAAACGGTGGATTCACGGTATCAAGTCACAATTCGCGGCGCGGCCCCTGCCAACGGCGCAAGAACTGACCGACAGCCACCACAAGATCATGTAAGCGCCGTGATATGGACGTTCTCTGGCGCGCCATATCCGAAGATCAACCCGGCCCCAAATGGGCCGGGATTTTTGCGGAGTACTGGCCCGACTATCAGCGCTGGTGGTCGCGCGAAGGGGATAATGCCCGTCCCAAATACCTCGAATGCCGCCGGGCGCTGGAAACGCATATGCCCGAGCTGGTGCCGCTTTACGACAAGCTTTGCGAGTTGGCAGGTGGGGGCGATCAGCAGGCGCGATTTCTGAGTTTTTATTGTCCGCCGCCGTATCTTTCGGGTTGTTCCCAGGCGATCTGGCCCGGCGCACAGCCGGTGATGGTGCGCAACTACGATTACAGCCCGCAAGCTTTTGACAGCCTGATCGTGCGCACCAATTGGCTGGACCGGGCGGTGATGGGTACCTCTGACGGGCTATGGGGTCTGGTCGATGGCTGCAACGACTCGGGCCTGGCCATATCGCTGACCTTTGGCGGGCGCCGCGTGGTGGGCGAGGGGTTCGGCGTGCCGATTATCCTGCGCTATGTGCTGCAAACCTGCAAGACCGCGGAAGAGGCGGGCGAGGTGCTGGCCCGCGTGCCCACCCATATGAGCTATAACGTGACTGTGGTGGATGCGAAGCGGCGTTACATGACGGTGATGATGGCACCGGACCGGCCTGCAGTAATCACCCATGCGGCCGTGGCGACGAACCATCAGGAAAATGTCGAATGGGTCAGCCATGCGCGGTTCACCGCGACGGTCGAACGTGAGCGCTACCTGTTGCAGCGCCTGACCCTGCATCGCGAGACGCAGGAAAAATTCATCAACGCATTTCTCAAGCCGCCGCTTTACTCGACCGCGTTTTCAGCCGGTTTCGGGACGCTTTACACCGCCGTCTATCGCCCGCGCAAACGCGAGATGACAATACACTGGCCGGGCGCGAAGTGGAATTTCAGCCTGAAGGCATTTGTCGAGGGCAGCCGCGTGATCGCGGTGCCAGAGAACAACCCCATTGGTGCGTGAACATTATCTTTTAAAGCATTGATAATAAATGTTATAGTGGAGTTAGAATCTCATCATTCCATCGCACTCAACAGCACCTTAAGAGCAGAGCCGGGGTCGTCGGCCGACCAGATTTCCGCGCCGATACCGAAGAAATCGGTGACAGGCGCGAGGTTGCGTATCAGGTCAGCGTCCAGATGCCCCTCGGCCACTACGGGCAGTTCGATCATCTGCGACCACCAGTCGAAAAGCGCGCTGTCGGCGGTGGCACCGTCGCCAAGCGCCGAGACCCCGACCGGGCCGAAGCTGATATAATCGGCCCCGGATTCACCGGCATTCATCCCTTCGTGTTTCGAGGTGCCACAGAAGCTGCCGACGATGGCATCGGGGCCAAGTTCCTTGCGGGCAGCGCGCAGCGATCGCGCACCGTCGGTCAGGTGCACACCGTCAAGACCCAGCCGTTCGACCAGCATCAGGTGGCTGTCAATCACCAGCGCCACGTCACGGGCATGGGTCACCTCGCGGCAGGCATCGGCGGCGCGCGCAATGCGGTCTTCATCCTGGCTGGCAAGGCTCAGGCGCACACAGGCGATGTCATGGGCATCAAGCACGGCGGCAAGCTGATCGGGAAACCGGCTGAGTTCAATCTCGGGCGGGGTGATGAGATAAAGTTGCGGCTGCTCTGGTTCGGCCATTGTCGGCGCTCCTGCATGGGTTTGCGCCGCTATAGCGTGGAAATTGTGGCTGGTCCACGTATCTGAGCGGCTATTTCGGCGGCAGGGTCGCGACAAACCCAAGGGCAAGGCTGACCAGTTCGTGCCGGATCCGGTCATCGGCCATCGCGCCGTCATCGGCGTCGACCATGCCACCCATCTTGCGACCGGTGAATGTCATCGGGCCAACCCCGTTCAGGTCAAGCGCCGCCGCCTCGTTTTCCTTGCCGACGCGGAACATCGCGCCGCCCGCATGCACGCCGCAGATCATGTTGCCATGCTGCAGAAAACACAGCCCGCCGAACATCTTTTTCTCGGTCAGGCCCGGCAGTTCGGCCAGATCGCCGCGCATCAGTTCGGCCAGTCCTTCGTCATAAGCCATGTTTGCCTCCGTTGCTGGGTGAGGCCAATGTAGGTTTTTTGAGTATTTTCGCCAGGAAGAAGCGGGGGGCGGGGCTTTTCCCGGGCAAGGCTTTGGCCTATGAGGCGCAGAAGAGTAACGGAGCCGCGCAACATGCCGACAGATCGCCCACAGCCCGCCTTTGTGCTGGTGCGCCCGCAGATGGGCGAGAATATCGGCGCGGCGGCGCGGGCGATGTGGAATTTCGGGCTGGACCGGATGCGGATCGTGGCGCCGCGTGACGGCTGGCCCAACCCGAACGCCGTGGCGATGGCCAGCGGTGCCGGGCGGCTGCTGGACGAGGCGGTTTTGTGCGCCGATGTGCCCGCAGCGCTGGAAGAATACCATTATGTCCTTGCCACCACGGCGCGGGCGCGTGGGCTGACCAAGCCAATTGTCAGCCCGGAACGCGCCATGCAGATCGCGGCCGAAAAGATCGCGGGTGGTGAAAAGGTGGCGGTGTTGTTCGGGCCCGAACGCGCCGGGCTGGAAAACGACGACATCTCCCGCGCCAACGCGATCATCAACGTGCCGGTGAACCCGGAATTTGCTTCGCTCAACCTGGCGCAATGTGTGTTGTTGACGGCCTATGAATGGCAACGCGCGCAGGGCGAGGTGACGCCCGAGCGGGTTGACATGGCCAAGACCGACTGGGCCGAGCAGATCGAGATCGAGAAGCTTTCAGTGCATTACGAGGATCGGCTGGGCGAGGCCGGGTTTTTCTTTCCCGAGGCCAAGGCGGAGGGCATGAAGATCAACCTGCGTAACATGTGGAGCCGGATGCCGCTGACCCGCGCCGATGTGCAGATGCTGCACGGGGTGATGCGGCAGATGGTCCGCTGGAAAAATCGCTGAACGGGGATGCTTGAAGGGGGGGCATTGCCGCACTAGGCTCTGGCCCGGAAGGTAAAGGACAGGCGGGATGAGCGGCAAGCGCAGTATTTTCGAAGAGGTCGACAAGGCACCGGTGCGCGAGGCACCCAAGGGTGGCATGATCGATCAGGGGCGCAAGGGCGCGCGGGGCGCGATCCGGGCCTGGCTTTTGGTGCTGTTCACGCTGGTCGTGGTGATGATCGCCGTGGGCGGGCTGACGCGCCTGACCGATAGCGGGCTTTCGATCACCGAATGGAAACCGGTCACCGGCGCGCTTCCCCCGATGAGCGCCGCCGACTGGGACGCGGAATTCGCCAAATACAAGGAAATTCCCGAGTTTCAGGTCCAGAACAGCTGGATGGAACTCAATGATTTCAAGCGAATCTACTGGTGGGAATGGGGCCACAGGCAGCTGGGCCGGGTGATCGGCCTTGTCTGGGCGATTGGGTTCCTTTTCTTTCTGACAACCAGGAAAATCCCCACAGGCTGGACACAACGTTTGCTGCTCCTGGGCGTTCTGGGCGGCATACAGGGCGCCGTGGGGTGGTGGATGGTCGCCTCGGGGCTTGGGGCTGGCATGACCGATGTGGCCAGCTACCGACTGGCGACGCATCTGGGGCTGGCCTTTGTAATCCTGGGTTTCATCGCGTGGTATGTGTTCCTGCTGGGTCGAGACGAGCGTGAGTTGATGCAGGCGCGGCGCGGCAAGGAGGTAAAGCTTTTCGGGCTATCCACCGGCTGGCTGCATTTCGCCTTTCTGCAAATCCTCATCGGTGCGCTTGTCGCGGGCATCGACGCCGGGCGCAGCTATACCGATTGGCCGCTGATGGGCGGGCAGATATTACCCCCGACGATCTGGATGGCCGAGCTGGGCTGGCGGAACCTCTTTGAAAACCCGGGGCTGGTGCAGTTCATTCACCGCATCGTGGGCTACCTGCTACTGGTATTCTCGGTGGTCGTCTTCCTGCGTGGGCGGCGCAGCGCCAATGGCGCGACGCGCGTGGCGTTCAAGGCGGCGTTCATCGCCCTTCTGGGGCAGATCGCCCTTGGCATCATGACAGTCGTTTACGGCGCGCCGTGGCAGGTCGCGATCGTGCACCAACTTCTTGCCGTGGCGCTCTGGGTGCTGATCCTGCGCGCTCGCTTCCTGAGCCTTTATCCGCAGGCACAATCCATCCGGGGGAACTAAGTTGACCGCATTTGACGAACTGATGGTATATCAGCGAGAAACTGAAGCGTTGAGCCAGATTGCAGGCCGGCTTGGTTGGGATCAGGAAACCATGATGCCGCGCGGTGCTGCCCCGCAACGGGCCGAGGAAAGCGGCGCGCTTGAGGCGGTGATCCACGCCCGCCGCACCGCTCCCCAGGTCGGGGATCTGCTGGCGGCGGCAGAGGCCCCGGATCAGGCGGGCGCGGCGCAACTGAGGCTGATCAAGCGCAGTTTCGAGCGGACGCAGCGTGTGCCTGCCGATCTGGCGACGACACTGGCGCGGTTGACCAGCCGGGCGCAGGGCAATTGGGCTGAGGCGCGCGAAAACAACGATTTCGCCGCGTTCGCCCCGGTTCTGCAAGAGGTCGTGCGGCTCAAGCGCGAAGAAGGCGCAGCACTGGCAGATGGCGGCGATACCTATGACGCGCTGATGGATGATTACGAACCGGGCGCCACCGGGGCACAACTTCAGGCCATGTTCGATGAAATGCGCCCAGGCCTCGTGGCCTTGCGCGAGCGGGCGCTGAACCATCCCGAGCGCGCGGCTGTCAGCGGCAGCTATGATCCGCAGCAGCAGATGAAACTGGCGCGGGAACTGGCGAAACTCTTTGGCTATGACATGGCGCGCGGGCGGCTTGACAAAGCGGTGCATCCGTTCAGTTCGGGGTCGGGCGATGATGTGCGCATCACCACCCGGACCAGTAAAACCGATCCCTTCAACTGCATCTATTCGACGATCCACGAGGTCGGGCATGCCTGTTACGAGCAGCGGATCGACCGCGACTATGTGCTGACGCCAGTGGGGCAGGGTGTGTCGATGGGTGTGCATGAAAGCCAAAGCCGGATTTACGAGAACCAGCTGGGCCGCAGCCGGGCGTTCTGTGGCTGGCTTTTTGAACAGATGCGCGACCGGTTCGGCGATATGGGTGTGGCGGACGCGGATGAGTTTTATGCCACCGTCAACCGGTTGCATCGCGGTTTCATCCGGACCGAGGCGGATGAGGTGCAATATAATCTTCACATCATGTTGCGCTTCGATCTGGAACGCGCGCTGATCTCGGGCGATCTGGCGGTGGCCGATCTCGAGGCCGCGTGGAATGACCGGTTCGCTGCTGATTTCGGCTACGCAGTCACCCGCGCCTCGGACGGGTGTCTGCAGGATGTGCATTGGTCTGTGGGCCTTTTCGGGTATTTTCCGACCTATTCCCTGGGCAATGTCTATGCCGGCTGCCTGCACGAAGCCCTGCGCCAGGCGGTGCCCGATCTGGATGCGCAGCTTGCGACCGGTGACCTGGCCGAGGCAACCGCCTGGCTGGGAGAGAACGTGCAGCAGCACGGCGGACTTTATGAGCCGCGAGAGCTGATTACCCGCGCCTGTGGCGCGGAGCCGACAGCAGGACCGTTGATGGCATATATCGAGGAAAAATTCGGCGCGCTCTATCCGGCATGATATCCCCGGGCGAACTCACCGCTAGCTGAGTTTTGAATGCGGGGTGCAGCCCGCCGCGTACTGACGATGCCGCCCTGCGCGTTGGCGATTTGATGAGATATTGCATCAAGGAGTGCGTAGGCTAACAACCCCCGAATCTGGGCGTGTCCCACTGAACCTGACCTGCGCTGGCGGATACTGATTGCGTCAATCCGCGCGTCCGGTGAAATCTGGTTGGGAGGTTAGGGTATTTTTGCTACGCTGGACTTTTTAAGAGAGAATTTTGCGATGACTGAAAAAGATGCCGAACTGGCAGAGTTGGAAGTTGAACACAAACGCCTTGAACTTGAAAAACTGCGGGCCGAGATTTCAGAGGCCTCGCTGGCATGGTGGAAGCGTCCCGGCTATCTGGGTGGGTTGACGCCGATCATACTGGCACTGGTCGGTGTCGGAACCGCATGGATTACCGGGTTTTTTGACACTCAACGTCAGGAACTCGCGTCGGAAATTCTGTCCCTTGAGCAAGAAAAGACAGTGCTTGCGCAAGAGATTGAACAGGCGCAACTCGCCATCGACCTGGGCTATCTTCAGGCCCGTCTGGCGGCGGAGGATACCGATTACGCGCTTGGGCATTTTGATGCTTTTTCAGAAGATTTCACCGGCGCGGTCAATACGTTTCTGGATCATCAGGATGATCTGCCCGCCGAGCTATACGGTGCGCTAAACGAGTTACTGGATGCCTCTGCCGGGCGATTCAACATCATCAAGATCACCGAAGCGTCGATTGACGAGTTGCTTGAGCGTCTGGATAAGATCGCGGCATCGCCCTGGGCCAAGGAACTCACGACGGACCCGTTTCTGGCATCCTTGGGGCTTCTGACCTCGCCAGACGGTAAGATTTTCGACGTGACAAAAGCACGGTTTCTGACCGATGAAGAAGCAGCCGAAGTCCGCTAACCGGCTCCGCGGGGGTTATTCATTGACGATGACCGGTTTAGCCTTGTCAGCCCGTTCGATCCATTTTGACAGCGTTTCGTTCATCAGTTTCGGATCGCGTGTCTCGATCGCCTGTTTCAGCGCGTTGAGCGCGTTGGCCATTTCAATCTCGGAAAGGTGATCTTCCTGCGCGCGCAGGATGCGCTTATGGGGTGTGGTCAGCATATCCGAACCGATCAGCAGTTCTTCGTGCATCTTTTCGCCCGGGCGCAGACCTGTGATCTTGATCTCGATATCGCCCTTTGGATTGGTCGCGTCACGCACGCTGAGTCCCGCGCTTTCGATCAATTTACGGGCGACGTCGCGGATCGGGACCGGCTTGCCCATATCAAGCACAAACACGTCGCCTCCGCGTGAGAACGTGCCTGCCAACAGCACCAGTTGCACTGCCTCGGGGATGGTCATGAAGTAGCGGGTGATGTCATTATGGGTCAACGTCACGGGGCCGCCACGGGCGATCTGCTCGCGGAACAGCGGAATGACCGAGCCGGACGAGCCCAGCACATTGCCGAACCGCACCATCGCAAAGCGCGTCTTGGTCGAGCGGGTCGCCATATCCTGAATCAGCAGCTCGGCAAAACGTTTCGAGGCCCCCATGATCGACGAGGGCCGCACCGCCTTGTCGGTAGAGACCAGAATGAAGCGCTCGACCCCCGCGTCACGCGCGGCGTCAGCCACGACCTTGGTGCCCAGCACGTTGTTTCGCATGCCTTCCAGCGCGTTATATTCGACCATCGGTACATGTTTATAGGCGGCGGCGTGCAGGACGGTATCGACCTTGTATTTCGCCATCACACCCGTCACCAGATCACGTTCACAAACCGATCCCAAGACCGGTTGGATATCGACATCACTGCCCATATGACGCAGCTCGCGGTCGATCTCGAACAGCATGAGTTCGGAATGATCCATCAGCACCAGCCGTTCAGGATCGCAAGCCATAAGCTGGCGGCAGATTTCCGACCCGATCGACCCGCCTGCGCCGGTCACGAGGATCGAACGGGAGTGGTAGGTGTCGGAAACGCCGGGCAGATCCTCTTCAAGCCGGTCGCGGCCCATCAGGGTATGCAGGTCAACGGGTTTGGCAGGGGTACCCTGGACGTCTGCCGGTTCAGTATAGGCGGACAGGGTGTGGATTTCACAGTCGAGCCGCGAGAGGTTGCGGATGATGCGGGACTGAACAGCAGCAGAGGCGCGTGGCATCGCCAGAACGATACGGCTGACATGGTGTTGAGCCACAAGGTCAGCGACTTTATCGGGCGCGTAGACATCAAGCCCACCGATCCTGCTCTCCTGTAGTTGGGTGTCGTCATCCACGAAGGCAACCGGGCGCAGACCGTCCCGTGCGGTCAGTGTTGCGAGAAAATTCTGCCCGGTGCGACCAGCACCGTAGATCAGCACCTTGATGCAATCCCTTTCGCGCTGGCGCAGGACGAGCCTGTGCGCGGCACTGAGGATCAGGAATATCAGCCCGGTGACGACGAAAACATGCGGCGGCGTGGCGATAACCGTGACCACAGGCGCGAAAACCGCACCGCCCACTGTGAACGCAAGAGCGGTCAGCGCGGCGGTTGTGACCGTCTGTGTCGGGGAACCGGTAACGGGTCTGCTGCGGCGGCGCAGAACAATTGTCGCGATCGCGCCGATTCCCAAGAGGATTATCAGGTCTCCCAAGGCGGCGGGCGGCAGAAGCGTCCAGCTTTCAGTGGCCGATAAAAGCCAAGAGGCGCCGATATAGGCCAGTGCTATCAGCAGCAGTTCCGTCACCATGAACCACCTTGCTCGTTGACCGTGCGCAAGCGGTGTGTCGACGCTGTCTTTCGTGCCGGATGCCTTCAACGGATTTATTGCCCCGATTACTGGTTACCAGTTCCGTGAACCGGCAGTTTCTGATCTTGCGGCGTAGCTTACCCTGTGCGGTATCAATCGAACAAGTCACGTTAACGCCACTGAGTTTTACAACGAAACAAAGATATATAATGCCGATAGGTCGTTTGCAGGCCACAGGTCGGAGAATTTCACCCAAGCCGGACACATCGCGTCACGTTTACGTAATCCAGCGGCAGCGTTTGCACCTTTGGCGTGTGGTCAGTCTGTTGAAAGGTGTTGCTGCCAACGCTCAATCAAAACCGCTGCATCGGATGTGGGGTTCAGTGCTGGCAATAATTGGGCAAGACGTGTGGTGTCCATGGTAACGCGTTGAAGAGCCATCGGCGGGGCGTCGCGCCAGGTAATGTCTCGCCCGGCCGCTGTGGTCAGAGCCTGCATGGCAACCGGTTCGGGCGCAGCGACATTCAGCGTGGCAGGCAGATCGCCCGGCGGCACCCGGGCCAGCGCAATCAGGATGTCTGCCAGATCTTCCGGCCCGATATAGCTGCGCAGCGGGCCCTCGCCGTCGGCGAAGCGGTCAAGGATCACCGGGGTGCCCCGCCTTAGTGCCGGGGCAAGGCTATCTGCGCCCACGACATTGGCGAGGCGCAGGCAGACATGACGCAATCCAGGATCATCAAATCCGGCCACGCGCATTTCCAGCGCCAGTTTGGCGCGGCCATAGTCGTTGACCGGTGCGGCGGGTGTGGTCTCGGTGGCATCTACGGCGCCGCCATAAATCGCGGCACTCGACAGATGCAAAAGTCGGGTGGCGCCACAGGCCAGTGCTACAGCACGGCTTTGTCCGGCAAGGCTTGCGTTAAGGGCCAGCGCCTCGGCGTCGCCCTCGGTTTGTCCCCAAAGCGCGATGACCGTATCGCAGACCGGCAGGGTATCCGCAGGTTGGCCCGGCGACCATTGGTGGCTTTGGGGATGGGCATGTGCCCGGCGCGATTGGAAATGCAGATCGACCCCGGCGGGGGGATGCCGCGCCCAGATGCGGCGCAGAAGGCGGCCCAACCGACCGCCCGAGCCAAGAACAAGCACCGGGATATTCTGCGTTATCTCTGACACCTCATTTCCGGGATTTGTGGGACAGCACACTCGCGCGCCAGCTTGCTATTCCTCTGGCGTTACCGGTGCCTCAAGTGTTTCATCTTCATCGGCCTGTTCCGCGATCCAGGCGACACTGACGACTTCTTCGCCCTTACCGGTGTTGAACACCCGCACGCCACCGGCGCTGCGCGACCGGAACGAGATACCGTTGACCGGCACGCGGATCGACTGCCCTTTGGACGTCGCCAACATGATCTGATCATCCAGCGAGACCGGGAAAGACGCGACCAAGGGTCCGCCGCGCATTGCCTTGTCCATGGCCGCCACGCCCATGCCACCGCGACCGCGCACCGGGTAACCGTGGGACGAGCTGAGCTTGCCCGCGCCGCCCGAGGTGATGGTAAGGATGAGGTTTTCAGCCGCCTTCATCTCATCAAAGCGTTCCTGGCTGATGCTGGCGTTTTCGTCGCCGTCTTCATCACCGCTCGCGTCGTCCTCGGTTGCGTTTTCCTGGGCGCGGCGCATCTTGAGATAGGCCGCGCGTTCATCCGCCGTCGCGTTGAAATGCCGGATGATCGACATCGAGACGACCTCGTCGTTACCGGAAAGCTTTACACCGCGTACTCCGACAGACGAGCGTGAGTTGAACACCCGTAATTCGGTTGTCGGAAAGCGGATGGCGCGACCTGATTTGGTAACCAGCATGACGTCATCATCATCCGAACAGATGCGGGCATTGATCAGCTTGGTCTCGGCGTGATCATCCTCGAACTTCATCGCGATCTTGCCGTTGGATTTCACGTTGGTGAAGTCCGAAAGCCGGTTACGGCGCACGGTCCCTGCCGAGGTGGCAAAGACGATTTGCAGATCGGTCCATTGATCCTCGGGCACGTCCACCGGCATGATCGCCGCGATGGAGACGCCCGTGGGGATGGGCAGGATGTTGACGATGGCCTTGCCCTTTGAGGTCCGCCCGCCCAGCGGCAGCCGCCAGGTCTTGAGCTTGTAGACCATGCCATCGGTCGTAAAGAACAGAAGCTGCGTATGGGTGTTGGCCACGAAGAGCGTGGTCACCACATCCTCTTCCTTGGTTTGCATGCCGCTCAGACCTTTGCCACCACGCTTCTGGGCGCGGAAATCGGCCAATGCCGTACGCTTGATATAGCCGCCGCTGGTCACGGTCACGACCATATCTTCACGCTCGATCAGGTCTTCGTCTTCCATATCGCCCGACCAGTCGACAATCTCGGTCCGGCGTGGCACGGCGAATTGGTCGCGCACCTCGCGCAGCTCGTCGGCAATGATGCCCATGATCCGGTCGCGCGAGGCGAGAATGGCAAGGTATTCCTTGATCTTGCCAGCCAGTTCTTGCAGCTCGTCAGTCACTTCCTTGACACCAATCTGGGTCAGGCGTTGCAGGCGCAGTTCCAGAATGGCACGGGCCTGCGCTTCAGACAGGTTGTAAGTGCCGTCATCATTGGCCGTGTGCGTCGGATCGTCGATCAGTGCGATATATTCCAGAATATCACCGGCGGGCCAGCGGCGCGTCATCAGTTTCTCGCGCGCTTCGGCCGCATCGGCAGAGGAACGGATGGTGGCAACGATTTCATCGACATTGCTGACCGCCACAGCCAGGCCACAGAGGATATGAGAGCGTTCGCGGGCTTTGCGCAGCTCGAACGCTGTACGGCGTGCAACAACTTCCTCGCGGAAGGTGATGAACGATGTCAGGAAGGCGCGCAAAGTTAATTGCTCGGGTCGACCGCCGTTCAGCGCCAGCATGTTGCAGCCGAAATAGGTCTGCATCGGCGTGAAACGGAAAAGCTGGTTGAGCACCACCTCGGCAGTGGCATCGCGCTTGAGTTCCACGACAACACGCACACCGTTGCGGTCGGATTCGTCCTGCACGTGGCTGACGCCTTCGATCTTCTTCTCGCGCACCTGTTCGGCGATCTTTTCGATCATTGCCGCCTTGTTCACCTGGTAGGGGATCTCGTCGATGACGATGGCGTAGCGATCCTTACGGATCTCCTCGACCCGGGTTTTCGAGCGGATGATGACACTGCCACGCCCTTCGATATAGGCTTTGCGCGCCCCGGACCGGCCCAGCATGATGCCGCCAGTGGGAAAATCGGGACCGGGGACATAGTCGATCAGCTGTTCGCTGGTCAGGTCCGGGTCGTCGATCAGTGCCAGGGTGGCATCGATGACCTCGCCCAAATTATGCGGCGGAATGTTCGTCGCCATGCCCACGGCAATGCCGCCCGCGCCATTGACCAGCATGTTGGGGAAACGTGCGGGCAGGACCGTTGGTTCGCGATCCTTGCCGTCATAATTGTCTTGAAAATCGACGGTATCTTTCTCGATATCCGCCAGCAGCGAGGCGGCGGGCTTGTCCATCCGCACCTCGGTATAGCGCATCGCCGCCGGGTTATCGCCATCCATCGAGCCAAAATTGCCCTGTCCGTCCAGCAGCGGCAGCGACATCGAGAAATCCTGCGCCATCCGCACCAGCGCGTCATAGATCGCGCTGTCCCCGTGGGGGTGGTACTTACCCATGACATCGCCCACCGGGCGGGCAGACTTGCGATAGGGCTTGTCATGCCCGTTATTCGTTTCGTGCATCGCGTAAAGAATGCGCCGGTGCACTGGTTTCAACCCGTCGCGCAGATCGGGAATGGCCCGGCTGACGATGACGGACATGGCATAATCAAGATAGGACGTTTTCATCTCGTCCGTGATCGAGATTTTCGGGCCGTCATACACTGGGCGTTCCGGTGTGTTTTCATCCATATCTTCAGGGGGTTGCGGCGTGTCGTTCACGTGAATGCCTGTCCTGTTCATTGGTCTATATTTAGTTGTCTGACTTATATCAGAGGCAGGATGTAGGGCGCAATGGCTGTTGTATCATCGCATCGATTGCTGCCACCGCGCGGTGTCAACATATTGTTTTCATTGAAAAGTAATTTTTTTGCCCCACAATTAAGATATCAGACGAGTTTGTAAGGAGTAGTAAGATGAGTATGTCTGAAACAGAGATGATGCTGAAGGGCTACGGGCTGACAACGGCTGAATTGTTCTATCACATGCCGGATTACACCCATGTCCTCAACAGCTTTGTCTGGCAAGAATATGACACCGCGCCGGATCATCCGCGCCTGTTCGAGTTCATCGAATTCTGGCAGCGCGAGATTGAGGGGCCGCTGCATTCCGTGTCCTTCAGTCACCGCAAGATGATTTCCCCCGGTGAGTGGCGCAATGTAACGGGTGAATTCACCCTGCATTGAAGCGATTGACGAACCGCACTTTGGCACCGTGACCGTTGAGCGGGCGGTAAACATGTTCTTTTTGACGCTATGGATTGGCTGCTTAGAGC
>NZ_JAIMIB010000059.1 GCF_019966515.1 Roseovarius aestuarii | reverse complement strand
TCCTGCTTTGGTGTCACTTGGCCAATATCGCCTTCGCGGTGTCCGAGACCGTCAGGAGCTCTTCACGCTGGATTAGGTATGGCCGCGATTTGTGCAGATCCCGGCCCATAAGAGACGTTCATTGGGTTGTCTGGTGCCGCAATGCAGCTTCCGCATTCCTGCCGTTCGTGCATCTAGCAGCATTTTCGGTGAGCCAATGACTTAATCGCGGACTTAGTTAGCTTTCGCGGCGCCTGCGCCAAGGGAGGGTGTTGACACATCGCGCATGCAGGGAAAGACAATTCCTACTGGCAACTGATGCTCGCCATTCACGAGAGAAAACCCGCGGACACCCGTATGCGGACCATAGACTTACTAATTAATCAGATTAGAAAGTCACTTCCCGACAACGTGGTGAAATCAACATTCTGCAACACCAGAACATCTCCTCCCCCGAAATCAAAGACAGCATCACTTCCACTCATCGATGCCGCACTTAGGGCATCGTTTACGCTGGAGAAATTCATCGCTCGCAGATCGATAACGTCGTTGCCTGAGAAATCAGCAACCGTGACGGAGTCGAAGTTAGGGCGGAAGACAAAATGATCTGCGGCGCCACCTCCTATCAACAGGTCATCTCCAGATCCTGCAACCAGCTTATCTTTACCCTTTCCACCGTTTAAAACATCATTGTCAGCACCGCCGCTCAATTTGTCAGCCCTACTACCTCCATAGAGAGAATCATCACCAGCGCCGGCAACGAGTCTGTCCTTTCCGCTATTTCCTTTCAGAACATCATCGCCGCTTCCGGTTTTGATAAAATCATTACCGGCTCTGCCATAGACTTCGAAATCTTTAGTTGAGGTGTCGCGCACAAACTTGTCGTCGTTGGCAGAGAGTTTCTTGATCGTCGGAGGTTGCGGCGGCGGCGGAGACGGTGGCGAATTGACGGTGACTTGAACCAGATTGGAAACGTTATTGCTCTCGTCGTCTTCGGCGATTGCGTTGTTTACATCGGCAAGCACCCCGACATAGTAGGCGCCGGGAGACAAACCGAGGCTTGCAATGTCGAAGGTGAAGTTCCCACTCGCAGGCCCTTCGGAATTGACAAAGCCGGGCGCCATAGTCCCCGTGCTGGTGTCGGTCGCCAGCAGAACGTCACCGGTAGAGATCGTCGTGTTCGTCGAGATGTACAAAGAAGAGGCAGATGCCGACGCTGATGTCCCGCCAATATTCTCGATGTCCCAGGATACCGAGATCATGTCTCCATCGTCCCAACTGGTCGATCCAAGTGACAAATTCGAAGCGATCAAGTCCGGACCAAGGACAGGCGGCGGCACGCTAGGGATAGTAATCGCTATTGCAGCGCTACCGTTGTTGCTCTCAGACAGCTCACCAGTCTGTTGGTCGTCATAGTCTGCAATGACGCCAATGTAGTAAGTCGTTCCTGGGATAAGGCTGCTTGGCAAAGTAATTGTTTGGTTTTCGACGTCAATTGAACCTGCAGCGTTGCTGGTCGTTGAAAGGTTCGTCGCAAGAAGTATGTCGCCAGTATTGATTATGTTATCGGTGGACAGATAAATCCCGGCAGTTGTGTCGATCGCTGATCCTGTGCCGACATTAGAGATTTCGTAGCTAATAGTAATACTACTACCAGCCGCAGGCGACATATTCGAAAGGCTCGCATTTGACGCTGTCAGGTCCGGTGCCTGTGTTGGCGGGATTTGGGCGGGGTTCGTAACCGTAATCGTGGCAGTAGCAGTGCTGAACCAACCGTTGGAGTCTGTCACCGTGTAATCCAACGTCACTACTTCTGTTTGACCAGGTGACAGATGATTGAATTCGCCGTTGGGATCGAACACAAGTTGATCCTGTACAATGTAAGCGATCCCTTTGCTGGGTGCTACGTCGATTCCGGCAATGGCCAGAACATCGTTTTCCGGATCAATATCATTTGCAAGCGCATCAAGTTGTCCGTCATCAGAGGTTTTGGGCTTTAGGGCGGTCTGAGCCGGTAGAGCATCTGACCCATCTGGTTGGTTTGATTATGCGGCGGACTTGCTGTGAAGCAAGCGCCG
>NZ_JAIMIB010000058.1 GCF_019966515.1 Roseovarius aestuarii | reverse complement strand
GCGCCTGCGGCAAATGTCTGCAAAGCGGGCTGCTACCGCAGCATTTTGAATGGTCGGTGAAAGGCAGGTTTGGGCCGCAAAGGGCTACTCGTCGGGATCTACAGCTGCCTCTTTTGTACCTGCCATTGCGAAGCAGCCCAATGTTCGTTTGTGCGAATTCCTGAGTCAGAGGAACATAAATTGATCAATCAGAATCTCCATCTGGGAATCTTCATTGGAATAATCATGCACGTCATTTTGATCAATCTGGTCATCAATACCAAGCTCCCGATGACCGAACAAATCCCGATAAGCATAACTAGTAGTATAGTCAGCGCGGAAGTAGTCGAGCGTGTTTGTGGTTGTATCAACTTCGATTATCTGAGTGTTTGAGAATACGGCCATGATGTGTTCCTTTCGCATTTCTATTTTTGGTTCTTACAAATGCAGATACGAGCAAAGCAGGCGAAAAGTTTCAGCGACACCGCAAACAAAAGATTTTTCGCTGTGTTAGAGGCGAAGAACAAGTGGCCGCGCCGCCGCATAAAAGGGGAGTGCTGAAGGTCGGCATTGGGCCGAGAGTGCTGGATCAACGCCAAATCCCTGTTGTCCGTTCCGTCCGCGAAACTGGCTTGCCGATGAAGCTTTTTTGCTCTTCGGAGGCATTGATCTCGTTTAGCAGGCGTGACAGCCTCAACCGGCTGGGAGACCTATCCATGACGATAGAGAGTAAACACCTCAACGCCGCGATATTTGCTGGATGCGTTATCGCCTTTCTGAGCTTTGGCTTTTCGGCGACATTCGGCATCTTCATGGCGCCAATGTCTGCCGATCTGGGCTGGGGTCGAGAGGTCTTCTCGCTCTCCGTCGCCGTGCAGCTCCTCACCTGGGGCATTTCTCAACCGATCGCAGGGGCTGTAGCCGACCGCTATGGCACAGCACGGGTTCTGGCCGCGGGCGCCGTTCTGGCTGGGATAGGTTTTCTTCTCAGAGGCATCGTTACCGACCCGACGCTTTTCATTCTCACCGGCATCCTCACAGGAGCGGGCACAGGCGCCGCATCCTTTCCCATCGTGATCGGGGCGCTCGGCAAGATCGTCTCGGCAGAGCGCCGGAGCTTCATCATGGGGCTTGGCACGGCGGCCGCGTCACTTGGCATGTTCGTCTCGGCGCCCGCCGCGACGGCGATGATCGGAGGGTTTGGCTGGCAACCGTCGATCCTGCTGATCGGCGCGAGCTTCGCGCTGATCCTGCCCTGTCTCGTCTTCATCGCCCGCGTGTCCAAACCGACAGCCTCAGGATCCTCCGCGAAAGACTTTGGCACCGCACTTTCGACGGCCTTCTCCGACCGAAGCTATCTTTGCCTCTTCTTCGGGTTCTTCGTCTGCGGCTTCCATGTCGCCTTCATCCAGACGCACCTGCCCGCCTATGTAATCGACCTCGGCCTCGCCGCGTGGATCGGCGGTTGGTCGCTGGCATTGATCGGGCTCTTCAACATCGCGGGCTCATTCTTCGCCGGTTGGGCCGGTCAGGCCCTCTCAAAAAGGTGGGTGTTGACCGGGATTTATTTGGGCCGCGCCATTGTTATTGCGATCTTCATCTTGCTGCCAATTTCAGAGAGCTCTGTTCTCGTCTTCTCTGCTGTCATGGGGCTCCTTTGGCTCGCCACCGTGCCGCTCACCATCGGGCTTGTCGCACAGACGCAGGGGCTGAAGTTCCTTTCGACGCTTGCGGGGCTGGTCTTCCTCAGCCATCAGACCGGAAGCTTCCTCGGCGCCTGGCTTGGCGGGCGCATCTACGACCTCAATCAGGACTACACGCCTATGTGGTGGGCGGCGGTCGTTCTTGGACTGCTGGCAGCACTCATCCACATCCCGATCCGCGAGGAACCCGGGCCACTCGCCCGCGCCGAAACAGACGCCCGCTGAAGTCGCTTCACTGCAACAGCAACTTCTTTGCGACGCGCTGCCCTGCGCCCATTATTTTTCCGATAGAAGGTCCAAAGAGGCCATGGCGCAAAGGTCACCAAAGTCCGCAGAGCGCTAGCTCGTTGAATGCTTGATTTCGCACACGCAGCGAACGGCAGGTTCGACGGGCCGCAGCGCGGCATCTTCACCGGTCGGTGAAAGGCAGCAAAGGGCCGTTATTTCACATAAACAATGCCTGAGCTTGAACATCTCGCGTGTCCAACATACCTCTAAACGACTGGAATGGAGATTTTATGTCCTGGTAAGGATGGGAGGCAATGGGCCTCCCGACGCATGCTCGACACAGAAAACCGCTGCTGAAGGTTTTTCAGCGGTTACTTGAGTTGCATTCTCAGAAACATCTG
>NZ_JAIMIB010000057.1 GCF_019966515.1 Roseovarius aestuarii | reverse complement strand
TTTAGAATTGGAAGATGTCGGTTGTGATATCTGTGGGGGTGATGGAGTGTATCTCGACGATGCTTTGCCCGGCGACCTGCAGGTCCACGCCCTGCGCGGTGGTGAGCACGACAATATCGTCGAAATCGATGTCGAAGCCGGTGAGGTCCAGCATGTCCTCGGCCGTGTCGAAATCCAGGATCAGGTCGCTGCCGCCGCCGGGGTTGAAAACGAACCTGTCCTGCCCGTCGCCGCCGCTGAGCGTATCATTGCCCTGGCCGCCGGCAATCGTATCGTTTTGATCGCCGCCATGGATGACGTCATCCCCGGCACCGCCATCGACATCCACCTGTGCGGCATATGACAGCAGCCTGTCATTGCCATCGCCAAGCTGAATATCGGCCGATCCGAATTCCGCCAGGACGAAGTCATCGCCGGTGCCCGCATCTATCCGGGTCTCCGCACCGCCGAGGATGCGGATGAAATCATCGCCCAGACCGCTGTCGACCGACCCGGTCGTATCATCGGTGAAAATCGTATCGGCGAAATCGGAGCCGACGAAATTCTCCACACCCGAAAAACGGTCGATGGCACCGCTGCCATCCTCTTCAACAATGCCTTCGCGCGCATAGATGCGCACGCCCGCTCCGCTGGCCGAATAATCAAGCGTATCGTCGCCATTGCCCCCCTCGAACGTGTCCGAGCCGTTTCCCGCCTTGATCACGTCATTGCCGTCGCCCGCATCGATCAGGTCATCGCCATCGCCGCCCTCGATCGTGTCCATGCCGGCACCGCCGAATATCCGGTCGTCGCCCAGGCCACCGCCCAGCAGGTCATCGCCGTCAAAGCCCCTGAGCTTGTCCTGCCCGTCAAAACCCCAGAGCTCGTCCGCGTAAGCCGTGCCGTCAAGCGCGTCATTGGTCGCGATATCGTCATCGCCGAAAAGCTTCACACCGGTATCATTGGTGATGACGACCTGCACCACCTCGTAGGCGTCCAGCTTGAACTTGTAGCGGCCGCCATCGCCCAGATCGCCATTGCTGATCGCGGTCATTTGCGCGACCACGCGGTAATCTGTTGCCGCAGAGCCGTCAGCAGCCCCCAGCACCGTCGCGTGAATATGCGACCCCGCCTTCATGTAACCGCCCAGGTCAACCTTCAGGTCGATGGTTTTGCCAACCGCGGATGCCAGGTAGATAACGGTTTTGCCGTCACCCTCGAACACGTAGGTGCGGCCGATCTGAGTGCCGTTTCCGGCCCTGATCTTGTCACTCTGCGCCATGTCCACCGCCTGGGTGTCAACCAGTTCGCGGCGCATCATCCGGTAGAGATAGCCGGTCGATGTCAGGTAATCATCCCCCTCCTTGTTGCTCAGCCCCGCCGGACCGGGGGCCTGGGCGGTCCAGATCGCGGACAGGTCGACGCCATTTTCAAGCATGATGGAAAAGACATTGAGCAGCGCCACATTGCGCATCAATCCCGTGACGGATGTGTTGTCCGGGCCGTCACCGCCGATATTCCATTCCGTCACCACCAGATCAAGACCGGTCTGATCGGATACGTCCCAATGGTCGGCTATCTCGCCAAGGCGGCGATTGACGCCACCGCCAAGGATCAGCGGATTGCCAGAGCTGGTCGCAGCATAGAAATGCGAGATCAGGCCATCGACCGCATCCAGCTCGGCCTGTGTGAACTGCGCGGCGATTTCCTGGTTATCCTCGATACCATTGTCATCATCGTCGCCACGCCCGGCCTGGACATAGACACCGACATCCTGCCAGTCCGCATCCTGCCCGATCACCTCGTCGATCCAGGACGCGATCCTGCTCTGGACCTCGCCGAACTCGGCGGCACTCCAGCCGAACCGGTCCTGGTACCATTCATTCCCGATCTCGAACCCCCGGATCGCCGCATCGCCGTAATCGCCCGACAGGACGGCGTGAACGAAGGACTTGATGATCGCCTCGGCGGCCGGGTCGATCTGGCGTGTCACCTGATCGAAATACCGGTAGGTCGGCAGCACGATGACCGCCTCCGACCCGGATTGCGCCGCGAACTGCAGGAAATCCTGTATCGGCGTTACCGTCTTGTCGGCCCGGCCAAACGTGCTGGACTGAACCGTGGCAGTCGGGTTGGCGAGATCGAAATATTCCTCCGTCACCGTGCCGCCCGGATAGCGGATCAGGTCCACCCCGACACGGTCAATGACCTCGGGGAAGGTGCTGTCAGCCCCCACCCGGTCATGATGAAACAGGTAATTGGTCCCGAAATGCCCGGACCCGATCACGGACCCAACGGCATCCCCGCCCCGAAAAGTATAACTCGCCCGATAAGACATGCGCCCCCAAAAAACAGGCGCCCCCAAAGCAGCTTAAAACACACCCAAAATTAACAAACATAAAACCCAAAATACCAAAATA
>NZ_JAIMIB010000056.1 GCF_019966515.1 Roseovarius aestuarii | reverse complement strand
ACGGCCTGCGCTTCGCCATCCGCGAAGGCGGCCGCACCGTCGGCGCCGGCGTCGTCGCTAAAATCATCGAATAATCCCAAAGCCCCCGGGTTCGCCCGGGGCAGGGTTCGACGAGGGGGGCCGGGTGGTCCGGCCTTCCTCCTATCAACTCCAATGCCTTGAAAGGCTAAGACAATGCAAAGCCAAAACATCCGCATTCGGCTGAAGGCGTTTGACTATCGTGTGCTGGACGCCAGCACGCAAGAGATCGTCAATACCGCCAAACGCACCGGTGCCGACGTTCGGGGGCCGATCCCGCTGCCGAACAAGATCGAGAAATTCACCGTTCTGCGTGGCCCGCATGTGAACAAAAAATCCCGTGATCAATGGGAAATCCGCACGCATAAGCGCCTGCTGGATATCGTTAACCCCACACCTCAGACCGTGGACGCGCTGATGAAGCTCGACCTGGCTGCTGGTGTAGACGTTCAGATCTCGGTTTAAGGAGGGCACCTGACAATGTTGCGCTCTGGTGTAATTGCAAAGAAAGTCGGCATGACCCGGCTTTTCATGGAAGACGGCAAGCAGATCCCTGTGACCGTTCTTCAACTGGACAAACTGCAGGTCGTGGCGCAGCGCACGCCCGAGCAGCATGGCTATGCCGCCGTGCAGCTGGGTGCGGGCACAGCCAAGGCCAAGCGGACCTCGAAAGCCATGCGTGGCCATTTCTCGGCCGCCAAGGTGGAACCCAAGCGCAAGGTTGCTGAGTTCCGCGTGGCCCCCGAGGCGATGATCGAGGTGGGTGAGGAAATCACTGCGAACCATTACTTCGAAGGTCAGTACGTAGATGTCTGCGGCACGTCGATCGGTAAGGGTTTTGCCGGTGCCATGAAACGCCACAACTTTGGTGGTCTGCGCGCCTCGCATGGTGTGTCGATCAGCCACCGCTCGCACGGTTCGACCGGTCAGTGTCAGGATCCGGGCAAGGTGTTCAAGGGTAAGAAAATGGCCGGCCATATGGGGGCTGCACGGGTGACCACGCAGAACCTGCAAGTGGTGAAAACCGATGCCGACCGAGGTCTGATCATGATCAAGGGCGCGGTACCGGGTTCGAAAGGCGGCTGGGTGACGGTCAAGGACGCGGTCAAGAAGCCGTTCCCTGAAACAGCGATCCTGCCTGCCGGTCTGAAATCAATGGCCGAAGAAGCCGCGAAAGCCGCTGAAGAAGCCGCCGCAGCGGCTGCCGCCGAAGCAGAAGCCGCAGCAGCTGCCGCCGCCGAAGCTGAACAGGCCGCTCTGGAAGCCGCCGAGGCCGAGGAAGCCAAGGTAGACAAAGTTGCCGAAGCGCAAGCTGAAGCTGAGAAGAAGGAAGGCGAGGAATGAAACTCGACGTGATCAAACTGGACGGCAAGAAGGCCGGCTCGGTCGATCTGGGCGAAGACATCTTCGGCCTGGAACCGCGCGCGGACATTCTGCACCGTGTCGTCCGCTGGCAGCGCAACAACGCGCAGGCCGGTACGCACAAGGTCAAGACCCGCTCCGAGGTCAGCTATTCGACCAAGAAGATCTATCGCCAGAAAGGCACCGGTGGCGCACGCCACGGCGCGCGTTCGGCGCCGATTTTCCGCGGTGGTGGCGTGTATAAGGGCCCGGTTGTCCGGTCGCACGGCCATGAGCTGACCAAGAAATTCCGCAAGCTGGGCTTGAAGCACGCCCTATCGGCCAAAATGGCCGCTGGCGAGCTGGTGGTGATTGATGAGCTCAAATCAGCGGGTAAAACAGGTGCCCTGGCCAAGCAGGTCAAGGATCTGGGCTGGAAGCGCGCGCTGATCATCGATGGGGCCGAGGTGAATGCAGATTTCGCCAAAGCAGCCCGCAATATCGAAGGTCTGGACGTGCTGCCAACCATGGGCGCAAACGTTTATGACATCCTCAAGCGTGACACGCTGGTGATCACCAAGGCGGGTGTCGAAGCACTGGAGGCTCGGTTGAAATGAGCGCGAAGGCACAACATTATGACGTGATCCGCAAGCCGGTCATCACCGAAAAGGCCACCATGGCGTCCGAGAACGGCGCGGTTGTCTTTGAAGTGGCGATGGATAGCAACAAGCCGCAGATCAAGGAGGCCGTCGAGGCGCTCTTTGGTGTGACGGTCAAAGCGGTCAACACCACGATCACCAAGGGCAAGGTCAAACGGTTCCGCGGCGCATTGGGTCGCCGGAACCACATCAAGAAGGCCTATGTGACCCTGGAAGAGGGCAACACGATCGACGTGACCACTGGTCTTTGATCGAAACGCCTAGTGACAATCAGGAAGGCTCTCACAGTTGTGGGGGCCTTTTGGTTTTAGAAAGACTGCTTTGAGCCCTTATTGACCAATGCTGCAACGATCATGAGTGTCTCGTTTGATAGATGAAAAACCTTTCACGAAGGCAACCC
>NZ_JAIMIB010000055.1 GCF_019966515.1 Roseovarius aestuarii | reverse complement strand
ACCATGTCCAGCGCCGCCAGGCCAAAGGGCGTCAGGCCCATCGGTTCACCCACCTTCCAGATCGCGTCAAAGACCTCGACCGCGTCGCGCGGATGACAGAACACCTCGTATCCCAGCTCCCCGGAATAGCCCGCGCGGCCCAGCACCACGGCCTTGCCCTGCACGTCGCCCAGACGGGCCACGGCAAAGCGGAACATGCCCAGTTCCTCGATGGTCGGCACGGTGGGCGCGGTGTAGAACACCTCTTTCAGGATATCGCGGCTCAACGGGCCCTGAATGGCGATGTTGTGCAACTGGTCGGTGGATGAGCGCACCCAGGCGTTCAGACCCAGCTTGCGCGCCTGTTCCTTGAGCCAGAGCCCGGAATCATCATTGCCCCCGATCCAGCGGAAATTCGTCTCGCCCAGGCGGAAGACGGTGCCATCGTCGATCATGCCGCCATGTTCATAACACATGGCTGTATAGACCAATTGCCCGACCGCGAGCTTCTTCATGTTGCGAGTGACGCAGTGCTGCATCAGCTTTTCAGCGTCCGGGCCGGTCACCTCGTATTTGCGCAGAGGCGACAGGTCCATGATCGCCGCTTTCTCGCGGCAGGCCCAATATTCGGCAATCGCGCCGTGATTGGACATCTGATTTGGCAACCAATAGCCCGCGTATTCGACAAAATCACGGGTATGACGTGCAAAGCACTCGTGAAATCCTGTTTGCTTGGTTTCTTCCAAGTCCGCCTCCGCTGATTTTCTATAGCCCATTGACCGACCAAACTCGTTTTCCGCACCGTAGGTGCGGACCTGAATATCTGTGGGGTTCCACCCGTTCGCCGGATCCACATCACAGGGACAGGCGGTGGAGATGCAGACCAGATCGGTCTGCGCCTGCAACAACACATAATCGCCCGGACGCGACCACGGGTCATCCATGCCAATGGCGTTTGTGTCGTCCAGCATGGTGTTGAAGAAGAAGTTGATCGCCGGCCAGCCACCACGCGGGCGGATGCCGTATTGCGCCAGATCCTTGTTCATATTGTCGGAACAATTCACATGACCGGGATAGCCCAGATCCTCATAGTAGCGCGCGGTGCAGGCCAGTCCGAACGTGTCGTGCCGCCCACAGGTATCGCGCACGACCTCGACCAGCGGCTCCTGATCGCTGCTCCAGTATTTCGAAAAGATGCCCGGCAGCGGGTACAGATTGCCCATCAGCGCGCGCGTCGTTGTGGGATCGATCTCGCGCTCAAGACCCTTGTCGAGGGCCCGCATTGAAAACGCCTGAAAGTCCGAACATTCACGGCCCTGCACATCCAGGATCTGGATGTACTCGCCCTTTTTGACCTCGTAGCTTTGCGCCTGCCCCGGCTGAACGTTGAAGTCCACCAGCGGATCGGCCAGCGGATCGGGCGGCGCCAGTTCGCCCTTGGGCAGGCCGGGATCGGCGCGGCGGATATAAAGGATCAGGTCGCTGGGCGGGTTCTGCTCGCCGGGGTGCATGGGCCCGCCAGGAGCAGCTACGATCAGCAGCCCATCACAGCCGGCGAAATAGGTTACCCTGTCGCCGGGATGAGAGCCATCGGTGAAAAACCTGACGGCCTCGGCGCGGCCCAGATCAAACCCCGCCTCTTCCAGCGCCTTGGCAACCCGCGCACCGGAGTCCGAGCCATTGGCCAGAACCGAGATCACACCATCTGGACGCCCCATTGTCTGGGCTCCCAACATGCCTGCGTCGGATTTGCCATCGGGGGTGAAGAACACCAGTTCTCCGGGTTGCAACCCGTCACGGTCCAGGATCGAGATTTCATCGCCTTTGTAGACAGGCACCGCGCGCGAGCCGCCACCGGGAATCGGGTGCCGCTCGGTCCCGTGTGGCAGGATCGGCAGGCCGGGTGTCAGAACACCCGCGCGCTCATATGGCGTTTCAAAGACAGGGCTGATCGTGGTGCTGACATTCATGTCAGGGCCTCCAGTTCCGATTTGGAGATATTGTCGACCACGCCGCGATGGGTGACGACGATCTTGCAGCCCGAGGGCGAATGGCTGTCATGCGCAGAGCCACCCGAAAGCGATATGAAGTCACCGGCGCGGTAGGTGGTGCCATCGCAATCCACCAGATCACCTTCGACCATATAAAACTCTTCCGGGCCGTTATGGCGGTGCGGGTTCGATTTGGCTCCGGGACCCATGATCATCAAATAACTGCCCTGCCCGGTGGCACTCTCATACGAGATATTGTGCCACCAGCAGCCTTCCAACGCTTCGCCATCCAGCATCATCGGCTCGAACACATCGCGATTGAACGCAGCGATTGTGCGATGTTCGTCCAGTCGCCCCATCAGCCCAGACCCAATGCCTCTTTGCGCCTTTGGGCCCAGCTCATGACCGTCAGATCAAAGGTCAGCGCCATCAGGGCGACGTTCATGCCCAGCACAAAATTCTTGCCCAGATCGGTGCCCGCCAGGGTGCGTTGCAATTCCTGGCCAAGATCCTGCGTGCC
>NZ_JAIMIB010000054.1 GCF_019966515.1 Roseovarius aestuarii | reverse complement strand
ACTGCCGGCGTCGGCTTGGTGCTGTCAGTGATGTGGCTGACTTTCTCCGGCTTAAGTACTCTGTTGCGAAACATGGTCGACAGCCCGCATATCAGGACGATTATGATTGCTGCGCCGCTCCTCATCATCGCCGGATTTCCGCTTTCATACTATAACGAGAACCTCTTTCTCGTCATCTTGTCGTCGGTTCTTGTCGGTTCGGGTTTGGCGTGCAGCAATGCGCCGTCAACGCAATTGGTCCTGAGGTTCGCACCGAAGGGGATGAGCGCAGTCTCGACAAGCTTGGACATCACCTTTGCAAGGCTCGGCGGCATTGCGACGGTTGCCATACTCGCAGAGATGGAGTTTGGATATGCCGTCCCCGCGATTTGTGTTTCGTGTCTCGTCGCAGCCTTCTGCGCGCTGACGGCAAGCAAGGGACTCGCTGACTACACTTGATTTCCGGACTAATGCCGATGCCCATTGTGCGTGTAATAGTGTAGCGCCGCAAACCCTTGGCTATACGCATGGTCGGCTCCAAACCTGGGCTGAGAAGTTCGGGATTGGCTTGATATACATCCAACCAGGCAAGCCGCAGCAAAACGCCTATGTCGAGCGATACAATCGAACTGTCTGGACAGAATGGCTCGGCTGACAACACTTCAACAGCATCGAAGAGGTGCAGGATCACGCCAAACGCTGGCTCTGGACCTGCAACAACGAAAGACCAAACATAGGGATCGGAGGAATGACCCCGATACAGAAACTGAAAGCAACCCGCCCCTCTAATAATGGGGGATCATCTTCGTTTGCTACTCAATCCTTCAAATATATCCGATCGGTGTTGAATTTGGACAGATTTACAACTTGTTCACCGATGTTTCCAAATCCTAAAGCTACCGAACCTTCGGTCAGGATATAATTATTAATAATCAGAGACTTTCCACTTGCAGTAGTAAACTCGAGAGGAAACCAATGATCCGCTTTCTAAAATCATCGGACTTGCAACAACATCATGTATTAAGAAAAACCATGTTCCAAGATAGAGCATTTCAGTTTTCAACTAGGCTGCAATGGGATGTAGAAGTAAACGACGAGGGTGAAGAGCTAGACGAATATGACTCCTTGGATCCTGTCTACGTGATTGTACAGTCAGAAAATGGCCAACATCAGGGTTCTATGAGACTGTTACCTACTATTGGCCGAACTATGGTTAACGATCATTTTAGCGATGTTACCGGCGGGATTATCTTCAGAAGTAGACTTATGTGGGAATGCAGTCGTTTTTGTGTTTCCAAGGCAGGTAATCGGAAAACGGCACCAAAGCTCTTGGCTGCGGGAGGAAAATTCTTACAAGAATTTGGAATACAAAACTTGATTGGGGTTTTTGATCAGAAAATGGAGAGGGTCTATCGAGTTCTTCGAACCAGTCCGTTTGTTGTTGGACAGAAAACTTACGGGGCTGAAACGATAGGGGTCGGTCTCTGGCAGTTTAACGAAGACGTCTATTCTGAGCTTCTCAAATTGGCCAATATGTCTCAAATGGAGATGGAGCTTTTCTTTGCCAATTCAAAATTCGAGAAGAAACAACTGGCGACTGCTGTATGAATGTAAGTTACTCATCAGGACTCTCTTAGTACGCTTCGACTCTGTTTGATATTTAGTCTCGCCGTATTTTCCCCCAAAAAGTTAGAGAACTTTTTGGGGGATATTTTTTCAGTAGTTCTAAGTTGATCAGTTTAGTGGGTGATGTCCTTCACCAGTTGCCATTTTTAAGGAAAAAAGTTAAGTATTAGATAACTTTTTCTCATTGAGTAATATCATTAACTTTCTGCGCTCTAGTACGGTAATTAGTTATTGTATTTTGTTTCCTCGTGATCGCTCAAAGATTCGCCAGACATAGAAAACAATGTTGTTGTTCAACGAAAATTAGTTTTGATGATTGATATTGCGAAAATGTTATTCCAATTCCGTATATGTCATAATCTTCTGCTTGCTGACCAAGCACAAGGCTGGGTTGTGGCAGACTCGGAAATTTCTGCACGCAACATTCTTGGCTGCATAGGTGTTCACCTTGAAAAACGAACTATGCTTGAAATCGAAGGAGCTCCTAGCGGAACAGTATTTTTAACAGTTGGTGTTCTTAACTCCGAAAACCCTGATTGAATATTTTACCAAGCCACTATCGTTCACAAGCCCCAGCCACTCAGCGACAGTGGCTGGGAGTACATCTCCAGGGAGCTTAGGTGTTGGAAGAACAAGAGATGAGTCACATTCGATGTGCGCAGAACCATCCGCAATCACAAGGA
Organism: Roseovarius aestuarii; assembly: GCF_019966515.1. GTDB lineage: Bacteria > Pseudomonadota > Alphaproteobacteria > Rhodobacterales > Rhodobacteraceae > Roseovarius > Roseovarius aestuarii. The sequence goes on along the minus strand of NZ_JAIMIB010000054.1, from coordinate 379 downwards.
GATATCGATCGCTGACACCATACTTTCAAGAACCACATATGCTGGAATACAAAACTCGCAGGTGGCCGGCGGCTCCACTATCACAACAGCAATTACTACTACCAAAGTATCGAAAAACTGACAATCTCGGTCGTCTGCTTCCAACCTCAGACCCAGAATTAAGATTAAGATACAGATAATCCATAAATGCCACCTGCCTTAGCAACAGAACACAACCAAATATTGAAACAATAAAGAGTTTGGTCCTCACAAGCCGATTAAAAGATCATATTCCAAACCATTTGATGACGGATAAGCGGGACACATAATACAGGCGGGATAACGCCGATTTTATCAGCTGTGTTCCAAGCTTAAGAAATCATTAGGGTTTTGTTAAGAA
>NZ_JAIMIB010000053.1 GCF_019966515.1 Roseovarius aestuarii | reverse complement strand
TTGGCCGAGGCGTCGGTAGCAAGATCCTGGGAACAGTCAATACGAGAGGTTTCGCTGCTTGCCGAGAAATACCGGACCTTCGCCCATGACCGAGGCACCAACTATGCCGGAACTCTTTACAACTCCCACCATATTCGCCGCCACGAATGCGCGGTGCTGGGCAGGTTGTTGGGCAAGGTTGGCGAGATTCGACACCTGGAAGAAATGGAACTGCCCCCGATCACCGAAGACCTTGATCCGCATACCGCGTTGGTGACCTCGATGTCGCTGTCGAACTGGGTTGGGGCGGCGCGATCGGCGCTTGCTGCCAGCGAGGAAGAGCGCATCTATTTCTGGAACGTAAACTGCGTGGGCAAGGAGGGGATCCCCGAGGCGCGGCTTGCAGCCAATCCTCCCACAACCATGTTCGAAATCCACGGATCCCTGCTGGTCGTCCGAGGGCCGGTCGAAAAGGGGTTTGCGATTGCGCTCGAGGGAGCGCTCGACAATCAGATCGGTGTGAACACGGTGGTTCTGGGTAGTGGCGGCGGCAATGTGATGGAGGCCCTTAAGGCGGGCCGCGTTATCCGGGCGCGTGGGCTTGGCACCTCACTGGGCGACAATTGCTATTCTGCGTGCCCCTTAGTATTTTTGGGGGGCGTCGACCGCTCACTTTTTGCGGGCTCCAATCGCCTGGGTTTTCACCAGGTTTCCGTGAGGGGCGTGCCGATCCCGCGAGAGCACGAGATTTACCAGATCATCAGCGCATATGCGGCAGAGATGGGCGCAGACGGAGCGTGGCTGATCAAGACCATGCAGGCGACCCCGCCGGACAAGATGCATAATGCCGAGCCGGACAGCCTCTGCGGGCTAGGTATCGCGACCTTCATTCAATACTGGTGCAATTGAAGATTGTTACTAGCTGTGTATTGAAGCGCGCAAATGCTCGTTTGTTCACTGCAACCAATCTAAAGCTCGGTTCCCTCCGATTTACGATCACTAGATTGACCGATGTGCTGCACTTCACGCGCACTTCCGCTTCCAGGAAACAAAATGCCAATATTTTGAAACTCTGAACGGCGGCGGCCAGACAACGCGATTTTGGAGATGCTGCGCTACATCTAATGCCCGCTGAGGGCCCAAACTAACTAATGCTGCGCGTTCTCCAATGTTAGCTTTCACCGAGTTGGGAAAAGAAGCTTGCAAAGCATCTCAAAATAGATGTAGATACATCATGTAGCTACATCTATTAGAGCCACCCATGGATCAGTGCATCTTCACCGCAGTTCGGAAAGCAAACCGTGTCCTATTTCGACACTACCAGGATGCTCTGTCTGAAACAGGCATCAGTATCGTACAACTCTCTATTCTTCGGGCACTCGAAAGGCATGGTACGCTTTCTTTGTCTCGACTGGCCGATGACCTCGCAATGGAACGCACGTCGCTATACCGGACGATCGAGCCGCTGATTGAAAGCGGTGCTGTGCAGGTGGAAAACGCCCCAACGGGGAAATCAAAAATCGCAAAGCTCACGGCTGAAGGACACGACACAATTAAGCGTGTCATGCCTTTTTGGGCGCAGGCGCAAAAGCAGGTTCTGAACGAAGTGGCATTGGCCGAACTTCCCGAATTTCGACGCACGCTGAACGCAATCGCAAACCTGTCATCCTGAGGTGGGGTCTTCCATGATCAATCGTGCCGGTCTGGCCTGGCTTTTGCTTGGGCTAATTTGGGGCACAAATTTTGTGTTCATCAAATGGTCAACCGAGACCGTCACCCCAATGCAAGTCGCACTGGTGCGTGTTATTGCCGGGTTCCTGACGGTTGCAGCATACGCATTGGTCACGAGACAGCTAAAGCTTTCTCATTTGAGGCATAGCGTCCATTTTGTCGTGATGGCCTGTCTTGCTGCCGCGCTCTATTTCTACGGCTTCGCCGAAGGGACGGCTCTATTGGAATCCGGTTTGGCAGGCGCGGTCAGTGCATCAATTCCACTCTTCTCGCTTCTTGCGGCTGTTCTATTCCTTCCCGAAGAGAAACTGACCACCAATCGGGTATTGGGTTTGCTCGTTGGATTGGTTGGTGTGACCCTGATTGCGAAACCATTTTCGGGCGGGCTCGGCGACAGCTACGTGTTGGGTGTGTTGTGGATGATACTTGGGTCGTTCAGTCTTGGTGTCTCTTTCGTCTATGCCCGACGGTTTGTCACACCGCTCGACCTGCCACCTGCCGCACTCACAACCTACCAGCTTGGGTTTGCCTCGCTGATCTTGCTGGCCGTGACGGACAAATCCGGGCTTGGTGCACTCTACGATGATCCGACCTCATTTGCGGTTCTGGTCTTTGGCCTTGGAATCCTAGGAACGGGACTGGCTTACGTTCTTTACTATTATGTCATTGGCAAGCTTGGTGCGGTGCGTGCGTCGGCACTGACCTATGTCCCGCCAGTCGTCGCTCTCTTTCTTGGCGCATTGTTTCTAGGTGAAGGTATTGTGGTTTTGGATTATCTCGCGACGTCACTCATCTTTGCGGGTGTCATACTGGTCAACAAACGTCCAAAGTCGCAAAGCTGATATTGGTCGGACGGCAGTTTCGTCCGCAGATTTCCAGTTCGGATAGCACTTGATTTCGCGCCTGCGGCAAATGTCTGCAAAGCGGGCTGCTACCGCAGCATTTTGAATGGTCGGTGAAAGGCAGGTTTGGGCCG
>NZ_JAIMIB010000052.1 GCF_019966515.1 Roseovarius aestuarii | reverse complement strand
CCGGCTTTAGTCCAGTTCGTATTTTTCTTCGTAGTTTTCCGCGAGGTCGGGATTTTGGTCTTCCTTGCGGAGAAATGCGTTGCCGACGACCAGCACCTCGATGCCTGTGCCCATGAAGCAGCGGAAGGCGTCCTCGGGTGAGCCGACGATGGGCTCGCCGCGCACATTGAACGAGGTGTTAACGACCACGGGACAGCCCGTGCGGTCCCGAAACGCATCAATCAGCGCGTGGTATTTGGGGTTGGTTTCCTGATGGACGGTCTGGACGCGGGCCGAGTAATCCACATGGGTGATTGCCGGAATATCCGAGCGTTTTACATTCAGTTTCTCGATGCCGAACAGGCGGCTTTCCTCGTCTGACATCTGCTGGCGGATGCTTTCATGCACATCCGCCACGAGCAGCATATAGGGGCTGTCATAGTCAAGTTCGAACCAGTCGCTGACATGTTCGCGCAGCACGGAAGGCGCGAAGGGGCGGAAACTCTCCCGGTATTTTACCTTGAGGTTAAGCACCTTCTGCATCGAGGGTGAGCGGGGATCACCAAGGATCGAACGCCCCCCCAAGGCGCGCGGACCAAACTCCATGCGCCCCTGGAACCATCCGACGGCCTTTTCCTCGGACAAAGCGTCGACGGTGCGCGCGATAATCTCGTCATCGTCCAGGATCTCGAAACGCGCCCCCGCTTTTTCCAGCTGTGCCGCGACCTCTTGCGTGTCGAAGGACGGGCCCAGATAGGCGCCCTTCATCGCATCCCCGCGCTGCACGGTCCGCGGTTTTTTCATCTCGCCATGCCAGGCGCCCAGGGCCGCCCCCAATGCACCGCCGGCATCACCGGCGGCGGGCTGGATCCAGATATCCTTGAAGGCGCTGTCACGCAGGATCTTGCCGTTGGCCACGCAATTCAGCGCCACGCCGCCCGCCATGCACAGGTTCGGGCAATCATATTCCCGGGCCAGCGCCCGGGTCATCCGCAACACGACCTCCTCGGTGGCGGCCTGCACCGATGCGGCAATATCCATGTGAAACTGCGTCAGGTCATCGGTTTCCGGTTTGCGCACCGGTTGGCCGAAAAGATCAGCGAATGCCTGATTTGTCATGGTCAGGCCATGGGTGTAATTGAAATAGGCCTGATTGAGCTTGTAGGAGCCGTCCTCTTTCACATCGATCAGGTTTTCCAGAATGGTAGCCTTATATTTGGGCTCCCCATAGGGCGCGAGGCCCATGACCTTGTACTCGCCGGAATTGACCTTGAACCCGGTGTAATAGGTGAAGGCGGAATAGAGCAGCCCCAGAGAATGCGGGAAATGTATTTCCTTGTCGATCCGAAGGTCGCTTCCCTTGCCCATCGCAACCGTGGTCGTCGCCCACTCGCCGACACCGTCAAGCGTCAGCACAACCGCCTCTTCGAATGGCGAGGGGTAGAAGGCGCTGGCCGCGTGGCTGAAATGATGTTCCGAAAACATCAGTTGCTCACCGGAAAACCCGCTTTCTATCTGGCGCAGTTCCCGCACCAGAAGATCCTTCAGAAACAGCTTTTCGCGCAGCCAGACCGGCATCGCCTTGCGAAACGAGTTAAACCCCCTGGGCGCCGTGGCGAGATAGGTTTCCAGCAAACGTTCGAATTTGAGAAACGGCTTGTCGTAAAACACCACGGAGGCGACGTCGGCCAGGGTGATACCCGCTTCGGACAGCACGTAATGCACCGCGTTTTGGGGAAACCGCGAGTCATGCTTGCGCCGGCTGAAACGCTCTTCCTGCGCGGCGGCAACGATCTCGCCATCGTGTATCAGAGCAGCCGCGCTGTCGTGATACAGGGCAGAAATACCAAGGATATAGCTCATCGGATCAGAACAGCGTGTAGATGAACGGTGCCACCGCAGATCCCTGGCTCAGAACAATCAATGCGCCAAACAAAGCCAGCACAAATATCACCGGGAAGAGCCAGAACTTCTTGCGGACCCTTAAAAAGGTCCAGAGCTCAGATACAAAAGACATGGTTGAAGTCCCCCAAATTTAAAATTGGTTTTTCATGCTGTTTGGAAGGTCGGTGCGCTCGATCCAGTAGGTCTGCGCCTCCGGGTCAAGCTTCTGCCCCAGGAGATCCTTGCCGAAAAGCCTCATGATGCCGCCAATGGTCACGAAGGTCGTCAGAAAAACCAGCGCCATCACAACCGGCGCGACGATCGCCCCCAGCACCATGCCAAACTTGAACCACAGCCAGTTGGGCCACTTCAGGGCAGCCGGCGCAATGAACGCCAGGGCCAGGCAAATAACGGCAATCGTCGCCGCCCAGATCCGGATACCGCCCCCGCCGATCAACGGCCACAGGGCGATAATGGCGAACACAATGGCAAAAACCACGCCGAAATTGCGCTCGGAGCCCATTTCAACCGATACATTGGATGCGTGATCAGACATGTTGCGACCCCCAGCAGCCCGTTGCGGAAACAGCGTCGAAATCATCGGATAATATCGCAGATGAGCTGGCAGCCCCGCGTCGGCGCGGCTTTGCAAAACAGTCAAAATTTATCGAAAACAAATTCCGGCACATATTCCCAATACCCGTGATCACTATGCACAAACACAAACTAACGTGCCAATTCCGTCAAGCATCAAGGCAAAACTCAATCGACACTGGAGTTAAAACTTGATTCATTCAAATGGCCAGAAAATAATCTGATTGTTCACGACATCGCGCAAATAAAGACCCCAATACATCTTTGATCAC
>NZ_JAIMIB010000051.1 GCF_019966515.1 Roseovarius aestuarii | reverse complement strand
CAGATGTTTCTGAGAATGCAACTCAAGTAACCGCTGAAAAACCTTCAGCAGCGGTTTTCTGTGTCGAGCATGCGTCGAGAGGCCCATTGCCTCCCATCCTTACCGGGACATAAAATCTCCATTCCAGTCGTTTAGAGATATGTTGGACACGCGAGATGTTCAAGCTCAGGCATTGCTTATGTGAAGTAACGGCCCTTTGCAGACATTGGCCAATCCTTCTGAAGCCGTTGTGCAGCGTCACCAAACCAGCCATTGGTACATTGCGCAGCATCTATGAATACTAAGCGGCCGCTCAGCAGGGCATTCCGACGTTCTTCAATCGCGTGCAAACAGCTGATACCTTCACATAGTGACCTTTAACGCTCGCATCAGTGCAAAACCTTACTCACTGCTTTTGCGAGTTCCGCCACCCTGAACGGCTTGTTTAGCAATACGCTGTCTGATCCCAGGAAACCATTGTTCTTCGCTGCCTCGACTGGATACCCAGACATGAAGATAATCGTAATTTCAGGATGTGTGACTCGCAACTCGTCCGCAAACTCCGGCCCGTTCTTCCCACCAGGTAAAATTACATCAGACAGAATAAGTCTAATCTCGGGATGTGAATCGACAGATTGATGTGCCGTAATCGCATCTTCGGCGCTAAGAACTCTGTAGCCGAGGTTTTGCAGCATCATCTCGGCCAAGTTTCTAACCTGCGGATCATCTTCGATCACCAAAATGGTCTCGCCTTGCCCGCGAGGTACGGCTTCTACCTTGGGCTTCTCCTGGTTGTCGGTTTTAGATGGTGCCCGCGGCAAGTAGAGCTTGACCGTCGTGCCCTTACCCTCTTCGCTGTAGATAGTTGCAAGGCCGCCCGATTGCTGTGCAAAACCATAGACCATCGAAAGCCCAAGGCCGCTACCCTGACCAACCTCTTTGGTAGTGTAGAAAGGCTCGAAGGCGTGCTTCTGAACGTCCTCGGACATACCTTTTCCGCAGTCAGAAACCGACAAGACTACATAATCTCCGGCGGCAATTTCTGATCCATCAACAGAGCTATCTTCGTCCAAGGTGAAATTGGCACATGCGATTGTCAATTCGCCGCCATACGGCATCGCATCCCGGGCATTTAGCGCCAGATTCAGCAGCGCGTTTTCAATTTGACCAGGATCTGCAAACGCGTTCCAGAGCCCTTTCGGCGCAATAGACTGGATATTTATCGTTTCGCCTAGGGTGGGTTGCAGAATGTCCGACAAGCCGGAGACCATCTCGCAAGTGTTGACGGACTGGGGCCAAAGCGGCTGTCGTCGTGAGAACGCCAGGAGCCGTTGTGTCAAGTCGGCGCCGCGCTTTGAGGCACGAAGGATTGCTGATGTGAATTGAGAAGACTCTGCAACCACCCCCAGCTCATCTAATAACTCGGCATTTCCCTGGATTACGGCAAGAAGGTTGTTGAATTCATGCGCAATCCCCCCCGTCAGTTGGCCAACGGCCTCCATCTTCTGCGCATGGAGAAGTTTGGCTTCGCTCTGGCGCAGACGTTCTTCGGTTAGTTTTCGTTCGGTAACATCCGACCCACATCCTCGGTAACCGGCAAAGTTGCCCTCCGCGTCGTAGAACGGTTTGCCACTAATCCGAAGCCACTGCGGTTCAACTCCTGTTCCTGTTCGAAGATATTCCAGGTCGCGAAACGGCTCATGTTCACGCATCGATTGAAAGTGTCGTTGCCAGAACTCTGAACTTGCCTCTTCACCGAGAAGCTCCTCTCGGGATTTACCATAATGCCAGGCTGCAGGCACTCCGACGATCCGTTCGACATTTTCGGAAAAATAGGTAAAGCGGAAATTGGCATCCATCTCCCAAAGCCAATCTCCGGCCGTATCGGCAAACCCCTGAAACCGCTCTTTGTCCCGACGATACTTTACCTCAATCTCCTTCTGTATCGTGATGTCGCTGCGCAACCCTACGATGTCGCCATGTGGTGTTCTTCTTTCCTCAATGCGAAGCCAACGTCCGTCGGAGAGCTTCTGCTCGATGGGGCCGCAGGGATTTCTGTGCTGAGCCAACCGATTGCCGATCCATTCCTCTTCTCGGCCAATTGCGTCTGCAAATTCCCCACGCGCTACACCGACACTCAACATGTCCTCGAAACGTTCACCAATACGCAGAAATTCGGAATGTTTAGGATAAACTTCTCGGTAGCGGTGGTTGAAGAAGATAAGCCGATCTTCTTGGTCAAATATGCAGAACCCACCCGGAATGGCCTCAAGCGCCGCTCGCCAGCGCTTCAAACCTTGGCGTTCTAAATCGGCGGTTGGCGGCAACGCACCCTGGATCAGGGCAAAGGTGCGGTCAAAAAGATCATGTGTCGGTGCCAACCTCGAAAATCCCTTATTCTGGAAAAATTTCTGCGTATCGGCAATATGACGGTTTGGTAAAATCCACCAATCTAGATGCAGGCACTAGCAGGTTTTGACAGCGATTATTTGTTTGCATATCGGACCATTCAGGAGTTCTTGAGTGTTTTGCAAGATGTGGGTTTTCAACAGGTTCAGCGGTTCATGAATCGCGCATAAGTAGAATTACTTCAAACTTGATGAAAAGTACAAACTATCCTTTGTTCCGCCAGACTGCATCAAGCTAAATCGGCTCGAGCCTGACCTCGGATGCCACCGGGTACACTTCCGCAGCCCGAGCATTGTGGCTACCTCCGGCCCAGAGCCGCCGTCCATCGACCAACTGAGTTGCTGCAGTGCGCTCGTCGAATCGGTCGTTCGCTGCACCGGCG
>NZ_JAIMIB010000050.1 GCF_019966515.1 Roseovarius aestuarii | reverse complement strand
CCTATTGAGGCGAATGCTCGTGTTTATTCTGTGCCGAAGGTATGTGCGATTGGGATTTGTTTGGATGGGTGTGAGCCTGCGTATCTTGATGTTGCGATAGCGGATGGGTTGATGCCGACGCTGAAGCGGATGCGGGAGGAGGGGACGGATCGGCTGGCGCATTCGGTGATCCCAAGCTTTACCAACCCGAACAATCTGAGCATCGCGACGGGCCGTCCTCCATCAGTGCACGGGATTTGCGGCAATTACCTGATTGACCCGGAGACCGGCGACGAGGTGATGATGAACGATGTGCGGTTCCTGCGCGCGCCGACGGTCTTCAAGCAGTTCTACGATGCCGGCGCACGGGTGGCCGTGGTCACCGCCAAGGACAAGCTGCGCGCGCTTCTGGGGGCGGGGCTGAGCTTTGACGACGATCGCGCCAAATGCTTTTCGGCCGAGAAATCCGACAGCTCGACGCAGAAGGAGCACGGCCAGGAGAAGGCCAGCGAGTGGCTCGGCATGGCACAGCCGCAGGTTTATTCGGCGGAGCTGAGCGAATTTGTCTTTGCCGCGGGCGTGAAGCTTCTGCGCGAGTGGAAACCGGACGTGATGTACCTGACCACAACCGATTACGTGCAGCATAAATACGCGCCCGATGACGCTGAGGCCAAAGCGTTCTACGAGATGTTCGACAAATACCTCACCGAGCTCGATGCGCTTGGCGCGGCCATCGTGGTGACCGCCGATCATGGCATGAAGCCCAAGCACCATGCGGATGGCTCGCCCAACGTGATCTACGTGCAGGACCTGATGGACGAGTGGCTGGGCAAGGACGCCGCCCGTGTGATCCTGCCGATCACCGATCCTTACGTGGTGCATCACGGCGCGCTTGGCGGGTTTGGCACGGCCTATCTGCCCGAGGGGGCGGATGTGGCGGATATCATCGCCAGATTGCAGGCCCGCGAGGAGCTGATCCTTGTCGTCGACAAGCAAGAGGCGATCCGCCGGTTCGAGCTTCCGGGCGACCGGATCGGCGATATCGTGATGATCTCGGGCGAAAACATCTGCATCGGCACGTCCGAGCATCGCCACGACCTGGCCGCCCTCAAGGAGCCGCTGCGCAGCCACGGCGGCTTGACCGAACAGGAGGTGCCCTTCATCGTGAACCGGGTGATCGACCTGCCGTCAAAGCCGGAGCTGCGCAACTTTGATGCGTTCTTCTATGCCACCACCGCCGCGGCGCTTTAGGGTGTTTAAATTACGCGTTTCCGGACGGAAAACCGGTATCCGCTTTTCCTGGAAACGCTCTAACAAAGGGGCTTAGCCATGAAAGACAGTATCGAAATCCGCAACGAGGGCATGCGCATTGGCGGCGAGGTGGTGTTTACCGATGACGTGGTCGAGGTGCTTTATCCTTACACTGACGAGGTCGTGGGCACCGTGCCGGCGGGCAAGGCCGAGCACGCCGCGCGGGCCTTCGAGATCGCGGCGAATTACAAGTCCAAGCTGACGCGTTATGAGCGCAGCGAAATCCTCAAACGCGCGGGAGAGCTGATTGGCGAGCGCCGGGATTATCTGGCGAAATGGCTGACGCTGGAGCTGGGGATTTGCCATCAGCACGCGATCTACGAGACCAAGCGGGCGCAGGATGTCTATCAGTTTGCCGCCGCCCAGGCGATGAATGATGATGGTGAGATTTTTTCCTGCGATCTGACCCATAACGGCAAGGACCGCAAGATCTTTACCCTGCGCGAACCGGTCAAGGCGATCAGCGCGATCACGCCCTTCAACCATCCGCTCAACATGGTCAGCCACAAGATCGCGCCGTCCATTGCGACCAATAACTGCATGGTCTGCAAGCCCACGGAGCTGACGCCGCTGACCTGCATCGCACTGGCCGATATCCTCTACGAGGCTGGTCTGCCGCCCGAGATGTTCCAGGTGGTCACCGGGCGGCCCGAGGACATTGGCGACGAGATGATCACCAACGAGCATATCGACATCATCACCTTCACCGGCGGCGTGCCGGTGGGCAAGATCATTGCCTCGAAAGGCGTCTACAAGCGCCAGGCGCTGGAGCTTGGGGGCAACGATCCGCTGATCGTGCTCAATGACCTCAGCGATGCCGATCTCGACAAGGCCGCCACCATCGCCGTGGCGGGGGCCACCGGTAATTCCGGCCAGCGCTGCACCGCGATCAAGCGCATCCTGGTGCAGGAAAGCGTGGCCGACGCCTTCGTGCCCAAGGTGCTGGCCAAGGCCAAAGCGATCAAATTTGGTGATCCGCAGGATCCGGAGACAGAGCTGGGCTGCGTCATCCATGCCCAGGCGGCGGAAGTGTTCGAGAACCGCGTTCTGGACGCTGAAAAGCAAGGCGCCGAGATCCTCTATCACCCGGGCCGTCAGGGGGCTTTGCTGCCACCCATCGTGGTCGATCACGTCCCCCATGACAGCGAACTGGTGATGGAAGAAACTTTCGGCCCCATCGTGCCGATCGTGCGCGTGCCCGATGACGACGCCGAGGTCATGCGCATCTCCAACGGCACCCAGTTCGGGCTTTCCTCGGGCGTCTGCACCAACGACCTCAACCGCGCCATCGCCTTCATTAACGGGCTCGACGTGGGCACCTGCAACATCTGGGAACAGCCCGGCTACCGGATCGAAACCTCCCCCTTCGGCGGCATCAAGGACTCAGGCAACGCGGTCAAGGAAGGCGTCACCGAGGCGATGAAGTTCTTCACAAACGTCAAGACCTACTCTCTCCCCTGGCCCAGATAAGCCAACGATATCTCCCAACCTGCGGGGCCCACACCAACGGCCCCGCTTTTTTATCCACAGGTGAGCAATTGCCCGAAAAAATCATCCACACCGAAGGCGAATCCAACACCTCCGACGCGCGTAAGGCTTGG
>NZ_JAIMIB010000004.1 GCF_019966515.1 Roseovarius aestuarii | reverse complement strand
TTTCCTAGCAGTGATACACAACTGCACTATGGCGCATTGCGACGCCGGGGGAGCAGGAGCTATCCACCCCATCGGGTTTAGTGTCCCAAATTTGTGACCGTGAATGGCCAACAATCTAACCATTGGAACTTTGGTCTCAAAGAGGGCAGCACCGTATTTGAGATTGCAACATTGCCACCACTGCAGCGCATCCACCGACGACAAGGCTGAGGCCGACGAAAAAATATAGACCGGATGGCCCGACATAGCTCATCGCAAGCGCTGCTCCGATTGGTCCAACAAATGTCCCCAGATTGTAGCCCGATGACCCCGCTGTGGTAGCCGCAATCAATTCGTGCCCTCCATCCACGAGGCGACCGTGACCCAACGCATAGAGAGGTTGGCCAAGCCCGTTGATCATGACTGCCAGCACTGTAATCGCGAAAAATGAGCTGGGCGCTTGAAACGCAAGAATCAACGCGCAACCCGCCGCAGTCAGGCAAATGAAAGCGCTCGTGCTTGCCCGCCCATAGAGGTCGGCCACCGTGCCGATTGGTAACTGACTAAATGCAGGGGCAATCAGGACGACCGACACGAATAATGCAATCTCAACCGCCGAGAGCCCGAGGCTTTCGGCGTAGATTGCGCCTAGGCCATAAAATGAGCTGCTCAGGAAACCAGCAATGACCGTAAGAGTGAGAGAACAGGGTGAGCATGCAAAGATACCCAATGAGCCTCGCCAGTTTGTGGCTTTGAACTTTGCAGTTGGCGAGTTTGCCATCGTTACTGGAATAATCCCAGCGAGGAAGAAAGCGCCGATCAAGGCAAATGCCGTATGAGTGGAGGCGACGACCAGCAGGATTGGACCTAACGCAACCACCCCAATCCGGATTGCCTCATAAGTTGCCAACATCCGGCCACGGGTAGCCGACGTCGCGAGACCGCTGATCCAACTGTCCATCAACAGGTAATAGGCTCCCAGCCCAATCCCGCCAATGAACCGAAGGTAGAGCCATAGTGTCGGTGAATTTGAAATGGTGAGCGCCCAAACTGAAACCGCAGCCAAGATCGCCGTTGCCGCGAACGCTCGATGATAACCAAGGCGATAAATAACCCGTCCGCCTAACAAAGTTCCAAGGAATGCCCCAAGATACCAAGCTGATGTCATCGCACCAATCAGAGCATTGCTATAACCACCGGAAGACAGCTCCAGAGCGATCAGAGGATAGAGAGCACCTGTACCAATGGCGAAAAGGGGAACGGCACCAAAAAGATGTCTGGCACTCCACGCATGACTAATAAAGGTGTTCGGATTACGGCTAGCCTTCATCATCTTCCTCGCATGCCTCATAGACGGCAAGGCGATTTGTAAGAGCCCTTTGCGACACCCCGAATGCTTGACTATCTAGACTGTAACAGGATCGTGTCCCATCGATTGTTCCGATGAGGAGACCTGCTTCTTTGAGGATCTTCAAATGCTGGGAAACGGTGGATTGTGTGAGTGGTAGAACGTTGACAACCTCACCACAAATGCAATCACCTCTGGCAGCTAGTAGGTCCAGAATTTTGAGCCGTGCAGGGTGTGCCAAGGCTTTGAGCTGAGCAACCAGCCGCTCGTCAGTCACAGAGGATGGCATGGTTCATTCCTTAATCGTCTATCGACGATGTACGATTAAGTGTGAGTGAGGCAGTTTTCAACTTGAGTTAGGAGCTGTCAATCTGGTTGGATTGACCGGCCGCTTTGTCCGCAAAGCTGTCATCTAACTAAAACCCAAATCCCATCCGCATAAATGTACGTAACCCGAATACACCCCGAACATTCACCCTGCTAATAACACCCGTTCGCCGGTCCGGCGCATGGCCCAAAGACATGCGTAAGCCACATAGTGCAGATATCAAATTCCATTATAATTCCGGCGGTTAAAGTAATTTCCAGTGATTACTAACTCAAGCCAGCGAAAGCACCAATTCTCGGCCCAGCTCCGGTGCCGCGTTTTCCAGTGGTGGGCGTAGATTGAGCCAGCGCGCATCGCCTGACTGATGCGCCTTGAGCGATTTGAGTGCGGGGATCAGGCCACCCCTCTGAATGGCCTGCCGGTGCACGTTGATTGCGGGCAGCATGGATTCGGCCGCCTTCCAGTCCTCTTCCGATGCATGGTCGAACATTGCACGGATAGCACCGACATTTGAATTGCAACTGGCCGAGATACACCCGCCACCGCCGACTTTCATTGCGTCGATCAAAAAGCTCTCCGAGCCGGGGAAAACGGATATGCCCGGCGCCGCTTCGATCACGGCCTTCGTGTTCTCCCAATCGCCCGAGCTGTCCTTATAGGCCACGACAACCTCTGGAAACGCCTGGTTGAGACGTGCGGCCAGGGCGGGTGAGATGCCAATGCCCGTATTTTGAGGGATGTGGTAAAGGCAGATTTTCAGCGCATCGGAGGCAACGCCCTCGATCAACTGGCTGAAGTAGCGATAGAGCCCGTCGTCGCTAGCGGTGACATAGAAAAACGGCGGCAGGGTCATGACGGCGGCGCAGCCCAGCTCCACCGCGTGGCGCGACAGGGTCAGAGTTTCTTCCAGCGAATTCAGGCCCGTCCCCGGCATCAATTGGTCCGCCCGTGCCGTGCCTGATGAGATCAGACTTTCTAACATCTCCATCCGTTCGCGCGACGTATTGCTTAGCGCTTCGGAAGTGGTGCCGAACGGTGAGAGATAGTGCGCGCCACCGGCAAGGCAGTCCGCCGCATGCGCCAGATAAAGATCGTCTGCGATGCTCAGATCATCATTGTAGGGTGTCAGGATCGGGGTGATGACCCCTATCATCCGGTTTGTCATTTTGGCGCCTTTCCGGTCAATATCCGCGCGCGGGATCAACTATGTTGGTCAATCTTGCCCCGGCCTGCCAGCGTTTCAGGTTCTCAACGAAGACATCAAAAGATTGCATCGCCCATTCGGCATAAACCGCCGAGCAATGCGGCGAGACGGTCACGTTTTCCAAGCCCCAGATATGGTTGTCAAAGGGCAGCGGTTCGGTCTCGAACACGTCCAGCGCTGCACCCGCAATGATGTTCGCGCGCATCGCGTTGACCAGTGCTGCATCATCCAGCACGCCCCCGCGCGAGACATTCACAAGGATCGCCGTCGGTTTCATCGAGGCGAAGGACCGGGCGTTGATCATGTGGCGCGTTGTGGGCAGAAGTGGCGCCGAGAGCACGATAAAATCTGCCCGATGAAACAGGCTCTGCAGGTCTTGGCTGGCGTGGACTTCATCCACGTTCTCCATCGGTTCAGGCCGCGCGCGCGTGCCGATGACATGCAGGCCGAACGCCTTGGCCCGCGCGGCAACGGCCTGCCCGGTATGGCCCAGACCCACGATCAGCATGGTCTTGCCCGCAAGCGGCGTCATCAGGCGTGCTCCGCGCCATTCACGTTCTTCCTGATCGGTCTGTAAGCCCGGCATATCAAGGGTAAAGTGCAGGATCGACCCGAACACATATTCCGCCATCATGGGGGCTGCCACACCTGCGGAATTGGTCACTGTCACCGCGTCCGGGTCCCATCCGGCCAGGTGATCAACGCCCGAGCCGCCCACCGCTATCCATTTAGGTCCATCCGGCCCTAAAAGAGCGTCGCGGGGAAACCCGGCCCGGCCCCTGAAGCAGATCGAATAGGCGACATCCGGTTTGAACGCGCTTATCATGGTGGGCAGATCTTCATAGCTCTCGCAGGTCGCAACGTCGGCATCCGGCACGCTGTCAGCTAATCGCTTGGCCATTTCCTCGGTTTTGTTGTTGTGGATCAGGATACGGTTCATGGGGCCTCAGGGTGCTGGGGTTACGAGCGCTGCAAGGTCACTGAATTTCGCGCCGGGATCAAGCAATGCGTCACGCATCGCCCAAATCGCTTCAATCCGTTCAGCAGGCAGGGAATACCCGGCCATATGATGCAGCTTTTCCAGAATTTCAGCATCGGACATCGGCGACTCGGGGCCGCCACGGGCATTGACATCGCCCGAGCGCAACACGCGCCCATCATTTAGCGTCACGTCGATATCCGACCATCGACCCTGAGGAAAACGAGCGGAATGGCGCGGCTCTTCGCTGACCGAAATCTTCGGGATCAACGCCGCCACATCCGGGTCCTTCAGACCCTGCCCCGAGATATGTTCCGGGCCGATACGGCCATGCAGCAAAAGCGTTGCCAGCGCAAAAGTCAGTGAATATTGCGCCTGGCTTGTGGTCTCGGGCATACCCGGAAAAAGCCGGGCCGACTCGGCAAAGGTTCGAACAGATAAGGATCGGACATCAGCGGCAACCACACCCTCATTGATCATCAGCGCGCGCAACGCGTCAAGCGCCCCATGCGCCCAGCGACAGACGGGATAGGGTTTGATGTAATTCAGCGCCACGGTCCATGTCTGGCCCAGGTCCTGCCAATGCGGCGCCACCGCCGGCGCTTCGGCGGTGATCGCCGGGGCCCCCTGAAAGCCACGCGTCGCCAGCAACGTGGCCGAGCAGCCAACCAGCGCCCCCATGCCCGAGCCGTCATGCAACATGGTTGGATTGTCAATCTCGCGCATCATCTGGCTGCGGGGTCCGTGATATTCCGAGATGCCTAGGGCATGTCGGAGTGTGTTGTTGTCTGTCCCTGCCAACCGACACCCAAGCGCCGCCACGCCCAAAGCGTTCCACGCCCCCGAGGTGTGATAGTCGTCAACCGTCGCATGCAGGGCAATCCCCGCCCGCGCGGCAACTTCGTATGACATGGCCAGCGCGGTCAGCGCCTCACGGCCAGACAGGTCGGGGTGATGTTCGGCAAAGGCAAAGAGCGCCGGTACCACCGCGACGCCAATATGGCCTTTGGTCGGGTTATACCCGTCATGGCCATCGAGATTGTCGATCTGGGTGGCGACCGCCCAGGCCGCGCCGGGCAGGCTGACCCGACGACCATCAAACAGCATCCTCGCGCCATGCCCCGATGCGCCTGCACCGTGGAAATCAGCAGCAAAATCACGTGCAATCGTCGCAACCTCCAGGTCCACCGCGCCAGCAGCGATGCCAAGCGTGTCGATCAACAGGGTTGAGGCGAAGGTCAAAGCCTCTTCGGGAACAGCAAGTTGCGGGTCCAGAACAAAATCAGCAATCGCGGCGAATTGCCTGTCGTTGGCGCGCGTATTTGTCATGCGGAAAGCCGTTCAAAAAGCTCTCCGAACCCCAACGGCGGATCAGCCGCGCCCAACACTTGCAAGCTCTGGAACATCATCGCCTGATTTGAGGTGACAACCGGTTTGCCAAGGGCACGTTCCAACCGCTCGATGATTTCAGCGCTACGCATATCCGTGCACGAAAGAACAATGGCATCGGCGTCGGGCCTATCCGCGCGCAGGCCAAGATCGTACACGGCGTCGGGCGATAGCGCGCCCTGGCCTTCATTGCCCAGCGGTTCAGCGTGGTCGGCGCGCGAAACGGTTTCAAACCCTTCATCGGCCAGAAAGGCAATCGCGCGGTCATTCAGACTGGGCACGTAAGGCGAGGCAAACCCGATCCGACTGACCCGAAGAACCTTCAGTGCCGCCACCAATGCGCCTGCAGCCGTGACCGTCAGTGCCCCGCTTTGAGATTTGATCTGAGCGGCAAGGTCACGATCAAATGATGGGCCATGCGCCAGCGTCGCGGATGTGCAGCCATAAAGGATTACATCCGGATGCGCGCCCTGAAGCAGGTGCAACGGTTCGTCCAGACTGGATGCGCCAAGCTCTGCCATCTGATTCTCATCGGGGATCTCATCCTCGTCATATCCGCCGATACGGGTGAAATGCAGCGACACGCCAGAGGGCGCCAGCATCATCATGTCAGGTTCGAGGTTGGTGTTGGTGAACGGCACCAATACTCCAATACGGGAGCCTCCGCGGTTCGTCATGACCGGCCCTCCTTGTTGATCCAATCCTTGAGCAGCGAGGCCGCCAGCGCCATGTCATCTGCGACGCCAATGGTCGCCCTTAGGCAATCCGGCAGACCGGCACCGCCTTGCGGCCGCAGAAACACACCCTCAGAGCGTAGATGGCTGTCAGCGCTTTGGGCGGCCTCAGGCGAGGCAAAGCGGATCAGAGCAAAATTGGTAAAACTCTGTAGTGCTGTCAGGCCAAGCCCGGCAATTTGCGCGCAGAAACGATCACGAATGCCTGCCGTCATCGCGCAGGTTTCCCGCATATATGTCTGATCTTCGAGTGCTGCGATGGCCGCAACCTGTGACGCTGCGCTGACGTTGTTGGGATTCAGCAGCTTTCTGACATTGCCAGTGATGGCGGGCGGGAACAGCCCCCATCCAACACGGGCCCCGGCCAAACCATAGGCTTTGGAAAAAGAACGTAAAACGACCGTGTTATCAAGTGCGACCATGTCAAAAACCGGCTCGTTTAGATGATCGGCGAATTCTCCGTAGGCTTCGTCAATCACCAGCATCACATCATCGGCAAGCGCCTGTCTCAATCCGATCAATTCCGAGCGTGGAATGCGTGTGCCGGTAGGATTGCCCGGGTTGGCGACGAAAATGATACGGGTATCAAACATGACTGCACTAATCAGGGCATCCGCATCGGCGGTAAGCTCTCGTTCTGGTGCGGTATCGAACCGCGCACCGGCAGACAGCGTGGCCGTGCGAAAAAACGGGTAGGCGTGAGCAGGGGCAAGTGCGGCATCACCCGGTCCAAGATAGGCCCGCGCGAGACAGCCGATCAAATCGAGCGACCCGTTACCGCAGATGATCTGCGCCGGATCGATGTTGTGAACCTTGCCGATGGCGTTGCGCAGCGCTGTCCAGTCCGGATCGGGATAGAGGTGTTGATCCAACGCAGCGCTCGCAGCGGCCTTGGCAGCGCGCGGGCTTGGTGGGCGGAAGCTTTCATTCTGGCAAAACGAGATCAAAGGTTTTCCCGGCGGGGGCGTCAGATCGGCCAGGGCATAAGCATCCATCGCCGCGACATGGGGCTTCGGGGGGATCATGACGGCTTCTCCTTCTGTGCGCCATAAATCCCGTACGCGCTTTCCGGGCTGATCAACCCATCCGCCAGATCGCGCCGAATGGCTTCCGGATCACGCGCCTCGGGCGGGCCAAACCCACCACCGCCCGGCGTTTCAAGGATAAGCGCTTTGTCTGCGGGAATTCTGAACTCTCCCTTGCTCGGCAGATCCTCCCCGTCCGCGCCAATCCGCATCCTTCCGGCCCTGCCCGCGCCGCCGCCATGACGGCCTGCAGCGGTAAAGCGGATGCGTTCGACGGACAGGAAGGCCAGAAAATCCTCACCCGTAGCCGATGAGATTTCCAGATGCTGGCCAAGGCCACCACGGTACTTCCCCGGACCGCCACTATCGGGCAGAAGCTCGCGGCGGCTGATCAGGATCGGCGCGGTCGCCTCGGTCGGCTCCACCTGACTGCCCCACACACCACTGGGAAATGCCGTAGCCGACAACCCGTCAAGCGTTGGCCGCGCACCAGTGCCGCCATTATAGACAAGCTCCAGCGCGAACCTCGTACCGCCGTCGCGGGCGCCTTCAGGCGTATGGCGCAAGGGCACGTCGTAAAGACATGATGCGCCTTCAGCCGGCACTTTATCCGGCAAGGCTTGCGCAAGGCTGCCATAGACCAGATCGGGTGTCATCTGACCCAGCGAATGCCGCATCGCCACCGGCACCGGATGCTGCGCATTCAGGATGCAGCCGGGCGGGCCGGTTACACGGAACGGTTCCAGCGACCCTGCATTATTCGGAATATCCGGCCCGATGATACAGCGCAGCGCGAAAACTGAATAAGCGGTGGCATAGTTGAGCGGCACGTTGATGCCCTTTTCCGAACAACCTGAGGTTCCGTCAAAATCCAGTAGAACACGATCCTCGGCGACGGTCAGCGTTGCGGCCAATTTGATCGGCTTTTCGTAACCATCCACCATCAACTCACTTCGGTAGACACCACTTGGTACCTCGGCAATCGCCTGCAAAGTGCCGCGATACGACGTGTCGATGATATAATCGGAAAGGGGGTCGAGATCGTCGATCTGAAACTCCTGCATCATCTCTACCAATCGTTTCGCGCCTGTCTCGCAACAAGCGATCAGCGCATAGATATCGCCCTCATTAGCGATAGGTTCGCGCGAATTCACCCGCACGATCTCCATTAGGAGGGTATTGATCTCCCCCCTATCAACAAGCTTGCAGGGCGGGATCATCAGGCCTTCGTCAAAAATATCCGACCCTTCTGGCCCCATGCCCTTGCCGCCCAGATCGGCCAGATGCGAAGTGCACGACGTAAAGCCGACAACGCGACCCTCAAAGAACACCGGTTGCATCAGCAAGAAATCGTTCAGATGGCCCGAAGCCAGCCAGGGATCATTGGTCATGTAAATATCACCGGGCTGCATGTCCTGAACCGGAAAACGCGCGCGCAAATTCTTCACCGCTTCGGCCATGGTATTGATATGGCCGGGTGTGCCGGTCACCGCCTGCGCCAACATACGCCCCCGTATGTCAAAGATCCCAGCCGAGATATCCCCGCTTTCACGCACGATCGGACTGAAGGCCGCACGGATCAGTGCCTGGCCCTGCTCTTCGACCACAGCAAGAAGCCGGTTCCACATCACTTGCAGTCGGGTTTTTGTGAATTCGGTCATGAGAGACCCTCAATGCGTGTGAGAACGATATTCGCATCGCCATCAACCTCGGCGATAAAATCTGCGCTGACATAGGTGGTCGTCTGTGGCTCGGTGATCAGGGCCGGACCAGAAAGATGATCCCCAGGCGTCAAAGCCGCGCGGTCATAGACATCTGCATCCCGGCGAACGCCCGTGACTTCACACAGAATGCTCTGACGGCGTTTCGGCTCGACTGTGCCTGTCCGATTAGGCGCTGCGAGGCTGGTCGGCTCGGAGACATGGCTCGCCAGACGGACTGACCAGTTCAGAATTTCGATCACCATCCCGGGGACCGCGCGGCTGAATTGCCGTGCATATTCTGTCTCGAACGCTGCACGCAGAAATTCTGCGTCTTTTTCTTCAAGATGCCTGTCGGGCAAGGCAATCTCGATTTCATGCCCTTGCCCGTGATAGCGCATATACGCGCTTCGGCTGCAGGTCAGATCACCCATCGGGCTACCAGCGCGGACAACGCTGGTCGCCTCGGATATCATCGCGTCGAAGAACTGGTTCAGACATGCCATATCCAGGGTTTCCAGCCTTTCGTACCGGCTGCGCACGATCTCGAATGAGACAGGTGCATGCAGAAATCCAACTGCCGAGCCGACCCCAGGATCACGCGGCACAACGATGCGGTTAACGCCTGCACGCCGGGCAACCCGCGTGGCATGTAGCGGGCCGTTGCCGCCGAAGGCGATGATGGTGCGGGATCCAAGATCCTTGCCCGACTCGACCGCATGCATGCGAGCCGCACTTGCCATGCTTTCATCAACGATCTCAGAAATACCCAACGCCGCAGCATCGTTGTTCAACTCAAGCGCGGCACCCACGGTTTGCTCTATCGCCCTGTTGGCCGCGCCCATGTCAATGGCAAGCCTGCCTTCCGCAAACCTGGCAGGTTCGATCAAGCCCTGGATGACATCGGCGTCGGTCACGGTCGCATCAGCTCCGCCCTTTCCGAAAGCGGCAGGCCCCGGTTCACTTCCGGCGCTTTGCGGCCCGATCTGCAACCGGCCCAGACGGTCGACATTGGCGATGGATCCACCACCGGCGCCAATCTCGATCATCTCGAGAACCGGGATACGCACCGGCATCCCAGACCCTTTGATGAAACGTTCAGCGCGTGCGATTTCGAACCGGCGGGCGCTTTGAGGTTGGTAGCCGTCAATCAGGCACAGCTTGGCAGTAGTGCCCCCCATGTCAAACGACAGAACCTCGGGCAACGCCAGCGATTGTGCGATCCGCGCGGCCAGCACGGCCCCGCCGGCCGGGCCGGATTCCACCAATCGTATGGGCAATTGCGCGGCGGTCTCTAATGTGGTCATGCCGCCCCCCGCCGTCATCATCAATACCGGGCAATCAAGCCCGCAGGTTTTGAACCGATCTGCGAAATCAGACAGATACCGCGCCATCAGCGGTTGAATATAGGCGTTGGCAATAGTGGTGCAGAGCCGGTCGAACTCGCGCGCTTCCGGGCTGACCTGCGCCGAGATCGAGATCGACACATCCGGCAAGGCGATGGCAAGCTGGTCACGCAGTTGTTCTTCGTGTGCTGCATTGGCGTATGAATGTAACAGACAGATTGCCACAGCCTCGGCATTGCAGGCGCGCAGCGCCTCGGCCAGCTGAGGAATGGCATCATGATCAAGCGGTGCAAGTTCAACACCTTGCGCATCCATACGCCCACGTATAGTAAAGGCTCGCGAGCGCGGCACGATCAGATCGGGTTTCTCGATATTAATATCATATTGGCTGTAGCGCCGCTCATTGGCGATTTCCAGAATATCCCGAAACCCGTCATTGGTGATTGTGGCGACACGTGCACCTTGCTTCTCGATCAGGGCATTGGTTGCAAGTGTGGTGCCATGAATGAAACCGGCGATCTGAGCAAAGGATGCATCCGCGGCGCCCAGGGCATGTTCGACCCCCTCCAGCGCCCCAAGTGTTGGATTGCTTAGCGTGGTCGGTGTTTTGCAGGTTGCGAGCACATCGCACGACGCGCTCATCAGTACGGTGTCGGTAAAGGTGCCACCGATATCGACGGCAATGCGCAATTGAGGCCTGTCTGCCATTCAAAAAATTCCGGGTAAATCAAGTGCGTCTGCGGCACTAGGAGTAGAAAGGGCACGCGTTATCAGCGCATGATCGTCTGTCCGACCCGTTAGACGACCAGGGCAAAACCTTTGGCGCGACGCCCGTCCCGATGATCTTTGACCTTGGCAGTCATGGTTAAGATCTTCCTTTAACTCACTCACGTCACGCTGCGCCGCTGGTGTGATTCTGTCAAGCATCACTTGATCTTCCATCGTCGCCTGGGCCTGAAAGACGCCGAAGCCAGGGCAATTTTGGATGCCCGTATTTACCCGGCATTAACGTTGAATCCCGGCAAGAGATATCGTTAAGCCCGTTGTAACTCCTGACCTGATAACCCTTGGACCGGGTGAGAAAAGGTGGTGGAAATGAGCGCGCAATCAAATGCGGCGCCAGTCATCATCAAGAAGAAAAAGGTCGTCGGTGGCGACGGGCATCATGGGGGTGCCTGGAAAGTTGCATATGCCGACTTCGTTACGGCGATGATGGCCTTTTTCCTATTGATGTGGCTGCTGAACGCGACGACGGAAAAACAACGCAAAGGTGTTGCTGACTATTTCAGCCCCACGATCCCTATTAACAAGGTTTCGGGCGGTGGTGATGGTGAATTCGGCGGAGAAAGTGTTTTCTCCGAAAATACCTTGCAGCAATCCGGTATCGGAGCAAGTCAGCAACACCCGACCGAAGGTCGGCAGGCCAGAGGGGAAATGGGCGTTTCCGATGATGGAAGTGACGCTGCAGACAAAGCGCAAGAAGAGGCCGCCCTGCGAGACATCGAAGACGCGCTGACTGGTCGGTCGGGTGAAAGCACTGTCTCAGAAGCGTTGCGCCGTCACATCGTAACACGCGTTACCGACGAAGGGTTGGTTGTCGAACTTTTCGATCTAGAAAACGCACAACTGTTCGAAACCGGCAGCGATGCTCCTACAGCACTCATGTCAGAGCTTGCGGTCCTTATTGGGTCCGTTGGCCAGCTCATCAAGAACGAAGTCGCGGTTGAAGGTCACACACGATCCGAAGCGATCACCCTGGTTACAAATCCTGTATGGGATCTTTCAAGCGCCCGCGCCAACCAGATGCGCCTGCTGTTACAAGCTTCCGGAATCCCGGCAACGCAAATGCGCCGTGTCACAGGCCATGCAGATCGCGAGCTGGCAGTTACAAATCCGATGGCAATTCGAAACAATCGTATCGAGGTGATTTTCCTCAGGTCTGATAAATGATGGAAATAGCGCGCATTTTATATGTTAGCGCGCTGTTAAGCGAACATAGCTACACCTGCTCCTGAGTATTATTTGGTGCAGCAGAAAGGCGTAGCCATGACAATTTCCTCTTCCTTGAATGCCGGTGTGGCGGGCCTTGGCGCGAATGCAACACGACTTGCGGCCATATCTGACAATATCTCAAACTCGGCCACTTATGGCTACAAACGAGTCGAAGCAGATTTCCAATCGCTGGTCATTTCATCAAATGGCGGCAGTTACTCTGCAGGCGGTGTACGATCGACAACGCATCGGTTGATAGATGAGCGCGGCTCTCTGGTATCTACATCAAACCCGACCGATCTGGCAGTCCGCGGGCGCGGCATGTTACCCGTGGCACGCGCCAGTCAGGTCGACGCCGGAAACACGCAGATGCAGTTGACGACGACCGGCTCTTTCCGCACGGATGCTGCGGGGCGGCTGGTCACGGAATCAGGCTTGATATTGCTGGGTTGGCCAGCACTTCCTGACGGCTCCATCCCGTCATTTCCGCGCGATACAAGCGATGGGCTGGAACCGGTTCAGATCAACGTCAACCAATTGACCGGCGAACCCACAACCCAAATAAGTCTTGGCGTCAATCTTCCGGCGACAGAAACTGACGCGGGTGCCTCGGGTACATCGCAACTTCTTTCAGTCGAATACTTCGATAACCTCGGCAAATCCGAAAGTGTGTCGGTAGACTTCGCACCGACCGTTCCAGCAACCGGCTCTTCAAATGAATGGACGATGACGCTGACAGATTCCGCCCAAGGAGGCGCCGTCATCGGCGAATACACTCTCACATTTGACAATTCGCGTACAGCCGGTGGCACATTGCTGAGCGTCGCAACAGTATCAGGCGGCGCATATGACCCGGTTACGGGATCGGTTATTGTCAACGTCGCCGGCGGACCAATGGAAATCAATATCGGGCAACTTGGCGCAACCAATGGTCTGACGCAACTTTCCGACAGTTTCGCACCGCTCTCTATTTCCAAGGACGGCTCGCCGGTCGGCAACATGACATCAGCGCAGGTCGATGAAAACGGTTTTGTCCGTGCATCATTTGACACTGGCGTAACCAGGGTCATTTACCAGGTTCCGCTGGTGGATCTGCCTAACCCCAATGGCATGGTCGCCCTAGATCAGCAGACCTATCTTCCGTCACCAGACAGCGGTACATTCTTCCTCTGGAATGCCGGCGACGGCCCTACCGGTGATATCGTTGCTTTCGCCCGGGAAGAATCTGCGACGGATGTCGCGGGCGAACTAACGGATATGATCCAGACTCAGCGGGCCTATTCATCCAACGCGAAAGTCATCCAGACCGTTGATGAAATGCTGCAGGAAACCACGAATATCAAACGCTGATATTCAGCCCTTTCGCCGTAGCTCTGCCTATTTGTAAACAAGAGGTTCGATCATGAGTATCTCAGGTGCCCTGTCCAATGCGGTGAGCGGGCTCAACGCCAGCGCCGTCGCCGCTGGAGTAGTCTCATCCAATCTGGCAAATGTGCTTACCCCCGGTTATGGGGTTCGCGCCTTGGAATTAGCGTCGCAAACCGCCGGCGCACGAGGCGGCGTTTCAATCGTCGGGATTACACGCCATGTCGACCAGGCAGTCTTAAGCGACAGGCGACTGGCGGACAGCGAACTGGCCTATGCGGATACCCGCGCGTCTTTTATCGAACAGTTAGAGAGGGTTGTCGGCACACCAGGTGAAGGCGCCTCGCTGTCCGCACGCATTGCAGCCTTCGACGCCAGCCTGATTTCGGCCGCCAACCGGCCCGACGCTGATTCATTCTTACAGGCTGCCGTGCAAAGCGCGGAAGAATTGGCCGCAACGCTGAACGATATCTCGGGTGAAATTCAGACACGGCGAACCAACGCCGATAGCGATATCGACCAGGCAGTTGATGTCGTTAATTCAACGCTGACCCGCATTCGAACACTGAATGTTCAGATCACCGCAAGCAATGAAGGCGGGCACTCGATCGCCGCACTTCAGGATCAGCGACAGTTAGCAATCGATCAGCTCTCCGAATATGTGCCGGTACGGCAAGTTCCTCGTGAGAATGGAAGTGTTGCGCTCTTCACACCCGGCGGCGCTATCCTGCTCGACGGCACCGCGGCGACCCTTGATTTCACGCCGTCCAATGTTGTGGCTCCGCATATGACGCTCACCGCTTCTCTGGTTTCAGGCCTGACCATCAACGGTGTCAGCGTGACACCTTCCGGTAGTAACAGCCCGATTTCAGGCGGCAAGCTGGCAGCTCTGTTCGAAATTCGCGATGATCTGGGCGTCGACGCCAATACCCAGGCCGATGCACTTGCGCGCGATCTTATTGAGCGGTTTCAGGCAGCAGGTCTGGATGCAACACGCGCGCCTGGCGATCCCGGCCTCTTTACCGATGGAGGTCTGGTTTTCGATCCTCTGAATGAGGTGGGAATTGCGGGGCGCATTGCCGTCAACGCTGCAGTTGATCCAAATAGCGGCGGTGCTTATTGGCGATTACGCGACGGCTTGGGCGCTGTAGCACCCGGACCGGCGGGCGATGGCACGCTATTACAACAGTTGCAACAAGTACTCAGCCAGAACAGCACTCTTAACTCAGGTAATCTGGGGGCGGTTTCCCGCTCTCTGTCCGGACATGCTGCGAGCTTTGTCTCACGTACTGGCCAAACCCGTCTGACCCTCGATCAGGACATCAGTTTCGCGGCCTCCCGTCGCAACGAGCTTTCCTCATTAGAACTGCAGGGCGGTGTAGATTCGGATGCCGAGATGCAGCGACTACTCTTGATCGAACAAAGCTACAGCGCAAATGCCCGGATGATCCAGACGATCGACGAGATGATGCAAGCACTTTTAAGGATCTGACCCATGAATCTTCAGTCGCTCGGTGATCTGGCGCAAACCTTCAAACTTCGTCAGCAAAACACACAGCTCAAACTGCAAATAGATCGGTTGACCCAAGAACTTTCCAGCGGGCAAGCGGCCGACTTGACGCGGCAGCTCTCTGGTGATTTTGGTTATATATCAGATATCGAACATGATCTTGTGGTTCTGGAAAGCTACGATAACGCGGCCTCAGAGGCTGCCACGGCCACCGCCGCGATGCAGCAAGCACTTGATGTTGTGCAATCGCTCGCAGGCGATCTGGGCGCAAACGCCATTCTGCTGGGCACGACCACCGGCAGCTTGCCGGTCTCGGCAATCGCGACACAAGGCAGAGGTGCTCTGGAATCGATAATCTCCTCTCTGAACACCGAAATGGCGGGACGTTCATTGTTCAGCGGCACGGATATCGAAGCGGTACCGCTGGTGTCCGCAAATGCGCTTCTCACCGAAGTACGAATCGCCACGGCGGGCGCTCTCACGGCGTCAGATGTGATAACTGCACTCGACACTTTCTTCGACACGCCCGGCGGAGGATTTGAAACGCTGATTTACCAAGGCGGCACGACTTTCTTGTCGCCTTACCAACTGGGCGAGGGCGAATCGGTGAGCTTGGATATTCGCGCCGATGATGCGGCCTTTCGCAATGTCATGAAAAACACGGTTATGGCAGCACTGGCTGATGATGCGTCTCTCACACTTAATCCAGCTGAGCGAATTGAACTCGCTCATCAATCCGGCCAACGCCTTCTCTTTTCACAAGATGAAGTGATCGGTATTCGCTCGAACCTGGGCGCCGCGCAATCACGGATCGAACAATCTAGCACGCGCATATCTTCCGAAATGAGTAGCCTGGAATTCGCCAGAAACGAACTCGTGTCCGTTGATCAGTTCAAAACCGCCACCGAGCTCGAAAATGTGCAATTCCAGCTTGAGACACTCTACACTCTAACGGCGCGCGCCTCGCGCCTCAGCTTGGTGAATTTCTTATCATGAAACATTACTTTCAAAACTTGCTGAGCGCGCTACTGCTGATCGTTCTTACCATACCCGCGCTTGCAGGCCCAATTCGGATCAAGGATCTGGTCGAATTCGACGGTGTAAGAGGTAACGATTTGGTCGGTTATGGTCTGGTCGTCGGATTGAACGGCACTGGCGACGGTATCCGCAACGCGCCTTTCACAGAAGAAATCATGTCAAACATTCTTGAGCGTCTCGGTGTCAATGTGACAGGTGAGCAGTTCCGACCGAAGAATGTGGCCGCGGTTTTCGTGACCGCAAGCCTGCCGCCATTTTCCCGTGCCGGCGGTCAGATCGATGTGACCGTTTCTGCAATCGGCGACGCAAAAAGCCTCCTTGGCGGTACATTGATTATGACACCACTAAACGCTGCCGACGGCCAGATATATGCCGTAGCGCAGGGTACGATCATCGCCGGCGGCGCAACAGTAGAAGGTGAGGCCGCCGCAGTTACCCAAGGCGTACCGACCTCGGGCATCATTCCGGCTGGCGCGCGTGTTGAACGTGAAATTGATTTCGATTTCGCAACACTCGATACGATGCGTCTGGCTCTCCGTGAGCCAGATTTCACGACTGCCGCACGGATTGAGGCGGCAATCAACGCGTCCTACGGCCGTTCAGTAGCGGTAATGCTCGATTCTGGCACTGTGCGGTTGGATGTTGTTAGCACACAGGCACGTTCACCCGCGCACGCTCTTGGGCGAATCGAAAATATACTTGTTGAACCCGAACGGAAGGCACGCGTTGTGGTAGATCAGCGTTCGGGCACTATCGTAATGGGCGAAGATGTACGTATCTCCAGGGTCGCTGTATCTCAAGGCAACCTAACGCTTCGCGTCGAAGAAACACCACTGGTCGTTCAACCAAATCCATTCGCGGAAGGGGAGACCGTTATCGTTCCGCGCACGAACGCAGCACTTGAAGAGGAGCCGGGACTCGGCCTCGCTGAAGTCGCGCCAGGCACTTCATTGTCCGAAGTGATTGCGGGGCTGAACGCCCTCGGTGTCTCACCACGCGACATGATCGATATCTTGAAAAGCATAAAAGCAGCTGGGGCACTTCACGCAGAATTCGTCGTAAGGTGATAAGAAAGTCACCGCGTTTGACGTCAGTGAACCGTTCTAGGACTTCCGGAGGCTCCAAAACCAAAAAGTGACGGCCCTTAGGCTGATAAACGCTTGGCCTGTGGTTGTGCAGCGACGAGAACGAGATAGGACAGGCAACGACGGCGACGATTTCTAGCATGATACAGCGCATCAGATCACGCCATGTGGACATCCGGTTCGGAAGGTTGCCCGACGTCTGGGCATAAGCACGCATTTGCAGCACGAATGGATGAGGATTTTCTCGAGCCGCTTTTTAGATAGGTAACATTGTTCTCCAGGTGGAGAACAGAGTAGCTCGTCTAAAGACTGCAGCCGAGGCCACTGCTCAGGTCGGATATAAACGCCGTCCCGACTGCTGCAGCGGTGTCAAGCATCTGTGCCTAGTCAGTTCTGGACAACAGACATCATCCAGATCAGAGCTCATGGTAGCTGGTGATATCTGCGTCGTGGGCGATCCACACTCCCGCCGTGTTGTTGGCTGGTCTATGCCATCGCACACGACAACCGATTGTTGTAGGCACCATTGATCGCCGTATGGTTGCGGACAGGGCCATGATGCATTCTGGCCAGGGTACCAGTTCACCAACTAAGAACGGTAATCGTTCTCGCACTAGCAAAACCCGAAGCCTGCACGAACTTAGCAAATAGGACGCACCTCGAGACAACCAGCGCTGCACAGCTAAGTTTCATCATTAGTACTTTGATGAGAACAAGGCCGCGGATTGGCCCGCAGGCAGATGACGCCAAACATCGTTTGCTTTTGATATGTTGGCGTAGGCAGCCGATAAGCAAAGACCAGTTACAATCTGGATTAGTAAAATTGACGCAGGCCGCTAACATGTGTCGATCAAGCACGTTGAATTGACAGCAGATGCGGGCCTGCGACCGTTCCTCGTCACGGACGATGACAGTTAAAAAGTGCTTTCCCGAAGGCGGTAATCGGCCACCGCATGTTGACCATAAAATATCGCAGAAACGGACTTGAACAGGCGATCGCAAAACCAGGAAACTTTCAATAATACCCTCTCACGAGGCTGTCCGCGATCAACGTCCAACCGTCCGCAATCACGAAAAACGCAAGTTTGAACGGCAACGATACGATCGCAGGCGGCACCATCATCATCCCCATAGACATAAGCACTGCTGCAACCACAAGATCGATAATCAGGAAAGGCAGAAATACCAAAAATCCGATTTGAAAGGCACGCGAAATCTCGGACAGAAGAAAACTCGGAACCAGAACAGAGAATGGCGCGTCTGGTCCTGGCTGAGCACTTATAGTGTCGGGGCGCAGCGCGGCCATAGCAGAAAATGTATCAGCATCTACACGACTTGCCATGAAAGTTCGAAACGGGCCGAGCGCGCGTTCCACCGCTGTTTCCACAGATATCGTCTCATTGAGAAGGGGTGCTATGCCATCAGCCCAGGCTGCGTTGAACACGGGTTCCATGACAAAATAGGTCAGAAAAAGCGCCAGACTTACGATCAACATGTTGGGTGGCGATTGCTGAAGACCAATACCCTGACGCAAAATGGAAAGAACCGTCACGATAAACGGAAAGCAGGTAATCATGATTGCCAGGCCGGGGGCGAGGCTGAGCACTGTAATCAGGGCAATCAGCTGTAGGGTCCGGGCTGACAAGGATCCATCATCGCCAAGTGAAATCGACACTTCCTGGGCAAGTACGGGTTCAGTTAGCCAGACAACACTTGCGATCAAGAATACCGCAAAGCTAACAACGCGGGTATTCATCCCAATCCGTCTTGCAGATCTGCAACCTCGGTCAATCGCACAGCTAATTGACCTTGTTGATCCCCTTCAAGCTCTTCTAACTCGCCACGGGCGATCAATCGTTCTCCGACATAGAGCTCAACTGCATCATCCACACGTTTGTCCAAGGGTAGCACCGCGTCTTTTCCCAATTTCAACAGATCGCGAATCAACGGGCGCGCCTTGCCAACGGAGATCGTGATTTCAATCGGAACGGCCGAAAACGGATTTGGCTGATCCGCGGAGGGTCTGGATTGCGATGATGCATCATCCATTATGCGATTTCCTTCTGATTTTCCTCAATGAAGCCGTTGATTGAGCGATCTATCTCGGCCAGCACTTCCGACACGTCGATTTCGCGTTCGGTCTCGCCCACGCGAATGTAAACTTGTCCGTCTGCGAGTGACGGTTCGCCTTTGACCGTGACCGCCATCGGCAGGTCTGCAGTCACCATCTGCTCAATCGCAACCACATTCGTTGGTGCGGCAACAATTTCGACGGACGGTGTCGCATGATGACTGACCAGCTCATCCAGCATTTCGACAACTCTCGTGCCAAGCGTTTCATGCGCCATACGCGGCAGGACGGTATCAACCATTTGCCGCAGCAAAGGTGTCATGGACTTCAGGATACCGCTGGATGCTTCCTGATAGGTAAACGATAGCTCGTGCAGGTTCTGGGCGAGGTCTGACGACACGCGTCGTGCGTCATCTATCTGTGCTTTAACAGAATCGTCCCAACCCGCCTGGTAGCCTTTTTCAAAGGCTTCAAGCCGTTCCTCTTCGAGCGAAACATCCGTTAGTGATACAGGTGATGCGGTCGCTAGGGCCGCGTAGTCTTCCAGCAAATGCGAAATGGTCATCAGGCGTTCTCCTCTTCGCCTTCCAGCCAGCTGCGTAATATCTCGACGGTCTCTTCCTGTCGTTCACCGATCAGGCCGCGCAGACGCTCTACCGGATCTTCATGATCCGGAATGCCTAGCGCCGGGAAAGCGCCATCGTCGCCGGGCTCTGTTGCAGAACGATCAGAAATGACCGGCATATCACTGCCGGAAAAACTGTCATCCGCAATCTCTCCCGTAAGGGCCGTCATCTCATTGGCTCCCTCCGCAGAGCTGACGGCACGGTTTGGTGTTTCGGATACGGCAAGCTGCGCCGGATCGGCGGATGGCGGTCCGGAGAGCAGCGGCCTTACCACGAACAGTCCAAGCACTATGGCAACCAGACCCAATACCGCAGCCTGAATGAGCGACATCAAGTCCAAGCCAAGGCTGGTCAAGAAAGACGGCTCAGCAGCGGTGCCCGCCAGCTCGATCGCCTCAAACTGCATTGTCTTTAGGGTAATGACGTCGCCGCGGCTTTCATCAAATCCGACAGCCGAGGATACCAGTTCGCGCAACGCACCCAATTCATCGTCTGAGCGAGGTTGAAAGAGTTCCGCACCAGCGCCGTCAACAGCAGTTGTGCCATTCACCAGAACCGCGACGGTAAGGCGTTTGATTGCACCGGGGATTTGGGTGATTTCGCGTTCGGTCGACGAAACCTCATAATTAACACGTTCGCGCGTCTCGCTGGTCTGGCTCGACGAGGAATCGCCGCCCGCGGCATCCCCGTCTGGCAGATTGGACG
Source organism: Roseovarius aestuarii (assembly GCF_019966515.1). Taxonomy (GTDB): domain Bacteria; phylum Pseudomonadota; class Alphaproteobacteria; order Rhodobacterales; family Rhodobacteraceae; genus Roseovarius; species Roseovarius aestuarii. The sequence continues at coordinate 251,895 of NZ_JAIMIB010000004.1, read as the reverse complement.
CCACCGTCACGTCCCCGCCCCCCTGATCCGAGGCCGAATTTGACCGCTCTTCGGTATCGATGCTGATCGCGACCCTGCTTTCCGGGTCAATCTGGCGTTGGCGAATTGATTCGGTCTTCGTGACAGTATCAACGCTGACTTCGACGACCGCATTACCTGGCCCAACGCGTGCCTCAAGCAACCTCTGAACGCGCTGACGCAACGCCTCTGCACGGTCTTCTGAGGTATTTTCCGGCGCTTCTTCCGCCGCGCCAATCAAGCCGCCGGAGCCGTCGATCACAGATACATCTTCGGGCGTCAGTCCTGAAACCGCAGCAGCAACCAGAAATTTCAACGCCCGCGCATGTTTGACCGAGATGCCGCCGCCCGTCGTCGTGATTGAAACCGAAGCCGAGGGCCGGGTATCACGCTGGAAAGGGTTGGATCCGGTGCTTGCAATATGCACCCGTGCTGCGCTGATCGACGGATGCGACACGATTGTGCGTGCCAATTCGCCTTCCTTTGCACGCCAATAGGCTGCGTCGAACATTTGTGATGTCGTGCCAAATCCCGAAAGACCGTCCAGCAGTTCGTATCCTTTGCTGGCATTGGATGGCAGGCCCTCGCTGGCCAGCGTCATCCGCAATTCATCACGGCGAGCCGATTCGACAAATATCGACCCACCCCGAACATCATATGCGACGCCACGCTGCTCCAGCGCAGTTACAACTTCGCCAGCGGCCCCGTTTTCCAGACCGGAATAAAGCAGCGTAAGCGTGGGTTGAGATGCCATGCGAGACAGGGACAGAACCGCTCCGAACATCGCCAGTGTAGCAACGACAACGATTACACGCCGCCTGGCATCCATAGCCGACCAGATATTCACGATCTGCTGCAATTTCTTTGCCTCCTGATCCACGGCGTTCTGCCGTTCGTTCTCGTCATGTTTCGCCGATCAGGCTTAACAATCGGTTAGTTCCTGCCGGTCTATATTGACCAGAACGAAGCTTGCAGGGTTGTATGATGGCCGAAGCAGAAGAAACCGGGGATGACGCCCCGAAGAAAAAGTCGAAACTGCCTTTGATTATCGGGTTGGTGCTGGCAATCGCAGGTGGCGGTGGCGGATTTTATGCTGTCCAATCAGGCGCTTTGTTTGGCGGCGAATCACCAGATGGTGTAGCGGCGCACGAACCAGCCGACATGATGATGGACACGCCCGACGTCGCATTTGTCCCGATTGATCCGGTGGTCATTTCACTTGGCGAGGGTACCGCTGCCAGACATCTGAGGTTTCGCGCGCAGCTCGAAGTGATGCCTCTCTACAAAGAAGAAGTGGCAAAACTCACTCCACGGGTTGTTGACGTGCTCAACAGCTACCTTCGCGCGTTGAATCCCGGCGATCTTGAAAACAACTCTGCGCTCGTACGTCTGCGCGCACAGATGCTGCGGCGCATCCAAATCGTAACCGGCGCAGATCGGGTCAACGATTTGCTGATCATGGAATTTGTACTGAACTGAGGTCGATGAATGGAAATGATTGCGGATATTCTTTTGGTTGCTGGTGCACTCGGCGCCGGCTTATATTGCTACGTTCTGGCCCGGCGACTGAGCCGTTTCAACGATCTGGAAAACGGCGTTGGCGGGGCGGTCGCAGTATTGTCGGCACAGGTAGATGATCTGACAAAAACCCTGATCGCGGCACAAAATACCGCCAGCGCCTCAACAGCTTCGCTAAGCGAACTGACAGATCGCGCCGATGGCGCCGCCAAACGCCTCGAACTGCTTGTCGCCTCGATGCATGATTTGCCGGATGCGCAGCCCGTACCCTCCCCCTCGACACCACCGGCATCCGAAGAACAAACCAGTTCGGCTGAAGATCCTGCCGCCGCCGTATTCAAGCGGCATACTGATGCAGCATAGGATTTGGTGACATGGTAAAAGCGAAAGCTCAGAGGAAAAAAAGCCGCCGCCGGACTCAGGGGCGTGGCACGTTGGTCGCGATTTCGGCCCTGCTCGTTGGTTCCGCACTCATAAGGCTCGGCGATGACGCAGGTCAGGCTTTTGCAAAGGCACCTGACGCTACCGAGACGCAAGAGAGGAGTGCCGCGCCTGAATATGCCGCCTGTGAAACGCTCGACGATTATCAGCCTATGCTGGATGCGTTTCGCCAGCGTGAAGCACGGATCACCAGTCAGGAAGTAGCGCTGCAAGACAGAATGCAGGCGCTAAAGATCGCCAATCAGGAAATAGAACGAAAATTGTCCGAACTCACGGCGGCGGAAGAGGCATTGCGCGATACGATCGCCTTGGCGGATACGGCAGCCGAAAGCGATCTAGACCGGCTAACAAAAGTCTACGAAAACATGAAGCCCAAGCAGGCGGCCGCGTTGTTCGAGGAGATGGATCCGAGTTTTGCCGCCGGATTTATTGGCCGAATGCGTCCGGAGGCGGCGGCCGCCGTCATGGCTGGCCTTAGCCCCGAAGCGGCGCATGCATACAGCGTGGTCCTGGCCGGCAGAAATACCAACGTTCCCACCGAATAATTTGAAAATACTCAATATATTTTAACTCGGCGATGGCAGGTTGATGTGAACACGCTCGACTGGAGAAGACGATGATTGGTATTATCGGTATCCTCGTGATATTCGCGATGGTATTTGGCGGCTACATTGCAGCGGGTGGCAAACTTGGGATCATCCTGAAAGCATTGCCATTCGAAATGATGATGATCGGCGGCGCAGCTGCCGGCGCCTTCTTGATCAGCAACGACATGGCGGCCATCAAGCACACCCTTAAAGATGTCGGCAAAGTCTTCAAAGGTCCGAAATGGAAGCACGATGACTATCGGGATCTGCTTTGCCTGTTGTTCGAACTGATCCGCTTAGCTCGGCAGAATCCGGTCGCGATTGAGGAACATGTCGAGGAACCGGAAAACTCTTCCATATTCTCGAAATACCCAAAAATTCTGGGCGACAGCGAGGCGATCTCATTGATCAGCGACACGCTGCGTTCGGCATCGATGAATTACGATGATCCGCATCAGGTCGAAGAAATCCTGGAGAAGCGCATGGATGCAACGATGCATCATGCCATGCATTCCAGCCACGCCTTGCAGACAATGGCCGACGGTTTGCCAGCTCTCGGCATCGTGGCCGCGGTATTGGGTGTTATCAAGACCATGGCGGCTATTGATCAGCCACCGGAGATCTTAGGTAAGATGATCGGTGGTGCGCTTGTGGGGACTTTTCTGGGAGTATTCCTGTCCTATGGCCTGGTTGGCCCTTTTGCTGGCAAGGTCAAAGCCGTGGTCGAAGAGGACGGACATTTCTATCAGTTGATCCGCGAAGTTCTTGTTGCCAATCTACATAACCATGCAACGAATATCTGTATCGAGGTAGGTCGGCAAAACACCCCATCACACTGCCGCCCCAGCTTCAATGAACTTGAAGAAGCTTTGAAGAACGTAAAACAGAGTGCCGCCTGATGCGTAGCTTGGCCCTCGCGTGTTGTGTCGCGGCGTTCGCAACCGCTTCTCTCGCGCAGGATGTGGAGGTGCGCTCGGGCCGTCATGACGACTTTATACGTCTGATCGTGGACCTACCAAGGCGCATGGACCTGAAAATTGAACAACGTGAAGACATTGCGACAGTAATATTTCCAGATCAGCAACTGACCTTCGACACCGACCCTGTCTTTCGCCGAATTGCCCGCGACCGAATACTTGATGTAACGGCAGGGCCGGGCAAATCATCTTTGGAAATAAGACTGGGTTGTCGTTGTGAGGTGTCTTCGTTCTGGCACGACAGCTCGTTATTGGTGCTTGATGTGCGAGAACGCAGTGATGAGGTTTTGGCCGCAGATACCGTCACGGAAGTTGAGTTCTCTGAACAAGAAAATGATCGCCCGATTGATAAACCCCGACTAAAATTACCCCGAAACGGCAGTTCATTTGCGGCATCTCTGGCGAACTCCCAATTACAGTCAGCATCACCCGTAGAAACGCCTCCGATCAAACCGGTCGATAAGCCAGCGGAAGATAAAGCTTCTCCGAACACAGAAATCGTATCGGAGGCACGTGAACGCCTGGTGCAGCAGATTGGCAGGGCAGCGTCACAGGGTTTGCTCAGCCCCAGATCCGCTTTGAAGCCGACGATAATGACAAAACCTGAAGCAAAGGAAACGACAAGCGGCGGATTGTCGGTCGAAACGCCAGAGGAACCATCTGCTACCCAACCAAAATCAATTGCGAACCTGCGCGCTCAAAGTAGCATCGATCGTGATTTTCTTGATGTAATGAACCGGCGTATCGGCTCGATGCAGATATCAAGCTGTCCGGGGGATAATCGCATCGACGTCGGCAGTTGGGGAACTGATGCTCCCTTTGCGCAGCAAGTCGGAAGTTTGCGGGTAGTGCTGACAGGCGAATTCGATCTGCTAAATCAAGATGCGGCCTTACGTCTCGTCAAGCTCTATTTATATTACGGCTTTGGTGCGGAAGCAGAAATGGCGTTGGCGCAGATTGAACAGCCCTCAGACGACCTGGCGCTCTTACAATCATTGGCCGAGGTCATGGAAGATGGTTACGCCTCGACCAATTCGGCGCTGACAACCCACCTGAGCTGCGACGGAAATATCTCTTTGTGGGCAATACTTGCCTATCAATCTCTGCCGACAGATGTGCCAATAGAAATCGACAACGCCTTGCGAACCTTCGACGCGTTGCCGCGCCATTTACGTCGCCATCTTGGTCCGACCTTGTCACGCCGGTTTCTGGGCGCAGGATATCAAGAAGCATCGGATAAGACGCTTCGAATTCTGAAACGACACGAAGAAACCCTGACAGCGGATGCGGAACTTCTGATAGCGGAAAGTGATCTTGCCGAGGGAGAAGCCAAGCAGGCCGTAAACAGGATGAATGAAGTAGTGGCGTCCAATTCAGAACATTCTGTCGACGCATTGATTGGTTTAATTGACGCCGCTCTGGAGGCAGGCCAAACCGTTTCGTTTGATCATGCAGTACTTGCAGGTGCCTACGCCCAAGAACATCGCGGCAGCCCCTTGGAAAACAAGTTGATCCGCGCCTATCTCGCAGGCTTGTCGGCCTCCGGCGCATTCGATCAGTCATATGAAGAGTATTCCCGACTGGCCACAGATCTACCGCCAGAAGCGCTCACCGACATACAATCCCAATTGCTGCATCAATTGACCCAGAGGGCGGATGATGTGACGTTTCTGCGCTTCGCTTTACTGAAACATTCTGAGCACCAGCAAAAATTACCCGGCCCGATAACAAACGCCACTGCGAGCAGATTGCTGGATCTTGGATTCCCCGAAGCAGCCCGCCCGTTCCTGGAAACCGATACGCTTGGCGATGCCGGGCGCGCACGACGTATTTTGCGCGCCAGTGCAGCACTCGCAGAAGGCCGGCCACGCCAGGCAGAACTAGACCTTACAGGCGTGGAAGGTCGTGATGCAGATCAGCTGAGGGCACAGGCCCGAAGCGCGTTAGGCGATCATCACGCGGCAACAGTGCTTTATTCGTCTATGGGTGAGCATGACCGGTCGCTGCGCCAAGCCTGGTTTGCCGAAGATTGGAACCGGTTGGTGGAAAGTGAAGATACCGCGATGGCTGATATCGCCGCATTGGTATCGTTGAGCGAAAACGAGCCCGATACCACACCGGAGATCCCGGCAAACCCCAAATCCGAACGCGTGCTTGCACATAACAGAGAGCTTATCCAGCAAAGCCTGGCGGCGCGTGACACGATCGATGCCATTTTGCAGCGAAGTCCGTCTCCCGATACTGAACGACCCTAGGCAAGTTTAGGCTCGTCCTCTCGAAACGGGTTACCAAATCTAAAGACCCAGGAAATAGAATTGCCCCAACGGCAACAGAACGTGCCGGCAGGAGCTCGAATGATCAAGTGCGCCACTCCGACACCAGCAGAAAAAATGCTGGCACGCCCCCGACGCCGCGTATCTAGGTACGCCAGACTCTGCCGCATGTTTGCTGGTAATTTGTCGCTCGTCATACCCGGCACGTTCGCTTATCTGATCGCGACCACCAACCTTGCTTTTCCCGCCACGGCAGGAATATGCGATGCAGCGGCACGGCAGGCAGCGACGGAAACCGGCGTGCCGTTTGCAGTGCTTTGGTCAATTACACGAAGCGAGACAGGACGATCCAGCGGCGGCAAACTCCGACCGTGGCCATGGACAGTCAACATGGAAGGCGCCGGTCACTGGTTCGAAACACGAAACGCCGCAAAAAACTTTGTTTTAAGCCGTTACAATCAGGGTGCGCGTAGCTTTGATATCGGCTGTTTCCAGATAAATCACAGATGGCACGGTGCATCCTTCAGATCGATCGATCATATGTTCGAACCGTTGGAAAATGCCCGCTACGCGGCCAGTTTTCTGCTGCGACTCTATCGGGAATTCGGGAACTGGTCGACCGCAGCGGGCGCTTACCATTCCCGAACCCCCGAACATGCGAACCGCTACAAGGCCCGGTTTAACAGGATACGCCAGCGACACCGTCTTGGTGGCAGCGGTCAACTCGCCGGGTCTGAAGCTCTGCCGACAACCGTTTCGGAACCGCAAGCTCCGCGCCAGAACAATTATCCACTACTGGTAAGCTCGGGATCAACCGGAGCTCGGGGGTCGCTCGTTTCCTTGAACAATGACCAGACCAAGGCCTTCTTGAGACTATCGCCGACGCTGGAGGGATCCTGAGCCATGAAGACATTTTCCATCAGCGATCTTTTTCAGCCCACGGTCTTGCTCGCCCTCGCCCTCATGGCGATCATCGTCATGATGATCTTGCCGGTACCGGCCTGGGTCCTGGATGTTGGCTTGGCGGCGTCCTTCGCGCTGGCAATCCTGATATTCACCGTCACCCTGTTTATCGAAAAACCGCTCGATTTTTCGGCCTTCCCGACAATCCTGCTGGCATCCTTGATGCTGAGGCTTTCACTGAACGTCTCGTCGACCAAACTCATCATCGGCCAGGGACATACCGGCACCGACGCGGCCGGCGACGTGATCCAGGGTTTTGCCAATTTTGTCATGGGGGGCAGCGTATTTCTGGGCCTTGTTGTTTTCGGGGTGCTGATGATCGTCAATTTCATGGTGATCACGAAGGGCGCCGCCCGCATGGCGGAGGTTGGTGCTCGTTTCGCGCTCGACGGCATGCCCGGCAAGCAATTGGCGATCGACAGCGACATGTCGGCGGGCGCAATCAACCATCAGGAAGCCAAGGAACGCCGTGAGCGCGAGCAGCAAGAGACAACCTTTTTCGGCTCACTTGATGGCGCGTCCAAATTCGTCAAGGGTGATGCGATTGCGGGCCTGCTGATCACGCTTCTGAATCTGGTCATGGGGTTGATCATGGGCATTGTGGTGCACGACATGCCGCTCAGCACAGCCTTTGAGACCTACACAATCCTGACGGTCGGGGACGGGCTGGTCACACAAATCCCGGCCGTTGTGATTTCGATCGCCTCGGCACTGCTGTTGGCACGCGGCGGCGCCCAGGGTGCCACGGACAAGACCCTGGTCATGCAATTGACGCGCCACCCTGCTGCAATGGCGACCGTGGCCGTTCTGATGGTATTGTTTGCTCTCGTGCCCGGCTTGCCGTTCGTGCCTTTCATGCTTGGCGGTGTGGCTCTTGGCACATCGGCAATCCTGCTATTCCGCATGAACAAACAGGAGGACATGTCCGAAGGGCAGGACGCGCACCTCACTGAACAATTGGCGGAAAAATCCCTCGGGGACATTCTGGAACTTGACGATATCCACGTCGAGTTCGCACCGGACCTTGTCAACATGGTGCTTGATCCCGGTGTCGGCCTCGATGCGCGCATCTCGAATATGAGAACACATGTCGCCACGTTTTACGGGTTGATCCTGCCGGAAATTCGGCTGACCGACGACCCGACGCTGCCGACAGGTACATATGTCATCCGCATACAGGGGGTCGAACAGGCACGGGCCATCCTGCGGACGGATCAAATACTCGCCCTCGACCCCGACAACAACGCTGCGCTGCCCGCGGGCGAGAACGTCACCGAGCCGGTCTATGGCGCGCCCGCTCGTTGGATTTCCGACGACGCCCGTGACGCGGCCGCCTTAAGCGGCACCACACTTGTCGCACCGACCGAGGTGCTGGCCACGCATTTGCTGGAAGTCATCAAGAGAAACCTCAGCCGGTTGCTGACAATGAAGGCAATGCGCCGGCTGTTGGATGAAATGGTCAACCTATCTGACCAGAAACGAGCCGACGCCAATCGGAAACTACTGGATGAAATGATTCCTGATCGCGTCCCATCTGATCTGCTGCATGCGGTGCTGCGCTTGTTGCTGGCCGAGCAGGTCTCGATACGCAACCTTCCTCTTGTTATCGAAGCCACGGCGGAGGCCCGCCAGTTGCACACCCAGGTGGAAGTCATTTGCGAACATGTTCGCCAAAGGTTGGGATTTCAGCTTGTTGCCAACCTGCAACGTCCGGATGGTAGCCTGCCCCTGATCCAGCTGGCCCCTGAATGGGAAGATACATTCACGACGTATCAGATTGACAATGATCGTGGCCGAATGGATGTGGCACTACCCCCTGAGATATTCAATTCTCTCACGGCTTCGATTTCGGAACAGGTAACCCGCGCCAGCGAACAAGGTATGTATCCGGCGATCGTCACCTCCACCCTCCGGCGCCGCTTCCTGCGAACAGTGCTGTCGGCCCGCGATATTTCAAACCCGGTTCTGTCATTTGAAGAGATCGGGCTCGATACCAAGCCATCTCTTGTTGGCGTTGCCGCGGCATGAATGCAGCGGCAGACCTCCTCCAGATTTCGCGGGACATCCTGTGGCTGCATTTCATTGTCTTCCTACGTGTCGGGCCCATCATGTCGCTGTTTCCGGGATTCGGAGAACGCTCGGTGCCCGCTCGTGTCAAATTGGTCGTCGCAATCATGTTCACCGTCGTCGTCGCGCCAGCTATCGCGCCCCTGATAGCAGAGGCGACCCGCCAACCACCGCCACTCGCCTGGCTGGTCCTGAGCGAAACCGTGATCGGGCTGGTGATCGGTATCGGCATCCGGCTATTCCTTCTGGCATTGCAAACCGCTGGCTCTATCGCGGCACAGGCAACGTCACTTGCGCAGATCCTTGGCAATGCGGGGGTCACGCCTTTACCTGCCATCGGGCATCTGCTGGTTGTCGGCGGGTTGGCCCTGGCGATGATGCTTGGGCTGCATGTACGCGTGGCCGAGATGGTAGTTCTGACCTACAATCTCTTTCCCGTGGCAGAACTGCCCGACGCGGCCGCCGTAACCGCCTGGGGCATCCGGCAAGTCGCCGCCTCTTTTGCGCTCGCCTTCACGCTGGCAGCCCCGTTCGTCATCGTTTCGGTTCTGTATAATTTGACGTTGGGTATCATCAACCGGGCCATGCCACAGATGATGGTGGTATTTGTCGGCGCGCCCGTGATCACCGCTGGTGGTCTAGGTCTTTTGCTTCTGCTTGCACCGACCATGCTGACGATCTGGGTCAAGGCGATTGAGACTTTCATTGTCAACCCCTTCGGAGGCGGCTGATGGCAGAGACAGACAGCGATACCGAAAAGAGTCATGAGCCAACGCAGCACAAGCTGAACGAGGCGCGTAAGAAAGGCGAAATTGCGCGATCGGCCGACCTGACCACCGCTGCGGCCTATGGTGGTTTTCTTCTGGCCGCCCTGGCCATCGGGAGCACTTCGGTCCAACAGGTCAGTACATCACTGATGGTATTGATCGACCAATCCACGTCGCTGGCTGAGCTGTTTTTCGATGGTCATGCACCCAGTGTGGTCGGCAGATTGCTTGGCACAATTTGCCTCGGCCTGCTTGGCTGGTTTCTGATTCCCGCGACCATGTCCATCCTGTCAGTTCTGGCGCAGCGCGGTTTCGTCTTTGCGCCTAACAAGCTTGCGCCCAAGGCATCACGGCTCAATCCGATCCAGAACGCCAAGAACAAATACGGACCTTCGGGGCTGTTCGAATTTGGCAAAAGCTTTGCCAAGCTCCTGTTTTACTCAATCCTTCTTGGCACGTTTCTGTCTTATCGGATTTCCGACATGGCTGGCGCATTGCACAGCAACCCGAAAATCATCGGGGCGCTGATGGCGCAGATCATCATTCAATTCATGCTGGTCGTGCTGATCATCGCCCTGGGCGTCGGGGCCATCGATTACCTGTGGCAGCGTCATGACCACGTGCGCAAGCACCGGATGTCCCATCAGGAAGTTCGGGAAGAATACAAGCAGCAGGAAGGCGATCCACATATGAAGCAGCAACGTCGTCAACGCGGTGCCCAGATCGCCTCGGAACAGATGATGGCGGATGTGCCGACTGCTGATGTGGTGCTGGTTAACCCGACTCATTACGCCGTTGCTCTCAAATGGAGCCGGGCAAAAGGTGCGGCACCCATATGTGTCGCCAAGGGCGTCGATCACGTGGCCCACGCCATCAAGGAGATGGCCATGGAAAACGGCGTGCCCGTGCGCAGCGACCCGCCAACCGCCCGCGCCGTTTACGCCGGCACAGAGATTGGTGAGGAAATCAATCCTGAACATTATCGCGCAGTTGCCGCAGCGATCCGTTTTGCCGAAATGATGCGGCGTAAAGCCAAGAGTTTCGGGTAATGCATGACCCGCTGCAGGATCTGGCTTCATTGACCGATGCGCTTTATCGGGCCGAACTGACAAAAGTGGAGAAGCTTAATGCGCGCGAGGCAAGCCTGCGCCGTGATCTCGCGGAATTGGAGATGCGCAGGCGCAATAGCCGGAATTTGCCACACACAGAGCTTACGCCCGTGCGCCAGATCGGCGCCGATGTCTTCTGGGAGGGATGGCTAAGCCGCACGCACGCCGACCTCAACACGCAGCTAGCTCAGGTCCTTGCTCAAAAGGCGCATATGATGGCCGGGTTGCGCCGGGCATTTGGAAAACAGGCGGCGGCTGCGAATCTGGTCGACCGAGCTGCGCAAGAAAAAACCCAACGTCGTGAGAAACAGTACCGACAATCACAGGATGCCCTACAGCTGCTAAAGTCGCAAAAAACCGAGTGGTAGAACGCGAATCGGAAACGATTTTCGACCAGGACATCGCACGATATCAAAAAGATAGAGCAGCGTCATCGCTTCAGAAATCAGGGATGATGTTCCGAGCCCTGCGTATCTCTCGCTACTCACACATCCTGACGCGCGATATCCGTAATCAAAATGCCGCTAACCGTGTCGCCCACGATTTGCTGTGCCACTTCGGTCAACGCATTCCTGAGAACGTCCAGGTTCTTGGCATTGGTGAATTCACCCCGAAAACCGCCTATGTTCGCGTGATCAAAAAGAACCTGCAGAAACGCATCGCGTAGCTTGGGTTCACGCAGATAGATGATTTCGCTCTGTCCGGCCGAAACTTCGATACTGAGCGACATAACAACCAGAGCTTCAACAAGCTGGTCGGCAACCACCGGCACCAGGAACTGATTGTTCAGTTTCACATATTCCTGAGTGTCCATGTCGCCATGGGCGTCTCCATCCTTATGCATCTCATCCGACATCGCCATGTCATAGCCCGTATCCCCACATGGGTTTTCCATGGCCATATCGATATCCTTTGGTTCAGGCTTGAGCGCCAGACCGGCGCCCACGCCCCCCCCGATACCAATAACTGCCAACAGTACAGGTAATATCTTCCCAATCATCCGAACCTCCTAGAACGGCAGAACCACATCAAGCACCTGCTGACCTATGCGCGGTTGCTGCACATCGGTAATCTGCCCGCGCCCACCGTAAGAAATCCGCGCTGCTGCGATCTTGTCATAGGTGATTTCATTCTGACGCGAGATATCTTCCGGGCGCACATAACCGCTTACCAGCAGCTCGCGCAGTTCGAAATTTACCCGCACCTCCTGCGTACCCTGGATCGAGAGGACGCCATTCGGCAGAACTTCCATGATGGTCGCAGCCACTCGCAGCGTCAGTTCTTCCTTGCGGCTGACCGATCCGTCACCGCCGGAGCGGCTTTTGGAATCAATCGAGACCGCGTTGTCCAGTGACGCACCATCAGGAAGCTTCTCATTGATCCTTTGGGGTATCCCATACAAATGCGGAACGCCGAGCGTTTCCGATCCACTCCGCGACCGCTCGGTTGAATTTGATATCTCGGCCTCTTCGTCGATTTCGATGACCACCGTCAAGATATCGCCACGTTGAACGGCCCGGCGGTCCCCTAGCAACGACTGCCGGCCACCGCTCCAAAGCGAGGCCCGATCAATCTGGCGCCCTGGCTCTGCGCTCAAGGGCAGGCCCGGGTTCAGCATCGCAACATGTTCGTTCGATTGCCGGGTTGGTGTGAAACTTGGCGGCTTACCGATATGATCAAAACGGCTGCACCCCGTAATGCCAAGGATCAGACAAAGCAAAAGACCCGTTTTTCGTTCAAACATGATACATCCTATTGTGAAACAAATATGCGCCCGTCAGGCATGACACGGCCTGACACTGTTGTGCGCGACGAAAGGTTCATCACCCGTACGAAGTCGCCCGCTCCGGCACGTGACATCGATCGCCCCTCGGTTGATATCCGAAGCCCGTTTACCTCGAATACCATCGGCACGATCTGATTGCGCTCGACAAGCGCGGGAGGGCCAACATTTCCAAGCGCAATCGGTCGACCCGCGTAGAGCGACACCCGCGCTTCCTGTCCGATGACCTCGGCCGGATCACTTGCCGCGCCCGCAGTATTCCCGGCCTCAACCACCACGTCGCGCGCCATGATGATACCGCCGGGCCGGATGGTCCGAACCGCTAGCACCGTGTCCGCAACCGCCTGACCGGCGAACAGAAGGCAGGTTATGATAAGACCGGGTTTAATCATCTTATCTGCGTCGTCGCGCCCAGCATCTGATCGGATGCAGTGATGACTTTCGCGTTCAGCTCATAACCTCGTTGCGCTTCAATCAACTCGGTAATCTCGCGCACCGGATCGACCGAACTATCCTCAAGGTAACCCTGTCGCAGAGTCCCCATTCCATCCTCTCCGGGCGCGGCCACGATCGCGGGTCCCGACGCTTCGGTCTCGGTAAACATGTTGCTGCCAATCGCCTCCAGTCCCTTGGGGTTTGTGAAGCTGGTAAGCGTGATCTCTCCGATGGATTGTGCAACAGCCGTATCGACGAAATAGGCAAAGACTTCACCCGCGGGATTGATCGAGATACTGCGCGCATCGTCCGGAATCACGATTTCGGGCGTCAGCGGGAAACCATCGGATGTCACTATCTGCCCCTCGGCGGAGCGTTTGAGAGCGCCATCGCGCGTATAGGCCGACAAACCCGACGGCAACGTCACTTCCAGATAGCCATTACCGTCGATCGCGAGATCTAGATCGCCGCTGGTCGCCGCAAGTGACCCCTGCTGAAGATTGATTGAGACCGCCGCCGGACGCACCCCCAACCCCAGTTGCACCCCGGTCGGTAACACCGTGCCATCGGCCGCGTTCACCGTGCCCGCTCGGGCAAACTGCTGGTAATGCAGGTCCGAAAACTCGGCCCGGCGTGCGTTGTAGCCGGTGGTCGACATGTTGGCGAGGTTGTTGGAAATAGTTTCGACCCGCATCTGCTGGGCGGCCATTCCGGTTGCTGCTATCTTCAGGGCGCGCATCGGCACCTCCTTGGGTTAACTCGTTAACGGGTGAATGTGTCTAGGGCCGAAAGCATGCGCTTGTTCTCGGCATCAAGAAAGCTTGCGCCCATTTCGTAAGCGCGCTGCACCTCGATCATGCGTGCAATCTGGCTGACGGGATCGACATTGGCGCCTTCCAGAAATCCTTGAAGAATGCGGCCACCTTCAACCGGTTCAAGCGCGCCCTCGGTGCGGAACATCACGCCATCCTCGCGGATCAGATCCATCGGGTCGGCTGGCTGCACCAGACCGATTTGCGACAGGGGTCGGCCACCTGCGCTGACGGTGCCATCAGGTGAGATTCCAAGATCGGTCGCGTCAGGCGGTACGAAAACCGGTGCGCCACCGGCATCCAGCACGCGGAAGCCGTCATTGGTTACGAGGTCGCCCGCGGCGGAAAGCGCAAAGTTCCCCGCCCGTGTCAATCGCTGGCCTGCCGGTGTTTCGATCAGGAAATACCCACGCCCTTCGACGGCGAGATCCAGGTTGCCACCGGTCTGGGTCAACGCCCCCTGGAGCGACGAGGTATGCCGTACGTGGGCGGAGGCCATGGATAAAGACGGACCATCGCCGGTACCGCGCACGAATTCGGCAAAGACCAGCCCTTCCTGCCGATAGCCGGTTGTGGCGCTGTTGGCGATGTTGTTGGCGACAACCTGCATTTCACGCATCAGGCCGGATTGCCGGGTCAGGGTTGTGTAACCGGTATTTGCCATGTCAGCCTCCTATTATCAGGGGGATCAGCCTGTCTTGAAAAAAGGCGACCAGCGTCTGGGTCATGAAAGCCATCGACAGCCAGAAGACGAGCACGATTGCTGCCAGTTTCGGTACGAATGTCAGGGTCAGTTCCTGAATGGATGTCAGCGCCTGAAAAAGGCCGACGGTGAGACCCGCCAGCAACGCGACCGACAGGATCGGCAACGAGATCAGCACAGCCACCCACAACCCCTGCCGCAGGGTGTCAAAAAAGATCACCTCATCCAGCATAGGATCAGACCGGCATCCGCAGAATTTCCTGGTAGGCCTCAACCACCTTGTCGCGCACGGTCACCGCTGTTTCGACGGCCAGTTCTGTCTGGGCCAGTGCCTGCACCAGCGCGTGAGGATCTGCTTCACCGGTCATCGCTGCTTTGGCAATGTTTTCGCTTTCTTGCAACGTGGTCGCAAAATCCCTGGCAAGGCTCTGAAAGGCGTCGCCCGCCCCGCCCTGGCTGGCATTCGGCTCAGTCGCGGGACGAGAGGCTGCATATTTCTGAACAGCGCTTAAGGCTTTGATATCCATTCTGGATCTCCTTTATCGACGTAACAGCTCCATCAGGCTGGCCGACATCTGCCGGGCCTGATCGAACATTTTGAGGTTCGCCTCGTAGCTGCGCTGCGCTTCGCGCGCGTCAGCGATTTCAATGACAAGGTTCACATTCGACCCGTCATAGTAGCCGGTTTCATCGGCCATAGGGTGGCTGGGGTCGTAGACCTTGGCCAATTCACTGCGGTCCAGATGGACACGGCTGGTTTCGACGCGACCAACACTGTCGCGGCTACCAAATTCAGTTTCAAAAGAAACGCTTTTGCGCCGATAGCCGGGTGTATCGGTATTGGCGATGTTTTCGGAAACGTGGCGCAACCGCTGGGCCTGAGCTTTCAAACCGCTCGCCGAAACCGAAAGGGCTTTCATGAAATCACTCATCTGGAACGCTCCTACCTGCGACCAAGTGCTGATCGCAGCACGCCGAGAGATGATTTGTAGACAGCCAGGGCGCGATCATGCTCGCGCTTCACGTCAACCGCCTTCATCATCTCGGTTTCAAGCGATACCGAGTTGCCATTAGGATCGGTCTCGACATCCCGCACCTCGGCGATACCCAGATCAAAGGGCAGAGCAGCAGCATGAAGATGTCCTGGCCGCGTCACACGCGGCACAAACCCCGAATCACCGCTTTCGATGATTTCCTTGAACGGCGTCACATCACGCGCCCGATAATCCGGCGTGTCGGCATTGGCCATATTCTGCGCCACAACAGACTGACGCGCGCCCGCATGGGTCGCCAGAGCATGCGCCATGCGAAAGATTTCCAGTTTTTCAAACATCGGGGCTTCTCCCTCGATTGGTTTCAACTAAGGCTTAACCGTGATTCCTTTAGAAATTGTTTTCAGAAACTTATTGGAGAGTTCGATGACCAAATCCGGGTTGGCCTGTCTACAGGCGGAAATATCTACACTAAGAGCAGAGCGGGTGATCGGACGGGTACGGGCTGTTCAGGGTAATACGTTGAAGATCGGCGGCTTGGACCACCAGGCCCGGCTTGGCGACCGAATCAGGGTGGTGCGCCGCGATGGTGGGCGGCTTTCGGGCGAGGTGCAGCAATTAGAAGAAGACGGCGTCCTGATGCTGCCGGACGAGACACCCACTGGGGTGTCGCTGGGTGATCGCGCGGCCCTGCTTGAGGCCAGTACCATCGCACCCGCAGACAGTTGGATCGGGCGTATTATTGACCCTTACGGACAGCCGCTGGACAGTCGACCACTGCTGCGCGGTCCCGAGGCACGTCCTCTGCGGGCTGCCCCGCCAGCAGCCGCGCAACGCAAACCACTGGGTGATCGTCTTGAGACAGGAATGGCGGCGTTCAACACACTTCTTCCCATCGTTCGCGGTCAGCGCCTAGGGCTTTTCGCCGGGTCCGGCGTCGGCAAATCAAACTTGCTGGCGCATCTGGGACAGCAGATGGAAGCAGATATCGTAGTTTTTGCCTTGATCGGCGAGCGGGGTCGCGAATTGCGCGATTTTGTTGAAAACGTCCTGGGGCCCGAGGGAATGCAGCGCTCCATTATCGTCGCGGCCACGTCAGACAAATCGCCGCTTGTCCGTCGACGCTGTGCCTGGACGGCGATGAGCGTCGCCGAACATTTCCGCGATCAGGGGGCTCATGTGTTGTTTCTGGCCGATTCGATCACGCGCTTTGCCGAGGCACATCGCGAAGTCGCGACCGCCGTGGGTGAAATGCCCGCCTTGCGCGGATTTCCCGCCTCTACCGCGCATATGATTACGTCGCTTTGCGAACGCGCGGGCCCGGGTGAAGACGGAAGCGGCGACATCACGTCGCTACTCAGCGTGCTGGTCGCCGGATCAGACATGGACGAACCGGTGGCTGATATCCTGCGCGGTGTCCTGGATGGGCATATCGTTCTCGACCGTCAGATCGCCGAACGCGGGCGCTATCCTGCAATCGATTTGTTACGCTCGGTTTCCCGTAGCCTGCCCGCGGCGGCCACTGACATTGAGAACCAGACGATCCTCAACGTCCGTCGCCTGTTGGGCGCTTATGCGCGATCTGAAACAATGATCAAAGCCGGCCTATATGCCGAGGGCACGGATACCGAACTGGACCAGGCAATTCGGGTCTGGGCCGATCTTGATAGTTTTCTGGCCGAAAAAGAAGCCGTGTCGGTGCAAAACAGCTTTGATCGGCTCTCACTCATTCTGCGCCGCTCCGGGCAAAGCAGGCCAGCCGTCGGATCAAAAGCAGACGGGCAACTTGGCCACTAGATCGATGCTTGTTGGTCATACCGCGCTCCAGCTCGTCGCAAAACTGCCCTGCAACACTGGATAAGCACGTAAACACAGCTACGGCTTGCTCCGCCTCTCTCAGGAGGTCGGAACGCTTTTACGTCGGCGATCTTCAGGTGCCGCGAAAAATGCTCGGCGCAGATTGCAAAAGTGTCAATGCAATGGCACCGCTCGACTGAACCTGAAACGACGCAATCTGATCGCGCAACAGGAAGCGGCGGATGAACTCTTCTCCGCGCTCTTCGGACGCCAGATCTGACAGGGTTTCGATACCCAGCTGACTGCTGGCCGCTGCTTTGAACGTGTCGAGTTGCCTGTCGATATCAAGCTGGCCAAAGCTTACTGGCAGTCCCAGAGCTACCTCGAAAACCTTACGCAGCGGGGGGTTGCCCATGATCCGGAACCACTGTGTATCAGGATCTTCTCCGCTCGTTACGATATCCTGTAACTCTCTCTGGGTGTTCATCGCCAGGCGCAGGCTTTCGTCCTGCTGACCCAAGGCCACTTCAAATTCCAGGCGGCGGAAGCGATCGGTGATTTCCCGGGCAAAACCTTCCAGACGCGTCCGCGGCAGACCAGGTTCGGCAAATCCGAACGCATCGGTCAACTTTGCATAACGCTCATCCGTCAGGCGGTTGGCAAGCGCGTCATCGTCGCGGGTGCCTTCTTCCAAAACGCGCTGGATAAGCGCCTGGCTATTCAGATCGTCGCTCAATCCAAAGGCACCCAGAGCGACACTCAGCAACCGACGATCGGACACCAACTGCTCGGCCATCCGGATATCGCCAATTTTCTGCTCAAAATAATCGGTGTCACGCACAATCGACGGCGATTTGTTGAAGGCTTCAGTCTGACGCTCTAGGGTATTGTTAAGCAACACCCAACCGGTCAGCCCGCCAACGGGCACTATGGGCTGGAAATTCATGACGGACGATGTGCCAATAATCTGTCTTCGCGCGGCAACAAGGCACGTAGCGCTTTGAGGCACTGATAATGCCGATCCTGCAACAAGGCGTCGGTCGCCTGGGTCAGGCTCGCCCGGCTGTCGGCATCTGTCAGGACCTGACTCAGTTCTTCGATACGACGCAAGAGTTGCAATCGGGTCTCTTCGGGGTCTGCATCTCCCGACAATACCAGTTGCGCGGCGTAGCAGACCCGTCGCACCGGTGTGTTGGCTTCTTCCGGGTGGATCGCGTCGCGCAGCCGCAGGATATTCGCATTCGGCGTCATGATCGCAAGACGCGACCGGCGATCACCGTTTTCAATAACAGCCCCGTTGATTAACACACGTTCCTTGGGGCTGAGTTTAAGAACAAGTCCCGTCATTATTTGACCCTCTTGTTACGCAAGCCGCGCATTATGGCTGTGTTGATCTCGACAAGTGCGTCGACCGTGGCCTGCTTGGTCAATACCTTGCTACTGTGTTGTTGTGTAAATTCCGAAAGATACAAGATACGCGCACGCAGCATCTCCGGCAGCGTGTTGGACTTATCGGCGACATCCATCGCCAAAATTGTCCAGAGCCTTCTGTTATCATGTAAAGCCCCTGCCAGATCCCTGAACCCATCTGCGCCACGGCTCGAGGCCGTTTTGAGGCGATGGGTGATTTCGGCAAAGGCATTATATTCCGTATCTCGGTCCGTGCGAATTAGCTGTGCGTCATTACGGTACGCATTCTGCGCCTTGGTAATCGCATTCATTTCATGTCCTTCCGGGAAGAGTATCAGCGATATTGGTTTTCGGGGGCGCGCTTAAGACGCCCCCGAAATTAGCCTTAACCCCGGAACAACTGCAGGATGGCCTGCGGCGCCTGGTTGGCGATCGACAGGGACTGCGTGGCCAGCTGTTGCTGAACCTGCAGCGCCTGAAGCCGCGCTGAGGCTTCTTCCATGTTGGCGTCAACCAATGCACCGATACCTGTGGTCAACGAGTCGGTGAGGTTTGAGATAAACTCAGACTGGATTTCAACCCGGCCTTCAACCGAACCGAAGGCGGCAGCGGCATCAATAGCGGTATCGATCAATGTCTCGATCGTGCCCAGAGATGTGGTTGCCGCAGCGCTTGTCGACACGTCAATGCTGGAAAGTGCAGCCAGACCGCCCGAGCCCGCATTGGTGAACTGAGCGCTGACACTAAGATCAACCGCACCGGCGTTGGTGAAAGCTAGTTCGCCAGTCGCGCTACCGTCATAGTCAACGGTCAAACCTGCGATGCCCAAGGCGTCGATTTTACCTTTCAGACCAACCGCAACGAGGTCCGCCGTGACATTACCGCCGCCTACATCACCAGCAGTGACTGTGTAGGATACTGTCTGACCGCCCACTGTTACGCTCACGCTGTCGCCAGCAACGAATGCAGCGCCAGCCGTATCGTCAATTACGATGGTACTTGTGCCACCAGCTGCATCCAAGGTCTGTGCAAGAGTATCACCCGCAGCGGATGCGCCTGTTGAACTACCAAAAACGTCATTCGCGACATACCCACCAGTGGACATATCCTGACCATTCACCGTGATCGACGATGCTGTCACAGCTCCCGTGTTGTCGCGATCAAGCGACGCCAGGATCGTGGCGGTTGGCGTGGT
Organism: Roseovarius aestuarii; assembly: GCF_019966515.1. GTDB lineage: Bacteria > Pseudomonadota > Alphaproteobacteria > Rhodobacterales > Rhodobacteraceae > Roseovarius > Roseovarius aestuarii. Next base: position 232,048 of record NZ_JAIMIB010000004.1, on the reverse strand, counting down.
GCCGTCAACAAGATTCAAACCATTGAACTGAGCCGCGGAAACCACCGAGGCAATTTGATCCCGAAGAGCGGTTACATCATCATTGATCTTGGTGCGATCAACGTTGTCTTCCTGTGCGGCAACGATCTTGCCTTTAATGTCGGTCAACAGGTCTGTGATCGTTTCGGTTGCCTGACGTCCCACTGCAATTGTCGATTGACCCAGCGACAAGCTGTCCGAAATGGCCTTGAAACCTTTGACATCGGATTCCATCACCTTGGAGATCGACCAGATCGCCGAGTTGTCTTTGGCTGATGCGATATCCTTACCGGTGGAAATCATGCCCTGAGTATGGGCCAGGTTCTTGTTGACCATTTTCAGGGTTTGCAGTGCGACCATGGCACTGGAGTTTGTCAGAATACTGGACATAGTATTTCCTTTAGCGTTTGGCGCTTTTGCGCCAGTTTCATGTCCCGCTTCCTTTTGGGAAGCGGATGAGGTGTCTTCTGACATCTGCAGTTGAGCGTGATGGCCCCGCCGCGCCACCCGTATCCGGATGCGCGGCCACCATGGCCTCTCATGTACTAATGGAGTACTAAACCTCACCAGCTATCTAACTGGCATTTGAGACAAATCCGGTCAGGCGCGCTTTTCTACGCGGTGTTCGACTTCACCCTGAATTATGTGTTTGCGGCCGCTTTCATCGTAGGTTTCAAGCGATCTGCGAATCCGACGAAAAGCTGCCATACGCGCCGCCACCTTCCGTATCCCCTGCAGGGCGCTATCCAGAAGCGCCTGATTTCGCTCTACTTTAACCTGGAGATTCTGCAGGTTGTTCTGCTGTTCCGGCGCCTGTGCGTTCAGGGCGTCAATCAGGCTTTCCTTTTCACCCAGTAAGATCGGGATCTCTTCCAGATTTCCCTTAAGCAAGGCTGCGCGCTCAAGCTCCAAAAGCTCGTCCAGACGGTTGATAATGTCTTGCGCCGTTTCAGTTGTCATCGATCTTCTCCATCATGGATTTGTAGAATGCCTCAGCCAGCCCGATACCGCCCCTCTTGACCATCTGCTCTGCCATCGCCGTCCGTTGGAAAGAGGCGAACTGATCTTCACCGGCGCTGCCGCTGAACGAATTTTCCTGTGCGCCAAAACCCGCTGATTTCAACATCTCGGCCAGAAAACTCGCTTCCAGCTTTTCCGCGGCCTGACGCGCGGACATTTCCTTGACCACCGTCGCATTTGGCGACCGAAGCGCGGCAACTGGTAAATAATCTGTCACGGGATTACCTCGAATTGAATGAACTCAGATGCATAGAAACCCAATACGGTAAAGAAGCGGTAACCGAGTTCTGCAATGCTCCGCCCAACGTGGAAGAAATCCCGGAGCTTTGATAGATGCAGTCCCAGATCAGCCAGGTCGCACCCGGCCACCGATCCCCCCCGATATTCGCCGGTACAGGCAAAGAACGTAATGAGCGTGGCCCCGATGCGTCACGCGACACCGAGGATTTCCAGTCGATTCTGGAAGAGCCTTCGGCGCACACATCCGAGTCCGGTACCAGTCCGGACAAGGCCACAGATGACGGCGCGATATCTGCCTCGCCAGACAGGCCAGAGGTGGACGTGGTGGAAAAAGAGAAGACCGAAGGCTATGAGTTGTTATCAGACGCATCCGGCGATGCTGACGAGGTCGCGCCACCGGACACGATTACCCGTGCGAAGGGTGAGGAGAACGTCGCCACTCCCGAAAGTGAGACACGCGACACGCCTGCACCGCAAGACCAGTCCGCAGGTCATGTGCCGCCCTGGTTTGCGGTGCCTCAGAATCCAGACGATGGGCCGCGCCGAATGCAACCCGATCGGAAAGTTGCGGCCGAGGTCATCGGCAGCGCGCCACCGACCCAAAGCACGATCCTGCGAGAGCAGGCGAGTAACGATGCACGCCAGGCCCCATTAACTGCGTCACTCGCGAGCGACGCTAACGTGCCAACCACCCGAACCGACAGGCAGGTACCGAACACACCTGCAGGTACGAATAACACACCGGATCAGCCCCGTGAAACGCCCGGGGTACGGGTTAAGTCGGCTGTGACCGATGCCGCCCATGAGGGCAACGCCAAGCTTGTTGCGCTGGCCAATACGCCCGGGCAAAGCGACAAGACAAACCCCGAGAGGGCGCACCTTACCGAGCGTCAGAGCACCCCGGACCAGATAGCCCGGAACAGTCCGGCCACGCGCCATAGTCAGCCCGCAGCACCTGTGCATGCAACAGCGATGCCGCTGACTGCGCCGCCGGCCCTGAATGCATCTGATCTGCAGGGCAAGATGATTGACACCGGCAAAGTTCATTGGATATCGGAGGCCGGATTTGCAGCTGACACGTCCGCAGCGGAAATGCCTGCCACCTCGCGATTGCAACAGGCAACGTTACTTCAACAACCCGATTTACCGCGCAATATCGCCATCCAACTGGCTCAGGCAATGCGTCAGGCCGGTATGGACCGCCCAATGGAATTAACACTCAATCCGGCTGAACTTGGCCGCGTTCGGATTTCCATGCAGGCCGTTGACGGGGCGATGACCGTGCATGTTCTGGCAGATCGCCCGGACACGCTGGATCTGATGCGTCGCCACATCGACATTCTGGCACAGGAATTCCACGAGATCGGTTATGGCCAGGCCGATTTCGCCTTCGGCCAGAGCGCGCCGGATGGGGACGGCCCAACCGATAGCGATTCGGAACCCGGCACCCAGGCGACGCCGACCGCGGGTGGCACCGTAACCGAAGACGCACCGGCCGACATAGGGCCCCATCTGACCCTGCTCTCCGATCGTGTCGACATCAGACTCTAGAAAGGTACCCTCATGGAAATTTCTCAGACAGCATCCGCTGCCGCCCAGACCAGCCAGAACGCAAATGCCACGCAACCACAGCGCACCGCCCTGAGCTCGGATTTTGAAACCTTCATCAAGATGCTAACCACCCAGATGCAAAATCAGGATCCGCTCAATCCCATCGAATCGGCGGATTTCGCGGTTCAACTGGCGACGTTTTCGACGGTCGAGCAGCAGGTGAAAACCAACGATCTTCTGACCTCCCTGGCAGATCGCATTGCCGGACAGGGCGTGGCGCAGTTATCGGGTTGGGTGGGCATGACCGCCCGCGCTGAGATGCCCGTTGCCTTCAACGGCACGCCGGTCTCGCTGACGGTCAAATCCGCCCCGCTGGCCGACAGCGCTGAACTGGTCGTTCGCGACAGCGCTGGTGACGTAGTCCTGCGGCAACCGGCACCTGCCACCAGCGGAGCGCTTGACTGGGCCGGTGTCGACGATACCGGCGCCCCCCTGCCGCTCGGAACCTATTCGATCACGCTGGAATCTTTCAAGGGCGGCGAACTGCTTGAGGCCAATGCCGTCGAAGTGCACGAGCGCATCGTCGAAGCCCGCACCGAGAACGGACAGACATTCCTGGTGATGGCAGGCGGGCAGGAGATCCCGGCGGACGATGTGTTGGGGCTGCGTGAAACCGGAAGCTAGGGTGACGGCGGGGAATTCGCAGACGGTATTCAGCTTGGAAGCCGCAGAATCAACCCGTTAGAGCGCTGTTCTTGAGTGGCGAATTGGGGCCAGTACTCTGAAGATCTGGCAGGCGCACAGCACCTGCTTGCCTCCCCCACCCCCTTGGCGTAGCGTCCCGCGATCCTGCGCCAAACCAATCGGGGCCGACACGTGCAGACCACCGCACTCCGCACCTATAGCGACACACTTTCCCCCTATCTCAGGGACAGGGGGCTGCTCGGACATGGCGCGGGCTGGACCGCCCTCAGCGGCGGCCGCACCAACTGGCTTTGGCGTATCACGCAGCAGCGCAGCGATATCGTGGTCAAGCTGTTCGCGGGCAACACAAAAAACCCGCTTTTCCCGAATGATCCGGCTAGCGAAATGCTGGCCCTGCAACATCTAGGCGCGCAGAATATCGCGCCCCGGCTTCTGGATCATTTTCCCACTTCTGCCGGGTACTGTATTGTCTATTCGCATCTGCCGGGCAATCCTTGGCATACGGACGTAGCTGAAGCCGCCCATATGCTGTATCGGCTCCATCAAATCACCCCACCTGCCGGTCTCCGGCACGCCGCCGACGGCTCGGCGGAGCTGAGAAAACACAGCCTGAGCATCCTGGACGCCTGCCCGTCGCAACGCGCTGACAGGATACGCGCCCTTGAACCCGCAGGCGATGTGATGGCCAGCGGGCAGGCTTGTTTTTTGCATGGCGATCCCGTTCCGGCCAATATCGTGGTCACCCCGGGCACGATGCGCCTGATCGACTGGCAATGTCCGGCAACCGGGGACCCTTGCGAGGACCTGTCGGTATTTCTGTCACCGGCAATGCAACTTAGCTATCGCGGCGCTGTGCTCGGCGATGATGAGATCTCGGCTTTTCTGGCCGCTTACCCTGACGAGGCTACCATCGCACGCTACGGCCAACTCGCGCGATGGTATCACTGGCGCATGGCCGCATATTGCTTGTGGAAAGAAAGTAGGGGCGAGCCAAACGCCGCCGCCGCGGGTGCGGCGGAATTGGCAGCCTTGGGCGCGGCTGTCGCTGCATAACACCGGGTATCAGCTCAACAACAATGCCGCCGCCATTGCCCCGGCACCGGCGGTCATGCCCATAACAGCCCAGAACAGATAGGCCGGCCACCGCCGTTTCACTGGAGGTGCGGGCGGGCTGGATTGCCGAATTAGGGCGTTCTCGACCATTACCGGTAGCCGCGATCCATAGCGCGACAGCACCGCCAGCGTGCGGCCCAGATCGCGCAGCGCCGATGCCGGGCCGAGGTTTTGCTTGATGTAGCTTTCGACGACCGGTTTGGCGACCTTCCAGATGTTGATATCCGAATTGAGGCTACGCGCGACCCCTTCAACCACCACCATCGTGCGCTGCAACAGGATCAACTCGGTCCGGGTTTCCATACCGAACCGCTCGGTCACCTCAAAAAGGTAGCTCAGCAGGCTGCCCATCGAAATCCGGCTCGCGTCCATACCGAAAATCGGCTCACCCACAGCCCTGAGCGCCCTTGCAAATTCATCCACATCACGGTCCGCAGGCACGTAACCGGCCTCGAAATGCACCTCGGCCACGCGGCGATAGTCCCGCTTGATGAACCCATAGAGGATTTCAGCATAGACCCGGCGCGTGTATTCGTCGATATGCCCCATGATCCCGAAATCATAGGCGATGATGTTGCCACTGGCGGCGACCTTCAGGTTGCCCTGATGCATATCAGCATGGAAATACCCGTCGCGCAGCGCGTGGCTGAGGAAAAGCTGCAGTACCCGTTCACTCAGCGCCACCCGATCATGTCCTGCCGCATCCAGAGCCGCATTGTCGCCCAGCGGCACGCCATCGGCCCAGCCCATCGTCATCACGCGGCGGCTGGACAGGTGCCACTGAACGGTGGGCAGTTCGAACCCGGCATCACCGTCGGTATTGGCGGCAAATTCTGAGGCTGAAGAGGATTCCAGCCGCAGATCTAATTCGCCCATCACCACGCCTTCGAAATGCGCGATCACTTCCGTGGGCCTTAGCCGCCGAGATGCGGGCGACAGAAGTTCGACCATCTTTGCGGCAAAATAGAACGCATCTATATCCTTGCGAAATGCCCGCTCGATCCCCGGTCGCAGCACCTTCACCGCAACCTCATCGCCGCCGCCGCGCAGCGTCGCCCGGTGCACCTGCGCAATCGACGCCGCTGCAACCGGTTCACTGAAATCCGCAAAGAGTTCCTCAACCGGTTGCCCCAGTTCGGATTCGACACTTTTCTTAGCCAGATCGATGGCAAAAGGCGGCAGTTTATCCTGCAACACCCGCAATTGCGTCGCCAGTTCCTCGCCCACCAGATCGGGCCGGGTGCTCAGGATCTGGCCGAACTTGATATAGGCGGGCCCCAAGGCCGTTAGTGCCCGTGTCGCAGGCGGCATGGATTTGTCACCACGATACCCCAGCCACTGAAACGGCCAGGCCAGAAACCGCATCGTGCCGCGCACCAGCGGGGGCGCATCCATCGCATCCATCACCACGGCCATCGCACCCGTGCGCTCCAGCGTGGCGCCGGTACGCACCAGCCGCAGAATATTGTGCGGACCTCTCATTCAGATTTTCCAGCCCGAATGCAGGCAGGCGATGCCCATGCTCAGGTTGCGGTATTTGGCATTCTCAAAACCCGCATCGCGGATCATCCTCAGGAAAACCTCCTGATTGGGGAATTGCCGAATGGATTCAACCAGATACTGATAGCTATCGCGGTCCCCGGCAATCGCCTGCCCCATACGCGGGATGATGTTGAACGAATAAAGGTCATAGGCTTTCTGCATCAGATCATTGGGGATCTGACTGAATTCCAGCACCATCAGCCGCCCGCCGGGGCGCAGAATCCGAAACGCCTCGGCCAGCGCATCGGCGGGCCGGGTCACGTTGCGGATGCCAAAACTGATCGTATAGACATCAAAGCTGTTATCCTCGAACGGCAGCGCCATCGCATCGCCTACCACCCAGTCAAGGCTTGCGCCCAACTGTTCTGCCTCAGCGCGTTTGCGCCCCTCGACCAGCATCGGTTCGGTCAAATCCAACACCGTGGCGTGGCCGCTGCCCGCGCGTTTCAAAAATCGAAAGGAAATGTCACCCGTCCCCCCCGCAACATCCAGCAGGCGTTGACCAGGACGCGGCGCCAGCCAATCCATCATCGCATCTTTCCAGATCCGGTGGATGCCAAGGCTCATCGCGTCGTTCATCACGTCATATTTCGACGCGACCGAGCCGAAAACGCCCTGCACCCGACCCGCCTTTTCGGCCTCGGGCACGGTTTCAAATCCGAAATGCGTGGTTTTCTCGCTCATGGGTCTTGCTGTTCCTTCTTCCCGCCCTTCTTATAAGGCGTGGACGCGCGGGACAATGCGCCGTTTTCACACAAAGGAAAGGCCTAAATGCCTGAATTACCAGAGGTTGAGACGGTTCGCCGCGGATTGGCCCCAGCGATGGAGGGCGCAAAGATTGCCCGCGCCGATGTCAACCGCCCCGATCTGCGCTGGCCATTTCCACCGCGTATGGCCGAGCGGCTGGCAGGCCAGCCGGTTTTGCGACTGCGTCGGCGATCGAAATACATCCTCGCTGACCTGGGCAGCGATGAAACCCTGTTGATCCATCTGGGCATGTCGGGACGGATGCTGATTTCGGGCGATCCTTTAGGGCAGTTCCTGCACGATCACCCAATGCCGGAAAAACACGATCACGTGGTGTTCCACATGGACAACGGCGCCCGCATCACGTTCAACGACCCGCGCCGCTTTGGCGCGATGGACCTGATGGCAACCGGCGCGGCAGACCAGCATCCGCTGCTCACCAAACTTGGCCCTGAGCCCTTGGGTAATCAATTCAACGAGGACTATCTGAAATCCGCGCTGAAAGGCAAAAACACCCCCATAAAATCCGCCCTGCTGGATCAGCGAATCGTTGCGGGCCTGGGCAATATTTATGTCTGCGAGGCGCTTTACCGCGCGCGTATCTCGCCCAAACGCCGCGCCGGGCAAATCTCCGCTGGCCGCGTGGCCTCTCTTGTCCCGATCATTCGCGCCGTGGTTGCAGAGGCGATCAAAGCGGGTGGATCATCCTTACGCGATTTCCGCCAAACCGATGGCGAATTGGGTTATTTTCAACATCGTTTCGATGTCTACGACCGCGAGGAACAACCCTGCCGCACCCCTGGCTGCACCCGCCAAATTGCCCGCGTCGCCCAATCTGGCCGGTCGTCCTTCTATTGCCCTTCATGTCAAAGATAGGTTGAACCCAGCGGTGACAGTGATAAGAAAACGATCCTGACTGAAACAAGCGAAAGCAGATTTCATGGCCTTTGAGACGATCATCGTCGAACTGGAAGACCACGTTTCCCTCATCAAACTCAACCGCCCGGATGCTTTGAATGCATTGAACGACCAATTGCTGGGCGAGCTGGTCGTGGCGCTGAACGAGGCGCAGGAAAACGAAAAGGTGCGCTGCATCGTCATCACCGGCTCAGAAAAGGCATTTGCCGCCGGGGCCGACATCAAGATGATGAGCGACAAGAGCTTTGTCGAAATGTTCGGCAGTGATTTCTTTGGTGCTGAGAGCGACGCGATCATGCGTATCCGCAAGCCGATCATCGCTGCTGTCTCCGGCTACGCCCTGGGTGGCGGCTGCGAACTGGCGATGATGTGCGATTTCATCATCTGTTCCGACACCGCCAAATTCGGCCAGCCCGAGATTAATCTGGGCGTCATGGCCGGTCTTGGCGGCTCGCAGCGTCTGACGCGGTTCGTGGGCAAATCCAAGGCGATGGACATGAACCTGACGGGCCGTTTCATGGACGCCGAAGAGGCCGAGCGTTCGGGCCTCGTCAGCCGCGTGGTTCCGGCCAAGAAACTGCTGGAAGAGGCGATGTCGGCCGCGCAGAAGATTGCCGAGAAGTCGATGATCGCGACCATGGCGGTCAAGGAAGCGGTGAACCGGTCATATGAAATGACCCTGCGTGAGGGGCTTTTGTTTGAACGCCGCGTGTTCCATTCACTCTTCGCGACCGAAGATCAGAAAGAAGGCATGGCTGCCTTTGCCGAAAAACGCGAGGCCCAGTTCCGCGACCGCTAGGGCTCCCGCTCGACAGGACATGCTGTCGTCTTGCTCTTCAGGCGCGTGGGATGTAGGCAGGATGCGTCAAAAACGGGGGCATCCATGGCACAAGATGATCCGAAAACTCTGGTCTCAACCGACTGGTTGGGCGCACATCTGAAAGACCCTGATCTGCGGCTTTTGGATGCCACGTGGTTTCTGCCAACAGATGGCCGTGATGCAAAGGCAGGGTATGACGCGGCGCATATCCCCGGTGCGCGGTTCTTTGACATCGACGAAATCAGCGATCACCGCTCATCGCTGCCGCATATGGTGCCGCCGGTCGAAAAATTCATGTCGAGGCTGCGGGCGATGGGCGTGGGCGACGGGCATCAGGTTGTGGTCTACGATCAGCACGGCCTGTTTTCGGCGGCTCGGGTCTGGTGGTTGTTCCGGCTGATGGGGCAGGAGAACATCGCCGTGCTCGACGGCGGCTTGCCCAAATGGATGACCGAGGAACGCCCGATTGAGGATCTGCCTCCCGTGATTAAGGATCGGCACATGACGGTGCGGCGGCAGAACCAGATGGTCAAGGACGTCACACAGGTTTCCGCCGCCTCGAAACTCGGAGATTACGAGATCCTCGATGCACGCGCCGCCGATCGATTCCGGGGCGAGGCGCCGGAACCGCGTGAAGGCCTGCGCTCGGGCCACATCCCCGGCTCGAAATCCGTGCCCTATAGCGAGCTGCTGAACGCAGACAATACGATGAAATCACCGGACGATCTGCGCGCGGTCTTTGCCGCCGCGAAGGTCGAGATGTCGAAGCCGGTGATCACCTCCTGCGGATCAGGCATCACCGCCGCCATCATCAACCTGGCGCTGGAACGTGTCGGCAAGACCGATCATGCGCTTTACGACGGGTCCTGGGCCGAATGGGGTGCCTACCCGACAGTCCCTGTCGCGACCGGAGACACCTGACATGCTGAACGCGCTCCGCAAACAGCCCGAGGATAAAATTCTTGCGCTGATGCAAGCCTATAAAAGCGACCCGCGGACCGATAAGATCGACCTTGGCGTCGGTGTCTACAAGGATGCCAGCGGCAAGACACCGATCATGCGCGCGATCAAGGCGGCCGAGCAAAAGCTGTGGCAGGAAGAGATCACAAAAAGCTATGTCGCTCTTGCTGGCGATCAGGAATTCACAACGGTGATGAGCAATCTGGTGCTGGGCAATGCCGTCGCCCCGCAGAATGTTGCAGCCGCCGGTACGCCGGGCGGCACTGGTGCGGTACGGCTGGCCTTCGAGCTGGCCCGCATGGCCAATCCCGATCTCAAGGTCTTCGTCTCGGACCCAACCTGGCCTAATCACATCAGCATTCTGCGCTACCTGGATATCGAGACCCAGCCCTATCGCTATTTCGATGATGCGACCTGTGGTGTCGACTTCGACGGCATGATGGCGGATCTGGAAGCTGCCCGCGCGGGTGATCTGGTGCTTTTGCACGGCTGCTGCCACAACCCGACCGGTGCTAATCTGAACCTGACGCAGTGGCAGGCGGTTATCGACCTGTTGAACCGCACCGGCGCGGTGCCAATGATCGACATCGCCTATCAGGGCTTTGGTGACGGGCTGGACGAGGACGCCGCCGCGACCCGGCTTGTTGCCGCGAACTGTCCCGAAGTGCTGATCGCTGCAAGCTGCTCGAAAAACTTCGGCATCTACCGCGAACGCACCGGCATCTTGATGGCGGTGGCGCAGGATGCCGGGCTGCGCGCGGTAGCGCAGGACAACCTGAATTCGCTCAACCGGTTGACCTATTCCTTCCCGCCAGATCATGGGGCCCGGCTGGTCAGCATGGTGCTGAAAGATGATGCATTGCGCGCCGATTGGCAGGCCGAGCTGGAAGAGGTCCGCACCGGTATGCTCGCGCTGCGCCAACAGCTGGCCGACGAACTGCGTCGCCTGTCCGGCTCGGATCGTTTCGGGTTTCTGGCGCAGCATCGCGGCATGTTCTCGCGCCTCGGCGTCGGGCCTGATCTGGTTGAAAGGCTGCGCGCCGATCACGGTATCTACATGATCGGTGACAGCCGGATGAACATCGCCGGGCTGAACGCGCAAACCGTGCCTGTTCTGGCGCAGGCAATCATCGAGGCCGGCGCGTAATCTGCACCGGCCGATGCCTTCACGCTGCGCCTTATGGCTCGCCGATCATCCCAAGGGTCACTGCACAATGCTCTCCTGCGTAAAACGCATCCAGCACGTCCTGAAAAACCCGTGCACCGTCTGCGGCCCGGAACAGCGTCATGCACGACCGCAGCTTCAATACATCGACCGGCCCCAATATCGCCCGCGCCGGGATATCCCGCCGTGTCAGCATTGCTGCGCTGATCTCCTCCAGCCGCGCACCCAGAACTTCATGCGCCAGATACGCCCGCGCCTCTGTCAGCCCCTTGATGCCGTAATGTTGTGCGGTCGGGGATCTGCCTAATCCACATAATTGCGGGAACACGTACCACATCCAATGAGAGCGTTTGCGGCCCGCCCTGATCTCATCCAGCGGCTCAGGCCAGATTAGCGCCTGCGCATCAGTGAACCGATCAAGGCTCACCGCAGAATGCCGGGCAGGTTCAGCCCATGTTCCTTCGCGCAGTTGATGGCAATCTCGTAGCCCGCATCCGCATGGCGCATTACGCCTGTCGCCGGATCGTTCCACAGCACGTTGGCGATGCGGCGGTCCGCATCCTCGGTCCCATCGCAACAAATTACCATGCCCGAATGCTGGCTGAAGCCCATGCCGACGCCGCCACCGTGATGCAGGCTGACCCATGTCGCCCCGCTGGCGGTGTTCAAAAGCGCATTCAACAGCGGCCAATCGGATACCGCGTCACTGCCATCCTTCATCGCCTCGGTTTCACGGTTTGGGCTTGCAACAGAGCCTGAATCGAGATGATCCCGCCCGATCACCACCGGCGCGCTAAGCTCACCGTTCCGGACCATTTCGTTGAAGGCGAGGCCCAGCTTGTGTCGCACCCCAAGGCCCACCCAGCAAATCCGCGCAGGCAGCCCCTGAAAACTGATCCGGTCCCGCGCCATGTCCAGCCAGTTATGCAGATGCGCGTCGTCGACCAACTCCTTTACCTTGGCGTCGGTCTTGTAGATGTCTTCCGGGTCACCACTAAGCGCACACCAGCGGAACGGCCCAATACCGCGGCAAAATAGAGGTCGGATATAGGCAGGCACGAAACCGGGGAAAGCAAAGGCATTTTCCAGACCCTCTTCCAGCGCCACTTGTCGGATGTTGTTGCCGTAATCCAATGTCGGCACACCCGCATTCCAGAAATCGACCATCGCCGCCACATGCACTTTCATGCTGGCACGCGCGGCCTTTTCCACCGCTTTCGGGTCGCTCTCCTGCCTGGCGCGCCACTCGGCAACATTCCAGCCCTGCGGCAGATACCCGTGCATCGGATCGTGGGCGCTTGTCTGGTCGGTCACGATATCCGGTTTCACTCCGCCGTTCTTCATGATTTCAACCAGCCGCGGAAAGATATCCGCCGCATTGCCAATTAAAGCCACGGATTTCGCCTCGCCCGCCGTGGTCCAGCGGTCGATCATCTCCAACGCATCTTCAAGGCTATGCGTCTTTTCATCCACGTAACGCGTGCGCCGGCGGAAATCAGCACGGGTCTCATCGCACTCAACGGCCAGACAGCAAGCTCCAGCCATCACTGCCGCCAAGGGCTGCGCGCCACCCATACCGCCGAGGCCCCCGGTCAGAATCCATTTGCCAGTCAGGTCGCCGTCATAATGTTGCCGCCCGGCCTCGACAAAGGTCTCATAGGTACCCTGAACGATGCCCTGAGAGCCGATATAGATCCACGATCCGGCCGTCATCTGGCCGTACATCGCGAGGCCCTTCTTATCGAGTTCACTGAAATGATCCCAGTTCGCCCAGTGCGGTACTAGATTCGAATTGGCGATCAGAACCCGGGGCGCATCCTTATGCGTCCGGAACACACCAACCGGCTTGCCAGACTGCACCAGAAGGGTCTGATCTTCCTCCAGATCCTTGAGTTGGGCTACGATAGTATCGAAATCGGCCCAGGTACGCGCCGCGCGCCCGATACCGCCATAGACCACCAGCTCGTGCGGGTTTTCGGCTACATCCGGGTGCAGGTTGTTCATCAGCATCCGCATCGGCGCCTCGGTCAGCCAGCTTTTTGCAGTGATCTCGGGTCCGGTATCGGGATAAACGTCCCGAACGTTGTGGCGAGGGTTGGTCATCTTATTGCTCTCCCATTTCAAGGGTCATGTTCAACCCGGCGGCCTCTGCCAGCGCGCCAGAGCTGATCAGGTCCGCCGCTGATTGCAGATCCGGGGCCAGGTAACGATCCGCCTCCAACACCGGGATGTCGCGCCGTAGCCGTTCCAGCGCGGCCTGCAGGGGCGGGCTGGTCTTCAACGGCGCGCGAAAGCCAATGCCCTGCGCGCCGCAAATCGCCTCGACCCCCAGGATCGTTGCCAGATTGGCATTCATCCGTTTTAACCTCCTCGCCGCATGGGCGGCCATGCTGACATGGTCCTCCTGATTGGCAGATGTAGGCGTGCTGTCGGTCGTGCACGGATTGGCCAGATGCTTGTTTTCGCTCATCAGCGCCGCGGTGGTCACCTCGGCGATCATCAAGCCCGAGTTCAGACCCGGCTCCGGCGTCAGAAACGGCGGCAAATCGAAACTCAGCGTCGGGTCCACCATCAGGGCCACCCGGCGTTGGGCAATCGCGCCAATCTCGGCTATCGCCAGCGCAATCTGATCGGCGGCAAAGCCCACCGGTTCTGCGTGGAAATTACCGCCGCTGACGATACGTCCCTCATTGACCAGAACCAGCGGATTATCCGTCACCGCGTTGGCCTCAATTTCCAACACCTCGCCAGCGCGACGCAGCAGATCAATCGCAGCACCACTGACCTGCGCCTGACAGCGAATGCAGTAGGGATCCTGCACGCGGGTATCGCCCTCGCGATGGCTTTCGCGGATCTCGCTGCCTTCCATCAAGGCACGTTGCAGTCGCGCGGCAGCGATCTGCCCCTGGTGCCCGCGCAGGGTGTGGATTTCGTCCACCAGCGGCGCGGTCGACCCCATGATGGCATCGGTCGACAAGGACGCCGTGACGATACAGGCCTGCGCATTGCGCCAGGCCCCCCAAAGACCGGTAAGCGCGCAGGCGGTCGAAAACTGCGTGCCGTTGATCAGCGCCAACCCTTCCTTAGGGCCTAATAAGATAGGCTCTAATCCAGCCAAATTTTGCGCTTTTAGGCCCGGTAGCCGTGCGCCGTCATACCAGGCCTCACCCTCGCCGATCATCGCGGCGGCCATATGCGCAAGCGGTGCCAGATCGCCCGACGCCCCGACCGATCCCTGATCAGGCACCACCGGCGTGACACCCTTTTCCAGCATGGCTTCGATCAACGCCACGGTGCGCCACATTACACCCGAGGCGCCACGCCCCAGCGACAAAAGCTTGAGCACCATCATCAGTCGGGTCGTGGCGATATCCAGGGCCTCTCCGACACCACAGCAATGGCTCAGGATCAGGTTACGCTGCAACGCTTCGACGTCGTTTGCGGGGATCTTGACACTGGCCAGCTTGCCAAAACCGGTGTTAACGCCATAAACCGCCTCGTCGCCCGCTGCGGCGCGGGCAACCAGTTTAGCTGCCGCCTCGACCTGCGGCTTGACCGAGGCATCGAGCCTTGCGAACAGACCATCGCGCCATATCGTCTCAAGCTGTGACAGCTTCGTGCTGCCCGGATGTAAAATCTGGCTCATTATGTGCCCCCAAAGATGCGCCGTTCCAGCGGGTTGAAGCCGATGCGATAGGCAAGTTCTGCCGGATTAGAGACGTTCCATACTGCTAAGTCAGCCCGCTTGCCGGGTGCAATCACACCGCAATCGGACAATCCCAATGCCCGCGCCGCATGCACTGTTACACCTGCCAACGCCTCTTCAGGCGTCAGGCGAAACAGGGTGCAACCCATGTTCATCACCAACAGCAACGAAGACAGAGGCGACGACCCGGGGTTGCAATCCGTCGCCAGCGCCATCGGTACGCCGTGCGCTCGGAATGCCTCAATCGGTGGAAGCTGCGTCTCGTGCAGCGTGTAGAACGCGCCCGGAAGCAGTACAGCAACGCTGCCCGAAGCTGCCAGCGCCTTGGCGTCATCCTCATCGGCATATTCCACATGATCCGCCGACAATGCGCCATACGCTGCCGCCAGTCTGGTGCCGCCAATATTGCTGAGTTGCTCGGCATGCAGCTTGATCGGCAGGCCCAGTTCGCGCGCCTTATCAAACACCCGCCTGATCTGCGCGATGTCGAAGGCAATCCCCTCGCAGAACCCGTCCACCGCATCGACCAGCCCCTCTGCATGAGCCGCTTCTAATGTCGGAATGGCGATTGAATCGATGTATTCATCTGCGCGACCCTTAAGCTCTGATGGAACCGCGTGCGCGCCCAGGAACGAGGTCATAACCCGCACCGATCGCGCCCTGCCAATCGCCCGCGCCACGCGGAGCATCTTGAGTTCGGTGTCGCGATCCAGCCCATAGCCCGACTTTACCTCGATCACGCTGACCCCCTCAGCCAGCATCGCATCGACACGGGTCAGCGCATCGACCAGCAAGTCATCTTCGGAGATGTCGCGCGTCGCTGTCACGGTTGAGACGATCCCACCACCAGCGCGCGCCACTTCTTCGTAACTGGCACCGTTCAGGCGCATCTCGAATTCTGTCGCACGGTTGCCGCCAAAAACGATATGGGTGTGGCAATCAATCAGCCCGGGCGTCACCAGCCGTCCGCCCAGGTCTTCGCCCACCCCGTTATGTTCAGAGGGCAGGTCGGCCTCGGGCCCAGCCCATGATATCTGACCCTGTTCCACCACAATAGCTGCGTTCTGGATCAACCCGTAAGGTTGCCCACCCGCCATCGCGGCCAGCACCGCATTCCGCAAAAGCATCCCACATTACTTTCTTGATTACCCGAGTCGTGCTTGATATTATGTATAGACATAATAATCTGTCAAGCGGAGAGATGCCATGCCAACGATCTGGGCCCGTCAGGCTTTGTTGCCCACCGGCTGGGCGCGCGATGTCGCGGTCGAGGTGGACGAGACCGGACATATCACCTGCGTCACACCCGATACCGCCGCAAGTGGCCACCGTACCGGCATCCTCTTGCCCGCGCCCGCCAATGCCCATTCCCACGCTTTCCAGCGCGCCATGGCAGGCCTGACCGAAGGCCGCGGCCCCGATCCGCGGGATAGTTTCTGGACTTGGCGACGGCTGATGTATCGCTTCCTTGACCTGCTCTCGCCCGAACAGGTTCAGGCCATCACGGCCCTTGTGCAGATGGAAATGCTTGAGGCAGGCTATGCCACCAATGTCGAGTTTCACTATCTGCATCACCAGCCCGGCGGTGTGCCCTATGACGACCTGTCGGAGATGTCCCAACGCATCACTGCCGCCGCGTTGCAAACGGGTATCGGCCTGACGCTGCTGCCTGTGCAATACCAGTATGGCGGTTGTGACCAGCGCGACCTGACCGAAGGCCAGATCCGTTTCGGCAATGATCCGGCCCAATTTGCCAAGCTGATGCAGGGCGCCGGTAGCGCACTCGCCTCACTGCCCGCTGACGCCCGGCTGGGCATGGCACCCCACAGCCTGCGTGCCGTCGCGCCCGGGGATATCGCTAACGCGCCCAACCTGGCCGCCGATGGCCCCATCCACATGCATCTGGCCGAACAGGTGGCCGAGGTTGACGAAATCAAGGCCGCCTATGGCCAGCGCCCGGTCGAATGGCTGCTGGATAACGCCGATGTGACCAACCAATGGTGCCTGATCCATTGTACCCAGATGGAGGCGCATGAAACCATCGCACTGGCGGCCACTGGCGCCGTTGCCGGCCTCTGCCCGATCACCGAATCGAGCCTTGGCGACGGTATTTTTGACGGCGTGCGCTGGCTTGACGCGCAGGGCAAACTCGCCGTCGGATCAGACTCTAACATTAGGATTTCACTCTCTGAAGAGCTTCGCACGCTGGATTATTCCCAACGCCTGCGTGACCGTTCCCGCGCCGCGCTTGCGACTGCCGAGCACACGACCGGCCGCCGCCTGTTCAACGCCGCCTGTGCCGGTGGAGCGCAGGCCGCCGGGCGCAAGTCGGGCCATATCGCCGAGGGCTATCTGGCCGATCTGATGGCGCTTGACGACAGCCATTTCGACCTGACCGGACAATCCCGCGACAAGCTTCTGGATTGCTGGATCTTCGCTGGAGACGACCGCATGGTTCGCGATGTCTGGTCCGCCGGGCGGCATCTCGTCAAAGAGGGCCGCCACCACGCCCGCGATACGATTACCGCCGCCTACACAAAGGCAATGCAACCGCTCAGGGATGCGTTGTGAGCGATCCGCAATTCAAAAGCTGGCAGGCGATTCAGGCCGAGGTTCTGCGTCGCATCCATGCCCGCGATTGGCCCCCGGGCCACACCATCCCGAATGAGGTCGACCTGGCGCGGGAATTCGGCTGCGCCCGCGCCACCGTCAACCGCGCGCTGCAGTCTCTGGCCGATTCCGGCCTTCTGGAACGGCGCCGCAAGGCCGGCACTCGTGTCGCGCTGCATCCGGTCGGCAAAGCGACACTCGATATCCCGGTTCTGCGACAGGAAATCGAAACCCGCAGCATGACCTATGGCTATCGTCTGGTCGAGCGGGCTTTGGCGTGCGCGCCGGCAGCACTCGGCACCGACAAGACCGCCCTGCATCTCATCGCGCTGCACTACGCCGATGACGTGCCCTATGTGGTCGAGGATCGCTGGATCAACCTTACTTCTGTACCTGCTGCTGCTGAACAACCCTTCGACCGGATCAGCGCTAATGAATGGCTGGTCATCACCGCGCCATATACCAACGGCGATATCAGCTTTACCGCCGAGGTGGCCGGTGCCGAGCAGGCCCGGTTGCTGAATACAGATACCGGCGCGGCCGTCTTTGTCATCGACCGAACCACCTGGGACCATGATCAGACCATCACCACCGTTCGGCTGACCTATGCACCGGGCTATCGCATCCACACCGCTATTGGCACGGGCATGACCGCAAAATGACGCGCGAACGAACGGCAAATTCGTCCCTTCCTTAATCTGCGCCAGAGGCAGCGGAGCCCTGTATGCAAAGCCCTCACAGAGTCCATCACGGTTTTGAGCAGTTTCCCGTTAACCATTTTTCAGCCCCTCTGTGAGAGATTTCTCTATCGGAACAAAAATGCAGACCTCTTGATGGATCGCTACAAAAACTACATTCGTACCCTGTCTGTGATTGCCATTCTGGCACTGCCAGCGCTGACCATACGTTTGCTAAGCGCCCAGAACGAGGATCTGTACCTACTGCCTCTCGCCCCGACCAACGAAGCTCGCCTTACCGACCACGAAGGCAAAGAAAGGAAGGGATTTGCCAGGATTGATGTACGTGTGGATTGGCCGCAGGAGGGGTCGGAAACCGTAACGCAGGCCAAGCTTGAGAGCCAGATTTCGAAGGTACTGAAACACCAGACTGAATTCTACAAAATCGAATTTACCGAACAGCCGGGCACGAGAATTGATGTTACCTTCACGGTCGGCCAGAATATCTATGGACCATTTCCGCCGGAGGGAATGATCGAAGGTATCCGCGTGGCGCTTGTGGCACTAAGAATGACCAACGGGCCCGAGGCGTTCTGAAGACGGGCCCGCAAACAAAGCTTTGCAGGCAAATTCAACCATCTGGCCTCGGTATGGTCTCGGCGATATGCTGCCCCTCGGGCCATGAACGCGAGAGGCAGGAATGATTACCTATGATTTTTCAAACCGCGTAGCGATTGTGACCGGCGCGGGCGGTGGTATGGGACTTGCAATTGCCAATATCATCCTCAATTCCGGCGGATCGGTGATCCTGTTTGATCTCAAACCGGAACCAGACAATCTGGCGGGCAGCGCAGATCAACGTCTTTATGCCCAGGGGGATCTGACCGATGCGGCATTTGTGAGTACTACCATTGATGCCGGTGCCGAACGGTTCGGTCACATCGACTATCTGGCCAATGTCGCGGGTGTGCTTCGGTTTGGCGACGACGTCTCGCTGCTCGATATGGATCTGGCCGTTTGGGATCAGGTCTTCGACAGCAATCTCAAATCCATGCTCCACACCGCCCGCGCGGCTGTCCCGCATATGCGCGATGCCGGGGGCGGTGCGATGGTACATTTTTCTTCCACCCAGTGCCTGCGGGGTGATCCGCTGCCGCAGGATGCCTATTCTACCGCCAAGGCCGGGGTCGGCGCACTGTCGCGCTCGCTTGCCATGCAACTGGCCAGCGATGGCATCCGCTCGAACGCGATTTATCCGGGGCTTACGCAGACCCCGCTTCAAGCCCGGTGGGATACGGATAAAAAGCTGGCTGAAGCTGGGTCATGTGTACCAATGGGCCGAATTGGCACAGCAGAAGAACTTGCCGCGGCGGCCGTGTTCCTGCTTTCAGACGGGGCATCCTATATCACCGGTACCGATCTGGTCGTCGATGGCGGGTTGCTGCTGAAATGAGCAGCGCAGCGCCTCAGCCGCCCTGCGCCAGCAGCTTGGCCAACCCATCGCGATAGTTTGGATAACGCAGCGAAACGCCCAGCTCGGACTTGATCCTGGCGTTGCTGATGCGTTTTGATTCCGAGTAGAAACTTCGCGCCATCGGGCTCATCTCGGCCTCTTCAAAGGGGATTGCGGGTGGCATCGGCGCGCCCAGCAATTCAGCCGCATATCCAATCACGTCCTCAGGCGGGGCCGGCTCGTCGTCGCAGACATTATAAGCCCGACCAGGGTTCGGCTGCGCGATCGAGGCTGCCAAAACCTGAGCAATATCGTCGACGTGAATGCGGCTGAAGATCTGGTTCTTCTTGATGATGCGCCGCGCCGTACCCTTCCGAATTTTCTCGAACGGGCCGCGGCCGGGACCATAGATTCCAGCCAGACGAAATACATGTACCGGCAATGAAGGAACACTCTGCCAACGCTCTTCCGCTTCCTTGCGCCACCTGCCGCGCTCGGTCGAGGGCCTCAGTTCCGCGTCTTCACCGGTCCATTCCCCGTTGTGATTGCCGTATACCCCGGTGGTCGACAGATAGCCAAACCAGTCGAGCTTCCCAGCCACTTCTTTGATCTTATCGCCGTATATGTTGAAAATTGGGTCCCCAGCCTCTCGCGGTCCGGCCGAGACAAGCATATGCGTCGCTTTGTCAAAGGCTTCGGTCAGGTCGCCATCGGGCCAGAGCACGGGGATCACGCCTTTATCTCTTAGCTCACCAGCCTTCAGTTCGCTTCTGGTGGTGCCATAGATCGTCCAGCCCTGCGGCAGCAACAGCCGCGCCAGTGCCTGTGCAGAATATCCGTGGCCGAATGAAATCAGTGTTTTGCTCATGGCGCTTTAATGCGGGGACCGCGCGGCAATGGCAAGTGGTCCCGGACGATACCCGCGCCGCTCAGGCGTGCATCTTCTTTTTGCGCGCGCGCGTGGTGGTTGTCGCCTCATCGCTACCGTCGTGAAAAGTGCCGAACCAGCGATCCCAGGGCATTTCCTGATTGCCGTAGTTGCACTCGTAATAGCGGTGATGCAATTGGTGATAAAACGTCCCCAACGCCAGGCTGCGCTTGTCCTTGATCAGCAGATCCTCATAGCCGGTATGGGTCATTGCAGCCCCGGGGCCCTGATAAATCACATGGAAAATCAGATGCACAGGGTGCGAGGCGACGATCCAGTGAATGCAGAGCGAGGTCAGGTAGATGAAATGCTCGATCGGATGCATCGACAGCCCAGACCACGGCCCGATATTGACATTGCGGTGATGCAGGGAATGTACCTTCTTGTAGATGAACGGCACGTGCAGCAGCCGGTGCGCCCAATAGAAGTGAAACGCTGACCAAATTGGTAGCAGCAGCAATGCCAGCAGGAACCAGATTGGGTTTGAGGCGAAAGTGAGGGTCGGCACATAGTCGTTTGCCATCAGCCACATGGCCACCACCTGAAACGCGGTCAGCTGCGCCACGCCCGAGCCCAGCGACCAGAACATGTTGTCATGGACCTGGTTCGAGAAACTCCACAAACGGTTGCCCTTGGCCTGATCCCGCCGGTCGAATTTCAGTGTCTGCCCCTGGCCCTTGCGCATGTAGAAATACCAGTGCAATCCGCCCGCGACGATGATCATCAGGCCCATATTCACGGCCCATGTCTGGAATATCCAGCCAAAGGCAAAGCTTTGTGCCGTTTCCAGCGACGGATAAAGCGTCAGCCACGCGATTGTGGCGACGATCACCATCATCACCCGCTCGCTCAGCGTCAGCCAGTTACGCGCAAACCAACGGGCAAGGAAGCTGGGGCTGGGCGGCCATTTGAAGATCGACGGATCCTGCAGGGGCAGATCGGGGTGATAATTCCACTCGCGGGATTGATTGCCTGAGGTGTCAGACATTGGGTCTCTCCACATTTATCGTGTCAGCATGGCCTAAGACGCGTAGGTCGAGCCTTCTTCGTCCAAAATCGCTTTCAGCTCAGCTAGATGCTGCACCGCCTGTCCAGGGTAGTCTTCCAGCTCTTTCGCGGTCTTTTCGGCCATCTCGTCGGATAACAAGCGGAGCGGCTGCGCGGTCCAGAGCGCTTTGATATAGGTCTCGCAGGCACGCTCGAAGTAGTACATCCTGTTGAAGGTTTCGGCGACGGTCTGACCGATCACCATGATACCGTGATTGCCCATAACCAGCACGGTTTTTGACGGATCGCTGAGGTTCGAACAGCACCGTTCCGCCTCTTCCTCAAACGCCAGCCCGCCGAAGTGATCATCCACCGCGACGCGATTGTAGAACGTCGCTGTGTTCTGGTCGATCGGCGGCAGGGTGCTATCGGCCAAAGAGGCCAGAACCGTGGCATAGATTGAATGCACATGCAGCGCGCAGCGCGCATGCGGGCACATCCGGTGCAGCGCACCATGCAGGCCCCATGCGGTTGGGTCCGGCGCGTTCGGACTTTCCAATGTTTCGGGGTCATTGGCATCTAGAAGCAGCAGGTCCGACGCCTTGATCCGACTGAAATGTACCTGATTGGGGTTCATGAGGAACTGTGTGCCGTCGTCATTCACCGCCAGTGAAAAATGGTTGGCAACGGCCTCGTGCATGTTCAGTCGCTCGGTCCAGCGGAACGCGGCGGCCAGATCAACGCGTTCGGGCCAATGGTCGATATTCGGGCGAAGTTCGGTGACGGACATGATGCGATGCTCCTTCGATCTCGTGCCTTTAATGGTGGCGTCTACCTCTGCTCTTTACCAACGAAAAAAATATGGGCATTCTACAAGTCTAGCTAATGGATAGATTATGCGATGCGCAAATCCCTGCCTCCGCTGAACTGGTTACGTGCTTTCGAGGCTTCGGCGCGGCACCTTTCTTTTACCGCTGCGGCGGGTGAGTTGAACATGACCCAAAGCGCGGTCAGCCAGCAGATCAAGTCACTGGAAGGCTATATGGGTCGGGCGCTGTTTCATCGCCGACCACGGGCATTGGAGCTGACCAAAACCGGCTCCTCCTATCTGCCGATCGTGCGCGACGCTTTTCGCACGCTTTCGCGCGGTACGCTGGCTGTCACCGGCGGCAGTGATGTCGTGGTTCAGGTCCATACCAATATGAGCTTCGGTACCTTCTGGTTGGCCCCCCGGCTGGGTCGGTTTTACGCGCGGCACCCGGACGTGCGGCTGAACATCATCGCCGAGCTGTGGGAGCAGGCAGAAGGAATCGCCCCCGGTGCGGATGTGGAAATCCGGTATTCGGTACACCCGTCCGAGGGGGTCGCTGCACGGAAACTGGTCCAGGATTACTCCTACCCGGTGGCGGCGCCGGGCTGGTCGGGCACGCTGGACGATGTACCCGGAGAGACCCTTTTTGATTGTGCCAACCTGATGGCAACCTGGGCAGCATGGGGCGAAGAGCAAGGCCTGGGCTGGTCCGATCTGAACGTGACTTACGCAACCACCTACGCAATCGCCCTTTCAGCCGCGGTCGCGGGCGCGGGGCTTTGCATGGCGCATGACACGATAGCGGGCCATCTGATCCAGTCGGGACGCTTGCAGCGTCTGTTCGATCACCGCGCCAAGATGAGCGAGGCCTATTACCTGGTCACGGCCCCGCACATCGCTGACATTCCCGGCGCAAAAGTCTTCGAAAACTGGCTACTCGAGGAAATGGCGCAGGATCAGAGCGGGCGTGACGCGACCCAGGCATAACCATTCTCGCACAGGATATAGGTCTCGCGCAGACCGTGGGGTTTGTCGGTGGGCGGTTGGAGGATATGCGCGCCGAATTTTTCGGCTCGTTTGGCAGCCTCATCCGGATCAGTCTGGTAAAGCCTGATTTCAGCCCCGGCGCCGCGTGCCCCGGCCTCGGGCAGCAGGCCAAGCAACGGGTTGGAGTGGTAGGTGCCGTCACTATGTAACTGCATCACCTGATCATGATAGCGTATGATCGCGAAATCCGCCGTGGGCTGGTAGGCGGTCATCTCAAAGACCTCAGTCAAAAAGGCGACCTCGGCCAGAACATCACGTACCAGCAGATTTAACCCGATACCGGTCAGGGATGCACCGAATGCCTCGGCGCTGATCGTATCATAATCCATGTTGCCCCCATCGCTTGCAGCAACTTGATCCCCGGTCGCAGCCGTGTCAACGTGTGGTTGACAGGCAGGTTTGCAGAATGGCGGAACCTTGGGAAAAAGAGATGAACGTGCACAGCCAAAGCAGCAACCTGACCACTCCCAAGTCACCCGCACCGCAGGAATTTACCGATGCGACGGCAGCCGTTGACCGACTGATCGAGCTTTACGCGATTGCGTCGGAATTTCTGTGTCAGGAATTCAGCAAGGCCCTGCATGGTGATGTGCCCGCCCGCCGAATACGCGCCTATTACCCCGAGATCCGGATCACGACGACATCGTTCTGCCAGGTCGATAGCAGGCTGAGCTTCGGGCATGTGTCCGAGCCGGGTACCCATGTGGCGACAATCACGCGGCCAAAACTGTTCCGGAACTACCTTGAGCAACAAATCGGGCTTTTGCTGGAAAACCACGACGTGCCAGTGCGCATTGCTGTGTCCGCTACGCCGATGCCGGTGCATTTTGCCGTGGCCAACGATCCCGACATTACCGTCCCGCAGGAAGGTGCCGCGGATTTCACGCTGCGCGACAAGTTTGACGTGCCGGATTTGAGCACCACAAATGATGACATCGTGAATGGCACCTACACGGTGGAGCACGGCGACGCCGGGCCGTTGGCACCATTCTCGGCGCAACGGGTTGATTACTCGCTCGCCAGGCTGACCCATTATACCGCCACCGACCCTGGTCATTTTCAGAACCATGTCCTGTTCACGAACTATCAGTTCTATGTCTCAGAGTTCGAGAATTACGCGCGCCGGATGCTGTCCGATCCCGAAAGTGGCTACACCTCGTTCGTGAGCACCGGCAATGCCGAGATAACTACGGCGGATGGCGATCTGCCGGTACCTGCGCAATTGCCGCAAATGCCATCTTACCATCTGAAACGTGCGGACGGAAAAGGCATTACCCTTGTCAATATCGGCGTGGGACCATCAAACGCGAAAACCGCAACGGATCATGTTGCGGTCTTGCGGCCACATGCCTGGATCATGGTCGGCCATTGCGCGGGATTGAGAAATTCCCAGAGCCTCGGCGATTTCGTTCTGGCCCATGCCTATTTGCGCGAGGACGGTGTTCTTGACGCGGATATTCCCGCCTGGGTGCCGATCCCGGCGCTGGCGGAAATCCAGATCGCACTGGAACAGGCCGTTGCCGCGGAAACGAAGCTGGAAGGGTATGACCTCAAGCGGGTCATGCGCACCGGGACGGTGGCCAGCTTTGACAATCGGAACTGGGAACTGCGCGATCAGTCCGGCCCGGTGCAGCGGCTCAGCCAGTCGCGGGCCATTGCGCTGGACATGGAGAGTGCCACGATCGCCGCCAACGGGTTCCGGTTTCGGGTCCCCTATGGCACGCTGCTTTGCATCAGCGACAAGCCGCTGCATGGCGAATTGAAGCTTCCCGGCATGGCCAGTGACTTTTACAAAACGCAGGTCTCGCGTCACCTTATGATCGGGATTCGCGCGATGGAATCCCTGGCTGAAATGCCGCTCGAACGGTTGCATAGCCGCAAATTACGGTCGTTTGACGAGACTGCCTTCCTCTAACCGAGCGTAAATCTGCACAAAATGCACTAAAAACACTTGTTTTCTTCCACTATTCGTTGTGTTCATACACAAGATAGCGTTAGTCTATGCGCATGAGGCCCAATAGCCGGGCAGTTGAAGGAGACCATAAAATGGCAAAACCCATGACCAAAACCCAGCTTGTATCTGCTCTGGCCGAAGAGATGGGCAGTGACAAGAAATCCGCAAGCGGCGCACTGGATGCTGTGATATCAATCATCACGCGCGAAGTGTCGGGCGGCGGTGCTGTAACCCTTCCGGGTGTCGGCAAGATCTATTGCCGCGAACGCCCCGAGCGCATGGTGCGTAACCCTGCCACCGGCGAGCAGATCAAGAAAGAAGCCGACAAGGTGGTGAAGATGACCATCGCCAAGGCGCTCAAGGACAGCGTGAACGGCTAAACTTGAATCTCATCAGAGTTTCGGAAAGGGTCGCCCCGAGGCGGCCCTTTTCATTTCGGAGCAGATCACATGGACATTCGGGCGATACTGGCGGGGCTGGCATTTGCCTTCATGTGGTCGAGCGCCTTCACCTCGGCCCGGATCATTGTTGCCGCCGCACCACCTCTGACGGCACTGTCGCTGCGGTTTCTGATCTCGGGTCTGCTGGGCGTTCTGATTGCGTGGCTGCTGGGGCAACGCTGGCGGCTGACGCGGGCGCAGTGGCGGGCCACGATTGTCTTTGGCATCTGCCAGAACGCGCTTTACCTTGGCCTCAACTTTGTCGCCATGCAGACAATCGAGGCCTCGCTTGCGGCGATCATTGCATCGACGATGCCGTTACTGGTGGCGCTGGCCGGCTGGGCATTTTTCGGTGAGCGCGTGGGTGCCTTGGGGTTCGCGGGTCTTATTGCGGGCGTCATAGGTGTTTTCATCATCATGAGCGCGCGATTACAGGGCGGCATCGACATGCTGGGCCTGGGTTTGTGTGTCATTGGGGTGATCGCGCTGACCTTTGCCACTCTGATGGTCAGGGGCGCCACTTCGGGTGGTAATTTCCTGATGATTGTCGGGTTGCAGATGCTGGTCGGCAGCGCCGTACTAAGCGTTGCTGCGGTGGCGACCGAGACGATCGCCGTCGACTGGAGCTGGCAATTGATCGCGGCTTTCGTTTATACGACGCTGATCCCCGGCCTCGCGGCCACGTTGGTGTGGTTTTGGCTGGTCAATCGCATCGGCGCCGTAAAGGCGGCGACATTCCATTTCCTCAACCCGTTTCTGGGTGTCGCGATTGCGGCGATCATACTGGGCGAAAACCTGGGAGTGCGCGAAATTCTGGGCGTGGCGGTGATTGCCGCGGGCATTCTGGCAGTGCAGCTGTCCAAGCAGAAATCAAAGCCTGGCTGATCTATGGGAATGAATTCGAATTAATGATGAATGCGGGGCATCGCTTCTGGCCTATTCGTGCCTGAACTGATTGACCGGGGCGGGCTGAAGCAAACCAGAACCTGGGCCGACATTCCGCGTTAAGAAAGCACCGATGCTAAAGACTGCCCGGTCTAGAATTTTCTCTTCTTGGCCGGGCATTGAGTGCCTGAAATCCTGATCCGTTGTGGCTCAGCCGATCTTGCCGCGTGGGCCATCGCCGACCTGTCCGCGGTGCAATAGCAGGTGGTCGAGCAGGACACAGGCCATCATCGCCTCGCCCACGGGGACAGCACGGATGCCGACGCAGGGATCATGGCGGCCCTTGGTGACCACTTCGGTCGGGGTGCCATCCATGCGGATGGATTTGCGCGGGCTGAGAATGGACGAGGTGGGCTTGACGGCAAAGCGTATGACAATGTCCTGCCCGGTCGAGATACCGCCAAGGATGCCGCCCGCATGGTTGGAAGAATAGACAGGCTCGCCATCATTGCCCATGAAGATTTCATCGGCGTTCTGCGTCCCGAGCAGCATTGCCGCTGACATACCCTCACCGATCTCGACCCCTTTGACGGCGTTGATCGACATCATCGCCGCAGCAAGATCGGTATCAAGTTTGCCATAGACCGGCGCCCCAAGGCCAGCCGGTGCACCTTGTGCAACAACCTCGATAATCGCTCCGACAGAGTTGTGATCTTTGCGCAGTTTTTGCAGATAGGCCTCCCATTCAAGCGCCGCATCAGCATCGGGAATCCAGAAATCATTACCGTCGATTGCGTCCCAGTCGAACCGAGCGCGATCAATCTCCATCTCGCCCATACGCGTCATGTAGCCCTTGATCCGGATGCCGGGCACAAGCGCGTCGAGCGCTGCGCGGGCAATACCGCCCGCCGCCACGCGCGCAGCGGTTTCGCGGGCCGAGCTGCGCCCGCCGCCCCGATAATCACGTAGCCCATATTTCTGGTGATAGGTGATATCGGCATGGCCGGGTCGGAAGGTCTGGGCGATGTCACCATAATCCTTCGATCGCTGATCGGTGTTTTCGATCATCAGCTGAATCGGCGTGCCCGTGGTCTGCCCCTCAAACACCCCCGACAGGATCTGCACGGCGTCGGGTTCGTTGCGCTGGGTCATGTTCTTGTTCTGACCGGGACGGCGCTTGTCGAGCCAGTGTTGCAGCATGGCCTCGTCAATGGCGATACCGGGTGGGCAGCCATCGACGGTTGCGCCCAGAGCGGGCCCGTGGCTTTCGCCCCAGGTGGTGACACGAAAGAGATGTCCGAATGTGTTGAGGCTCATCTGCTGGCTCCTTCCGCGCCGGTCTAGCCGGGCATCGCCGCTGGCTCAACCCCAAAGGCATCGGGAACCGGAGCCGAGTCGCTGGCCGGACGCGCAGGATCACAATTTCGCGTCGGTCACAAAAACCCGGAAACCACCGAGATTTTACATGCGGAGGGTTCGGTCAGGTCAATGAGGGAATTCAACCACCCGGGTAAAGCAGTCGATCATGTCTAGTGCCTTGACGAAGCTGTCGCCCAGATTGTCCTTTACGATATATCCGGCGATATTGTTGTCATAGGCGTTAGCCACGTCTGCCGGCGCGTCCGAGGTGGACAAGACAAAGATGACAAGCCGGTGAAGGGCTGGGTCGTTACGAACCTCTTCCAGAAATTCGAACCCATTCATGCGCGGCATGTTCAGATCAAGGGTTACCAGGTAAGGCGGCAAACGGTGCCCGTCACCGAATTCACCCCGTAACATTTCCAGTGCCTCACGACCGTCGCGCGCAACCTGCACCGGATTGATGATCTTCAGTTTTTTCAATGCGCGCTTGATCGCCAATACGCTGACGTGATCATCGTCGATAATCAGGAACCTGACTGGCTGGGTCGGCACGTTGACGACCGAGTTTAGTTCGATAGCTGTCATGTTCTGTCCTTTTGTTGGCGATTCAGGCGGCCATGTCATGACTCTCGGCGGCACTCGGAATAGCTGGTAAATCGAACTCGAACCTCGAGCCCCGCGTCGCTTTCGGATCGGATGAGAGCCTGATGGTGCCGCCATAGTGCCCCACCAGCTTGCGAATGATTGCCAAGCCCAGGCCGCTGCCCTCTACCTCGTCCCGGGGCCGGAGCGTCTGGAACAGCCCAAAAACGCGGTCATGGTATTGCAGGTCGATGCCAGGGCCGTCATCCTCGACCCTGACGCGCAGCCGCCCCTTACAAACCTCGGCGCTGACCCTGATGGTGCCACGTGCCTTGTCATGATGCTTGATACTGTTGCTGATCAGGTTCAGAAGAATCTGACGGAGCGGCGTGGCATAAGTCGTGACCTCGACGCGTGTGCCATCGTAGGAAAGCTGGAATTTTTCCTTTGAATCAAGCATCTCTTGGATGTCACCGACCATCTGCGACAAGGAAATCACGGCAAGGTCTTGGCTTTCCTTGCCAACGCGGGAGTATGCCAGCAGGTCGGATAGAAGCCGGTTGAGACGATCGACACGGCTTTGCAACAAAATCATGTTTGCGCGCCCGTCATCAGAAAACTGGTTTTCGGCATCCTTCATGGTCCATTCCGCCAGATCCTGGATCGCCCGAAGCGGTGAGCGAAGATCATGGGCGGCGACATAGGCGAAATTTTCAAGCTCGACGTTGGATCGCCGAAGTTCCTCGGCTGTGTGTCTGAACGTAGCCAGCGCAAGGGCCATCTCGCCACCTTTGTCATCTGCCTCCATATCCACATCGCAATGCGATTCGTTTGCCGCAATGGCTGAGACCGCTGTGGTGAGGCGCGACATGCGTTTGTTGATATATCTTTTGACGATCAGGATGTTGGCGACGCCAGCCGCCAATAACGAGCCGAGGCTTGCCATCATCAGCAAGATGATCACCTGATTTGCATTTGTACCCGACAGCTTTATACCGTCGCCGACCTGCGCACGGGCGACAGTTGTCAGCGCACCCAAATCGTTTGAGATTGCCGCGATCAGAATGCTTTGTTGTGACATCTTCTGATCAAGCTCGCTACGCAGAGCCTTGATGCGGAGAGCATCGCGCAAAATACCCGTATCA
This sequence comes from Roseovarius aestuarii, assembly GCF_019966515.1. GTDB lineage: Bacteria > Pseudomonadota > Alphaproteobacteria > Rhodobacterales > Rhodobacteraceae > Roseovarius > Roseovarius aestuarii. The sequence continues at coordinate 202,662 of NZ_JAIMIB010000004.1, read as the reverse complement.
CCAAAAATAAGCCTGTCGATGACACCGAGTTTGTCAGTCAGTATCGTGCGCTGCGATCCCGGTTGAATTTGCCCGATCAGGCCCGAGATCATCTGGGTCCTGCTGCGTAATTCACGCTCAATCCGGTCCGTTGCGTCCAACGTCGGGTTGCGGCCCAGATCTGTAACCGCGCCGACAAGCGCATCTGTCCTGAGCATGAGTTCCGTGATGACATTTCCCTGTGGCAGATTGCTTGCATACCCCCCGGTGAATTGCTCCGGATTTGCAACATTGGCCGATACTCCCACACCGGACCGGGATGAATGCATATTAGGCGGTTTCGCTAGCAAAGAACGAATTGCATTCTGATTCTCCCGCAAGCGAAGTGAAGACCTGCTGATCGAACGTTCGAACCCGAACAGATCGCGCCTCAACTCGAGAATATGATTAAGATTTGTGTCGATTGCGTCCAGTGACTCAGCCATGTTTATGGCTATATCTGGCGCCGATTGGCGCTGCGTCAGATGGTCGATATCACGCGTAAGCATGCGCAGGTGACCCCTGAGCGTATCGTCAAGCGTGGACATCTCGGTCAGGCTGCACACATTGTCGATGGCCTGCAGTGACAGCGCCAACCCGGTCAGGTTGCGTTCCACATTCTGTGCCGCGATGAACAGCGGAACGGACGCATCCATAAGGTCATCTGTTGTCTTATTCAGCTTGCCAAGCTGCAGGTAGCCCATGAACATTACCGTGATCAGCAGCAGCGATACCGACAGAAATACAAGCCGGAGCCTGGCAACGACACCCGATACCAACTGAAAGTCGCCCCATGCCAAAATGTTCCACCCCACGCTCGTCGCTTCAGGAATTCATTAAATTAAGGGGGATCCGTTAATTGCCAGTTAACGAAGTTAAACGCATCTTTTTCGCGCAGTTCCGACATGAATTTTGTCGACATCACTCTTGCTGCAAAGACGTTTCCACATCCGTCTCTGCTGCACCGATCCGAGAACCTAAGATACGTTTCGTCGGTTAACTAACAATTATCAATTCTCCAATAGACCGAAATTGCTAACACGAAGTGAGGGTAAAGATGGGAATTCAACAGGTTGAGGGTCACGCTGGAAAAACATCCGCACCAGGGCAAAATCACGCTGGCTCGAAAGAGTTTGAGGACTTCATATATCTGTTGAGCCACGACATACGAAACTCTGTCCGCGCACTGCTGGAAGTACCGCAATGGATTCAGGACGACCTGATCGAAGCCGGGTATCGCATCAACGAACCGCTGCAGGAAAATCTAGCCCTGATGAACACTCATACAAGGCGCCTTGACCGGATGCTGATTGATCTTCTGGTCTATTCGCGTGCCGGGCGGATGCAGGTGGTGAAGATGGTCGATATCTCGGAATCCATCGCGATCGTGCTTGACCAACTAACGATTCCGGCCGGTTTTGAAATTGATCTGAACCTGAAATGTGAGGAAATCCGTATGGGCGACCGGGACGTGCTGACCCTCTTTTCGGCGCTTGTTTCCAATGCCGTCAAGCATCACGATCTGCGTGAGGGTAAACTGGAAATTACGACACTTAAAAAATCAGGTGATTGCGTGATCGTCGTTTCCGATGATGGCCCGGGCATTCCTGAAAAATATCGGGAACGCGTTTTCGAAGTGATGACCACACTGAAACCGCGTGATGAGGTTGAGGGCAGCGGTATGGGGCTGGCCTGTGTTCGAAAAATTGTCGAAATCTATGGCGGGCAGGTTGCCTGGCTATCAGACCCGGCCCAACGCGGCACCTCAATTGAGCTAAGATTTCCAATATAGCGAAATACGCCAGCACTCTTTAGGTCCGACGGTCTGATGTGATCGCCTCGACCTGCATGAACGAAATCATAAGAGGGGCGCCCGTATTATCCGGCGCCCCGTCTGTTTTTCATTTCAGCGAACAACAAGCACCGAACAATCCGAATGGCGGACCACACGCGACGCATTGGGACCCAGCAGATAATCCTTGAAATCAGGCTTTTGAGCGCCGATCACGATCAATCCGGAATTCGCCAGATTCGCAGCTTTCAGGATTTCCTCATACGCCGTACCGGTTGCTACGATATGGCGTACATTTGCGTTCGCATCGGGGCCGATCACGCTTTCAACCGCTTCGCTCAGCAATCGCTGCGCCTCGGCCACAGCCTTTTCGTGATGATGGGGTTCGAAAAACCCACCGACAACACTCATGCCGAAATCGGGTACGACCGTGATGACATCCAACTGCGCGTCATCCAGCGCAGCCATGCGATGCGCCAGGGCCAGGACCTCCTTGTCCTTATCCTTGTTGCTGATGTCGACGGCGCAAAGTACAGGGCGCGAAGTCATGCCGGTTCTCCTTGCTTGTTCATGCGACCGCGCTGCAGGAAGGCGATCAGCCCCAACAGTACGAGCGCCGGGATAAAGACGAGTTCCTTTGGCATTTGATTTGCCGGAACCTTGACCGTGCTGATTGTCACCGGCTGATCGCCGTAGAAATCATAGCCCTGCATCGTGTCGGCATAGGGAGAACCGAATATCGGTTCTTCCATTTTCACCACGCCATCTTCTTCGAGCAGCATGATCCCAAGCGCCTCAAGACGTTCAGCGCCAGTGCCTTCGGCTTCGGGCGACATCACCAACGACGTGTCCTTGGAGTTTCCTGTATCGAAGTCAGGGCCGGTAACGATCACGCGAAGCTCATCACCAACAGCGGCATCGCCAAGCGCCTGCTCAAGTCCCGCGGGTTCGACAAACTCGTACGGTGGTTGCAGCCTGTCCATGATATAATCCGGCCGGAACAGCGCGAACGCCACGACGACCAGCAACACGCTTTCATAGATGCGGCTTTTGGTCAGGAAGTAGCCCATTGTCCCCGCCGTGAAGACCAGAATGGCAATCGTAGCAGATATCGCGACCAATATGCCCTGCGTCCAGGTAACATCTATCAACAATAAGTCGGTATTAAAGATGAAGACGAAAGGCAGCGCAACGGTACGAAGGCTATAGAAGAAGGCCACAAAGCCGGTTTTGATCGCATCGCCACCGGACACAGCCGCGGCGGCAAAACTCGCCAGACCCACGGGTGGGGTCACGTCCGCCATGATCCCGAAATAGAATACGAAAAGATGCACAGCGATCAGCGGCACGATCAACCCTGATTGCGCGCCGAGCTCCACCACAACGCCCGCCATCAGTGAGCTGACAACGATGTAATTCGCGGTTGTCGGCAGGCCCATGCCCAGGATCAGGCTGAGAAGACCCACCATGACCAGCATCAGGATCAGATTACCGCCTGACAGGAACTCAACCAGATCAGCCATCACCTGGCCGACGCCGGTCAGCGTGACCGTGCCGACGATAACCCCGGCTGTCGCAGTCGCAAGGCCGATACCGATCATGTTACGCGCGCCGTCGATCAAGCCCTGTACAAGATCCATCAAACCTTCACCGAACGCGTTTGCCATGTCACTTTCACCGCGGAAAATGGCTTTCAACGGCCGTTGGGTCAGCAAGATCACGAATAGCAGCGCGGAGGCCCAGAACGCCGAGAGACCGGGGGATTTCTGCTCGATCATCAGGAAGTAAACCAACACGATGATTGGCAGCAGGTAGTAGAGACCAGATTTGTAGATCTCGCCCACGACCGGCAGCTTTACCTCTTCGGCATTGGGATCATCCGGCAGCAGGTCAGGCACCTGCGCTGCCAACCAGAGCAGCAGCGCATAGACCACGAAGATGAGGATCGACAGGATCAACCCTGATGACGGCAGCGCCGATGTGATCCAGCCAACGGGATATTGCACGCCGTAACACAGCGCGGCAAAGCCCACGAAGAAGACCGCCATGCCTCCAATGGTGCGGCCCATCGAAACAACGCGGTCACCCAGGGTAGGCATGTTGTTTTTTACCGCCTCAAGATGGACGATATAGACCAGCGCGATGTAGGAAATCGCGGCAGGAAGGAAGGCGTGTGTGATGACCTCGACGTAGGAAATGCCGACATATTCTACCATCAGGAAGGCCGCGGCCCCCATCACCGGCGGCATGATCTGACCGTTGACCGAGCTTGCCACCTCGACCGCGCCCGCTTTTTCCGATGAAAAGCCCACGCGTTTCATCAGCGGAATGGTGAAGGTACCAGTGGTGACCACGTTGGCAATGGACGACCCCGAGATCAGGCCGGTCGCCGCAGAGCCGACAACGGCGGCTTTGGCAGGACCGCCACGAAGGTGCCCAAGCGCTCCGAACGCCATTTTGATAAAATAGTTACCCGCTCCGGCTTTTTCGAGCAGCGCGCCGAAGAGCACAAAGAGGAACACGAATTTGGTTGAAACCCCAAGCGCGATGCCAAACACCCCTTCGGAGGTGATCCACATATGGCTCATCGCTTTTTGCAGGCTGGCGCCTTTCCAGCGGATAACATCGGGTACCCAAGACGAGGATCCGAAGAAGACATAGCACAAGAAAATCGTAGCAATGATCGCCATCGCAGGCCCGAGTGCGCGGCGTGCACCTTCGAACAGAAGGATCAGGCCGATCAGCGCCACCCATTTATCGGTGTCATCGGCCAGGCCACCATTATCGACGATCTTTTCGTAGAAGAAAAATCCGTAAAGCGCGATACCCGCCCCCAACAGGCCCATGACCCAATCCTGGATCGGCACGTAATGCCGGGGCGATGACTTCAGCGCGGGGTAGGCCATAAAGGCTAGGAAAATGGCAAACGCAAGGTGGATCTGGCGCGAGTTGTTGATGATATCGCCTGGAAGCACATAATTGGCGATAGGTGACGCCAACAGCACCTGATAGAGCGACCATACCAGCGCGACAGTCGCCAGCAGCGTCCCGATCGCACCCGCAGGGTTACGCGACCCGGCATCGCTGGACGATACCAGTTCCTGCAGTTCCTCTTCGCTTAGAGGGCCTTTGCCCGACGTGTTCTCGGCCATAATTCACTCTCCCTGATACCGTGTTTTACGGTTTATTTATTTTGTCTTAGTCAGAAAGAAGGGGCGGCGAACCGCCCCTCCGAAACAGTGCCGGATTATTCGATCCAGCCTTTTTCTTTGTAATACTTGGCCGCACCCGGATGCAGCGGCGCCGACAGACCGGCCGTGGCCATCTCTTCCGGCTTCAGGTTGGCGAAGGCGGGGTGCAGTTTCTTGAAGTCTTCGAAATTGTCGAAGACCGACGATACGACTGCATAGACCGCCTCTTCGCTGACCGCGTCAGAGGTTACGAACGTGGCACCCACACCGAAGGTGTTCGTTTCATTGTCGCTGCCGCGATACATGCCGCCCGGAATGGTGGCTGTGCGATAGAAGGAATTGTCGTCGATCAGCTTGTTGATCGCGTCGCCGGTCACGTTGACCAACACCGAATCGCAAGCGGTTGATGCTTCCTGAATCGATCCCGACGGGTGACCAACGGTATAGATCATCGCGTCGATCTGGTTGTCGCACAGTGCCGCCGATTGCTCGGCTGCTTTCAGCTCGGACGCAAGGGCGAAATCGCCGACGCTCCATCCCATCGCCTCCAGTACGACATCCATTGTGCCGCGCTGACCGGAACCCGGGTTGCCGATATTGACGCGTTTGCCCTTCAGGTCCTCAAAACTCGAGATACCGGCATCGGCACGCGCCACGACCGTAAACGGCTCGGGGTGTACCGAGAACACAGCGCGCAGACCTTCAAAGGCGCCGTCATCCTCGAATTTCGAGGTGCCGTTATAGGCGTGATACTGCCAATCGGACTGGGCGACGCCAAATTCCAGCTCGCCCTGACGAATAGTCTTGATGTTGTAAACAGACCCGCCGGTTGATTCGACCGAGCAGCGGATGCCGTGCTCCTTGCGGCCCTTGTTGACCAGACGGCAGATCGCACCGCCCGTCGGATAATAAACGCCGGTCACGCCACCTGTGCCAATCGTAATGAACTCTTCGGCAAAGGCTGCCGGAGCCATCACAGCCGCCATGGCGACACCTGCTACGCTAAATTTGAACTTGGAAAACATCATTTACTCCCTTTTTTTGATGCTTGTTTTTAGTTAGCCGTCGCGGACCTCCTCCAATCGACGGTTTCGGTTTTCGACCTCAGCGATGCGCGTTGTGGCTTCTGGCCCAACCCGGCTTGCAAGCATGCCGATGATGGTTTCCACCAGAAATATCGTGGCAACGTAGGACGAATAGAAATGCGGGCTTTCGGTTTTGACCAGAAAGCCCGAATCGGCATGGCGAAGCGCAGGACAGCTGTGATTGTCGGTGATCACGACCACATAGGCGCCGTTGTTTTTTGCGACTTCCGCAGCAAGCAAAACCTTTCGCGCAAATGGCGGTTTGGTCACGATGATCAATGTGTCATTCTCATCCAGCCCGGTCAGACCGCTGCCCAGCGAAGCGCCCATCCGCCCGGCCATGTGCCAGTTATCTGTCAGAAAATTGGCCATATACGACATGTACTCGGCAATCCCGGTCGACCCCAGAGCCCCCAACACTAGCACTTTGCGGGAACGGTGCAACCGGTCGACAGTTGCATCAAGCTGATCCGCGTCAATGCCACCCGACAGCGCTTCGAGGTTGGTCAAGCATGCTCTTTGATGGGCCTGAAAGAAATCGAGCGCGCCGGTTTCGTGATCATGTCGCAGACGATCAGCCCTGTCAGCGAAGCTGTTGACGCGACGGTCGATCTTGCGGCGCATCACTTCACGCAGCTGCTCAAAACTGTCGTAGTCCAAGGTACGGGCAAGGCGGGAAAAGGTGGCTGGCGCAAGTCCGGCTTCGCTGGCAACCGATCTCAGGCTGCGCGTCGCAGTATCGACGGGATTCTCGGCGACATAATTGCCAGCCTCCCGCAAACGCCTGCTCAGCCCATCGTATTTCTGGGCCAGTCTCTGTTCGAACGATCCGTCCAAACCCGCAGTCTCCCCCCTGCCGTAATGTTTTGTGAATGTTTCAAACGTTTCATGTATTGTCAATAAATGATTCATGTGTTTCATGGTTGACGTAGGGGGATATTGCCATGAACCACGTATTTCCACGCCACACCAAAGCCTTGCCACCGCGCGCCGTCCGGGGCGAAGGGGCTTATCTTTATGACGCAGACGGCAAGCAATATCTGGATGGGTCCGGCGGCGCCGCCGTGTCCTGCCTGGGTCATTCAGACCCGGACGTCATCGCCGCGATTAAGGCACAGATTGATAACATGGCCTTCGCGCATACCGGGTTTTTCACCTCGGATGCGGCCGAATCGCTCGCGGATCGTCTGATCGCTCATGCGCCAGGGGATATTGATAGGGTCTATTTCGTCTCGGGCGGGTCCGAGGCGGTCGAGGCTGCATTGAAACTGGCGCGACAGTATTTCCTGGAAATCGGCCAGCCACAGCGGTCACGTTTCATCGCACGACGGCAAAGCTATCACGGCAACACGCTGGCCGCGCTGGCCACCGGCGGTAATGCCTGGCGAAAAGAACCCTTCGCGCCGCTGATGATCGACACATCGCATATTGCGCCCTGCTATGAATATCGCGACCGTGCAGCGGACGAGACACCCGAAGCCTACGGGTTGCGTGCGGCCAATGAACTGGAGAAGGAACTGCTGCGGGTCGGTCCGGAAAATGTCATCGGCTTTCTTGCCGAACCGGTAGTGGGCGCTACAGCCGGAGCGGTGCCACCGGTGCCGGGATATTTCAAACGCATCCGCGAGATATGCGACCAATACGGCGTGCTGCTGATATTGGACGAGGTGATGTGCGGGATGGGCCGCACCGGAACGCTTTTTGCCTGCGAACAGGACGGCATCAGCCCCGATATTGTAACCATCGCAAAGGGTCTTGGCGCGGGCTATCAGCCCATCGGCGCCACGCTCTGCACCCGCGCGATCTACGAGGCGATTGAAAACGGCTCGGGCTTTTTTCAGCACGGCCACACCTATGTGGGCCACCCAACCGCCTGCGCCGCGTCGGATGTGGTGGTGACCAAGCTGACCGAGGGCGGGCTGACCGAGCGTGCCCGGGTGATGGGCGACAAGCTTGATCAAGCGTTGAAAACCGCCTTTTCGCAGCATCCGCATATCGGAGATATTCGTGGACGCGGCATGTTTCGCGGGCTTGAATTTGTCGAAGATCGCGACAGCAAGAAGCCGTTTGATCCGTCGCTGGGGATCAACAAGAAACTGAAGAAGGCGTGTTTCGAGGCCGGGCTGATCTGCTATCCGATGGGGGGCACGATCGATGGCAAGCAGGGCGACCATATCCTGCTGGCACCGCCATTCATCCTTTCCGACGCGCAGATTGACGAGTTAGTGTCGAAACTCGACATCGCCTGCCAGAACGTATTGTCATGACACCGCTTCCCCGGCTGATGGTCGCGCCAAACGGCGCACGGCTTGGCAAGGATGACCATCCGGCAATACCTGTAACCCTGCCAGAGGTCGTATCGACGGCGCGCGATTGTCATGCCGCTGGCGCCGACGGGCTGCATCTTCATTTGCGTGACAACGATGGTGCGCATATTCTGGATGCCGGTTTCTACCGCGAAGCGATTACGGAACTGACGCAAGCCGTACCCGGTCTAGCCATACAGGTCACCACCGAAGCCGTGGGCAAATACAGCGCCGATCATCAACGCGAAATCGCCCTGAATTCCGGTGCGCATCTGGTCTCGACCTCGATCCGGGAAATCATGACCGATACCGGCACGGACACGGCACGCCATTTCTTCCGCGAATGCCAAGAGGCCAGTATCGCGTTGCAATTCATCCTTTATGATCTGAGCGATCTTGAGCTTCTGAAGTCAGTACTGCCCACCGATCATTTCACATCGAAAGATCTGCAGGTCCTCTTTGTTCTGGGGCGCTATTCAACCAACCGCGATAGCAGCCCGGCCGATCTGCGGCCATTTCTGGATGAAATGCAAACAACCGGCTGGCAGCCCGACTGGGGCGTCTGCGCCTTTGGCAAGGGTGAAACATCCTGTCTGGATCTGGCCTGGTCCGAGGGCGGCAAGCTTCGCGTCGGGTTCGAAAACTCATTCTGGTCTGCCAACGACGCGCTTGCCCGCGACAACGCGCAACGAGTGCGGGAAATCGCCGAGTTGATGCAAAATCAACCTGCCACCTTATATACCTGACAGTGTGCAACATAGACGGCAAATTTCACCCGCACCCTTGCCAAGCCGCATGGAGGCTTTACAGGGTAGCACAAAGCAGTGACCGGCACGGAAAGGATCGTAGATGACTGTCCACTTGTATCAGAACGATCTGCCGGACGGGCTTGATCTGGGTCCGGTTGTCGCCATTGATTGCGAAACCATGGGGCTGAACCCGCATCGCGATCGTCTCTGCGTCGTGCAGATGTCCGGCGGTGATGGCAACGCGCACCTGGTGCAGATCAGCATCGATCAGTCAGAAGCGCCGAACCTGTCGACCATGCTGGAAGACCCTGACGTGCTGAAACTGTTTCACTTCGGTCGCTTCGACATTGCCGCGTTGCTGAATGCTTTCGGCGCCCTGGCCGCACCGGTCTATTGCACCAAAATCGCCAGCAAGCTGGTGCGCACCTACACCGATCGGCACGGGCTGAAGAATCTGCTGCAGGAGCTGCTCAATGTCGATGTTTCAAAACAACAGCAATCCTCCGATTGGGGGGCTGCCGAATTATCCGAAGCACAGCTTGACTATGCGGCATCAGACGTCCTGCATTTGCACCAACTGCGTGATGAACTGAACAAACGGCTCGAACGTGAAGGCCGCAACGACTTGGCGCAGGCTTGTTTCAACTTCCTGCCGGCCCGCGCCCGGCTTGATCTGGCCGGCTGGCCCGAGATGGATATTTTCGCACACTGATGGCCCTGTCCGACAACCTCTATTCCCAAGTGATCGCCTGGGTGAAGATCATCCTTCCCCTCGCCGCGCTTGGAATCCTGTCGACCCTTTTCCTGATTTCGCGCACGATTGATCCGACCGATTCCATTCCGATAGCACAGATTGATCTGCGGCAGCGGGCACAGGAGCTTGGGGCGACCAACCCCCAGTTCGCCGGGGTCACCGACAATGGTGACAGGATTGCGTTCCAGTCCGTCAAGGCACGTCCGGACCCTAAGGATCCCGAGCATCTGCTTGCGACGGATGTGACATCGCGGATCAACCTGAATTCAGGGTCGGTGATTGATGTCATCTCTGATCACGCCGATATGCATCAAAGCAGGCTGACTGCCACGCTGGAGGGCAATGTGCATATTTCGACCACCACCGGTTATGTCATGACGACCGACACGCTGTGGACGCGGCTTGATGAAACCTATGCCGAAACACCCGGCCAGGTCGACGGCAACGGCCCGCCGGGCGATCTGACTGCGGGTAAAATGTTACTCACCACAAATCCCGAGACCGGACAGGCAGAATTGCTTTTCACCCGCGGCGTCAAGCTGATATATACGCCGCGTCAGACCGAGGAATAATTAATCGTGTGCCGTTTGCAGTTTCTGTCTCTGCTAGTTTGCATGTTACTCGCCCCGGCGTTTACTATGGCGCAAGGTGCGCAGGTCGCGTTCGGAAGCGAAGAACATGACAGCAGTCTTCCCGTCGAAGTGACATCAGATAATCTGAACGTGGACCAAAATGATGGGACCGCGATTTTTACCGGTAACGTTCTGATCGGACAGGGAGAGATGCGCCTGTGGGCACCGCGTGTTCTGGTTGTATATCGCGAGGATCAAAGTGGCATCGAAAGCCTGAACGCGACGGGCGGCGTCACCATGATCAGTGGCGAGGATGCGGCAGAAGGCCGTCAGGCCGATTACAACGTCCAGTCCGGATTGATTGAGATGGAAGGTGACGTTTTGCTGATTCAGGGAGTTCAGGCGCTGACTGGTGATAAGTTGTTTATTGATACAAAGGCAGGAACCGCCCGCGTCACAGGCCGGGTGAAAACCGTCCTGCGGTCGACACCTGAGAACGAGTGAATGTCAAAACCCGACCTGAAGCTTGCGCATGAAAACACCGGCCTGCAGATAGAAAACCTGCGTAAGAGCTATGCCAAGCGGATCGTGATCCGCGATGTGTCGCTTAGCCTTAACCAGGGCGAGGTCGTGGCCCTGCTGGGGCCGAACGGATCGGGCAAAACAACCACGTTTTATGCCGTTGCGGGGTTGGTTTATCCTGAAGGCGGCCACGTGATGATTGATGGCCGCGAAGTGACGAACCTGCCGATGTATCGCCGCGCCAAGCTGGGCATTGGCTATCTGCCACAAGAGATGTCGATTTTCCGTGGCATGTCGGTCGAAGACAACATCACGGCGATCCTCGACATCTCGGTCGGCGAACGGCACAAGCGCCGCGAACGGCTGGAAGAGTTGTTGTCGGAGTTTTCCATCGAACATCTGCGCCGCGCGCCCGCGCTAGCCCTGTCGGGTGGTGAGCGGCGCCGGGTCGAAATTGCCCGTTGCCTGGCCGCGCATCCGAAATATCTGCTTCTTGACGAGCCTTTCGCCGGGGTGGACCCGATTTCGGTCGGTGATATCCGTCATCTGGTGGCTGATCTGAAAAAGCGCGGAATCGGCGTTCTGATTACCGATCACAATGTGCGTGAAACGCTCGAAATCGTTGATCGCGCTTATATTTTGCATGATGGGCAGGTGCTGATGTCCGGCTCTCCCGACGAGGTGGTCGAAAATGAAAATGTGCGCCGGGTCTATCTTGGCGATAATTTCCGAATTTCCTGAACACCACCTCTGGCAGCAAAAAAAAGCGCCGGTTGTTAACCCTAATCGCATTGACATCCGGGCCAAAAAGCGCGTCAATTGGGGCATGACATTTGTGTATCGCGAATTGTCCCACGGATGCTTCCCGCTTTACGGGCCGGGCTTCGGGCAAGCTGATCAAATGTCAATCTACCGCATTCGGACCTGACGTCTGGCAAGGTGCCCTCGCACCCTGCCCGCAACCGCTATGTCATATGAAGGAGACAAGATGCGCTATCAAATCAGTGGAAAACAGATCGATATTGGCGAAGCGCTGCAGGTACATGTGAAGGACGAGCTTGGCTCGGCCGTCGCAAAATACGCTGAGCGGCCAACCGACGCCCATGTTATCTTTTCCAAAAGCGCCAACGAGTTTGTCTGCGAATCCATCGTACACCTGTCAACCGGCCTGACCGCACAGGCCAAAGCACACGCGCATGAGATCTATTCCGCCTTCGATTCCTGCTGTGACAAGTTGGAAAAACAGTTACGTCGATACAAGCGTAGGTTGAAAGATCATCACAATCATAGGTCAGAACCGGTTGAAATCTCCGGAGCGTCCTCTTATATCCTCGCTTCGGAAGGCGAAGAAGCAGAATCAGAACCCGACAGCCTGCAGCCGATCATCGTCGCGGAGATGGAGACAAACATTCCCTCTCTCTCCGTTGGTGAGGCCGTAATGCAAATGGAACTGGCCGGGGCCCCTGTTCTGGTTTTTCGAAAAGAAGGCAAGGATGGATTGAACGTGGTGTACCGTCGCGACGACGGCAACATCGGCTGGATTGATCCGTAATATTGGGGTCCGGACAAATATGTTCCGGGTTCTTCGGAGCGACAAGTTAGTATGGCAATGTCAATAATCCTCAAACCCGAAGCGGTTCGAGTTCTTTCGTCTGCGACCAGCAAGAAGCGTCTGCTGCATGAAATCGGCGGCATCGCTGAACAGGCTTACGGGATGGAGCAATCCACCGTGGTCGAAGCGCTGCACGAGCGTGAAAGCTTGGGGCCAACTGGTGTTGGCAAGGGCGTGGCACTACCACATGCCCATGTTGATGGGTTGGATAAAGTCGTCGGCGCGCTGGTTTTGCTGGATACGCCTATCGACTTTGACGCGGTCGACCGTCAGCCAGTTGACCTTGCCTTTGCGCTTTTTGCCCCGCGCGAGGCCGGCGTTGAGCATCTCAAGGCACTGGCGCTTGTGTCCCGCACACTGCGAGATCCCGCTGTTTGCGCCAAATTGCGGGCCAATCAGGATCCGGCGACGCTCTATACGATTGTAACCGAATCTCAGGCTGTTCAGGCGGCCTGAGCCCGGTCGGACACGATGGTCTAGGCCCACGCCCCGAAACCGAACATCATGTAATCGCGCTGATAGACGCTTTTGACAAGGCGTTCGATTTCGTCGTCATAGATATCACCCAATGAAATGGGCTTATCCGGGGCGGGCTGAACCGGCTCGGACGGATCGGCATATCCAACCCGTTGCGCCAAGCTGCGGAGATGCTCATGCATCTCACTCTCCCGGATTATCATATCCGGCAGCGCAAACCGCGCCATTCCCTGAATGACCGCCGCCTGCGACGCCCAGTTCGCGTCTGTGCGCAAATTGGTCTGCCCCGCCAGATTAGCGCGTAGAAACTCAAGAAATGCGACGAAAGCCTGACGGTGCGCGCGTCTGTCATAGCTGTCGTCAGGCGCACCGGCGGGGATCGGAAGTTTGTGGAAATTCCGCAAAGTTTTTCGGATCTCTTCAAACGCTCCGTCTTCCGTACTTAGAATTTTTCGACAAAAGGCGCTATGTGCCCGGGCAACCGGATGCCGGATCACGGTAAAGCTTCGATGCAGGCCGCTGCGCCTTTTCCATTGACGCAGTGCTTTCTGATTCAGTTGAACGGGTAGCGCATCCTCGGTCACGCCATCCAGCGCGGCAAGCCAGGCGCACACCTCACCCTGCGGGCCGGAGCGGATCGGCATGAACAACAGCGGCGCCTTGACCCCGGCAACGTAGCCCGGCACAGCCGCACCCCGTCGCGGTTCGAAATTCGGCGTGCGCGAGATGTTGAAAAAGTCGAGCTCAGCAAGCGCCTGTTCCATCTCGTCGAAATTCGAAACCTTGCTTTGCAGCGGCATCGGGTTTTGCTTTTTGAGCGATCGGTCAAGCGTCTCAAGCGTCTCGTCGACACCAAGAAAGCGGGCCAACCCGTTGACGACATCAACGTCCTGCACATCCTCATACGCCAGGTAGAACGCCGTCTGCCCGCTGGTTTGCAACCGGCTCAGAAGCAGCAGCTGAAACGCTTGCAACTGGCTTAGGTGCTGTCCGAATTCCTCTTCGTCAAAACTGATCTTGCTGTCTTTGCGCCGTTTGACATTGGTCAGTTTCCACTGCCCTGTCGCCTGTGCGATCTTCCACGACACATAGCTATCCAGCGGGTTTCGGGTGAGGATGATCTTGGCGCAGCGTGGATCATCCAGACAGATATCCAACGCCCTCGGATCGTGATCGTGAAAAAACCGAAAGCCGCCCAGCGCATCGGGCGTCGCCTTGATCCTGTCGATCAAACGCATGGGGTCCGCATCGCGCATCGCCTGCGTTACCTCAAGGATTTCGCTTTTGTTCGGATAACCGATGAAATGCGGATTGAACGCCTCGCCACTACATTCAAGACCCGAGAACCGGTTTAGATTCGACTCGAGCAGGTTCGATCCTGTCCGCATCTCGGCAAAAACGACGAAGTAATCGAATTTGTCGCGCATCGGACCCTATCGCACCAAATAGGGTTTGCGTTTGTTCTTGTGTGGTTCATGCAGATCATGCGCCACGGGAAAATCGCCCATCAGGTAAGGGTGCATCCCCTGATTTTTCAGATTTTGCAGGAACTGGCCAAACCCTGTCAGATCGACCATCTTTGGCACTTCCGACAAACCACGTACATTCTGTTGACCGATTTCATCGATAATGGTCTGCAGCGGCTCCATCGGAGCTTCGATAAATTCCGCCATTGTCCAGATACGGATACGCGCCTTGGTCCAGGACGAGCGCAGCGCGTCCAGATGCTTGCTTTCAATCTGCTGCAGCAAAGCCGCTTCGCGCCGCAGGTCAGAGAAATTGCGGTTGGACTGGAACAGCGGTACCGCCCAGGCCCCGGTGATCACCGAAACCTGTGCGTTGGGATCTTTTATGATATCCCATTCGATCGCCTGATTGTCGCGCGGACCGAACTGGAAACATTGTCTCTCGCCGCGTGTGTTCCAGATCAGGTTGGCCAAAAAAGCGCGCGGGTTATAGTCGCGCAATGTGGCGTTATCACTGAGCGCACCGTTCATCACCGTGTGACCATCGGAAAACTCGGCACGCTCCGGTGCGAAAAGATGCCCGTGCACCCTTGTACCCGTGACCTTGGCCAGCCAGGGTTCAAAATTCTCGAAGAGATCACTGAACCCTTCAAAGACAGAATACTGCCCGCAGGTCAGTCCGTTTTCGCGTGTTTCAACCGGAAAGCGGCTTTGCATATAAAGCCCTGCGCGACCGCGCGTGCGCCGTTCGACCGCTTTGGCAAAGATACGGTCGATCTTACCGGGGTTTGGTTCCGTCCGCTTCATAGCACCGGAGGGATCGGTCAGAAAAGCCTCGTAAAGCCGGTTGGCAAAGGGCCAGATTTTGCGCGCCACGAAACAATCCGAGCGACGGAGCAGCTGCAGGTGGTCGTCGTAAAAAATATGCGGCTTGCCCTGATAATCGAACTTCGAGAGGGTGAGTGAACGACTTTCGATCTGCCGCGAATATTGCCTTGCCAGCGTCTGGAAGTAGCTTTCGTCAGGAATCCAGACCTTGCTGAAATAACGATCATATGTCTCGCGTTCGGGGTCCTGCAGAATGGCCGACAATGTCTGTCTTGTCAGGCACCACCACTGGCTGCCCATATGCGGCACAATGCCGTTGGGGATCTTTCGTTTGAAACCTATAAGACGCTGCAGTGCCACGTATTTATCGAACAGGTACTTCTGATTGCGCCAGGAAAACGGGAACCGCATCGTGAACCGTTCCTGATCCAGCCCTCCGATTGTCCAGGGGACATCAGACGTCGTCGCCGATTCAATGAAGTCGGTGCGCGGGCGTTCCTCGAGATAATCCAGTAATTCCTGTACCGGCCTGAGCGGCAGGCAGGACCCGGATGCCAGATAGACATGGCGCACATCAGGAAACTCATCCAGCATCATCTGCGACGCGCTTTGGGTTGCCGCCACCAGCCCCCAGGTGCCCCATTCGCAGCGGTGCCGCGCGCTGAACCTGACATCGGGAACATCTGCCAGCGCCCGGACGAAGTTGTTATAGTCCTTGCGAGGGACGAACTTATCGACATGGATCACCAGCGGACAGCCCACCGCCGACCAGTGCCGCACCAATTGCTCGGCGCGGTTAAAGGCCGTGTGGACCAGCATGACGATCCCGACACTCACGCTCGCTGCCCTTTCCTCATGCCCAATTCCCCTTTGACATCAGTCCGAGGATTTCCAATTGACGCCAGTTTATATACTTTTCCGACCATTTGCACCAAAGCTCTGGGTCCCCGCTGACCCGTTCGGCATAGGCCTCGTATTCCACGCTCGAGGCGTAATGCTGTCTGCGGGTCAGTTCCTCGTCCGCCTTTGCCGTAAAAGTGTCGATAAACTTGGCATGTAGCAGCACGCCGCTTGCCTGTTCACCCCCCCATTCGTCGTAAACCAGATTCAGACCGCGCGGCAGCAACATATGGGTCGAGCTTACATAGGCATAGCGCCGATTCCATTTGACCAGCGGTATCTTGTTCAGCGCCGGCGCCTTCTTGGGTTGCTCGTGAAAGAATGCCCGCGCCCGTGGACCACCCTGTATCCAGAGATTGCCGTAGAACTTGTTTTTTTCGATCATGTAATTGCCCGGATCGAACCAGCTGGCAACCTCGATCGGGTTCTGGCCCTGCCGATAAGGCACGGCATCGATCCGGCCCCTGGGATACATGTCCAGCAGCATCGCCCCAAAGGATCGCACCTGAGAGACATCAAGCCAATCGGTCAGCGCGCGAATGGGTCGGGTATCGCAAAACGGGTAAACAAACAGCTCATCGGCATCCACCACCAGGCTCCAATGGTCATGCGCATACCTCTGCTGCAGCCAGTTAAGCCAGTCGACACCGAAACGCGACCCCTTGTAGCTGGCGCGTGTGGTCCACAGCGACACATCATCCTGACCTGCAAGATATTCGCGCCCGCCATCGTCGCTGCCATTATCCACCATCAGAAAATGCGAAACGCCCAGATCGCGATAATATTGCATGAAATAGGGCAGGCGGATCATCTCGTCCCGGAACGTGCAGAACAAAAGGATGTCGCCCGGCCGTATGACACCGGTCCGGTCAGCAACCGGCCGGAGCGAAAAGTGCTTGCGATAGGCGCGGATCTTGATCCGTTTGCGCCGCAGCCGCATGCGGTATGATTGCCAAAGGCTCAATCGCTACCCTTTCGTCCCATAGCGTGCAATCGGTTCAACTTTTAAACAAAGACAATTAACCAAACCTTTTGTGGCCACGGAAACCGCGAACCTCAGGGTGCGTGTGCCATGCTGGCCTGAACGGCGTTTACCCACGATGATCCCCCAGCCTGTCGCACCGCCAGTTCATAGCCAGTTCCCCTTTGACATCAATCCCATCGCCTCCAACTGGCGCCAAGAGATCAGTTTTGTTGATCTTTCGCACCACAAATCCGGGTCGGATGTCAGCTGGTCGTAATAGCCATCGTAAAGCGCACTATTGGCAAAGTGCTCGCGCCGCTCTTTCTCCTCGGCTGATCTGGCCAGAGCCGTAGGAAGGAATTTCGAATGCAGCAGGATGCCCGATGTGATCTCGCCACCCTGGTCGTCGTAGACATGGTTCAGCACTCGCGGCAGCAGCGAGTGGGTCGAGCTGACATAGACATAACGCCGGTGCCACTTGACCAGGGGCATCTTGCTCATGGTCGGAGCCCGCCGGGGCGCTTCGGCAAAAAAACAACGTGCGCGCGCGCCGCCCTGAATCCAGAGGTTGTGCAAATCAGGCTTGCGGGTAATCGTGTAGTTACCGCCATCGAACCAACATAAGCTGCGAAACGGGTCGCCACCGGACGGACAGTCCTGCGCACTCAGCGGGCCCTTGGGATACATGTCCAGCATCAGCGCGCCAAAGGATTTGCGGTCGTTCCGCTCCAGGTAGTCGACAAGCGCCGGTAACGGCCTTGTATCGTGGTGCGGATAGATAAAGATCTCATCCGCATCCAGCGTCAGGCACCAGTGACCGTGGGCGTGACGCAGTTGCAGCCAGGTCAGCCAGTCAACGCCAAAGCGTGACAGGCGATAGCTGTGATCTGTGGACCAGAGCGATACGTCAGGTTGCCCGGCCAGATAATCACGCGTGCCGTCCTCGCTGCCATTGTCGACAATCAGGAAATGGTTGATCCCCAGCTTGCGGTGATGGTCCAGAAAATGGGGCAGGCGTAGCATTTCATTGCGCATGGTCGATGCCGCAAGAATGTCATTTCGGTTGATCTGCGCGGTTCGGTCGATAACGGGTGTCAACTGACGGCGCTTGCGGAAGGCCCGGAACAGCAATCGCCGGCGTTTCCACCGCAGCCGGTAGGCGAATGCCAGCTCCTTTACCCGTTCCATATGGTTCAACGCCCGTATCTCTGCCTCATGGGCAGAATCGGCGTTATTTGCCGTAATGTCCAGTTTGATGCCATCGCCAGGCGTCGGCGATCATCTGGTTCATCGTCGATCTTTTGGGGCGCCAGCCCAGCTCGGCCTCGGCCCGGGTCGAGCCGGATACCAGTTTGGTGCAATCGCCTGGTCGACGCGGCCCTTCGACAATTGGCACCGCGCGGTTGGTCACAGCACCCGACTGGTCAATAACCTCGCGCACGGAAAAACCGCTGCCCGTGCCAAGGTTGAAGACCCGGCTGCCCTTGCGATTTTCCAGCCATTTCAAACCCAACACATGGGCGTCCACCAGATCCAACACATGTACATAGTCGCGGATACAGGTCCCATCTGGTGTATCGTAATCCGTGCCGAAAATCGTCAGCGCATCGCGCCGCCCATCGACCGCATCCAGCATCAGCGGAATAAGATGCGTTTCCGGCTGGTGAAACTCGCCAACCTCGGCATCGGGGTCGGCGCCGGCCACGTTGAAGTAGCGAAAGATAACATGACGCATGTCATGGGCGATCTCAAAGTCGCGCAGGATATCTTCGATTGCCCGTTTGCTGGCCGCATAGGCATTGACCGGATGCTGAGCAGAATTCTCATCCAGCACCACATTGTCCTGATCGCCATAGGTCGCGCAGGTCGATGAGAACACGACATCCAGGCATCCCGCCTGCGCCGCCGCCTCTAAGAGAGTCAGTGAACCCACGACATTGTTACGCCAGTAAATCGCCGGCTCTCGGATACTTTCACCCACCTGAGTGAGTGCGGCGAAATGCATAACAGCGGCGGGTTGATACTTGGCGAAAACCTGATCCAGCCGGGCACGATCTGTCAGGTCGCCCTGCTCAAAGGGGCCGAATTTCACGGCCTCCTCCCAACCAGTGCTCAGGTTGTCAAAGGTAACGGGGGTATATCCGGCGGTTTTCAGAACCTTGCAGGCATGTGAGCCGATATACCCGGCCCCGCCGGTAACAAGAATATTGCTCAACCCATGCCCCCAGGATCTTATTGCGCTGCTTTTTCCGAGTGCACCACATCGTTCAAATAAGCCCACAAATCATCACGCAATTCATTGCGAGCAAGCGCGAAGGCAACCGTCGCCTGCAGGAACCCCGATTTAGACCCGCAGTCGAAACGTTGCCCTTTGAAACGAAAGCCGTATACCTCTTCACCTGCTTCGCGGGCGTCGGAAATGGCGTCGGTCAGCTGAATTTCGCCTCCCGCACCGGTACGTTTCTTGTTCAGCTTCTGCAACACTGTCGGCGTCAGAATATAGCGACCGATCACCGCCAGGTTGGACGGCTCTTCGCCCGGGGCGGGTTTTTCGACCATACCCTTGGTTGACACGATCGCGCCCATATCTTCCTTGATGTCGAGAATACCATATGACGATGCCTTGTCTTCGGGCACTTCCATCGCCGCAACGATATTGCTTTGGGTTTCCTCAAACGCCTCGACCATCTGCGCCAGGCAGGGTTTGTCGGCAGCAATCACGTCATCCGGCAAAATAACCGCGAAGGGTTCGTTGGCGATCAGGCGACGCGCGCACCATACCGCATGGCCCAGGCCAAGCGGCTTGTGCTGGCGCATATACGCAATCTCGCCACTGTCCATATTCGTGGCTTTGAGAATTTCCAGCAACTCGTCCTTGCCCTTGCGACGCAATTCCTGCTCAAGCTGTGGCGCCGTGTCGAAATAGTCTTCAAGTGCGCCCTTGCCGCGCGATGTCACAAAAATGAATTCCTTAATGCCTGCCGCGCGCGCTTCATCAATCGCATATTGCACAAGCGGCCGGTCAACTAATGTCATAATCTCTTTTGGGACTGATTTGGTGGCCGGCAAAAACCGCGTTCCCAACCCAGCCACGGGAAAAATCGCTTTTGTTACTTTATTACGCATTGGCTGCTCCTCAATGCTCTAACTATTTCATTACCATACATCACAAACTGCATGTTTGTGTGAAGATTAGGGGCAAAGTTGGACATTTTTGGTCTCTGCTTGCCGCTATTTGCCTCTGACCTGTCTTTCAGCGAACTATTGCGCATATTAGCTTAATATTTTGACTTAGGGCATCCCCATTTCTTTCATCATCGCCTGAATACGTGGGACGTCTTCGGGATTGTTCAACTCCCAAAACTGTCTGCCTCGTGCCTCGACCTCAACACAAAGCACCGATTGGCCGTTTTCCAGAAACCGTAATTGCTCAAGCCCTTCGAGCGTTTCAATCGGGCCGGGTCGCCATCCACGGTAATCTCTGAGCGCTGCCGGCCGATACGCATAGACACCCACATGATGAAAGACGGGTGTTTCGTCTTCATCCGCGTATTTGTGCCCGGTATAGGGGACCACTTCTTTCGAGAAATAGAGTGCATGACGATCATGTCCGAAAACAGCCGTCGTGCCACCGACCCGTCCGTTTGCGCGATCTTCCAGAAATCCGTTCAGCGCCCGGCCATCACAGCGCAACACCGGCGTGGCAACCTGTGCCGCAGCGTCGTTCTTCAGACCGTTCACAAGATCTTCGACAAACCAATGAGGTGTCAGCGGTGCATCGCCCTGAAGGTTGACAACGATCTCGTAGCCGCCACCCAGATTTTCCAGCGCCTCGGCGCAGCGTTCGGTGCCGTTTTGGCAGGTCTCCGACGTCATCACCACCTCCGCACCGAATTCCTCTGACGCCGTGCAAATGCGATCATCGTCGGTGGCAACGACAACCCGTTCGACGCCCTTGACCTGACAAGCGGCTTCCCACGAGCGCTGGATGAGCGACTTGGCCTCACCGGTGGCCCCGGTCAGCGCCACCAGCGGCTTTCCCGGATACCGTGTCGAAGCATAGCGCGCAGGAATTGCAATCAGAACAGACATCACGCCTCCTTGAGAGAAACATCGGGCGAATAGGCAATAAAGAACGGGTTGGCATAGCCTTCCTTGCCATAAACGAGCGGGCTGTGGTCGTCGAACCGAACCACCTTGCCGCCCGCACCCTGAAGAACGGCGTGACCTGCTGCCGTATCCCATTCCATTGTCCGCCCTACGCGGGGATAGATGTCCGCCTCACCGGTAGCAATCAGACAGAATTTCAGGGATGAGCCGGCGCTTTTCATATCTTTGACGGCATATTTGTTAATGTAATCGTCCGTCGCCTGGTCACGATGCGACTTGCTGGCCACTACCATCAGGGCACTATTGTTGGGGTCGGAAACCTTGATCTCGTTAATTTGGCCCAACTTTCCAACAACATGCTTATCCTGTCCAAGATAGAGTACTTCTTCTACTGCTGCGCCTTGAGGCAACGTATAGAATAGTCGGTTCTTTGCTGGTGCATAAACCACACCGCGAGTTGGCACACCGTTTTCGACATAGGCGATATTAACGGTAAAATCGCCGCGGCGGTGAATGAACTCCTTGGTGCCGTCCAGCGGGTCGACAATCAGAAACGTATCCGCGTTTTTCCCGTGTGAGGCGGCCTGCTCTTCGGTGATCAGCAGCACATCCGGAAACGCCGCGCGCAGACCCGCCGAGATCAGCGCATCCGCCGCCTCATCTGCCTCGGTTACCGGGCTGTCATCGGATTTCACCTTCACGTCGAAATCATCGGCATTGTAGATTTCCATGATCCGATCACCGGCTTCCAGCGCCAGGTCACGCATCACCTGCACAAGCTTGTCGTAATCCAAATCGCAACTCCTGAATTCGCGGTTCGTTCCCGCTTGTTGATAACTCGTTCGGCGCCCCTTATGGTACGCCGCTAACGGGACAGCAAGAAATCCGTGCAAGAAATCAGCATGCAGCCGCAGGCAAGGGGCCATGTTTCAGTACGTTAGACCAAGATCAAAGCTACATTCAGCGGTCTC
Source organism: Roseovarius aestuarii (assembly GCF_019966515.1). Taxonomy (GTDB): domain Bacteria; phylum Pseudomonadota; class Alphaproteobacteria; order Rhodobacterales; family Rhodobacteraceae; genus Roseovarius; species Roseovarius aestuarii. The sequence continues at coordinate 180,345 of NZ_JAIMIB010000004.1, read as the reverse complement.
GATCGTTGAATTGATCTATCATTCCGCCGTCCGTGATGTCCGCAAAGGGCACGGAAACGCGTTCTTGTCGCTCGCCAACAGCATTTTGGTAACAGTCCTTTTCGTGATGGCGTTCTACCTGATGTTCACGTTTCTGGGGTTGAAAGGGGCGAAGCTACGCGGCGACTTCCTGCTTTATATGCTCTCAGGCATTTTTCTTTACCTCACGCACATCAAGGCATTAGGCGCGGTGCTCGGGGCTGAAGGGCCTTCGTCTCCGATGCAACAGCATGCACCTATGAACACCATAATCTCGATCTCCGGCGCAGCACTCAGCTCGCTGTATATTCAGGTTCTGGCGCTGTTCGTGATTCTGTTTGTCTATCACGTGGCCGTAACACCGTTTGAGATCGCGCATCCCGTCCCGGCTTTTGCTATGGTATTGCTGGCGTGGTTTACCGGCATTGCCGTGGGCCTTGTGCTGATGGCAATTAGGCCCTGGGCGCCCGGTTTCGTTTCAATTTTCAAAACCGTTTACCAACGGGCGAATATGATCGCATCAGGCAAGCTTTTCGTGGTCAACACACTCCCGGCCTTCATGCTGAACATGTTTGACTGGAACCCGTTGTTTCATATTATAGATCAGTGCCGAGGGTTCGTTTTTGGCAACTATTTCCCGCGAAACACAAACTATGAGTACGCGCTTATCGTGGGCGTTGTGCTCATCATGATTGGTATGATGGGCGAGTTCTACACAAGGCAATATGCGTCGAGAAGTTGGGAAGCCCGGCGATAACGCAAGCCTTCGGCCCTGAATTGGCATAATCCGGGCACCGCGTCCTGCGCTGAAAAGCGCCAATCAAAAAACTGCCGACTTTTTTTTGCCACCCAGCAAATCCGCGCTTCTTTTTCGGCGCGATCCCGCCCGGCATTGCTGGGTCAGGACCCTCTGCATAGCGTCCGTCCTGCATCCGGGCGTTCCCGCACTCACGGTATCCGGCTCTGCATGACGTAACTCTTTCCGATGCACCGCCCTGACCCTGTCAGCGCGGTCAGCCCGACTGCCTGACGGCGGCCGGGGTCGGGAACTCTTTGTCTGTGCACCGGTCAATTTGGCCGGTGCATACAAACAGGTGGCGGTCGTGCCACCAGAAAGGACTTGAAAATGTCACTTCCAAGCACTTTGGAGCAGCAGATGCTGGATCTGATCAATCAGGAACGGACCGGCGCCGGCCTTGCGCCGCTGACGTTCAACGGTGATCTCAATGAGGCAAGCGAAGATCACAGTACCTGGATGCTGGGCACGGATACGTTTTCTCATACCGGCCAAAGCGGGTCGTCCGCCGGCGATCGGATTGTCGCGGCCGGATACGAACTGGAAGGCAACTGGACTTGGGGCGAAAACATCGGCTGGCAAAGCGAGCGCGGTGCACCGGGCCTTGCCGATGATGTGGAAGATATTCACCAAAGCCTGATGAATAGCCCCGGCCATCGCGCCAATATCCTCAACCCCTCGTTTGAAGAGATTGGCATCGGGATTGAGCGCGGCGACTTCGAAAACTTCGACAGCGTGATGGTCACGCAGAATTTCGGGGCAACCGATGCTGTCATGGACGACACTGACCCGCAACAGCCACCCATGCCCGACGACCCGACAACCGGCGCACCAGATGATGATGAACCACCCATTGCCGAGGGACCGGATGATGAAGCCCCAACGGACGACGAGCCTCCCGTCGCTGAAGGGCCCGATGGCGAGACGCCGGATGACGAACCGCCTGTTGCAGAAGGGCCTGATAGTGAGACGCCTGACGACGAACCCCCCGTTGCAGAAGGGCCTGACGATGAAGCTCCAGACGATGAAGAGCCTCCGGTTGCTGAGGGACCTGATGATGATACTCCGGATAGCGAACCGCCCATCGCAGACGGGCCCGACGGCGAGACACCCGATGACGAACCACCCGTCGCAGAGGGGCCTGACGATGAGACACCGGATGGCGAACCGCCTGTCGCAGAAGGGCCAGACGACGAAACACCAGATGACCAAGAGCCGCCGGTTGCGGAAGGGCCGGACGGTGAGACACCTGACGCGGAGCCACCGGTCGCCGAAGGCCCTGATCACGACGGTTTCGATGTCGATCAGTTTCTCGCCGATCTTAGCGACATGCTCGAGGGTCTCTTTGACGGGTTCGACTTCGTCGCATCGGGTGATTGCGACACCATCGACATGGAGGATGATCCGGTAACAGATACCGATTCCCTGCCGCAATCAGACGACATGGGGCAGGACGATATGGCGTTCATGTGCGATGACTGGCCAGCCGACGAGTTTGACTTTCAGGTATCGGTCAGCGTTACGATTGAATTCGATCTGGTCTGACCACGAAAAATCAACGGGAGGGGCGCGATCGCGCCCCTCTTCTTTTCCCAACTAGTCCACAACCCGGCAGGTCAGATTGATCCGCCCGCCTTTCGGCATCAGCGCCGAGCTACCCAGTTTGATGCGGTCGACTCCATGATACAGCAGACGCGCTTCACCGCCCATCACCACGACATCGCCTGACTGCAGCCAGATCGACTCGGTTTTGCCGCCACGGGTTGCGTTGCCGACCCGGAACAGCCCTTCATCACCCAGCGATACCGACAGGACCGGCCAGTTGAAATCCGCCTCGTCGCGATCCTGATGCATCCCCATCTTGGCGCCCTCACCATAAAAATTGATCAGGCAGCAATCGGGATCGCGCGCATCACTCACAAGCTCCCGCCAAATCGCAAGCACCCGGTCAGGGATTGCAGGCCACGCCGAGCCATTGGGATGGGATGGTGCATAGCGATAACCGGACTTGTCCGAAAACCACCCGTATTTCCCGGCCGAGGTCATTCGAACCGACATCGGTTTTCCGTAAGGTGTCATCGGCGAAAAGAGCGGCGCCGCCGCCACGACATCGCGCAAATCGGCCAGAAGCACAGCCTGCGCATCAGCGCTCAAAAAACCTTTGAAAACATGGAATCCCCGGATGGAGATGGTTGCTGCGCACATACTGCCCTCGTTTGACCCGCCTTAACTGCACATTTTAACGCAAAATAGCAAAATCTGCGCCCTTCAGGCGGTTGCAGGGCCAGTTTCCGCTGCCTATATACGCCGGGAAGCACGGCAACCCCTTAGGGGGGCGCCGTCAAATCATCGGGGTCTGGTGCCGAAACGGGTCAGACCCTGCCACATCGCCTAAGTTAGAAGGGATCGTATAAAATGGCCAAAGTCATCGGTATTGACCTCGGAACCACCAACTCCTGCGTCGCCATCATGGATGGTAGCCAGGCCCGCGTCATCGAGAACTCGGAAGGTGCCCGCACCACCCCCTCGATCGTCGCTTTCACAGACAATGAACGCCTTGTCGGCCAGCCTGCCAAACGTCAGGCCGTCACCAACCCGGAAAACACCGTCTTTGGCGTCAAGCGCCTGATCGGTCGCCGGGAAAATGACCCGGATCTGGCCAAGGACAAGAAGAACATGCCCTTCAACGTCATCGATGGCGGCAATGGCGATGCCTGGGTGGAAGCCAAGGGCGAGAAATACAGCCCCAGCCAGATCTCGGCCTTCATCCTCGGCAAGATGAAAGAAACCGCTGAATCCTATCTGGGTGAAGAAGTAACGCAGGCGGTCATCACCGTTCCCGCCTATTTCAACGACGCCCAGCGTCAGGCCACCAAGGATGCCGGCAAGATCGCCGGCCTCGAAGTGCTGCGCATCATCAACGAACCAACCGCCGCGGCGCTGGCCTATGGTCTCGACAAAGAAAACACCCACACGATCGCGGTCTATGACCTTGGCGGCGGTACCTTCGACGTGACCATCCTTGAGATTGACGATGGCCTTTTCGAGGTGAAGTCGACCAATGGTGACACCTTCCTGGGTGGTGAAGACTTTGACATGCGCATCGTCAACTACCTGGCGGATGAGTTCAAAAAGGAACACGGCGTCGATCTGACCAAAGACAAGATGGCACTGCAACGCCTGAAAGAGGCCGCTGAGAAAGCCAAGATCGAACTTTCCAGCAGCTCGCAGACCGAAATCAACCAACCCTTCATCTCGATGGGTTCGGACGGCTCGCCACTGCACATGGTCATGAAACTGACCCGCGCCAAGCTTGAAAGCCTGGTGGGTGACCTTATCAAAGCATCGATGAAACCCTGTGCCGCCGCGTTGAAAGACGCTGGCATGTCGGCCAACGAGATTGACGAGGTTGTTCTGGTCGGCGGCATGACCCGCATGCCCAAAGTGATCGAGGAAGTCACCAAGTTCTTCGGCAAGGAGCCGCATAAGGGTGTGAACCCCGATGAAGTTGTCGCCATGGGTGCGGCCATTCAGGCCGGTGTTCTGCAGGGCGACGTGAAAGACGTTGTGCTGCTCGACGTGACCCCGCTGTCGCTTGGTATCGAAACACTGGGCGGTGTCTTTACTCGTCTGATCGACCGCAACACCACGATCCCGACAAACAAGTCTCAGATCTTCTCGACCGCCGAGGATAACCAGAACGCCGTTACCATCCGTGTCTTCCAGGGCGAGCGTGAAATGGCGGCGGACAACAAGATCCTCGGTCAGTTCAACCTCGAAGATATCCCACCCGCCCCGCGCGGCATGCCGCAGATCGAGGTCGCCTTCGACATCGACGCCAACGGTATCGTCTCGGTCCACGCCAAGGACAAGGGCACCGGCAAAGAACAGAAGATCACGATCCAGGCCTCTGGTGGCCTAAGCGATGAGGACATCGAAAAGATGGTCCAGGACGCCGAGGAAAACGCCGAGGCCGACAAGGAACGTCGCGAACTGGTCGAAGCCAAGAACCAGGCGGAAAGCCTGATCAACTCGACCGAGAAGTCGATGGAAGAACATGCCGACAAGGTCGACCCGACCACCATCGAAGCGATCGAGCTGGCCATCGCCGCGCTCAAGGACGAACTGGAAACCGACAATGCCGACAAGATCAAGTCAGGCATCCAGAATGTCACCGAAGCCGCCATGAAACTGGGCGAAGCGATCTACAAGGCGGCTCAGGAAGACGGCGAAGACGAGCCGATGGCCGCGGATGAAGCCGGGGCCGGCGACGACGATATCGTCGATGCCGATTTCGAGGATCTCGACGGCGACAAGCGCGCTTGAACCCGCGCGTGACGGAACTTCAGGGGCCGGGCCAGCAACGACCGGCCCGGCCCCAACCGTTCCGGCGAAAGGAGACCTCAGATGGCCAAACGTGACTATTACGAAGTGCTTGGATTATCCAAAGGCGCGTCGGCCGAGGAAATCAAGAAAGCCTATCGCAAGAAGGCGAAAGAGCTTCATCCAGACCGCAACAAGGACAATCCGGGCGCTGAAACACAGTTCAAGGAAGCTGGCGAAGCCTATGACGTCCTGAAAGACGCCGACAAGAAAGCGGCCTATGACCGCTTTGGCCATGCGGCGTTCGAAGGCGGTATGGGCGGTGGTGGTGGCCGTCCCGGCGGCGGCGGGCAGGGCGATTTCGCCAGCGCGTTTTCTGATGTGTTCGACGATCTCTTTGGCGACTTCATGGGTGGTCGCGGTGGTGCGGGCGGCGGACGCAGCCGCGCAGCCAGAGGCTCAGACTTGCGGTACAACCTTCGCGTCACACTGGAAGAAGCCTATTCCGGCTTGCAGAAAACCATCAACGTCCCCACGGCCGTGCCCTGTGATTCCTGCGAAGGATCCGGTGCCGAAGGCGGCGCCGAACCATCAACCTGTCCGACCTGCTCGGGCATGGGCAAGGTACGCGCCCAGCAGGGATTCTTCACCGTTGAACGCACCTGCCCTACCTGTTCGGGCCTGGGTCAGATCATCAACAACCCCTGCAAATCCTGCCGCGGTCAGGGCCGCATCGAAAAAGATCGTGCGCTGTCGGTGAACATTCCCACCGGCGTCGAAACCGGTACCCGCATCCGTCTGGCTGGCAATGGCGAGGCGGGGATGCGCGGCGGCCCACCAGGCGATCTTTATATCTTTATCGAGGTAGCACCGCACGAGCTGTTCGAGCGGCAGGAAAATCACCTTTTCTGCCGGGTACCTGTCTCAATGATCAGGGCGACCCTCGGCGGTGACATCGAAGTGCCGACCATCGACGGTGGCCGTAGCCGGGTGAAAATTCCCGCCGGCAGCCAGTCAGGCCGTCAGATGCGTCTGCGCGGCAAAGGCATGCCAGCGCTTCGTGGCGGGGCAGATGGCGATATGATGATCGAACTGGCAGTCGAAACACCAGTCAACCTCACCTCGAAGCAAAAAGAGCTACTGCGCGAATTCGAAGCGCTTTCCGAGGATAACAACCCGGAAAGTAAAAGCTTTTTCTCTTCTGTCAAATCCTTCTGGGATTCGATGAAGAGCTGAGGCGACCACCCCGCTCGTCATCGTGGCGTAGTCGGCCAGTGTCAGACAAACACCGTCCCCAAACAGGGGGCGGTGTTTTTTTGCCAAGTGGCTTTGGTTGACACCCCTCAGGCCACGTCGAACTCCAGATGGCGGATCATCTGGAACTTGCCGGTCGCATGCAGTTTGCCGATCACCTCATCGGGCACGTTGTCATCAACATAAAGCAGAGCGATCGCTTCGCCTCCCGCTGCGGCCCGGCCAAGGGTGAAATTGGCGATATTGACGCCGTTTTCGCCCATGGTCTGGCCCAACGTGCCGATGATACCGGGCACATCCTCGTTGGTCGTATACAGCATGTGCCGCCCGATCTCGGCGTCGATATTGATGCCCTTGATCTGGATGAAGCGCGGCTTACCATCGCTGAAAACCGTGCCCCCGATCGAGCGTTCGCGCTGATCGGTCACCACGGTCAGCTTGATATAACCCTCAAACGCGCCGGATTTGTCCTGCTTGGTGGTCGAAATCTTGACCCCGCGTTCCTTGGCGATGACCGGGGCCGAGACCATGTTCACCTCAGGATTGGCGGATTTCATGATCCCCGCCACGGCGGCCGAGGTCAGGGCGCCGAGGTTCATCTCGCTAACCACCCCGTCATAAAGGATGTTGATCGCCTTGATCGGTTCGTCCGTCATCTGGCCAATGAAACTGCCCAGATGGTCCGCCAGCTTGATCCACGGGCCCATCACCTTGGCCTCTTCTGCGGTAACCGAGGGCATGTTGAGCGCGTTGGTGACGGCGCCGGTCAGCAGGTAATCCGACATCTGCTCGGCCACCTGCAGGGCGACGTTTTCCTGCGCCTCGGTGGTGGCGGCACCCAGATGAGGCGTGCAGACCACGTTGGGCAAATTGAAAAGCGGGTTCTCGGTGGCGGGCTCGACGCTGAACACGTCAAAAGCCGCTCCGGCGACATGCCCGGATTTTAGCAGCTCTGCCAACGCCTCTTCGTCCACCAGACCGCCACGGGCACAGTTGATGATGCGCACACCCTTCTTGGTTTTCTCAAGGTTCTCTCGGCTCAGGATATTACGGGTCTGGTCGGTCAGCGGCACGTGCAGGGTGATGAAATCGGCGCGCGCCAGCAACTCGTCCAGCTCGACCTTCTCAACGCCCATCTTGTCGGCCTTTTCCTCGCTCAGGAACGGATCATAGGCGACCGCCTTCATCTTCAGGCCAAGCGCACGGCTACAAACGATACCGCCAATGTTACCGGCACCGATGACACCCAGGGTTTTTGAGGTCAGCTCGACCCCCATGAACTTGGATTTCTCCCATTTGCCTGCATGAGTGCTCGCGCTGGCCTCGGGAAGCTGCCGCGCCACGGCGAACATCATCGCGATGGCATGTTCGGCGGTGGTGATCATGTTGCCGAAAGGCGTGTTCATCACGATCACACCTTTCTTTGAGGCGGCATCTTTGTCGATATTGTCGGTGCCGATACCCGCGCGCGCAATAACCTTGAGGTTATCGGCGGCCTTCAGGATCTTCTCGGTCACCTTGGTGGCCGACCGAATGGCGAGACCGTCATATTTGCCGATCACGGCCGCCAGTTTTTCCTTGTCCTTGCCCAGATCGGGCTGGAAATCCACGTCGATACCGCGATCACGGAAGATCTGCACGGCGGTTTCAGAGAGTTTGTCGGAAACGAGTACTTTGGGAGCCATTTTTAGCGTCCTTTGAATAACAGGTGAGAGTGCGTGAGTTTCATCCACCCTGCGGATCAACCGACAGGGTGGGTGAAATCCGCTTTAGGCGGTGGCGAGCTGCGCCTCGATTTCGGTTTGATAGGCCCATTCGATCCAGGGCAGCAGCGCCTCGACGTCAGAAGTTTCTACTGTGCCGCCACACCAGATGCGCAGGCCCGGAGGGGCGTCGCGATAGGCGCCGATATCAAATGCCACCTCTTCGGCCTCCAGCCGTTTCGCGATGGCTTTGGCGAAACCCGCACCGTCCTTGATCCGATCGTCGGTGAATTTCAGGCACACGGATGTGTTCGATAGCGTCGCCGGGTCATGGGCCAGGAAATCGATCCAGTCGTGCAGTTCGACAAAATCCGCCACCGCCTTGGTGTTGGCATTTGCGCGACCCATCAGCCCCTGCAACCCGCCGACCGAACGCGCCCAGTCAAGCGCCTTCAGGTAATCCTCGACCGCCAGCATCGATGGCGTATTGATCGTGGCGCCCTCGAATATGCCGTCGATCAGTTTGCCAGCCTTGGTCAGGCGGAAGATCTTGGGCAGGGGCCAGTCGGGGGTGTAGCTTTCCAGCCGTTCAACGGCGCGAGGGCTGAGGATCAGCATGCCATGCGCCGCCTCGCCGCCCAGCACTTTCTGCCAGCTGAAGGTGGTGACATCCAGTTTGTCCCAGGGCAGGTCCTGAGCGAAGGCCGCAGATGTGGCGTCGCAGATGGTCAGGCCCGCACGCTCCGCCTTGATCCAGTCGCCATTCGGTACGCGCACGCCCGAGGTGGTGCCGTTCCAGGTAAAGACCACGTCATTGTCGGTATCGGCGCTAGCCAGATCGACAATCTCGCCATAGTCGGCGGTCTTGACGTCAGCGTCGAGCTTCAGCTGTTTGACCACATCGGTGACCCAACCCGCGCCAAAGCTTTCCCAGGCCAGCATTTCGACCTTGCGGGCACCCAGCAGGTTCCACATCGCCATTTCAACCGCGCCGGTATCCGAGGCAGGAACGATGCCAATGCGGTAGTCGGCAGGGATACCCAGCACGTCGCGCGTACCGTCGATCGCCGCCTTCAGGCGGGATTTGCCGACAGCGGCGCGGTGGCTGCGGCCCAAAGGCGCATCGCTGAGCTGCGTGACATCGAATGTGGGGGGTTTGGCACAGGGGCCAGAAGAAAAACGCGCGTTATCCGGCCGCGCTGCCGGTTCTTTAATAGCCATTGCTGCTATCCTTCCAGATAAGCGCCCCTCGTTGGGGAGGGGTGTCCCACTGATCTCGATATTCCTGCGCGGGCCCTTTCGCAAGTGCAGAAATGGGGCTATAGCGCCGCTTGAATGATTAAATGCGACCATCGCGACTATGATCGGAAACTTCGTTAAATGTTTGTAACCTCAATGATAGCGCCCGCGGGCATGCTGGATCCATCGCTGGTCGAAAACCTGCGCAATGCCTGGGGTGGGGACGATGTGGTCTGGCTCAGCCCGGATGAGGCGGCAGAGTTTGCGGTCGAACAGATGCCCGAAAACCGCTGGGAGGTGTGGCAGACCCTGCAGGCGATGCAGGCCGATCTGGTGGTGCAGCCCGCCGAGGGGCGGCGCAAGAAGATGCTCTTGGCGGATATGGACAGCACGATGATCCAGCAGGAATGCATCGACGAGCTGGCCGAAGAGGCGGGCGTGGGCGCGCATGTCAGGGACATCACCGCGCGGGCGATGAATGGTGAGCTTGATTTCGAAGGCGCTTTGATCGAACGGGTGAAGTTGCTGCAAGGGCTGGATGAGGCCGTGATCGGACAGGTGATCGACGAGCGCATTACCTATATGCCCGGCGGCGACATTCTGGTGGCGACGATGCAGGCGCAGGGCGCCTATGCGGCGTTGGTGTCGGGCGGCTTCACGGCGTTTACCGCCAGCGTGGCCGCACATCTGGGCTTTGACGAAAACCGCGCCAATACCCTGCTGGCCAAGGCTGGAAAGCTGACAGGCGATGTCGGGCGGCCGATCCTGGGCCGACAAGCCAAGATCGAGGCGCTGGAAGAGATCACCGCGCGCCTGGGACTAGCCGAGACCGAAGTGATGGCCGTGGGTGACGGTGCCAATGATCTGGGCATGCTTGGGCGGGCCGGAATGGGTGTGGCGCTGCATGCCAAGCCATCGGTTGCCGCCCAATGTGATCTGCGGGTGAATTGCGGTGACCTGACCGCGCTACTCTATCTGCAGGGATATAGCCGAGACGAATTCGTCAGCTAAGCGGGCGCAGGTTCAACCGGATCGCCGAAGGGTCAGCATATTACCCCTTCTCCAACGAGGTCACGGTCTCATCCCGCAGAGACCTCAGCTCTTTTATCGCCTGATCCAGCTGCGCGCGCTGATCCGAAAGCTCGCTTAGCTGTTTGTCCGCGAGTTCAATCCAGCTGCGCATCTGTGCTGCGGTGCCTTCCTGCTCGTAAATCAGCAGCCATTGGCGGATATCCTCAAGCGCGAAGCCAAATTTGCGCCCCCTGAGGATCAATGTCATCCGGGCACATTCGCGCGGCCCGTAAAACCGCGACCGGCCCTGCCGCTCGGGCTGCAGCAACTCGATATATTCGTAATAGCGCAAGGTACGTGGCGTCACGTCGAACCTGGCGCACATTTCCTTGAACGAAAGGTTGGTATCGGTCATCGGTTCGGCCTCTCCCACCCACAAGGTTAATTTCAACTTCGCTCAGGTGCAACAGGTGCCCTTGCGGCGGCGGCATTTTAAGGCTCATAAAGAGGCATATGACAGGAGAGCGCCCAATGAGCGGCAACAAGGCTGAGCTGGCCCGAAAATTCATGAGTGCTTTGCCACATGCCCAGGCTCTGGGCATGGAATTGACCGATGTCGGGGACGGCACCGCTGAATTCAGCATGGCCTATGATCCGCGCTTTGTCGGTGATCCGGAAACCGGCGTCATTCACGGTGGCGCGGTGTCGGCATTGATGGATACCTGCTGTGGTGCGGCGGCGCTCAGCCATCCGTCATCTCCCGGCGGGACAGCCACGATTGACTTGCGGATCGACTACATGCGTCCGGCCACGCCGGGTCAGGCGATCCGGGCCCACGCGGAATGTTATCATATCACCCGTTCGGTGGCCTTTGTGCGCGCTCGGGCGGTGGATGACGACGATAGTCTGCCCGTGGCAACCGCCACCGGCACTTTCACCGTGGAGGGCGCATAGTGGCACGCCGCACACCCGACCCGGTCCAGGTAGTCAAGCAGCGGCGCGATGCAGCGCTGAAAGCGCTGGTCGACGGCGTGCCTTATATCCGGTTTCTGGGGATCGGATTCGAGCGCCGCGGTGACGAGCTGACCGCAATACTGCCGTTTGATGAAAAGCTGATCGGCAACCCGCTTCTGCCCGCCCTTCATGGCGGGGCCACCGCGGCCTTTCTTGAGGTCACGGCAATTATTGGCCTCAGCTGGGCGATGCTTTGGGAAGAGATCGAAAACGGTGCGTTCGACCCTGACGCACTGGTCGGGGGACAGATGCCGCGACTACCAAAAACCATAGATTTTACTGTGGATTACCTACGCTCTGGCCTGCCTCGCGATGCCTATGCACGCGCACAGGTTAATCGCTCGGGACGGCGCTATGCCAGCGTTCATGTCGAGGGTTGGCAAGATAATCGCACCCGCGCCTTTGCCCAGGCCACGGGCCATTTCCTGATGCCGAAACGTGATGGCTGACACGGCCCGCGCCGTCACCCACCGGCGGGTTTTCAATATTGCCGCCCCCATCGTGCTGGCCAATGCCACCGTGCCGATCCTGGGGCTTGTGGATACCGGAGTCGTGGGTCAACTGGGACAGGCCGCGCCCATCGGTGCCGTGGGCATCGGCGCGATAATCCTGACCGCGATCTACTGGATGTTCGGCTTTCTGCGCATGGGCACCACGGGCCTGACCAGCCAGGCCCAGGGCGCGGGTAAGACCGGCGAAGTGGCGGCAATGCTGACCCGGGCGCTGATGATCGGACTGGCGGCCGGTTTCGCGCTCATCCTGCTGCAGGTTCCGGTCTTCTGGGCGTCTTTCCAGATCTCACCCGCCAGTGCAGAGGTCGAGGCGATGGCCCGCGACTACATGCAGATCCGGGTGTTCAGCGCCCCCGCCATCATCGCGCTCTTTGGTGTCACCGGCTGGCTGATCGCGCTGGAACGCACCCGCACCGTGCTGGCGATTCAACTTGTGATGAACGGCCTCAACATCTCGCTGGATCTATGGTTCGTGCTGGGGCTGGACTGGGGGGTCAGCGGCGTCGCCTGGGCCACGTTCATTGCCGAATGGTCCGGGCTTTCACTGGGGCTGTGGCTGTGCAGGGACGTGTTTCGGGTTCCGGCCTGGCGCGACTGGGAACGTGTCTTCGACAACGAACGGCTTTGGCAGGTCTTCGCGGTCAACTCCGACATCTTCCTCAGGACGCTGATGCTGGAATGCATCTTCGTGTCCTTTCTGTTTCTCGGTGCTGACTTCGGCGATGTCACGCTGGCCGCCAATCAGGTCCTGCTGCAGTTTCTGCACATCACCGCCTACGCACTTGATGGTTTTGCCTTCGCCGCCGAGGCTTTGGTAGGGCAGGCCCTGGGCGCGCGCAACCGGCCGCAACTACGTCGCAGCGCCATCGTCACCAGCCAGTGGGGTCTGCTCATCATCGTAATTTTGGCAGCGGTCTTCGCCCTCTTTGGCGGGTCGATCATTGATCTTATGGCCAAGGCCGTCGAGGTACAGACTGAGGCACGATCCTATCTCATCTACATGGTGTTGGCGCCACTGGTCGGACTGGCCGCCTGGATGCTTGACGGCGTCTTCATCGGGGCCACCCGAACCCGTGACATGCGCAACATGATGGCTGTCAGCCTGATGGTTTACGTAGTTGCCGTGATGGTGCTGGTGCCGATGATCGGGAACGACGGGCTTTGGCTGGCGCTGCTGATCAGCTTTGTCGCGCGTGGCGTGACGCTGGGCCTGCGCTACCCGGCGCTGGAAGCGGCGGCAACCAGCGGATGTTCTTCCGACTCTGCCTAGCGAGTCCAGCGTTTACAGGCGGCTCTGATCCGCACCCCGAACCGCCGGGCGGTTTCCAGATCACCAGCGTCGATCAGCTGATCCTTGTCGCGGGACGAGGTTGCCGTTACGCCAAGATTGCTGCCGTCACCATTGAGGCCGGGATTGTCCGGGTTGACCGGCGGGCCGATTTCCGTGGGGCCGACCCAGATCATACCCATCTGCGCCGCATAGACTGCCAGCCGGATCAGCGTACTCAGCTTGTCGCCCGCAGGATAGGTGCCCACCGTAAAGCCGCCTGCGATCTTGTCGGCCCAAAGCTGGTCTTCCCAGCGTGACGCGGCCTCTTCCAGAAACCCATCAAAGACAGCCGCCGATGACCCCATATAGGTCGGCGTCCCAAAGACAACCGCATCGGCTGCATCAAGTGCCGCCCAGTCGGCGTCGCTCATGCTCTCGACGTCAATCATCCGGGCGGGGGCCGCACCCTCGGCCACAGCTTCGGCCAGACGGCGCGTATGGCCGTGGCCGGTAAAGTAGACGATGGCGATGGCAGGATCGGGGCTTTTCATGCGCGCGACGCTGCCGCAGCGCCACCCGAAAGGCAAGAGGGGCGGATGGCTTTGCAATTGCCCCGGAATGCAGCCTATCTTGCGCCGAAATCAGGCAAGAGGCTGCAATGAATCAGGTCAAGGATCAGTACGAGGCATACCCCTACCCGGAACGCGATCCGAAAGACGAAACGAAGCGGCTGATCAGCGGTTCGCCCTCGCACCCGCTGGAGATCGATCATTTCCTCTTTGCCGGGCAGCGTGACTGGTCAAAACCGCTGCGCGTTCTGGTAGCAGGCGGCGGCACCGGCGACGGTCTTATCCAACTGGCGCAGATGCTGACGCAGGCGGGCAAGGCGTATGACATCACCTATGTCGATCTGTCCAAAGCCTCGCGCAAGGTGGCCGAGGCAAGGGCAAAGGCGCGCAAGCTGCAAGACATCCGTTTTGTCACCGGCAGCCTGCTGGATGCGCCCGATCTGGGTGAGTTTGACTATATCGATTGCTGCGGCGTGCTGCATCACCTGCCCGACCCCGAAGCCGGTTTCCGGTCCCTGCGCGCGGCGCTGGCGCCAGAGGGCGGGCTTGGCTTCATGGTCTACGCACCTTATGGCCGGTCAGGTGTGTATCCGCTGCAAGAGGCTTTCGGTGCGCTTTACGACGGCATGTCCCCCAAAGACCGGTTGAAAGCCGCGCGTAAGCTCGTTTCGGCGCTGCCCGAGGGGCATCCGTTCAAGGGCAACCCCAATCTGGGCGATCACCACGACAGCGATGCGGGGTTCTATGATCTGCTGCTGCATTCGCAGGATCGCGCCTTTGATGTGCCGCAACTGCTTGAGACGATGGCGCGGTCGGGCTGGGAGTTGAGTGGCTTCACCATGCCTGCGCTTTACGACCTGGCACGGATCACGGACGTGCCCGAGCATCTTGATCCGCTCGCACGCATGGCGGTGGCGGAAAAGCTGCGCGGCACGATCAAGACCCATGTAGGCTATGCCGTGCCATCGGGCGAAGGTCGGGCACCTGCGAACGGTCGGAACCGCGCACTGATCCCGCACCTTAAAGGCGTGGACGCACGGGCACTGGCGCAGGCGGTCGCACAGGGCAACGAACCAAAACTGAGCTTTACCGGCGTCGACACACGGTTACGGCTGCCCAAACAGGCGGCGCCCCTGATCGCGGCAATCGACGGGCGTCGCAGCCTGACCGATATCGCCGCCACAACCCGGACCGACCCTATCGGCATGGGCGCCACCTGGGCGCGGATCGAGGCTGAACTGACGGGTTGGGGCTTGATGGTGTATTCAGGCATTCTGCGGTAGCCCTGACACCACGCTGATACCAATGGCGCAGAAGTTAAAGATTCGGGCACCCGTTAACGTTCTACTAACCATGATCAGCGACGCTCGCGTCATGTCAAACGGGCCCGCATTCTCTGAACAGCCTCTTCCCCTTTTCACCGGGGACGAAGCCATTGCGACCGAGGTGTTGAAACCAGGGCAGCAGCCCTCGTATATCCGCGATCATCGCAAACGCCTGCGCGACCGGTTCCTGATGGGCGGGGCACAGGCGCTGCCGGATTACGAGATGTTGGAACTGATCCTGTTTCGCGCCATCCCGCGCCGTGATGTCAAGCCACTTGCACGCCAGCTCATCGACAGGTTTGGCGATTTCAACGCCGTGGTCTCGGCCCCTGCCAATCATCTCAGCGATGTGCCCGGCGTTGGCGAAGCAGTCATCTGCGAGTTGAAAGTTGTCGAGGCTGCCGCGCACCGCCTGTCTCGCGCCCGGGTCATGCGGCAGCAGGTGATCTCGTCCTGGGATGCCCTGCTGGATTACTGCCATACGACGATGGCCCATCGCGAGACCGAGCTGTTCCGCGTGTTCTACCTTGATCGCAAGAACGTTCTGATTGCAGATGAAGAACAGGCAAGCGGCACGGTCGACCATGTGCCTGTCTATCCCCGCGAAGTGGTTAAACGCGCCCTTGAACACAATGCCAGCGCCTTGATTCTGGTGCATAACCACCCGTCAGGAGATCCGACACCGTCGGACAGCGACATCGACATGACGCGGCAGGTGCAGGTGGCGGCAGAGGCGCTTGGCATTACGCTGCACGATCACATCATCATCGGCAAATCCTGCGAACTCAGCTTTCGGTCGCGAGGATATCTTTAGAGCAGATCAGTTTTATCGGGACCAATGCCAATCTGGATTGGCGTTGAGCGACCATCGAATTGAAACCGCGCGAAGTCCAAGCAAGAACAGCAGTTTCAGGCCATTAGCCTCATGAATTCCATCTGACACCAGCAAGTTCTAACGCACCCAGACCTCGACGCGCCGGTTGACCTGCCGCCCCCATGCACTGTCATCGCAGGCCATCGGCATCGCCTCGCCGAAGGCTTCAACCCCCAGATCAATACGATCAAGATTAGCGGTTTCGGCAGCACTTGTCACCGCGGTCATCACCGCCTCTGCCCGGCGCATGGCGATATTTTGATTGGCGCTTGCAGGCCCTTCGCCATCGCTGAATCCGACAAAGACCAGCCGTCGTGCATCATAACGCCCAACCTCCATCGCCCGCGCCAGTTGCTGGACGTTCGAGCGCGATTGCGCATCCAACCGCGCCGACCCGGATTCGAACCTGAAGGTTGTCGACAGGCGCTTGAGAGGCGCAAGCATGCTGGCCATTCTCTGCAGCTCCTCCAGAGGCACATCGTCGCCCGCACGCAGAATGGCATTGGCAAAGCGATCGCCCTGCTCGCTTATGCGTATCTCTTCGGGTGCCTGATCGACAAACCCCGCACGGCGGATCACCAACTGCGCAGACGGATCACGCATATAGGCCAGAAACTCGCGGACCAGCTTGGGAAAGCGGCGTGCCGGAAGATAGAGAAACATTGGCGCTGTCAGGGGGTAATCCTCAGTCTTGACTGACCGGCGGGTGGCGTTCAGCGCAAACCCGCACGCGCCTTTAAGCGCAAGTTCCCACGTATTACCCACTTCCGACCGACTGGTGATGCCAAGGGCAAAAGGGTCGTCCGAGACGGCCGCAGACAACGCGACGCTATCCTTGTGGCGGATGGCACCCTCAACCAGATCCAGGTTCTGGGGTGCCAACAATCGATCTTCCGTAGCCTGCCCCAGCCCCGATGTCGCGTCGTGCAAATGTACGCTGACCGGGGCGTCGGGCCCTCCCAAAACGGTCCAGTTGTCGATCTCGCCCGACAGCACTTGTGCAAGCTGTGGCGTTGTAATCGCCTGAATCGAATTGCTGGGCGCAACAATCGGGACCAACGCATCCAGTGCCAGCACACGGCTGCGGCCCCGCGCCGTCAGATCGCCCAGACCAGCAGCGCGTGCGTGCGCTACCTCCTCGTCGCGCACCTCGCGCAACGTCATGGCAATGTCGGCCTCATCGGCCAGGAGGTCGGCAAAGCCTTCATCAGTATTGGTCAGATTGAACGTGAACTCGCCAAGCTCCGACCCGTCCGCCTTGCTGGACAATGAAATCGCGAATTGGCTCTCAGAGAGGTTTTTCCGCGTAAGGTCATAATCACTACGGATGGCAAAGGCCTCGACAAGGGCGGGCATCAGGACCCGGCCGATTGTCGGCGCGCCCGAAAACGTGACCCGCGCAACGTAATTTTCAAGATTGGGACATCCCGGCCCATCGCACAGGACGCCGGACCCATCTACCGTTAATTCGCCATATATGGTCTCAACGCGGTAAAACTCACCGTCAAAGCCCAGAAGGTTGCCTGAAATCTCGACGTCACCGTCGCGCGATTTCAGAACCACATCCTGTGCCAGTGCGGCAAAACCGCCTGCAAAAATGAAATGTGCGGCAAGCAAAGCCGCACGCATCATTGTCATGAATAGACCCCCGAGCGCCGCAGATTAGTTGCTGGCGATCTTCAAGTCATTCAACACGTTTTTCAACACCAGAAAATCACCTTCGGCGCTGCAATCGGGCATGGCAAGCATAAGATCCCGCACCTGCAGACGCCCGTTTTGGCCCAGCTGTATGGATTGCGCTTCGATATCGTGACCGCAATTCGCCGTGGTAACCTCGGCCTCCAGGCTCAGGCGCACTTCACCCTGGCGCCTGCTTGTTCCTGAGGGAAACGTGTAAACCTCTGCCATGTAAGGATTTTCAATGCCTGGCGCGCCATACCGAGCGATAAAGCCGCCCTGGCCGCGCGCTGCAACTGATAATTCACGGGTGTCGTCAGCCCAGACATGTCCCGCACTCTCGTAGTCTGCATCGAATTCAAACGCATGGATCTGCAGCCCGCTTTGTCCGGCCCACTGCACCACAACGCGGTCATAATACTCAAGCGTCCCGACCGAGACCCGCGCAATGGCACCGTCGTCGGGTGAAAAGGTCACCATATAGACAGCTTCTTCGGTCAGTGCCGGAACTGTCAGATTGCGTCTGCCGTTTTCATCGGTCACGTCGGTGAACATCATGCCATTGTGATGCAGCGTAAAACGCGCCCCGGCAAAACATGGCGCATCCACGGTAAGCGCAACCATCGCCGCTGCTCTCGGCTCTGCCGTCAAAGTGGTCTTGCACGCGAATGTTGGTGCCACTTCTTCTTCGGGCAACACGTTGATCGGTCGATCCGGGTTCGCTTTTGCCCGCACAATGGGTGCGTCCGGAAAGAAAGCCGGACCAGGCAACGACATCGTAGGGGGCAGGATCGCCGAGGTCAGGGTAATATCGGTAAGTTTCAGCGGCGCGCCTTCGTTGCGTACCAGCGGATCCACTTCGACCGGAGGTGCAGATAACTCGCTGGTGGACGGTGCTGCCTGCTGCGCATTGCTCTGCATCAGATAGCCGATGCCCCAAGCGCAGAACAAAGTACCGCCAACGGTGATAATCCGCTTGGGGTTAATCTTTGTCTTAAACATATTGCTCTCCCACACCTTGAACAGGTCTGGTTAAGCATTAGTGCGAGAACGTGGCCTGCTTATGGCATGGTTAGGGTGTGAATCAGGCGGCGATGTGGCGCCTGATCATCAGGCCAACCGGCCGTGGCAGTGTTTGAATTTCTTGCCTGAACCGCAGGGGCAGGTTTCGTTGCGCCCCGGATTGCCCCAGGTCGTCGGGTCGGATTCGACAAACCCCGCTGCGGCGTTTGCCGGTGTTTCATCCGCCATTGCCTGGGCCGTTGCTTGCTCCATCTCGGCGCGCTGTTCTTCAACCTGCGCCAGCATCGCTTGCTGTTCCTCTTCGGTCATCGGCCTGATCTGTCCCAGCTTCTGGCTCACGTCCTGCCGAAGACTGTCGAGCATGGTCTCGAACAACTGAAACGCCTCGTTCTTGTACTCATTGAGTGGATCGCGTTGTGCATAGCCGCGAAACCCGACCACGCTGCGCAGATGTTCCAGCGTCAGCAGATGCTCGCGCCATTTGCCATCAATCGTCTGCAGCAAGATCTGCTTTTCGATCATGCGCATGTTTTCCGGGCCGAACTGTGACGCCTTCTGCGCCATCATTTCATCGGCAGCCGTCTCCAGGCGTTCAGCGATATCCTCGTCGTCCACGCCTTCCTCATCGGCCCATTCCAAAACCGGCAGATCCAGATTGAGCTGTTCGGCAATCGCGGTTTTCAGCCCTTCCATGTCCCACTGGTCGGCGTAGGTTTTCGGCGGCATATGTGCATCGACCAGATCGTCGATCACCTCGTTGCGCATGTCCCGCACGATCCCGGACAGATCGCTGGCACGCATGATGTCCAGCCGTTGCTTGAAGATCACCTTGCGCTGCTCGTTCATCACGTCGTCGAATTTCAACAACTGCTTGCGGATGTCAAAGTTGCGGCCCTCGACCTTGGCCTGCGCCCGTTCCAGCGATTTATTGACCCAGGGATGGATGATGGCCTCGCCCTCTTTCATTCCCAGCCCAGACAACACTTTCTCCAGCCGTTCCGAGCCGAAAATACGCATCAGATCATCATCAAGGCTAAGGAAGAACGCCGATTTACCCGGATCACCCTGACGGCCCGACCGGCCGCGCAGCTGATTGTCGATCCGGCGGCTTTCATGGCGCTCGGTTGCGAGAACGAACAGGCCGCCAGCCTCAAGCACCTTCTGTTTCTCATCCGCATGCTCGGCCTCGATCCTGGCGCGCAATGCCTCGGGATCGGCCTCGGGATCCGCGGTCAGTGCTTCCAGCACTTTCATTTCGACATTACCGCCCAGCTGAATATCGGTCCCGCGTCCGGCCATGTTGGTGGCAATCGTAACGGCGTTCAGCTTGCCCGCGTCGGCTACGATCTGCGCCTCTTTTTCGTGCTGGCGCGCATTCAGGACGTTGTGCTTGACCTTGGCATCCGTCAGCAACTGGCTCAACATCTCGGATTTCTCGATCGAGGTCGTGCCTACAAGGATCGGCTGGCCCTTTTCATGGGCCTTCTGGATCGAGTCGATGACCGCCTTGAACTTGTCCTCGGCATTGCGATAGACCGCGTCGTCACGGTCCACACGGGCAATCGGCATGTTGGTCGGCACCTCGACCACGCCCAGCCCGTAAATCTCGGAAAATTCCTCGGCTTCGGTCGAGGCCGTGCCGGTCATCCCCGCCAGCTTATTATAGAGCCGGAAATAGTTCTGGAATGTCACCTGCGCCATGGTGACGTTTTCAGGCTGAATCTGACATCCTTCCTTGGCTTCGATCGCCTGATGCAGGCCCTCGGACAAGCGACGCCCGGCCATCATCCGGCCGGTGAATTCGTCAATCAGCACAACCTCGTTGTCGCGAACGATATAATCCTTGTCCTTCGAGAAGATCTTATGCGCCCGCAAACCCTGGTTTACGTGATGCACGATGGTCGTGCTTTCGGGATCGTAAAGCGACTGCTCCTTCGGCAGGATACCTTCGAACTGCAACAAATTCTCAAGAAAATCATTGCCCTCATCGGTGAAGGTGACGCTCCGGGTCTTCTCTTCAATCTTGTAATGTTCATCCTTCAGCCGCGGGATCAGCTTGTCGATGGCCACGTAAAGATCGCTTCGATCTTGCGCCGGGCCGGAAATGATCAGCGGTGTGCGCGCCTCGTCGATCAGGATTGAATCGACCTCGTCCACTACGGCAAAATTATGCCCACGCTGGCTCATTTCTTCCAGGTTCGCCTTCATGTTGTCGCGCAGATAGTCGAACCCAAGCTCGTTATTGGTGGCATAGGTCACATCGGCGGCATAAGCCCCCTGCTTTTCGCTTTCCGGCTGCTGTGGATAGACCACGCCGGTGGTCATGCCCAGCGCGGTAAAGACCTTGCCCATCCATTCGGCGTCCCGCTTGGCCAGGTAGTCGTTGACCGTCACCACATGCACGCCCTTGCCGGAAAGCGCGTTCAGGTAGGATGGCAGGGTCGCGACAAGGGTCTTGCCCTCGCCGGTCTTCATCTCGGAAATGTTACCCTGATGCAGGAAAATACCGCCCATCAGCTGCACATCAAACGCCCGCAATCCGAGCGCCCGGCGTGCAGCCTCACGGCAATTGGCAAAGGCTTCGGGCAAAAGCGCATCAATGCTCTCGCCATCCGCGACGCGTTTCTTGAATTCCTGGGTTTTCTCGATCAGGCCATCGTCGGTCAACGCTTCGAATTCAGGCTCCAGCGCATTGATCTGTTCGATCAAAGGCCGCGTTGCCTTGATCTTGCGGTCATTCGGGGTGCCAAAAATCTTTTTGGCAACAGTTCCGATACCCAGCATATTCTATCCGTTCCGGTGTTTTGACAATACGTGAATGGCAATTACTTGCCCCGCATTCCGTGCCACCGTACAAGGTGGTTCAGACAGCAGGACTGCCTTGATCTTAAGGCGATGTAAGGGGCTGCTGGTAGAGTGTCAACGTCGCGCACCCGGGCGACATTCAAAGCAGCGTCCGCAAAGGAAGAATTCCATGTTTACCCGCCTCAGATTTCTGCCCTCCGCAATCCTGACCGTCATGCTTGCTGCTTCGCTGCCGGTTGCGGCGCAGGATGAGCCGACCGCCGCAACCGTGGTAGCAAAAGTGGGCGATAAAGAAATCACCGTCGGGCACATGCTGGCGCTGCGGTCGGGGTTGCCGCCACATTACAACGAACTGGCCGATGAGGTGCTGTTCAACGGTATTCTCGACCAGCTGGTCCAGCAGACCCTGTTGATGCAGATGATCGAAGAAGATCCCAGCCTTTTGACCCGGCTGATGATCGAAAACGAAAGCCGCGCCCTGCTGGCTGCCGAAGCCATACGTGGTGTCATGGAGCTGCCGATTGACGAGGAAGATCTTAAAGCCGCCTATGCTGAACAATTTGCCGGCCAGAGCCCGGAAACTGAATACCACGCCGCGCATATTCTGGTCGAAACCGAGGACGAGGCCAAGAATATCATCAATCAACTGGGCGAAGGGGCCGAATTCGCTGTGCTGGCCAAGACCCTATCGACCGGCCCGTCAGGCCCCAACGGTGGTGATCTTGGCTGGTTTGGGGCCGGTGTCATGGTCGAGCCTTTCTTTAACGCGGTCGAGGCACTTGATCCCGGTGCAGTCTCGGCCCCGGTGCAGACACAATTCGGATGGCATGTGATCAAACTGATCGAAGTCCGCGCCAAGGACATCCCCACAATGGACGATGTACGCGAACAACTTGTGGAAGAATTGCGCCAGCAGGCGTTTGACGACCTTATCGCCGCGCGTCAGGCTGAAACCGAGATTGACCGCTCGGGTGCGGATGCTATCAATCGGGCTGTTATCAAAAGCGACGATATTCTGGAGAATTAATTATGGGAGCAACGCCTCCTCTCTCGCCCTTGGCACCTTCGGATTTTCCCGACCTTCCCGTGATCGAGGGCGTCAGCTTTGCCACCGCCGAAGCGGGCGTACGCTATACCGGCCGCCCGGATGTGATGCTGGCGAAACTGGTAAGCGCTACCACGATTGCCGGTGCCTTCACCCGGTCGGCCACCCGCTCCGCCGCAGTGCTGGATTGCCAGGAAAAGATCGGCCAAAACAGCGATGCAGGTGCCGCGATCCTGGTGAACTCCGGCAATGCCAACGCTTTCACGGGCCGCAACGGAACCGATGCGGTCAAAGCCCTTACCGAGGCCACGGCCAAGACGCTGAATATCCCCGAGGACCGCGTTTTCACCTCATCCACCGGCGTGATCGGTGAGGCCCTGCCACATCAGCGCATCACCGACAAACTGGCCGAGTTGTCGAAAGCGCTTGCCCCCGGCGACATCAGCGCCGCCGCCCGCGCCATCATGACAACCGATACTTTCCCCAAAGGGTCCAGCACCACCGTCACCATTGACGGACAGCAGGTGCGCATCGCGGGCATCGCCAAGGGCTCAGGCATGATCGCGCCGGATATGGCCACGATGCTGGTCTATATCTTTACAGATGCAGCCGTGGATCAGCCGGTACTGCAATCCATGGTCACGGCGCTGAACCGCAAGACTTTCAACTGCATCACCGTCGACAGCGACACCTCGACCTCCGACACGCTTCTGGTCGCCGCCACCGGTGCCTCAGGCATCCGCATCACTGAAAGCAGCGTCGGCTTCATGGAAGGTCTTCGGCAGGTCATGCTGGATCTAGCCCATCAGGTCGTGCGTGACGGCGAGGGCGCCACCAAGTTCGTTGAGATTGCCGTGACCGGCGCCGCCAGTGATGCAGAAGCCCGTATCCACGGCATGGCCATTGCTAACTCCCCGCTGGTCAAAACCGCCATCGCCGGTGAGGACGCCAACTGGGGCCGTATCGTCATGGCGATCGGCAAATCCGGCGCCCGCGCGGATCGCGATCAGCTGTCGATCCGCTTCGGCGATATCCTGGTGGCGAACGAAGGCTGGGTTAATCCCGATTACAGCGAGGATGAGGCCGCCGCCTACATGAAGAACCAGGAACTGGAAATCCATGTCGACCTGGGCCTTGGCGGCGGCACCGCCGTGGTCTGGACCTGCGACCTGACCCACGGCTATATCGACATCAACGCGGATTACCGTTCGTGAGAACCGGTTTCCCATGAAGACAGTTCTGGTTTCCGCTGTTGCCCTGATCGACATCGACGGGCGCATACTGCTGGCGCAACGGCCCGAGGGGAAATCCATGGCCGGTCTCTGGGAATTCCCCGGCGGCAAGGTCGAACCCGGCGAAACACCCGAAGCCGCGCTCATTCGCGAATTGCACGAGGAACTGGGCATCGACACCTGGGAAAGTTGCCTCGCCCCCCTGACCTTTGCAAGCCATAGCTACGACGACTTCCATCTGCTGATGCCGCTCTTTGCTTGCCGCAAATGGGAAGGTCAGCCGCAGGGCCGCGAAGGCCAGACCCTGAAATGGGCCCGCGTCAACCAGCTACGCGACTACCCAATGCCTCCAGCAGATATCCCGCTGATCCCAATTTTGAGAGATTGGCTTTAGCAAGTGAAAGACGAACGATCCGCTCCAAGCTCGCAGCTGACACTAGAACTAAACACAATCATAACAGCGATTTTGGTCACTATGGTCAAAGAGGAAGGTAGCTAGGTATGCAAGACACTGCAGCGCCACTGATTAACTTTGCTTGCGTTGAAAAGTTGGACTCAGCCCCTGATTCCTACCCAATTGGGTTATTTGATGACTTGGAGAAAGCTAAAGGGTTCTTGGCCGACTTTCGTTGGGTTCTTTCAATTGAAGAAGAGTACTTAGGCGGCTTTTATCCAGAGATTATCGGGATATTTCTGTTCAAGTTTACTCCTAAACTTGTTGGCGTTGATGACTTTGTTTGGGTCATCGTTGGTGAAGTACCAAGTGCCTACATTACAGTAGAAGAATGTCCGAACCCAGCTACCGCTTTGGATGGGTACATTGGTGCTATGGAAGAATGGGTAGAGGCTGTTTTGAATTCTGAACCAACTGGTGGTTTGATCCCAGTCAATGAATCGGAAACAAAAGAAAATGCTTTGGTTCTGATAAGACGACTAAAGTATCTCAATGATTTAATTTTGCCAGACTGCAAAGGCTCACTCGAAGAAGACCGCAGACAATAATCGAAGTTGAGTTCCCCTGATTTCGTACATGGTTACAGGCAAAGGCCCATTTCGTCCGCTAAGCGGAAATAGGAAAGGGCCGGAAAAACCCGGCCCTTTCAAATCGAACTTTCCAATTGATCAGTCGAGCGAACGTTCGACCTCTTCGCGTTCGAAGATTTCGATCACGTCGTCGGGGCGGATGTCGTCGTAGTTCTCGAACGCCATGCCGCATTCCTGACCGGACTGAACCTCGGGTACTTCGTCCTTGAAGCGTTTGAGGGTCTTCAGCGTGCCTTCGTGGATCACCACATCATCACGCAGCAGACGCACACCGGCGGACCGGCGGGCGACGCCTTCAGTAACCAGACAACCCGCGACCTTGCCGACACCGGTGACCTTGAAGACTTCCTTGATCTTGGCATAGCCGATGAAGTTCTCGCGGATTTCAGCACCCAGCAGACCCGAAGCCGCCGCTTTAACGTCATCCACCAGATCGTAGATCACCGAGTAATAGCGGATCTCGACACCCTTCTGGTTGGCCGAATTCCGTGCCGGCGCATTGGCCCGTACGTTGAAGCCAAAGACCGGCGCGCCGGATGCTTCGGCCAAGCCGATATCGCTCTCGGTGATGGCACCGACACCCGAATGCAGCACGCGCACGCGCACCTCGTCGTTGCCGATCTTCTCCATCGCCTGAACGATCGCCTCGGCCGATCCCTGCACGTCGGCCTTGACCACGACGGGCATTTCCGAGACGCTTTCGTTCTCCTTGGCGTTGGCCATGAGCTGTTCAAGCGAGGTCGCCGCACCGGCAGCGGCACGTTTGTCCTTGGCGGCTTTCTCGCGGTACTCGGCGATTTCGCGCGCCTGCGCATCGGTCGAGACCACGTTCAGCACGTCACCCGCTTCGGGTGTACCGTTGAGACCCAGAACCTCGACCGGCACCGACGGCCCGGCCTCGTCCACACGATCGCCCCGGTCGTTGATCAGTGCCCGGACCTTGCCGTATTGCTCACCCACGACGAAGATATCGCCCTGACGCAGCGTGCCGTTCTGAACCAGAACGGTGGCGACGGGGCCACGGCCCACGTCAAGCTGCGCTTCGATCACGGCACCTTCAGCGGCGCGATTCGGGTTGGCCTTGAGTTCAAGGATTTCCGCCTGTAGCGCGATGGCTTCCAGCAGTTCATCCAGCCCCTGACCGGTATGCGCCGACACTTCAACGTCCTGCACATCACCCGACATCGCCTCGACAATCACTTCATGGCGCAGAAGGTCCGAACGTACCTTGTCCGGATCTGCCGCAGGCAGGTCGACCTTGTTGATCGCCACGATCATCGGCACTTCGGCCGCCTTGGCATGGTTGATCGCCTCGATGGTCTGCGGCATCACCGCATCGTCGGCAGCAACCACCAGAACGACGATATCGGTGACCTGCGCACCCCGCGCCCGCATCGACGTAAACGCCGCGTGGCCGGGGGTGTCGAGGAAGCTCAGCACCGTGCCGCTGTCGGTTGTCACCTGATAGGCGCCGATATGCTGGGTAATGCCTCCGGCTTCGCCCGCAACAACCTTGGCGTCGCGAATCGCATCCAGAAGCGAGGTCTTGCCGTGGTCGACATGGCCCATGATGGTGATAACCGGTGGACGGTCTTCCAGATCCTCGGGCTTGTCCTCGATCTGCGCAATCACGTCTTCCACATCGGAATCGCTGACGCGTACCACCTTGTGGCCGAATTCCTCGATGATCAGCTCGGCAGTATCGGCGTCAATCGACTGGTTCTGGGTAACCATCATGCCGTTGTTCATCAGTGCTTTGACAACATCCGCGACCCGCTCGGCCATACGGTTTGCCAGTTCCGATACAACGATGGTTTCAGGCAGCTGCACGTCGCGCACCACCTTTTCGCGCTCTACATTGCCGCCCATCGCCTTCTGGCGCGCGCGCTCCTGCTTCCGCTTCATCGCTGCCAGTGATTTCTGACGACCACCTTCGCCGCCAGAAAGCGCCTGGTTCAGCGTCAGCTTGCCCGAACGGCGGCCATCGTCACCGCGACCCTTGGCGCGGCGCTGCTGGTCACGATCCTTATCCTGTTTGCGAGGGGCAGGTGCCGATTTCGACGGGGCTGGCCCACGCTCTGCGGCTGGCGCGGCAGCGGGTTGTGCCGCAGCGGCGGCGGCCTCTTTAGCCGCGGCTTCGGCGGCAGCCTTGGCGCGCTCCTGCTCTTCGACCTTGGCCTTGGCGCGCTCGGCACGCTCCTGCTCTTCGCGTTCCTTGGCCTCCGCCTCCTCGCGGCGGCGCTTGCGGTCGGCTTCGCGCTCTTGCTCTTCGGCTTCTCGCTTTGCGGCTTCTTCGCCTTCGCGCTCCTTGGCCGCCTGCAGCGCCTTCATCCGGCGCTCCATCTCGGCATCGGAAATGCCTGCCGGGCGCTTGCCTGATTTGCCGGGTGCAACCGATTTCGCGGGCGCAGCAGAACTGGCCGCACCTGCCGCCGGTTTGACGATGCGCTTCCGCTTGGTTTCCACCACGACGTTCTTGGTCCGGCCATGGCTGAAGCTTTGCTTCACGTTCCCCGCACGAGGACCGCCACGAACGCCCAGTGTTTTCTTTCCGTCGTTGTCGCTCATCAGCTTCTACTTTCCTTTCCGGTGACCCTTGTCACCGTCCGAGACGCGCAGGCCTTTCAACCTTTGCGCCTCCTCTACAACACGTTTGGACAAACCACCAGCACCCAGTGCCGCATGCACCGCTGTTTGTCGCCCAAAGGCATGGCCCAGCTCTGATGCCGTCAGCCAGCCTATGAAACTGCCGCCCTGAGGCGTGCTGAGTTTCGATTTCCCCCGCTCCGAGCCGTCACTGGCCTGGATCAGAATTTCGGCTTCGTCCTTGGACAGCCAATCCTTGACCCTTTCATACCCAGTTGTAGCTCGTCCCCCCTTGCGGGCAAGGCTGATCAAGTCGATCACCCTGCTCGCCAATATCGCTTCCAGAAGGTCAACAAGCCCCTCCGGCACTGTCACCGGTTGCCTTGCGGCGCGGGCAAAAAGGCCCTTCTTGACGGCCTTTTCCACCGCCGCCCGGTCAGCTGACAGCCAGATGCCGCGGCCCGGCAGCTTTTCCGCCAGATCAGGTGCGATCTGTCCGTCCGGACCAACCGCAAAACGGATAAGCCCGTGCTTTGGTTCCAGAGCGCCCGTGGCGATGCACTTGCGCTCTGGACCATCCGTCCGGTCTTTGGGTTGCCCGCCGCGACCCATCAGGTGCCTCCGAGGCCTGATAAATCAGGCCTCAGCCTCCTGCTCTTCGCCTTCTGTCTCTGCTTCATCGACATCAGGTTCAAGATCGGCGGGATCGACCCAACCCAGCATGATGCGGGCGGTCATGACCATGTTCTGCGCTTCCTCAAGCGAGATATCGAAGGGTTCCAGAATGCCGTCATCCTTGACGCGCTCACCATCATTGGTGGTCCAGCCACCGGCAAGTTCCCAGTCGGCGCAGGTAGCGAAATCTTCCAGTGATTTCACGTCATCTTCGGCCAGCGCCTGCACCATCTGGGGTGTCAGGCCCTCGAATTCAATCAGGCTGTCCTCAACACCCAACTCGCGCGCCTTGTCCAGCGCCGCCTTGGCCTGCGCATCAAGCACATCGCGCGCGCGCGCCTGCAGCTCGTTGGCGGTGTCTTCGTCAACACCATCGATGACCAGAAGTTCATCCAGCTCGACATAGGCGACTTCTTCGAGATTGGTGAAGCCTTCCGACACCAGAAGCTGGGCAAAGAACTCATCCAGATCCAGCGTGTCCATGAAGAGCTTGGTGCGCTCTTCGAATTCGCGCTGGCGACGGATCGAATCTTCGGCCTCGGTCATGATGTCGATATCAAGGTTGGTCAGCTGGCTCGCCAGACGCACGTTCTGACCACGTCGACCGATGGCAAGGCTCAGTTGCTCTTCGGGCACAACCACTTCGATCCGCTCGGCTTCTTCATCCAAAACCACCTTGCTGACCTCGGCTGGCTGCAGCGCGTTCACCAGGAAGGTCGGCTGATCTTCGTTCCACGGAATGATGTCGATCTTTTCGCCCTGCAATTCGTTCACAACGGCCTGCACCCGGCTGCCGCGCATACCAACGCAGGCGCCCACGGGGTCGATCGAGCCGTCATAGGAAATCACCGCAATCTTGGCACGGCTGCCCGGGTCGCGGGCCACAGCCTTGATCTCGATGATGCCGTCATAGATCTCGGGCACTTCCATCTTGAAAAGCTCGGCCATGAATTCCGGCGCGGTACGGCTCAGGAAGATCTGCGGGCCACGGGCCTCGCGGCGCACGTCCTTGATGTAGCAGCGGATACGGTCATTCGGGCGATACGATTCGCGACCAATCTTCTCGTTGCGGCGCAGGATCGCCTCGCCCCGTCCCACATCGACGATGACGTTGCCATATTCCTCGCGCTTGACCTGACCGTTGATGATCGTACCGGCCCGGTCCTTGAATTCCTCAAACTGACGATCCCGCTCGGCTTCGCGAACCTTCTGCAGAATGACCTGCTTGGCCGATTGTGCCGCGATCCGGCCCATATCAACCGGCGGCACCTCTTCAATCAACTGGTCGCCCACTTTCGGGTCTTCCAGATACTGCTTGGCCTGCTCGACAGTGAATTCCGCCTGATAATTCTCAAGCTCTTCATCCTCGACGACGGTGCGCACACGGGTAAAGGTCGCCTTGCCGGTCTTGCGGTCGATCTGTACGCGAATGTCCATTTCGGCGCCGTAACGGCTCTTGGCAGCGCGGGCGAGGCTTTCTTCCATCGCTTCGATCACCAACACCGGGTCGATCATCTTTTCGCGGGCGACAGCCTCAGCGGTTTGCAGCAGTTCCAGCTGGTTGGCAGATGTGATTGCCATTCTCTCAGTCCTCCTCAGAACCGGTTTCGGTCTCTATATCGTCAAACTCGTCTTCGTTCAGCGTGCCCGCGGCCTTGCGCTGGCGCAGCATTTCCTTGATCAGATCATCAGTCAGCACCAGCTTGGCATCGACCAGCCAGTCAAATTCCAGACCGACAGTGATCGTCTCGTCGCCCTCTTCGATATTGATCAGCACTTCACTGCCTTCAACACCCGCCAACACACCCTTGAAGCGCTTGCGCCCGTCGATCAGATCAGCGGTTTCGATCTTGGCTTCATAACCCTCGAACGCCTCAAAATCCTTGAGCCGGGTCAGGGGCCGGTCGATACCAGGCGAAGACACTTCAAGCGTATAAGCCTCGGTGATCGGGTCCTCGACATCAAGTGTCGCACTGACCGCCGTCGAAATCTGCCCGCACTCATCCACTTCGATGCCACCCTCGGGCCGCTCGGCCATGATCTGCAACGTATGATACTTGCCACCCATCAGCCGCACGCGCACCAGCTCAAACCCCATATCTTCGATGACGGGGGTGATGATCTCGGCCATCCGGCGGTCAATCGCTGCTTTGGCAATCAGGTCGTTGGTCATAGGTTCCTGGCAGTAGGACAGAGCACAAAAAAACGGGCGCGCGGCCCGTCGAACTTATCCGGTGGAGCCTTCGGTGTGGACCCGTAAGCGCCGCTGTTGAAATGCATATACGCCCGGCGCTCTGAGTCTGCAAGCCTTGTCTTCAACTATCGCGCGTTGACACGCGACCTTCCGCGCTCTCTAGATAATTCTGCACGGAGCATGGGGGGTCAAATGGCACCGAAACAAGATGCGGTCAGAGACCTGATCAGCAAACATATCGACGCATGGTGTGCCAAATCGCCAGACGGCGTGGCTGCCTCCTACACCGTTGACGCCGTGTTCAGCATCAACCGGGGTGAAGCGATGATCGGTCAAGCGGATATTGCTGAGATGGTCAAAGGCTTCTGCGATGAATTTCCCGATGTCGTGCTGACCCTAGACCACTCTTTCATCGCCGGTGATCACGCGGTCTATGTCTGGACCTTCACCGGAACCCATGCCGAAAGCGGCAAGAAAGTCAGCTTTCAGGGCTGGGAAGAATGGGAACTGACCGACGAACCGAGGGTCAGATCGTCACTGGGCTGGTACGACGCCGAAGATTACGAACAGCAACTTCACAAAGACCCCTGATCGCCCAAAACCAGCGACGTCGGCATTCTGCCGTCAAAGCACTGTTCCTGATTTTCTGAATCACGAACAGCGCTCCGGCATTTCTACGTTAAGCGAACCGCATCGGATTTTTTGATCCGAACAGGTTTCCACGGACAATAACCTGCCTGCAACCTCTATTCCGCGGGCACGGCCTCTGCTTCGATGCCCAGCGGCGCGGGCAGCTTGTTCAGCATCTCAATCGGGCAGACCTGCAGGAAATGCACCTTTTCCACATCCCAGTATTGCAGCAGTTTCTGCGCCTTGGCGCTGCCGGTTTCTGCGGCATGACGCTCGATCAGCTCCTCCAGCTCATCCATCCAGTGACCCTCCGCCACCGGACAGGTCACCAGCGTTTCGGCGTTGATCAGTTTATCCGCGCGCCCGTCAGGATCATACAGATACGCCATCCCGCCGGTCATGCCCGCACCGAAATTGGCCCCGATCGTCCCCAGGATCACGGCAACCCCGCCGGTCATGTATTCACAGCCATTGCTGCCGCAGCCTTCGATCACCACTTTCGCGCCGCTGTTGCGCACGCCAAAACGTTCACCGGCCCGGCCCGCCGCAAACAGGAAACCGTCCGTGGCCCCGTAAAGCACGGTATTGCCGATGATCGTGTTCTCCGACGCCTCCAGCGGGCTTGCCATCGACGGGCGCACCACGATGGTACCGCCACTCAGGCCCTTGCCGACATAGTCATTGGCGTCGCCCGCGACCTCCAGTTTCAGCCCCGGCGCCGCGAAGGCGCCCAGTGATTGCCCGGCACTGCCCGCCAGCTTCACTGTCAGGTGGTTGGGCTGAAGGCTGTTGTTCATGCCGAAATTCCGCACGATATGGCTTGAGAGCCGCGTGCCCACCGTCCGGTCGGTATTCTGCACCGCGTAGGACAGCTGCATCTTCTCGCCATCCTCCAGGAACCGCTGCGCATCGCGCACGATTTCGGCATCCAGCGTCTCGGGCACCTCATTGCGGCCGCGCTCGCGATCATAGACGATATCCGCCGCGCCATCGACAGTGATCAGCATCGGGTTGAGGTCCAGATCGTCCAGATGCGCCGACCCGCGGCTGACCTGCGTCAGCAGGTCGGCCCGGCCAATCACATCGTCAAGACTGCGTGCGCCGATGCTGGCCAGCACCTCGCGCACTTCCTGCGCATAGAAGGTGATCAGGTTCACCACCTTGTCGGCATTGCCGGTGAACTTGGCGCGCAACGCCTCGTCCTGGGTGCAGACCCCCACGGGGCAGGTATTGCTCTGGCACTGCCGCACCATGATACAACCCATCGCGATCAGCGCCGCTGTCCCGATCCCGTATTCCTCGGCCCCCATCATCGCCGCCATGACGATATCGCGCCCGGTGCGCAGGCCCCCATCGGTCCTGAGCGTGATGCGTTCACGCAGATTGTTCATGCTCAGCACCTGATGCGCCTCCGTAAGGCCCATCTCCCACGGCAGCCCCGCATATTTGATCGACGTCGCGGGGCTGGCCCCGGTGCCGCCATTATGGCCCGAAATCAGGATCACATCCGCCTTGGCCTTGGCCACGCCGGCGGCAATCGTGCCCACGCCCGATTGCGCCACCAGCTTCACCGTCACCTTGGCGCGCGGGTTGATCTGCTTGAGGTCATAGATCAGCTGCGCCAGATCCTCGATGCTGTAAATATCGTGATGCGGCGGCGGGCTGATCAGCGTCACCCCCTTGGTGCTGTGCCGCAGTCGCGCAATCAGCTCGGTCACCTTCATACCCGGCAGCTGCCCGCCCTCGCCGGGCTTCGCCCCCTGCGCCACCTTGATCTCCAGCTCCTCGCACTGGTTCAGGTATTCCGCCGTAACGCCAAACCGCCCCGAGGCCACCTGCTTGATCTTGGCACTTGGGTTATCCCCGTTGGGTTCCGGCGTGAAATGCGCCGGGTCCTCGCCGCCCTCGCCACTGTCGCTACGTGCCCCGATCCGGTTCATCGCCACGTTAAGCGTCTTGTGCGCCTCGGGCGAAAGCGCCCCCAGCGACATGCCCGGCGTCACGAACCGCTTGCGGATCGCGGTCACGCTTTCCACGTCATCAACCGAGATCGCTTCCCCCATCGGCTTGATCGCCATCAGGTCGCGAATATGGATCGGCGGGGCCGACTGCATCGCCGCCGAATAGCGCTTCCACAGCTCATAGCTCGAATTATTGCAGGCCATCTGCATCATATGCATGGTCTGCGCGCCCCAGGCATGAGTCTCGCCGGATTTGCGCGCCTTGTAGAAGCCGCCGATCGGCAGAATGTCCTGCCCACGCCCGAAGGCCTGCGCGTGCACCTCCTCCAACTTGGTCTGGATACCGCTTACCCCGATGCCGGAAATCCGGCTGGTCAGCCCGGGGAAGAACTCGGCGCACATCGCCCGGCTCAGGCCAATCGCCTCGAAATTCAGGCCCCCGCGATAGGAGGACACCACCGATATCCCCATCTTCGACATGATCTTCAAAAGCCCCTGATCGATTGCATTGCGATAGCGCGCCACCGCTTCAGTCAGATTACCATCGAGCAAGCCGCGCTCGATCCGGTCGGCAAGGCTGTCCTCGGCCAGATAGGCGTTGACCACAGTCGCGCCCGCACCGATCAGTACGGCAAAATAATGCGGATCGATACACTCGGCCGAGCGCACGTTGAGCGAACAGAAAGTTCTCAGCCCCTTGCGCGTCAGATGGGAATGCACAGCGCTAGTGGCCAGGATCATCGGCATACCGATCCGGTCCTCACCCACGCCGCGATCGGTCAGCACGAGATGCCCCGCGCCTGATCGTACCGCATCCTCGGCCTCGGCCCGAATCCGCGCCAGCCCGGCCTGCAACGCGCCTTTTCCGGTCTCGAAGGTGCAGTCGATATCGGCCACATCTGCGT
Source organism: Roseovarius aestuarii (assembly GCF_019966515.1). GTDB lineage: Bacteria > Pseudomonadota > Alphaproteobacteria > Rhodobacterales > Rhodobacteraceae > Roseovarius > Roseovarius aestuarii. The sequence goes on along the minus strand of NZ_JAIMIB010000004.1, from coordinate 146,660 downwards.
TGAACTGCATCATCAGCGCATCCCACTGGGCATTGCCCACAAAGGGGCTGTCCAGCACCAGAATCTCGGTCTGCGCGCCGCTTTCATCCAGCACGTTCTTCAGGTTGCCGAACCGTGTCTTCAGACTCATCACCCGCGCCTCGCGCAAGCTGTCAATCGGCGGGTTGGTCACCTGGGAAAAATTCTGCCGGAAATAATGGCTCAGCGGACGGTAACCCTTGGACAAAACCGCCGAGGGCGTATCGTCGCCCATGCTGGCAATCGCCTCTTTACCGTCCTCGCCCATTGGCGCCAGGATCTGTTCCAGCTCTTCAATTGTGTAGCCCGCAGCGATTTGACGGCGGCGCAGCTCCGCACCGGTGTGAATGGGCGCCTCGCTGACAACTGCCAGTTCGTCATCCAGCTCATTGATCTTACCGACCCATTCGCCGAAGGGCAGCGCGCGCGCCAGCTTGTCCTTGATCTCGGTGTCGCGGAAAAGCTTGCCCTTCTTCATGTCCACGGCCAGCATTTGACCCGGGCCAAGCGCGCCCTTGAACTTCACTGTAGCCTCGTCAATCGGCACCATCCCGGCCTCGGACCCGGCAATCACCAGCCCATCGCCTGTCACCACGTAACGCATCGGACGCAACCCGTTGCGATCCAGCCCGGCACAGACCCAGCGCCCGTCGGTCATCGCAAGCGCGGCGGGGCCGTCCCACGGCTCCATGACCGAGTTGCAATAGGAATACATGTCGCGCCAGGCCTGCGGCAGCTCCTCGGCCTGCTTCGACCACGATTCCGGCACCAGCATGGTTTTCGCCATCGGCGCGCTCCGCCCTGCCCGCACCAGAACCTCGAAAACAGAGTCTAATGCAGCCGAATCCGACGATCCGCCCGCCACGATCGGCTTGATATCCTCGGCCATGTCGCCAAAGGCGGCACTTGCCATCCGGATCTCGTGGCTTTTCAGCCAGTTCAGATTGCCCTTGAGCGTGTTGATCTCGCCATTATGCGCCAGCATCCGAAACGGCTGCGCCAGCCACCATTGCGGAAAGGTGTTGGTTGAATAGCGCTGATGATAGATCGCGAAGGCGGATTTGAACCGCTCATCCATCAGGTCGGGGTAGAAAACCGCCACCTGCTCGGCCAGCATCATGCCCTTGTAGATGATCGAACGGCAGGAAAGCGAGGCGATATAAAGCCCGCTGATCCCCGCCGCGATGGCGGCCTTTTCGATCCGGCGGCGAATGACATAAAGCTCGCGCTCGAATGTGTCCTCATCCACACCCTTGGCGTTGGAAATCAAGATCTGTTCGATCTCGGGGCGGGTCGCATTGGCCTTCTCGCCCAGACAGGTCACATCGACTGGCACGTGCCGCCAGCCATAGATGTAGTGCCCCATGCGAAGCACTTCGGTTTCAACGATGGTCCGGCAGGTTTCCTGCGCGCCGAAATCCGTACGCGGTAGAAACACCTGACCGACCGCAACCAGTTGATCCTGCCGCGGCTCGTGCCCGGTGCGGCGGATCTGGTCGTAGAAGAACGGCACCGGGATCTGTACGTGAATGCCCGCGCCATCGCCGGTCTTGCCATCGGCATCCACCGCGCCCCTGTGCCAGATCGCCTTGAGCGCATCAATGCCCGCATCGACCACCTGGCGGCTGGGCTTGCCGTTGACCGCAACAACCAGACCAACCCCGCAGGAAGAATGCTCTTCTTCCTCAGAATACATCCCGTTTTCAGCCATGTATTTGCGTTTGGCTTCCTCGCCCCGCACCCATTCGGCATCATATCTGGTCATTGGTGTCCTCCATCCGTGGGCTTGGCAAAAATCGCCTCTGCTTCGGCCTGCGTCTTCTTTTCAGTCTCACCGGCAAAGGCATAGCCCGCCGGTTTATGGTCGATGTAAATTTCGTTTGTCAGTTTCAGATCACCCAGATCGTCCAGCGCCCCGGCACAAAGACCAAAGAACCCTTCGCCGTCACCCAGCTTGCCGCTCGTGCACCAGAACAGGCCCGACCCGCAGATCCGGCAGAAGCTCCGTTCTGCCCAGTCAGACGATTTGTAGATCTGGATGTTTTCCTCACCCCGCCATTCGATCTGGTCCGGGTCTGCGTCCACGCCCAGCTCAATCCCGCCGCTGAACTTCCGGCACATGCTGCAATGGCAAACATCTATGTGATCCGGCCGCTGATGCAGGATGAACCGCACGGCGCCGCACAGGCATCCACCGGTCATCTGTCGCCCTCCGGCGCAAAAGCGGCTTCACATTCCGCCGCTGTCATCCTGCGGTGCTCTCCTGCCAGCGCATACCCCTCTGGGGTTTGATCGGCAAAAAATTCCAGTTTCAGCGGCGCAGCCGCCGCATTGTCGAAAAGACCCGCCGCGATATGGCGCTGCCCGTCCGCAACCGTGCCATACCAAAGCGTTGATCCGCAGGTCTCGCAGAACCCCCGTTCAGCCCAGTCCGACGACCGGAAGGATTTTGCCGGGCCGTCGAACCTGACGCTGCCGGGGTCGGTTGCCAGGGACATATACATCGAACTGGTGTGACGCCGACACATGTCGCAATGGCACGCGCGCACAATCGGCTTAGTGACGGTTGCCGTCACCGTCACCGCGCCGCAGAGGCATTGGCCACTGATTTCGCGTGTCTCGGTCATGTGAATAGTTCCTTCGTCAGCGGGGTCGGCGTGGGTATCGCCTGAAAATTCTTACTCAGCGGCGACGGCCTCGGCGGCATTCAGATAATCCAGAACCGCATCCGCCGTATCGCGCCCGTCCCGGATCGCCCACACCACCAACGAGGCCCCGCGCACGATGTCACCCACGGCAAAAACCCCGTCCATGGCCGTGCGCCCGGTGGTGTATTCCGCCCGGATCGTACCCCAGGTCGTGACTTCCAAATCCTCTTGATTCCAAAGGGTTGGCAGCTCTTCAGGTTCGAATCCAAGCGCCTTGATCACCAGATCGGCGGGCTCTTCGGCGATGGCGCCGTCGATTTCCTCGGGGCTCTGGCGGCCGGTCGCATCCGGTGCCCCCAGGCGCATTTGCTGCACCATCACGCCCTTGACCGGATCGCCGACAAAGCCTTTTGGCGCACTAAGCCACTGGAAAATAACACCTTCTTCTTCGGCATTGTTCACTTCGCGCTGACTGCCCGGCATGTTTTCGCGGTCCCGGCGATACAGGCACTTTACCGATTTGGCCCCTTGCCGAACCGCAGTGCGAACACAATCCATCGCGGTATCGCCCCCGCCGATCACTACAACCTGTTTGCCTTCGGCGTTCAGCTCTCCGCTATCAAATTCAGGCACGGCATCGCCAAAGCTTAGCCGGTTGCTGGCCGTCAAATAATCAATCGCCCGCACGATGCCCGTCGCACCCGATCCCGGGCCCTGCAGGTCGCGTGATTTATAGACCCCGGTCGCGATGATTAAGGCATTGTGTTTATTGCGCAATTCATCAAACTGGATGTCCTCGCCCACAGTGCAGTTCATCACGAATTCGACCCCGCCCTGCTCCAGCTGCTCGATCCTGCGCAGCACCACGTCCTTCTCCAGCTTGAAGCCCGGAATCCCGTATGTCAGCAAGCCGCCGCCACGGTCATACCGATCGTACACCGTGACCTGAACACCGGCGCGCCGCAACACATCCGCCGCCGCCAACCCGCCGGGCCCGGCACCGATTATCCCAACGGTTTCAACACGTTCCTGCATCGGCTTGGCGGGTGTGACCCACCCTTCAGCCCAAGCGGTATCGGTGATATATTTCTCGACCGAGCCGATGGTGACCGTCCCGTGCCCCGATTGTTCGATCACGCAATTGCCTTCGCACAACCGGTCCTGCGGGCAAATCCGCCCGCAAATCTCGGGGAATGTATTGGTGGCCTGGCTCAGCTCATAGGCTTCTTTCAACCGCCCTTCGGCCGTCATCCGCAACCAGTCCGGGATGTTGTTGTGCAAGGGGCAATGGGATTGGCAATAGGGCACGCCACACTGGCTGCACCGACCGGCCTGTTCCTGCGCCTTGGCCGCCGCATATTCGGCATAGATCTCGTGGAAATCCTTGTTTCGTTCCGCTGCGGCCCGCTTTTCGGGCATGTCACGATCAACGGTTACGAATTTCAACATCGGTTGCTTCGCCACGGTATAGTCTCCGGATTCTCTTGGATGCCGGACCTGTCTAATGGAACAAGCGGATAAAATAAAGTCATAAAGAGTTACCTATTATGAATTAGTTCCCATGCCGGAACCTTGTACAGCGGTAATTTGCCAATGAATTAAATCCGATTCGGACCTAAATACGATCTTCCCTTTGAATCTCAATAATTTATAGCTTTGCCCAAGGGAATTGCAGGACACAGGAAATGACGCTGTTTCATCTGTTTCTCGTCGCCGTCATTCAGGGGGTGACCGAGTTTTTGCCGGTATCATCGTCAGGCCATCTGATTCTGTTGCCACATATTACCGGCCATGCCGATCAGGGGGTGGCAGTGGACGTTGCCGTGCATGTCGGCACGCTTTTTGCGGTCATGATCTATTTCTGGCCCGATGTACGACTGACCATCGGTGGGCTACCCCGACTGATAACCGGCCGCGCCGACACCGAAGGATCACGCCTTGCGCTCTTGCTTCTTATTGCCTCGGTTCCCGTTGTTGCGTTTGGCCTCATCCTCAAGCTTACCGGCCTCTACGACGAACTGAGATCCATCAAGGTGATCGGCTGGGCGATGCTGGTTTTTGGTGTGCTGCTTTACTGGGCAGATCAGAACGGCCAGACTGAAAAAACCGCCCGCGACTGGACCATTCCCGACGCGATGACGATGGGCGTCTGGCAGGCCATCGCGCTGATCCCCGGCACGTCGCGATCGGGCATCAGCATCACCGGTGCCCGGTTTTTGGGCTATGATCGGCCCGATGCGGCGAAGCTTGCGATGCTCATGTCGATCCCGACTATCATCGCAAGCGGCGTCCTATTGGGTGGCAAGGTCGTGCTGAACGCGGATATCGACTTGCTGAAAGATTGCGCGCTTGCCGCAATGCTGGCTTTCTTCGCAGCGTTGCTGGCCCTAAGCCTGATGATGCGATTGCTGAAAACCGTCAGTTACACGCCCTACGTGCTCTACCGAATTGCACTGGGTGGTATACTGCTCTTCGCCGCCTATAGCTGATCAAGCCCGCAGGTTTTCAGCGGATTCCTTGAGCGCTTCGTATTGCCCGGCAGGCCGGAAGCGCCACAGGTAATCCGGTAGAACAGCCTCGGTCGCCGTCGGATCGATCCCCAGATCAGTAAATCCCTTGGCTTCGTCGGACACGATATTGTCCACCCGCAGGCTTGCCACCTGATCCCGCGTGATCTGCGCCCGAACAAGTCCAAGTGTGATTGTTTGAACCACTTCCATGACACCGGCCATAATACCCGCGAGCCAGAAAGGAATGTTCAAGACCAGCCGCCGGCGACGGATCACCCCCAGCATTTCCTGCATCAGCTCACGGAAAGTACTCGCATCCGGGCCGCCCAGCTCGTAAATGCCCGATGCTGCGTCGCCCTTCACGCCCATCTCGACCGCGTGTGCCACATCATCCACATAAACAGGCTGAAACTTTGTCTCTGCACCAACAATCGGCAACATGGGTCCCAGCCGGCTCATCGCTGCAAAGCGGTTGAAAAAACCATCCTCGGGGCCAAAGATAACCGATGGGCGCAGGATCACCGCGGTGGGAAAATGTGCCAGGACACCCTCTTCACCCTGGGCCTTGGTCCGCGCATACATGCTGTCCGAGTTCACATCCGCCCCGATCGCCGAAATGTGCACCAGCCGCGCCACGCCTTCCTCGGCGGCAATGCGCGCGATCCGTTCAGCCCCTTCGTGCTGCACCGCATCGAAATTGTTGCGGCCCTTGCGATCAAAAGTACCTACGCAGTTCACCACCGCATCGGCTCCCTGCATGACCGACCTGACACTGTTGTCATCACGGATATTGCACAAAAGCGGCTCGACCTGCCCCACAACACCGTAAGGCTTGACATGCATGGCCTCGTTCGGACGCCGCACAGCCACGCGCACGCGCCACCCCGCCTTGGACATTCGCCGCGCTATGTAACGTCCGACAAACCCCGATCCGCCGTAAATTGTGACAAGCTTGGACATGTGACGCCTCCAGGCAGAAAACTCCGACATCTCTTCCTATCGCCCTGAACCCGCTTCGACAAGTTGATTAGACAGAGCGGAATCGGAGGAACGTCCCGCTAATACCCCTCAGAGTCAGGTGTTAACGTTGGCATCACGACATCAGCCCGGATGTCGGGTTGGCAACGTATTCATGCCTTGCTTGCTGGTCGTTTCGCCAACCAGAGGCGGGACAGGCTCTTAAGCTGTCATTCCAGGAAGTGCGGGCCAGATAGCCGAAGTATTTTCACGGGCTGCCCCGGTCACTTACACCTCTTTGCCGCGAGACCGGAATGCGTCGATCGCATCCAGCACCGCAGCGACGGTCCGGGCCACCAGTGCAACGATAACTGGCGTTTCTTTAACCTCGAAATCAAGCGAGGTAGCCGAAGTATCAACCTTCTCTACTTCGAGCTCTACCAGCACAGGCAATTTCTTATGTGTACCGACTTTGATAACCACCTCGTCCTCGGGCGCTTGGGCCGATTCTTTTTCGCCCGACGTTGCAGATGAATCCTGTTGGATTATGTCAATCCATTCAGCTGCCGACTGTATACGTTCCGCTGGCATAATCGACAGCGCCTTGTCCACCGCAGCCAGGAAATTCTCTGAATATCCGTCGATCCTGTTCGCGAGAGGAACATACGGATCCTGTTGCTTGGTTGCAAAAGCCGCCAACCGAGTTTGGCTATGCGGCGGCAATGCGCCGGTAATCAGGTGATAAAAGCTGGCAGCCAGTGAGTAGAGATCAGATGACGGCCCCTGTTCGCTGCCTTCGATGTAAAATTCCTGCGGGGAATAGCCATCCTTGATCACATGCAGCGAAGACAGCAGCCGACTGGTTTTTTCGCGGGCCTGGTCGCGGGCAGCGCCGAAATCGATCAGTATAGGCTCACCTGTTTTGCTGATGACGATATTGTCAGGTGATATGTCACGGTGAAGCATCCCCTGCTCGTGCACATGTTCGACCGCGCTGAGAATTTTCAGCAGATAGGCCGTGAGTTTTTCAGGGGTAAGACTTGCGGGGTTGTTCTCAAGCGTATCAAGAAGATCCACGCCTTCAACATAGTCCAGCACCATGTAAGCGGTGTTGTTTTCTTCAAAAACCTGATGAACACGAACGATATTCGGGTGCCGTACCTTCGAAAGGTTGAACGCCTCGCGTGCAAACAGCTGCACGATCGATTCCAGATCTCCCGAATAATTGCGCGAGCGCGGCAAGACCGATGTATTCTGGCGGCGGCAAAAATTTTGCGGGTAGCATTCCTTGATCACGACACGGCGATCCAGACTGTCATATGCTGTATAGGTTATGCCGAAACCACCTGAAGCAAGAAAGCTTTCAATTTCGTACTGCCCGTGCATCAGGTTCGTGCCCGGGGTCAGGTCATCTTCGAAAATCGCTTCGTCAAGTTGTACAATATTGGCGGCGTGCATGTTCATCGGGGTATCCTAGGTAATCGTTACACAACTGGTAGTTCTGGCATTCTTAACGCGGGAAAATTCTTGCTTCCTCCTGGCTAGCTCGCATTTTCTCGACCATTCCTGCTCGGACTGGATTTGATCTTAGCACCCGGTACCAACAACCTGGGCTGGGCGAAGTTTGAGCGCGCTGGCCCACAAACCCCGCAAAGTTTAAGCATACCGCCGACCGGGTTCAGAGGCGTCACGACTTCTGCAAACAGATGTTTCGACCGCATTGGCGCCTCCTTTCACTTTCGGTACGAGAACCAGCAACGGTATTACTTGTAGTTATTAGTTGTACCGACTCCAATGTGGTGAAAGTTGGTCAAACTTACGTATTATTTGATCAAAATCTTAGTAAGTATCTGTTAAGTAAGAATATAAAATTTTTTGTAGTCTATAATTAGTATAACCAACGGTGGCTCACAGAAACACGGTCAAGCGACAATCCTGGCCACGACAACCAATTGGACACGACCCAGAAACGAAAGGCCTGCAAAATTGGAACTTTCTGTTTCATGCCGCCAGTATCTAATTCGAATCACCACGAATTCCGTGACTGATCCCATAAAGCCGACCCTACGGGCGCAAGCGGCCCTCGTATCAATCGAAGTTTTTACTCTGATGGTTTTGGTTGCTCATGCTCATTGAACTCGCACAAAGCACCACGCCCCGGCTGCGGGAAGGAGCGTAACGCCTAACACCGATTAGTCGTCCGTCCAGCCATGATCCCTGTGCGACCCGTCACAATAGGGTTTGTTCCCCGATAAGCCGCAGCGGCAGAGAACGTATTTCTTCGACGACATGCCCTCCCCCTGCGGGCCGACGGGCGATTTGACGTTCTGTACCCAATAAGGGCCATTTTTTTCGATCATCACATCGCAGCGCTCTGCCAGCCGATGCTCGCGCGCGCCGTCGGCATGTCTCAGCGCCAACGCGCCCGAGGGACAGGCGGCAACCACGGCTTCGACCTCGGCTTTGGTGCCATTGTCGGGCTGGACCCAGGGCTTTTGTGCCGGGTTGAAGATGTGACTGGCCAGGCGGCCACATTCAGCGGCGTGGGAACAGAGCAAGGGATTGTACGTCACCGTGACCTCGGCGCCTTCATAACTCAGCAGCCTGTCTTTGCCAGCGGGCTCTCCGCCGCGGCTTTCGAAACTGGCTTCCTTGTGGCTGCCATCACAGAACGGTTTATTCCCGGAATGCCCGCAACGGCAGAGCGCCATCACCTCCTTGGTTTCGACCTCGGTGCCGTCCGCACCGATCATGCGTGTGACGCCCTTGACCACCAGCGGGCCGTTTTCGCGTTCTTCGAACTCCGGTTTGTCGCTCATCTCTGCACTCCCTGATTCTACCATGAGTGTAGCCCGATCGCGGGATTGATCCAAAATTCACCTGCGCACCGCCAACTCGGACGGGTCAGTGCATCTGTGCCAACCGATCCATCACGCCCACAAGCTCGGCACTGATCCCGGGTTCCGATAGGGCATGACCCGCTACCGGAATCATCCGCAGATCGGCATTTTCACCCCAAACCTCCGCCAGCCTGTAGGCGGTGCGGGGCGGGCAAATCATATCATAGCGCCCCTGCACGATTACGCCGGGTATATGCGCGATTTTGGCCATCTGGTCCGTGATTTGACCGTCATAATCGAGAAATCCCGCATTGGTGAAATAGTGGTTTTCAAGCCGCGCAAAGGCGCGCGCATACTCTGCCGGGCTGTCACCGCCGGTACCGCTGGAATGCACGGTCGCCACGGCATTTTCCCAAGCGGACCACGCCTTGGCGTAAATCGTCTGGGTTGCGCTATCATCCGCAAACAGGCGCTTGTGATAGGCGCTGATCATGTCTCCACGCTCATCTTCGGGGATAAGCTCTTGAAATCGCTCCCAGGTTTCGGGCCAGAACTGCCCAGCGCCACCGCCATAGAACCAATCAAGCTCGGCCTGGGTCATCATGAAGACGCCGCGCAGCACCAGTTGCCTCACCCGGTCGGGATGGGCCTGAGCGTAGATCAGCGCCAGCGTCGCGCCCCAGCTGCCGCCAAAGACGATCCAGCGATCAATGCCAAAGCTGTTACGTATCTTTTCGATATCCGCCACCAGATGCCAGGTGGTGTTCGCCTCAACGCTGGCATGGGGTTTTGACCGGCCGCAGCCACGCTGATCGAAAAGCACGATGCGATAGACCTTGGGGTCGAAGTAGCGCCGCATTGCCGGGCTGCAACCGCCACCGGGACCGCCATGCAGCACGATAACCGGTACGCCGTCGGGGTTGCCGGACTGTTCGACATAGACCTTGTGCCCGTCACCCACATCCATCATGTGCCGGTCAAAGGGCTCGACCGGCGGGTAGAGATACTGGACTGCGCTCTTTTGGCCTGAGAATTTGTCCATGATCGTCCTATAGTATGGTCAACACCATCAACGCATATGGAGAGCAGAATGCAAGCCGCTCAGACAACGATTGATCCCGATGAGGTCGCCAAATTCGAGGCGATGGCCGCTGAGTGGTGGGACCCGAACGGCAAATTCAAGCCGCTGCATATGCTCAACCCGTGTCGGTTAGATTATATCACCAGCCAGATCGCGGCGGAGTTTGATCGCGATCTTTCGACCCGCGAGCCGTTCAAGGGCTTGCGCATACTGGACATCGGCTGCGGCGGCGGCTTGCTGAGTGAGCCGATGGCGCGGCTGGGGGCTGAGGTGGTCGGCGCGGACGCGGCAGAACGGAACATTTCTGTGGCGCAGGTCCATGCCGAACAATCGGGGCTGGATATCGATTATCGCCACACAACGGCCGAAGCGCTGGCCGAAGCGGGCGAACAGTTTGACGCTCTCCTGAACATGGAGGTCGTTGAACATGTCGCCGAGCCGCTGACCTACCTGACAGCGTGCCGACAGCTTCTGCGCCCGGGGGGCATTCACCTCTGTTCGACCATCAACCGCAACGCTAAAAGCTTTGCCATGGCCATCGTCGGCGCGGAATATGTCATGCGATGGCTGCCCAAGGGCACGCACGAGTGGCACAAGTTCATCACCCCCGATGAACTCTGTAAACTGCTGAAACAGGCTGGATTAGAGCCTGTTGACCGCAAGGGATTCGTCTTCAATCCCGTGCTCTGGACGTGGTCTCTGTCGCCGCGGGACCTGAGCGTCAATTATGTGACCGCCAGCATCAAACCCGCCTGACCCACCACTATTCCTTGGCTTCCAGACGACCGCGCAATTCTCGCATCACCGGCAAGGTGGCGCGCACTTTGTCCTCGCCCAGATCCGCAACCATTTCCGAAATCATCGGCGCGATCGCACTGATCGCCGCCTCGCGCGCCGTGCGACCAGCGGGGCTGATCGCGACCTTCTTGCGGCGGGCATCATCCCAGTCCGGCCGGATATGCACATAGCCTGCCAGTTCAAGTTTGCTGAGCGTGTTGGTCATCGCCCCGCGCGTGACATGAAAGTTCTTTGCCAGCTGCGCCGGGCTGCGTTCATCATTCAGATGCGCCAGGTGGTTGAGTACCGAGAAATGCGACACTTCCATGCCTTTGGGCAGCACCCGGCTCAGGCGGTTCCGGATCAGCTGATCATTGGTCAAGATCTCGCTAAACAGCGCAACCGCCAAAGCATTTCTGGTTTCATCACTCATTCAGGCGCTACAAATTCAGTTCCGTTTGTCAGCGATGGAATACGCTCTCGCGCTTGTGCCACCTCAGCGGGGTGCAAATCAACGATTATGATGCCGGTTCCGGTTCCGGCACTGCCCACAACCCGGCCCCACGGGTCGATCGCTAGTGAATTTCCGTGGGTCTCGCGCTCACGACCCGCCTGCGCCGAATGCCTGCCGGTTTGCGCCGGGGCAAGGATGTAGCAGCCGTTTTCAATGGCGCGGGCGCGCAACAGCACCTCCCAATGGGCGGCACCCGTCACCGGTGAAAACGCCGACGGCACCGATATCACCCCCGCCCCCGCCTGCGCCAAACCCCGGTAGAGATGCGGAAACCGCAGATCATAACATATGGTCATGCCCAGGAAGAAATCGTCCACCTGGCTCAGAACGCTGTGGCGACCGGGGCGGTAACCCTTCGATTCGTGATAGATTTCGGTATCCGAGACCTGCACATCGAACATGTGAATCTTGTCATAGCGGGATTTGATGTCGCCCCGTGGCGAAATAAGGAAGGACCGGTTGCAGAACCGGCCATCGGGATCGCTGGTCTTGAGCGCCAATGATCCAATCAAGAGCCAAATACCCAGCTCTTCTGCCTGCTCTCGCAGGGACGCAAGGGTGATGTCCTGATCCTCAGGTTGCAATACCTCGGACTGATGCAAACGGCTGGCGGAGACGCAGTTTGTCACCTCTGGCGTCAGCACAAAACGCGCGCCTTCTCCGGCGGCTTGCGCGATCAGGTCGCGTGTCTGCAAAAGATTGGCCCCGGGATCATCGCTGCTGTTAAGCTGGACGAGGGCCGTCTTCATGCCGCTCACGCAGCCACCAGAGCATCCAGCTTGCCGGCCCGCTCAAGCGCATAGAGATCGTCGCAACCGCCTACATGGGTATCACCGACGAAAATCTGCGGCACTGTGCGGCCGCCATTCGCACGCTGAATCATCTCGGGTTTGCGGGATGGATTGGACCAGACATTGATCTCGGAAAAACTGATGCCCTTGTCTTTGAGCAGGCGTTTGGCAGCATGACAAAAGCCGCACATGGGAGACGTGTAGATTTCAACCGATTTCATTTCGTGCGGTTCCTGCTGTTGAGTGTTACAGAGAACTTAGGTGTCCTTTGCCACTCGCGCTAGGGTCAGAATGCACACATTTTTGGCGCCAGCCGACAGACAGGCCTGCGTGGCCGCCGATAGGGTCGCGCCCGAGGTCATGACGTCATCAAGTAACAGCACATCCCGCCCCACCAGTTTGTGCCGGCGTTTCGGATGAACGCTGATTGCACCGTCCAGGGTTTCAAAGCGTTCGTCGCGGCGAAGCCCGTCCAATGATCGCGTACGAACGGTACGGATCAGGAGATCGGGGCACTGCTCCTGCTTGACCTCGATTGCCAACGCTTTCGCTAATAGGGCCGACTGATTGAACCGGCGCTTCAGCATACGCAACCAATGTAGCGGTATCGGTGCGATCAGCATGTTTCGTGTCAACAAAGGTTGCGCCGCACGCGCCAGCCAAAGCGCGGCGGGTCGCACGACATCGTGGCGATCCCCATGTTTCAACGCGAGCACAAGCTTGCGCCCGTTATCGCGGTAAAGCATGGCGGCACGTCCGCGACTCCAGGGTCGGGCGACCTTGAGGCAATCGTCACAGAACTCGACCTCCCCTCGATCCTCACCCAACAACGGCACCCCACAAGCATCACAACAAAGACCCGAGATAAAAGGCGTATCGCGCCAGCATGGGCCGCAGAGGCCGAAATCGCTATCGACCTGCGTGCCGCAAATCGTGCAACGCGATGGATAGATCATCCGCAACGCTGTTTGAATCCCGCCAGCCATCGCCCTATTGTCCCCGATATGAATAACCTGACTGATCGCGCCGCCCTGATCCGCAATCGACACCGCGCGTGCCGGTCGACAAAGCCTGCGTTTTTCCTGCACGAAAATGCCATAGACGAGATCAAGGATCGCATCGGGCTGGTTAACAAAACCTTTAGGGATATCGCCATTGTCACCGGAATCGAAAGTGCCTGGCAAACGGCCTTTCCGCAGGCAAAAGTGGTCAGCGATAGCGAACCGCTGGCGCTGGGCCCTCTCGCCCATGATCTGGTTATTCACGCGCTTTGCCTGCATTGGGCAGACGACCCGGTAGGCCAGTTGATTCAGGCACGCCGAGCTTTGCGGCCGGATGGTCTGTTTCTGTGCGTCCTGTTTGGCGGCGAAACACTACATGAACTTCGCGCCGCCTTTGCGCAGGCGGAATCGGATCTCTACGGTGGCCTGTCCCCGCGTGTGGCGCCGATGGCGGAAATTCGCGATCTCGGTGGGCTGATGCAACGGGCGGGCTTTGCGCTGCCGGTTGCCGACAGTCAGGCGACGAACGTCAGCTACAGCTCACCCCTGGACCTGATGCGCGACTTGCGTGCGATGGGTGAAGGCAACGCCTTGTCCGACCGTCTGAGAACCGGACCGCAGCGGCGGCTGATCCATCGCGCCTCCGAAATCTATCAAGAGCGATTCAGCACGGATCAGGGCCGTGTCCTGGCATCTTTCGACATGGTTTTCCTGACTGGCTGGGCCCCCGATGCCAGTCAACCGCAACCATTGCGCTCCGGATCGGCCTCTACCCGTCTCGCCGAGGCGCTGGGATCGACCGAAACCCCCCTGAAAGATTGACGATCCCGGCCACGGGGTTATGTGCATGCCATCCCATCAAACACAGTAACGGATTTCCACATGTCAGACGCAGGCCTACCAGAACACGCTCCGGGCGATCATCCGGCGATCAAACACGGCAAAACCGGCGTGTTGCTGGCCAATCTGGGCACACCCGACGGCACGGACTACTGGTCGATGCGGCGGTATCTGAATGAATTTCTCTCGGATCAGCGGGTCATCGACTATCCACGCTGGAAATGGCAACCGCTTCTGCAGCTTATCATCCTGTCAAAGCGCCCGTTCAGCAGCGGTGCCGCCTATAAATCAATCTGGAATGAAGAAAAGAACGAAAGCCCGCTGATGACGATCACCCGTGATCAGACCGCGAAAATGGCCGATAACCTGCACCAGCGATACGGTGATCAGGTGATGGTGGATTTCTGCATGCGTTATGGCAATCCGTCGACCAAATCGAAAGTGCGGCAAATGGTTGAGGCTGGGTGCACGCGTCTGCTGTTTTTCCCGCTCTACCCGCATTATGCCGGGGCGACATCGGCAACCGCGAATGACCAGTTCTTCCGCGCCCTGATGGAAGAGACATGGCAACCCACCTCCCGTATCGTCGAGCCTTATTTTGACGATCCGCAATATATCGACACCTTGGCCCGATCTGTCGAAGATGCCTATGCTCCACTGACGCAGCGGCCGAACATTCTGGTGGTGTCCTATCACGGGATGCCGCAACGGTATCTCTCGCAAGGCGACCCTTACCATTGCCAATGTCAGAAAACCACGCGCCTGCTGAAAGAGCGATTGGGCTGGGATGACACACAGATTACAACCACCTTCCAGTCGGTGTTCGGGCCGGAAGAGTGGCTGAAACCTTACACTGTCGAAGAAGTCGCGCGGCTGGCCCGTGAGGATGGTAAAAAGAATATTGCGGTCATTGCCCCGGCTTTTTCGGCCGACTGCATCGAAACACTTGAGGAAATTAACGAGGAAATCCGCGAAAGCTTCGAGGCTGCGGGTGGCCGCGACTTCACCTATATCCCCTGCCTCAATGATGGCGAGGCGCATATCGCAACGCTATCGTCAATCGTCGAGCGAAATTTGCAGGGCTGGCTGGAGTAGCCCCCGGATAGGTATTGCTCAAAAGAAAAGGCAGCGGAAGCCGCTGCCTTTTCTGCTCAATTCCTGTGCCGAACGATTAGTCGGCTGCAACTACAGCAGCGACGATCGCGATCAGCAGAAGCGGAACCCAGACGCCAGCGGCAGACGAGCTAGCTGCTGTTTCTTCAACAACAACAGGTGCTTCCATCATCGGTTCTTCCATGCTGCCCGCGAACGCGGTTGAAGCGGCGGCAGCGAATGCTGCTGCAAGAGCGAGTTTCTTCATACTATCCTCCAAATTCGCGCCTGACATCGAATCCACAACGTCAGGCGCCTAAACTTACCTTGTGGCGGCTTCTAAACAGCAGAATCAGGAGATTGCAAAGTTATCCCGGCAACAATTGTCACGAAAATCCTGAATTTTCGTCAAATAAGCAACACTTGCGTGCCCACTTTGGTCGCGTTGAAGAGTTCGGCAATATGTTCGTTGTAAAGACCGATGCACCCGTTCGAAGATCTGCGCCCGATCTTGCGGGTGTCATGGGTGCCGTGAATTCGGTAGTAGGTCCAGCTCAGGTAGAGCGCATGCGTACCCAGCGGGTTATCCGGCCCGGGACCCACGAATGCGGGCCAATCCGGATTTCTCTTGAGCATGGATGGCGTCGGACGCCAGCTTGGGCCTTCGACTTTGCGAACCACTTTTGTCCGCCCCCGCCGTGTCAGCTCTTCGGACAGAGGAACACTTGACGGATAAAGCCTGTAGCGCCCGTCCTCGGACCAGAAATGCAGCGCCCGCGACGAGATATCGACCAGAACGGCGCCATTGTTCAGATTCGAGAAATAAGGCTGCCAATCCAGCGACCGGAAGCTTGAAATATTACGCCGTACCGCGTCGTTGATATCCTGTTCCATTTCAACGGTTCCGGCACCATCGACGCTTTGCGCAATCAAAGGCGTCCCGATCACCGATGCCGTTCCGGCTAAAAAAGCGCGTCTGCTCAGGTCTTTTCGTGCATTGATAAACATATATATTCCCCGATTCCGAAAGGCCCAGATTTGTCGCGAAACATATGGCTTGAAAGCCTCAGTCGCAAATCAAACAAACGTTAGTAGGCAAAGTTATGCGAACTGGGTTTGAACTGCAACGCGGCTAGGGATAAGGCTGTCGCACAAAAAACAATCAGGTGGCTGAGATAATGGTGCGTATTCTTGTTCTGCTTCTTTCCGCGACTTTAGTTCTCTCGGCGTGCGCAACGCCGCCATCTCAGGTTGGTACAGACGGCAGACCGCTGCCAAAGATCTACAAGATCCGTTCAGGAGATACCGCAGAAATTCAGTTCCGCATGCTGGATTCGGTCAATTCGCTTCGACAGGCTGGCGGCCGCTCTCCGGTCAAGCTGGACGCCAAGCTGAACGCGGCTGCGGCAACCCATTCGCGCGATATGTCGGTCCAGAACCGGCCCTGGCATTTCGGGTCTGATGGATCGTCACCAATCGATCGCGTCGCCCGCGTTGGATATCCCGGTACTTTGGTCGGCGAGAACATCTCCGAAACCTTCGAAACCGAACTGGAAACACTGGCCGCCTGGATGGATCAGCCCCATACCCGGGCCGTAATCCTCGATCCCGCTGCCCGCGATATGGGTTTCGCCTGGCTTCAGGAAAAGAACGGCAAAATCTGGTGGACGCTGGTAATGGGCCGCTAGACCGCACGACCCCTAAGGCCGGAGTGTGATTGGCGTTCCATCTTTCACCATCGCATAAATGTCCTCCATCTCACGGTTTTTGACCGAGATACATCCTGCCGTCCAATCGGGGCGTTGCCTGGCTTTGCTGTTTGGCATCCCGTGGATAAAGATATCTCCGCCGGGGCTTTTGCCTGCCGCTCTGGCCCAGGCGATATCGCGTATGTTCGGATAGGAAATACCGATCGACAGATGAAAATCGCTGTTCGGATTGCGACGGTCGATCCGGTAGGTACCTTCGGGCGTTTTACCGTCACCCTCAAACTGCTTGTGACCAGCCGGGGCAAACCCAAGATCAATATCGTAAGCCTTCAACACTTTATTTTGATGTAGAAGATACATCCTGCGATCGCTCTTTTGGACGATCACATGGGTGACCTCGGGTCCGTCATATGTTTTGAACTTGGAACTGCATGCTGAAAGCCCTGCCACAAGCACGACCAGCGCCAGATATTTCACTATCCGCATTTTTTTCACCGAAGTTTACTGCTCACACCCCTTTTACGACGGAACGGGCCGCTTCGGATAGAGCTAATTGGCTAATCACTCAGTTTTGAACGAAAATTCGGCCACCAGCTCAACATGCGTGGACCATCGAAACTGATCCACCACACGTATCGGCCCAAGGTGGTAGCCATGCGATACCAATTCACGCGCATCGCGGGCGAAACTCGTGGGATTGCACGAAACATAGGCAAGCGTTGTGGTACCAGCGCGGCATAGCTCGGTCGTCTGGGCCTGTGCCCCCGAGCGCGGCGGATCAAGGACCGCCGCGTCAAAGCCGGACAAGTCTTCGGCCAACAAAGGTCTGCGAAACAGATCCCGCACCTCATGTGTGACTTGTCTCAGGCCCGGCGTCTTTCGCCATCCGGCATCGAGCGCTGCAATCATAGCGGCCTCGCCTTCGACGGCGTGCACTTCGGCATTCGTGGCCAAAGGCAGCGAAAACGTCCCGCAGCCTGCAAAGAGATCGACAATGCGTTTTGCGCCGCGGGTGATACTTTCAACCTCGGCCAGCAACGCCGCCTGCCCTTCGGCGGTCGCCTGCAGGAATGACCCGGAAGGTGGTTCCACCCGGGCAGTGCCGAAAACCTGTTGGGCCGCATGGCGGGTGACGATGATTTCATCCTCCCAAGCCAATCGCGCCAACCCATGCGCGCCGGCCAATGCCGCGAGTTCGATCCTCAACGGTCCATCCAGTGGCTTGCCGCCCGTCACCGCCAGGTCAAGACCGCCCGTCGACAGGGTTGCGGCGACATCGATACCGTTTTTCCGACTGGCGCCGACCTGAGCCAATGCCTCGGCCACCGGAAGCGCCGCCATCAGATCCGGATGTAACAACTGGCACTCCGGGATCTCTACAATAACGTCGGATGCCCGGGTGTGAAAGCCAGCCATTGCACCCTTCTTGGTTCGCCGCGCAGCAAATGTCGCGCGACGGCGCGACCGGGGCGGCGATACGCTGATCGGCAGAAACTCGGCCTCCAGCCCATGAGCCGCCAGCGCCTGGGCAACGATGCCGATCTTCCAATCCGCCACGAATGTGTCTGACCCGTGCTGCAGCTGGCAGCCGCCACAGGACCGAAAATGCCGACAAGGTGCGGCGACACGATCGGGCGAGGGGCTTTCGATTTTGACATTGTGCAGCCGGTTGCCCTCCAGCTCTCCGGACACGATTTCACCCGGTAAGGTCAGGGGTGCATAGATCGGCCCGTCAGCGATCCCGTCCCCCTGCTGACCCAGCCGAATGATCGTGTAGCGCGTCATAGGCGAACCAATTCTTCTTTCGTCAGGCTGAAATCGGACGCGATCCAGCGCTGTTCAAGCTCCTTCAGGCGCGCGCCAAGTGCGGGGCCGGAATAGTCGGGCATCAAATCAGCGGCCCGTATCGGAAAATGAGATGATGCGCCTTTTTCCAGTATTTGGGCGCTTTCCGGATCATGTCGTTGTTCCAACAACGCCGAACGCAGGATGAGGATATCCAATCCGGATTTTACTCCATAGCGATAACCAAGCTCTGCCGCACCTTTGGTGGAAGAAATCTCGTTTCTAAGCAAGTCCAACTGTCGCGCTTGCGTGTTGCTCAGGCGCAGTGGTTCAACCGGGTCCTCGCCGCCCAGACAAGCCAGTCGTCTCAGCGGTTCGGCGGCAATACCAAAGTCACTCTCGATATGAACGAGTGGCGCAAGATACCGATCATCCGCGCCGGGCAGAACTGCACGCATCACGCCCGCATGGCGCATGGCCGCGACGGACATTGCCGGATCAGGGGCCGCCAACAGTTTCACGATCTCAGCGCCGATACGCTCGCGCGACAGCGAGGCCAAGCCGTCGACATGGGCCGCAATCGCCTCCAAACCCTCGGCGTCCAGCCCCTCCAGTGGATCGCCATACCAGGCATGAAACCGGAAAAACCGGAGAATGCGCAGGTAGTCTTCACGGATACGCTGGCCCGCGTCGTCGATAAACCGAACCCGCCTGGCATGCAGATCATCCATGCCGCCCAACGGATCAACCAAGGTACCATCAGCTTTGGCATAAAGCGCGTTCATCGTGAAATCACGGCGGCGCGCATCGTCGATGATGTCATCGGAAAAGGCGACAACGGCGTGGCGGCCATGGGTCTCAACATCTTTGCGGAATGTCGTGATCTCATGCGGGATGTGATCGGCGACAACCGTGACCGTGCCATGCTTAAGCCCGGTTGGGACAGGTTTCAACCCGGCGTTTTCGGCAAGCTCGATGACCCGTTCGGGAAGCGCATCGGTAGCAATATCAATGTCACTCACCGGTTCGCGCAGGAGCGCATTGCGGATACATCCGCCCACGAAAAGCGCCTGATGCCCCGCGTCATTCAGCATCGCACAGACGGCTTGCGTCGCCGGTGTCTCGATCCAATCTCCCGCGACTTTCATAGCGGTGCTGCCGATTCGGACAGAGTGCGCAACATGCGCGCCGTCGCCCCCCAAATGTAGTAGGGTCCGTAGGGAACCGTATAATAGTGCCGCCGCGATCCGCGCCAATATCGGGACTGGATCAGGTAGCGTGAGCTGTCCAGAACGTGTTCCAGCGGAACAGCAAACACTTCATCCACCTCGCCCCGTTCCGGCACCGGCGTGAAAGGCGTGCGTATCTGCGCCAGCACCGGGGTCACGATGAAGCCCGTCACCGTTTCATGCGGCGACATCTGCCCCAATACGTTGACGTTTGACGGATCAAGCCCGATCTCCTCTGATGCTTCGCGCAGAGCGGTCTGGGTGATATCCGCGTCGCCACTATCCTGTTTTCCACCCGGAAAAGCAATCTGCCCCGGGTGGTGTTTCAGCGCAGAGGACCGCTTTGTGAGATAGACTACCGCGCCTCTATCGCTGCACAATATGGGTACCAGTACTCCTGCCGGGCGAAGCTTTCGACCAGGCGGCAAGACAACATCAGGGTTCAGATCAAAGTCCGATGAGGCAGCTGTTGGATTAACCAAGGCCGCCTTTATCTGCGAAAGACAGTTAGTCACCGTCACCGGACTTGCCTTCAGCCTCAAACCCCAGTGTTTTCGGATCAAGCACGTAATGCGCCCCGCAAAACTGGCAATCGGCCGTCACTGTGCCGGCATCCGTCGTCATCTTTTCGATATCGCGGGCCGAGTAGATCGACAGGCTGCTGCGTACACGTTCTTCGGTGCAGCTACAGCCAAATCGTACGGATTGCGACTCGAACACGCGTGGGGTTTCCTCGTGAAACAATCGCACCAGCAGATCGGTCGGCGCCACTGAGGGGCCGATCAATTCCAGATCCTCGACCGTATCCAACAGCATGTTGACCCGGGTCCAGTTCTCAAGCTCCTCGCCGTCAACGATATCTTCCGCGCCCAGCAATCCGCCCTCACCGGACCCGCCGCCCTGAACGTGGGATGATGCTTTCGGCATGTGCTGCAGCATGACACCGCCCGCGCGCCAATGCTCATCCCCGCCCGCTTCGGTTGATTTTCCAAAACTGAGGGAAAACCGCGTCGGCAGCTGTTCGGACTGGGCAAAATAGGCTTCCGCACAGTCGCGGATGCCGGTACCCGCTATGGGAGTGATACCCTGATAGGGTTCAGTCCCCTCACCCTGGTCTATGAGAACTGCGAAATAGCCGTCACCGACCTGATCGAAAGGCGGTCCATCGGTCAGACGGTCGCGGTCAAAACTGGCGTACGCACGCATGCGCGCCGCGCGGCCTTCAGAGTCGGGCCCATAGTAATCGGTCGCAATCATCCGTACCGGGCCTTTGGATTGGATCTGCAGGGATAGCTTCCAACGCAGCTTGATCGTCTGCCCGATAAGCGCCGTCAGCAACGCCATTTCGGCCACTAATGCCTCGACCACCGGCGGATAATCATGCTGTTTTAGAATGCCCTCCAGCACGCCGTCCAGACGCGCCACGCGCCCGCGGATATCCGATTGATCCAGCTGGAACGGCAGGATTGTATCGTCCCAGGCGATTTTCTGTCCGAGTGTCATGGGGTTTCCTTATGCGCCTGATGTTGGCATATCGCGTCTATATAGGCAGGGCAAGACAAGGTCCAAGAGGCAATATTCGATGATCAGACGCTTTGGCGAAACGCCGATTTCGACGCAGCGATACACCCCGCGACCCGGGGTCTACGCTATCCTTGCTCGGGGTCGGTCACTGCTGCTGACCCATCAGGCTGAACCGCAGCCGGAGCTGCAGCTGCCGGGCGGTGGGATCGACCCGGGTGAATCGCCACTTATGGCTCTGCACCGCGAGGTAATCGAGGAAACCGGCTGGACGATCACACAAGCCCGCCGCCTAGGCGCCTACCGCCGGTTTACCTTCATGCCGGAATACGATCTCTGGGCCGAAAAGATTTGTACGATCTATCTGGCCCGTCCGGCACATTGTCAGGGCCCCCCGACCGAGGACGGCCATACCACGCTTTGGGCCAGCCCCGAAGTCGCGGCAACCGAGCTTGAGAATTCAGGCGACCGACACTTCGTCAGATTACTATGGAGGCTTTCTTGAATTCCAGCAGGACGGCGGACACGTCATCGTCAAAGTCCTGATCATCGGCAAACTCTGAAAGCTTCCAGACGATCGATTCAAGACATGCCATGCCTCGTGTCTGACGCAAATCTTTCATGATACGTGTCAGCCCCTCATCACCCAGCAGGTTGCCTTTCAGATCTGCCCGTTCGATGACACCGTCGGAATGAATCATCAACCGGTCACCCGCCGCCATCGAGACCTCGAACTGTTGATATTCGGCGCCCTCGATCAAACCTACCGGTAATCCGCCGTCGCCCAGAAATTCAACCGAACCGTCCGCGCGCTGAATGGCAGGATGCGGGTGACCGGCCTGAACCATCACAATCTTACCGGTATCGAGATCGACGTCAGCCAGCACCATGGTGAAATAAAGCTCTGTCTCCATTTCACTTAAGATCAGCCGATTTAGGGCCGCAATCGTCTCGGCGGGCGGGCGTTGTGCATAGTCACCTGATACGGTTTTGTACAAGGCGACATTCTGGTCAGGTGACGCCGCCGACAGGTACCCTGCCAACCGAGCCGTCATCAGCGCCGAACTGATCCCGTGGCCCGACACATCTATACCGTAAAGGCCAATTCGCGTCGGGCTGACATCGAACATCCCAACAAGATCGCCGCCCACGTGACCGCAGGATTTCAGCAGCAATGAAACCTCCGCCGCCCCGAAATCGCGATACCGGTCGCTTACCAGCGATTGCTGCAGCTTCTTGGCTTCGATCAGGTCACTGTCGAGGGAATCATAAAGCGTTTGCAGCTCGTCCAGCGTGGATTTGATCAACCGGTTCTTCTCGTTCAGTTCGCGTTCCATCCGCAAAATGCGTTCACCCGCAGAAATCCGCGCCCGCAGTTCCGCGGAATTCACTGGTTTGGTCAGAAAATCATCCGCCCCAGCGTCAAGCCCGTGTGCGATGTCGTCTTTTTCGGTTTTCGAGGTCAGCAGGATAAAATATCCGTAATTCTCACGCGTCATCTGTCTGAATTCGCGGCAAAATTCTGGGCCGGTCATTCCCGGCATCATCCAGTCGCTCATGACCAGATCAGGGGGAAAGTCACGACAAATGTCCAACGCCTCGATGCCGGATTCCGCCTCGTATACCTCAAAACCCCAGCGCTTGAGCGATGCTGACAGAATGCGTCGCTGCAACCGGCTGTCATCGACAACCAGAACCCGCTGTATCACGCCTGTCGTATCAGCGCCCTGATCGACTGAATTCTCCGGTAATGTCACGATGCAGACCTAAATTGAACACCGGCACTCTGGCAACCGCCGTTTAACATCATGTGAATGCTAAAATTGTGTGGATTTTAAGCAGATTATTGCGTCGTTTCTTAACCCATCGGTGCAACAATCAACGCTCTATTTAGCAGGCAAACAGATATGATCGACTGGAACCGAATAGCAGAGCTGCGTGATGAAATCGGCGCCGATGACTTCGGCGAAGTCGTTGAAATATTTCTGGAAGAGGTCGATGACAAGATCGCTGAACTGCGTGATTTGACAGACAAAAGCGATCTTGAATCCGTGATGCATTTTCTCAAGGGAAGTGCGTTGAACCTGGGGTTTTCGGCATTCTCGGATCTTTGTCAGCAGGGTGAAACGGCAGCGCGGATGGGTGATGGCGAAAACATTGATCTGACCGCGGTTATCGCCTGCTACGACACCTCAAAAGCCGAGTTTCTAAGTGCCTTGAATAAGCTTGACGCAGCCTAATGTCACCGGTCTTAGATCAGGAATTGCGCCAAGATCGTATCGTCGGTGATATCGCGATAGGCAAAACCCGAATGCGTCAGCTTTTGTTCGAGCTCGGCAAAATTTTCTGCTTTCGATGTTTCGATACCAATCAGGACCGACCCGAAATTGCGCGCCGATTTCTTGAGATATTCAAACCGTGCGATGTCATCATCGGGGCCTAGCATCGCCAGAAACTCTTTCAGCGCGCCGGGGCGCTGCGGCAATCGAAGCACAAAGTATTTCTTGATGCCGATATAGCGCTGCGCACGTTCCTTGACCTCAGGCAATCTCTCGAAATCGAAATTGCCGCCTGATGTGACGCAAACCACTGTTTTACCTGCGATATCATCACCCAGATCCTTCAGCGCATCGACCGCCAGTGCGCCTGCCGGCTCCAGCACGACCCCCTCGACGTTCAACATTTCCAGCATTGTCGTGCATAACCGGTCTTCCGCCACGGCGATCGCATCCGAAGCATCGAGGCTTTGCAATCTGGCAAAGGTCTTTTCGCCGATACGGGCCACGGCAGCGCCATCGGCGAAATTGTCGATCGCATCAAGAGTGACCGGTGCGCCGCTCGTCAAAGCGGCCTTCAGGCACGCCCCGCCCGCAGGTTCAACAAGGGAATAGGCAACTGTGTCGCCGAAATAGCTGCGCACACCCGCCGAAAGGCCGCCGCCACCCACCGGCATGACGATCCGGTCCGGCACACCGTCCAGCCTCCGTTCAACCTCGACCGCAACCGATGCCTGGCCTTCGATCACATCATCATCGTCAAAGGGCGACAGAAAATGCCCGCCGATCTCTGCGCAATGCGCTTGTGCTGCGGCGAGCGTGCTGTCGAAATAATCACCGGTCAGTTTGATCTCGATGGACGAGCCGCCAAACTTCTCGGTCTGACCAATCTTCTGCTGGGGTGTCGTCACCGGCATGAAAATAACGCCCTTTACCCCCAAATGGCGACACATGAAGGCAACGCCCTGCGCATGGTTACCTGCGCTTGCACAGACAAATACAGTGGTTTTTGGTGTCTCGGCCAACACCTTACGCATGGCATTCAGTGCCCCGCGCAGTTTATACGACCTGACGGGTGTCAGATCCTCGCGTTTAAGAAAAACATTGGCATTATAGCGCTGCGACAGGTGTTCGTTTCGCTGCAATGGCGTTTCGGCGAACACGTCGCGCATCGCGGCCTCGGCGGATCGGGCCTTATCTTGAAAATTTGTCATCCAATGCTCTGTGGCGCAGGCAAAGCCGTCATGCAAGCCCCGACCTTGCCCCGCAGCACAAAACCCGATAAGCGCCGGTAAATTCTGACATGAGGGAAACGAAAATGTCCGCGCCCAAGAAAGTTGTGCTGGCCTATTCCGGCGGCCTTGATACCTCGATCATCCTGAAATGGCTGCAATCGGAATACGGTTGCGAAGTTGTCACCTTCACCGCCGATCTGGGGCAGGGCGAAGAGCTGGAACCCGCACGACAAAAGGCAGAGCTGCTCGGGATCAAGCCGGAAAACATCTTTATCGAAGATGTGCGTGAAGAGTTCGTACGCGATTTTGTCTTCCCGATGTTCCGCGCCAATGCAGTCTATGAGGGGCTCTATCTGCTGGGTACGTCGATTGCCCGGCCGCTGATTTCCAAGCGTCTGGTCGAAATCGCCGCCGAAACCGGTGCCGATGCGGTGGCGCATGGGGCAACGGGCAAGGGCAACGACCAGGTGCGGTTCGAGCTGGCAGCCTATGCCCTCAACCCCGACATCAAAGTGATTGCGCCCTGGCGTGAATGGGATCTGACCAGCCGCACGAAGCTGATTGATTTCGCTGAGAAAAACCAGATCCCAATTGCCAAGGACAAGCGCGGCGAAGCGCCGTTCTCGGTAGATGCAAACCTGCTGCACACCTCGTCCGAAGGCAAGGTGTTGGAAGACCCGGCAAAGGCCGCACCGGACTATGTCTATCAGCGCACGGTGCATCCCGAAGACGCGCCAAACGAGGCTGAATTCGTCGAAATCGGTTTTGAACAAGGCGACGCGGTTAGCATCAACAGCGAGGCGATGAGTCCTGCCACCATATTGACCAAGCTGAACGAACTGGGCGGCAAGCACGGGATCGGACGGCTTGATCTGGTTGAAGGGCGCTTTGTGGGCATGAAATCTCGCGGCATCTACGAAACACCGGGTGGCACGATCCTGCTGGAAGCGCATCGTGGCATCGAATCGATCACAATGGATCGCGGTGCGATGCACCTGAAAGACCAACTGATGCCGCAGTATGCTGAACTGATCTATAACGGGTTCTGGTACAGCCCGGAGCGCACGATGTTGCAGGCTGCGATTGATGCCTCGCAAGATCATGTGACCGGCACCGTACGTGTAAAGCTCTACAAAGGTTCGGCCCGGACCGTCGGGCGCTGGTCGGATCACTCGCTTTATTCCGAGGCGCATGTGACCTTCGAGGAAGACGCCGGAGCCTATGATCAGACAGATGCCGCCGGGTTCATCCAGTTGAATGCACTGCGGTTGAAATTGCTGGCCGCCCGGGACCGCCGCCTGAATGGTTGAACAGACCGGCTAGACTGAACTACCCGCAAAAGAATGGCGGCCCACATCAGCGGGCCGCCCTCCGTGAGTGGTAACTTTTGGTACGGCGCCCAGAAAACAACCGGGCGACACTGGCACCTTATTGTGCGGTGATCACCTGCATGACGAGATTGCCATCGGGTTTCACCGGGCCGTCCTCTTTGGCGCCGAGGGTATATTCGAAAATACCTGTCTGAGTGCCGCCAGCTTCCGAATGAACCATCAGCATCAGCATCTCACCGGGCTTGATCTCTTCCGTCAGAATGGCGGCAACATCGTTGTTCATGCCTGCGCGCAGCGGCGCGTGACCGACAACCGGGCCGGGTTTCTTGTCGGTATCCGTGCGGTGCACGACCAGCCAGCCATTTTCAGCGGCAGCAACCATGTCAGCGCTGACAATCCCGTTTGAGACATCCTGATCAGACGCTTCAACGCCCGGACTTACCGCATGGGCGGCGGCAAAGGCCGATCCTGCAGTCAGGGTAAGTACTGCAATGGCATGTGTGATTTTCATTTTTGGTCCTCCTTGCGAGGAAAATATCCTCGGTTGCGAACAGTGCGAAATGCGCTGCTTGGCAGAAGCCACGGACGGAGACAGAAAAAAGTTTCAAAATTAATGAAAAATTTATGGGGTTATTTTTACCGCACTGAGCTTTTCAAAGAACGGTAACGCATCACGGGCCAGATCGGCCTTGGCGCCGGTCAGATCGGGCAACGGGCCCTCGGCGGCGGCAAAACCGGTAGAACGGTGCACCGAACCGTACCAATGCGTGGCCCAGACACCGTCATCCGGATGACCACCGGCGGGCCAGCGTAGCATCCGGTCGTCCCACGGAAGGTCAATAACGTCACAAAGCCGCCTTAGCATGGTTTCCGGATCGTGCCTGATATCGGCTGAATCGATCACAACCGGGCTATGGCCGTCGCTGACCAGCTGGTCGTAAAGCTCGGCCTGCTGGACAAAACCGATATCGGTTAGCGTCGGGTTGTCGTATTTGGCGGAAAAACTAGCCGCAACACGGGCTGGGTGGCGGATGAGGAAAACATTGGTAAGCTGCGAAATCCAGTCGCGCGGCATACCGGTGATCATATGCTGAGACATGTGTTTCTGGTAGAAGTGCGCTTCGCCTCCAGGCGCCGGGCCCAGCAGGGTGTCGATGACCTGATCGGCATCGGTGGGCTGCGAGGCAATGATCTCGGCACGCATCGGATGATCAAGCCCGGTTTTCGTCAGGTAGGCGGCGTAGAACGGCTCGTCCACCACGGCGCAATCCGCGCGCGCCCCAAAGGAATACATCATCGCCGTACTCAGATTGCGGGGGCCCGACCACATGGCAATGCGCATTCCTGATATCCTTTTACTACTGCTCGTCGGCGCGATCCGGCGGCAACCTTGCTGGTTTCTGATTGTTACAAATGACGCTAAATCGGCGCGAAATTGCTGCCAAGGAGTAAATTGCTCTCACCTGCCTGTGAGATTTGGTTTCAGTGGCTTGGCGTATCGTGCCGCTTGGGTCAAGCTGCCAGTCAAACGGAGGAAGAGCAATGATGACGATTGACTTAAGGTATGTGAAAACGGCGCTTCTGGCTGTGCTGATCGCCGTCGGACTGGGTATTCAATGCCAGAAAGCTCATGCTGCCGGCAGTGAGACATTGATTGTCGCCGGTGGCTGTTTCTGGTGCGTCGAGTCGGATTTTGAGTCAGTGGCTGGCGTCAAAGCTGCCGTATCCGGATATGTTGGCGGCAAGACCAAGAACCCGACGTATAAACAGGTGACAGCAGGCGGCACCGGGCATTACGAGGCGGTCAAGATCACTTTTGATCCGGCCATGGTCAGCCGGGCCCAATTGCTAGATATGTTCTTCCGGTCGGTCGATCCAACCGATGCGGGCGGCCAGTTCTGCGATCGGGGGGCAAGCTATCGTACCGCCGTTTTTGTCGCCAACGCGTCTGAGAAACAGGTTGCCGAAGCCGCAAAATCCAAAGCGCAGGCTGATCTGGGTCAGAAGGTAGTGACACCGATCCTGTCCGCCAACGCCTTTTATGACGCGGAGGAGTATCACCAAGATTACTATAAAGGCAAAAATCTGGTCATTACGCGGTTTGGACCCAAGCGACAGTCAGAAGCCTATAAGCGCTATCGCAAAGCCTGCGGACGCGACAAGCGGGTGAAGCAACTGTGGGGATCGGCTGCGCCCTTTGCGGCAAAATACTGATATAGACGTCCGGTTTCCCCGAAAGGTTTCGAATTGTATGGTTTCCCATGAAGGTCGGCTCAACAGGCAAAGCCGTCCTTATGTATCAAACACACTTCACTTGTGCCTCCTGTTTTATGGTAACTTTCGCGTCTCAGCTCGCACCGTACCACATGCGTGCGAGCAATCCGTCCTTCTTGACCAAGTGGTGGTAAATCGCCGCCCCTGCATGAAAGACAAAAAGGCCAACCATCAAGCGGGCGCCCATACCGTGGGGAATACGAGGTGCATAGTTGCCAAAATCAGGGAGCATCGCGTCTGTCTCTCCAGATAGGATCGCGCCTGCCCCTGATACGACCATCAAGCCAATGCCACTGGCCACCATGCCGAGAATCACGATGTAGAACAGCACGTGAACCGCTTTGGCGGCTAACATCTGCCAGGCCGGACCACCTGCAACCGGATCCGGTTTTCTATCCGCGAATTTCCACCAGAGAAGCCGTGCAATCGTCAAAACCAGGATAACGATCCCCAAAGCAGCATGAAACTTCAAAATTTCTTCCTTGGCCGCGCCGTCAATTATGGATGCAGCCCAGAAGCCCGATCCCAGTTGAGCTAGGATCAGCAAGGCGCTCAGCCAGTGAATGGTGATCGCAACAGTTCCGTATTTTGCAGATGTGCTTTTCATAGGATCATTCCTATTGGGTGTTCACGTTGATTTGTCTGTCCAGCCAATGTCGGAGTGCGATCCATCGCAGAACGGTTTGTTTTTCGAAGCGCCGCATCGGCACAAGACATATTTGTCGGGTGACGCTCCTTCCGCCTGAACACCGGACGCCAACGGAATCCTCGTGACACGATAAGGCCCGTCGTTCTCGATTGTGATACCCGGTTTTTCACCGATGATATGCTGTGCTTGTCCGCCTGGCTCACTCCAGGACAGCGCGCCGGACGGGCACGCCCCTACGACCTCCTTGATTTGATCCGGGGTAGCGTTGTCCGGAACGATCCAGGGGTCTCGTTTGGTGTCAAAGGCGGCCTTCAGTCGTGCTCCGCATTCTCCTGCGTGAGAGCACACCAGCCGGTTGTAATGGATGTCAATCTGTTTACCGTCAAAGACCTTCACACCATCGGGTGTGCGATCTCGAGAAGGTTCGGTCGAAAAGCCGATTTCGCTGTGTGATCCATCACAATAGGGTTTCTTCTTGGACTGGCCGCATCGACACAAGGCAACGACAGAACGGGTTTCGAGCTCTTGGCCCGCGTAGTTGGTAAGCCGGGGATTGGATTTGGCAACCAGTGGCCCGGCAGGCCGCTCTTCGATCATGGGCTGAGGTGTGTCTGTTGATCGAGCACCGGAACCACCAATCCTGCCCGTCATTGTCAGACCATCGCGGATGTTCAGGCCCATCATGGTCAGGTTTGCTACGCCAGCGATCAGCTCAATCACCTGAACCGTGTAGAATACCGTATCGAATTCCCCCGCAGCGGCCTTGCCAGCCAAAAACCATGCCGAGGGAAGCAAGATCAGGAGCCCGTTCATTGCGATAAGAGGCATGCGTTTTTTCTTTGCGAGAGCCTTTGCGTCCGTCCGGTTTTTGCCCATCACGGTGCCTGATCCGCCGGCAATCACCATTGCCGGAATAAGGATGAACATGCCCTTCAAAATCAGAGCCTTGACCGCGGCTATCGTCTCGTGGCCCGCAAACAATTCACTGATTGCTGTGGACGTCCAGAAAAGGAGGATCATCAGAAAACCGATGCCGCCTGCAATCGCGTGAATGCGTGTCTTCATAAGTCACTCCTATTATTTGGCTTGGCGCAGTGCTCTGTCAGGCCGTACAGCAGTTCGGAACGGCGATCTTTTCGAACAGATGTGGCGCCGTGATTGCACTCGAAGGATAATGACTGAGTGCTTCTTGAAATTCTGGATTAGAGAACGCGGCACGGAAGTCAGCGATAGAGCCCCAAATGGCGTAATTCAGGTACGTGCCACTATCGCCAACGGCTTTGTGCATTTGCGTGCTGATATAACCTGGCTGCTTTTTCATCCACAGCGCATCACCCTTCCAGGCCTCAATCAGAGCGTCGTGATCAGCCGGATCGATGGTGAAAAGGTTAACCAAAACTACGGGACCAGTGTCGAGGCCCAGTTGCTGTTCAATCGGAAACTTTGGATCGAGTGGTTCGAACTTGACCATTTATCATACTCCGTGAGTGGTTGCCTAATTTGGTATCATGTTGTCAATTTAAGCTTCCTAATCAATTTGACAACACATTGTCAATATAATAAGAATCCGGCATGGCGAATGAACAATGGACCGAGACCGGAGAAGCGGTGACAGCGCTGA
Organism: Roseovarius aestuarii; assembly: GCF_019966515.1. Classification (GTDB taxonomy): domain Bacteria; phylum Pseudomonadota; class Alphaproteobacteria; order Rhodobacterales; family Rhodobacteraceae; genus Roseovarius; species Roseovarius aestuarii. The sequence goes on along the minus strand of NZ_JAIMIB010000004.1, from coordinate 115,961 downwards.
TATTGGATGTGTTTCGACTAAATGGTCGATTACAACTTGCTGGTGATCGGCTCGTCGCAGAGCTTGGGTTGACCAGCGCGCGCTGGCAAATACTCGGAGCGATCGCCTATGCCGACCGGCCTGAGTCAGTCGCGTGGCATGCTCGAACGATGGGTGTTCATCGGCAGGGGGTTCAACGCATTGTAAACGAGTTGGAAAAGGAAGGCATTGTTGAATTCCAACCAAATCCTCATCACAAACGTGCGCATCTTGTTGTCCTAACTTCTAAAGGACAAAAACTGTTTGATGCCGCCATCGCGTTACAAGTTCCGTGGGTGAATGATCTTTCCAAAGGTCTGTCTTTAGATGATATCGCAACCGCGCAAGAGATCGTCGGCCTGCTAAAGAAACGCCTCCGAGAAACTTCGCAGCCTTAGGACGAGTTTTCTTCTGAAAACCGACCTTAGTTCGACTAGCAGCATCTGATAAATGGGCTCGAACCAGTCATCCGACAAAAATCACCCCACCTTACAGGCCGCCAGCACCGCCATGTTCAGAATGTCGTTGGCAGTAAAGTTGGTCGAGCAGATCTGGATCGACTTGTCGACACCCGCGAGGATCGGGCCCACCACATTCGCGCCACCCATTTCCTGCATCAGCTTGACCGAGATCGACGCCGAATGCCTTGCGGGCACCACCAGCACATTGGCCGGGCCGGTCAGGCGCTGGAACGGATACGCCTCTTGCGCGGCGGTATTCAGCGCCACATCCACCGTCATTTCACCCTCGAATTCGAAATCGACACCGCGTTCTTCCAGCACTTTTGGCGCCAGATGCATCTTTTCTGCTCGCTCCGATTTCGGGTAGCCGAAGGTTGAAAAGCTGACAAAGGCGACACGCGGTTCCAGCCCCATATCGCGAGCGACCTCGGCGGCGCTTTCGGCGATATTGGCCAGATCCTCCTGATCCGGCCACTCATGCACCAGCGTGTCGGCGATGAAAACGATCCGGCCCTTATGCATGATCGCGGTGACGCCAACGGCACCGTGTTCGGCATCTGCGTCGAAGACATGATTGATCAATTCCAGCACATGCGCCGATTTCCGCGTCGCCCCGGTGACAAGCCCGTCGCCATGTCCATGGGCCAGCATCAGAGATGAAAACACGTGCCGGTCACGCGCGGCCAGGCGATGCACATCATGGATGTCGATGCCTTTGCGTTGCAGCCGGGAATAGAGGAAGTCCTTGTATTCATCGAGGTGGTCGGTGTTGGCGGCATTGACGATCTCAAGCTCGGCCACCGCGTCACCCATTCCAGCGGCTTCGAGTTTTTCTTTCACATCGACCTCGCGCCCGACAACCAGCGCGTGGCCAAAGCCCGACCGCTGGTACTGCACCGCAGCCCGCAGCACGCGGGGGTCATCGCCCTCGGCAAAGATCATGCGGGCCTGTGCCGCACGGGCACGGGCATTCATCGACCGCATGATGCTGGCGGTTGGGTCCATCCGCGATCTCAGCGTCACCTCATAGGCGTCCATGTCAACGATGGGCCGCCGCGCGGCACCGGTCTCCATGCAGGCCTTCGCGACGGCGGGCGGGATCGTATAGATCAGGCGCGGATCGAACGGGGCGGGGATGATGTAATCACGGCCGAAATGCAGCTTTCGGCCATAGGCGATATCGACCTCGTCGGGCACGTCCTCGCGCGCCAGCTTGGCCAACGCCTCGGCACATGCGATCTTCATCTCGTCGTTAATGGCTCGGGCATGCACGTCAAGCGCACCGCGGAAGAGGTAGGGGAATCCAAGCACGTTATTGACCTGATTGGGATAATCGCTGCGCCCGGTGGCGACAATCGCATCGGAACGCACAGCGTGCGCCTCTTCCGGCGTAATCTCGGGGTCAGGGTTGGCCATGGCAAAAATCACCGGATCACTGGCCATCGAGGCGACCATATCTTCTGTCACGGCCCCCTTGACCGAAACACCAAGAAAGACATCGGCGCCCTTCATCGCCTCTTCGAGGGTGCGCAGATCGGTATTAGCCGCATGGGCGGATTTCCACTGGTTCATGCCGGCCTCTCGGCCCTGATAGATCACGCCTTTGGTGTCGCAAACGATGCAATTGCCATGTTGTGCACCCATGGATTTCAGCAATTCAATACAGGCAATGCCCGCAGCCCCGGCACCGTTGAGAACGATGCGCACATCCTCGATCTTCTTGCCGCTCAGATGCAGCGCGTTGATCAGACCGGCGGCGCAGATCACTGCGGTGCCGTGCTGATCATCGTGAAAGACAGGGATATCCATCACCTCTTTCAGGCGCTGCTCGATGATGAAACATTCGGGCGCCTTGATATCTTCAAGGTTGATACCGCCAAATGTCGGCCCCATCAGCTTTACCGCGTTGATGAATGCCTCGGGGTCTTCGGTATCAAGCTCGATATCAATCGAATTCACATCGGCGAAGCGCTTGAAAAGAACGGCCTTTCCTTCCATCACCGGCTTACTGCCGAGCGCGCCCAGATTGCCCAGACCCAGCACCGCGGTCCCGTTCGAAATGACCGCAACGAGGTTGCCCTTGTTGGTGTAATCATAGGCCGTTTCCGGATTTTCCGCGATGGCGAGGCAGGGCACAGCAACGCCCGGCGAATAGGCAAGGCTCAGATCGCGCTGCGTGGTCATCGGCACAGTCGCCGTAATCTCGAACTTGCCGGGGGTCGGTTCGAGGTGGAAGGCCAACGCCTCTTCGGGGGTGAACTTGGTTTTCGCCATGACGAGAGCCTGTAATCTGATGCGTTATGCCACTGCATAGCGGGGCTTTCACCAAGCCTCAACCGGATGGCTGATTTGGCTTTCACCCGGGCCCGTCGGTTTGTAAGGTTCCGGGCAACCGAGGGGGTAAGTTCGTGACGTCTGCAAAATCAGCCGTAACGCCGATGATGGCGCAATATCTCGAGATCAAGGCGCAATATCCAAATGCGCTGCTATTCTACCGGATGGGCGATTTTTATGAGCTGTTTTTCGATGATGCGGTCGCGGCAAGTGCTGCACTGGATATCGCGCTAACCAAACGCGGCAAACATCTGGGCGAGGATATCGCCATGTGCGGCGTGCCGGTACATTCAGCCGAAGGGTATTTGCTGACGCTTATCCGCAAGGGGTTTCGCGTGGCGGTCTGCGAGCAGATGGAAAACCCCGCCGAGGCTAAGAAACGCGGTTCGAAATCCGTGGTGCGGCGCGATGTAGTGCGGCTGGTCACCCCAGGAACGCTGACCGAAGAAAGCCTTCTGGAAGCGCGGCGGCATAACTACCTTGCCAGCTTCGCCGATGTTCGCGGTGACTGCGCCCTGGCCTGGGTTGATATCTCAACCGGGTCCTTCCGGGTGATGCCGATATCTGCTGTGCGACTGGGGCCAGAACTGGCGAGGCTTGCGCCCAGCGAAGTGGTGGTTGCCGATGATGCGGATTTGGGTGAAATAGTAACTGAATCAGGTGCATCGCTGACGCCTTTGGGGCGGGCGGCGTTCGATAGTACCGGGGCCGAACGGCGGCTCTGTGCTCTTTTTGGCGTCAGCGCTCTGGACGCATATGGCACGTTTTCACGCCCCGAAGTGGCAGCGATGGGCGCCATTGTCGAATATCTGGACATCACCCAGAAGGGGAAGCTGCCACTTTTGCGCCCACCGGTGCGTGAAGATCACCAGCAGGTCTTGCAGATTGACGCGGCGACGCGACGCAATCTTGAGCTGACCCATGCACTTGGCGGTGGGCGCGCCGGATCACTGCTGTCGGCGATTGATCGGACGGTAACCGCCGGAGGCGGGCGGCTTTTGGAACGTCGCCTGTCCAGCCCGTCGCGGCAATTGGACATGATCCAATCCCGGCTGGAGTCTGTTGGATTCGCGGTCGAACAGCCCCGATTTTCCGCCGATCTGCGCGAGGCGCTGCGCAAGGTGCCTGATCTGGATCGGGCGCTATCGCGGCTTGGGCTTGATCGGGGCGGGCCCCGCGATTTAGCCGCCGTTCGAAACGGGCTGGAACAGGCCGCTGAGATATCGCAATTGCTGAACGCAAAGGAATTGCCAGCACTTTTGGGCGAGGCGAGCCACGCGCTGATCGGCCATGATAAATTGCTCGACCTGCTGGAACAGGCGCTGATCGCCGAACCCCCGCTGCTGACCCGAGATGGCGGATTCATAGCTGAAGAGTTTGAGGCTGAACTCGATGAATGTCGCAAGCTGCGGGACGAAGGCCGCGGTGTGATTGCGGGGATGCAGGCGGATTATGCGACATTGACCGGGGTGCAATCGCTAAAGATCAAGCACAACAACGTGCTTGGATATTTTGTCGAAGTAACCAGCACCCATGCCGACAAGATGTTGTCAGAGCCGCTGAGTGAAACCTTCAAACATCGTCAGACCACCGCCAATCAGGTGCGATTTACCACGGTGCCCCTGAGCGAGATGGAAACCAAGATCCTGAACGCGGGCGGTCGCGCGATTGAGATTGAAAAGCGGCTCTATGACAGCCTAAAAGCCGCAATTCTGGAACAATCGGCCCAGATTTCAGCGGCAGCGCGGGCGCTGGCCGAACTTGACCTGGCCACCGCTTTGGCAGATCTGGCGCTTGGCGAAAGCTGGTGCCGCCCCAAAGTTGATCAAAGCCGCGCGCTGAGCATCGAAGGTGGGCGGCATCCGGTGGTAGAAGCGGCGCTGCGCGCGCAATCCGGCGCGCCGTTTATCGCCAACGACAGCGATCTGGGCGAGGGCGCGGATATCTGGTTGCTGACCGGGCCGAACATGGCGGGTAAATCGACCTATTTGCGCCAGAACGCCCTGATTGCTTTGCTGGCGCAGATGGGCAGCTACGTGCCCGCGCGGGCGGCGCATATTGGGTTGGTCAGTCAGCTTTTCAGCCGGGTCGGGGCCTCGGACGATCTGGCGCGCGGGCGGTCGACCTTCATGGTCGAGATGGTCGAAACCGCAGCCATTCTGAACCAGGCGGACGATCATGCGCTGGTCATCCTTGATGAGATCGGGCGGGGCACGGCCACCTATGACGGGCTCAGCATTGCCTGGGCGACGCTGGAACATCTGCATGATGTGAACGGCTGCCGGGCGCTGTTTGCCACGCATTATCACGAGATGACCAATCTGAGCGACAAGCTGGAGCGGGTCGAAAACGCTACCGTCGCAGTCAAGGAACATGAGGGCGAGGTGATTTTCCTGCACGAAGTGCGCAAAGGTGCGGCGGACCGGTCTTACGGCGTGCAGGTCGCCAAACTCGCCGGTTTGCCCGAAGCGGTTGTGGCCCGCGCACGGGTGGTTCTGGATGCGCTGGAGAAGGGAGAGCGTGAGGGCGGAACCGCTCAAAAGGCGCTGATTGATGATCTGCCACTTTTTGCCGCGACGCCGTCACCACCGCCCGCGCCGGTACCGGCATCCGAAGTGGAGGATCGGCTAGCTGGAATTTTACCCGACGATCTGACGGCCCGCGATGCGCTTAATCTGATCTACGAACTCAAGGATCTGATGAAGTGAAAATCTATCCGGACATGGGCATCCCTCTACCGGATGGTACGCGACTTTCGGCCCGTGTTTGGATGTCCGACGGGGCAAAAACAGAGCCTGTTCCAGCGATACTTGAATATTTGCCCTATCGGAAATCCGATGGCACGGCAGCTCGCGATCATGGCATGCATCTGCATTTCGCACGCCACGGATATGTATGCTTGCGGGTCGACCGACGCGGCTGCGGCGATAGCGAAGGGCTGTTTGACGACGAATATTCGGAACAGGAGTTACGGGACGGTGTCGATCTGATCAACTGGATCGCCGCGCAGCCCTGGTGTGATGGTAATGTCGGCATTCAGGGGATCAGTTGGGGCGGTTTTAACGGCCTTCAACTGGCCGCACGCACGCCCAAGCCGTTGAAGGCGGTGATCAGCATCGGCACCACCGTCGACCGTTACCATGACGACATTCACTACAAGGGCGGTATTCAGCTAAGCGAGAATATTGGCTGGGCGGCAACGGTTTCATCGTGGTTTTCGATGCCGCCGGATCCGGAACTGGTTGGCCATAACCGCTGGCGCGAGATGTGGTTGGAGCGGTTGGAAAACGCACCATTTCTGGCAAGCAGATGGGCAGGACATCCCAACCGCGATGACTATTGGAAACATGGGTCGATCTGCGAGGATTTCAGCGCGATCAAGGCGCCGGTGCTGGTCATGGGCGGGCTGCATGACGGGTATCGCAACGCAATGGCGGCCATGGTCGAGGGGCTGAGCGCGCCGGTCAAAGGGATTGCTGGACCCTGGAGCCACAAATACCCCAATATCAGCACCATTGGTCCGTCGATCGATTATCTGGGTGAGGCGCTCAGATGGTGGGATCACTGGCTCAAAGGCAAAGAGACAGGTGTAGAGGACGATCCGGCCTATCGGGCCTATGTCATGGACAGTGTTAAACCCGATCCGTCGCTTGGCTTTCGTCCCGGACGTTGGGTCGCGCTGCCCGACGAACCGAAGGCGTGTGCAATCACGGAAACACTGCCACTTGGCAAGAACGGATTGGATGATAAATCCGCATTTTCTGCGGTGTTAGAGACTGATTTTACATGCGGGCAGAGCTGTGGTGAATTTTTTCCTTTCGGCTTCGGGCCGGGTGAATTGCCCGATGATCAAAGCTGCGATGATGCGCTTTCATTGTGTTTCGACAGCGCGCCAACGGAAACAGGTCGCGATATGCTGGGCGCGCCGAACGTCAGGTTGAGAATCGCAGCAGATGGACATCGCGCTCAGATTGTCGTGCGGCTTTGCGATCTGCGGCCAGATGGTAGTTCAGCGCTGATAACGATGGGGTTATTGAATTTGCGCCATCGCGACGGGTTTGAAGAGGCCAGAAACCTGACGCCCGGCGAGGTCTGCGATGTATCTTTAGTGTTGGATCAGGTGGCTTATCATCTGCCAGCAGGGCATCGGTTACGGCTGGCGATCTCGTCCAGTTACTGGCCGTATTGCTGGCCCGAGGGCAGGGAGGTATCGTTGACATTAAGTGGTGGCGAACTGTCCATACCCTGGCTTGATTCTGACAAGATCAGGCCCTGTCATTTCGACCCGCCGGGAGAGATGGAGAAACGCCCCTACCAGCAACTGAAGGCGGGGACTGAGCACAAGGAATGGTGCGATGATCCGGAAACGGGCCGAAGAGTCCTGGAGATTTTTGGCGATCACGGGCGTCAGAAAGACATCAGGAACGGCTTGATCACTGAAAGCACGGTGTCGGAAAAATGGGAGATCGCGCAAGACGATCCCGCCAGTGCCCAGGTTGAAATCATTTGGACCCGATCACTGGGCCGCGACGATTGGGAGGTCAGCAGCAAAGTGACCACACGGATGCAGGGTAAGACGGATCATTTTGTGATTGAGCAGCATGTCGAAGCTTACGAAGGCAACATGCAGGTTTTCGAAAAGCAGTATTCAGACACGATTCCCCGTTGACGCCGACCTACCAGCTACCGCTGGCACCCCCGCCACTTGAAGAACCACCGCCAAACGACGAAGACGAAGAGGAGCCGCTTTCGCTTTTCTTGGGGATGGTACGCCAGCCGGTATAGGTGTCGTGACAATGGTGGCATTGATAGTCGATCCGCTGTTTGCCGGTTGACTTGGTTGTGGCGGGATCAACCGTTGTTGTCTCACCCTCCAGCGTCCGAAACTTACAACTGCGGAACGCACCATATTGACTGAACCAGGCGCGGTAAGCCTCGATCGTCACATGATCGCATTGCGGACATAGCCAGACATCGTAGTCAACGCTTTTCAGATGTTCTTCGGTGATCTGGCCTTCTTTCAGGTGGTCGTCGTCCCAACCTTCATCGAGGCGGGACATTTTTTGCCCGTCATTCGGACAGATACGGGGATGGTTGCGCTTCCAGCGTCGATACGCCCTCACGGGGAGCACAAGAAGCGGTGCGGCAATCGCGTAAATCCATTCGCCCAACCCCGAGATCAGACGTATCAACGCATTCCACGCCTTGACGTAAAAAGGTGCCCCATATTCGCCCGGCCGACTGCCCGTCAGGTCGTAAATCACCACCTCGACGCCCGCGGCAATGCCCCTGGCATAGTCATCCTGGCGGAAGTCGGGAATGATCACATTATCAATGATCTCTTTCACCGGGGCATCCTTGGCGGAGCCATAGCCCGATCCGACTTCGATCCGCATTTCGCGGTCATAGCGCGAGATTAGCATCATGACCCCATCATTGCGGTCGGCATCGCCCACGCCCCAATGATTGAAAAGCCCGGTAGCAAAAGGCTCGATTGCACCGGAGTAGCCGTAGTCACCCATGGTTTCGATGGTGACGACGGTAAATTCGATACCGGTCTCGGTGCGCAATTCGTTTAGATCTGCGCGAATGCTGCTCTCTTGCTCATTCGTCAGCAGATCGGCGAAATCGTTGACATAGATTTCGGAATAATCGGGGTAGGTTTGGGCCTGTGTCGCAGGCACAAAAAGAAATAGAGCCAGAAGGGTTGCTAAAACTCTGCTCATGTTTGGACTTGCCTTTTTATGGCAGACCCTAGGGCAAATCTGGCGCCATTGGAATCCTCCGGATCGGATTTTGGACGTAGTTGGACTTAGTTGCGCAAAGTCACAATCGGAACGGAAGCTAGCCCTTCATCGACGAGACGCCGACTTGCGCCGGACGCAGGATGCGGTCGTGCATCATGAAACCTTCGGCGGAAATCTGGATGATGTCGCCTGCCTTGGTGCCCGGAAGAGGGGCCTCGAACATCGCTTCGTGATGCTGCGGATCAAACGGATCGCCAACTTCGGGTGAAATCAGCCGGATACCATGTTTTGAGAAAACATTCAGAAGCTCACGCATCGTCAGCTCAATCCCCTCAAAAAACGCAGGCGCTGCGGCACGTTGTTCGTCGGTCACAGATTCGAGGGCGCGCTTCATGTTGTCATAGACCGGCAGCATATCGCGAGCCAGTTTCGAGCCGCCGTAATTCGCCGCCTCAAGCCGGTCCTTGTCGGACCGCTTGCGGGCGTTTTCGGCATCAGCAAGCGCGCGCATGAACTTATCCTGATAGGCGTCACGTTCCGCACGAAGTTCATCTATTTCAGCCGCCTCGTCGGTTATTTCAGCGGTTTCAAACTCGGTTTCCTCTGCGAGGGCCTGCTCAATGTCATCGAGAAATTCGTCTTTTTTTGCTTCTGCCATGTCTTTCACCTCTAACCCCGATCGGCGATCAATTTACCGACCAGTTGTGCCGTGTAATCCACAATCGGCACGATCCGTCCATAGTTCAGGCGCGTCGGACCAATCACGCCGACCGCACCAACAATCTTTCGATCAGCGTTCATATAGGGAGAGACCACCAAAGAGGAACCCGAAAGTGAGAAAAGTTTGTTCTCAGAGCCAATAAAAATGCGCACACCTTCGCCTTCATCGGTCAGTTCAAGGAATTCCGCAATGTCGCGCTTGCGTTCAAGGTCGTCAAACAGGGTTCGGATACGTTCCAGATCCTCTTCGCCTGCCTCCGAGTTCAGCAGATTCGCCCGGCCTCGAACGATCAGGCGCTCGTAGGTATCACCGTCATCATCCCAGACCGCCAAACCGCTTTCGACCAGCGCATGGGAAAGCTGGTCAATCTCCTGACGCCGTGCCGCGATCTGTTCGGCAATAAAAACCTGAACCTCGGACAATGTCTTGCCCTCGATCAGCGCGTTGAGGAAATTCGCCGCCTCGCGCATCGAGCTGGGCGTCTGACCGGGGGGCGGGTTGAACACCCGGTTTTCAACATGCCCATCGGCAAAGACCAACACCACAAGGGCGCGATCGTGGCCAAGGCCCACGAATTCGATATGTTTGATCGGCGCCTCGTGTTTGGGCGCCAGCACCAGCGATGCGCCTTGCGTGACGCCCGAAAGCGCTGCGCCCACACGATCTAGCGCGGCAGCAACGTCATCAGAATTGCTGCCAAGCGTCGCGTCCATCATTCGCCGGTCGGTATTTTCCAGATCTCCGACCTCAAGCAAGCCGTCGACAAACATCCGCAGGCCGTCCTGCGTGGGAATACGCCCTGCACTGATATGAGGACTGTCGAGCAGCCCGAGATATTCGAGATCCTGCATCACATTACGAATCGTCGCCGCACTGACCTTTTCGCTCATTTCGCGGGTCAGGGTACGCGAGCCGACCGGATCGCCGTTCGATAGATAGCTTTCGACCACCCGGCGGAATACCTCGCGCGAGCGTTCGTTCATCTCGGCCAGAATTTTAGTGCTATCACTCATGATGCCTGTGCTGTGCGGTTTACGGCCTGTACTAAAGGGTGCGTCGATCAAAAGGTCAATCGGGGTTGCACTTCAGGTCGGGCGCCCTGTATCCCCAAGCGCGACAGTCATAAGGATAAAACGATGCGCCCTTCAGGTAGAGATTTAAGCGAGATGCGGCCGGTTTCAATCGAAACCGGAGTGACAAAACATGCCGAAGGGTCCTGCATGATCCGCATGGGCGACACCCATGTGCTGTGCACCGCCACGATTGAAGATCGAGTGCCGCCCTTTATCAAGGGGTCCGGACTGGGTTGGGTCACTGCGGAATACGGGATGTTGCCCCGCTCGACCACCAGCCGGATGCGGCGCGAGGCGTCTGCCGGCAAGCAAGGCGGGCGGACCGTGGAAATCCAACGGCTGATAGGGCGATCCTTACGCGCGGGTGTTGACCGGGTGGCGTTGGGCGAGCGGCAGATCACCGTCGATTGCGATGTCATTCAGGCTGATGGTGGCACGCGCTGTGCTTCGATCACCGGCGGATGGGTGGCCTTGCGGCTGGCGGTTGGCAAACTTATGAAGGCAGGCGATGTGATCAGCGATCCGATGACCGATCCGGTCGCGGCGGTCAGTTGTGGAATTTATGCAGGCCAGCCCGTGCTCGATCTGGATTACCCGGAAGACAGCGAAGCGGGTGTTGACGGTAATTTCATCATGACCGCCTCGAAACGCCTGGTCGAGGTACAGATGAGCGCCGAAGGCTCCACCTATTCCCGCGATCAGATGAACCAGCTGCTCGATCTTGCAGAAAAAGGCGTAGACGAGCTGGTGGCAGCACAACTGGCGGCGACCGGTGCGTAAGTTTCAGGGCGATACCCTTCTGGTTGCGACGCATAACGCGGGCAAGCTGGAAGAAATCGCCGCGCTGCTGAAGCCTTTCGGTGTTCAGATCGTCGGCGCCGCCGAAAAAGGGCTGAGTGAACCCGACGAAACCGAAACAACTTTTGTCGGCAATGCCCGGATCAAGGCGCATGCAGCGACCAGGGCCACCGGGTTACCTGTGCTCTCGGACGATTCCGGCATTGAAATCGACGCATTGGGCAACGCGCCGGGGGTTTTTACCGCAGATTGGGCCGAAACAGAGTCTGGTCGTGATTTTGTCATGGCCATGACCAACACCCACAAAAAACTGATGGCAACCGGTGCCGAACCGCCCTGGAAGGCGCGGTTTTGCTGTACATTGGTTCTGGCTTGGCCCGACGGGCATGACGAGGTTTACCCCGGTAATGTGGCGGGCCAGATCATCTGGCCGATGCGGGGAAGTCAGGGGCACGGCTATGATCCGATCTTCATGCCCGACGGCTATGACATCACCTTCGGCGAAATGGACCGATGGGAGAAAAACCGCATCAGTCACCGGGCGGATGCCTTCGCCAAACTGGTTGCTGGGTCGTTTGCCTGAGAACTGGCAAATCGGGGGCTTCGGCCTTTATCTGCATTGGCCGTTCTGCCAGGCCAAATGTCCCTATTGTGACTTCAACAGCCATGTCGCCCGCGAGATCGATCAGACCGCTTGGAAAGATGCCTATTTACGCGAGATTGATCGCTACGCCGAACTGTTGCCGGGGCGGGTGCTGAGTTCGGTGTTTTTCGGCGGCGGCACGCCCAGCCTGATGGATCCTGATGTGGTGGCTGCCATTCTGGAACGGGTGCGTGAAAGCTGGCCGCAGGTGAACGATCTGGAAGTGACGCTGGAAGCCAATCCGGGTTCGGTCGAGGCTGGGAGGTTTCACGGATATGCCGAGGCAGGTGTGTCACGCGTCTCGATGGGCATACAAGCCCTGAATGATGCCGATCTGCGCCGATTGGGGCGCATTCATTCGGTCGCGGAAGCTCGACAAGCCTTTGATATTGCAACGAACTGCTTTGATCGTGTTAGCTTTGACCTGATTTATGCACGTCAGGATCAGACATTGGAAGACTGGCAATCAGAGCTACGCGATGGCTTGGCGATGGCCGCCGATCACCTGTCACTTTACCAGCTGACAATCGAAGACGGCACCGCGTTTGCTGATCGCTATGCGGCCGGGAAATTACGTGGTCTGCCGCCGGATGACCTAGCCGCAGATATGTACCAGGCAACGCAAGAGGTTTGTGACGCTGCGGGGTTGCCCGCCTATGAGGTGTCCAACCATGCGAAACCGGGAGCCGAGTCGCGCCACAACCTGATCTACTGGCGCTATGGCGATTATATTGGCATCGGTCCCGGCGCGCATGGGCGCATTTCGCAGCATGGCAACCGTTATGCAACCGAGGCGTTTTCATCGCCGGCAAAATGGCTAACGGGTGCGCAATCCGGCACCACTGAAAAACCGCGCACCATACTGGCCGGGCCAGAGCAAGCGGATGAATATCTGATGATGGGGTTGCGCATTGCCGACGGCATCGATCCCGTTAGATATGAAAGATTGGCCGGACAGCCGCTTTCGTCTGAAGCCACCACGAAATTGGTGGATCTGGGAATGATCACGGCAACGCCCGAGCGAATTTGCGTGACAGATCAGGGGCGGATGCTGTTGAATGCCATTATCATAGAATTTTTGTCAGGAATATAATGCGGCTGCTCTGGGTAACATTGGGTCTTTTGAGCCTAGGATTGGGGATCATCGGCATTGCCGTACCCTTGTTGCCCACGGTGCCGTTTGTCCTTCTGGCCGCGTTCTGCTTTGCCCGCTCCTCCGAACGTCTGCACAATTGGTTACTAACACATCCACGCTTCGGACCGGTTATCGAAGATTGGAACCAGAATGGCGCCATCAGCCCGCGGATAAAGCGCATTTCAACGCTGTCGATCCTGGCCGTTTTCGGAATCTCTCTTGTGATGGGACTGCGCCCTGTGATTCTTATCGTTCAGGCAATCACGCTTGGCTGTGTGACCGTCTTTATCTGGACCAGACCTAACGGCTGACGCTTAGCAGGCGGCAAAGATCATCCAGCTCGTCAAGAGAGTTGTATTTGATCGTCATCTGACCGCCCTCGGTACCTGCCTTGTGATCGACCGACACTTTCATTCTAAGATTGGCAGACAAATCGCCCTCAAGCGCTTTGGTATCGGCGTCTTTGGCGGGTTTTAACGCTGTTTTGGCCGGTTTCCTTGTATTAGCACCCGCGCTTTCGGCACTGCTTTTCACCAGCTTTTCCGTCTCGCGGACCGAAAGGTTTTTCTGGATAACCAGCCGTGCAAGCCCGACCGGATCATCAGCGGTGATCAGCGCGCGGGCGTGGCCGGCTGAAAGCTTGCCATCTCGAAGATATACTTGAACCTCGGCTGGCAATGTCAGGAGGCGAACCGAGTTTGCGATATAGCTGCGACTTTTCCCAAGCACTTGGGATAGCTTATCTTGTGTGTGCCCAAATTTTTCCATCAACTGGTTGTATCCAGCGGCCTCATCTACCGGGTTCAAATCGGCCCGCTGAATGTTCTCGATAATCGCAACTTCCAGCACTTCGGTATCGGTGAATTCGCGCACCAGCACCGGGATCTCGTGCAGTTTGGCCATCTGCGCAGCGCGCCAACGGCGTTCGCCCGCGACGATTTCATACTCACCCGCATGCCCCGGCCTTGCCCGGACGATCAGCGGCTGGATGATACCTTTTTCAACAATTGAAGCGCTGAGATCGGCAAGTTGATCTTTATCGAAACTACGGCGAGGCTGATCCGGGTTTGCCGCGACCTTTTCAATCGGCACCAATAGATCGGGACGGGCAGGCGTTGCGTCGCTCCTTACCCCGGTATCTTCGGTGACATCTGCCATCAGCGCCGACAATCCGCGCCCAAGGCCCCGTTGCTTTTGAGGTTTCTTCGACATTCCTTGGTCCTTCCCCTCGCTCAGGCAGCGACTCGCGGTTGATTCTTGATAAGTTCCTGAGCCAGATCGCGATACGCCTGCGCGCCTTTTGAGGCGGTATCATAGGCCAGCACCGGTAGCGCGTAGGATGGCGCTTCACTGACGCGGACATTGCGTGGGATCCGGGTTTTGAACACCAATTCCCCCAGGTTGTCGCGAGCATCCTTTTCAACTGCGCCAGACAGGTTGTTACGCATGTCGAACATCGTCAATACAATACCTTCAATCCGCAGATTGGGATTAGCCGTCTGACGCACTTCACGGATGGTCAGCATCAGTTGCGACACACCTTCCAGCGCAAAAAATTCCGATTGCAGCGGGATCAGGACAGAATGCGCTGCAACCATCGCATTCACCGTCAGAAGGTTCAGCGACGGCGGGCAATCAATCAGAATATAATCAAGCTCGTAATCATCCATCGCGGTTTGACGCAGGGCGTCATGTAAAAGGAAGCTTCTCTTTTCATTGGAAAAAAGCTCGATATCTGCAGAGCTGAGATCGACCGTCGCCGGAATGATCAGAAGGTCGTCATCAGCGGTCTTTTGAACCACATCGACAAGATCAACATCGTCCAACAGCAGATCATAAGTGGTGAATTCACGATTTTCCGCATCAATACCTAACCCGGTCGACGCATTCCCCTGTGGATCAAGATCGACAATCAGAACGCGATTACCTGTTTCGGCCAGCGCGGCAGCAAGATTGATCGTCGTTGTGGTTTTGCCCACGCCGCCTTTCTGATTGGCGATTGCGATGATTTTGGGTCCACGCGGACGAGTCGGGTCAGACACGCGAAACTCCTGTTATGCACAAAATGACGGGGCCGGTTTCGGTTTCACTCTTAGCAAACCAATAATCAAAATGCCACTTGGTTCGCGCCTCTTCCACTTCTTTTTGCCAGTTCGCCCCTTTGGGAAATATAGCCACACCATCCGGCTTCATATGCCGTTCAGCGAAGCCCAGAAGGGTCGATAAATCCGCCAGTGCCCGGGCAGTCAGAACATCGGCCTGAAGGGGCGCCACTTTCTCGATCCTGTCGGTCACCACCTGGGCCGGCGCGCCCGTCTCGCGGATGACTGTACGCAGGAAGGTGCATTTACGAATATCACTTTCAACGAGCGTTATTCTTTCAGGTGATCCGGTCTCCATCGCCATGATCGCCACCACGAGGCCGGGAAAGCCGCCCCCGGACCCAAGATCAGCCCAATGGCTGATAGAATGTGGTGCAATCTTAAATAATTGAGCAGAATCAACGATATGGCGCGTCCACATGTCGCTTATCGTTGATTTTGAAACAAGATTGATCGACCGACTCCATTTGCGAAGCAGGTCGGCATAAATTGACAACCGCCTTTCTGTTTCACGTGAAACATTCAACGCACCCTGCGCCGTCATGCCGATTTCCCGCGTCGATCCTGACGAAGACGCGCCATTACCAACGTCAACGCAGCGGGTGTCATTCCGTCGATCCTTCCGGCCTGACCAAGATTGGCCGGGCGCGCGGCGGAAAGCTTGGACCTAAGCTCATTCGACAAGCCCGGAATGCTTGAATAGTCGAAATTCGCCGGAATGCCCTGCGCCTCGTCACGTTTCAGCAGTTCGACATCCCGGTTCTGGCGTTCGATGTAATTTGCATAAAGCGCGTCCTTTTCCAGTTGCGCCCGCGTATCACCGTCTATTAACGCCAGTTCACTATCCAGCATCAGCAACGCCGAAAAATCAACGTCAGGGAAAGACAATAACTGAAACGCTGTCCTTCGGGTACCATCCTGATTCACCTTCAGGCCAATATCGGCGAGTTGCTTGGGCGTAAAGCTTCGCTCTTCCAACCGCTCACGGCCCGCAGAGATACGTTCCATTTTTGAATTGAAAGCCTCACGGCGTTCCGAACTGACACATCCAAGCTCAATTGCCTTGGGCGTCAACCGTTGATCGGCATTGTCCGCCCGCAGCGAAAGCCTGAATTCCGCGCGGGATGTAAACATGCGATAGGGTTCCGATACCCCGCGCGTGATCAGATCATCCACCATCACGCCGATATAACTGTCCGACCGGCTAAAAAGAGCAGGTCCATCGCCCTTGGCGGCCAGCGCAGCATTGAGGCCCGCGACCATGCCTTGCGCCGCTGCTTCCTCGTATCCTGTGGTTCCGTTAATCTGACCCGCAAGATATAGGCCAGGAATGGTTTTGACGACGAGCGTGGCATCAAGCGCGCGCGGATCAACATAGTCATATTCAATGGCATAGCCGGGCTGCAGGATCGTCGTGTTTTCCAATCCTTTGATCGAATGCACATAATCAAGCTGCACTTCTTGTGGTAGCGAGGTCGAGATGCCATTGGGATAAATCACATTGTCCGAAAGGCTCTCGGGTTCCAGAAATACCTGATGCGAGCTTTTATCAGCAAAACGCACGATTTTATCTTCAATTGACGGGCAATAGCGCGGGCCAACGCCATCAATATGGCCGCCATACATCGCCGAGCGCTCAAGGTTCTCTCTGATGATATCATGGGTTTTTTCATTTGTATGGGTGATCCCGCAGGATACCTGCCTGGCGGCCGGTCGGTCGGACAAGAAGGAAAACAACGCCGGATCGTCGTCGCCGGGTTGAGATTCCAACTGCGCCCAATCAATGGTTTTACCGTCAAGGCGCGGCGGTGTGCCGGTTTTCAATCGCCCCAGCGAAAGATCAAAGGAATCAATTCTTTCGGCAAGCTTGACCGACGGCTTATCGCCCATACGGCCACCCGGGCGTGACACATCACCGATATGGATAACCCCGCGCAGGAACGTACCCGTGGTCAACACAACCGCGCTGGCCCGTATCTCGCTTCCGTCATTAAGAACTACCCCGGCCACACGCTCCCCCGACATGATGAAATCACAGGCCTCGCCCACAACAACATTCAGGTTTTCCTGCTCTTCCACTTCGGCCAGCATGGTATCACGGTAGATTTTGCGGTCTGCCTGAGCACGCGGACCTTGCACGGCAGGGCCTTTGCGACGATTCAGCAAGCGAAACTGAATGCCCGCCGCATCAGCAACGCGTCCCATGACCCCGTCAAGCGCATCAACTTCGCGAACCAAATGGCCTTTGCCCAACCCACCGATCGCTGGATTACACGACATAACGCCGATACCCAGCCGATCGAGCGTGATCAGTGCAGTTGTCGCGCCCATACGAGCGGCAGCATGCGCTGCCTCGGCCCCGGCATGGCCGCCCCCAATCACCACAACATCAAAATGTTTCACGTGAAACACTCCTCATTTACCAAGGCAGAAACTGGCAAAAATCTCATCCAGAACGCTTTCGATATCTACGCGTCCTACCAGAGAATCAAGCGCGCGAATAGCGGTCCGGATTTCCTCTGCCGCGATATCTGCCGTTTCCTCGCCCTGGGGCAGCAGCGTCATCGCGGCGCTCAGCGCTTGGCAGCCACGTTCCATCGCCTGCTTATGACGCAACCGTGTAGCGATACCCACGCCAGCAGCCCGGGTTTTCAGCACATCTGTGATCCGTTCAATCAGCTGCGAGACGCCGTACCCTGTCTGCCCTGATACTGCATTTGTTTTGTCGTCCAGAAGATCAGCTTTGGCGGTCAGGATGATATCGTCTGCTTCGACGTTAAGGTCAGGAGTGGCGGCATCTTGAATCAGGAATACCCTCAGATCCGCCTGCCGCGCGCGCTGTCGCGCCCGGTCGATACCGATGGTTTCCACGACATCATCCGTCTCGCGCAAACCAGCAGTATCGAGCAATGTGACAGGAAGCCCGCCAAGGTCCATACGAACCTCAATCACATCCCGCGTCGTTCCGGCAAATTCCGAAGTTATCGCTGCATCGCGACCCGCTAAGCTATTGAGAAGAGTTGATTTTCCAACATTTGGCGCACCTATGATAGCCACTTCGAACCCGGTTCGTATTCGTTCAGCATTCCCGACGCCCCTGATCTCGCTTTCCAGCTCTGCGACCACTGTTGAAACCAGTTCGGTCACTTCCGGAGAAACGTCAACCGGTACGTCCTCGTCGGCAAAATCAATCGTGGCTTCCAACAATGCCGCAGCGCGGATCAGGTTCTGCCGCCAACCATCGGCGCGCTTACCCAGATCGCCCGACAGAACCCGCATGGCCTGACGGCGCTGCGCCTCGGTTTCAGCATCGATCAGATCGGCAAGTCCTTCGACCTGTGCCAGATCAAGACGACCGTTTTCCAATGCGCGACGGGTAAACTCGCCAGGTTCTGCCGGGCGCAATCCGACACTGCGCGATAGCTCATCCAGCAATGACGATATCACCGCGACGCTGCCGTGGGTTTGCAGTTCAACAACATCCTCGCCGGTGAAACTACCATCCTCGGGAAAGGTTAACACCAAGGCTTCGTCGAGCCGTCGTCCAGCAGCATCGTGCAAGTTACGCAGAGACGCCTGCCGGAAGGGCGGTACATCCCCACAAAGCGCCCGCGCCGCCGACAATGCCTGAGGCCCGGAAATGCGGATTACCGCAACGCCGGCTTTGCCTTGCGCTGTTGAAAGAGCATAGACGGTGTCCATGATTGGCCTCGCGGCGTCCCGGTCAGGTGTTCATCGAATCGAAGAATTCTGAGTTTGTCTTGGTTTGTTTAAGCTTCGATAACAGGAATTCGATCGCGTCGGTGGTGCCCATCGGGTTGAGGATACGGCGCAGGACAAAGGTTTTCTGCAGGTCGATCTTGTCGATCAGCAGATCCTCTTTCCGTGTGCCCGACTTCAGAATATCAATGGCCGGGAAGACGCGTTTGTCGGCGATCTTGCGATCCAGCACCAGTTCGCTATTACCGGTACCTTTGAATTCCTCAAAGATCACCTCGTCCATCCGGCTGCCGGTGTCGATCAGCGCGGTGGAGACGATGGTAAGCGAGCCGCCTTCTTCAATATTCCGCGCCGCACCAAAGAACCGCTTTGGCCGTTGCAGGGCGTTAGCATCCACACCACCGGTCAGAACTTTACCGGAAGAGGGCACGACAGTGTTGAACGCTCTACCAAGTCTTGTGATTGAATCAAGTAAGATCACAACATCTCGTTTATGCTCAACCAAGCGCTTGGCTTTCTCGATCACCATTTCAGACACAGCAACGTGGCGCGTGGCAGGTTCATCGAAGGTTGAGCTGATGACCTCACCTTTGACCGAACGCTGCATGTCGGTCACCTCTTCGGGGCGCTCATCAATCAGCAGGACGATCAAATAGCATTCTGGGTGGTTGGCAGCGATACTGGCAGCGATATTTTGCAGGATCACGGTTTTACCGGTCCGCGGCGGGGCCACGATCAGCGACCGCTGGCCTTTGCCGATCGGCGCGACCAAGTCGATCACCCGCGCGGATTTATCCTTGATCGTCGGATCCTCAATTTCCATTTTCAGCCGCTCTTCCGGATAGAGCGGTGTCAGGTTATCGAAAGCGATCTTGTGTTTGGCTTTCTCGGGATCTTCGAAATTGATCTGGGTGACGGAGGTAAGCGCAAAATAGCGCTCGTTCTCCTCGGGCGCCTTGATGAAACCGTCGATCGTATCACCGGTGCGGAGTGAAAATTTGCGGATCATCTCGGGCGAGACGTAAATGTCATCGGGGCCCGGCAAATAATTCGCCTCGGGGGAGCGCAGAAAGCCGAAACCGTCTTGCAGCACTTCGAGCACACCGTCGCCCGAAATCTCCCATCCCTCATCCGCGCGTTCACGCAGGATCTGGAACATCATCTCACCTTTACGCATGGTCGACGCATTTTCGATCTCAAGTTCTTCAGCCATTGACAGAAGGTCTTTGGCGGTTTGTGCCTTGAGATCGGCAAGATTGAGTTTTTCTTGGGACATGGGAATATACCTTAGAAGCGGCAGCTGGCGCGCGCATTCATTTCATTGCTGGAAAAACAGGTCACCCGGACGGGCGCTTGGAAACGCTACATAAGAGGCCAGCAGGAGCGAGTCAACAACGGCTAGAACCGTATGACGACCGAAAGCACGATGATCACCATCAATACAGTCGGGACTTCGTTCATCATCCGATAGTGACGGCCGCTCAGTGTGTTCTGTCCGGCGACGAAATCCTTGCGGCGATATCCCAACCAGTGATGAAACCAGGTCATCACCAACACAGCCACCGCCTTGGTGTAAGGCCAGATCGCCGACCAATCGACAATGCCCGGTGTAAAAACAAGCATCAGCCCAAAGATCCAAGTGGCAACCATCGCCGGGTTCATGATCAGACGCAGAAGTTTCAACTCCATCATCTGGAAGAGAGGATCAATCTCATCACTCTTCTCAGCCTGTTCGACGTGATGTACAAAAAGACGAGGAAGATAAAACAGACCTGCCATCCACGCGATTACAGACATGATATGGAAGGCTTTGGTCCAGGGATAAAGGTCTGCCAGAAAGTCACCCATGATCTTTCCCCAATTCTGAGCAACCCTCCCTTAATAATAAATAGAAAGATAAGAAAGGATGATGTTTATGTAGGGCGGGCTGTTCTTGTGGATTATTGGGTTATTCTCAGATTTTAAACAAGCAGGTATCTACGTTGATAAAACTGTGGGCAGTATAGGCCGATAAGAAAATATATTTAATATCAATATGATAAGTAAATCTATCTCTGGACAACATGTTGATAAGTCCGGGATAAAATTTTAGCTTCACAAATTGTCCCGGGCGCTAAGTTTTCCTTTTCCACAGCGGGATGAAAAATTCGAAATGCCGTGAAACCGCGCGATTTGCACAGGTCACTGCGGAGGGATGGATTTGTCGGGAAACTATTCTTAAACATCTCTTAAGATATCATCGGGTTTTCCACATGTCTCAAGAACTGATCTTGGCTTCGGGGTCGCAGATACGGCAGCAGCTCTTGCGCAACGCAGGACTGAATTTCGCCGTTCATTCGGCGCGGGTCGATGAAGAGATGGTACGCGATGCGCTGCTGGCCGACGCGGCTCCGGCGCGCGATATTGCCGATACGTTGGCAGAGTTGAAAGCGCGAAAGGTCAGCGACAAACTGCCCGGCGCGCTGGTGATCGGCTGCGATCAGGTGCTTAGTTTTGAAAAAAACCTGTTGTCTAAGCCATCATCTCCGGGTGAGGCGCGAGATCAATTGCAGCAGCTGCGGGGTAAACGGCATGATCTGCTATCTGCTGTGGTCATCTGCGAAAACGGCCAGCCCGTCTGGCGGCATGTCGGCGTGGTTCGCATGACGATGCGGCGCTTTTCAGATGCCTATCTTGACGGTTATATAGAGCGAAACTGGGACAGTATCCGGCATTCGGTCGGCGCCTATATGCTGGAAGAAGAGGGCGTCAGGTTATTTTCGCAGATTGACGGAGATTACTTTACGGTGCTTGGGTTGCCGCTGCTGGATCTTCTGTCATATCTCGGGCTTCGGGGGATAATTGAGCAATGAGTGACAAGAAGATACCGCTGGCAGGGGTGATCGGACATCCGATCGCACATTCCAGATCGCCGCATCTGCATGGGCACTGGCTGAAGACACATTATATACCGGGATATTATATCCCGATGGATGTCACCGCAGATGATCTGCCGGATGTGATCAGGACATTGCGGAAAATGGGCTTTGTCGGCGTAAACATCACCGTGCCGCACAAGGAAAAGGTGATGGAGCTGGCCGATCTGGTCACGGATCGGGCGTCACTGATCGGGGCGGCGAACACGTTGATCTTCCGGCGCGATGGCAAACTGCATGCCGACAATACCGATGGCTACGGTTTCATCCAGAATCTGCGGCAGAATGCACCAACATGGAATCCAAAGGCGGGGCCTGCCGCTGTATTGGGTGCGGGCGGAGCCGCGCGCGCGGTCATTGCCTCGTTGCTGGAAGTTGGCGTGCCGGAAATCATGATCGCGAACCGAACACGGGTCCGGGCCGAAGGACTCCAATCGGATTTTGGTAACCGGCTGCGGGTTGTCGATTGGGTACAGGCGGGCAACATGATGGATGTGGCCGCAACCGTGGTGAATACCACCTCGCTTGGCATGGTTGGCAAGCCCGAGCTGCGAGTGCCACTTGATGGATTGCGCAAAGGCGCGGTGGTGACCGACCTTGTCTATGCACCATTGCAAACCCGACTTTTGCGCGAAGCTGGGGAAATGGGCTGCGTCACCGTGGACGGGCTGGGGATGCTGCTACATCAGGCCGTGCCGGCATTCGAGCGCTGGTTTGGCCATCGGCCCGAGGTTGATGACGCTACACGTGCGGCCGTTCTGGCATGACATTCAAGCTGGGGCTGACCGGATCAATCGGGATGGGAAAATCCACCACGGCTCAGCTTTTTGCCGATGAAGGCTGCGCGGTTTGGGATGCAGATGCAGCGGTTCACCGGCTTTACTCCCGCGGCGGCGCGGCTGTTGCGCCGATGAGCGAAGCATTTCCAGAAGCCATCGTCGACGGTGCAGTATCACGGGCACAGTTGAAATCCGTCATCACCACGGATGCGAGTGCGCTGAAGAAGATCGAAAAATTCGTGCACCCTCTGGTGGCCTGGGACCGTGATATTTTCCTGCGTGACTGTGAAACCGATATCGCGGTTCTTGATATTCCGCTTTTGTTTGAAACCGGTAGCGACAGGCACATGGATGCGACGGTCTGTGTTACCGCTCCGCCCGAGATACAGCGGAAAAGGGTTCTGGATCGGGGTAGCATGAGCGAGGCAGAGCTTGACGTGATCCTGGCTAAGCAAATGCCTGACGCAGAGAAGCGAAATCGTGCTGACTTCGTCATCATAACGGATACGCTTGAGCATGCGCGCGAACAGGTGCAGGCTGTGGTGAAAGAGATCAGGGGCAGGTTGAAAAATGCGTGAGATTGTCTTCGATACCGAAACCACGGGTTTTGAGCCCGAGAAGGGCGACCGCATCGTCGAAATCGGTGCGGTGGAGTTGCTGAACCACATGCCCACGGGCCGAACCTATCACCAGTATATTAATCCCAAGCGCGGTATGCCGGACGAGGCTTTTGGCATCCACGGGATTGGCCCCGATCTGTTGTCAAGCCCGCGTCCGCCGAAACCCGGCGAAGTTATATTGAAGGACAAACCGGTATTTGAGGCCATCGGGCGGGATTTCATCGATTTTATCGGTGACGCCCGGTTGGTGGCGCATAACGCATCCTTTGACATGAAGTTTCTGAATGCCGAGTTAGGCTGGATGTCCCTGCCCAAATTGTCGATGGACCGGGTGGTCGATACACTGGCGATTGCGCGCAAGAAATTCCCCGGCTCGCCTGCATCGCTGGATGCACTCTGTCGCCGCTTTGGCATCGACAATTCAACACGAACGCTGCACGGGGCGCTGCTCGATTCCGAAATTCTGGCAGAAGTGTATCTGGAGTTGATCGGTGGGCGGCAACCGGATTTCGCGCTGAGCGCCACAACTGGTTCTGCGGGTGGCGGATCGACCGCGGCCGGGGATTGGCGGCCAGCGCCGCGACCGGAACCGCTGCCGCCCCGGCTGACCGCGGCAGAAGCCGCCGCCCATGAGGCGTTTGTTGAAACGTTGGGCGACGCGGCGCTGTGGAAGAAACTGGGTTAAGCGTCCGGCTTAACGGTTTCGTCTTTTGATGCGGCCTTACGGCGGCTGATTTCATTGCGATAAAGCTGCATGAAATCGATGCTTTCCAGATTGAGAGGCGGGAAGCCGCCATCGCGCGTCACATCGCTGACGATCCGGCGTACATAGGGGAAGGTCATCCGCGGGCATTCGATCAGCAGGAACGGGTGCATCTGATCTTCGGGCACGCCCTCGACATGGAAAACCCCGGTATATTCGATTTCGAGCAGAAACAGCGGTTCGTTTTCCTTGGTCTTGTTCTTGCCCGCTACATTGAGCTTCATCGTGACTTCATATTGATGCTCGATCTTACGCTTTTTCGCGTCCAGATTAACGCCCACGGTCACGTCCAGCTGAACGTCGCCACCGGTACCCCTTTGCGCGAGGATATTTTCAAAGGATAGATCACGCACGAACTGCGTCAGGACGTTCATTTTTACCTGCGGCGCCTGTTGGGCTGCACCGTTTTCATTTTCGGCCATTTATATGCTCCAGAGAGGTCAGAAATTTGGCGCAGGCTTAACAGCTAGGGACCGGTGTCTCAATGCTTAGTCCAGCCAGAAGACTGATGGGTAGGTTTTTTCGGCGGCTCAACCTCGTGAAAGTCGCCGTCGATGACACCGGATGCGCCGGGAGTGGGCCGGGCCATCGGATCCTGCTGACCCATTTCAAACCGCTGCACATGAATGCGTTTTTTCAAATACTCAAACGCGGCACGGCGCACCTGCGGCATCAGCAGGGCAAAGCCGGCACCGTCGGTAAAAAACCCCGGCGTCAGCAAAAGTGCGCCTGCCAGCAGAATCATCGCGCCATGCGCCAGCGGTTCGGTAGGATCATCAAGATTGGAAAACGAGCGTCGCAGCTCGCCTATCGCCATGGCTCCCTGTGTTCGTACCAGCCAGGTGCCTAGAATCGCCGTCAGTACCACGATAGCAAGTGTCGGCCACAGCCCGATAAGGCCGCCAACCTGGATAAACAGGGCAATTTCGATCAATGGAACGGCGAGAAAGGCCAGAAACAGCCACATTAGGGCGACTCCTTTGTTTTACCGCGCACATAGTGGACTTGGGTGCGTTGACCCCCTACATAAGAGCGTGACAACGGTGTTACCATGCCCCACACGACAAGAGGTACAAATGAATTCGCCCATCCTACAGCTTTTGGTGTTGGCCGGCATTGCCATCTTTCTGATTTTGCGCCTGAAAAGTGTGCTGGGCACCCGCGATGGGTTTGAAGGCCCTGCACAGCGTGGTCCGGCGCCGTCAAGTAACCGTCGGCATGATTTCGAGGTCATTGACGGCGGCCCCGACCGTGACATCACCGATCATGTCGCCGAAGACAGCGAAGCCGCAGCAGCCTTGGCTGAGATGAAGCGGACCGAGCAGTCATTCAACGTGACCGAATTTCTGCAGGGCGCGCGGGGCGCGTATGAGATGATCCTGATGGCGTTCGAACGCGGCAAGCTGGATGAAGTGACTCCGTTTCTGTCGGAAGAGGTGTACGAAACCTTTGTTCAGGTGGTCGATGCCCGTGAGGAAAAGGGCCTGACCATCGAGGCCGACTTTGCCGGGGTCCGTGAGGTGGCATTGCAGGATGCGCGGTTTGATACCGCATCAAAACGGGCCGAGATTACTATGAAATTTGTGGGCGAGCTGACTTCTGTTGTTCGCTCCAGCGATGGCGAGATAATCGAAGGCAAACCGGGGCAATCCAAGCGTCAGAAAGATATCTGGACCTTTGAGCGGGTCATGGGTGCAGATGACCCGAACTGGCGGCTTGTTGCCACAGGCGAATGACCCGGGCGCTCTGGTTTCTGATCTGTCTCTGGCTGCCTTTGGCAGCCAGCGCCGAGCCCGAAGAGCTGAACCATAAAATCCTGACCTTTGACGAGCTGAAGGATTGGGAGACAGATGATCACGATGCCGCGCTTGAAGTCTTTCTGAACACATGTCCCGATCTGGCTGATCCGGATTGGGGCTCGCTCTGTGCGCTGGCACAGCAGAAACCCGAGGCGAAACCGTTTTTTGAACTGTTCTTCCGCCCGGTGCTGATCGAAAACGAAAAGGCACCGCTTTTTACCGGCTATTTCGAACCGGAACTGCAAGGATCGCTACAACCCGACGCGCGTTTTCGCTACCCGGTTTACCGGCAGCCTTATGCCTCGAAAATCTCTGACCAGTGGCTGACCCGGCGCGAGATAGAAACCAGTGGCGTCATGGCGGGCAGGCGGCTCGAAATCGCTTGGGTCGATGACCCGGTCGAGCTGTTTTTTTTGCAGATTCAAGGCTCCGGTCGGATAAAACTGCAAAATGGCCAGACTATCCGCGTGGGCTATGGCGGTAAGAACGGGCATGAATACCGCTCGATCGGGGTCGAACTGGTGCGGCGTGGCATCTACGAAGCGCATCAGGTCTCAGCCCAGGTGATCAAGAACTGGGTGCGGCGCAATCCGATTGAGGGTCGCGAACTTCTGTTTCACAATCCGTCCTACGTCTTTTTCCGCAAGCTGACCAAACTGTCTTCAAGCGCCGGTCCGCTTGGCGCGATGAATAGATCGGTGACGCCTATGCGTACGATTGCCGTTGACCCGGCCTATGTGCCGCTTGGTGCACCGGTCTGGATCGAGAAGGAGGGCGACGGGCCGCTTCGCCGGCTGATGATCGCACAGGATACAGGCTCGGCTATCAAGGGCCCGCAGCGGGCGGATATTTTTTTCGGCACTGGTGATGCGGCGGGTCGCGCTGCCGGGCGGTTGCGTGATCCGGGGCGCATGGTGGTGTTGCTGCCGATACAGCGCGCCTTTGCCACCTTGCCCGAGATCACACCATGAGCCGACGAAAACTAAGGCCCGATGAGCTTGATCTGTGGCGCAGGGTGGCCGATACGGCGCAACCATTGCATCCGGGTAAACCGACCCCGATCACCCTGCCGCTGATTGAAAAGGACGGACCCAAACCCGCACCGAAACCCATTGAAGCTTTCGATATCGGCAAACGCAGTAACGGAAGGGCGCCGGGGCATAATGTATTGCCGGGCCTGCCCGATCGGTTGGCCAAGACACCGGTTCAGATGGACCGAAAAGCTTTCGGCAAGCTTAAGCGCGGTAAGATGGTGCCTGAAGGCAAAATCGACCTGCATGGCAAGACGCTGGATCAGGCGCATCCCGCGCTGACACGGTTTATTCTGGGCGCGCATGCGTCGGGCAAGCGGTTGGTGCTTGTCGTCACAGGCAAGGGCAAGGACCGCGATGATGGCGGCCCGATCCCGGTGCGTCTGGGTGTGCTGCGCCATAACGTGCCGCATTGGTTGTCGGTGCCGCCACTTGCGCAGGTCGTTTTGCAGGTGACCGAGGCGCATCTGAAGCACGGCGGCGGCGGAGCTTATTATGTCTATCTACGCCGGAGCTGATAGCAGCGGGCTGGCCCTGCGGACCCCGATAAACACCATCGCACTGGCAAAGATGAAATAGGCGGCGACGATCAGATATTGTGTTTCAATCCCAAGCCCCAGATCAATTGCAACGCCGGTCATACCCGGGCCGATGGCCGAGCCAAAAACCATGACCGCAGCGGCAAGTGCTTTGATCGATCCGATAAAGCGTGTGCCATAAAATTCAGCCCAGAAGGCGGTGGGAAGGGTGGTATTGGCCCCGGTGGTCAGACCCAGAAAGAAAAAGCCCAGCACCATCGTCGCGGTCCCCGAAGCATAGGCGAAAATGATAAAGGCCACGACCATCGGCAGCTGAAAATAGGGGATCAGCCGCGCCGTGCCCAAGCGGTCTAACGCCCAACCTGACAGCATCATCGCGCCGATGCTGACCAACGTGTAGAAAGGGAACATCGCCACCAGTGCCACATGGGTCATTTGCTTGATCTCGGCAAAATGGACCTGATGGAAAAAGAACGCCGTGTTAAAGGCGCTGGGGCCCAGGATCGCGGGCACCATGAACCAGAACAGCCAGTGACCGACCGCCTGATTGCGCGTCCAATGCCGGGCAGACATGCCGAGCGCCTGGTCGGTTGTAGCAAGCGATTGCGGCGTGCGCTCCCGCCGAAGCAGCATCAGCAGCACCGGAAAGCCGATGCCGACGATTAGCGCCGCGAGACCCCATAGCAAACGCCAGTCGTAGATCAACATCAACGAGACGAATATCAGCGGCAACAAGGCTTCACCCAGGGCAAATCCCAGGGTCGCAATCGAAAGTGCCTTGCCTCTCGTCGCAATGAACCAACGTGCCATTGCAACCACGGCGATATGGCTGGCCATACCCTGACCGGTGAATCGCAGGGCCAGAATAACCAGTGGCAAAAGCCAGACCGCGTGGTTTAACGCCATAAAAAGACAGGCTAGTACCAGCATCACCAGCACAGCGGCGCCCAGCGCGCGCGCGCGGAAATGATCGGTCAACCCCCCGGCCCAGATCATGATCAGCGCCGACAGGCTGGTGCCCAGCGTATAGATACCGCCCCATTCGCCGTGGCTGAGGTTGAATTCGGTGCGAATCTCGCCCGCGAAAATCGAGATGAAAAACGTCTGGCCAAAGCTCGACAGGAAGGTCAGCAACATTCCCGCACCAAGCCAGTTGGCATTTTCTCGAAGGAACGCTACCAGACGCATCGGCTAGTCGGTCAGATCGAGCAGCGGAAAGATCATCTTGGCGAAGCGTAGGGAGTAGTTTTTGGTCAGGTGGTTGCGGTCATAGATGATCATGTTGCCTGAGTCATCAACGGACGGGCAGACGGTATCGTTACAATAAAAATCAGTGGTTTCGATGTAGAGGTCAAACGCATCGGCCAGATCACGGGTGATATGCGCAGGCTCAAGGTAACGCGTGCGCGGGATCGTTTGCGGCGTGGTATGGCCATTTCGCAACCCCTGAATTTCGTGCTCGACGACCGGTATTTTAAACACGGGCCCCTGTTCGATATAGACCACCTGCGCCCCGGATTGCCGTAGGGCCGCCGCCGCCAGGTCGAACTTCGGGCGTATCAACTCCTTGGTTGCTTGCTGACCGTCGATCTGCGCACCCCGGTTACCAGCTGTATTCCACAGGTTGCCGGTGATCAAAACAGTGTCAATTGTGCCAAGGGCTAAGATGCGCTCCAGCACGGTGGCATGGGTTTCTTCGGTGCAGGTCGCCAACGCGGTATTGCGCAACCCCAGCACCGGCGGGCAGCCATCTGAAATATATACCATTCCCGACAGGCCGTTTTCGCGAGCGAACTGATCGACACCATAAAGCATTGCCCCCGCCAGACTATCGCCCCAAAGGACAATAGTAGGTTCTTTGCCAGCGGCACCGAACGGGCAATACTCGAGGCCGATGTCATCCTCGGTGGTGGCGCATTCAATCTTCACGTCCTCACGCTCGATAAAGGAGACCATCTCGGGCGTTGCGTTCTCAAGTGCCCATTTGAAAGACGGGATCGATCTGAAATCCTCGTGCACGGCGGTCAGAAAGGCAGTGGTTGCCCCAGCAATCAGCAGAAAGCAGGTGGCCATCGACAAGCAGAGTTTTCTAAGCGAGGCCGTGCGGCGGAAGGGACGTTCGACAAGCCGGAAACTGATGACCGCCAGCAGGATCGAAAGTGCGATCAGCCAAAGGACGTTCTGGTCGAATGACGGCGTGCCGAAACGGTGTTTGTAGAAAGCAAAGACCGGCTGATGCCAGAGATAGGCGCTGTAGGAAACAAGGCCGATCCAGACTAATGGTTTTGTGCCAAGGATCTGATTTGCAAGCGTTCCCGAACGCGCGAATAGGATGATCAGCGCGGTTCCGACCGCCGGGGGCAGGGCGTAGGCGCCGGGGAAGGGCGTTGTTTCGTCATAAAGGAAAATCGGCACGGTGATCAGTAATAGCCCGGTCCCGGAAAGCAGATCAGCCTTCAGATCGCGCGGCCGGCCGGGTTTTTTCCGAAGATACATGGCGGCAAAAACACCAAGCAAAAGCTCCCACCCGCGGGCGGGAAGAAGGAAGAACGTGGCGGATGGAGAATTGTAGATACCCCATTGCGACACGGCGAAACTGATCGCGAAAAGCACCACGAGAGAATAGAAAACGACCCGCTTTCCCAAGGGGTTAAACAGCATCATCAGCAGCGGAAAGAAGATATAGTATTGCTCTTCTACAGCCAGGCTCCAGGTGTGGAGCAGGGGCTTTAGTTCCGCTGTGGTTTCGAAATAACCCGATTCCAGCCAGAACAGAAAGTTGGAGACAAAGAAGGTGACCGCGACCATGCTGTCGGCGAAACCCTCGAGGTCGCGGGGCATGAGCCAGAACCATGCAAACGGGACTGACACCAGCATGACTGTGAAAAGCGCCGGCAGAATGCGGCGCGCGCGGCGTTCGTAAAACCTGAGGATTGAGAAATTACCCGCGTCCAACTCATTGATAATAATCGTGGAAATCAGGTAGCCCGAGATGACGAAGAAGACATCGACGCCGATAAAGCCGCCGCTGAATGTGGGAAGCCCGGCGTGAAACAGGATAACCGGCACAACCGCCAGCGCCCGAAGGCCATCAATTTCCCCGCGGTATTTCATCACTTTATCCGTTCCCGACTGGGTGGCGATGTACACAAAGCGGGGCGGGGATGCGAGACAAAAAGCGTGCCGGTGAAACGTACAGGACGTACGGCATGCCTGTGAAAAACGTACGTAACTCGTCAGGTGTCGGAGGAAGTGCGTACGAGTTGCGGGTTTTTCGCGAAGTTGAGTGAAAGGAGAGGCTGCGGCCGGTCAGGATTTTCGCGCCGCTCGCGGATCAGAGCTGTTGCTATTCACGAGTGCGGTCTGGGAGATGATGACGGGTGCGCAGCGTGTACGCACCTGTCATTTCATCAAACAGATCAGTTCTCTTTTTCGATCTCGATGTCCATCTTCAGGAAACCGTAGATGTCGCCGTCACGCTGGTTCTTGTTGCGTGAATTGCCAGCGGCCATGCCGATGCCGCAGATCGGGCACAACAAAACGCCAACAGCAGTCGCAGACTGGTTCCGAGACCGTTTTGACAGGTTCACCGGCGCGAAGTTTTTCGAATAGGTCTGGTCTTCGTAGGTGCAGCTAAGCTTGGCCGCCACTGCGCCTTCACTGTAGGCCGGGACGTTGACCGTTGCAGGTGCCTTGAAAGTCGCGGTGTATTTCGAGGAATCCAAAACACAATCAGCTGCCAGCTTTTCGTCTTCTCCCTGCTTCTTCAACGACACGGGAACCGGTTGCAGCCCGGCGACAAATGCCTTTCCGGCCTCGCCTTTGAACGCTACGCCGACACCATCAGCTTCTGGACCGGATACGGGCGCACAGGCTGCAAGTACAAGAGAGCCAACAACTCCCGCGATAACAAAAGATCTCATATTTTCTTCCAAGTTTGGTTTTTCATTGAAGTCGGGGCATACGTTTCATGCAACGGTTGTACAAGCAGATAAAATAGGGGTTCTAGGGGTCGTGCAAACAGCCATGATCTGATCCATGCAAAGGTGACCTGGCAACGTGATACAAGTACAATTGAAGCCTGCGACTGGCTGTTCGGTCGGGCAATCAATCAGGTAGATGGTTACACACGACACGACCTTATCCAGAGCTATCAATTCGAGCTTCCGGCACTGTCGGGACGCTGCCCACGCCACTGATAAGGTCGACCGCACGTAGATCATCGTCCATAAACTCAAGTTTGAGCTGTCCCGCCAGACCAGAAAGCTCGGAACCGTTGATATAGATGACCTTCTCGCGGGCATTATCCACGGCCACATCATAGCCCATCAGACGGATGGCGAAGGTTGCGAGATCGAAATGCGACCGCACCTTACCTGCTTCAGCCATAACATCGTCCGGATCGGGATGATTTACTGGCAGGAACAGAAACGGCACGCCAAACACCTTACTCTTGAACCATCCGTGGCCCCGCTTGGTATCTTCTCCCTTGAGCAGCTCGCCGTGATCTGCCGTGTAGAGAATATAGGTTGTTTTAGAGCTGCGACTGCTAATCTGTTCGATCAATTCTGCGACCACATGATGGCTGTAGAAGATCGCATTGTGGTATTCATCATCAAACGTCTTGAATTCGACCGGGGACTTGTCAGCGTAGGGGCTGCGCGCCCCTCTGGGTGCAATCACGATGAAATTGCGCTGATCCAGATCGATTTGCCCAAGATTGTAGGCCAGGCTTGCATCGAAATTGCGCTGACCCGGTGGTGCGTCACTGCGCACTCGGATTGAATCGATAGAGTTCGCACACATATAGGGCAGCATCGTGTTGGCAGCATTCTGGCCGTAGCCATAAACGAAATGCGTGGCGAACCCGTTCTGCTTTGCCAGACGGAACAGACAGTTGGATTGCGACACGAATTGCTGACCCAGCCCAGGATGTTTCAACCGATTTAGCAACCCCGCGACCGATGTGCGTGTCATCGTCCCGGCGGCATAGATGGTTCTCGCAAAAAGCCCGTCAATCTGTTCAAGCGCCGGAGTGGTGTTACCTTCGTAGCCCAGGACCGACAGGCTTTGCGCGCGTACGGTCTCGTTTAATATCAGGATGATGTTTGCATCCGGGGTGGAGACGATCTGCGGTGCAGGCAGTGCAGGATTATCCAGTGCCTTTCCGGCAAGCCGGTCCGGCAATATTCCGATCATAAGATATCTGGCTGATCTGTAGGCGTTGTCCGCGCCAAGGCGATTGATATCCGGAAACAGTTTTACGAAAGACGGCTCCCCGAGTTTGGCCTTGTTTCTTTCGATAAACACATAATTGCCAATAAAATCGCAGGAAATGACAATCAAGATAAACATCAGTGATTTGGGTTCGACAACGCGGCGTCGCGATAATGGGACGAGAACCGTCAGGATGAGGAGCAATGCAATACCAGCCATCATTAAGGTCGATGTCATTTCGTCCAGAACTTCAAACAGCGACGACATGATAAGCAGGAAATCCGGCGCCACCTGAACAAGGTGAATGGGCAGGATGTAGCTTCCGAAATACTCAAAGTTGATCATCTGAAACAGCGACACCGCGAATATGAGCATCAGGAAAGCTACATAAAAGAAGCGGCCCATGAAGGTCGCGGCAAAGACGATCAGAAACAGGAAATAGTAACCGCTCTTCAGAATCGCAGACAAACCAAACACATAGTTGTCGTTAACAAAGTGATGAAAAGACAAGTCCAGCGCCGTGATCACAACCATGCAGAAAGCTGCGATCGCCAGGTTGTATTTGGTGCGGATCAAGGTCTGTTGGATCAGCCCCAGTATGCTTGGCAATGGTTTCTGCATAAAATCAAACTCGTAAATCGACTGTTGCTTACTGCATTCGTTGCGTTGCCGCTTCGGATGAACAACACCTAAAGGTTGCACATAGCGTATTTCAATCGCGCATGTGGCTTAAAATCCTCATGCTTGGAAACAGTCCGGGATTCGGATGTCGCGTCGCACAGGAAAGTTAAAGAGTTCTGCTTCTGTTAGGCTTGTTATGAGCTGCTGACCAGCGAACAACCGGCCTTTGTTTTGTGACCGATTTTCGTCAGACCCAATCAAAGGTGCGGACTAGAGCATATGTCGCCTGTAGGTCTACAAGACATACCTGCTCAAATCGGCCGATTTCATCAGCTCGCCCAGGTTGGCTTCGACGAAGGCTGAGTCGACGGTGATTTTCTCGCCTGACCGGTCCGGCGCTGTGAAGCTGAGTTCTTCAAAAACGCGCTCCATCACCGTGTAGAGGCGGCGGGCGCCGATGTTTTCAATGCTTTGGTTCACCTCAGCGGCGATCTTGGCCAGCGCCTTGATGCCGTTTTCGGTGAACTCGACCACCACTTCCTCGGTCCCCATCAGGGCGGTGTATTGCAGGGTGAGGGCATTGTCGGTCTCGGTCAGGATGCGGACGAAATCCTCTTCGGTCAGCGCGCGCAGCTCGACCCGGATCGGCAGGCGGCCCTGCAGTTCGGGCAAGAGGTCCGAGGGTTTGGCGATATGGAAGGCGCCGGACGCGATGAAAAGGATATGGTCGGTCTTGACCGGGCCATGTTTGGTGGAAACAGTGGTGCCTTCGATCAGCGGCAGCAGATCACGCTGCACGCCTTCGCGGGAGACATCGGCGCCGCGCGCGTCCGAGCGGGCGCAGACCTTGTCGATCTCATCCAGGAAAACGATGCCGTTCTGTTCAACCGCATCAAGGGCCGATTTGTTGACGGCCTCGTCATCCAGGAGTTTGTCGGCTTCTTCCCCGATCAGAATCTCGTAGCTGTCAGCGACGGTCATCTTGCGCCGCGTCGTGCGCCCACCCAGCGCCTTGCCGAACAGATCACCGAGGTTCATCATGCCCATCTGGCTGCCGGGCTGACCGGGGATGTCCATCATGCCCATCGGGTTCGAATGATCGGCCAAATCAAGCTCGATCACCGTGTCGTCCAGAAGGCCATCCTTGAGCTTCTTGCGGAACATGTCGCGGGTGCCTTCGCGGGCATCTTCCCCGGCGATGGCGGAAATCACGCGTTCCTCGGCGGCGGCGTGGGCATTGGCCTTGACGTCCTCGCGCATCTGTTCGCGGGTCTGCAGGATCGCTGTGTCCACCAGATCGCGGATGATCTGTTCGACATCGCGGCCGACATAGCCCACCTCGGTGAACTTTGTGGCCTCGACCTTGATGAAGGGGGCGCGGGCAAGCTTGGCGAGGCGGCGGGAGATTTCGGTTTTCCCCACACCGGTCGGTCCGATCATCAGAATGTTTTTTGGGTAGACCTCGTCGCGCAGATCGTCCGACAGTTGCTTGCGGCGCCAGCGGTTGCGCAGGGCGACGGCGGTGGCGCGTTTGGCGTCTTTCTGGCCGATGATGAAACGGTCAAGTTCGCTGACGATTTCGCGCGGGGTGAGGTCGGTCATTGAGGTCTCCGGTGTCGTGATGGGCGGAACCTAAGCATGGGGGGCGAAAAGGCAAGCGGTGATCGGAAGATCACGCGGAATGAGGTATGCGTGAAGCGCTGTTACAAAGGGTACCGTTACGACACGAGCGCGTTATCTATCCGAAGATTGAAACAACAAACCGGAGGACAGATCATGATCAATCGTCGTGGATTTTTTAAGACCGCAGGTGGCGTAGGCGCGGCACTGGCGCTGGGTGTCTCGGCATCGCCAGTTCTGGCGGCCGCACATGGCAAGAAGGGCACTGGCACATTTGAAGGCCGCAGCAATCATGAAACCAGCGGATCGGTCAGGGTCATCGAAGAAGACGGTCGGACTTTTGTTGAGTTGGGTGAGGATTTCTCGTTGGACGGCGGGCCGGATCCGCGCGTCGGTTTCGGCAATGACGGCACCTATGATGGCGAGAACGGCTATCTTGCCGCGCTTCTGAGCCTGAATGGCAAGCAACGCTATGCCGTGCCGTCGACAATGGACGTGTCGGCGTTCAACGAGGTTTACATCTGGTGCGATGTGGCCAGTGTGCCTTTGGGCGTCGCAAGCCTGCATCCGTAAGCTCCCCTTCCCCTCGGGGAGCTGAAAGGTGTTTCGCGCGATATCTTCCCTCAAGCATGTGCGAAACCCCGGGGCTGGTGGCAAATTTGCTGCCAGCCTTCCCTTTTTGGCGGGCAGGAGCTACGTGGGACTCGGAAGTTAACGATGGCCGCTTTGCGGACATAGCAGACATTTACCTGTCCGAGACTGAAAACTTGTCCTGAGCTTTCTTCATAGCGTTAGAACAACGTGCTTGCTAGACAGTACTGAACAGCTAGATGGACTTCCCTTGCTAAGTCGCTATCACCACAAATCAGAAAGCATATCCACCCGGTTCTGAAGCGTTTGGGCTTTCAGAAGATCGACTTCGTTTGGCACCTTGAAAAGGGTGATGATTGGTTGGTGCAGGTTGAAACGAAATCCAGTAAATTTGGCGATGAGGGGCTGTATCATCTGGAAGTCGATATTGGATTTTTTTCTCGTGTGCTTGATGACTTGATGGGCTGGTTGCGTCGGGCGGGATTTGATGAGCACAGTCGGAATTCCATGCCAGTGGGTGTCGGAAGGTGTCATTTCGAGGCAAGTCTTTTTGATTTCAATGAAAATGCTGAATGGATCGGAGTGCCGGACAATCTGTTTCTTCCCAAAGATGAGACCGTCGAACCCGCTATTGCTGAGATTGCCGAAAAGTTGGAGATTGTAGTGCCGTTGAGCTTCGATAGATATGCAAGTTATGAGAGCCTCATAAATTGCAAACGACAAAGGATTGGTCGGAGTTCTCAATCCAAACAGGCGAGCATGTATGCGGCGGCAGCTTGTATTAAACTAGGCCATATCAATGAAGCTCGTGAACTTCTCGAAGATGCCGTTCGTCCCGGTTCAACCCAGTTCATGAAAGATGTTGGCGCGCGTTTGAGCAAGATTGTTGAGATGTCAGAATAGCAAACAGCCTTGCTGAGGGTTCCGAACTTTTGAACTTGGATGCTCGTCCGCTTTGGGTTCATTGCTGACTTTTGTGATCGTGTTTAATCCGGCTGAATTTCGCTGCCCGCTCATCCACATGGTTTTGGCTTGGCAAGCAGCGCAAACTTCCCTATAGAGCGCCGTTATACATGCGCGTGATGCCCGCTCAGGCAAGAATCAATCCCGAGAGATCGGGGCCCGGTTCGGGGTATGCACGCGTCACACAACAGACACTGAACCAGATCAAGGGTTAGATTCACATGGCCAACTCGGCACAGTCAAAGAAACGGGCACGTCAGAACGAAAAGCGTTTTGCTGTCAATAAAGCGCGCCGGTCGCGCATCCGCACCCACCTTCGTAAAGTCGAAGAGGCGATCGCCTCGGGTGACAAAGATGCCGCAGTTGCTGCGCTGCGTGCCGCTCAACCCGAGCTGATGCGCGGGGTCACCAAGGGTGTCTTCCACAAGAACACCGCATCGCGCAAGATTTCGCGCTTGTCGGCCCGCGTGAAGGCCATTGGCTGAAGAAGTCTGCATAAAGTATTGATCGCAAAAGGCGCCGGTTCATCGGGCGCCTTTTTTATTGCGTATTTCTTAACGCACACGACAGATTCTTTTTGCCCAAAGCGCTTGTCAAGGAAGAAGAGTAGTTGCCCGAGCACAGTCCGACTTGTTAGTTTCGTGAGGCGATTCACGCTTGGGGGGACAGGCTGCTAACGGATCCGGACCGTCTTATGGGGATAAGATAGGTGGATCCGCTCGGGGGAAACCCCGGCCATGTCTTACAGGTTTGTGCCGCAACACATGATACTTAAGCAACGTTGGTCTGACAGGGCCTGAAGCTGACATGTGATGTGGTAAATCAGGTCCGATTGAGGGGCTTTCCGCCGGTTGCATCAGCAATCGGAAGGAGAGGTCTTGTGTCGGACGTCTGGGCGGCGTCGCTGAGCAGCGGAGGCAGGGGAGTGTCTGCGCATATACGGACAGGTGCAGCGTGTGAAACGGGGAAGTATGACACAGGAACAATGGGGCGAACTGAAAAAAGAACTGCTGAAAACGGTAGGCTCGCATAACTACAAGAACTGGATCGAGCCACTGGAGTTGAATGGCGTATCGGATGATGGCGTCGCGACGTTCAGTGTACCGACCAGCTTTTTGGGCAACTATGTATCTCGGGAATATGGCGATCTGATCCAGTATCAGATCAGGTCGCTGCTGCCGGAAATCAGGCGGCTCCGGTTCCAGGTTGCGGCCAACTCGGCAGCGAAACCGAAGGTGCCTGCCAGCACCACCTCACAACCGGCGATGATCCAGAACGATGGCTTGATGCCGGCGGCGCCACTTGATGAGCGCTTTACCTTCGATACGTTCGTGGTTGGCAAGCCTAACGAACTGGCCCATGCCGCTGCCAAGCGCGTGGCTGAGGGCGGCCCTGTCACCTTCAACCCGCTCTTTCTTTATGGTGGCGTGGGTCTTGGTAAAACCCATCTTATGCATGCCATCGCCTGGGAATTGCAGGCCCGCCGCCCGGACCTGAACGTGGTCTACCTGTCAGCGGAACAGTTCATGTACCGTTTTGTGCAGGCGTTGCGTGACCGCAAGATGATGGATTTCAAACAGGTGTTCCGCTCGGTCGATGTGCTGATGGTGGATGACGTGCAGTTCATCGCTGGCAAGGACAGCACGCAGGAGGAGTTCTTCCATACCTTCAACGCGCTGGTAGACCAGAACAAGCAGATCATTATCTCGGGCGATCGCGCGCCCGGTGAGATCGAGAATCTGGAAAACCGCATCAAGTCGCGTCTGCAATGCGGCCTTGTGGTTGATCTGCATCCCACCGATTACGAACTGCGCCTGGGCATTCTGCAATCCAAGGTCGAAACCTTCGGTCAGCAATATCCCGAGCTTGAGATGAGTCAGGGCGTGCTGGAGTTTCTGGCCCATCGGATCAGCACCAATGTTCGCGTGCTCGAAGGTGCGATGACCCGGCTTTATGCTTTTGCCTCGCTGGTCAAACAGCCGATCACGCTGGAGCTGACGCAGGATTGCCTGGCCGATGTTCTGCGCGCGTCCGAGCGCAAGATCTCGATCGAGGAAATCCAACGCAAGGTCTCGGATCATTTCAACATCCGCCTCAGCGACATGATCGGCCCCAAACGTGTGCGCAACTTTGCCCGTCCGCGGCAGGTGGCGATGTATCTGTGCAAGCAGATGACCAGCCGGTCGCTGCCGGAAATCGGCCGTTGCTTTGGCGGGCGCGACCACACCACCGTCATGCATGGCGTCAAGCGTATCGAAGAACTACGCGCACAGGACGGGCAGATTGCCGAAGACCTGGAGCTTTTGCGTCGTACGCTCGAAAGCTGAGTCCTATTCACCACGCTTTTCCCCGCCCGGGCGCTGCTTTGGGCGGGGTTCTCTTGACCCTCCGGCCATTACAGCGGAAAACGCAAGAAAAGGCTTGAGCCGAAGGCGTAAGTTGCTACCTTGCCCTTCCGGCGTTGCATCGGCACTTGAAGGGGAGCAAGGGTATGAAACTCAGCATCGAACGTGGGGCGCTGCTCAAGGCCGTCAGTCAGGCGCAATCGGTTGTCGAACGGCGCAACACCATCCCGATCCTTGCCAATGTCTTGATCGAAGCCGAGGGCAGCGACGTGAATTTCCGCGCCACCGATCTGGATATCGAAGTGGTCGACAAGGCCTCCGCCCAGGTCGAACGCGCCGGGGCCACCACCGTTTCCGCCGTCACTTTGCACGAGATTGTCCGCAAGCTGCCGGATGGCGCGCTGGTGACACTCATCGATGATGGCACTTCGGGTCGGCTGACGGTCGAGGCGGGCCGGTCGAACTTCAATCTTGCAACGCTGCCAAAAGAAGATTTCCCGGTCATGGCGTCGTCCGAATATGCCTGCAACTTCTCGGCCAAAGCGCCGGATTTGCGGCGGCTTTTCGACAAATCGAAATTCGCGATTTCGACCGAGGAAACACGCTATTACCTGAACGGTGTCTACATGCATGTGGCCGATGCGGAAGGCGGCAAACAGCTACGTTGCGTCGCCACCGATGGCCACCGGCTGGCCCGTATCGACGCTGATTTGCCCGAAGGTGCCGCGGACATGCCCGGCGTCATTGTTCCACGCAAGACCGTGGGCGAGCTGCGCAAGCTGCTGGAAGATGACGACATGAAAATCGCCGTGTCGGTTTCCGAAACCAAAGTGCGTTTCGCCACGCCCGACATCACGCTGACCTCGAAAGTGATTGACGGCACCTTCCCCGATTACACACGCGTCATTCCGCAAGGCAATACACGCAAGATGGAGGTGGATGCGGCTGAGTTTGCCAATGCCGTCGATCGTGTGGCCACCGTCAGCTCGGAACGCTCGCGAGCGGTGAAGCTGGCGCTGGACGAAGACCGCCTGATCCTGTCGGTCAACGCCCCGGATAGCGGTGCTGCCGAAGAAGAGCTGGCCGTGGCCTATGGCGACGAGCGTCTGGAAATCGGCTTCAACGCCAAGTACCTGCTGGAGATCGCCAGCCAGGTCGATCGCGAAAACGCCGTCTTCCTCTTCAACTCCGCCGGGGATCCGACCCTGATGCGTGAAGGCAACGACACAAGCGCCGTCTATGTCGTCATGCCGATGCGTGTCTGAGGTGCGCGCTGATCTTACGGCAAGCCTAGGAATGTGCCTCGATCAGGCAATCAAGGAACTTCTTTAGCCGCCTGCCCTTGGACGCACTTTTTCGGATGATCGCGGACATGGTCGATGTGTAGGTCGCGGTGTCGTTGCGCAATTCCTGCATAAGCCCAGCGTCCTGGAATTGCTTTGCGGTGTGCGTCGGCAAAAACCCGAGATAGCGCCCCGACAGGATGAGAAGGGTAAGAGCTTCTTCATTCTGGACGAAGGCAGATTTACGCAGTCGCAGTTTCTGATGAATGGCCATATTGGGCGAATTGAAGCTCAGACCGGCGTAGGAGAATTTTCTGAGATTTTTCAACTCGTGCTTTTTGTCCGGCGTCCCAAAGAGTTCATGATCCTGCCCGCAATAGAGGCGCATATCTTCGGTATAGAGGTCATGATAGATCAACATCGGCGAGCGCCGGTGCAGCGGTACAATCCCCAGATTGAACTTGCCGTTGATGACCCCTTCTTCGGTGATGTTCGGCGGCTCCATTGATATGTCCAGTGTGACGCCCGGCGCGGCGTCGCGGAAATACTGGATAGCTTTGAACACCTTTGCCTCGGGGTTTGACGACGAATGGTCAAGACAGGCGATTCGAAGTTTGCCAGTAAGATCTGAGTGGGCTTCATCGAGTTGTTCCTGAAACCGGTCGATTGACACAAACAGATCATCCATCGCCTGCAAGACATGTTCGCCGTCGGATGTCAGGGAAAAGCCTGCCGGCCCCCGATGACAAAGCTTGAGACCAACCCGGGTTTCCAGATCCGATATGTGTTTGCTGATCGTGGATCTTCCGATATTCAGCTCGAATTCCGCGGCGCTGAACCCGCCGCAGGCAACCACGGCC
This sequence comes from Roseovarius aestuarii, assembly GCF_019966515.1. Lineage (GTDB taxonomy): Bacteria > Pseudomonadota > Alphaproteobacteria > Rhodobacterales > Rhodobacteraceae > Roseovarius > Roseovarius aestuarii. Next base: position 75,263 of record NZ_JAIMIB010000004.1, on the reverse strand, counting down.
TTGAAAATATCGAGCAACCTGATGTCGACATCGGTGACCCGATTGAGAACCTGTTTTTTGGCCACGTCAATGTTTCCAATTTAGCAAACTTTAAGTCACTAACTTTGTATTACCTGAACTCATACATCAACCTATAAGGTGATCATTGGCCAAATTCGTTAGTTAACGACTCTTGGCCTTTTGCTGCTAGACTGGTCTCACCAACGGAGGAATCTCTATGACAATCATGAAAAAACTGTCTACTGCCGCAGCTGCTGCTTCAGTCGCTGCACTGGCGTTTGCCGCCCCGGCATATGCCAAAAACTTCAAAATCGCCGTCGGGGACAGCGGCGGATCCAGCCAGGAAGCGACCGGCCTTGGCTTTGTCAAAGCGCTGGAAGAGCTGTCTGGTGGCAAACACACCGCGACCTTGTTTCTGAACGGTCAGCTTGGCTCGGAGCAGGACACCGTCAACGACGCGGCCATCGGTACGCTTGATATGTCGCTCCTGGCGATCAACAACATTACGCCGTTTTCGCCGTCCGTGGGCGTTTTCACGCTGCCATACGTTATCCTGAGCCTGGAAGATGCGGAAACGCTGACCCAGGGCCCGATCGGTCAGGAACTGACCGAGAACACCATCAACGACGCTGGCGTTCGGATCATCGCCTGGACCTATACCGGTTTCCGTCGCCTGACCAATTCGAAAAAGCCGGTGACATCTGTGGCTGACCTTGAAGGTCTGGTGATCCGTGTTCCCAAGAACGAGATCATGATCGATACCTACAAGGCCTGGGGTATCAGCCCGACACCGATGGCATGGTCGGAGACCTTTGCCGGTCTGCAAACCAAAGTTGTGGATGGTCAGGACAACCCCTACACCACGATCAACGCGATGAAGTTCTACGAAGTTCAGAAATATGTGACCAACATCCGTTACATCTTTTCGATCGAACCTCTGATCATCTCTGAAAGCGTGTTCCAGGAGCTTTCTGCCGAAGATCAGAACATCGTGCTGGAAGCCGGTAAAGCGGCTACCGCAGCGTCGGCACAGTTCCTGCGCGACAAGGAAGCTGAGATCAAGCAGATCCTGTTGGATAAAGGCATGCAGATCGATGACCCGGAAAATGGCGAGCAAGAGTTCATTGACCTGGCAACAGCAGCCGTCTGGCCGAAATTCTACGAAAGCATCGGCGGCGTTGACAAGCTGAACGCCGTGCTGGCCGCCATCGGCCGCGATCCTGTCTCGGAATAAAACACACTCTAACACAGGAAGGCGCCCACGGGCGCCTTCCTCATAAGACAGAGAGGGGCAAATGACAAAATTCTGGGGAATTCTCAACAATATAGAAAGCTACATATGTCGCACCTTACTTGCGATATTTGTGTGCCTGCTTTTCCTGCAGGTGGTCGTACGGACACTCTTCGATTTCTCATTCTCGTGGATTGAGGAAGCGTCAGTCTACATGTTCGTCTGGTTCGTGTTCTTTGGCGCCAGCTATGCCGCCAAGATGGGCGCGCATAACCGGGTGACATTCCAGTTCAAGTTTCTGCCGCCCCGCGCCATCAAATTTATTGAGGGGTTTGCCGATCTCTTCTGGATCTTCTTCAACGTTTATTTTGTCTATCTTTCAATCGACTTCATCTTCAACAAGATGAACAAGTTCCAGTCGTCGCAGACAATGGGCTTCCACCTGAGCTGGGTTTATATCGTCTTGCCGATTGCCTTCTCTCTGATGACCTTCCGGGTCCTTCAGGTGAATTACAAGAAAATCATTCTGAACGAAGATCTGCGCGATCCCGACGCGATCGACCTCGATGAGGTCCGCGCCGAGACCGAGGCCGCGGAAGCGGCACACAAGGAAGACATACGCGCCGAGATTGAAACGGCCCACAAAGATGAGCAGGGGGACAAATAATGGAATCGCAAATCGTACTCATACTGTTCGGTGGCTTCCTGCTGCTGCTGTTTATCGGTGCGCCGATCACAGTGGCGCTGGGCGTCTCGACGCTGATTTCGTTCATCTATCTGGGTGAAAATCCAATCAAGTTCGTTCAGATCGCCTTTACCTCAGTGGGTTCCTTCCCGCTGATGGCGCTGCCCGCGTTCATCCTGGCCGGGGCCTTGATGGAAGCTGCGGGGTTATCGCGAAGGCTTATCAACGTGGCCGAAAGTTTCGCCGGGCCTTTCACCGGCGGAATGTCGGCGGCGACGGTCTTTGCCTGCCTGTTCTTTGGCGCGATCTCGGGTTCTGGCCCGGCCACGACCGCAGCCGTAGGCATGCTGATGATCCCGGCAATGATCGAGCGGAACTACAGCCGGAGTTATTCGTCGGCGATTACGGCCTCTTCGGGTGGTCTGGGCATCGTTATCCCGCCCTCGATCCCGCTGATCATCTTTGGCATTGCGGCCCTGGGCATGCCTGCCCCGCCCGCCGCGGTGGAACAGCACGGCGTGTTCCAGACGGTTTCGATCCCGAAACTGTTCATCGCCGGGTTTATGCCTGCCTTCCTGATTGCCGGCAGCCTTTTGATCATGAACTATATCCTGGCCAAGAAACACGGTTACAAAGGCAACACGGAAGGCTGGTCCGCGCGCCATATCTGGTGCGAGATGTATCGCGGCTTCTGGGCGCTGATGGCGCCGGTGGTGATCCTTGGCGGCATCTATTCGGGCTTTTTCACCCCGACCGAAGCGGCTATCGTCGCGATCTTCTACACGTTGATCGTCGGCGCGTTCATCTACCGCGAACTCAGCTGGGAGAAACTGTTCACCGCGCTTGAAACCACGACCTGGCTAACCGGACGGGTGCTGCTGATCATGTTCACCGCGACGGTGTTTGGCCGTCTTCTGGTCGAAAACCAGATCCCGGCGATCATCGCCGAGGGGATGCTTTCGATCACGGACAGCATCTATGTGATCTGGACGCTGGTGATCTTCTTCCTGCTCTTCGTGGGCATGTTCATGGAGACTCTGGCAACGATCCTGATTCTGGTGCCGGTGATGCTGCCGGTGGCCTATTCGGTGGGGATTGATCCGATCCACTTCGGCGTGGTCATGGTCTGCTGCCTTGGCATTGGCTTCCAAACGCCGCCGCTGGGCGAGAACCTGTTCATCGCGTCAGGGATATCGAACATTTCGATCGAGAAGATTTCGGTGGCGGCACTGCCCTTCGCCTTCATCAACACGATTGCGATTTTTATCATCGCCTTCGTGCCGGAAATCTCGCTGTGGCTGCCCAGGTTCTTTGGATACTGATCCTGCGAACAGAAAAATAAGGAGCTGAATCATGCTACCACAAATCAAGGATATCCTGTTCGCAACCGATCTTTCCGCGAACGCAGATAACGCTTTGCGCCAGGCATTAGGTCTGGCGCAAGCCCACAACGCCAAGGTGCATGTCCTGCATGTGACCGAACCGCTGTCGCAGGATGCGGTGGTCACGCTGCAAATGTTCATGCAGGACGAGGCATCGCGCACAAAGGCGATCAAGGATCGGCACGCGTCGGTAAAAAAACTGCTCAAAGACAATCAGCAGGCTTTCGTCAATTCGCTGAATGAAGATGAAAAACACGCCTATGACGCTGTAAGCTCAGTAGAGCTTGTTGACGGGCATGCGGCTGAAACGATCTTGCGACGCGCAAAAGAATTGGGCTGCCAACTGATCGTCATGGGAACCCATGAACATGGGACGGGACATACCTTTATCGGAACTGTGGTGAAAAGAGTACTCAGGCGTTCACCCGTGCCCACGCTGGTCGTTCCCAACCCAGCCTAAATCAACCGTATCTCCCTGTAGACTTCATGGCGGCCTGTTGGCCGCCACTTTTTGTGGTGCATACGCGTTGTGTCGGCAGTCACTTTTTTGCCTCTGGTCAGCAACAGTCTCTCACGCTACTCAATTTGCATGACGCTTCACCTTGCCCGGCTCACGCTTTCGCACTTCCGTTCGCATAAGTCCGCGGTACTGGATCTGGATGCGCGGCCCATCGCCATTCATGGCCCCAACGGCTCGGGCAAGACCAATATCATCGAGGCGGTTTCACTGTTTTCGCCCGGCCGGGGTCTCCGGCGGGCGTCGGCGCAGGATATGGCCCGTCGGCCCGAAGCGCTGGGATGGAAGCTGACCGGTATCCTGCATTCGTTGCATCAGATCCACGAGGTCGAGATCTGGTCGGAAGAGGGCGCAGCCCGTCAAACCCGGATCGACGGCAAATCCGCCGCCCAGACCGCGCTTGGCCGCATTGCCCGCGTGCTCTGGCTTATCCCCGCGATGGACCGGCTCTGGATCGAAGGGGCCGAGGGGCGCAGGCGGTTCCTGGACCGGATGACGCTCAGCTTCTTTCCCGCCCATGCCGAGTTCTCGCTGGCTTATGACAAGGCCATGCGCGAACGTAACCGGCTGCTCAAGGATCAGGTGCGCGACGGGCATTGGTATGTCGCCGTCGAACGGCAGATGGCCGAGGCCGGGGTCGAAATCCATCAGAACCGCCTTGCCGCGCTGGCGCAGATCGCCGAGGCACAGGCGCGGGCGGAAACGGCCTTTCCTACCGCAGAGCTTGATCTGACCATGACCGAAGGCGAAATGCCGTTGACTGACTCTGATCTGCGGGATGCGCTTAGCGAAAGCCGCTTTCGCGATCTGGCCGCCGGGCGTACCCTGGTCGGTCCGCACCGCGCCGATCTTTACGGGGTTTTCGCCGCCAAGGGCATCCCGGCCCGCGATTGTTCGACCGGTGAGCAGAAAGCGCTGCTTGTCTCGCTGATCCTTGCCAATGCCCGAGCGTTGTCGGATGATTTCGGCGCGCCGCCACTTTTGTTGCTGGACGAGGTCGCCGCCCATCTTGATGCTGCCCGGCGCGCGGCGCTTTATGATGAAATCTGCGCCCTTGACGCGCAGGCCTGGATGACCGGCACTGGCGAAGAACTGTTCGCAGAGCTGGGCGATCGGGCGCAGCGTGTTGAAGTCACCGAACACGCGGGCGTTTCGAGCGTCCTGCAATGCTGAGTTTGTATTTCGACAGCGCTTGACGGGCGCTGCGCGATCCGCGCCCGCGACAGGCGCGCCCGAATTGTCATAGTGAGCTGGAAAACCACAAAATCTTGTGGTGACGACGTGACAATGCGCTCGGAAAATCGTATAAAATTGCCAAACGAACAGGGGAAATTCGCATGGCTGAACCCGCCGCGGCGCCGGAAGAATATGGCGCCGATTCTATTAAGGTTCTCAAAGGCTTAGAAGCAGTCCGCAAACGCCCAGGCATGTATATCGGGGATACCGATGATGGCTCGGGCCTGCATCACATGGTCTATGAGGTCGTCGATAACGGTATCGACGAGGCCTTGGCGGGTCATGCCGACCGCGTGACCGTCACAATTCATGCAGATTCCAGCGTGTCGGTCAGCGATAATGGCCGCGGTATTCCGGTTGAAACGCACGAGGAAGAGGGTGTTTCGGCGGCTGAGGTCATCATGACACAGCTGCATGCGGGCGGTAAGTTCGACAGCAATTCCTACAAGGTCTCGGGTGGCTTGCACGGCGTGGGCGTGTCGGTGGTCAACGCACTGTCAGACTGGCTGGAGTTGCGCATCTGGCGCAATGGCAAGGAACATATCGCCCGGTTCGAGGGCGGCTATACGGTCGATCACCTCAAGGTCGTGGGTGATGCCGAGGGTCGCAAAGGCACCGAGGTCCGTTTCCTTGCTTCCACCAATACCTTCTCTAATCTCGAATACAGTTTCGAAATGCTGGAAAAGCGCCTGCGCGAACTGGCGTTCTTGAATTCCGGTGTCCGCATTCTCCTGCGCGATGAACGCCCCGCCGAGGCGCTGGAAACCGAGCTGCATTACGACGGCGGCGTGAAGGAGTTCGTCAAATATCTCGACCGGCACAAGACCCCGATGATGCCCGAACCGATCTTTATCCTCGGCGAAAAAGACGAGATCGGGGTTGAGGTCGCGATGTGGTGGAATGACAGCTACCACGAGACGGTACTGCCCTTTACCAACAACATTCCACAGCGCGATGGCGGCACTCATATGGCCGGGTTCCGGGGCGCGCTGACGCGGACAATCAACAACTATGCCCAAAGCAGCGGCATCGCCAAGAAGGAAAAGGTCAGCTTTACGGGTGATGATGCGCGCGAAGGTCTGACCTGCGTTCTTTCGGTCAAAGTGCCGGATCCGAAATTCAGCTCGCAGACCAAGGACAAGCTGGTCAGCTCCGAGGTACGCCCTGCCGTTGAAGGGCTGATGAACGAGAAACTCTCGGAGTATTTCGAGGAAAACCCCAATGAGGCCAAGCTGATCGTCGGCAAGATCATCGAGGCAGCGCTGGCCCGCGAAGCCGCCCGCAAGGCCCGCGACCTGACCCGCCGTAAGACTGCGATGGATGTGAATTACTTGGCGGGCAAGCTCAAGGATTGTTCTGAAAAAGACCCGTCCAAGACCGAGCTTTTTCTCGTCGAGGGTGACAGCGCCGGTGGGTCGGCTCAGACGGGTCGCGACCGGGGTACGCAGGCGGTGCTGCCGCTGCGCGGAAAAATTCTGAACGTCGAACGGGCGCGGTTTGACCGGATGCTGGGCAGCCAGGAGATTGGCAATCTCGTCATGGCGCTGGGTACCGGGATCGGGCGGGACGAGTTCGACATCTCGAAACTGCGTTACCACAAGATCGTCATCATGACGGATGCGGACGTGGATGGCGCCCATATCCGAACGCTGTTGCTGACCTTCTTCTACCGGCAGATGCCGGAACTGATCGACGGCGGCTATCTCTATATCGCTCAGCCACCGCTGTTCAAGGTGATGCGCGGCAAATCCGAGGTCTACCTAAAGGATCAACCGGCGCTTGAGGAATATCTGATCGCGCAGGGCACTGAAGATGCCATTCTACGCCTTGGGACCGGCGAGGAAATCATCGGTCAGGATCTGGTGCGTGTCGTTGAAGAGGCGCGGCAGATCAAACGTATCCTTGAGGCTTTCCCCACTCATTATCCACGCCACATTCTGGAACAGGCCGCCATTGCCGAGGCGTTTGTGTCGGGTCGTGTCGATGCCGACCTGCAGGGTGTCGCCGATGCGATTGCCAAGCGGTTGGACCAGATCGCGTTGGAATACGAACGCGGCTGGCAAGGACGTCCAACGCAGGACAAGGGTATTCGCCTCAGCCGCAGTTTGCGCGGAGTGGAGGAAGTGCGCACGCTGGACGGACAGGTGCTTCGCTCGGGCGAGGCGCGTAAGCTGGGGCAGCTTTCTGCATCGGTGCGGGAGGTTTACACGCTGCCTGCGTCATTGGTGCGAAAGGACCGCTCGCAACTCATTCACGGGCCGATCGACCTGCTGAACGCGATCCTTCAGGAGGGCGAAAAGGGCCTGACGTTGCAGCGCTACAAGGGTTTGGGTGAGATGAACCCAGATCAGCTATGGGAAACCACGCTGGACCCCGATGCGCGCACATTGTTGCAGGTCCGGGTGGATGACGTGGCCGAGGCTGATGACTTGTTCACAAAGCTGATGGGCGATGTGGTGGAGCCGCGGCGCGAGTTTATCCAGCAAAATGCCCTGAACGTCGAAAACCTGGATTTCTGATGCCGGGCGAGGATTAGCGGTTATCGCAATCCGTTGCGTGCGATATGTGTGGCCAGATCAAGGATCACCCGGCCGCGCGCCCGTGCAATGGCCTGTGGGCCGCCCGCCGGATCGAAGGGCACTGCCAGATTAAACAGGCCCGAGCGTTCGCGGCGGCCATCGGTGACCCCGACGAAATACTGACCCGCCGCCCGGAACTGCCCGTCGGCCCCGGCCAACAGGCTTTCGAACCGCACATCAAGCCGCGCATCGGGGAAGGCTTCGAATGGCCAGGGCTCCGACGCGACGCGAGCGCCAGAAAGACGCGCCAGATTGCCCGCAAGTTCAAGAGCAACCGCGCGTTCGGGACTGTCGGCCCAGAGCGTGCCGCTGTCGGTTACCAGTTTGCCGGTTTCATCCTGCACTGCGATTTCGTCGGCGGCGGCATAGGTCGGCAGCGATACGTCGCGGATTTCGACCGCGCGGAAACTGATGCGGGTCTGTTCCGAGATGGCGGGTGATGTCACGGGATAAAGGTCGGGCGTGCCACCGCAGGCCGTAAGCGCCAGGGCGATCCCGAATAGGGCAGGTTTGAATATCGTCATGTCATCTTCCCCGTATCAATGCGCTTGGATTGCGTTCCAGCATACGCGCCAGCGACGCCATTGCATCGGCGGCTTTCGAGATATCGCGTAACGCCGACTGCGCCTCGCGGCTGAGCACCTCGCCCTTGTTATAGCCTGCGATCGTGGCGTTGGCCTGATCCAGCACCGCGCGCATGCGGTCAACAAGAGCGGGCAGATCCTGCGTCGATGTCGCCACCGCATCGGCGGCTTTGCGTGTCGAGTCGAGCGTGGCGTTTATGTTCGTGACGGCGCCACCAGCGCGCAGTTCGGCCAGCGTGGCATTTATCTCTTGCAGGGCGGCGCCAAGATCGGCGGGTAGCTGGCGCGCGGCTTCGGTGGCTAGAATGCCGTCAGCGGATTTTACCAGCTCGGTCAGTTGCATCGCCAGCTCTTCCACCGGCAGTGATTCTGCCTTGGCTGCCACCGCTTCAATTTGCGTGACCAGAGCGGGCACGCCCTCGACCGAGGCAGAGACACCCTTGGCAGCCTCTGCCGCTGCATCAACCGCCGCCGCAAGCCGGTTTGCCAGTTCCTGTTCTTCCAGCTGAGCCATCAGGGTTTCAAATCGGGTGATGGTTGCGTTCAGGGCGATGGGAATATTTCTCACATCTTCCGAGGTCACGATCTGGCGGACATCACCCAGAAGGGCGCGGACATCCTGCGGTGTTTCGCGCAGGTCTTCGTCCGAGATGAACGCCTCGGCGCTGTCGAGGAATTCGATCGCGCTGTTGAGAAGCTCTTCTATCGGTAGGTTGTTGATCCGGCCGAAGACGCCTTCGAAAGTAGCGGAGGCATCGGAAACCTCGCTGTCCGTCGTCGGGAGCAGAGGAACGATATCTTCGTCGATCAGAAGTACCGCGGCGGGAGCATTATCAACCTGCACCAGTTCGATCTTGAGCCCGCCCGTCAGCAGACTGGCCGAGGCAAGGCGCGCGCGCAGCCCTTCGCCGACCCGTGTCGACAGGAAAGCCAGCGCTGCCTCGGGCGTGACCTCGTCCGGTAATCCAAGGCGTGCGGGCTGGATCGACAGCACAGCATTCAGGCGCACCCGGCTATCGCCAAACTCATCCGGGTCGATAATGCCTGCCACACTTTCGACCTTGCCGATCTTGAGTCCGCTCAGCTCGACCGGGGCGTCAACGGCAAGGCCGGAAATATTGTCGTCAAAGACAACGCGCAATTCAATGGTTTCGACCTCGGAAGCGTTGAAGATGCTGTTTCGGGCTGCGGCCTTGTCGGCATAGACCTCGAATACGCTACCGTCCTGAACGCGGCCTCCGCCCGATACAAACGTGTCGAAGGTGATGCCGCCGCTGACCAGCGTAGCGAAGGAAGAGAAGTCGATCTCCGCGCCCGAGGCGCCAACGGAAAAGGTAAAACCCGAGGCATCCCAGAACCGGGTTCTGGGTGTGATCAAATTTGTATGTTCTTCAAATATGACAGCCTCGGCAATGGCGAAATTGCCCTCGCGCGAGATGGCGGCCTTGCCCACCCGCCCCACTTCGATGCCGCGAAACAGGATCGGACTGTTATCGGTCAGGCTGCCGCCGGGGGTCGTGCGCAACGCGATCTGAAGCCCGTCCTGGTCTGATCGGAATAAAGGCGTGTCGGACAGGCCCTTGAAACGAGTTTGCTCGGCGCCGATCTCGTTATCCCAGGAACCTTCGATATAGACCCCGGACAGCACTGTATCGAGGCCGCTGATGCCGCGGGTGGTTAGTTCGGGCCGCACCACCCAGAAGGTAGATGTGGCATCGACGTAAGGTGCAACGGTCTTGTCAAGACGCACGCTGACCACGACAGCGGACAGGTCGTCGGTAAATTCGACATCTTCGACAACGCCCACGCTGATATCGCGATAGCGCAGATCTGTCTCGCGTTCGGCGATACCGGCGCCGTTTTCAAATACGATCTCGATCACCGGTCCACGGTCATTGTAGCTTTGCCAGGCAACGCCCAAGGCAATCGCAAGCGCCAGCAGCGGGATCACCCAGACGATGGAAAAACGGCTGAAAAACGATGCGCGCGCAGGCACGATCTGTACCGTTTGCGGTGTGTCACTCATACGCGCGCTCCTTCATCACCCGACTGTACGTCCCAGATCATGCGACTGTCGAATGCCTGTGCCGACAGCATGGTGAAAATCACCGACAGGGCAAAAAACAGGCTGGCACGACCCGGATTGACAGCGGCCAATGTATTCAACTGGACCAGTGAGGACATGATCGCAACCACAAAGATGTCGATCATCGACCAGCGCCCGATATATTCAACCACTTCATAGAGTATCTGGCGTTGGTGGTTCGAGGCGGTTGACCTGCGACTGACCGAGAGGGCGAGAAAGGCAATCGCCAGAAACTTGCCGATCGGAATGACGACGCTGGCGATCAGGATGATCAGGGCGATGCCTACGGCGCCGTGGTGCATAAGCTCGATGGCGCCGCCGACGATAGTGTCTTCTTGCACGCTCAGCAGGGTGCGGGTTTGCAGCATGGGATAAAGGTTGGCGGGCACATAGCACAGCAGCCCCACAAGCCAGAGCGCCCAGACCCGTTGCAGGCTTTTTTCGTCACGCGACACGATGGCATGACCGCAGCGGCCACAGGTATTGGTGCCCCGCTTCCAGACCCGCGAACAGCGGGTGCAGGCGACGACGCCAAGTTCGCGCGCGCTTATGATGTCCGGGTTTTGTCCAGCGAGTTCCATACCGACCACCTGCACAGGAAATTGTCCTGTGCCACAACAAGAAGAACCAGCGCGGCAAACATCCAGAACGCCGGGCCGAATGCCACATCCGCCAGATCGCTGATCTTGACCAGAGCCACCGCACAACCGATGGCAAAAATCTCGGCCATTGACCACGGCCTGAGCGCTTCGGATAACCGGAAGGCCTGCGTGGCGCCGCGCGCGGGCGGGCGGTCCAGCACGATGGGAAGAAGCACGTAGATCGCCAGCATGACCCGCGCCAGTGGCACAAAGATGATGAGCGCCGCCGTCGTCAGGGCCAGGAAGATAAGTACGCCGTGATCAAAAGCCAGTGCCGCATCAAGGATCGAGACGGAGTTGCTGGCCCCCGCCGCCTTGATTGTCAGAAACGGAAACACCGTGGCCGCGATGATCAGGATCACCACCGCCAGCGATACGGCGATGATCTGCAACCCGGCCTTTCGGCGCGGGGTAATCAGCACGGTCCGGCAGCGCTGACAGACGGCCCTTTCGCCGACCCCGGGTCGTTGCAGGGTATAGACCGCATCGCATTGCGGACAGACGATCAGTTGATCGAGGGGAATCGGGCGCGCGTCAGTCATCAGATAGACCTAGCGCATTTTCAGGCAGCGCAACATGGGAACCATGCGGCCCCTGACATCACATACGACGCAAGAGGTATGTATCCATGATCCAGCCATGCGCGGCACGTGCCGTGGCGCGGGTGTCCACGATCCGTGGCCCGGCCTCGGACAACGGGCCGCTTTCCAGCACTTGTTCGTCCATGCCCAGAAAGGCGCCCCACCAGATATGCAGCCCTTCCGGGTCAAGCTGCTGAAAGCTGCACTCACCATCCAGCATGACCACCAGCGTTTCGGCATTGTCGGGCCAGCCGTTATCCCGCAGCTGCCGCCCGGTGGTCACCGTTACCGGACCGTTCACCGTGTTGAAAGGGATGGCATGGGCCGACGTCAGCGCCTGGAGCGCGGTTACACCCGGCACGACGCGCAAAACGGGTTGCGGCGACAAGCGTTCGGCGATGCGCAGCGTGCTGTCGTAAAGCCCCGGATCGCCCCAGACAAGCAGGGCAACGGGACCGTCGATCTGAGCCTCGGCAATAGCGGCGGACCAACGCAGGGCGATCTCATCATGCCAGCGCGACACCCGGTCCTGATAGGGCAGGCTGTCATCGCGTACAGGCATGTCGAAGGGCAGCACCCGGGCGCTTGCCCCGGCATCATCCAGTATCCGCCGACGTAAAGCGGCAAGATCATCCTTGCCCTCGCCTTTGCGCGGCAACAGGATCACCGCCGCATCGCGTAGTGCCTGCTGCCCTTCAAGCGTGATATGCGCGTGCGAGCCCGTGCCAATGCCGACAAGCCAGAGATCACGGATCATGTTGGTGTCCAGACATAAAAATGCCCGGCTCCTGATGCCAGGAGCCGGGCGGCATACATCAGCTTACGCTGCGTTGTAGAGGCGCTGCGTCAGAAGGCCCGAACCGGCCATGCCGCGAGCCGATTTGGCGATTGCCAGAACCGCAAGATCGGCAACCGGCTCGATCAGGATGACCAGCATGTAGGCTGCGCCGAAAGTCCAGACCGAGGTCAAGGTTTCGGCCGTAACGCCCTGACCGTAAAAGGCCCAGAAGGCAACCCAGGCGACAACACCGCCCTGATAGATGCCCGAAAGCTTGAGCACGTCGGCGTAGTTCAGATCGACATAGGCGCGGTCCTGCGGCATCAGGCGTTTGGCCAGCGCGCTTATGGTCAGCAGCGGCACCAACAGCGTGGTCACGTTGACGAAGAACATCGGCAGATCGGTCGGCGCGAAGAACATGCCCTGGATAAAGAGGCCAAGCGACAAGCCAACGGCGGCAGGTGCGGCGCCGAGCAACAGGAACAGCGTTGTGCCCAGAATGAAGTGTACTTCGGATACGCCAACCGGGAAATGCGGCAGTACTTCGAAGAAAATGAACGTGCCGACCGTGGCCATCATCGCGCGTGCGGTGAAGGAAACGGCGTTGCTCTGGGCGATATCCTTGAGTGCAAGCTTGGCGCTGTAACCCGTGGCGCCAGCCGCAGTTGTATAGGCCAGGGCCATTTTTGCCCCATCCACTATTCCGGGTTCGATATGCATTTTCGTCCTCTTTCGGTGCTGCCCCGCCGGCAGCGTTGGGGCCGCGAATGCGGCGGTTGGGTCACTTGCGGCAGGTCTCCTGACTTGCGGGTCACAGCGCTTTTGGCCTTCCCAGCCCCGTATTAACGGGCCAGTGGTCTTTCCTCGGCGCTCGCCGCTTACAGTTGCGGGGGCAGTCCGGGTCTTTCACCCGGTTCCCTTTTCAGTCACGAATGTGACACCGTAAGTCTTTCTGTCATATCAGTTGCGCACAATCGCACAAGAAAAAATGCGTCATGTTCAGGCTTGTAAGCGAAGTCAGAACTCGGCCAGCGGGCCATAAAGAATAAGCGCAGGTTTGTCGCCGATCTCAGTTGCCAGTTGCCGGGCCAGGTTACTGACCGTGCTGCGGGTTACCTGCTGCTCGGGTGTGCCCACCGCTTCGGCAAGGATCGCCGGTGTGTCGGCTGGCAGACCACGGGCCTGAAGCGCCTCGGCCAGTTTGGGAAATGTCCGCTTGCCCATGAAAACGACGGTACAGGCGCGAGCATCGGCCAGCGCGGCAAGGTCGATATCCTCGGGCAGGACACCATCGGCGTTATGGCCGGTCACGAACTGCACCCGCCGCGCCGTCAGTCGCCGTGTCAGCGGAATGCCGCAGGCCGCCGCTGCCGCGACGGCCGAGGGCACGCCGGGGATGATCTCATACTCGATCCCGGCGTCGCGCAGAGCTACAAGTTCTTCTTCAAGCCGTCCAAAAAGCCCGCTGTCGCCAGACTTCAATCGCACGATCCGCCCGCCCTCCTGTGCGTAATCCACCAGCAACCTGCTGACGTGATCCTGCCGGGGTGAGGGCCGGCCCGCGCGTTTTCCCACGCCCACCAGATCGGCGCCGGGGCGTGCGTGGGTCAGGATTGGGCCGGACGAGAGATCGTCAAACAGCACCGCATCCGCCCGTTTCAACCGATCTACCGCCTTGAGGGTCAGCAGTTCCGGATCACCGGGGCCGGAGCCTACGAAGCTGACAAATCCGCTCATGCCTCCTCCGGCGTGATCAGGTGAAAGAACGTGCCGGTGACATGGCCGCGATGGGATCCGGTTTCTGGCACCGGATTGCCATCGGCATCTGCCACCTGCGCCAGCGGGGCGTCAGGCTGGTCGAGAATGGTTGAATAGTGAAACTCGTGCCCGCGCAGGGCGGCGCCCGGTTCAAGCCCTGGCATCGACGCCTCCAGCACCGCGCGGCGATAGCCCAGATGGAACTTGCGCTTTTCGTAGGAGGTCACAAGGCCCAGAAGCCCTGCCATTTGGTGGTGTGTGCCTTCCTTGTCGATCAGCGCCGTGCCCAGCGCCATGTAGCCGCCGCATTCGCCATGCACGGGTCGGGTTTCGGCATGGGCGCGCAACCCGTTGAGAAAGGTGGTCGCAGCAGCCAGCTTGGCCGCATGCAGTTCCGGGTAGCCGCCGGGCAACCAGACGATATCCGCCGAGGAATCCGGAGCTTCATCCGCCAGTGGTGAAAACGGCAGGATTTCGGCGCCAGCATCACGCCAGCCCTTCAGCAGATGCGGATAGGTGAAGGAAAACGCCGCATCACGGGCCAGGGCGATGCGCTGCGCCGGCGGTTTGGGCAAGGTGCCTGCCGCGGGCGGTTTGGCAGAGGCCGCCGCCGCGCGGATCGTGGCAAGATCAACATGCTCGCGCAGGAAATCAGCGTAACCAGCAATTGCGGCCTCAAGGTCGGGGTGTTCGACCGCCTGAATCAGGCCCAGATGCCGCTCGGGCAAGGTCAGATCGCCACGCCGGGGCAACACGCCCAGCACCGGCAGGCCCGCGCGTTCCATCCCCAGTCGGGTCAGACGTTCATGACGCGGGCTGGCGACACGGTTCAGGATCACACCGGCAAAGGGCAGGTCGGGGGCATAGGTCTTGAAGCCCAGCGCCGTCGCCGCCGCCGATTGCGCCTGCCCGCCCACATCGATGACCAGCACCACGGGCCAGCCCATGCGCTGGGCGGTTTCGGCGCTGGAGCCGAACCCGGTCTGGCCGCGTGTCGCCACCCCGTCATAAAGCCCCATCGAGCCTTCGGCGACGCAGATATCAGCCCCGTCAGCCTGCGTCGCGATGGCACCCAACAACTTTTGGTCCATCGCCCAGCTATCAAGGTTAAAAGATGCCCGCCCGCTGGCGGCGCGGTGAAATGCCGGATCGATATAATCCGGGCCCGATTTGAACGGCTGCACTGTCAGGCCCTCGTCGCGCAGGGCCCTGAGCAGCCCAAGCATCACGGTAGTCTTGCCGGTGCCCGATGAAGGTGCGGAAATCAAAAGGCCCGGGGGCCATTGTGCGGTCATTTCAGTCATCCCCATGTTGCCATTCCGACCACGGGCTGTCGGCGGTTTGCGGTCGGTAGCGGCGGTCATAGTCAGCAGCGTAGAGCCTGCTTTCGGTAAAATCCTCGCCGCTCAGCGTCTGCCCGACAAGGATCAATGCGGTGCGCGCGATGCTTGCATCTACCTGATCGGTGATGGTTGCAAGCGTGGCGCGAATGATCTTCTCATCCGGCCAGCTGGCGCGATAGACAATCGCCACCGGGCAATCGCCCCCATAATGCGGCGTCAGATCGGCAACGGCACTGCCCAGATTGCCGATCGACAGATGCAGCGCTAGCGTTGCGCCGGTGGCGGCGAAGTTCGCAAGGCTTTCGCCATCAGGCATCTTTGAGGCACGCCCCGGCGTGCGGGTCAGCACCACGGATTGCGAAAGCCCCGGCAGGGTCAGCTCGGCCCCGAGGCTGGCGGCGGCGGCGGCGAAGGACGGCACACCGGGCGTGACCGAATAGGGGATGTCCAGCGCCTTCAGCCTGCGAATCTGTTCGCCCATCGCCGACCAGACCGACAGATCGCCCGAATGCAGCCGTGCCACGTTCCGCCCAGCTTTATGCGCCGTCTCACATTCGGCGATGATTGCATCCAGATCCATCGGCGCGGTGTTCACAATCCGCGCGCCTTCGGGGCAATGGGCCAGGATGGCTTCGGGCACCAGCGATCCGGCGTAAAGGCAGACCGGGCAGGCGGCGATCAGATCGCGACCCCGCAGCGTCAAGAGATCGGGCGCGCCCGGACCGGCGCCAATGAAATGCACGGTCATGTCGCGTCTCCTTCAGCCAGCGCACAGGTGGCCTTTCTGTCGCCGGAAATCGCCCGAGGGGCAAGCAGCTTTGCCCCCGGACCCGCTGCTGCCAGCGCCGCTGCCTCGGCGACCGAGCCGGTGCCATGTGCGGCTTGCGAGGCGGCCGATTGCGTGGTGGTCTGCTGTGCGGTCAGCAGGGTGCTGTCGACAGAGATGATTTCTGCACCCAGTGTTTTGGCAAAGCTCTGAAACGCCGGTGTGTCAGCTTTGTCGCGGGCGGTGGCAAAATGAGTAGGATTGATGTTGTCATGCGCGCGGGACAGTGCGTCGCGCAGGCTCTCAACGGTGGCCGCGCCCCGAAATCCAAAGCCTGCGACGATCATAGAACGCCGCTCCATTGCACCAGCGGATAGGCCGCTTTCCAGCCGCGCCGTTGCCCAAGCGGGGCGGCATGGGCGGTCTCAATCCGCATCAGATCACCTCCCTTGCGGGCTTGCCACGCGGTAAGCAGCGCCTCGGTTTCCAGTGTCACCGCATTAGCAACCATGCGTGTACCCGTTGGTACTGCGGCTTCCAGCGTGCTCAGCAATGCCTCGGACAGACCGCCACCGACAAAGATTGCATTCGGTGCGGGCAAGCCTTCCAGTGCCGCCGGGGCGCTGCCTTCGATTACGTCAAGCCGGTCAGTGCCAAGGGCCAGCGCATTGGCCCGGATATTGGCCGCCCGGTCGCCGCGCGGCTCGACGGTGATTGCCTTGCAGGTGGGATGTGACAGCAACCATTCGATGGCGATCGAGCCTGACCCACCGCCGATATCCCAAAGCTGCTCGCCCGGTCGGGGCGCAAGCGCAGAAAGCGTCAGCGCGCGTATCGGTCGCTTGGTCATCACCCCGTCAGAGGCAAAAAAATGGTCGGGCAGGCCCGACGCTTTGGGCATGGCTTCGCCTTGTCCGGCAACCTCAACCGCGACGCAGACCGGATGGCAGAAGCCGTCATTGAGTGCGCCCACGGTCGCCGGTGTGACCCGTTCACGCGGACCGCCAAGCGCCTCCAGCACGGTTAGTTTACTATCGCCAAATCCGAGATCCTTGAGATACGCAGCCAGTTCGTGAACCGCATCGCCATCGCGCAGCAGCACGATCACCCGCGCGGTCGGGGCCAGGTGCGGGCGCAGGCGTGACAGCGGGGCGGCGTGCAGTCCAAGGCAGGTCGTTTGGTCCAGGGCCCAGCCCATGCGCGCAGCGGCGTGGGAAAAGGTAGAGGGCGCAGGCAGGGCGCACCACTCATGATCAGTGAATTCGCGGGCGATGGTGCTGCCCGCACCGAACCAGAATGGATCGCCCGAAGCCAGCACAACGACCTGTCGTCCGGTCAGGCCACGCAACAGCCCGATCCCGTCCGCGAAGGGCACCGGCCATTCCACGGTTTTGACTTTCAGATCTGGCAACAAATCAAGGTGACGTTTTGATCCCATCACGATCTTTGCCGATTCCAGCGCGGTACGGCTTGCCAAGGACAGGCCCTGCGGTCCATCTTCGCCAAGGCCGACAATCGTAATCCACGGAGCTTCAGCCATGATGACGAACCTCCTGATCCTCGGAGGCACAACCGAAGCGGCGGCGCTGGCAAAAGTGGTTGCCGGGGCGGGCATCACCGCCACGATGTCGCTGGCAGGCCGGGTGGCGCGTCCGGCGCGATCGCCCTTGCCCCAGCGGGTCGGCGGCTTCGGTGGCGTGGCCGGTCTTGTGGCGTATTTGCGGGAACATCACGTCACCCATCTGGTCGACGCCACGCATCCTTTCGCCGCAGAGATGAGTACCAATGCGATTGCCGCCTGCGCGCAAACCGGGGTGCCCTGCATCGCGCTGACCCGCCCCGCCTGGGCGGTGCAGACCGGCGACAACTGGATCAATGTGCCGGATATCGCGGGCGCGGTTTCGGCGCTCAATCGGCCCAGAGCGCGTGTCTTTCTGGCCGTGGGGCGTATGCATCTGGCCGCTTTCGCGCCCAATCCGCAGCACCACTACGTGTTGCGGCTGGTTGATCCGCCAAGCGCCCCCCTGCCCTTGCCCGACGCGCAGGTGATTGTCGCACGAGGGCCGTTCAGCGAAGCGGATGATTTGGCCCTGATGCGGGCGCATGGGATCGAACTGGTTGTGTCGAAGAACGCGGGCGGAACCGGTGCCTACGCCAAAATCGCCGCCGCGCGGCAGCTTGGCCTGCCTGTCATCATGATCGATCGTCCTGTCCTGCCTGCGCGGCAGGAAGTCGAAACGGTTGATCAGGTGATGGATTGGCTGGATCATACCGCCACCGAGCGTGGTGTGTAGACGATTGGCGCGCTGTCGCGTTCGATGAGCCGGGTTTGCGACGAGCCGACCAGAACCACCGTGCGCATATCCGCCATCTCGGGCGTTGCCTCGGCCAATGGTACAACTCGCAGCGCCTCATCTGCTGTGGAAACGGCGCGGGCAAAGATGATCAGGCGACCGGGCTCGCATACCTCTTTCAGCACATCAAGGGCGCGGCCAAACCCCTCGGGTCGCGACTTTGAGCGGGGATTGTAAAACGCCATAGCGAAATCGGCCTCGGCGGCCAGTCGCAGGCGTTTTTCGATCAGCGCCCAGGGCTTGAGATTGTCGCTTAGGTTGATGGCGCAGAAATCATGGCCCAGGGGTGCACCCGCGCGGGCCGCGGCGGCCAGCATCGCGGTGATGCCCGGTAGCACGCGGATATCGAGGTTGCGCCACTCCGCCGGTCCCGCCTCAAGCGCTTCGAACACAGCTGCAGCCATGGCAAAAACGCCCGGATCGCCCGAGCTGACAACCACCACGCGGTGACCGTTCCGGGCCATTTCAAGCGCATGATTGGCGCGGTCAATCTCAACCCGGTTATCGCTTTCATGAAGGGTCAGCCCGTCGCGCGGGGCGATGCGGCGCACGTAAGGAATATAGCCGACGATATCGGTGGCGGCGTCGATGGCCGTGCGCGCCTCGGGCGTGACCAGTGCGTCATCGCCCGGCCCAAGGCCTGCAATCACAACCCAGCCGCTCATGGCCGCCGCCCCTGCCCGTGCACCACGATGATCGAGAAATAGGGCAGCGTTTCGCCATTCACCTCAGCCAGAGGCCGGATGGTCTGATCGCTCATGCTGGCATATTCCACCAGCACGGCGCGGTCTGCCTTGCCCGAGGCTGCGAGCGCACGGCGCACCTTGGGCAGGTTGCGGCCTATTTTCATCACAATGAGGGCATCGGCGGCTTTCATGGCGCTGGTCAGCGCCTCTTCTTCCAACGTGCCCATGACCGTTGACAGGATATCGTCGCCCCAGGTAATCGGCGCGCCTGTTGCCGTCCACGCCGCCGACATGCCGGTGATTGCGGGAATGACCGTCACCGGGACAACGCCGTGCAACCGAGAATAGAGATGCATGAACGAGCCGTAAAAGAATGGATCGCCCTCGCAGAGCACCACGATATCTTCGCCGGTACCAGCCAGGTCGCGCAGCTGTGTGGTGCAATCGGCATAGAAACCCGACAAGGCTTCGTTATAGCGCGGGTCCGAGACGGGGATTTCGGTGGTGACCGGGTATTCCATCGCGAACTCGGTCGCGGTTTCATGCAGCATCCCGTCGACAATCTTGCGCGCCCGGCCCGCCCGACCTTCCTTGCGGAAGAACGCCACATGGCGGGCGTTGCGCACAAGCCGGTCGGCCCGCACGCTCATCAGGTCCGGGTCACCCGGGCCAAGGCCCACGCCATAGATCGTGCCGCTCATTCCGCGCGGCTCGCGATGGCGTTGATGGCGGCGACGGTGATGGCGCTGCCGCCTAACCTGCCGTCGACGACCAGCGAGGGCACCGGCGCGGCCTGCCACAGCGCCTCTTTGCTTTCACGTGCGCCGACAAAGCCCACCGGGCAGCCGATGATGGCCGCAGGTCGCGGGCAATCGGGATCTTCAAGCATTTCAAGCAGGTGAAAAAGCGCGGTGGGCGCGTTGCCGATGGCGATCAGCGCGCCACCCAGCCGGTCACGCCACAGCTCAAGCGCGGCGGCGGAACGGGTAGTACCCAGCTTTGACGCCAGGTCTGGCACGCTCGGGTCGCGCAGGGTGCAGATCACATCATTGTCGGCGGGCAGGCGTTTACGCGTCACGCCTTCGCTGACCATATAGGCATCGCAAAAGATCGGCGCGCCGTTTTCCAACGCAGTGCGGGCGGCTGCAACCATGTCCGGTGCGACCTGCACATGGCGCTCCAGCCCTACCATCCCGGCGGCGTGGATCATCCGCACCACGACCTGGCTGTCGTCCGCGTCGAACCGGCCAAGATCGGCCTCGGCGCGGATCGTGGCGAAGGATTCCTTGTAGATGGCAGCGCCGTCTTTTTCATATTCGTAAGGCATTACAAGCGCTCGATTTGCTGGTGAATCATTTCCGGGGTCAGTCCCGATTGGCTGGGCTCATCCCACGGTGTGCCTTCGCTGACAAGGTTGAACCGGCCATTTGCGCCGACAAGTGTCAGATCAGCGGTGCGTGGCAAGGCGCACCCTTTGGCGCAGCCGGAAACATGCAGGCTGGTGCCGTCGGGCAACTTGCTGGCCAGCGCGCGCGCGATATCACGGGTCGGGGCCTCGGCCTGCGGGCAAAAGGGCGCCCCGGGGCAGGCATGCACGCTCAGTGTCGGGTCATCTGGCCGGGTCACAAAATCGGGCGAGGACGCGTCATTTCCGTCAAGCAACAGGAATAGCCGGTCTGGCATCGGACGCATGGCGGTGGCGTTGCTGTCATTCATAAGCTTTGACAAAGCACGGGGGTTCAACTGCCCGAAAGGTGCCCCGAACACAGGGCCCAGTGGCGTTGTGCCGGGTGTGGGTTTTGGTCCAGCGACGCGCGGTGCACAGCTCTGCCATTCCTGCGGCAACGCTGTATGCCGGATGTGGCGGGACATACGCCCGTTTAATTTCCCACCGCTCTCGACAAACCACGACATGAGTTTGGACAGCTCTTCCATCGCACTCTCGGAAGAGATGACCTTTCCGCATGGCGCACCGTCTGCGCGCAGGATCAGTGCGCCGTCGGCAGACAGCTCAAAGCGAAAATCGGCAGAGCATCCGGACAGCTGGCTGTGCAGGCCGGTGTCAATCGCAAAGCCCATTTTGGCGGGTAATTCAGGCAGATCCTTAAGGGTATTAAGTAGCGCTAACCCCAGCTGATGTGTCAGATCACCACCCTGCCTGTCCGAGGTGAGGATGATGTTGCGCCGGGCCTCAAGTTCCGGATCGGCTTCTAGCAGGTTCAGCCCCTGCAATGCGTCGATGAGTGCGGGGTGATCCGTTTCGCTCACTCCCCGGATTTGCAGATTGGCGCGAGAGGTCAGATCGATTGTGCCATTGCCAAACTGGTCTGAAAGTTCACACAGGCCGATGACCTGATCAGCGTTGAGCTGCCCCAGCCATGGCCGCACCCGCACCACCAGACCGTCACCCGACATCATCGGGCGGTAGGCGCCGGGGCACCAGCCTTTGACCAGCGGCGCGCTCATTCTGCGGCCTCGAGATCGGCGAGGATGGAATTACGCCTTGATTGCCACAGCCCCGCCGCATGCAGCGCCGCAAACCGGTCGCGCATCGCGGCCAGCGCTTGCGGATTGGCGTCCCCCAGAAAGGCAAGAGTTTCCGCATCACCCAGCGTGGCATCGTAATAAAGATCAAACAGATGCGCCGGCACGACCTGAGCCAGTTGCGCGAAAGCCGCCATATTTTCCAGCGTGGTGGCAATCTCGGCGGCGCCGCGGAACCCGTGGCGCTTCATACCTGCAATCCAGCCCGGATGCGCGGCACGGGCCTGCACGACGCGGGCGATCTCTTCGGTCAGGCCACGGGCCCGGGGGGTGGCCGGGTTGGTGGAATCCAGATGATAGAGCGCCGCCTGCCCGCCGGTCACGGATTGCGCGGCGGCAAACCCGGCCTCGTGGCTTGCGTAATCTTCGGCCAGCAACAGATCGGTTTCCGGCAGATCCTGAAGGTGCACGAAAGCATCCGCATTGGCCACGCGGGCGCGCAGCCCGTCAGCATCCCGGCGCGGGGCCTCGCCATCAAGTGCCCAGCTTGAGGCCGTCAGCCATGCCTCGCCCGCCGCGCGGCGGGCCTCGTCCGAGTAATCTCCGATATGCGATGCGATCCCGACACCGAAACTGCCCGGTGCGGGGCCGTAGACGCGCGCCGCTGCCTGACCAACATAGGGGTTCCAGTCCGCCGCTTCGTCCCGCTGCGCCAAGGCCCGGACCGCCTGTGAAAAAAGCGTTGAGAGCGAGGGAAATACGTCGCGGAAAAGCCCCGAAACCCTCAGGGTGACGTCAATGCGCGGGCGGTCGAGTTCAGCGATGGGCAGCACCTCGATGCCCGAGACCCGTTCGGACCCGGCGTCCCAGACCGGACGCACCCCCAACAGCGCCAGCGCCATGGCAAATTCCTCGCCCGCTGTGCGCATGGTGGCCGACCCCCAAAGATCGACGATCAGCCCCTTGGGCCAGTCGCCTTCATCCTGCAAGTGCCGCCGGATCAACTCTTCAGCCAGCTTTTCGCCCTGCGCATAAGCGGCCCGTGTCGGGACGGATCGCGGATCAGTGGTGTAGAGGTTCCGCCCGGTCGGCAGCACATCGCTGCGCCCGCGATAGGGCGATCCGGAAGGCCCAGCCGCGATGCGTTTGCCATTGAGCGCGTCGATCAGGGAGGCGCGCTCCGCCTCGGCAGAGGTTTTTAGGTCAAAGGCCCCCTGATCCTCTGTCATACGGCCCCAGATGTGCAACCCGTCACCAAATTGGCTGTCCTTTACGTCACAGACAAACCGGTCAATGCGGGTGATCGCCTCGGCTGAACAGATCGCGGTGCTGAGGCCCAGATCATCCTCGACCCCCAGCGCCTGCGCCT
Source organism: Roseovarius aestuarii (assembly GCF_019966515.1). Taxonomy (GTDB): domain Bacteria; phylum Pseudomonadota; class Alphaproteobacteria; order Rhodobacterales; family Rhodobacteraceae; genus Roseovarius; species Roseovarius aestuarii. Next base: position 52,203 of record NZ_JAIMIB010000004.1, on the reverse strand, counting down.
CAAGGCGGATATCGTCCTGAAGGCGGTCACGGCGGCGCGGGTCAAGGCCATCGGCGTTGGAAAACTCATCAAGCAACGCCTCAAGCCGTGACAGGCGGTCCGGTGTTTCCGAGCGTTTCAGCGGTGGCGGCACGTGGCCCAGGGTGATCGCGCCAATGCGCCGTTTGGCCTGTGCGGCTTCGCCGGGGTCGTTGACGATGAACGGATAGATCACCGGCAAGTCGCCGATCAGCGCCTCGGGCCAGCAGGTATCGGAAAGCGCCACGGCCTTGCCCGGCAGCCATTCCAGCGTGCCATGCGCACCGATATGAATGAGTGCATCGGCGTGTTGGCGCATCCACAGGTAAAACGCCACATAGCCGTGCCGGGGAACCCGCGACAGATCGTGATATTCCGCATCGCGCAACGCGGGCGTACCCCGCTCGGGCTGGAGTGCGACCAGTGTGTTGCCCCGTTGCAGAATCGGCAGGGTGATCCCGTCAGAGGTAGCGTCCGGATCGGCCTCGGGCGCGTCCCACGCGGCGGTCAGATCGTCTTGCAAATCCTGTGGTAGCGTTGCGAGCGCGGCTTTGTACTCGGCCATCGGCCAGATTAGCCGGGCCTGTCGCAGATCGTCGCCGGTTACGCCCATATTCGCGTCATGCCCCGCCGCTTGCAAGTCTTCCAGAATCGCCGAGGCTGACGCGATCGCGTCCAGCCCGACCGCATGGGCCAGGTTCCATTCGCGACCCGGATAGGTGGACAGCACCAAAGCCAGCCGCCGCTTGGATGCGGCCATTTGCGCCAGCCGATGCCACGCGGCGACCCGCGCCGCCACAGCCCCGATACGGGCCGGGTTCGGGGTGTGGACATGTCGGGCAAATTGCAGATGCGGATCGCGCGGTTGGGGTTCCTTGAAGGAAACAACACCGGCAAAGAGCCGTCCATCGACCTCGGGCAGAACCACATGCATCGCCAGATCAGCGGGCGACAACCCGCGTTCAACCTCGGCCCAGGTGTCGTGGTTTGATGTCGCAAGGGCCACCTGAAACACCGGCACATCGCCGAAATCTAGCGGCGATGTGCCATTGCTTCCGCGCCCCGAGAACGAGGTCGCATTCACAATCGCGGCGGGTTGTAGATACGCCACCTGCCGTCCAAGCCATTCTGCCGCATCCGGGGCCTTGAGCGACGGGGCAAAGAGGCCCATCACCGCAAAGCCTTGATCGCGCAGCGCCTTGAACAGCGCTTCGACCGGGGCAAGATCGGCGGCCACCAGAAAGGATCGGTAGAAAACCACCAGCACCAAGGGTTTTTCGTCACTGTTGGCAAGAACCGGGCAGGCCACGCCATCCTCGGGCGTCCAGCCGCCGACCATTGGCAGGGCTTTGTTGCCTCTGACGGGGCCTGCATACAAACCCGACGCCAAGGCCATCTGTGCCAAAGCTGCCTGCGCCGCCACCGCGCCGCCCGTGTCGCAGAGATGCTGTAACCGCCGCAGGGTGGAAACCGGCAGCGTCGACATTTCATCCAGTCGCGGATCGGGCCGCCCATCGGCTGGCAGCACGGCCAAAGCGATGCCTTTGTCGCGCGCCAGCGCTTCGATCTGCTGCACGCCATAGGGCCAGTAGGGTACGCCGCCGATCAGCCGGATCAGGATGCCTTTGGCGCCCGCAAGTGTCTGCTCGATATACGTATCGACCGAAAGCGGATGTTTCAGCGCCGCGATATTGGCCAGCCGCAGCGTCGGCATCCGCCCGTCAGGCCCGCCGCCGCGATGCCATCCTGCCGCGAAGGCGCCAAGATCGGAATCCGAGAGGCTGAGCACCACCAGATCTGCGGGCGCCTGCCCCAGATCCGTCGGTGTCTCGGTCTCCTCGAGCCCGTGGCTTTCGCGGAAGATGATATGCATCGGCGTTTACTCGGCGACAGCCGGCTCTGGGGTCAGAACGGCGCGGATCGCGTCGGCGCTGATATCGTCATGCTCGGCGATCACCACCAGCCTGCCCTTGCGCGGCTCATCGGCTTTCCAGGCGCGGTCATATTGGTGACGCACCCGCGCGCCCACCGCCTGAACCAGCAGGCGCATCGGCTTGCCGGTCACATTGGCGTAGCCTTTGACGCGCAGAATGTTCTGGCTGTTGGCAAGCTCCTCGATCCGGGCGACCAGCTCTTCCGGGTTAGCAACATCGGGTAGGTCGATCACCACGCTTTCGAAATCGTCATGATCGTGGTCATGCGGTGCGTCGTGATGCGACGGGCGTGCGTCCATATCATCCTCGGCGGCGGCTTCGAGGCCAAGGATCACCCGTGGATCGACCACACCTTCGGCAACCTCGACCACAGGCAGCGGGCGTGGCGCTTCGGCGGCGATGATTTCCTTGGCGGCGGCCACACCGTCCGGACCGGCCAGATCAGGCTTGGTCAGCAGAATGATGTCGGCGCAGGAGATCTGATCCTCGAACACTTCCGACAGCGGCGTTTCGTGGTCAATGCTGTCATCTGCCAGACGCTGCGCATCAACGGCTGCCACGTTCGGGGCAAACCGGCCAGCGGCCACAGCCTCGGCATCGGCCAGCGCGATCACCCCATCCACGGTGATTTTCGACCGGATATCCGGCCAGTCAAACGCCTTGAGCAAAGGCTTGGGCAGCGCCAGTCCGGAGGTTTCGATCAGGATATGCTCGGGGCGCGGATCAAGCGCCATCAGGGCTTCGATCGTGGGGATGAAATCATCGGCAACGGTGCAGCAGATGCAGCCATTGGCCAGTTCCATGATGTTTTCTGCCGGGCAGTCGGGAATAGCGCAGCCTTTCAGGATCTCACCATCGACGCCCACGTCACCGAATTCATTCACCACCACGGCCAGTCGCTTGCCGCCGGGGTTTTGCATCAGATGCGAAATCAAGGTTGTTTTCCCAGATCCCAGGAAACCGGTGACAACGGTCACGGGAAGTTTTTCAAGATCAGCCATTTTTGTCCTCCAGCGGCGGAATGCGCGCGATACAATTGCGTTTGAAATGTTCCGGGCGGGTGCGCCACGGGATCAGACCGTCTGCGGTGTCATGATAGAGCGCGGCCCCCTCCAGAAGAATGTCCGGATGCGACGCCTCATGCAGATTTCCGTATACATACGTCCAGCGATTGGGTCCGCCGCGCAGCGCGACCGAACAGCCCTGATCGCAGTTTTGCAGGCATTCGACGGCGCGCAGCGTCACACCTTCGGGCAAGGGGCGCGCTGACAGTTCCTCGAACAGGCGTTGCCCGGGACGTTCCCCATCCTCGGTGGCCTCGCTGCCACGCAGGCACTTTACGCAGACCAGAAGTTCGGTCGCGTGGCCAGGTTCTTGGGGCATGTCATTGGCCCCGGAACTATCGGCATCAGATGTGGGCGTCTGCCCGTCAGGCGCTGTGGCCGTGGTCATTTCTGACGTCATATCTTTCTCCTCCGGGGCACCCCGCCCGGGCTGGTGTTACGGTTTGGGATGGCAGGTCTCCTGGCTTGCGGGTCGGGGCGATCCCGCGCCTTCCCGACCAAAGGGCCAGTGGCGTGGGGCAGGATCGCTCGCCGCTTACAGTTGCGGGGGCAGCCACGGAATTGGTACTTTTGCACCTCACCGCGTTCCCTTTTTCAGCCCGGATTTGACCCCGGACAACCATCGAAGGCGACATTGCTCAGACGGGATCACACTTGTCAATTGTTCAGATCATGGCTTGCCCGCATTGACGCGGCCCTCTGCGGGTGCAAATCCTAGTCCAGACCCCAAGCCCAAAGGACACCCCATGGACGACACAACCGCCCGTCACAACGAAAAGATGCGCAAAATCAAGGCCGCGCGCGACAAGATGATGGAAACCAAGACAGAAGAGAAAGGTCTGATTCTCGTCCATACCGGGACCGGCAAGGGCAAATCCTCGTCCGCTTTTGGGATGATCATGCGATGCATTTCGCACGGGATGCCCTGCGCGGTGGTGCAATTCATCAAGGGAAATTGGGATACGGGCGAAAAAACGTTCCTGCGCGAACGATTCGCCGATGAATGCCGATTTTTTGTGTCGGGCGAAGGGTTCACCTGGGAAACCCAGGACCGCGAGCGCGACATTGCCGCGGCGGAAAATGGCTGGCGGATCGCCAAAGAGCAGATCCTTGACCCGGAAATCCAGTTTGTCCTTCTGGATGAGATAAATATCGCATTGCGCTATGATTATCTGGACATCGACGAGGTGGTTGATTTCCTGCTGACGCAGAAGCCGCAAATGACCCATGTGTGCCTGACCGGTCGTAATGCCAAGCCAGAATTGATTGAAGCGGCTGATCTGGTCACGGAAATGAACCTGATAAAGCACCCCTTCCGCGATGGCGTGAAAGCCCAGCAAGGCGTTGAATTCTAAAGACTCTATCTGATTATAGCCACTTGCCCTGAAGGTTTCCCCGGATTGGGATTCGGGGGCAGGGCTAGTAAATCTTCATTATCCTGTTTTTAGGATCGACATTGCCTAAATATGGTCGCAATTCACTTTTATAAGTATTCCTGTGTTAGGCGGTGTACCCCGTCATGTATGAGTAAAGTTTCTTAGTTAGTTGTGTGTGTTGTAATGAGTATCGCCTGTAACCATCTTGTCCCGTCTCCGAATCCCCTTCGGAACATGCCCGGTGAGCTGCCTCTCACCGGGCATGAGACGCTGGACCATTTCGTCCATATTATCAAAATGCAGGATGTAAGAATGGCCAAGCGCGAACGCTTGCCTGAACTTGCCCCTTGCGAAACTGACAAGCCATTATTGCCGCGTTTGAAACGGGTGGTGAAAGCGCTGTTCTGACAGGGCCGGTCACCTTGGGTTTCAAAACGGTGCAGACCGCGCATCCTGCCCCCTCGTCACAGGACCCTTTTTGGCGTAATGAACGGGGTGTGACAGACCGAGTATTCCCATATTTCCCCTTACGTGAAGGCCGGGCGCATGAAGTGTGTGGCGCGGGCAGTCTGGTCTTTGCCTGTGCAGTGGGCGCCTCTGTGAACGGACCGGTTCTGTGGGTCAATGAAAGCTGGGTGTCGCATCGGATAAATCCCGATGGGCTGCGCGAGTTTTTTGACCCTGGCAGGGTGCTTATGGCTCAGGCAAAGGATCAGGCCGAGGTGTTGGCGACGGCAGAAGAAGCGCTGCGGTCGGGCGCGGTTGCGCTGGTGGTGATGGAACTGACTAAACCGCTGGGCCTGACCGCCGGGCGACGCCTGCAATTGGCCGCCGAGGCTGGAAAAACGCTGGCTTTGTCCATTTTGCCCGAGGGCATGGGCAGCAATACGGCAGAAACCCGGTGGCAGTGCGTGCCGGTCTATGACGTGGATGACTCGACTCTGCAGCGTTGGGAAATTATAAAGAACAAATCAAGAACATACGGAGCCTGGCATGTTCGATGGGATGCAGCGTCGCGTCGTGTCATTATGGTTTCCCCGGCTCGCCAGCGACCGGGTTCTGCGGGCACGACCCGCTGATGCGCCTTTTGCCCTGACGTTGAAGCAGAATAATGCCAACCGGCTTTATTGTCTGAACATGGCAGCCGAAGAACAGGGGCTTTATCGCGGCATGTCCTATTCCGATGCGCGCGCCTTTTGTCCCGATCTGAAAAGCGTCCCGGCGGATTTACCGGCGGATGAACGCTTTCAGCAGATGCTGGCCCGCTGGGCTGGCCGCTATTGCCCCTGGGTGGGCCTTGAAGGGGCGGATGGTCTGGTGCTGGATGTCACCGGCTCAACCCATCTCTGGGGCGGCGAGGCGGCGATGATCGACGACATGCGTCTGAGGCTGGGGCGCGCCGGGCTGACAGTACGGCTAGGGCTGGCCGATACACGGGGGGCGGCCTGGGCGCTGGCGCATTTCGACGAGGGGATTGCCGGAGCCGGAGAGGCGCAGGACAGGATTGCCAATCTGCCCGTGGCGGCCCTGCGCCTACCCGAAAAAACCTGCATCACGCTTCAGCGTCTTGGTCTGCGTCGGATTGCCGATCTTGCCGAATTGCCTCGCGCCACGATCCCCCGTCGTTTCGGACGAGAGGTTTTGCTGCGGTTGGATCAGGCACTTGGCGCACAGCCTGAAGAGATTTCGCCCCTGCGTGATCCACCCCGCTACAGTGCCCGGATGACACTGCCCGACCCGATCGGACTGGCCACCGATGTGATGGCTGGAACCGCGCGGTTGCTGGAGCAGCTTTGTACAAAGCTCAAACATCACGAGATGGGCGCGCGAGTCATCTGTCTGACCTTGCGGCGGGTGGATCAGGCCAATCAGCAGGTCGAATTGCGGCTGGCCCGCCCGCTGCGCAGTCCGGCCCGCATACTGCCCCTGTTCGAGCGCGGCGTAAACAAGGTGGATGCGGGTTTCGGCATTGATCAGCTGCGGCTGGAAGCGGTTCAGATAGAGGCCCTCCCCGCCACGCAGATCAGCCATGCCGGAGCGAAATCACAGGACAAGCTGGATGACATGATCACCCGGCTGGGCAACCGGATCGGGCTGGACAACATCATCCGCTTTCTGCCCGCCGACAGCCATATTCCCGAGCGTAGCTATATCATCGCACCTGCGGCCTATTCCGACCCTGCTGGATCGTCATGGCCGGTTACACGGCCCCGGCCTCTCCGCCTGTTTCCGCCGGAACCTATAGCGGGCATGGGTCCCCGTCCGCCGCAACACTTCCGCTGGCGCCGAATGTCACTGACTGCTGCACGTGTAACCGGGCCGGAGCGTATCGCGCCTGAATGGTGGCTTGTGGATGAAAGCTGGCGCTCTGGCCTGCGTGATTACTGGAAGGTGAACACACGGCAGGGCCGGCGGCTTTGGCTTTATTATACGCCGCAAAACCCCGGCTGGTTCGTGCAGGGGGAATTCGCATGATCGAAATCAATCGCGACTATCGCCCGGTCGATGCCTTTGAATACGACCTGCGTCATATCCGAGAGTCTGAGGGTGGATATGCCGAGCTTTGTGTCACCTCGAACTTCACCTTTCTCACCGGCGCATCGCATCCGGAAGAGTTGATCACCCGGGCCGCAGAGCTTGGGATGAAAGCCATCGCGATCACCGACCGCAACTCGCTTGCCGGGGTCGTGCGGGCCTATTCGGCGTTGAAAGAATTGCGGCGCGAGGCGGAGGAGGCGATTAAAATCCGGTCGCAACACCGGACGGACAGCTGTTCGCGGCAGGAAATCGGTCACCCCGCCCCGATCGCACGCCCGGAAACTCCACGATTGCCGCAACTGATCATCGGTTGCCGGTTGGTGTTGCGTGACAGCCCGGTCGACTGGCTGGCCTTGCCTAAAAACCGCACCGCCTATGCAAGGCTGACACGACTTCTGACGCTGGGCAAAACCCGGGCTGAGAAAGGCCAGTGTCATCTGGATTTGTGTGACCTTGTGTCGGGGTGCGAGGGGATGATTCTGATTGCCCTGCCGCCAGCCAAACTGAATGCGCGTCCGGTCGTCGCGCATATCAGCAAGATGGCGCGGCGTTTTCCCGGTCATGTCTATCTGGGCGCGGCCCCGCAGTATGACGGCAGCGATCAGATCCGGCTGAGGGCCTGCGCAATCCTTGCCCAGAAAACCGCCGCGCCGATGGTGGCCGTGGGCGATGTGCTGATGCATCGGGGCAGCCGCCGCCAGCTAGCCGATGTGCTGACCTGTATGCGTGAACGCATCACCATTGACCAGATCGGCACCCGGGCGCTTCCGAATGCGGAGCGTCGGTTGAAGGGAACGGCGGACATGAAACGCATGTTCCGCGATCATCCGGCGGCGATCCGGCGAACACTGGATATTGCCGCGCGCTGCAGTTTCTGTCTGAGCGAATTGTCGTATGAATACCCCGACGAGATTGCCGATGGTGAAGCGCCGCAGGCAAGGTTGTCCCGACTGGCGCATGAGGGGTTGCAACAACGCTGCCCCGGCGGCGTGCCCAAGCGCTACAGGGAAATGGCTGCCAAGGAACTCGCGCTGGTCGAGCATATGGGCTATGCCGCCTATTTTCTGACCGTCCATGACATCATGCAATTTGCCCGCAGCAAGGGCATTCTGTGCCAGGGCCGCGGGTCGGCGGCCAATTCGATCCTGTGTTATGCGCTGGGCGTCACCGATGTGACCCCTGAACAGATCACCATGGTTTTTGAACGTTTCGTGTCAAAATATCGGGGCGAGCCGCCGGATATCGACGTGGATTTCGAGCACGAGCGGCGTGAGGAGGTCATCCAGCATATCTATAAGAAATATAAACGACACCGTGCCGGCCTCTGCGCCACCGTCATTCATTTCCGGTCCCGCGCCGCGATTCGCGAAGTGGGCAAGGTGATGGGCCTGTCTCAGGACGTCACCGCCAGCCTGTCGGGCCAGATCTGGGGCATGTCGAACGGCGGCGCGGACCCTGAGCGCATTCGCGAGTTGGGCCTTGATCCGACAGACCGGCGGCTGGCTCAGACCATCCGCCTGATCGGCGAAATCATCGGCTTTCCCCGGCATCTTTCCCAGCATGTAGGCGGATTCGTCATCACAAAGGGACGGCTGGACGAGCTCTGCCCGATTGAAAACGCCGCGATGGAAGATCGCACCGTCATCGAATGGGATAAGGACGATATCGACGCGCTGAACATTCTCAAGGTCGATGTGCTGGGGCTGGGCATGCTGAGCTGTATTCGGAAAGCTTTCGATCTGATGCGGCAACACGAAGGTAAAACACTCAGCATTGCCACGGTCGAACAGGAAGACAGGCCAACCTATAAGATGCTCCGCAACGCCGATGCGATTGGCGTCTTTCAGGTGGAAAGCCGGGCGCAGATGAATTTCCTGCCCCGGATGAAGCCGAAAACGTTTTATGATCTGGTGATCGAAGTTGCCATCGTACGGCCCGGTCCGATCCAGGGCGGCATGGTGCAACCCTATATCAAACGACGGCAGGGGCTTGAGCAAGTCTCGTACCCCTCGAAAGCGCTGAAAGAGGTTTTAAGCAAAACCCTGGGCGTGCCCCTGTTTCAGGAACAAGCCATGCAAATCGCCGTGGTGGCGGCGGGGTTCACCGCGGAAGAAGCGGACCATCTGCGCCGGTCGCTCGCCTCGTTCCGGCGCATGGGGACCATCGGTGGATTTCGTGAACGCTTTATCAACGGCATGCTTGAAAACGGGTACGATCCGGCATTTGCCGATAGCTGCTTTTCCCAGATCGAGGGGTTTGCCGATTACGGTTTCCCCGAAAGCCACGCGGCGGCGTTTGCCATGCTGGCCTATATCTCGGCCTGGCTGAAATGCCATCACCCGGCCGTTTTCGCCTGCGCCCTGCTGAATTCGCAGCCGATGGGGTTTTATGCCCCGGCACAAATCGTCCGCGATGCCCGTGAACATCAGGTCGAGGTCCGGCCCATTTGTGTCAATAACAGTGATTGGGACAATACGCTTGAACGCCGGGCCGACGGGGCGCTGGCCCTGCGCCTGGGGTTTCGTCAGATCAAGGGGTTTAAGGAGGAGGATGCCGGATGGATCACCGCCGCGCGCGGTAATGGCTATCGTGACGCCGAAAGCCTGTGGTTGCGCGCCGGTGTCGGACCGGCGGTGTTAGAACGCCTCGCCGAAGCCGACGCCTTTACCGATATGGGTCTGACCCGGCGCAACGCCTTGTGGCAGGTCAAGGCCATTCGCGGGCAGATGCCGCTGCCGCTTTTCAGCGACCAGATCGAGGGCGAAGGCATTCGTGAACCGGAAGTGCAGTTGCCCACCATGCATCTGGGCGAGGAAGTGGTTGAGGATTACGTCGCGATGCGGCTGTCGATGCGCGCCCATCCGATGGAGTTGCTGCGCCCCTCCCTGCCCGGCCTGACGCCCCATGCCGAGCTGATCACCGCGCCCTTGCAAAGAACCGGCGTCTGCGGCCTTGTGATCACCCGCCAGCGGCCCGGTACGGCCTCGGGCGTGATTTTCCTGACGCTGGAGGATGAAACCGGCGTTTCGAACGTGGTGGTCTGGCCCAAGATCTATGAACGGTTTCGACGTGAGGTCATGGGCGCACGCCTGCTGCGCGTGACCGGGTATTTACAGCGCGAAGGGATCGTGGTGCATCTGATCGCGCAGGATATTCAGGACATGTCGCATCATCTGACCGAACTGGGACATCCGATGGAGGGCGCCATCGGCATTACCCAGCCACAGGCGGATGATGCGCCACGACGCACACCTGTCAAAACAACAGCGCGCCATCCACGCGAGCAGGCCAAAAAACTGTTCCCCAGTCGGGATTTTCACTGATCGGCAGGCTACCTGCTGGCGGCTTCCGCTTCGGTATCATCGACGATTTCGGCATCCGGAATGTCTTCACCTGACGGATCCTCGACAGGCACCCCATCGCCGCCCGACTGGTCTTCGATGGCGCCGACAATCAATGGCAACATCTCGACCCCGGTCGAGCTGCTGACCGACGCGGCGGGCGGGGTCGTCCAGCTGAGCGTATCGAACGACTGGCAGTTTTCACAGGCGGGCACCCATTCGGCATGAATGTTGTGACAGTTGTCGCAGACCCATTGCGGACCACGCGGCGCCGAAAGGGCACGCGCCAGCCAACCTTTGACCACCGCGTCCGACGCGCCTTCGCCCCGTTCGACCGCCGCCATGATTGTCAGGGCGCGGGCATCCGGGTCGGCCTCGGCCAGATCGCCAAGGGCACGCCGCGCCGCCGGGAAATTTTCGGCAGCAATATGCAGCTCCGCCTCAAGCAATTTTGTCTCACGGTTCTCAGGATGCACCTTGAGCAGTTTGGCAAAGCGCTTCAGCCGGGCCTCAGGTGTCTCGTCAGGCTCGATCTCGGCAAAAACGGCGGCAAGATCAGGATGGGGCCGGGCATCCCAGGCCTTTTTCACAACACGCGCTGCGTAGCGATTAGAGCCTTTTTTGATATACCCTCGCGCGGCCAGTACCGCTGCAGGCACAAGGTCGGGCGACAGGCGGTTAGCCTCGATCGCGGCTTCGCGGGCTTCGATATCCTTGCCCTCATCCAGGATATCGCGCGCCTCGGACAAGGCCAGAACGGCGTCTCGGCGCTTGTGCACATCACGTGGTAACGTACCGTGTTTCAGCTTGGCATTCAGCGTCTGGCGCGCGCCCTTCCAGTCTTCGTTCTGGGCCTGCAATTTCAGCAGCGTATCCTGAATTTCGGAATGCTTGGGTTTGAGCGCAAAGGCGGTTTCCGCCAGTTTGAGCGCCGTATCGGTGTCACCTTCAGCCAGTTTCTGCTTCAGGATGCCGCGCACGCCGACAAACCGGGTCTTTTCATTCTTCAACAGACGCTTGTAGACCTCTTCCGCCTTGCCCCGGTTGCCCGACATTTCTGCGGCCTGCGCGGTGATCAGATTGGTCAGTTCAGGTTTGCGCAGATACCGTTCGGCGCGGCTTGCCTTGGCCATTGCCAACTCGCCTTCGCCCGAGGCCAGTGCCATCATCCCTTCGGACAGTGCCTGATACCCTTTTTGCTGGCGGCTGCGGTCAAAATAGCGCGAGATCGCGGTTTCATCGCCATTGATAAATTTAAGCACGGCGATCAACAGCGACAAAAGCTTGAGGAACACCCAGATCGCGACCACCAGCACCAAAAGCGCCACCACCGCCTTGAACGGCGTCAGGTTAAGCTCTTGCCCGGCCATGACAATCCGCACGCCGCCGTCCAGTTCCATCAGATACCCGGCGCCAATGGCGGCGGCCGCGACAAGGGCGATGAAAACAACAATCTTAGTAATTGACCACAGCATTACGCTTGCCCTTTCGGTATCAGTTCAGCTTCTCACCCAGCTCTTGTGCGGCGGCAACAGCATCCAGCCGCCGAGCCGCCTGGCCCGACCAGTCGGACAGTTCGGCGCGGCCTGCTTCGGGTAAGAGTTCAATCTCAGCCAGCGCGTCATTCAAGCGACCTTGCCGGGCCGCAGCCTCGGCGCGCGAAAGTATCGCGTCCGGGTCATTTCCCTCGCGCGGCTGCAAGGATCGGGCCCCAAGCTGCGAACGCAGAAATGAGGTCAGACCGCCCTGATCCTCGACTTCCGTTTCGGCACGCGACACCGCGAGCGCAGATCGTGCGGCATCGGGAAACCCTGCCTGAAGATCGCTTAGCGAAGCAACGCCACTCGCCGCTGACTGTTTCAGCGGTGACGGAATATCAGCGCCAAGGTTTTCCAGATCGGCCAGGGCCGTTTCAAACCCGACGCCTGCATCAAGTGCCGTCTGAATCCGGGTTAGGGCGGCCCGCTGCAAGGTTGCCTTTGCCGCGACCTGTGCGTTTTCTTCCATCTGCTGGGCATTGTCCGACATCGCGCTAACGGCGGCCTGCAATTCTTTCAACTGCCGCTCGTAAGCTACCAGCGCGGCCCCCTGATCGCCATCGTCCACCGGTTGGCTTGCGATATCCGTTAGCTGCGATTCGACAGCGAACAGCCGATCGGCCAACCCGGAGATTGCCGCCAGATTGTCTGACAGGGTGGATTCGATATCGCCCAGATCACCACCACTACCAGCAGTTTCAGCCACTTCGATGCGTTCGGTAAGCTCTGTTATCGTGGTAGCTTGTGTCGCCAGCTTGCGCTCAAACTCGGTCAGCACTACCGCGTCCACACCGGATTGCGGCATCAATAGCTGTGAGGCGCCGAACCCGATCACCGCCGCAACGATACCGCCCAGAACCATCGGCACAAAACCACCTTTTCGGATGATGACCGGTTCGGGCGGTGCGATGGGCGGGTGGTCGGGAACATCTGTCTGGTCAACAGTCTCAGCTTCGACCGTCTCTTCGTCAATGGCCAGCGTGTCGCTGGCGGTCTCTGCATCGCTTTGTTCCGTGACATCGGGTGCGGCGGGATCGTCTGACGGGCTCTCCGTCTCCGATGTCTCTGTGGTTTCAGAAAGCTCTTCGGCTGACGCTTCCACAGCCTCTTCTTCCACGGTCTCTTTAGATGTCGCTGTGTCGGTTTCAGCGTCGGTCAGGTCAGTCGCGACACTCTCATCGCTATCTGCCGATTTCTGATCAATGTCGGTTTCCGTATCCTTCGAAGATTTCTTCTTTCTGGCCAACGTCCACCACCCTTTTTCGAATCTTACTTATCAAAGCGCACCCGACGACCTTACTGCGCCAAATTTCCTCTCTCAAGCGCGTTCGCCGCCGCCACTCGTCTTTCGACCGCATCGAGCATGGCGGAAACCGTGGGTTTTTCAGCGATCTGAACCGTGCGAGGATCACCATCAGGCAGCTCGGCGGCGACATTTTCGCTTATGGCAACAACGTCGTAAGGGGCGGAAATTTCGCACGATGCGAACAAAAGTTGCGCCGTCCGGGGCGAGAACAATGGCAGGATCACGGGCTCGCTGCCTGCCAACAGTGCCAGCGCCTCGTCACTGAGGGGCTGTGACATCTGTTGGTAAAGAACGGTCTCATCTGTTGTGATCCCCCCGGCGCGCAGGCGTTCTGCCACATTGCCGGCCGCGTGTTTGCCTCTGACATGCAGACAGGGGCCGAGATCTTCCTCGGCCAGTATCAGAGTCACCAGATCATCTGAGGTGCCATCGCACGATGTGGTGGTCATCCCCTCGTCCCTAGCCGCCTGCGCGGTTGCGTCGCCCACGCAGTAACACGGGATATCCCGGCGGTCGGTCTTTGCGGCGAAGGCGGCAACGCCGTTGCGCGAGGTGAATATAAGCGTTTTCACGGCCGCAAGATCGGGCAACTGTCCAACTTTCTCGATCCTGATCAGAGGCGAGAGAACGACCCGAGGGCCACATCCCAGCCGCGACCGAAGTTTATCCGCGAATTCCGCATCAAACGGGCCGGGCCGGGTTATCAGGATTGTTGGTGACATCGCGGCTCTGCAGTTGTTTACACCTTGCTCCGGTGTTACCTGCCACAGAGGCAACACGCAACGGGCGGCCATATGGCGAAGGCGCTGACAATTCTAGGCTTGGAAAGCAGCTGCGACGATACTGCGGCGGCGATTGTGCAGGTCGAGCCGGGACAGCCCGCGCGGATATTATCCTCGGTCGTGCACGGGCAGGACATGTTGCACAGCAACTATGGCGGCGTTGTGCCCGAAATCGCAGCGCGCGCCCATGCCGAAAAACTCGATATTTGCGTGAAACAGAGCCTTTCTGAAGCGGAAAAAGACCTGTCACAGCTCGACGTGATTGCGGTGACCGCCGGGCCGGGTCTGATCGGCGGGGTCATGTCAGGGGTGATGTGTGCCAAGGGGATCGCCGCAGGGGCCGGTTTGCCGCTTGTAGGCGTGAACCATCTGGCCGGTCATGCCCTGACCCCAAGGCTGACTGACGCGGTGGATTATCCCTATCTTATGCTGCTGGTCTCGGGCGGTCACTGCCAGCTACTGGTCGTGCGCTCCTGCACGGATTTCACCCGGCTAGGTGGTACGATTGACGACGCCCCGGGCGAGGCGTTCGATAAGACCGCGCGTTTGCTGGGCTTGCCACAACCGGGCGGTCCCGCCGTCGAACAAGAGGCTGCGCAGGGCGATCCCGGTATTTTCAACTTCCCCCGACCTTTGCTGGATCGGGCCGGTTGCGATATGTCCTTTTCCGGTTTGAAGACCGCATTGCTGCGGGCCCGCGATCAGGTTGTCGCCGAAAAAGGTGGACTGTCGCGCGCCGACCGGTCGCATCTGTGCACCGGGTTTCAGGCAGCGGTCAGCGACGTTCTGACCGAAAAGACACGGCGCGCATTGGCGATCTACGCGGATGAGGGCGCGCAACACCCAACACTCGCCGTAGCAGGGGGCGTCGCGGCAAATGCGACCATTCGAGCCGGATTAGAGTCTCTTTGTGCCCAGACTGGTACTTCGTTCGTTGCACCGCCTCTATCGCTTTGCACCGATAATGCGGCCATGATCGCCTATGCCGGGGCCGAACTGTTCGCGGCAGGCCATCGGGATGATATGGGTCTGGCTGCAAGGTCGCGCTGGCCGCTTGACCAAACCAGCCCGGCGCTGTTGGGCAGCGGCAAGAAGGGAGCGAAAGCATGATCACGGTTCTGGGATCCGGGGCGTTTGGCACCGCTTTGGCCATCTCATTGGCGAGCAATGGCCCGGTAACCCTGTGGTCGCGCGACAAGGCGCAGGTTCAGCGCATGCAGGCCGAGGGCGCAAACACCCGCCGTCTGCCGGGTGTGTCGCTACCCGCGCAACTGAATGTCACCGCTGATCTGCCACCGATGTCACCGGGAAGCATCTGTCTGCTCTCTGTGCCGACGCAGAAATTGCGTGATCTGCTGATCGAACACGGTCGCGCGCTGGCGCATTGCCATCTGGTTGCCTGCTGCAAAGGTGTAGAGCGTGTTACCGGATACGGCCCCACCCGCATTATCGCCGAGCTGGTGCCAACGGCCACCGCAGCGATTCTGACCGGCCCCAGCTTTGCCCATGACATCGCGCGCGGACTGCCCACCGCGCTGACGCTGGCATGCAAAGACGCGGTGGTGGCTCAGTCGTTGCAGACGGCGCTGACGACGCCCAACCTTCGCATTTACCGCACCACCGACGCGACCGGCGCTGAACTGGGCGGCGCGCTGAAAAATGTTGTCGCCGTGGCCTGTGGCGTCGTGATCGGGGCGGGGCTGGGTGAAAGTGCCCGCGCCGCGCTGATGACCCGCGGATTTGCGGAACTGTCGCGCATGGCCGTGGCCCTGGGCGCCGAGCAGGAGACGCTTGCGGGCCTGTCAGGCTTTGGTGATCTGGTGCTGACCTGCACCTCTGAACAGTCGAGAAACTACGCCTTTGGCATGAGTTTGGGTCGAAACAAGTGCTTCGATACCTCGATCACCGTGGAAGGTGCTGCAACCGCACAGGCGGTAAGCGAGAAGGCCAGAAAAATGCAGATCGAGATGCCAATCACCGATGTCGTCGTCGCACTTATCGATGGTAAATTGCGCGTCTCCCAGGCTATGGATATGCTGTTGTCACGACCATTAAAGGAAGAATGATGCTGATTGCCCTGATTGCCCGCGACAAACCCGGCGCCCTGCAGACGCGCCTTGACAACCGGGACGCGCATGTCGCCTACCTCAAGGAAACCGGCGTTGTCAGCCAGGCCGGGCCGCTTCTAGACGCGGACGGGCAGATGTGCGGCTCGCTTGTTGTGCTTGATGTGCCAAATATGGCCACGGCGGAATCCTGGGCCAAGAATGATCCTTATGCCCATGCGGACCTGTTTGCCGACGTGCAACTGATCCAATGGAACAAGGTGATCTGACCGATGCAATACTGGCTTTTCAAATCCGAACCCGTGACCTGGAGCTGGGATGATCAGATGGCCAAGGGCGAAGCGGGCGAGGAATGGGATGGGGTGCGTAACTATCAGGCGCGTAACTTCATGCGGCAGATGGAAATTGGCGATCGCGGGTTTTTTTATCACAGCCAGACCGAGAAGGCAGTTGTCGGCATTGTCGAAGTGATGGCATTGGCACATCCCGACAGCACCACCGATGATGACCGTTGGGAATGCGTGGACATCAAGGCCGTTGGTCCGGTTGGCACGCCCGTCACGCTTGAGATGATAAAGAACGATCCGCGCCTGGCCGAAATGGTGCTGGTCAAGAACTCGCGCCTGTCGGTGCAACCCGTCAAGGAAGTAGAATGGCGGATTGTCTGCGAGATGGCGGGTGTTTCACCCTAGGCCCGCTTGCGGTGATCGGATAGCCTTGGCAATGCACAACGACTGAAAAAGGGAGGGGTAGAATGGAACTTCTCAACGTATTGGTTGCCGCTGTGGCGTCCTATGCCTTTGGGGCCGCCTGGTACATGACGCTGGCGAAACCCTGGATGGAAGCCGCCGGGGTGAAGGCTGGTCCTGATGGCAAGCCCGAGGGCAACAGCCCGACACCCTATATCATCGCCTTCATATCAGCCCTCGTTGTTGCAGGTATGATGCGCCATGTCTTTGCACTAAGCGGTATCGATACTATTGCAAAAGGTCTTGTGGCCGGTCTGGGGATCGGCCTCTTTCTGGCAAGCCCGTGGCTGGCGACCTGCTACAGTTTCGGTGGCCGCCCTTTCAGGCTAACGATGATCGACGCCGGATACGCGACTTTCGGCAGCGCCATCATGGGCACTGTCTTGATGCTGTTCTAGAGTGTCTGAAACGAACGGAGGGTGCTGGCACATATGCCGACACCCTCCGTTACCCCACGTGCTCCCTACACACCACACGCGTATTTCGAATAAGTATCGGCCATACTGGCCTGTCGATTTAACCTATCGCAATAAGCCCTGTTTCACAAACAGCAAGTATCTAGAATTTGCCTAAAATGCTGGATCACAAAAAAACGCCCGGCGTATCTGGCCGGGCGTTTTCTTTTCCGCGATGGAATGGTTAGCCGTAAATCGACTCTTTTCCGAAATGCTTGGTCAGCATGTAATAAACCACTGCGCGATATTTGTTCCGTTCGGAACGGCCGTAGGTCTCGATCACCTGATTGATTGCATCCATCAGTTGCGGCCCATCGGAGAGCCCCAGTTTCTTCACCAGAAAATTGTCTTTTACCGTTTCCAGTTCCTGATCCTGACCGGCGGCCACAGTCGACGCGTCGGCATTATAAATCGCCGGACCGCATCCGATGGTCACCTTCGTCAGTAAATCCATATCCGGTGTCATGCCGCACTTGTTGCGCAGGTCATCCGCATATTGTGCAATCAAATCATCACGTTTTCCCATAAATAGTCTCCCTCTCGCCCGGCAGTTCGCCGGCACATTTCATTGCTTTAGCCCCCCAAGCGGTGCTGGCGTCACGATAACCAGAGTTCTTGTGTGCTCAAAGGGAAAACTTAATGGGTTCTCCCCCCAAGGCATGACAGGGTGCGAAACCCGGCCAACACACTAAATCGATGGTTGCACAGTGGCTCATGCACTGGCGATTTGCCGATAGGTGGTGTCACATGAACAGCCAGATATCATCACCGCGCGACCGAAATGCAAAACCGCCCGGCACAGGACCGGGCGGAGTTCTTTTCAGCGTTAGCGTGTTGGCTCAGTAGCGATAATGTTCGGGCTTGAAGGGGCCTTCGGGCTTGACGCCGATATAAGACGCCTGTTCGCTGCTCAACTCGGTCAGTTTGACGCCGATCCGGTCCAGATGCAGGCGCGCAACCTTCTCATCCAGGTGTTTGGGCAGGATATAAACGTTGTTGTCATAGTCGCTCCCCTTGGTCCACAGCTCGATCTGAGCAAGCACCTGATTTGTAAAGCTCGCCGACATCACGAAACTGGGATGGCCCGTCGCATTGCCAAGGTTCAGCAGGCGGCCTTCGGATAGCAGGATCAAACGATTGCCATTCGGCATCTCGATCATGTCCACCTGTTCCTTGATGTTGGTCCATTTGTGGTTCTTCAGGTTCGCCACCTGAATCTCATTGTCGAAATGGCCGATATTGCCGACGATCGCCATGTCCTTCATCTCGCGCATATGCTCGATGCGGATCACGTCCTTGTTGCCGGTGGTGGTGATGAAGATGTCGGCATCGCTGACCACGTCTTCAAGCCGCACAACCTCGAACCCGTCCATCGCCGCCTGAAGCGCGCAAATCGGGTCTACTTCGGTGACTTTCACACGGGCACCGGCACCCCGCAGGGACGCGGCCGAGCCTTTGCCGACATCGCCATACCCCATCACAACGGCAACCTTTCCGGCCATCATCGTGTCGGTCGCGCGGCGAATACCGTCTACCAGTGATTCCTTGCAGCCATACTTGTTGTCGAATTTCGACTTAGTAACGCTGTCATTCACGTTGATCGCCGGGAAGGGCAACTGACCCTCCTCCACCATCTTGTAGAGGCGATGCACACCGGTGGTGGTCTCCTCGGACACGCCCTTGATCATGTCGCGCTGCTTGGTGAACCAGCCGGGGCTTTCCGCCAGGCGTTTCCTGATCTGCGCAAACAGGGCGACTTCTTCTTCTGATCCGGGCGTTTCGATCAGGCCGGTTTCGCCTGCCTCGACCCGCGCGCCGATCAAGATGTAGAGCGTCGCATCGCCGCCATCATCCAGGATCATGTTTGCGCCGCCTTCGGGAAATTGGAAAATCCGGTCGGCATAATCCCAGTATTCTTCCAGTGTCTCGCCCTTTACGGCAAATACCGGCGTCCCGCTTTCGGCGATTGCAGCCGCAGCGTGGTCCTGGGTCGAGAAGATATTGCATGACGCCCACCGGACATCTGCGCCCAAAGCCACCAGCGTTTCAATCAGCACGGCGGTCTGGATCGTCATGTGTAGGCTGCCCGCGATCCGTGCGCCTTTCAGGGGTTTAGCCTCGCCATATTCTGCGCGCAGGGCCATCAGGCCCGGCATTTCGGTTTCGGCGATGTCGAGTTCCTTCCGGCCAAAGGCGGCCAGAGTGATGTCTTTTACCAGAAAATCTTTGGCCATACGCATGGCTCCTTGCAAGCTTAATTTGCAAGGCAGATATCACTCGACCCGTCGATCGGCAATGATGGATTAACTGGCTATGCCGTCTTTGGTTGCGCTCACGATGCCCATCCAGTTCTGTCCCGTGGCTACCACGCAGCTTTGGCCGTTGGGACGTGTGATGAATACGGTAAAGCTGCCGGTGCGGTCCGAGCTCCAGACTTCAAGCAATTGCTGAGCGTTCTGCAACCCGCCGCCTTGCGGTTCTTCGTCAAACTTGTTCATGAGTTTCTGCACCAATGCATCGCGGGGCATGCAATTGGCTGACTGTGCAAACGCGGGCGGGGCCATTGCTGCCGCGCCAAAGATAAGTGCCACAGAGAATAGACGTTTAAACATGGTGTGTCTCCTGATGGGGGCACACGACGTAAGCGGGCGCCGTAGCCCGGTTTCTAGATACTATTAATATGGGGATTGCTGCGAGGGTTGCGATGCAAGACAGGACACAAACCCGTGTCTGCGCCGACAGCACGCCTGCATGACAGGTATCGCTGCTTCCGCTACAATCGGCGCTTCAGCTTTCGGTACCCTCAGGTTCATTCAGCAAATGCGCCTGATACCAATCTGTGCCCGTCGCCACAATGCAGGCCAGTCCTTCGGGGGTGGTCAGGATTACCGTGAATGTCCCGGTTTTTTCCGATGCCCACACCTCGACCACCGATTGTTTTGATCGCGAGACCTGCAGGCCACCGCCCGCAAAGCTCTCGGAATAATGGGATTTCAGCCGCTCGACGACCAAATCGCGCTTGGCGCAATTCGAGGCATGGGCCGGTAGCGAACCTGCGGCCATGCCAATGCTCAAACCAAACCCCAACAGACGCTTGTACATCGCAAGCTCCTTCTCGTTTTTGTAAACAAGGGGGATCACGCAAAGGGAGAATTACGCGCCCCCCCTGCAATAGTTACCGCGTGGTCGAGGTGCCTGGTTCACCCTCGATCACAAAATGGCAGCAGATCGTGAGGCGAGAGTGCGTCCGAATTGTGGCAGAAATGTGGCGGAGTGCTTATGTGCCACGTTCCGGTCTGGCAGTGAGACCTATTTGCACCTGCCATCAACACGGTCTAGGCAGGCATGCCGGAAGGGTTCGGAGTTCTAGCATTATGGCGCAGCGCAGCAGCATCAGTTTTTCAACACTGGCCTCCCGGCTTCAATACCTGTTGCTGATGGGCCTGTTTCGGGTGGCGGTCACCCGGGGACTCTATGGCGCCTTCGCCCGCGGTCTGGGAAGGCTGTTTAATGCGCGAAATGCCGTATATCTCAGCCGTGAAGGCGAGCCCCCGTTCAAGATTTATCTCAATGATGGCTATTGGACCCGGTTTGCGCTTTATCACCGGGATTACGAACCCGAGGTCGCGCGGGTTCTCAAGGCGGCTGCCGGGCATACGGAGGTGTTTTGTGATCTGGGTGCGAATAAGGGGTTCTGGTCGGTGCGCGCAGCGCCGAAATTTTCCCAGGTGATCGCGGTGGAAGCATCCGCGCAAACTTCCGAGGCGCTGCTTGAGAACACCAAGGATTTGCCAAACGTGACCCGGCATAGGCGGGCAATTCACGCGGAATCGGGTCTGAAACTGCAATTTCTTAACGTGCCGCTCAGCCACGCGTCGGCGCGGATTGCAGATGCGGCAGAAGGTGCGGATGAGAGCGTTGAGACCATTGCAATTGACGATTTGCTTGCCGACGACACCGCTGCTTTGATTAAGCTTGATGTTGAAGGGGCCGAGATCGCCGCATTCGAAGGTGGCAAGCGCGCTCTGAGCGACGGATCAGTGATGGTCTATGAGGATCACGGCAATGATCCCGAATGCCTGCCCAGTGAATATCTGCTGCGGGATCCCGATATCAGTATCTATGCCACTTTCGGTGAGCCAAAGAAACTGCGCACGGTGGCCGAAATCCGCGCCCTGAAAACCGATCCGTTCAAAGGGTACAATTTCATGGCGGCGCGGGATGATTCACCGCTTCTTCGTGACATCCTCGAAGGTTTTGCAACTTCTGGCGCTTCGAACTAGGAATAGTCCACACAGTGAACGGAGGCCCCGTGCCTAAACCACGCGCCTGGCAAAAAATGCTATCCGGCCGACGGCTTGACCTTCTGGACCCGACGCCGGTCGATATTGAAATCGAAGACATCGCGCATGGTCTTTCTTTCGTGGCGCGTTGGAACGGGCAGACACTTGGCGATTACGCCTATTCCGTCGCCGAACATTCGCTGCTGGTGGAAAATCTTTACTCACGGCTCAATCCGAAAGCGCCTGCTAAATGGCAACTCGCGGCCCTGCTGCATGACGCGCCGGAATACGTGATTGGCGATATGATCTCCCCTGTGAAAAGTGCTGTCGGCCCGGGTTATGATGAGCTTGATCAACGTTTGACAGCAGCGATTCACATCCGCTTTGGCCTGCCAGCCGCTATTCCGGCCACGGTTAAGAAACAGATCAAGAAGGCCGACAAGATCAGCGCCTGGATGGAGGCGACCCGGATCGCCGGCTTCAGCGAAAGCGAAGCAAACCGGTTCTTTGGCAAACCCGACCCCTCCCTGATCGATGGCCTAGACCTGCGTCTGCGCCCGCCGATGGAGGCACGCAACGACTATACCGCGCGGCACCATGCGTTGCTGGCAGCGATGACATGATCCATGTCCACCGCGCAGGTGCGCTGGACACAGGCGCGATGGCGCATCTTTTGAACGCGATCATCGCCGCAGGCGGAACTACCGCGAAAGTCAGGCCCGTGACCCGGGACATACTGATCAACTGGATGGGGTTTCACCCGAAAAAATCCGCATGGTACGTGGCTGAAGGTGAAGAAGGCGAGTTGCTGGGGTTTCAATATATCGAGCCGCATGCAGATTTGCCGCCCGACGCCTGTGACATCGCCACGTTTGTCCGCATTGGGCAGACGGGATTGGGGATCGGTTCCAGCCTTTTTGATGCGACAAGGGTTGCCGCTCAGAAACTTGGTTATCGCTGGATCAACGCCACCATACGCGCCGACAACGAGGGCGGGTTAGCGTATTATCAAAGCCGGGGTTTCGAGGATTACGCATACCAGCGTGGTGTCGCACTCGAAGACCGAACACTGACCGATAAGGTCAACAAACGCTTTGATCTGTCTTAGTCGCTGGACGGAAAATCCGCGAAAGAGACGATCTATCTGGGCGAGCGCTTTGCGAGGATTCGTTGCAATGTCCGGCGGTGCATATTCAGCCGTCGCGCGGTTTCACTGACATTCCGGTCACAAAGCTCGTAGACCCGTTGAATATGTTCCCATTTGACCCGGTCTGCGCTCATCGGGTTTTCCGGCGGTGGTGGCATCTCGTCACCGCTGGCCAGCAATGCGTTGGTGATATCCTTCGCATCGGCAGGTTTTGACAAATAGTCGGTGGCACCGATCTTGACAGCGGCAACCGCGGTGGCAATTGCGCCGTAACCCGTCAGAACCACCACGCGGCTATCGGGGCGGCGGTCACGGATCACTTCGACAACATCCAGCCCGTTGCCATCTTCAAGCCGCAGATCACAGACAGCATAGGCCGGCGGACGCGCCGTTGCGATGGCCTTTCCTGCGGCAACGGATTCAGCCGTTTCAACTGCAAACCCACGCTTTTCCATTGCTTTCGCGAGACGTCTCAGAAACGGCTCATCATCATCTACCAGCAGAAGGGACTTATCCTCGCCAATATCGTGCAGATCTTCTGCCATAAATCCCTCCTGTTCGGCGCATGTCCAAAAAATGTTAGCCTGCGGTGCGGGTTAGGTCAAACCAGTGGTGCATGATCGAGGGGGCGGAAGCTAACTGGCCTCAACAAAACACTGGATCCGATCGGCTATCTTCTCGGCGGTGTCACCCCGGTTGAAAAACTCCACAAAGCCAAGATCGGGAAACATCAGGTAGGTTTGGGTCGAGTGATCGACCAAATAGAAGTCTTCTGCGCCCTCCGCCGGCTTGTGACGCTTGAAATAGGCCCGATATGTCTTGACGGCTGCCCCGACCTGGTCTTCCGACCCGGTCAGCCCGACCATCCGGGGGTGCATATAGTCGGTAAACTCGGCGAGGACCTCGGCCGTGTCGCGCTTGGGGTCGACCGTGATAAAGACTGGTTTGACCATTGTGCCGCGCTCCTCAAGCAAGGCGACAGCTTCGGCATTTCTTGCGGCGTCAATCGGGCAGACATCGGGGCAAAAAGTATAGCCGAAATAGACCAGCGACGGCTTATCAATGATATCTTTTTCGGTGACGGTCTCGCCGGTTTCACTGATCAGGGTGAAAGGGCCACCAATTTCACCCGGACCTCCGGCAATGACCGAAGCCCGGCATTGTGCGAACTGGTCGTCAGGCGCAAAAAACCTTATGGCGGCATATAAACCACCCAACAGTGCCAACAGGAAAAAGCCGGATAGTATCGCGATGTTGCGTGTCATGACGTAATCCTTACTCTGAGGTGGTGCCGCTCTCAGGCATATCTAGCATCGGAATTTCAAACCTCAACGGGACGAAGGCGCGCAGATGACAGATACGACTACCGGGCCCCTCAAATCGCGTGATAGCGGCCACTGGATCAGGCTGCGTACCCTGGTGCTATTACGCTGGTGGGCGATCGCCGGGCAGGTGTCGGCGCTGATCATCGCCCAACGCGTCTATAATCTGAACCTTGAAACCGGTCTGTGCTACATGGTTGTCGGCGTGTCGGTGCTGAGCAATCTGGTTGCCTTTTTCGTCTATCCTGAAAACAAGCGGCTGCGCGAAACCGAAACCATGCTGTTCGTGCTGTTTGATATGTTGCAATTGGGCCTGATGCTGCATCTGACCGGCGGGTTGAACAATCCGTTTTCGATCCTGATCGTTGGACCCGTCACCGTGGCCGCCTCGGCGTTGTCGTCACGTTCGACACTCTTTCTTGGCCTCGCGGCCATCGCCATCGTGTCGCTGTTGATAGAAATTCATCTGCCGTTGCGAACCGAACAGGGTTTCATTCTGAAAGTGCCCGATATCTTCCGCTTTGGGAACTGGGTGGCAATTGTCATCGCGGTGATATTTCTGGGTGTCTATTCCCGTTGGATTGTCACCGAGATGCACGCCATGTCCGATGCGCTTGAGGCCACGCAAATGGCGCTGGCGCGGGAACAGAAACTGACCGATCTGGGCGGGGTCGTGGCGGCGGCGGCGCATGAGATGGGCACACCGCTCGCGACGATAAAGCTGACAAGTTCGGAATTGGCGGACGAACTCGAAAATGTGCCCGAACTTCAGGAAGATGCGCTGTTGATCCGGGAACAAGCCGACCGCTGCCGGGATATTCTCAGATCAATGGGGCGCGCTGGCAAGGACGATCTGCATCTGCGCAAGGCGCCCCTGATGTCGGTTGTCGAAGAAGCTGCCGAGCCGCATCTGGATCGTGGAAAGTCGGTGCATCTCGGGGTCGAACACGATGATGAAGAGCTGAAACACCAGCCGATTATTCTGCGGCAGCCCGAAATCATTCATGGGCTGCGCAATCTGGTGCAGAACGCGGTTGATTTTTCCAAGGCCAATGTCTGGGTCGAAAGCAGTTGGGACGAAGATACGATTACTCTGCGTATCATAGATGACGGCAATGGATTTCCGCCGCAGCTTCTGGGCCGGATAGGCGAGCCGTTCATGCGCCGCAGGACCGGTAGTGACACCCAAAGGCCGGGATATGAAGGCATGGGGCTGGGCCTGTTCATCGCCAAAACACTATTGGAACGGTCCGGCGCCGATATGAGCTTTGCCAATGGAACCGGGTCGCCGGGCGCCGGAAAAGGCCGGATACCGCAAAAAGGTGCGGTTGTTGAGCTTACCTGGCCCAGACATCTGATTGATGCGATGTCGGACGGAAACAGGCTGCCGGAAGGGACCAATCAGCCTTTTACCACCTGACAAACAACGCGCTTATTTACGTTGGTTAACCTCGCCTTAACCATCTGGGGTCACGCTTCGTGCAGCAGTTGGCTGAGGAATTGTCTTATATGGATGCAACGACGCTCTTGAATCTCGCTGGAGTGGTGTGCCTATCAGTTGTGGCATCTGTTGCCGTGCTCTGGATTTCGGGCCTGATTATGGGAACAAAGGAACGTCCACAGGCTGTGCCGGAGACCGATGAGACGCCTGAGACCACCATTCTGTTTCGGCATGGGTTGATCGCGGATCACGACTGCAAAACACCTGGCATTTTCTCGGACATTGCAGATTGGGCCGATCTGCGCACCTGGTTCGGTCAGCGGTTCGAAAGGTTACCGGATATTCTGCCGGATGATGCTGCGTCGCTGGAGGTTTACCACACGGTCGACAGAATGGAGGATCATGCAACCGTCACCATAAAAGCCAGTGGCGGGGTCGTGCGTGTCACTCTTGCCGACCCTAAATCGTCGCAACCGGCCGAACGGCACCATGCGCTTTGCCTGCGAGATGCTCTTGGCGAAGATCAGACGGCATTGCAAAGTGCGCCCTGCGCGATCTGGAAAACGGATAAAGACGGTATCGTGATCTGGCAGAACGATGCCTGCACCAAGCTTCTGGATGAGCAGGTCAGCAAGGTTCTTGACGGGATAGACTCGCCGGTTAACGGGCATGGCGGCACCCATTCGCGGGTTGCAATTGCACAGCCGCATAGCGACGCCCAGACCTGGTTTGATGTTCATGGCATCTCGACAGATCTCTATCAGATCTACTACGCTACCGATATCACCAACGCCGTCCACGCCGAGGCTGCCCAGCGGGAATTTGTTCAGACTCTGACCAAGACATTCGCCAATCTGACCACCGGGCTGGCCATATTCGACCGCAATCAACAGCTGGCGTTGTTCAACCCCGCGCTGGTAGATCTGACAGCGCTGCCCGCTGAATTCCTGAGCGGTAGACCCAGCCTCATGAGCTTTTTCGACAACCTGCGCGACCGGCAGGTTATGCCCGAGCCCAAAAGTTATTCCCTCTGGCGCGCGCAGATCAATTCGATGATCGCAACGGCCACGGACGGGCTTTATCAGGAAACCTGGTCACTGCCGTCGGGTGTGACCTACCGTATTACCGGCCGGCCGCACCCGGATGGCGCGGTTGCGTTTCTATTCGAGGATATCAGTGCAGAAATCTCGCTGACCCGCCGGTTTCGTGCGCAGAACGACCTGCGTCAGGCGGTGCTCGACAAGCTTGATCATGCGGTGGCGGTCATCGCCTCCAATAATGTTGTGATTTTCTGCAACGCGACCTGGACGGAGATGTTTGGTATCGACCCTGACACGAGTTTTGCCGAGCTTGGGATACGCGATCTGGTTGCAACATGCCGTCAGAAGTTTCCGCACCCGGAATTCTGGAAAACCGTCGAGACGCAGACCACCTGCAAGACGCTGTCGCATCCCATCGAAGAAACGATCGAGGTCGACGGGTCGGCACCCTTGCATTGCCGTCTTATTCCTGTCGCCGGTGGTGCGGCCCTGATCTGTCGCCCATGCGAAGCGGTGATCACACACGCGCCGGTCTCAAGCGCCGTGTCGTGATCCCTGTTGCAGCCGCGTACGGCGCGTGTAGTGTCGCGGCATGTCGAGACACTGTGCCAAAGTAACGCTTACGTCGCCGGAAAAGACCTGCCGTTTCGCCCAGGAGCTTGGGCAGCATCTTGTGGCTGGCGACACTATTCTGCTGGCGGGCGAGGTCGGCGCGGGAAAGTCGCATTTCGCACGGTGCCTCATCCGTTCGCGGCTGGCAGTGCCCGAGGATATCCCCTCACCCACCTATACGCTTGTCCAGACATATGACAGCGATGCCGCGCAAATCTGGCATGCCGATCTCTATCGGCTGGCCGATCTATCCGAGATTGAGGAACTAGGGCTGAACGAGGCTTTCACCGATGCCATCTGTCTGGTTGAATGGCCCGACCGTCTGGGCGATCAGGCGCCCCAAACCGCGCTGACAGTCAGATTGGATAGCCCCGGTGGCGATGATAGACGGGTGGCCACGCTATGCTGGGACGAACCCGCATGGGGATCAAAGCTGGAAGAGGTGCTGGATGACTGATCGCACAAGTCAGGCGCAGGCGTTTCTCAATCAAACCGATTGGGCCGGTGCAGAGGTAAAACTGCTGGCCGGGGATGCGTCGAATCGCAAATATCACCGGCTCACCCGCGCTGGGACTGGCCAGACCGCGGTTCTTATGGATGCCCCTCCCGACAAGGGTGAGGATATACGTCCCTTCATTCAGATTGCCACCTATCTCTCTGGTATTGGCCTGAGCGCGCCACGGATATTCGCCGCGGACGAGGTGCATGGTTTTCTTCTGATCGAAGATCTGGGTGATGCGCTTTATGCACGGGTTTTAGAGGGTGATCCGGCGCTGGAAAACAGTCTCTATACCGCCGCAACCGACACGCTTGTCGCGCTACATGATCGACCGCCGCCCTCTGACCTTGCATGCTACGATGCCGAGGTCATGGCCGACATGGCATGCCTTGCATTTGACTGGTACGCCTCTGGCGCAGGTGTCGCGAACACCTCCGCGCGGCAACGCTTCCGCGGAGAAATCCGGAACGCGCTTGCGCAGCATACCCAACCACACGACGTGCTGATCCAGCGCGACTACCATGCCGAGAACTTGCTATGGCTGCCGACGCGCAGCGGTGTTGCCCGCGTCGGTTTGCTGGATTTCCAGGATGCAATGACAGGTCACCGCGCCTATGATCTGGTATCGCTGCTGCAGGACGCGCGACGCGATGTTCCGCTCGGCATCGAAACCCGGATGATCGAGCACTACATCTCGGTAACTGGTGCTAATCCGGTCGCGTTTGAGGCTGCCTATCGCTGCCTCGGTGCGCAACGCAACCTGCGCATACTGGGTGTTTTTGCCCGGCTCTGCCTGCGCGACGGCAAAGCCGGGTATGTTGATCTGATCCCGCGTGTCTGGGGCCATCTGCAAAGCGATCTGACCCACCCGGCCCTCGCACCCGCCTCCGAAACCCTCAGTGCCGCACTACCTGAACCCACGCCCGAACTCCTGCGAAAGCTGAAAGAAAAATGCGCGACCACCCCCGCTCTGTGATGCTTTTCGCCGCCGGGTTCGGGACCCGCATGGGGGCGCTGACCAAGACCCGGCCCAAGCCGCTGATCGACGTATCTGGCAAGCCGCTGATTGATCACGCGCTTGAGATCGTTCGCGCCTATGGCCCTGAAACGATTGTCGCCAACCTGCACTACCTGCCGGATCAGATCGCGGCACATCTGGCAGGCAGCGACGTCGTTTTTTCCCGCGAAGCGCCGGATATCCTTGAGACCGGTGGCGGATTGCGCGCCGCCCTTCCCCTGCTGGGGCCGCAGCCGGTTTTCACCATGAATACCGATGCGATCTGGCGTGGGCCAAATCCTCTTGCACTGCTCGCTGAGCACTGGCAGCCTTCGCAGATGGATGCGCTCCTGTTGTGCATTCCCAGATCGCAGGCTCTGGGTCACACCGGCAAGGGCGATTTCATCCTTGACGATGCTGGGCGCGTCACAAGGGGCGCCGGTCTGATCTATTCGGGTGTTCAGATCATCAAAACCGATGCGTTAGAGGAAATTCCCGAGCGCCAATTCTCGCTCAACCTGCTGTGGGACAGGATGTTGGCCGACAACCGGCTTTTTGCCGTGCCCTATCCCGGTCGCTGGTGCGATGTGGGACAACTCGAAAGCATCGCGCTGGCAGAACGCTTGCTGGACGGTGCGGATGTTTGACCCGACCGATCAGCCACGGGTATTCGGCGTCCAACCGGGCGTCGACTTCCCCCAAGCACTGGTTGATGGGCTAATGACGCGTTGCGCCGGAGAGCCGCCGGAGGCACTTGCTGCGGTTCAGCTGATCGTCAACACCCGCCGGATGGCGCGACGCATCCGGGCGTTGTTTGATGCCGGTCCACCCCTGTTGCTGCCCCGTATCAATCTGGTAACCGATCTGGGTGAATATTGGGGGTTGGCGCAGATCCCGGATGCGGTGCCGCCACTTCGCCGCCGTCTTGAGTTGGTACAGCTTGTCTCGGCCCTGCTGGAGCACCACCCGGAACTTGCCCCACGCTCGTCACTGTATGATCTGGCCGATAGTCTTGCTGAATTGATGGATGAAATGCATGTCGAGGGCGTGTCACCTGACGCGATCAATGATCTCGATGTCACAGACCAATCCGGCCATTGGGAGCGTATAAAATCGTTTTTGGGCATCATTAGACACTATTTCGACGCGGGCACCGGTAAGCCCGATACCCAAACGCACCAGCGGCTGGTGGTCGAACACACCATTCGGCAGTGGCAGGAGGAGCCACCCGAACACCCGGTGATCGTCGCAGGATCTACCGGGTCGCGCGGTGCGACGCAGCTGTTAATGCAAGCGGTCGCGAAACTGCCGCAGGGGGCGGTTATTCTGCCAGGTTTTGATTTCGATATGCCGGATCACGCCTGGGCGGCAATGGAGGGCGCATTGCCCGCTGAGGATCATCCGCAATACCGATTTCACAGTTTCGCCCGCAATCTGGGCCTGAATCCTGCCGATATTCCCCGCTGGGCTGACATGGCCGCCACCGCGCCCGTCCGCAACCGCATAGTGTCGCTGGCTCTGCGGCCCGCACCGGTTACCGATCAATGGCTGGCCGAAGGCACGGCGCTCCAAGATATCGACACCGCGATGCAGGACGTCACTTTGGTCGAAGCGCCCACGCCACGGCACGAGGCACTGGCCATTGCCATGCGTTTGCGCGAGGCCGCCGAAACCGGCCAGACTGCCGCGCTGATCACACCGGACCGGACCCTGACCCGCCAGGTCACCGCTGCGCTCGATCGTTGGGATATTCTGCCTGATGACAGCGCCGGGATGCCGCTGCATCTTTCGCCGCCGGGCCGGTTCCTGCGTCATGTGGCGGAGCTTTTTCAGCAGCGCCTGAGTGTCGAACTGCTGCTGACCATTCTGAAACACCCGCTGACCCATCGTGGTGACAACCGTGGCCCACATCTGCTGCTGACGCGCGAGTTGGAACTACACCTACGCCGTCATGGCCCGCCATATCCGACGGCTGATGCTCTGAGTGCATGGGCTGAGAGCCGGAAAGAAACCTTTGCAAAGGACTGGGCTGGCTGGCTTTGCGCCTGTTTTACCGGCCATGAATATGCGGCCGAACGGGGGCTTCAACAGCGTGTACGCGACCATCTGCATTTGGCGGAACGTATTGCCCAAGGCAGCATCGGCGACGGTTCCGGCGTACTCTGGCAGGACGATGCCGGACGTCTTGCCCGCGCCACGAGCGACGAGCTAAGCCTTGAGGCCGCGCATGGCGGCGACTTTACGGCCAGTGACTATTCAAGCCTGTTCTATGCGTTACTGTCGCGGCAGGAGGTGCGTAACCCGGTTGACCCACATCCCGGTATTCTGATCTGGGGCACGCTGGAAGCGCGGGTGCAGGGGGCCGATCTGCTGATCCTCGCGGGGCTGAACGAAGGTAGCTGGCCCGAGGCGCCATCGCCCGATCCGTGGCTTAACCGGGCGCTTCGGCATCAGGCTGGGTTGCTGCTGCCCGAACGTCGCATTGGCCTTTCGGCGCATGATTTCCAGCAGGCAATTGCGGCACCCGAAGTATGGCTGACCCGCTCGATACGGTCCGATGATGCCGAAACCATTGCATCACGCTGGGTGAACCGGTTGCAGAATCTGTTGAACGGTCTGCCGGATCAGGGCGGCGTCATCGCGCTTGGCCAGATGAAGGCGCGTGGCAATCGGTGGCTAAGCCTTGTCCAGTTGCTGGAAGAACCGAGGCGTATCAATCCGGCGCCCCGCCCCGCCCCGTGCCCCCCGGTCGCCGCGCGTCCGCACCGTTTATCTGTGACCGAGATCAAGCGGCTTATCCGCGATCCCTATGCGATCTATTGCAAACATATCCTGGGCCTGCGTCCGCTTGATCCGCTGATGAAAGCGCCGGATGCCTTGCTGCGGGGTGTGGTACTGCACAAGGTGCTTGAACGGTTCATCCGCGAGACGCGTACCGAGGTCACGGCATGCACCAAGGAAAGATTGATCGACATAACAGTCTCTGTTCTGGCGGAAAACGTGCCCTGGGCCGAAGCGCGCGCCACCTGGCTAGCACGCCTTGAACGGGTCGCTCAGTGGTTTGTGGATAGTGAAATAGCGCGCCGGACGCTGGCCGATCCAATTGGTTTTGAGGTCAAGGGTCAAGCGCTGATCCCGGATCTTGACTTCACTCTTTCGGCGACCGCGGATCGGATTGATATTGATCGCAAGGGCAATCTGCATTTCTACGACTACAAAACCGGCGCCCCGCCCAGCAAGGACCAGCAGACCCATTTCGATAAGCAACTGCTGCTCGAAGCTGCGATGGCAGAGCGCGGCGGATTCGACGGGATTGACCCGGCCACGGTCGCGCGCGCGGTTTTCATCGGGCTGGGTTCAGGCGGTAAGGAGGTCGACGCGCCGCTGGAGGCGGAGCCACCAGATCAGGTCTGGGCTGAATTCACGACGTTGATTGCGGCCTACCTTGACGCGGGCACCGGTTTTCCGGCGCGGCGCGCGATGGAATCCAAGCGTGACCACGGCGACTATGACCAACTGGCGCGTTTCGGTGAATGGGACATCACTGATGACCCTGTGAAGGTGAAATTGTAATGCCGCGCGATGATGCCACCCAACGTCAGATCGACGCCGCCCGCCCCGACCGGTCGACCTGGCTTTCGGCGAATGCAGGGTCCGGCAAGACGCGCGTCCTGACAGACCGGGTGGCGCGGTTGCTGCTAGAAGGTGTCGACCCGCAGAACATCCTCTGTCTGACCTACACCAAGGCTGCCGCAGGAGAGATGCAGAACCGGCTGTTCAAGCGGTTGGGCGGTTGGGCGATGTTGCCTGATGACAAGCTTAAAATTGAACTGCGCGAGCTTGGGTCGGCAGAAGCAGTCTCGGACAAGAGACTAAGGGAGGCGCGTCGCCTGTTTGCCCGTGCGATCGAAACGCCCGGCGGGCTGAAAATTCAGACCATTCATTCCTTCTGCTCAGCGCTGTTGCGACGGTTCCCACTGGAAGCCAAGGTCACTCCGCAATTCTCCGAGATGGACGAACGCGCTGCTGCCTTGCTGCATAGCGAAATTATCGAGGAGATTGCCGATGGTTCGCAGGCCGATCTTCTCTACGCTGTAGCGCGTCACTACTCCGGCGAAAGCTTTGATGGTCTGACCGCTGAAATCGTTCGTCATCGAACGCACTTTACTGCGGCATTGGACGAAAAGGCGATGGGGCAACTTCTCGGGCATCCGTTCGTGTCAGGTCTGGATCAGGTGGCGAAAGGTGTTTTTCTTGGCGGCGAAC
The DNA here is from genome assembly GCF_019966515.1 of Roseovarius aestuarii. Taxonomy (GTDB): domain Bacteria; phylum Pseudomonadota; class Alphaproteobacteria; order Rhodobacterales; family Rhodobacteraceae; genus Roseovarius; species Roseovarius aestuarii. The sequence continues at coordinate 19,429 of NZ_JAIMIB010000004.1, read as the reverse complement.
AGGCGTTGCTTGATCGTCTGGTACCTGCACTTCTTGCCAGCGGGCCCAATGATCAGAAGGCAGGCCAGAAACTCGCGACTGTGACGGTATTGGATATCGCCGCGTTGCCTGCGCTCGAATCTGTTTTCCTGACCGGCTCTAGCGCAAAAATACCGTTTTCCGCCAAGATAGGCTCTTTTCCGACCAAGAAATGTCAGGCGGCGCTGGCCGATATCATGCCTGAGATTGAGGCGTGGATGCAGCGTGTCGAAGCGGCGCGGGATATGCGGTTGGCGGTTGAGACCGTTGAAAGAACCCGTGCTCTGCATGCCTTTGCCGAGGTATTTCTGCCAGCCTATGAGCGGGCCAAGCAATTACGCTGCTGGCTTGATTTTGATGATCTGATCCTTCGTGCCCGGGATCTGTTGACTGATCCGCGGGTTGCTGCCTGGGTGCTGTTTCGCCTTGATGGTGGGATCGACCATATTCTGGTAGACGAGGCGCAGGATACAAGCCCTGTGCAATGGCAGGTGATCGAGCGGCTGGCGCAGGAATTTACCAGCGGCAAAGGCGCCCGGGCCGATACGTTGCGTACCATCTTCGTGGTGGGTGACAAGAAGCAGTCAATCTATTCTTTCCAGGGTGCTGACGCGAAAGAATTCGATCGGATGCGGGCCGAGTTTTCTGACCGGCTTGAGGGCGCGGGCACTCCGCTGCAGCAACTGGAGATGGAATACTCCTTCCGGTCTTCGCAGGCCATCCTGTCGCTGGTCGACAAAACCTTTGAACAAGCCGATCAGTCGGGTTTTTCGCCGGAACAGGTTCATAAAGCGCATAAAACCAACTTACCCGGTCGTGTGGATCTTTGGCCCTATATCGAGCGGGTGGACAAGGAAGAAATGCCGCCCTGGCACATGCCCGTCGACGTAAAGGCTGCCAATGATCCGGCAATTCTTCTGGCGCGGCAGATTGCTACGACCATCGACCAGCTTATTAGCGACGAACATCCGATACCGATGAGTGATGCCGCTGGCGGCACGCATCTGTCGAGGCCGATTAAAGCTGGTGATTTCCTGATCCTCGTGCAGCGCCGCAGCGACCTATTTCACGAAATTATCCGCGAATGCAAAGCGCTGGATCTGCCAATCGCTGGCGCCGACAGGCTCAAGGTCGCCGCCGAACTGGCGGTGCGCGATCTGATTGCGCTGCTTTCCTTCCTCGCCACGCCCGAGGATAGCTATTCGCTCGCCGTTGCGCTCAAATCCCCGCTTCTTGGCTGGGATGAGGCCGACCTTTATGCAATCGCGCAGGGCCGTGCGCCGAAATACTTGTGGGAAGAGTTGCGACGCCGGTCCGCTGAGTACCCCGCGACGATGACCATTCTGGACGATCTGCGCCTGCAGGCTGATTATTTACGCCCTTACGATCTTATCGAACGGATTCTGACCCGGCATGGCGGGCGCAAGGCGTTGCTGGCGCGGCTCGGTTCAGAAGCAGAAGACGGTATCGACGCCCTGTTGGCACAGGCGATGGCCTATGAGCAGAAAGCGGTCGATAGCCTGACGGGTTTTCTGACCTGGGTGGAAACTGATGATCTGGAAATAAAGCGCCAGATGGACAGTGCGGGCAATCGTATCAGGGTCATGACGGTTCATGGCGCGAAGGGGCTGGAAGCGCCTGTCGTGATCCTGCCCGATACCGGCAAGCGTAATCTGGTGATCCGTGATCAGATTATCGTCTCGGATGACACTGCGTTCTGGCGCCCCGCCGCCGATGCGTCCCCGCGTCAGATCAAAGAGAGTGTCGATCAGGCCAGAGACGCCCAGATGGCTGAGCGGGACCGCCTGCTTTACGTCGCTATGACCCGCGCCGAAAAATGGCTGATCGTTGCCGCTGCCGGCGACAGGGGTTCAAAAGGTGAGACGTGGTATGAAAAGGTCGAAGCTGGAATGCAGGCCGCAGGCGCGCAACCTTTCGATTTTGAAAACGGGTCCGGACTACGGTTGGAGCATGGGACTTGGGCTGAAACAGTCAATGATTCTGCCGAAGAGGAAAGCACAAGTTTACCATTGTTGCCTTCGTATTTTGGTCATCGACCCGCGTTGGTAGCGCCACCCGCCATGACGCTTAGCCCGTCCGACCTTGGCGGTGCAAAGGCGCTGCCGGGGGAAAGGGGCCTGGATGAAGAGGCCGCCAAAAGACGTGGCCGCCAAATCCACCGCCTGCTGGAATTTCTGCCGCAATGTGCCCCCGACACCTGGTCCGACACGGCGGCAAACCTATTGTCCAGAGGTGCCGACGCAGCCGGACCTGAGGAGGTTGCACTACTGCTGGTCGAAGCGCAGAAAGTGCTGACCAAACCCGCGCTCTCGCATCTCTTTCTGCCCGATGCGCTGGCCGAAGTGCCGGTCACCGCGACCTTGGATGCTCTGGATGGTAGGCGCATTCACGGCACGATCGACCGGCTGATCATCAGCAACGACGAAATCCTTGCCGTCGATTTCAAAACCAACGCGATGGTGCCCGATGCGCTGACTGAGGTGCCCGACGGCATCTTGCGGCAGATGGGGGCATATGTTCACGCGTTACAACAGATCTACCCCGACCGCCCTGTCAGAGCCGCGATCTTGTGGACTCGTACAGCGACGCTCATGATGTTGCCACACGATCTTGTGACAGAAGCGCTTGTCGACACCCATATATCTTGACGCCGCGCGTCAGGCTACATAGGTTCGCCCCGTACCGCTGCCATCCTCAGGAGAACACACCATGGCCACCGTTGCCGTTACCGACGATACTTTCGACGCCGAAGTAAGGAATTCCGACATTCCCGTAGTGGTGGATTTCTGGGCTGAATGGTGTGGACCCTGCAAACAGATCGGCCCTGCGCTGGAAGAGCTGTCGGATGAGCTGGATGGAAAGGTGAAAATCGTCAAGGTAAATGTTGACGAAAACCCGGGCTCCCCCTCGCAACTGGGCGTTCGTGGCATCCCGGCACTGTTTCTTTTCAAGAATGGCGAGGTCGTGTCGAACAAGACAGGCGCGGCGCCCAAGGCAGCCCTGCAAGGCTGGATCGCGGAAAGCATCTGATCTGACAAAACCACGCGCGGAAGGGCCGTATCTGGCGGTCCCTCTGTTGTGTGATCGGTTTCAGGTGCTCAGGAAATCGACATTTCCGGGCCGGATGATCGCTGCACTTAGCATACCGGTTGAAAAAGCCCCGGTGTCTATCGCGATTCTGCCACCCGTCACTTCGGGTTGAGGGACAATAAAGTGCCCGTGGGTCATCCATAGCCCGTCGCCACGCTGTTTTCGCAGAAAATCCGGATGACCCCATAAAAGCCCGTGACCTCTTCTTGGTTCGAGCGGGCGGGATGGATCGCCACCTGCGTGGGTGACAGCGACATTACCATTTTGCCAAATCAACGGCAGGGCGCGGAGCCAGTACACAAGTTCGGGTTCGGCATTTTCAACCAGCGCATCACGGGCCGAGATCAATGCCGGGGCATCCCTGCGGTCGGACGGGGCCGAAATACCGAAACTCTCAAGCGTTTTGTCGCCACCATTTGCCAACCACACCGGGCCGCATTCGATCGGCATATCAATGAAGTCCAGCATCATGGCTTCATGGTTGCCCTTCAGACAGATCATGCTCTCGGGGTCATTCGCGGTCATAGTCATAAGCCTGCGCAGAACCGCCGCGCTGTCGGGTCCGCGATCAACATAGTCCCCGACGCAGACATACGGCAGATCCGGTACTCGCTTTGACAGTTGGTCGAGTAGCTGCACCAACAGATCATCGCATCCATGAACATCACCTATGACCACGAAAGAGCGATCCGGCGCGATCGGCGCGGTGAAATCCGCCATTGAACGTCCGAAGCCAGAAAGCAGATCATAAAAGCCAGCCATACCGGGCATATAAGAGATCGAGCCGAGAATTACACAATACCAAAATCAGTTTGTTCCGTGTCGTTGGGAATTGGCATCAGACACACTCTACTACCGGTTCGGCAAATACCGGCAGCTCCGTAGTGACTGACGCAACTTGGCAACATTTTTTTTGGAATCTGCGCAAATTGCATAGTTTCTGGCGCCAAATGATTAATTTTGCTACGTTTTGTTCAAAGGCCCGCAAAATGAGCACTTCAAAGTGCCGCAAATAAGGGTCGAACGAGGCAGAAGAAGAGCAGTATTCATGCGCATAGTCCTAACCATTGGGGCAGGGATATTTCTATCGGGCTGTACCGTTGGCCCGATGTATAAATCACCTGAAATAAGTTTACCCGACCGTTATTCGCTTGTTGCGCCGGTCACCAAGGCAAGCGCCCGCGATCTGCACTGGTGGACGGATTTCAACGATTCGGTGTTGAATGCATTGGTGCATCACGGCCTGCAGGGAAATCTGAATGTGGCCGAAGCGCGTGAACGGGTACGCGAGGCGCAGGCAATCGTCCGTCGGGATTCGCAGGTCTTGTCCGGCAATGGTCAGGCGGAAGTGACCGGCAACAGCAATGCCAATAATAATACAGAGTTCAGCACAACAGCCTCTTTTGGGCTGGGCGGTCAGACGCAATGGGCAGCGCGTGCCGCCAGTGAACGTCTTGAAGCGGCTGAGATTGGCGTGGGCGAAGCGCGCAGATTGCTGCTTTCCAGCCTGGGTACGGCCTATGTCGACATGCGTTTCCTGCAGCGCAATCTTGAAACACGGCAGCAGGACCTCCGTTCGCGCCAACGTACCCTTCGCGACCTGAACAAGCAATTTGACGCCGGTGCCGCGACCAAGCTCGACGTGCTGCGTGCCCAGGCACTGCTATCGGAAACCAAGGCGGAAATCCCACCGATTACCGCCGATATCATCCAGCAAAGAAACCGTATTTCAACGCTGCTTGGCGTGCCGGTCGGCGAGTTGGGCATTGATCTTGGATATAAGGGTAAGCAACCAGTGCCGCGCGGTGTGGATGACTTGGGCGTGCCCGCCGATCTGTTGCGGGCGCGGCCGGATATCCGCATTGCCGAACGTCAATATGCTGCGGCGGTATCGGATGTAGGTGTGGCAGAAGCAGCGCGATATCCCAGCCTGAGCCTTAGCGGTCTTGTCACCGCGCCGCTGAAACGCGGCTCATGGAACGAGAGCATCGTGGCAGGTTTGACGGTTCCGATATTCTCGCAGCCATCGCTGGCCGCGTCGGTTGATGCAGCAGAGGCGCGCGCGCAACAGGCATATCTCGCATGGCGCAGCACGGTTCTGGTCGCGGTTGAAGAGGTTGAGGGCGCATTGGCAGATTTGAGGGCGGCAAATCAGGCCGTTCGTGCCTCGCGTGAGGTTGTTCAGTTGAACCAGCGCTCTTTGGATCTAACGCGGCGTCTGCTGGTCGAGAGTGGTGATACGACTGTGCTGGATCTGATTGACAGGGAACGGTCAGTTTCGAGCGCGCGGGCGATATTGGCCGCCAATGTAAGAGATCTTGCCAACGCCTATATTGCCTTGCGGATCGCGCTTGGGATTGGACATGACGAGGTTGTTGATGTCGCCACACGGAATGCAGTGATGGCGGCTGAAGATATCGTCACGGAATAGCGAAACAGTGTCGCGAATGGGTTCGGGTTCTCAGTCTGCCTGAAGTTCCCACGGGTTGCCGTTGCCTTCAGGCAGGTTACCGCGCAGCGCGATAATAGCGCCAGTCAGAATGCAGGCCGTGAATGACACGCCGAAATAGGTGGCGCAGCCCTGCCAGAACGTCATGTCGAAGATGATCGACTCGACAGTTACGGCAACAAAACCGAGTAAACTACTGAATATACAAATCGCAATTGCCATCAGACACTCTGTTGCTTCGTGGGTTGTCCAAGGGTGGACAATTCAGAGCATGCGAACAGACTGTGGTTTTATCTGGAAATGAAGTTGATTTTTTTGGGGCACCCTGCGCCACAATCCGGTCGCATTTGGACAGCGAGGCGCACCGTATCACGGGTCTTGGCGAAGTCAGACAGATGGCGATTTCAAGAAAAAACGCCTGCCGGAAGAGGACTCGCCAGGTATTCTAATAATCCTTAGCGCCAATCAGCAGCCAGTACCGCGGAAAATAACGCCAACCGTCGACCACATGATCGATACGTCGGTTGAGAAGCTCAGGTCCTCGCAGTACCGATTGTCAAATTTTGCGCGCTCTGCAAAGGTCGAGTTGTTGCGGTCGGTAATCTGCCAGTAACCGGTCACACCGGGGCGCAGCGAGTAATAGGCTTTGCCAGGATAGAGGTCGCGTTGTTTGGGCAGCATCGGCCGCGGGCCGACAATGCTCATGTCACCGACCAGAACGTTCAGCAGCTGTGGCAACTCGTCCAGCGACGATTTGCGCAGGAATTGTCCAAAGGATGTGATGCGCGGGTCTTTCGCCAGCTTCTGCTTCTTATGCCACTCTTCTCGCGCGCCCTCATCGGTTTCCAGATGGTTTTCCAGACGCGCTTCGGCGTCGTGAATCATCGTGCGCAGCTTCCACATTGTGAAAATGCGGCCATTTTTGCCGATACGCGCTTGTCTGTAGAAGGGGCTGTGCCCGTCCCGCGCGATGATCAGCGAAAGGACCGCAACCACGGTCATAACGATTGGCGCGGAAATCAATACAAGGAACAGGTCGAATACACGTTTGAAAACGCGTCCGTAGTACCCTTCCTGCATGATGCCAAAGTCTGGTAATGGTGTGACTTTGTTTGCAAATGCAAATCTGTTTTCAAATTCATTGTCTTGGATGCTCATCGTACACAGCGTCCTTAATCACTAACTACGGTTCATACTCAAGACCCGCCAAGCGGGTGAAACTCACGACTGCCCTTCCCCTACGCAATCTTTTTATATTCAGCAAGATTGCTGAAACTTTTATTAGATATTTTTCTTATCATTAGTGTGACAGCAATCAAAGAAGATTCCTGTCAAAGACAAATATACTCCCTTTAAAGTTGCATATCACAACCTTAGAAGGCAATTCTTTTTCATATCTAACCCTCAAGAATATTTTTTGTGCGCCAGGCGAACGTTGCGCGCACCCGAACACGCCAAAGCCAACAAATATCAATGAGAGTCTCGAATCACCGTTTGTCGCCTTGTCGCCGCTTCGGGTTTTCCGGCCCACGAGAACATGAATTCGCCATCAGCCCGTCCCCATTTTGGACAAAGCAGTGCATTTTATTCAATTTTTATGCCTCTGTCGCGGTGAAGCCGTGTGGGAAAGGCGTTCTGAAAAATTTGGAGCTGGACATGAATGGCAGGCTTTCAGAGACATCCGACCATAGAGGTCCGCCCGATGTCCTGAACATTTTCAAGACGCAGGATATCTTTTCACCGAAAAAGGCGATCCCCCATTTCAACAAGCCCCACACATCGATGGTTTCCAATGAGGGGGTCAGGGACGAGGGCGAAGCTCCACCCGATATCGTGACCTTCATGAGCGTTCGGGCAACAGCAGAGAAAAACCCGACACTGCAAAGCAAACAATCACTGGCGTTGCATAAAAAGATGTCTAAAGCCTATATGCCGCGCAGCCAATCCGCTACACCGCTGACCAAATTAATGGAAGGTGTACCAAATACGAGTTACACGAAACCCATGAACAGTTCGGTTGAAATTTACACAAAGCACTTTGAGCTCAAAGAGCGGCCATTTACGCTGTTACCCGATCCGGATTTTCTGTTCTGGTCGCCCGCGCATCAGCGTGCGTTTACCATGCTTGAATATGGTACGTTGACGGGTGCGCCGATCACCCTGATCACCGGTGATGTTGGCGCGGGCAAGACGACCCTGCTGCAGCATTTCCTGAAGAACCTCGATGACGACGTGAAAGTGGGACTGATATCAAACGCCCACGGGTCGCGAGGCGAGTTGTTGAGATGGGTCCTGATGTCGCTGGGCCAGACCGCAGATGCCAATGCCACCTACGTGGATTTGTTCGATCAGTTTCAGGCCTACCTGATCAAAGAATATTCGGTCGGTAATCGTGTTGTTCTGATTTTCGACGAAGCCCAGAACCTCAGCATGGAATCGCTTGAAGAATTGCGGATGTTCACCAACATCAATGCGAACAAGGATGAGTTGCTGCAGCTTGTTCTGGTCGGTCAGCCCGAGCTGCGCGAGATTGTCAGAAAACCCGAGCTTCGTCAGTTTGCGCAACGCGTGGCATCAAGTTTTCATCTCAATGCGATGGATGAGCGCACAACGCTGAGCTACATAGGTCACCGACTGAAAAAAGCGGGCGCGCACCGCAACCTGTTCACGGAAAGTGCAGGAAAACTGATTTATCAGCATACCCACGGGGTGCCGCGCCTGGTTAATCAGCTGTGCGATTTGTCGATGGTCTACGCCTTTGCCAAAGGTCAGAAAACCGTGACCCTGGCTACAGTTGAGCAGGTGTTGGAGGATGGTGCATTTTTTGGTGCATCCGCACCCGACGCAAATGAAACATTCGAATAGGCGGCTGGTTCTGACAGCGTAAACGTGCTGGCGCCCGCAGAGCGAGGTAGACAGGCGCGACCGAATAGGTCTAAAGAAATCAGTGATCGCCCACCGGACCCGCGCGTTTTGCGCACTCGACAGTTAGCTGACGCAGTGAGAAAAGATGGAATCGATCAGATTAGCGATGAGCAAAGCCCGTAAATCGGCGCAGGGCCAGAGCGAAGACAGGCAAGCTGACGACGTCAGCAAGTTCAAGACCGCCAGGCTCGGCGCATTTGTCCTGCAAAAGGATATGTTGGTCACCGACCCCGACGAAAATCCCTAGGTAATCCGCGCGGCCTGCTGCAATTCGAATTCAGATTAGCTGGCCAGAGCATCTGTACGATCTGGCAGTTTTGGTGTGTTGAGCGGTGACTCGGTTGATTTTCGCCGATTGTCCAGGTGGCAGGAGATCTGGCTTGGTAATATGGGGCTTGCCAAGTTATAGTGTTGCGTGTGGAAACCCACGCAAGATGAAGTTTGCTCCGCGGAGGGAAACAGCCAAATAGCATATCGGCACCGCACAATTTGGCGATCGTGCTGTTCTGATGTGGTTCCTATCGCAGAGCCTTCCTTCCGTTGTCTAAGCTGCTCGGAATTTTAAGCAGCAATGACCGATAGATTAGTCAGCCCAGTAATTTTCAGTCAGCACCCGCTGCTCTTTTCAAACATAGCATGGGCCAAATTCGGGGCTCGGAAAGGGCAGTCGGTCGAGCATGTCGGCAAATATCACGAACGAAAGCGTTCCCGAACATCTGGCGGGAACGCGAGCGGGTTTGTTTCACATACTGCGCGGCAACTCGGTTGTCCCGCAGGAAGATCCAATGGCATCAGCCGAAGTGCCGCACATGACGACACATGGTGGCTTGGCAGGCGGGCGAAGCGCAATACAAGCTCCCCTTGGCCTCAGGGAATCTGATGCGAAGCAGCTTGCTGATTTTCTGCGGAAAGATGAGTTCTGTTTCTACCTCTGATACGCTTTCGTATCCCCGAAATGAAAAGGGACGCCCCTATAGGACGTCCCCGTATTCAAAACCCAGAAAACTCACTACACGGGCTATCATAACGCCCAACCCCAATAAGGTCTCATAGACCCGGCCTTAAACTTCAAAGAGCGCCCCGTAATGAACCGCCATTCTAAGCCAAGCCCAACCACTGCCTTCTTATCGGCGATTTTTCGCCATAATTCAAGACCTGTATAAAATTTCTTGCAATCTGGTTAACGGGTTTCGTCGATTATCCACTTCAGGTTGTTTTTATTCTCCTAAAGGGTGAATAATTCCTCGGGAACCGCTCATGATAACGCGAAGCCCTCACTGTTTACCGCGAATCACCCGGGTCATATTTTTCCGCGATTGTTTTGATGGATTGTCGAAGCCCGGAAGAGCGCAATAAGGTTCTGCGATGAGTCTCACGAATTCTGACATCGCCGAGCTGACCGCATTTCGCCGCGTGCTGCATCGCCATCCTGAGTTGTCGGGTGCAGAATGCGAAACCGCGCGTCGCGTTTGCGCTGAAATCACCAGTCTGAAACCTGATCAGATTGTCACGGATCTGGGGGGTCATGGTGTCGCTGCCGTCTTCGATGGCGGAGTGGACGGGCTCACATTGCTTTTCCGCTGCGAATTGGATGCGCTGCCCATACCTGAGATCAGCGATCAACCGCATCGCTCGACCATCGACGGTCACGGGCATCTTTGCGGCCATGACGGGCACATGACTATCCTCGCTGGTCTGGCCAGGCGCCTGTCGCGTCAACGCCCAAAACAGGGTCGCGTCATCTTGCTGTTTCAACCGGCAGAGGAAACTGGCGCGGGTGCCGCCGCCGTTCTGGATGATCCGAAATTTGCCCGGATCGCACCGGATTACTCGTTCTCCCTGCATAATGTGCCGGGCTTTGAGCGGGGTCATGTTGGGTTGAAATCGGGTCCGGTATGCTGCGCCTCGCGTGGCATTGAGCTCACTCTCACAGGCACGCCCGCTCATGCATCGCAACCCGAAACCGGTACCTCGCCCATGCCGGTGCTCAGCTGGGTGATGCCTAGGCTTGCCGCGCTCAGCAAGGGTGACACCAGCGACCCCGACTTTACGCTGGTCACGATTACACACGCCAGTATGGGCGAACCCACCTTCTGTATCGCGCCGGGTGAGGCGACGCTTTTTGCGACGTTACGCACGCTGACCGATGACCGGATGCAGGCGCTTTGCGACACCGCGCTTGAGATCGTTGATCAGGCCGTGTCAGATCATGGCCCGACCGCCATCCACCGTTATCACGACATCTTCCAGCATTGCGAAAACGATCCACTGGCGACCGGGATCATTGCCACCGCGCTGGATACCCTGCAGATTCCGCACGATCAAACCGGCCTGCCTTTCCGTCCGTCCGAGGATTTCGGCCGCTTCGGCGCCGTGTCGAAATCTGCAATGCTGTTTCTGGGCGCAGGTACTGACACGCCACCCTTGCATAACCCGCGCTATGACTTTCCTGACGACCTGATCCCCATTGGCACGCGTATTTTCGAACAAATCGCTCGCGATATGCTGGGGTGATCCTGCACTTGCGCCCGACGGCATCCCCTTCCATATAGTGCCCAGCAATATCGGAGGCCCCATGAGCAAAGAATTTCCCGGCTGGCATGGCACTACCATCATTGGTGTGAAAAAAGGTGGCGAGGTCGTGATCGCCGGTGACGGGCAGGTCAGTCTTGGCCAGACCGTGATCAAAGGCACCGCCCGCAAGGTCCGCAGGCTCAGCCCCGGCGGCACCGATATTGTCGCGGGTTTTGCCGGATCCACCGCTGATGCCTTCACCCTGCTCGAAAGGCTTGAAGCCAAGTTGGAGGCCACGCCGGGCCAATTGCAACGCGCCAGCGTCGAACTGGCCAAGGACTGGCGCACCGACAAGTACCTGCAAAAGCTTGAGGCGATGCTGATCGTCTCGGATGGGTCCGAGCTATACGTGATCACCGGCGCCGGTGACGTGCTGGAGCCGGAACATGACGTGACCGCCATCGGCTCGGGCGGCAACTACGCGCTGGCCGCCGCGCGCGGCATGATGGACGGTGACAAATCCGCTGAGGATATCGCCCGTGCTGCCATGGCCATTGCCGCCGACATTTGTGTTTATACCAACGGCAACCTGACGGTCGAAAAGATCTAGTCAGGCCTTGATGACCTCGGCCGCCACCTCTTCGAACCGCGTCATCAGGCGCGTTGGCCTGAGCGTGTCCAGACTGGCCAACACAATACGGCTGGGACGAATCGCATCGCGTATTGGTAACGCGACCAGGGGCTGCCCGTCATAGGTGCGATCGCCATCGGGACGTGTTACCAGTAGCGAATAACCCAGGCCGCAGCCCACCATGCCGCGGACAAGTTCGATCGAGGGCGAGGAGTGAGCCACACTGGGCTGCAGCCCGAGATCGTGAAACAGCCCCAGAAAATAGTCATGGCTGGGTGCGACTTCGAGCAGGATAAGCGGTTCGTTCACAAGGTCCGCCAGCGCCACGCTGTCTTGTCTGGCCAGCGGATGGCTAGCGGACAGAGCGGCGTAGGGGGTGCGTTCGGCCAGTTGGACCGCGCGGATGTCATCGGGCAGGTCAATATCGTAGAGCAACGCCATGTCTAGCTGCCCGTGATACAGCGCCTCGATGATCTGGTCCTGTGGCCCCTCGCGCAGGTGCAGCCGGATGCCCGGATGCTGCGTCTTCAACTCCTGGATCAATCCTGGCAGCACCGATGGCGCCAGCGTGCTGAAGCTGCCGAGCCGCAGATCGCCCGCAAGTGTCGCGCCGGTCTCAAGCGCCTGACGCTCCAGGTCGCTGGCATGGGCCAGCAGGCTGCGCGCCGATTGCAGCACCCGCTCCGCCGCTGCGGTCGCGGTCACGCCGCGTGATGGGTGACGCAGCAGCAATTGCACGCCCAACTGCTCCTCAAGCTTGGTCAGCGCAACTGAAACGGTGGGCTGTGACACGTTCAGGCGTTCGGCGGCCCCCGCAACTGACCGGCAGTCGACACAGGTCACGAGATATTCCAGCTGGCGCAGGGTGAAGCGATGCATATTATAGCTTTAAGCTATGGCAATATTATAAACAATGAATTTTGATAAACTGAGGCGGTCCGCTATCCTGCCTTCAGCGGAGGACAGGACAATGACAGCAGCGTTTCGTTTGCAGCCAACCCATCATGAAAATCCCGACCGGTTCATCGCCGCCATGGCAGGTGCCGCGACACAGGTCTCCGTTGTCACCACCGACGGGCGCGCAGGCCGCTTTGGCGTCACGGTCAGCGCGTTTTCTTCCGTCTCGGCGGAGCCACCGCTGGTGCTGGTGTGTATCAACCGCCGTAGCCCGGCAATTGCCGCGATCGAGGCCAATGATGCGTTTTGCGTCAACCTGCTGGGTGATGACCAGTCGGAGATTGCCAATTGCTTCGCCGGTCGTCCCGGTGGTCTCACCCCGTATGATTTCACCTGCGCCGATTGGCGCAGCGCCGCCACTGGTGCCCCGGTGCTAACCGGCGCCATCGCCAATTTCGACTGCACCGTCGAAGCCACCTACGACGCCGGCACCCATCGCATTTTCATTGGCCGCGTGCAGCAGGCTCTTAGCCGTGATGCCGCCCCGCTTGCCTTTTCCAAACGCGCCTATCAGGCGCTGCGCCCGCTTTAACCATCGAGGAACCCCAACATGATCCGTACCGGAGACGAATACCGCGAATCTCTCAATGATGGCCGCCAGATCTGGATCAACGGTGAGCGCGTCGATGATCCCTGCAACCATCCGCAGTTCAAACCCGTGATCGACATCCGTGCGCGCATCTATGACATGCAGCACGATCCAGAGACCCAAGGCGCGATGACCTACGAGGAGCAGGGCGAGCGCTTTGCCATCGGCCTGCGGCTGCCATACGAGCAGCAGGACTGGCAGGACAAGCGCGACGCAGTCGATCTGGTGATGAACGATATCGGTGGTGTGGTGACCCGCGTGGGTGACGAGACCATTGGCGAGATGTGGTCGCTCTGGGACGGCAAGGACATCCTCAACGAGATCGACCCGCGTTTCGCCACCAATATCGAGCGTCACATTCACCAATGTATCAAGGACGATCCGTTCCACGTATCGGCCAATACCGACCCCAAGGGCGACCGCTCAAAGGCGCCGCAGGATCAGGACCCGGATATGCTGGTGCATGTGGTGCGTGAAACCGATGCGGGTATCGTTATTCGCGGCGCCAAGTATGAAACCGCCGCTGCCTATTCAAATCAGGCCTTCCTGAAGCCAACGATCGCCAACTGGGGCAATGACAAGCTGAGCGATTATGCACTTGGCTGCATCGTGCACATGAACGCCCCCGGCGTGAAACACATCTGCCGCACCGGGTTCGCGGGCCGCGCGCCCGAGGCAGATTATCCGCTGTCGAACCGGGTCGATGAAATTGACACGCTGATGATCCTCGATGATGTTCTGGTCCCGTGGGAGGATGTCCTGTTTTATCAGCACACGCGGGCGGCAAGTTTCATCCGCACCACGCTGCACCGATATTCGGCCTTTCCCTTCGTGCAGCGCACGCTGTCATACGCTGATCTGATCATTGGCGCGGCACTTTGGAATGTGAAACAGACCGGCCTTGATAAACAGCAGGCGGTGCAGGAAAAGCTCAGCGAACTGGCGATCTGGCGCGAGGGGATCAACGCCTTCCTGACCGCATCCGTCGCCACCGCCGAGAAAAGCCCCAATGGCCTTCTGATGCCCAACCAGTCGCTGCTGATGTCGAGCCGGGTGCATGCGCTCACGAACCTGCCGCACATGATGCACCTTGCGCGCGAGCTGTGCGGCGGCCAGATCTGCGTCACCCCCGATGCCGCGACCTTCGCCGCGCCGGACACCAAGCCGTGGATGGACAAGTTCTATTCGATCAACGAGGAATGGGTCGCCGATGACCGCCGCAAATTGCTGGGTCTGGCGCGGGATCTGCTGAATTCGGACTATGCGGGTCACCGTCTGACCTTCCAACTTTTTGCGCAATCGCCACCCTTCGCCCAGCTGGCCGCCGTCTACCGCAATTTCGATTGGCAGGGCCCGCTGGAATTTTCCCATAAAGCGGCAGGGCTTTCTGATAATGTGTGGGGCAAGGGCACCCGGCACTAGGCGTCCCTGATCAACAGCTCCGGGGCCTTGGGCCCGGGGCCGGGCGCATGCGGGACCAGACCAAGGCAAGGGAGGCCGGAATGACACAGCATGACACCACGCTTTCGCCCATGGCGGAACTGTCGCAGAACGTCGCGCAGCCGTTCGAGCGGGCGCGCGCCATGCCGAAATCGGTCTATACCAGCGATGATTTCCTGCAGGCCGAACTGGATCACGTGTTCCGGCAGGACTGGTTCTGCGTCACCCGTGCCGATGCGCTGGCAAATCCGGGCGACTACACCACGCTGGACCTGGCGGGCCAGCCGATCATGGTGATCCGCGACCGGGACGGGCAGCTTCGGGCGCAATCCAACGTCTGCCTGCACCGGATGTCGACGCTGCTGGAAGGGTCGGGCAACACGCGCAGCATCGTCTGCCCCTATCACGCCTGGACCTACAACCTTGATGGCCGCCTGCGCGGCGCACCCGCGATGACGCTGAATGAAAGCTTCTGCAAGGATGCCTACGCGCTGCCGCAGGTGCGGTGCGAGGAATGGCTGGGCTGGGTCATGGTCACGCTCAACCCCGCCGCGCCGCCGGTGGCCGAGCAGCTTTCCGGCGTGCGCGATCTGATCGATGATTTCGGGATGGAGAATTACACCCAGACGTTTTTCGAGACCCATCGCTGGGACACCAACTGGAAGGTGCTGGCCGAGAATTTCATGGAAAGCTATCACCTGCCGGTCTGTCATGCGGGCACCATCGGCGGGCTCAGCAAGCTTGAGGAAATGGTCTGTCCGCCGGGGGAACCTGCGTTCAACTACCACTGGATCTACAAGGAACCGCATTTCACCCTGGCCAACGCGCATCCGTCGAATACCCGGCTCAAGGGTGACCGGCGACGCATGACCTTCCTGCTGGCGATCTATCCCAGCATGCTGATCACGCTGACGCCCGGCTATTTCTGGTATCTCAGCCTGCACCCGCACGGGGTAGGGCAGGTCGATATCCGTTTCGGCGGCGGCATGTCGCCCGACTTCGTCAATGACGCGCAGGCCCAGAGCCATTTCGAGGCGGTCAAGAAACTGCTCGATGACGTGAATGTCGAAGATCGCGGCTGCACCGAAAAGGTCTATCGCGGTCTTTGTTCCGATGTCGCCGCCCCGGGGCACCTGAGCCATCTGGAACGGCCCAATTACGATTTCGCCTGTTATCTCAACGACCGGATCAACCCGGCAGACTAGGACCATTAACATGATGCACAAACGCATTCGTCCCTTCAACACCAAGGAAACCTACCCCGAGCAGAAGCTGGATAACGATCTCAGCCAGGGCGTCGTCGCGCGGGGCACGATGGTGTTCCTGCGCGGTCAGGTTGCCCAGGATCTGGATACCCGCGAAAGCCTGCACACGGGCGATGCTGCGAAACAGACGGCCAAGACCATGGAAAACATCCAGATGCTGCTGGAAGAGGCCGGCACCACGATGGAGGCCGTCTGCCGCATCGTCGTTTACCTGACCGATATCCGCTACCGCGAGGCGGTCTATCAGGAGATGGGCAAATGGCTGAAAGGGGTGCACCCCTGTTCGACCGGGCTTGTTGTGCCTGCTTTGGCGCGCCCGGAATGGGTGGTTGAAATTGAGGTGACGGCTGTCATCCCCGACTGAAAGGCACGACCATGAACGCAGCCGATTTACTGGCGCAGCTCGCGGATACCGCCAATGGCCCGCTGGAACGGGCCCGCAGCGCCGAACCCGCGCTTTACTGGAACGAAGATATCGCCGCGCAGGAAGAAGACGCCATTTTCCGGCGTGACTGGGTGTGCCCCGGCCTAGCTGCAGAAATTCCCGACCCGGGCGATTACCTGACTTTCACCATCGCTGGTGATCCGATCTTCTGCATCCGCGACAAATCCGGTGAAATCAAGACGTTCTCGAATGTCTGCCGTCACCGGATGATGCAGCTGCTGGAAGGAACGGGCTGTACCAGCCGTGTCATTTGTCCCTATCACGCCTGGACTTATGATCTGTCTGGCAGGCTGGTGGGCGCGGGCCATATGGAACGCTCTGAAGGGTTTAACAAGAAAGAGATCTGCCTGCCGCAGATCCGCACGGAAATCTGGAATGGCTGGATCTATGTCACGCTGAACCCCGACGCGACCCCTGTGGCCGAGGCGCTCGCCCCGCTCAACGACGTTGTCTCGCGTTACGCGATGGCAAACTACGTGCCCGTGCTGCACGAGGAGCATGTCTGGAATACCAACTGGAAGCTTCTGACCGAAAACTTCATGGAAGGCTATCACCTGCCCGTGGCCCACAAGGCGACCGTCGGGGCATGGTTTCCGGTGGAAAAGACCGTATTTCCTGATGAGGTCTATGACGCCTTCACCTATCAAACCTTCATGAAACGCGGTGATGCCACCTACGGCAAGGCGCATCCCGACAACACCCGGCTGGAAGGGGATTGGCGCAATATTTCCGTGCTGCCAACGGTATTTCCGACCCATATGTATGTGCTGGCACCCGATCACCTGTGGTACCTCAGCCTGCGCCCCCGTGGCGTCGGTCAGGTCGACGTGCGTTTTGGCGTAGCGATTGCGCCCGAGGTCGACACGATGCTGGGCTTTGCCGACGAGCGCAGTGCCTGGATCGAAGAGCTGACGAAGTTCTTCGAGCATGTAAACACCGAGGATCGGCAGGTTGTCGAAGGTATCTATGCGGGGTCACGCTCGGCACAGGCCACGCCCGGCCCGTTGAGCTGGCTGGAGCGCGAAATCCACGACTTTCAGAAATACCTGTCGCGCCGAATGGGTGACGGGATGGGAGGTACGACATGACATTTTCCATCGCCGGGCGCTGCGTCCGTACCGGTCAGTTCGGGGTGGCAATCACCACCTCATCGATCTCTGTGGGTTCGCGGTGCCCGCATGCCCGTGCCGGAGTAGGGGCTGTGGCGACGCAGAACATCACCGATCCGCATCTGGCGACGTTGGTGCTTGATGCGATGGAAGGTGGTCAAAGCGCGACCGAGGCCATCGCGGTGGTGACATCCGGGCGTGACAATATCGACTACCGCCAGCTGACGGCGGTGGACGCCAAAGGCACGACAGCGCATTTCACCGGCGCGCATATCCTTGGCACCAATGCGATCAGCGAGGATATCGATTGTGTCGCCGCGGGCAACCTTTTGTCCTCAACCGCCGTGGCCAAGGGGATCAGTGACGGGTTCATGGCCGATCCTTCGGCGCATCTGGCCGAACGGCTGCTCAGCGGTCTGGAAGGCGGTCTGGCGGCTGGTGGCGAAGAAGGTCCTGTACATTCTGCGGCTCTGATCGTGGCGGATAAGATGCCATTCTATCTGGTCGATCTGCGGGTGGATTGGGAAGATGATTGCCCGATTCGGAAGCTGCGATCGCTTTGGCAGGCCTACGAGCCGCAGATGCAGGATTACCTGAACCGGGCGATCGACCCGTCAGTGGCCCCGAGCTACGGTGTGGCGGGCGATCCGTAGATACGGCCCCGACGTCTGCCAGGATCTACGACGTCGTGAATCGCGCTTTCTTATGCGGCACGGCTGGTGCAATCTGCGATCGATGACACCGAATGATCTTGTCCTGACCCCGACCGGCCTGCGATTCAGAGGGCAACGCTACCCCTGCGCGATCGGGCGGGGCGGGCTGCGCATGGACAAGCGCGAAGGTGACGGTGGTACGCCGGTTGGGACGCATCGCATCGTGGCGATGCTCTATCGTGCGGATCGCATGTCGCGGCCCGCACCGTGGGCACTGCCGATCCGGCTCGGCGATCTGTGGTCGGATGATGTCGGTGACGATTCTTATAACCTGATGGTACGTGCGCCTTACCGGCACAGTCATGAGGTGCTTCGCCGGACTGATCCGCTATACGATCTTGTTCTGGTAACCGACTGGAACTGGCCGCATCCTGAAAAGGGGCGCGGGTCGTGCATCTTTATCCACCAATGGCGCAGACCGGGATATCCGACAGAAGGGTGCGTGGCGTTCCGGAGAGATCACCTGCGCCGGATCGCTGGCTATCTGACACCCGGCAACCGTCTGATTATCAGGGCATAGAAGCTGCAGTTTCCCATGAGCAGAGCGTTTGCCGGTTTCCGCCCGGTTGATCTTTGGGAACCTAAAATATTCGGAAAATCCTTTTAATATTGTTTGATGTCCTAAAGCCCTTTGTAACCTGCCTTTCGGATAGTCTTATGCGCTGGTTGTCCGGGATGATGGCGTAATGAAAAACATGGTAAATTTTGAGGTGTGTGGCCTTTATTTCATTCTTGGTCGTTCGGCAACGGACGCCCAGGGTGGAGCGCAGTTTCAACTGAGTGACGAGGCATTGTCATCTCGGCCGATCAGCATTTTCGCCGAAAGCTTCGATGAACTGTTTCCTGAAATTGAAACCCAGATCGCACTGGAACTATCCGATTGCGAACGCGATGTTATCATGTCGGGACTAGGCACGTTCGCAACAGAAGATGGCAGTACCGAGAGCGCGCCGATGACGTTTGAGCCACCCATGCATGCAGGGATTGGACAAGCGCCATGCAGTATGCCCTGCGGGATTTGACGACTTACATTTGATGCGATCGCAACCGGATACGTTCTTGCCGCCAGTGAGATCCTGTTCCTGTGATTCTTAACAGATGCAAAAAACTGTTGGTACCTGTTAGCAAGCAGCCGTTCATAGTCCGATAGCTCCAGCAGCCGCTAAAAGGTATAAAGAATGTGAGGTATTTTGGTATTTTGGGTTTTATGTTTGTTAATTTTGGGTGTGTTTTAAGCTGCTTTGGGGGCGCCTGTTTTTTGGG